>NZ_AP023239.1:0-1395966 GCF_013393385.1 Paenibacillus sp. URB8-2 | reverse complement strand
CCGCGAAGCAGCGCGATTTCCGCTTCATACATCGGCCGCTGGGTCTTGGCGTCTTTGCCGATCCACGGCGTTTCAAGAATGAACGGGCGCCCGGCAAGGAGTTCATGATGAACCACCCGGTTAATCGTATCAAAACCGATCCAGCCCGAACCGATCGGCGTATGGCGGTCTTTACGCGAACCGATCGGATTTTTGCTGTCGTTGATATGCACTACGCCGATCCGGTCCAAGCCGATTGTCTTGTCGAACTGTTCGAGCACGCCGTCCAGGTCGCCTACAATATCGTAACCGGCATCGTGGATATGGCAGGTATCCAGGCAGATCGACAGCCGCTCGTTGTGTACGACCTTATCGATTATGGACGCGATTTCCTCAAAGCTCCGGCCCATTTCCGTTCCTTTGCCGGCCATGGTTTCAAGCGCAATATGAACCTCCGTCTCATGCGTGCCGCCGAGCACCTCGTTCAGACCGTCGGCAATCCGCTGGATGCCATATTCCGGGTCCTTGTCCGTATAAGCGCCCGGATGGAGCACGATATGCTTGACGCCCAGCGCATGGGTGCGGTGGATCTCCTGCTGGAGAAAATCGACGGCTAGCTGGTAGGTGTGATTTTTGTATGAACCCAGATTAATGATGTAAGGAGCGTGAACGACAATCTCTTCTACGCCGTTGTCCCGCATCGCCGCTTTGCCTTCTTCGGGATACATGTCTTCGATCGGTTTCCGGCGGGTATTTTGCGGTGCGCCAGTATATATCATAAAAGAGCTTGAACCGTATTCATTCGCTTCATTTGCCGCGCTGAGCAGTCCCTTAGCCGCGCACGAAACATGGGAACCAATTTTTAGCATGCCGTTTTTCCCTCTTTCTTTCACGAATTAAAACTTATTTTATCGTGATTGGGACAATAAATCTAGGCATTGCCGATATCTGGCTTCCACCTTCGCAAAACGCCGGTTATACGCTATAATTTAAGTTGGGAAGAAGTCTGTGATCATCATCATTGATGAGGTGATAGTATTATGTTTATTAAATCAGGGCTTGGCTGGTTGTCCATGTCACCGAACAGTTGGTTTATGAACACGATCGCTTTTTGGACATTTCTGCTGCTGGGCTGCATGTGCATTGGCGGCTATTTTATGTTCCGCAAATTTCTCAAGGTCCTGCCCAAGGCGGATGGAAAATCCAAGCTGGACTGGCAAAACTACTGGGTGGAACGCAGCCGTCCGCTGTGGAGCGATGAATCCAAAGCCTTCCTCGACCAGTTGGTGCAGCCCGTACCCGGGCCATTCCGCGATATCGCCAAGCATTCCATCGCCGCCGAAATCGGCAGGATCGCCATCGAAAGCCACGCAAGCGAGGTTACACGCGATCACTGCATCAAGGGCTACATTGCAGCCACCCCAAGGCGGGACAGCCGCTTTCTGGTTCAATTTCTGGAAAAGAACCACATCGACTACTCCCCATACCGTCATCTGATGAAGTAAACTTTTAAAAAATTTGGCACACCCCGGCGCAGCCGTTGCGCGATAGCAAGGAGGCCATAAAATGAAAGCGATTATTTGCGGCGGCACCGGCTTTATCGGTACTGCGCTGACCCATTACTGGCTGCAGGCTGGACATGAAATTATTATTGTGGGCCGCGAAGCGCCGAAGGAAGCGATAACTCACCCCAAACTGCTGTACCGAACCTGGGAAGGATTGGCCGATTATCCCGAACCGGCGGAAGACACCCATGTCCTCGTTAATCTCGCCGGCGCCAGCCTTAGCCAGCGCTGGAACGAACACGGCAAATCGCTCATCCGGCAATCCCGGATTGGAACCGTTGCTGCAGCCGGCAAGCTGCTAAGTCTCCTGAAGTCCAAACCGCAGGTCATCATTCAGGCATCCGCTGTTGCGATTTACGGCACATCGTTCAGCGAGACCTTCGATGAATCCTCTGCCCCGCGGGTGATGGATTTCCCTTCCGAGGTCGTGAAGACCTGGGAAGATGCCGCTGATCAGGCCTACCAAGGCATCAGGCTGGTCAAACTGCGGACCGGCGTTGTGCTCGGCAATGAAGGCGGCGCCTTCCCGAAGATGAAGCTGCCCTATATGCTCGGCTTCGGCGGCAAAATCGGCAGCGGCCGGCAGTGGTTGTCCTGGATTCATCTAGCAGACATGGTCGCTTTGATTGATTACTGCGCCGCTTGTTCCGATATTTCAGGCCCCGTTAACGCGACCGCCCCTGACCCGGTGACCAACGACCGGTTCGGCACGGCTGTCGGACAAGTGTACCGTCGTCCCCATTGGTTCCCGCTGCCTGCCTTTCTGCTGAAAGCCGTCCTCGGCGAGCTGTCGGAGATTTTGCTTAAGGGCCAGCGCGTTCTTCCCGCCAAGCTGCTGCAGCATGGCTTTGTATTCGCTTATCCCGATCTTCCAAAAGCGCTGCGGCAGCTGAGAACATGAGCCTGGTACATAGCGATCAAAAAGCGTTAACGCTGATGAAAGGTATAATTCCCTTTTATAATTGTGAAGGCGTCCCCGTCAGTCAGTGGATACTCCTTGTAGGGAACCATTACCTCTCCCCGAAACCGGGTGCCGTTGCGCGAATCCAAATCTTTCAGGACATAGCCTCCGCCGCTACGGAATATCTCGGCATGCACTCTGGATGCGCCCTCCGATGATTCCATATACTGAGCCACCTCAGGTGAACGGCCGATAATAAAGCTTGTCCGGTTCAGTTCGATTTTCTCCCGGCGGTCGCTTCCTTCCTCCGTTCTTTCTAGATATGGCACCGCTCCCTCGCGCAGCTTCGTTTCTTCCGGAGCCGGTGCTTTCTCTCTCGAAAGCAGCACAGTAGCCGGTTCGGGCTCCGTTGGTTTTGGATATTCCTCCATTGCCTCAATCCCTATACCGCCAGATCCGAATTCATGCATTTCGGCGACGACCCGTTTATTCCGGTCAACTGGCTCAGGATTGAGCCGCCGGAATTCCTCAAGCTTGTCCCTGTTCCGCCCGCCAAACGGCGGCATCATTCTGAACCCCCCAGGTATTCCAAATTCCGGACCTTCGGCCCCCTCTTCTTCTGTCTCTTCCTGTTCCATTTGGCCTGCGCCTATTTTCCCCGCCCAGATTAACCCGTTTATTGCAATCAGCAGAACCGTAGCGATTCCGCAAAGAATCAGCATTAACCTTCCCGGATGATCCAGGTACAGGTATTTCCACAGCAAGGCGTCCAGCAGAACGCAGCCCAGCAAAATATATGTCTTTTTTGAGGAACGTCCATCGTTGGCCTCGAGGAATTCGCCGGAAGCCAAACCGGGGTTCATACTTTCCTCTTCCTTCCAGCTTCTCTCCCTTCCTCCTTCCTGCTTGTTATCTTCCTGCTGCCTGCCTTTAAAAAAAGCACTCCCGCTCATCCATTCGGCAATCGGCGAATTGAACTTCTCCCGTGAAGCATCTGTTTCCGCGGAGTCCACCGAAGAACCGGATCTGCTGAAAATACGTTGATTCGCATCCGGGCCGTCACGCTTCGCGGTGGATCTTTTACCGTTGTCAGCGAATGATTGAACCGCCCTATCCAAAACCTTTTCTTGAAAGTAACGATCCACCGTGTAATGCCCGGTTTCCGTCGATGGTTTGGCCGCGGCCGTCTCCGCATGCACCATCGGATTCCGTTCCCCGTCATCTGTCAGCAGCGCTGAGAGAAGCTTCTTCCACCCTCCAACGGTAAATTCCTCTTCGCCGCAGTAGTGCAGCAGCCGCTGGACGCCGTCTCCTTTCAACTCCCCCACGCTTGGCATCAGCGCCATAATCAGCCCCTTGAGGCTCTCTCCCAATGACTGCGCCGGTTCGATGATCTGAAGAGGAACGTACGTCAAGTAGACTTTCCCCCTTTGCAGGGGACCTTCAATAAAAATATAATCCTCATGCAGAGCGTACTGCCCGGGATGAAGCATATGCAGCCGGCCGTCCTCCATACCTTGAGCGATCTGAAGCAGCAGCCCGTAAAATTCGGCCAGGGTCAGCTTGACTCCCTTGAGAAGATGCGAGAGCAATTTTTTCCCGGATACCGGGTATTCCAGCGTTACGCTCAGATCCACCTCTTTGAGAAACAGCCTAAGATGATGCGGAATGGTTAAGGAGGACAGCATGCGGCTCTGAACCGAATTGAGCCTGGACGCCGGCATTCCCTCTCGTCCTCCAAGCACCATCCGGATGCCGTCCTGCTGCACAAAATCCCTGGTTAACCCAAACAATGACGATCACCTCCCTCTTACAATTGAACGGACGGCCCTTAAATCCAGCCCCCCAAAAAAGCGGCCGCCGCCCCGGGAATCACGGCAAGCATAAAAGGAAATCGCAGCATATCGCCGTCGCGGCTTTTGAACAATGTCCATTTCGGTATATAAAAGATTCCAGCCAGCAATATTGCGACACTCCGCAGCCGGCGAAAGGCTTCCCGTCTCTTGAGCACAATCACCCAGCCGATCACCGCCGCAAACAGCAGCGAGTATACGATGACCTGAGCAGTGAACAAAGATCCCGTCCAGGCGCCGATTCCGGCAAAAAGCTTGACATCACCCGCTCCAACAGCCCCTATGAAGTGCATGAGAAGAAGCGGTAAAAATCCTGCGGCAGCGCCGGCTCCCGCAAACACCACCCCTTTCCAGCCGCCGGAAAGTCCCTGTGCCATAAAGCCCATAAGCACAGCCGGCGCCGTAATCCAGTTCGGTATTTTCATCGTCAGCGTATCCGTAAGGAACGCCCCCGCCAAAAAGGGCAGACAGCCCCAAAACGCCCATTCATTCATTGCCTTGGCTCCTTTTTCTGTGAATCAATTCGGCTTATCCGCCACGTAAAATTGGCCCTCCGCCGATTGACCGCCTTCTGTCTCTATGACGAATGTCGGCCATGAACCCGGCGTCGTTTTGCCGCCGATCCTCCATTCCCACTCGATATAGCCGTTCTCGTCCGCTTTCTTCCAGCCCAAATACTTGGCGGTGCTTTTACCGCTTTTGTAGAAGACCGTGAGATTCGCCGAAGCATTTGGCGCTGTTTTAATCCGGATGACTCCCTGTTTGTTAGGCCTTGCTGGATTCGGCTTCTCCAGAATAGAAATGAAGCTGTTGTCATTGGCTCCACCCTCCTCACCGCCGCTTCCACCTTCGCCTGTATCCCCTATCCATAGCCGCTCCACGGCAGAGGCCTCCAGCACAATGCTGCGATTCAGGAACGGCACCTTCATTGGGAGCTCATAGCTGACCTGAAGACCAAAATAGGGCTGGGAGCCGTCTTTCAGCTTCGGAACCGTCACATTAGAAACGTGGAGTCGCCTGTAGTCCAGCATATCCGAAGCGATGTAAGGCTTTAGTAGCGGCTTGACGGCAACGTCCAAAACGGCCTCCGAGCCTTTGGCCTGGAGCTCCTGAAGAGGAGCTTCTCCCTTCTCAGCCGCGCTTCTGACCCAATCACCCAGCGGCGGAGGCAGCTTGGAGGCGTATTGCTCAGCCCAATCCGTAACCGATAGTCTCGGAATAGTCCAAATGGACGGCTTGTCCGCAGTTGCTTGGCCGTTCATTCCGCTCCCGGCTTCATCTGAAGCGTTCGCGGACTGTTCTCCCTTCTGCACCGCCAAGGCGGCAGGGTACATATGCGTGGCCACTTCTTTTACGGTATCGGATACGGTGCTCTGCAAAGCGGTTGAATATAGGGTCATTTGCACGATAAAGATCAGGAACAGCACGAACAGCAAAAATAGGGGCAGCACCATAGCCGCCTCCACGACCATGCTGCCTTCGTTATTAAACCTCCCTTCCTCTTTGAGCCGGTTCTTCATTGTTTCTCTGTTCCTCCCGTCAATACGCAAAGTCAGCCTTCACCGACTTAAAAAAAGTATGGCCGTCGATTTCCCCCGGAACCGCGCCGGAATGTTGAAGCAGCTTCATGATGCCGGGCAAGAACCAAAGCCGCATCCCTAAACGCACCTCAGCGGAAGCATATGTGCTTCTCTCTGCCGGATTGATCCCCGTATTCAGCCGGATTAGGGCCAGCATCCGCGACAGCTCGGCTTCTCCGGAGCCATGTAGCGCCAAAAACAGGCGCAAATAATCACGGTAGGTCAGTTTGGCAGGCACATATTCGGATAAAGGGACGGCTCCCTCGCGGTAGAGCGTAATCATATCCTTGACCGCTTCCGTCAGCCCGTACACTAGTGCCGCCGCCGCTACTAGCAGCGGATTGCCCATTCCTGCTTTTTTCACAAATCCTTCCATCGTACGGATAGCCAGCCGGGCTGCGAATATTTCACTGTAAGCCGCCGCCACATTCAGTCCAGGCTTGTCAAAACCATACAAGATATATTCCAGCTCCTGGCTGTGCGGATCGAGCTGCTCCTTCAGCTTATCCCCGACTTCTTCAGCGGAGCCTTCGGCTATTTCCTTAAGCTGCGAAAGATCAAAATGGGGAAAATACTGCGCCGCGTACTCGGTTTGAAACAGCCTTTCCCTTGAAGCAAGCAGAACGCTGCTCAACGCTTCGTAAAGATTGTCCATTTGGTCCATAGCCTCGCTTTCGGCGGCATACGGATCGCTCTTAGCTGGCTCATCCGCCGAATCTTCAGCCAGGCCCTTGTTATAATCGTTACTTTCTTCATAGTATTGATTCAATAATTCGTAACGCTCCAGCACTTCTTTGGCACCGCTATTCAGATTGCGAAGAGCGTCGGCAACTTTTAGCGCCTCCCCAAGCTTGGTCTTCGCCTCTTTTTCCAGTTCTTTTCGCTGATTGTCCGAGCCGCGGTGCTTCTCGATTTCGGCCGCATCCCGGCCGATAACGCCCCCTCCGTTTCCATAATCGCTCAAATATGCGTCTACGGTGCCCGCCGCGCCGGTTACCGCGGCTTTCATCGCGCCGGCGTCGCCGTTTAGCCCCAAAGCTGGGCTCATCGCCCCCGGCAGGGATGAAGCCCGGAAGAAGGAATCCCGAAAAGCCGCTTCCTGCGCCGCCAGACTATTCTCCATACCGAGCAAGTCCGCGGAGTCAAGCACCAACTGCTTCGCTTGCTCACGCAAGTTAGGCCTGGCTGCGGCACTTGCCTGTGAATTAGGAATATCCCAGGAATCAGCCGTGTCATATCCGCGTCCGGCGCTTCGGCTTTCTGCCAACTTAATGGCTTCGCTCATTTCCTCGTTGATTATCTTCGCCTCATTAAGCGCGTCGCTTGCCTGCTTTATTAGCAGGGCGTGATCATTCTGCCAAACGGCAAGCCGGCTGCCCAGTCCGGAGAGAACCGCTGCGGATTGCTCACGATAAGAAGTGATAGCATGGGTATACATCGCCGGTTTCTTTGGCCCTCTATACATGTCGATATTAGATTTCCACACATAATCGTCATACTGGGCAGCGATATCCGCAGTGCTTGAGACAGCGCCGATGGAAGAATCGGCAATGCCGCCGGCAGCCGGATTCTTAATGAGCGTGAGCGGCGTCCGCGCGCATTCGGCAGCCTGCCGCCTGCGTTCCAGCATTCGGTCGAGCTCCGCCTCCCGCTTGTCGTACAGCGGCTGCAGCTTAGCGAATAATTCCGTCGTGCGGGAGGCTTCTTCCATCGCTCCGGACAGCGGCTTGAACTTTCCCGCAAGCTCCAGCGCGAAATCGACCGGAGCCTTGTATTTCATTTCCTCGCCCATTTGGCGGCGGAACACGTCATAGCTGCCCATCGGGCGGCTCCACTCTAGCGTGGAGGAATCAAGGCCCAAGGCGATCAGATTAAAACCGTCGCCTCGTCCGCTTTTATGAAAGGAATCGGCAAGCGTGCGGGCCATTATTTCGTCTCCGTCGCTTCCGCCGAAGGCGAACAGCCCGTACTGTTCCCTCAGTCCCGCATCGTACGCCGACATCGCCGACCGTACGCCCGCTCGGGCCAGGCGTTCGCCCTGCACACTGGCGGCGGCCATCCGAGCGTAATCGATGAGCACCGCAGAGAACAGGAATACAAAGGCCAACACCATAATCAAGAAAACCGATACCGAACCTTCCGTCTGTCTCCACCCGCTTCTTAACCGTTCGGCGCGGCGGATTCCGGCCCCAATTCGTCTTTTCATCCTTATTTCCTCTCGTTAAATATAAGCGCAGCATATAGCGGAAGTGCAGGCAAGCCTGCGGACTATGGTTATGAATCTTTACCGTTTACCCAGTTTGGACATCATGGTGGAAGCATCCTGCCGCTTCATGGCCTGCTCCGGTTCAGCATTCGCCGAGTTCCCTCTAAATTTAGCTCCATAGTAGCGCATCAATTCCACGGTGCGAATAAATTCAACCGGCTCGGCGACAAGGGACCGCGCGGTAACCTCGGGCTGCGCTCTATCCGAAAGAATTTCGTCCAGAACCGGCAGGTTCAGCATTCGCCGAAGCTTGGCCTTTACTTTTCTCCCCGTGAGGGTGTAACTGTAGCTCATTTCTCCCTGTAAGTTGTCGGGAATTCTCATAGCGGACTTACCCAGCTTGACGGCCGGGAGATTGCTTTCTTCCGCCCTGCCGTCCGGCAGCTGTATTGCTGCGGCTTCGCCGTTCTCTCCGGTCCCGAACAGGCTTCCCAGCAGACGATCGTCTCCAATTCGCCAGTAAAGGGAATCGTATTGTCCCTGCGGAAACGACCCATCACTGGCCTTGTGGCTGTTGTCCCAGTTATAGGCCGCACGTTCAGATGCGGAAGACGCGATTTGAAGCAGCATCGATTTCTGGTAGCTGTACAAGCAGAAGAACAGCAGCAGCATGGTCACGCACATGATGATCGGCAGCACCATAGCCGCCTCGACGGTGAAGCTTCCTTCGTCGTTACGGATTTTGTTCAGCATCGTATAAATGACTACTCTTCAAATACTTCCTGGCTCTTTTCGCCGGCGGTATCAATCAGACCCGAAATCACCTCTTTGATCTTTTGGCGGAACAATACAACCACAGCGACCAGAACGGCAATAATCAGAATCATTTCGAGTGTGCCCAGACCTTCCTCATCCCGCCAAAAATTCTTACTTTTCTCCACAATCGTTAACATGCTCTCAACCTCCTACATATTCATCATCATAAAAGCCGGAGTGCCCACCAATACAATCACGACTACAAAAATGACAACCATCGGAAACACCAGCTTTGAGGAAGCCTGCTCCCCTCTCGTCCGGCTGACCGCCTTGCGCTTCTCCCACAGCAGCCGCGATAAATCGCGAAGCGCAAGCGCGAAATCGCTCCCCCCTCTTCGGACGTTCAGCAGGACCGTCGTCGTAAAAAGCGAGACTTCCTGCACGGCGCAGCGCTTGCTGAAATTCTCGAAAGCCTGCTGGAACGAGTAGCCCTTCTCCCACTCGCCGGTCATGACAAGCAGTTCACGGTACAGTGGATGATTGTCATTCTTCCGGCTTTCCAAACAGCGTATAATTGCCCGCTGCACCGTTTCACCTGCGCTAACCAGCAGCACAATCCCGCTCAGCAGATCCGGAAGCTCCATCATGATGAGCTGTTCGCGTACCTTAACCTTTTTGTGCAGATCGGCTGCAAGCGCGGCGGGAAGCAGGACGGCCAGCAGAACTCCAAGAACGAGCGCGGCCCGCTCTCCGCTGAGCGTCGCCAGAACACATCCCCCCAAGGCGAGCAGCCAGGCGTAGGCCAGCATTTCGCCCATGAAGAGCAGTGTTATTTCCGCGCTGTGGCGCTGCCCGTATATCCGCTGAACCGACCGCTGCATCCGAAATACGAATACTGGAAATCTCCGGGCGATACCGCCCTTCTCCAGCAGCACAAGCAGCGGCTCCGAAAGACTCCGCAGGCGCAGGCCGTCCACAGGCAGATTCCTGAGGGCGGCGTACCGCTTCCCGCTCACAGCACGGAGCGAGATCCAGCTCAAGACCAGCGCAATGGCGGCTAGCCCGCAAATCCATCTCAGATTTCCCACTCTCCTTACAGCGGAATGTCCATTATTTTTCTTATCCAGAAATAACATAGAATCAGAGAAGCCAGAGCAAACGTCGAGATTGCCATCCCGAATCCGGTGTACATGGGCTGCATGTAATCCCCGGCGCTAAAGCTCATAAACAGCAGCATAACTAGCGGAGAAACAAGCAAGGCCTTGGACTCGAACCGTTTCTGGGAAACGCTGACGGCGATTTCCTGTTGAACATCCAGTTTCTCGCCGATAATGCTTGAGGTGCGCCGCACCACCTCCACCAGGTCGCCGCCCGTCCGTTTACAGACGGAGAAGACATCGGCGAACCGCCGGATATCCTCCATTCCCGCCCTTCTGCTGAAATCATGCAGCGCTTCTTCGACGGGCTGTCCGTATTCAAGCCGCGCGCAGATGATGTTCAGCTCGGCAATCATATCGCTGCCGCCTTCCGGGTCAAGCATCTTCAAATCCTGCACCGCTTCGCGAAATGCGTTCTCTACCGATCTTCCGGCGGACAGCGAGGAAGACAGCGAAAACAGCATCTGCTTAAATTGGAGGTTGAGCGCGGAGCGGCGGCGAGCCTTCAGATAATCCCGCCATATACGCGGAGCAAAGTATCCTCCCGCTGACAGCACCAGGGCAATCAGCGGATTATGATAAAACAAATAGCCGATTCCGAACAAAATAAGCCCCCCGGCCGCCGCCGAAACGATTCTCTGTCTCGGATTCAGCGTGTAAACCGTGTAATCCGGCAACAGCGGCGCAGAGACGTTTCCGCTTCCCGCCTGTCCAAGGTTGTTTCGAAGGCTCTTGGGCGGCGCATCATTAGTTGTATCCCGGCCAATGCGCGTGATATCGCGCTTAGCCAACCTTCTGCCAGAATTAAGATAAGGTTCCACGCCATACGCCGGTTCGCGACTGTCCGGTCCGGAACCGGATGGTGCACGATCGGCCGGTGCCCAGCTCTTTTTCGTCATTTCGAACATTACTCTGCCTCTCCTCCTCTCTCAATTTCACCGGCAAAGCGCGCCAGCGGAGTATATGCTATTCCCGCCATAGCCAGCTTCGCCGTATTCCGAAAAGAATTGCCGCACGCTTCCAGCTCTCCCCTCAGGCGCCCGCCGCTCCCGCCGGTTTCGCGGAATTCATACAGCGGATTCAGCTGCACTTCTCCGTTATCCAGACCGATTACCTCGCTGATCTCTGTGACCCGCCGTGAACGATCCCGCATCCGCGCCAGATGGACAAAAATATCGATGGCCGAGCTAATCTGCTGCCTGACGACGGCAACCGGCAGATCAGCGCCGCCCAGCACCATCGTTTCCAGTCGGCTGATCATGTCGCGCGCGCTGTTCGCATGGCCGGTGGACAAGCTTCCATCATGGCCAGTGTTCATCGCCTGCAGCATATCAAGAGCTTCAGCGCCGCGCACCTCGCCGATGACGATCCGGTTCGGCCTCATCCGCAGCGACGAGCGGATCAGATCGCGGATGGAGATTTCCCCTTTGCCCTCCGTGTTGGCGTTCCTCGTCTCCAGCGATACCAGATTCGGCACCGTTACGATTTGCAGCTCCGCCGAATCCTCGATCGTAATGACTCTCTCTTGCGGTGGAATGAACTGGGATAAAGCGTTCAAAAAGGTCGTCTTCCCCGACCCCGTTCCACCGCTGATAAAAATATTGTATTTGGCGGCAACGAGCGTCTTAAGCAGACCGGCCGCTTCCCGGCTGATGGCCTCCCGGCGGACAAGGTCATCCATTGTCATCGGCGACTCGGGAAACTTTCGGATCGTCATCGTTGGACCCTTCAGCGCTACTGGCGGGAGCACAATGTTGACCCGCGAGCCGTCTTTTAAACGGGCATCGACGATCGGCGACGATTCATTGACTACACGGTTGACATCGGAGACGACGATCTGGATAATATCTTCCAGTCTGGACGCCGATTCGAACGCCAGCGGCAGCCGGCGGATTTCCCCATCCTCCTCGACAAAAATATCTTCATGGCTGTTGATCATAATTTCGCTGATGGCCGGGTTATCTACGAGCGGCTGAAGAACGTCCAGACCGCGAAAAGAATCGAACAGTCTCCGGACGAGCCCGTGCTTCTCCTGGGCAGTTAAGCGCTGCAGCTCTTCCCGCTCAAAAATCGTCCTTTCAATATGCGAGACCAGCTCGCCGTTTCCCACGGAAGAGGTCACATCCAGCCCTGAGCGTATATCGCCGCGGAGTTCCCGGAACAGTTCATCATTCATGCATTCTCTCCATTTGACGGAGGGCCCGGCAGCTCCATTCCCGTAATCATCCCGCACAGCTGCAGAATACCACGCTGAAACAGCGGCGAATTGAGACTTAGCTCTCCCCTGTGCGGCAAGCTCCACGAAGAGATAAAGGGCAGCAGGACATCGGGCTCCAAGCCTTCCGGTAATGGCGCCTGCTGGACATTCTCCCTCACGAAGTTCACTGCGAACAGGCTCTTTCCGGGCAAATCGGCATTCATCCCGGAATGGGGGGATGTGAAGTGAAGGAACCATTTCCCCATTTTGTAGATGCTCACCTCGTCGTCACGCAGCACCCAAACAAGGTGTCCGCAGCGCTGCACCACGGCTTCGGCCCGTTCTTCCCCGATATTGCCCGTATCAACGATAACGATGTCGTAGCCGCCATCCGCAGCCAGAAGTTCCATCAGTTCCTGCGCATCCCTGGCGCTCATCTGCAGCATTTCCTTTACATTGCCGACAGGCCTGAAAGTATCGCAGTGCAGCGCATCCAGCCTGGCCGTATAATGTCCTAAGCCGATCGCCGAAGCATTCCCGGTGTCTCTCGACGCCTGAATCTCGTACAGAAGTCGCTCAAGACCTGGACCATTCCCCCCTGAAGGCCTGAGAAACAGCCCCCTGCTGTCTACCGTCTCAAGATTCAAATAAAATACGGACAATCCCTGGCTTCCGAGCTGCTTGGCCATGTTCATCGCAACCGTCGTTTTGCCGCTGCTGCCGCTTCCCGACACAACTCCCAGCAGCAAGGTGCCTTCGCTCAGGGTGGAAGCCGTACGGCTTCGCCGAACGTCACACAGCTGCAGCATGGAGGAGAGCAGTGCCGGCAGCGCCTGATATTTTGTAATTCTTTTGCCGCCTAGAGCACTCTTGTTCTTCGCGGACGCCATGCCGCCCGCTTCTTCCAAAATCGCCCATGGCACCGCCGCCCGGCCCCCAAGCAGCCACGCTTCGATGAATGCAGGATCGCCGACAACCGCGTCCGGCGTCTCCCCGCCCTTCATGTACTCGGTAAAAGCATCCATTCGGCTGAACGCCTTAATATTCAGCATTTCGCCATACTCGCTATGGTGAACATAATGCAGCAGCGGTTCGATGTACTGGGTTTCACGCACGGCGAGCACTAGGCTAGCGGTCATTTAACCTTCCCCCTCCCCTAAAGTCCCGTTTTGCGGGAATTCGGATATTTATATCCGTTAATTGTAAGGAAACAGCAAAAAAGCACCGCCCATAACCGCGACAAAACGGTTAATGAACGGTGCTTCCGTCACTATTCCTATAATTTACAGTTATACTAGCATACTTATCGAGAAGCGGCAATATTTAAAAATCGGAATAATTGAACTGCAATTCTCCGGCCTTACAAAAAACGCCGCCTGATATCCGGCGTAGGCACGAGGCATTGATCGTCGCGTCCAAACCACCGGTAGCGGTTCTTGGCTACGTACCGGTACAGCCTGTTGCGCAGCGGAGCCGGCACGGCGATTAGCAGATAGGCCGCCGACCAGGGAAAGCGGAGCCCGCGCAGAATGCGGAGGGCCGCAGCCGACTCCGTATAATACTCCCCTTTTTCCACAAGCACTACCGTATCCAGTCCATCAGCATCAAGTCCGCCTTTTTCCAGCAGCCTGCGCCCAATATCACTCTGCAGCGGCGCGAAACGAAACCGCCCTAGGGGGTCGCGGGGAATAATAAAGGTCACCAGCCACCCGCACAGATGGCACACACCGTCAATCAGCACGATGGATGCCTCTTCGGGATCCGCGGAACTTTTGGAATTTCCCCGTTCTACCGGCATCTCACACGCGGCGGCTTCCTTCCTTTTGGTATTGCTCATCCGGCTCCGCTCCTTTCGATATACTCTATCCTTCCCCATTTTTCGGCAAAACAAAAACGCGGGAATTTTCCCGCGTCTCCAGTTCTGACCGCTGCCTTAATTACTCGGCGGTCGTCTTCTCAATCCAGTTATCACCGATCATTTGATCCTCGAGCTCACCGGTAAAGGCCTCCATACATTTACAGATAAAATCCTTGCGGCAAATCGGGCAGGGAGTCTTGAGCAGGCGGCTGATGTTCGTCATTCTCCATTCCGGAAACCGATTGTAAAACGCGCGGCACTCCGTTCCGTCGGCTAGCTTGATAATGAATTCGTAGAGCCCTTCCTTGTCGTTGCTGCTGGCCTTCGTCACGTTCGTAATTACCGGTTTATAAGACATGTTCATCACCTATTATTTTAAATTTTGGCTCGTCCAATATAATCATGTTCGAATGTTCAGATACTTAGACATCTTAAAGAATTTTAGGAGTGATGTCAACCGAAGCCGAAATGCGATTATTGAAGAAAAAATCAAAAAAATCCGGAAATGTTCAAATTATGACAAAAGCTGTCGTCAGGCAAGCTAGGGTCCCATTTCTATTCATTCAAATCATAAGTAAATATATATAAATATAATCTATGTATGCAAAATGTCATAACGAAACTTTTCTATTTATATCAAAATGTAAAAAACCTTCGGTTTCAGAATATTTTCAGAAAAGGGGGCTGCAGAATGAACCCGAAGAGGAATCAACCTTCCGCAATGCCCGCTCAACCGGCGGAATCTGCCGACAAGCACAAACGGGCTTTCCGCATCATTCTGATCGCCGGGCTGCCGATTGTCGTGCTGCTCCTATCCTTTACGGTAGGGCGTTACAGCGTTTCGCTGCCGCAGATGGCGGACATCATCCGGGCCCATCTGCTCGGATTGCCCGATCCGGGACCAGCTTCCGTAAGCATCGTCCTGCTCCATGTGCGCATTCCGCGAATCGCCGCCGCTCTGCTGGTCGGCGGAGCGCTGGCCGCCGCCGGGGCTTCGTACCAGGGCTTGTTCCGCAATCCGATGGTATCGCCGGATATTTTGGGCGCTTCCGCCGGTGCGGGATTCGGCGCGGCGCTCGCGATGCTGCTGTCGCTTGGGCCTGCGGGCATTCAGCTCCTATCGTTCCTGCTGGGCATGGGGGCGGTGGCGCTGACCTACTCCATAGGATCGCTTGTCAGCCGCAGAGGCGGAGCGGTGCTTTCCCTCGTACTGACCGGAATCGTCATTTCCACCGTGTTCAGCTCGTTCACGTCGATCATCAAGCTGGCCGCCGATCCCGACAACAAACTTCCCGCCATCACCTTTTGGCTGATGGGCGGCTTGGCTCTCGTCGGATTGAATGATCTGGCTATTCTTGCCCCGCTTGTGCTCATCGGCTTGACGCCGCTGCTCCTCCTGCGCTGGAAGCTGAATGTGCTGTCTTTTGGCGAGGAGGAAGCCCAGGCGCTCGGTGTCAATACAACCAGAATCCGGATTGTCACCATTATCTGCTCAACCCTGCTGACAGCGACCGCCGTTTCCGTCAGCGGCATGATCGGTTGGGTAGGTCTGATCGTGCCGCATCTCTCCCGCATGGTCGTCGGGCCGAATTACAAAGTGCTGCTGCCCGTCTCCGCACTTTTCGGCGCAACATATTTGCTGCTTGTCGATGATATTGCCCGCAGTGCTCTTACCATGGAAATTCCATTGGGGATTCTGACTGCTCTCATCGGGGCTCCCTTTTTCATAGTGCTGCTCATTACCGGAAAAAGGGGCTGGGAATGATGCTGGAAATCGAAAACCTCTCCTGCGGATACGGCGACAAGCCGGTGGTCACGGACGTTTCCTTTTCGGTTCGGGCCGGAGAAATTATGTGCCTGCTCGGTCCCAACGGCGCGGGAAAAACAACCTTATTCAAAACCCTGCTTTCTTTTCTGAGGCCCTTGGGAGGAACCGTCAAAATCAATGGGCAAAGCACGGCGGGATGGTCCAGACAGATGCTGGCCCGGGCTGTAGGCTATGTTCCCCAGGCGCACAGCGCCCCATTTCCTTTCAGTGTCATCGATGTGGTAACAATGGGCCGCACCGCCCATCTCGGTTTGTTCGCCGCACCGAATTCCAAGGACAAGAGCATTGCCGATGAGGCCTTGGACAGCCTTCAAATCGACTCGCTCCGGGACCGGATCTATACGGAGCTCAGCGGAGGAGAGCGGCAGATGGTCCTGATCGCCCGGGCACTGGCGCAGCAGCCTGACATTCTGATTATGGACGAGCCGACGTCCAATCTCGATTTCGGCAATCAGATCCGGATGCTGGAACAGATCAGGCTGCTCAGCAACCGGGGAATGACGGTCGTCATGACGTCGCATTTTCCGGACCACGCTTTTTTATGCTCCGACAGGGCAGCGCTTCTGCGCCGCGGACTCCCTTTTTTGGCAGGGTCCGTAAAAGAAGTCGTCACGTCCGGAAATCTGAGATCCGCGTATGGCATTGATGTCGAGGTAGCGGAGTTCACCGCCGCCACAGGACAGAAAGTAAAGACCTGCATACCGCTTATGCGAACGGAAAGTCATATGCTTGAGGAGCTCTCTTAACCAAACTTCATCATTCACAAACATAGGAGGTACTATCATGCAAAGAAGATTCAAAGAAAAAAGCTTGCTGGCGTTCATACTAACGGCGGCATTAATCCTGGTTCTGTCAGGATGCGGAAGCAATAATACAAATGGGAATGCCGGTGACACCGGAACCGCAGCATCGCCGGCAGCTTCTCCGCAGACGACTTCCTCGCAGACAGCCGAGGCAGGCAAGACCATTACGGATACCGACGGACGCCAGGTGACAGTTCCTTCGCAAATTAATAAAATTGCTGATGCCTGGCCGGCTCATAACGAGGTCGTGACGATTCTCGGAGCAGGAGACAAAATCGTGTCCACGATCTCTACTCCCAAGTCGGTCCCCTGGCTGTACAAAGTAAATCCGCAGATGAACAATGCCGTGACCGCCTTCACCAAATCTGAGGTGCAAATGGAAGAGGTGCTGAAGAACAAGCCTGACATCGCCTTCGCGTCAACTGGTTCTCCGCTGATTCAGCTTCTGGAGAATGCTGGGATTCCCACAGTAACGCTGAACTTTACGAATTTTGACGAGATGAAAGAATGTTTCCGCCTGACGGGACAAATCCTTGGAGATGACGCAAGCCAGCGGGCCGACTCCTTTATCGGCTATCTGGACGGCAAACTGAAAGATATTACGGCCGTAACGTCCAAAATTGCCGAATCGGACAAGCCCAAAGTGCTGCATATTCAGTCCCTGTCACCGCTTCAAGTGGACGGCAAGGATACGATGATCCAGAACTGGATTGAAGTAGCAGGGGGCATCAACGCCGCTCAAGAGCTGAGCGGCAACATGAAGCCAGTGAGCCTGGAGCAGATTATTTCCTGGAATCCGGATTACATTATGATCGGCAGCGGTTTGACGGATACCGACCACATTATGGACGATCCCGCTTGGAAGACGCTGAATGCCGTCAAGAACGGCCATGTCTATAACAACCCGAGCGGCGCGTTCCTTTGGGACCGCTACGGCGCCGAAGCCGCGCTGCAAATCCAATGGGCGGCCAAGACGCTTCATCCCGACCTGTTCCCCGATCTGAACATGGTTCAGGAAACCGTAAGTTTCTACAAGCAGTTTTTGAATTACGACCTTACGAACGACGAAGCTCAGCTGATCATTGACAGCAAGCCTCCGGCAAAGTAAGATCCTTCTAAACTCCAGCCATTGGGTCATTCAAAAAAGACTCGCTTTCGCCAACGCGGAAACGAGTCTTTTTTATGCATATTTCGTCTGCCAGCTTAGCGAAGGAATTACTGACGGCTCATTTCCAGCACATTTAGCTCCACCTCGATATTTCCCCTCGTCGCTTTGGAGTACGGACAGAAATCATGGGCTTTCTTCGCCAAATCCTCCGCTTTGTCATGGTCAACACCCGACATTTTCACATCAAGCCGTACAGACAGCTTAAATCCACCGTCGCTCTCATCTTTGCCGATGGATACGTTCGACGTAACCTCCACATCCTGAAGCTTGACACCTTCCTTACGGGCAACATTGGCTAGCGCACTTTCATAGCAGGCGCCGTATCCTGCAGCAAACAGCTGCTCAGGATTCGTGCCCGTTCCTCCCGAACCGCCCAGTTCTCTGGGCATGCTCAGATTATGCTTCAAGGCGCCGTCGGAGGATTCAAATGAGCCTTCACGTCCGCCGCGAACCGTTGCAGTAGCTGTATACAGTGCTTTCATTAATATCGTCTCCTTTATAATCCAATTTCCCACCCTGACACTACCTTTAATTAAACTTGAGGCGCGATTTGAAACGGGAAAATACAAAAAATTTTAAATTTACTCAAAAGGTCTTGATTGTGATTGTAAATTGTTTAAAATTAAATTGTTATAAATACAATATGGTTTAGAGGAGGCCCTAATTCATGAGCGTTTATGATTACCAAGCCAATACCCTGCGCGGTCAAGAAGAATCATTGTCCAAGTATGAAGGCAAGGTGCTGCTTATTGTGAATACGGCGAGCAAGTGCGGCTTCACCCCCCAGTATGAAGGTCTGCAGAAGTTGTACGAAAAATTTAAGGACCGTGGCTTCGAAGTGCTCGGCTTTCCGAGCAATCAGTTTGCATCACAGGAACCCGGCAGCAGTGCGGAAATCCAGGAATTTTGCCAGCTCAACTACGGTGTCTCCTTTCCGATGTATGAAAAAATCGATGTCAACGGCGACAATGCCCATCCTTTATACAAATATTTAACGAAGGAGGCTCCCGGCGCGCTCGGCTCTAAAAGCGTAAAATGGAACTTCACCAAATTCCTGGTCGACAGCGAAGGGCGCGTGCTGAAACGTTTTGCCCCGACAACGACGCCGGAAAGCATTGAAGATGAAATTAAGAGTCTGCTTGATTGAATAACACTACAGCCGGCATTTCCCGAAAAAAGAAAAAAGGATTGCGCAGCATTACTCTCCTGCTCAATCCTTTTCGTTATTCTATCAGCATTCGTTCCTGAGGCACTCCCCGGTTAGTGCATGACCTGGCCGCCCGTCACGTTAATGGATTGCCCCGTCATATAAGACGCTTTATCGGATGCGTAAAAGATAACGGCATTGGCGATATCATCATACGTGCAGCCCCGCTTCAGCGGCACTTTATCCGTATATACCTGCTCCACCTCTTCCGGTTTGATGCCAAGTTTTTGGGCATATTGGGGAATCAGGCTCTGGAACATCGGCGATTTCAGCAGATTGCCCGGCATAATTGAGTTGACACGGATATTGTGCTCCGCCAGATCAAGCGCAAGGCTTTGCGTCAGCCCCACCCCGCCGAATTTGGAAGCGGAATATGCCGAATTATGCTTGCTGCCGACCTTGCCCGATTTCGAATTGATTTGGATGATATTTCCCCCGCCCTGCCCGATCATTACTCGCGACACTTCTCTTGCGCACAAAAAGTATCCGGTGAGATTTACGTCGACGGTTAAATTCCAATCTTCCAGGCCAAAGTCGGTAATTTTACGGCTCTTGGCGACACCCGCCACATAAACAAGCAGATCAATGCGCCCCAAGGCTTCCGTTGCCTTGCCCACCATCTCGATTACTTCGTGTTCATGGATGAAATTTACCGCTACAGCCAGCGCTTTTTGTCCATGATGTTCTTTCACGGTCCGGGCCACGCTCTCCGCCTGTTCACCGTTTAAATCAGCCACTACAATATCATAGCCTTCGTCAGCGAGACGATAGCAAAGCGTTTCTCCCAAACTTTGGCCTCCGCCGGCAACTATTGCCACTTTACGTTTACTCATATCCTTAACTCTCCTTTATCGATCTTTTTATTTTTTGATAATTTTAATTTCGCCGCCGATTCCCGGTTTGTGAAAATCCTTGTCCTCCAAATACAGCGTGCCGGGCAGCCCTTCCGTTTCTCTTCCATCAAACTGAAGGGTGATATGCCCCAGCAGCTTTAAATTTCTGGACACTTTGCTTCCGACCGAAGTGATCGTATACTCGATGCCATCCAGGAGCAGAACATCTCCCTTTTCGATTTCGCCTTCAACATCGTTTATATGGATCAGAAGACAATAATCCGCCACATCCGAAGGCGCGTTCTCACCGAACAGCACAAAGATTTTATCTTCAATAAAATCAAACACCGACGAACCGATCTGCGTAATCCGGGTTTGATAAACGGTTTGCATAACAAAGTCCTCCATTCAGGTCATTAACTGTACAGGCCGAAGCTGGCCAACCAAGCGATAAAGACCGTGGGTGCCCCGGTAAGAAACCGGCCGTACAATACGGCTGGCACACCTACTTCGATCGTCTCCACCTCAGCCTCCGCCAGCCCCAGTCCCACGGGAACGAAATCGGCGGCAGCCTGAGAATTGATGGCGAACAGGGCGGGCAGCGCCAGATGCGGCGGGATATTTCCTTTGCCGATTTCAACTCCGATGAGAGTGCCGACAACCTGCGCGATAACCGAACCCGGTCCCAAAAAAGGAGACAGCAACGGAAATGAGCATACCAGCGAGATCAGGAGCAAGCCGGGCAGAGAGCCCGCGAACGGCGAGAGGAATTTGGCGAATACGTCGCCGATTCCCGAGGCGTTAATAATCCCGATCAACATCGCCACAAAGGCCATGAAAGGCAGAATGGTCTTGATAACCGTCTCGATCGCTTCCCGTCCCGCCTGATAGAACACGCTTACAATGGAGCCCATTGCCATGCCGACCCGTGCCAGCAAGCCTTTCGGCTTTTGCTGTTCACTTATTTTTTGGTTTGCGCTATACTTAGGTTGAGTTTTTATTTCTGCATCACTTTTTTCGGGCTGGGCTGTATGGGGTGTTGCAGCACCTTCATACGGCTCAATGTCCGAAACCTTCACTCCGGATACATAGATTTCCTCGGTAATATGCTTTGCCAGCGGTCCGCTCTTCCCCGTCGGGAGCACATTAATGGTCAAGATCCCTTTTTGCGGATACACGCCGCAGCGCAGTGTCCCTCCACAGTCGATGATCACGCAGGCGATTTCCTTTTCAGGCACGCTTGTTTTAAAGCCGTCTACCAGTTCGGCCCCGGTAAGCTCCGCGATGCGGTCGGCAATATCCGGTTTCGTCCCCCCTGTTATGTAGACCACCTTGTTTTTTCCCTCAGTCGGCCTGATAATGAGCGGACCACCAAACCCGCCTGTTCCCGCTTTGATAATAACCGCATTGTAATGACTCATGTTTACCACCTCCTACAAATTAACGGTTTCTTTCAGTTTTACTTTCTGCTGCTTCTCGACGATGGAAGTGGTAAGGTCGGTTACCCAGCCTCTGAAAAAGTTCGTTACAATCCCTACCAGGAAGTACCGCAGCGCCAGCTCCGTCGTGTTGAGGCCCAGTGTAGTGATGCCTGCAGCGATTCCCAGGAATACGAACAGTTCTCCAGGATTCACATGCGGGAACAATCCGTTATGCGTGTGGCAGGAATAAGAGGCCGCGGCATAGTAGCTGGGTTTGTATTTTTCGGGCAGGAATCTTCCCAGCGAGAGGGTCATCGGATTGGCAAGAATAAAAGTGCCTACAATCGGAAGGATAAAATAGCGCGTGAACGGATTTTTTGCCGATTTCCTTGCGACTCGCTCCACTCGTTCCTGGCCGATCAGTTGAATCAGCGCATTCATGGCCACCAGCAGCATAATCAGCAGCGGGACAATTCCTGTAACCAGATTGGTGAAGGTCACGCCTCCCTGCCTGAACAGATTCATAAAGCCGTTGGCCAGGTTTGTTACAATATCCATACTTTCACCCCATTTTGCTATTTTTTAGCCGGTATTAGTCTTTCGAGCCAGGTCTTCTTAAGCTTCAATTCACCTCCATTTGAAATAATCTTATAGCTGCTTATGGCATCCCTGATAGCGCCTTTTGTCAGCTTGTCGAACCCCGCGAGGTCTTCCTCTTCCAGCTTCGGAAGCGGCTTGCCTTCCAGACCTTTCAAGGATCGCACTCTGGAAAAGACCGTAACTCCCTGCATCTTGGCGGCTTTCAGAATGTTTCCATGCGAGTCGATTGCGAGCATAACAACAGTGCCTGCCCTGAACCTTCCCGTCTTTTTGCCAATGGCAACTCGCCCGATCCGCCTCAGTTCCGTGTAATGCCGATTGAAATGTCTGATTTGCAGGAACCCGAGCACACTTTGCAAGAGCCATGACAACGCAATCACAATAATGATAAATCCCATGATTAATCACCCCCTTCAATTCATTGCGTGCGATTGATCTTGAGCCGCCAGACGGAGTATCTCTACCGCGGTTTCTTCATTGGTAACCAAGGTGTTGATATATTTGCCCTTGATGGCCCCGATAATGGAAGGTGCCTTCTCTGCCGATTCTGCCAGAGCAATTGTATACCGGGTGTTCCGAAGCCGTTCCAGAGGAATTGCAATCGTTCGCTCGGTTAGTTCAGATTCAATTAAATTCCCTTCCGAGTCGTAGAACCTAGAACAAATATCGCCGATCGCGTTATGCCGGTTTAGGTCGGCAATCTCCTTGTCGCCGTAAAATCCGGTCCAGATCATGTTGGAATTGCTGATGGGAGCACCGATGCCGACTACAGCGACCGTAAGACGATCCCACAGATCGGATATTTTGCGAAAATAATGCGCTTGCACGATTTCGTCTCTCGTTTCCTTGCGTTCCACAACGGCCGCTGCGTCAATCAGATACGCTTCTCCTCCGTAGTCATTCGCGATGCTGTACACGATGGCATTGACGTGGTACTTCGTTTCCATCGGTCCGGGCCCCCCAACCAGGGGAACGAAATGCGCGGAACGCTGTTCGCAATCGGTAAATTCTCCGATCAGACTTCCCATGGTGGTGCCCCAGGCAAATCCTACGACATCGCCGTCCACTATTACATTTTTCATCAGCTCTGCCCCCGCTCTGGCCACGGCCTTTTTCCGTCCCGACTCGGACAATTCAGGGTTGGAGGGCACGACAACTACCCTTTTCAGTTGAAATACGCTTTCCAAATGTTCCTCAATTTCGTACTTGCCTTCACCCTCCGTAATCTTGATCTGAACCACGCCTTCTTCCCGAGCTCTCTTCAGCAGACGGCTAATTGAAGTGCGGTATATGCCCAGCGCCTTTGAGATTTCGCTTTGCGTCATGTCATCGAGATAATACATTCGGGCGATTTGAGCCAACAGCCTTCTATCTTCATCATGGATTGTCATCAGCTTTCTCTCCAGACCCTTTATATTCTTGCACATATGTGCTTTTTTATTTATCATTTGTGCTTCATGGATTTAGTATACGCTTACAGCTTCTTTTCGTCAATACGGGCGGGAAGGCTTTTTTAGCACAGCTTATACATTCATATATTTTAAAAAAAGACCGGTCAACGGGCATTTCTGCTCGTCGACCGGTCCCTCTGACCGCTTCCTTACACGGCTCGAATGCCGCTCTCATTTTTACTCTTCGGGAAACAAATCGGTTGAAATGTACCGTTCACCGGTGTCCGGCAGAATGACGACGATGTTCTTGCCTTGATTCTCCGGTCTTTTGGCCAGCTGGTAAGCGGCGAATGCCGCGGCCCCGGAAGAAATCCCGACAAGCAGCCCTTCCTTCCTTGCCAGCTTTTGCGCCGTTTGTATCGCCTCTTCATTCTTCACCGTGATGATCTCATCCACCGCGGCCCGGTTAAAGTTAGCCGGCACGAAGCCCGCTCCGATGCCCTGTATCGCATGAGGACCTCGCTGCCCGCCGGATAGAACAGGCGAACCGGCCGGTTCCACGGCCACTATGCGCACTTGCGGATTGCGCTGCTTAAGAACCTCGCCGACCCCCGTGACCGTTCCTCCGGTACCTACACCGGCGACGAAAATATCCACTTTTCCCTCGGTATCGTTCCAGATTTCTTCGGCCGTCGACTTCCGGTGAATATCGGGGTTGGCCGGATTTTCAAACTGCTGCGGGATGTAGGAATTAGGTATCTCGGCGGATATCTCTTCCGCTTTGCGGATCGCGCCCGCCATGCCCTCCGAAGCCTGGGTCAGCACGAGTTCCGCCCCGAGCTGTTTCAGAAGCTTTCGGCGCTCCGTACTGAAGGATTCGGGCAAAATAATAATCAAGCGGTAGCCGAGAGCCGCCGCCGCAAACGCAAGACCGATGCCGGTATTTCCGCTGGTCGGCTCGATGAGGGTCGTGTCTTTATTGATGAGTCCCTTGTCTTCGGCATCCTTGATCATGGCGTAGCCGATCCGGTCCTTTACACTGCCCGCCGGATTGAAATACTCCAGCTTGGCCAGAATGTTCGCTGCAGCGCCATCCTCTTTGAAACTGGACAATTCGAGAAGCGGTGTATTTCCAATCAGTTCGGTCAAGTTCTTAGCGATTTTCACCATTTGCACAGCCTCCAAAATTAAGTTTTCAAACCGTACGCTCATCTATTCCAATGCAAAAACTCGGTATTAAGATCATACTGGAATTCCCATCACTTGTAAAATCGCCATTTGCAGAAAAAATAAAAAAAGCCCTGCTGCGCAAGGCTTCTTTACTGTATGCGGTAGAGAGGACTCGAACCTCCACGGGCGTACGCCCACTACCCCCTCAAGATAGCGTGTCTGCCATTCCACCACTACCGCGCGGTGAATGATCTTTTTGAGACCAACACATGTTATTATACTCGCTTATTCTGCAAAAGTAAAGCTAAATTATTCGGGAAGCTGTTCATCCTGTATCCGTCTGCGGTATTTAGAAAAAGCGAGATATTCTTTAATAAATTCCTTCTCGCGAGGCTCCAGCTCATCGAAATGGCAATTGGATTGCCGTATATGTTCAAAAAAATAATCCTCGCTCCCTTCACGCAGTATGGACGGAGAGGTCTTGCCCAGAATGAGCCAGTCCAGACTGACGCCGAAAAAAGCGCCGATTTCGATTAATTTATGCGTTCCGGGCGTGGACTTGCCCCGTTTCCAGTCTCCCATATTGCCTGTACTGATGCCGAGCTGCTCACAGAACGATTTTTTGGTAATACCTTTTTTGTTAATCAAAAGCTCAATTCGATCATAAATGGACTGCATTTCCAAACCGCCTTCCGAAATTATGACAAATTACTTATAAAAGTCATCTATCGTTGTAAAATGACGTAAAAAAGTATATAATTAACTAATCTTATGCCTTATCCCATTATATCATACGGCTGGAATGTCGATAAGAGGTGAGCGAGATGAGCAGCAAAAAGCCCATAACCCCTTACGGATGGGCGATCAAGCAGCGCCTGGCGGAGATGATGCTGAGTCAGAAGGACTTTTGCCAAAAGTACGGCATTCCGCCCTACCGCCTGTCCAATCTCATTTACGGAACACGCAGAGCCATGCGCTACCGCCGGCAAGTCGACCAACTGCTGGAGATACCTCCGAACATTCCGGGTGAACCGGAAAATGATTGAGCTTCCATTTAATCTGCTTAATCTTAGTATTCCATCCTGATCATGTCAAGGAGCGATCCCTTTGTCTGAAAGCGCTTTGTCCCTTGTTACCCGACTGACTTACACTCTGCCCGGCAGCGTACTGGCTATCGACAAACGAGGTCACATCACCGCTGCGAACGACTCATGGAAAGCCTACGGTATCGCCGCGGGCCTCTCAGCGGGCTTTGAGTGGATGGGAATCGATTATTTTGAACTGATGCGGGAGCTGATTCTGCCGCCGGACTATATGACCGAGCTTATTCAGGCCCTTCAGTCCATCTTTCTGGGTGAGCGTCTCGTTTTCAGCGGCCGGTTTCCCAAACCTCCTTTTCTGAGGGGAGGAAAATGGTTTCAGATCGAGGCTTTCCCCATACCGGAAGAGACGAATGGAGCGACCTCTTTTGTTCTGCTGTCCCACCGTCATGTCCCTTCTGTCACCGACTCGCTGCCTTCCAAGCCGCCGGTCAAGTCTCCATACCGAAAGCCGCTTCCTTTCCTGCCGATCTGTGCTTCCTGCAAATCCGTCCGCAAGGGCGGGCATTGGGTTCCTGTCGAACGCTTCCTCCAACAAGAGCTTCATGTCGAATTAACCCATGATATTTGTCCGGCTTGCATCACCCAGCTGTATCCCCAATATGCCGGCGCTTTGAATTGGTTGGCGGAGTAGTTCTGAGCTCGCAATATATTGGTCCGGCCTCATCTCAAAAATTCCCTTGATACAAAAAAAGAACCCTGATCTCTCAGGATTCTCTTTCTTGGTTATTATGCGGTAGAGAGGACTCGAACCTCCACGAGCGTACGCCCACTACCCCCTCAAGATAGCGTGTCTGCCATTCCACCACTACCGCTTATGGTGACCCGTAGGGGATTCGAACCCCTGTTACCTCCGTGAAAGGGAGGTGTCTTAACCCCTTGACCAACGGGCCTTACTTTAGTGTCACAACAAAAATGAGTATAACAAATCCTCATTCATCTGACAAGCATTATTTTTTAGAATAAAATACGGCGGCTTGCCACATGGATGCAAACCGCCGTCCCCCTTTCTCCGCCCTTCCCGCGGAGAAAGAAGGAAGGCCTGTTTTAAAAGAGGCCCGTCTCCTTCAAAGCTTCCAATCCGTCCTTAAATTCATAGCCTAAACTTTCGGCCACTGCCTGATTGGTGACTTGTCCGGCTGCCACATTGATGCCTCGTGCGAGCGCGGCATTGCCTTCCGCCGCCTCACGCATGCCGAAATTCGAAATTCGCAGCGCGTATGGAATCGTTACATTTGTCAGCGCCAGCGTCGATGTTCGGGCGACCGCTCCCGGCATATTGGCGACTGCATAATGAACAACCCCATGTTTGATATAGGTCGGATTCTCATGAGTGGTAATCCGGTCGATGGTCTCAATTGAACCTCCCTGGTCGATAGCGACGTCAACGATAACCGAGCCTTCCGTCATCTGCCGGACCATATATTCCGTGATCAGCTTCGGCGCGCGGGCGCCCGGAATCAACACGGCGCCAATCAGCAAATCGGCTTTACGGACCGCCTCCTCGAGATGATAGGAATCCGACATGATGGTGATCAGCCGTCCGCCGAAAATATCGTCCAGCTCCCGAAGCCGGTTCGCATTCAAATCGAGGATGGTAACCCTGGCGCCCATGCCGATCGCGACCTTTGCCGCGTTCGTTCCGACAACGCCTCCTCCAACGATAACGACTTCTGCGGGCCTCACTCCCGGTACGCCGCCCATTAAGATGCCTTTACCGCCATGCGGCTTCTCCAGCAGCCCTGCGCCGATCTGAACGGCCATCCGTCCCGCTACTTCGCTCATAGGCGTCAGCAGCGGCAGCGAGCCGTCTGGAAGCTGAATCGTTTCGTAGCCGACGGCGACAACTCCACTGTCCACCAGCGCCTTTGTAAGACCCGCTTCGGGAGCAAGATGAAGATAAGTGAACAGGATCAGATTCCGGCGGAAGAAGCCATACTCTTCCGGCAGAGGCTCCTTCACCTTGATCACCATCTCCGCTCTGGACCAAACCTCCGAAGGGGCGGAGAGAATTTCAGCCCCTTTATTCCGGTATTCCGAATCGTCGAATCCGCTGCCAGTACCGGCGGAAGTCTCAATCAGCACAGTGTGCCCCGCCTTTTTTAGCGCTTCGACTCCCGCCGGTGTGATACCCACACGGTTTTCGTTATTCTTGATTTCTTTCGGTATACCGACAATCATGCTTATTCCTCCTTCTCGTATATGGCAAGATAGCAGGACAGCCGCCCCATTGACAAATGGAGCGGCTTCCTGAGCAGCCTAGCGATATTTTGGAAATGAATTGTCTTTTACGAAAGAGAGATCAAATCGAATTTGCCGTTATCCCATCAGCTGCTGAAGTGCTGCAAACTTACGGATTAACCTTGGTTTCGAAAGTTTGCTTGCCGCCTACGAATTTCAGTACAACAGCCGCTTTAACCGGGTCATGCGATTCGTTCATCGAAATTTTGCCAGTGGCAAGCTGCAGATCTTTGGTCGCTGCCAGAGCATCTTTGATCTTGGCCGGAGTGGCTTCCCCTGCGCGGGTAATAGCGTCGGCTACCAGCTTAACAGCGTCATAGCCAAGGGCTGCCATGCCGTCCGGTACTGCATCACCGTTGCCCGCTTTGTATGCGTCAACGAAGGACTTAACTTCAGGAGCAGTATCTTCCGGCGAATAGTGGTTGGACATGTAAGTGTTGTCCAAAGCTGCTGCACCTGCGATTTCTGCAAGCTGTGGAGAATCCCAGCCGTCGCCGCCCATGAACGGAACCGTAATTCCCATTTCGCGGGCCTGTTTCAGGATTTTGCCGACTTCTTCATAGTAGCCTGGCAGGTAGATAACATCCGGGTTAGCTTCTTTAATACGTGTCAGTACGGCTTTGAAGTCAGAGTCCTTTTGTTGGTAAGACTCTTTGCTCAGGATTTGTCCGCCGTTCTTTGTGAAAGTCTCTTCAAAGAAGGTTTGCAGACCTTTAGAGTAGTCACTCGAAGTATCTGTGTAGATAACAGCCGTTTTTGCTTTCAGCGTGTTGCTTGCAAAGTTAGCCATTACTTGTCCTTGGAAAGGATCGATAAAGGAAGCGCGGAACACCCACTCATTCACTTTGCCGGAACGCTCATCAACCGTAACTTTCGGGTTGGTTGCAGAGGAGCTTACGAGCGGAATTTGTTTCTCTTGAGCAACCGGAACGATTCCCAATGTGTTAGTGGAAGTCGTTGAACCGATAATGGTTACCACTTTGTCGTTGGTAATCAGCTTTTGCGCGGCTTGTGTTGCTTCTTCGGATTTCGAAGCGTTATCGGCTTCAATCAATTCAAGCTTCTTGCCGAGGACACCGCCTGCATCATTGATTTCTTTAACTGCGAGCTTCGCGCCTTTCAGAGCCGAGTCGCCGAAGGAAGCCTGGCCGCCCGTGAGCTCAAGGACAGCCCCGATTTTGATAGTGTCTCCGGCAGAGTTGCTGCCGCTTGCGGAATTTCCGCTGTTCTCTGTCTTGTTGCTGCCGCAGCCTGCTGCCAATACAGCAGTCAGTACTGTCGACAAAATAATGGCCCCGATTTTCTTCATTGTTCTCCCAGCCTCCCAGATAATTTAATTTATATGTTGGTTCTGTGATGCCATGATTAGAACTAACCGCGTTAGTGCCCGAGATAAGCCATTTTGATTTCTTCCGAATCCGCCAATTCCTTGGCGTCTCCTTCCAGTACGACTCTGCCGGTTTCCAGCACATAAGCGCGGTGGGCGATTTTGAGTGCCTGATGCGCATTTTGTTCAACCAGCAGCACGGTCGTTCCGGCCGCGTTCACTTCCTGGATAATCTTAAAAATATCCTGTACCAGAAGCGGGGCAAGGCCCATGGACGGTTCATCCAGCAGCAGCAGCTTCGGATGTCCCATAATGGCGCGTCCCATAGCGAGCATCTGCTGTTCGCCGCCGGACAGTGTTCCGGCCTGCTGCTTCTTGCGTTCCCGAAGACGCGGGAAGGTGTTGTAGACCTTCTCGAAATCGGCCGCCAAATTGCTGGAATCCTGCAAATAAGCGCCGAGCTCCAGATTTTCCTCTACAGACATATTGGCAAACACGCGTCGTCCTTCGGGGCAATGGATCAGCCCCTGCTTGACGATCGCCTGAACGCTCTGGTTCGTAATGGATTTCCCCAGAAATTCAATGCTTCCGGTCTTCGGCTTAAGCAATCCCGAAAGCGTCTTGAGAAGCGTCGACTTGCCGGCGCCGTTGGCTCCGATCAGCGTAACGATCTCTCCCTGGTTGACGTTGATGCTGAGGTCCTTCAGAGCGTGAATGGCTCCGTAGTATACGTTGATTCCCTGTACTGTAAGCATAGCCTTTACGCCTCCTGTCCCAAATACGCTTCGATAACCTTCGGATTGCTCCGGATCTCGGACGGCGTACCGTTTGCGATGAGTATTCCGCGGTCAAGTACATAAATCCGGTCGCAGACTCCCATAACAAGCGACATGTCATGCTCGATGAGAAGAATCGTAAGGTCAAATTCCTTGCGGATCCAGGCGATGAGATTCATCAAATCGCGCGTCTCGTTCGGATTCATACCGGCCGCCGGCTCGTCGAGCAGCAGCAGCTTCGGTCCGGCCGCAAGCGCACGCGCGATTTCAAGGCGCCGCTGGTTGCCGTAGCTGAGATTGCCGGCAAGCTCTTCGCTTTGATCATCGAGATTGAATATTTTCAGAATATCCATCGCCTTCTGCGTAATTTCGCCCTCCCCATTGAAATGCTTCGGCAGGCGAAGCATAGAGGTGAACATGGAGTGCTTGGCATGCTGGTGAAAGGCAATTTTGACGTTATCGAGCACTGTCATAGCTGTAAACAGGCGGATGTTCTGAAAGGTGCGTGCTGCTCCCTTGTGATTGATCTTGTATGGTTTCATGCCGCCGACCGACTCATTGTTAAGGATAATACTACCTGTGGAAGGCGGGTAAACACCGGTCAAGAGATTGAACAGCGTCGTTTTGCCGGCGCCGTTCGGTCCGATCAGACCAATCAATTCGCCTTTATTGATATGAAGAGAAACCTCGCTGAGCGCCTTTAGTCCCCCGAAGGAACGGCTGGCTTCCTTAACATCAAGAAGCACTGCTGTCGCCGATGCCGCCATTTGCCTTCGCCTCCTTTTTGCCGAACTTCTTGAGAGAGAATTTCGTGCTTCCAAGCAGACCGCCTGGACGGAAAATCATCATCAGAATCAGAACGATCGAATAAATAATCATGCGCCATTCCGGGAAATCCCGAAGGTAAGTATACAGAAGGGTGACGAATACAGCGCCGACGATCGAACCGGCCGTGCTGCCGAGCCCTCCGAGAACGACCATAACAAGAATCTCGAACGACTTCAGGAAGTTGAAACTGCCCGGAGTGATGACGTAGAAGGTATGAGCCGACAGACCTCCGGCCATCCCGGCGAACAGGGCGCCGATCGTAAAGGCAATAACCTTGTACAGCGTCGTATTGATACCCATGGCTTCCGCTGCGATTTCGTTCTCGCGGATGGCGAGACAAGCCCGGCCGTGTGTGGATCGGATAAAGTTATTAATCAGAACGACCGTAACCAACGTAAACAGGAACAGGATGGTCCATGTCGACTTCGCAGGAATGCCGCTGAGACCCGAAGCGCCGCCAACGTATTCCGTATTCAGCATAATAATACGAATAATCTCGCCGAAGCCAAGCGTCGCGATAGCCAGATAGTCGCCGTTCAGCCGCAGGGTCGGGATTCCGATCAGCACGCCGCATAACGCGGCCACCAATCCGCCAATAATAATCGCCACAACGAAAGGCGCGTCATAGTCAAGCGTAAGAATCGCCGAAGTATATGCACCTACGGACATAAACCCGGCATGGCCGATGGAAAACTGTCCGGTAATCCCGTTAATTAGGTTGAGCGATACCGCCAGCATAACGTTAACGCAGATCAAAAGAAGCATCGATTTCGATACATCATTAAGAACTCCCGTTGTTAACAGAACTTGTACGACCCCATATAAAGCCAGGGCAGCGATAATGCCCAGCCAGAATTTTTTGTTCATCTTTTTCACACCGTTTCCCTCCTACACTTTCTCCCGGACATTCTTGCCGAACAGCCCGGATGGTTTAAAGATAAGGATCAGGATCAGTACGGCAAAGGCTACGCCGTCACGCCAGGAGGAATATCCGAGCGAGGAAATTTCTGTCTCTACCGTTCCTAACAGCAGGCCGCCTACAAGCGCACCCGGAATGCTTCCGATGCCTCCAAGCACTGCAGCGACGAAAGCTTTCAGCCCCGGCATAACGCCCATCAGCGGATCAACAGAGTTGTAAGTCATGCCGAAAATCACGCCGGCCGCTGCCGCAAGCGCCGATCCGATGGCGAAGGTTGCCGAAATGGTACGGTCTACGTTGATCCCCATCAAACGCGCCGCTTCCATATCGAACGATACCGCCCGCATCGCTTTGCCGGTCTTGGTATAACGTACGATGTATTGCAAAATAATCATCAGAATAATCGTTGTAATCAAAATCATGACCTGGTTCGATTCCACCTGGATAGAAGTACCGAACAATTGGTACTGCTTCTTCGCCAGAATGTCCGGGAAACCTTGAGCTTGCGGTCCAAGCACGAGCACTCCGGTATATTCCAGCAAAAAGGATACGCCGATTGCCGTAATCAGCGCAGCAATCCGTGTGGATTTACGCAGCGGCTTATAGGCCAAACGTTCAATTGTGATGCCAAGCAGCGCACTGACCGTCATGGAAAAAATCAGAGATATTATGAGAACCAAAACCGGAGGAAGGCCGGCCGATGCCAGATATCTGGCACTGAACAGTCCAATAAACGAACCAACCATAAACACATCCCCATGTGCAAAGTTGATCAGCTTGATGATCCCGTAAACCATGGTATAACCCAAGGCGATCAGCGCATAAATGCTGCCTACGGAAATCCCGTTAATTAACTGTTGAATAAAATACTCCATCGCCATCCCCTTTTCCCTTTTTCATCGTCAATCCCTCTTCTCTCTTACATTCTTTCTTTTTAATGATGTTACCTATATTAACATATGTCCTTTTTTTCGTCACTAAGATTTTGGTGCATTCCAAGAAATTTCGAAATTCAATGTGATGTTTGGCAACTTTAAATGTAAACTTTGTGTTATATAGTGTAACAATTTATTAGAAAAGCAGAGCATTATGGAGAAAAACGGAGATAAATCAATGTGGGCCGAACGTGGAATTTTTTCCCTAAACGAATATAAAGCTTTATTTTGTAGCATTTAATATAACATTTCTCTCTTTAAAGCACTATTCCTTCAAATTATTAAAGAGTTAATTCATCACATTTTTCGATGACCCTTCCTTTAAAAAAGGTGAAATATGCTTGATTCTTCTCTCGTTATGCTTGAAAGCCGCTTGAGAACAAAAAAAGCCCCCTCTCGGGAACTCTTTCTTCTATTATATATGTATCGTGTTCATCAAACCTGCCAAGTTTAAAACAGCCGCACATTTCAGATGAAATATGGCGGAGAGAGAGGGATTCGAACCCTCGCACCGCTTACGCAGTCTAACCCCTTAGCAGAGGGTCCCCTTATAGCCACTTGGGTATCTCTCCAAGAAAATGGCTCCCCGAACAGGACTCGAACCTGTGACAACTCGATTAACAGTCGAGTGCTCTACCAACTGAGCTATCAGGGAACATTTTAATGTGAACAAGACATAATTTATCACGATTTCACACTACAGTCAAGAGCGGGGGAAAACCTGGGAAATCGCTTACGAAGGCTGCTTAAAAATGAAGCTGCTCTCCGTCCGATGGAATGAGCACGCCGCCGAGCAACCCTTTCTGTTCGAGCCTTTCCCGAAGTTTATCCCTGGTTAGCAGACAGTGGTTAATCGCATCCATGTGGACGGCTACCACTTTCGTTCCGGGAGCATGGCCGCATAAATGCACGATATCTTGTTCGCTCATGGTAATGGGACACCCAACAGCAAACCTCGCTTCGCCCGCATTTACGACTGCAACTTCCGGCCGATGCGAGTCAAGCGCCTCCCGCACCTCTTCGCACCAGATCGTATCTCCGGCGACATAGAGCACAGGCTCATCAGGCGCACGGAATACAAAGCCGGATACCGGGCCCATCTGCCGTCCGATGATTCCGGTGCCATGTCTCCCTCCGGTCCGAGTCACCCTCACACCCCGGAATTCCGCCTCATGCTCAATAGAAACTGCTGCGGTAAAGCCTTGAGAAGCGACCGCTTCCCCGTCCTCGTGCTGGCAGAACAGCGGGACGTCTTTGGGAAGCAGAGACGCCGCCGCGGGGTCCCAATGGTCATTGTGAAGATGGGTCACGATTACGGCGTCCGGTTTTAGCCACCCTCCCACCGGGCCGGGAAGATCGACGAGCGGATTTCTCCGGTCATTGCCACTTTTCATGATCGGCGGATATGAGCCTTGTCCACCGAGCATCGGATCGATCAAAAAGGTCGATCCCCCGTATTCCAGCCAAAGTGACGCATTTCTTATCAATTGAAGCTTCATAGGGATGCACTCCTTCTTTTCCATGAGTTCTGCTACAATTAAGTATAATTTTCCTCATGGTTTGGAGTACATCATCCGGTGAAAGGATTAATCCGGATTTATTTTCATACAGAAAGGAATTCATTGATGATGGGCCAAGAGCATATAGACGAGACCGATCTGCTCATTCTGCGGCAGCTGATACACGACTCCACACTTAGCCATAAGGAGATCGGCATGACGGTTCATATGACGGGGCAGGCTGTGGGGGCGCGTATTCGCAGGCTGCGGGAACTGGGCGTCATTACGGGATATTCGGTCGGTTGGAATCCGGAAAAGCTGGGACTTCACGTACACGCCTTGATAACCGTATTCTTAAATTCAGGCGGCGCCCACCGGACATTCCTGCAGTTCGTTGAAGCCGAGGAAGAGATTGAAGAGGCTCACCGTGTCAGCGGCGAGGGCTGTTATTGGATGAGGGCGCGCACGCAAAGTCCGGAACGGCTTAACGCTCTGCTCGACCGGCTGCTCAAGTATGGCAACTATAAGGTAAGCCTCGCCATCGGCCAGATCAAATAGGCAGCGGCGTTAACTCGCCTGTCGACTGACGGTTCCTGCTCCCTCCCCTATTGCTTCCCTTTAGGCTCGGCACCTTCAATAGCCGCAAGCTGGAGCGGTCCGGCGCAATTCCCGCAGCGGTAGCGCTGCGGATTCACCTTGCGCTTGCGGAGATACTCCGTGCTGCACTGCTTGCAAATAAGCTTGTAGCGGTAAGGCAGCGGCTTTCTCGCCTTCGCTCCGGGAAGGTTCTGACAGTACCGGCTTCCTCCCACCCGGGCGAGCAGCGCCTTGAAGTCGGCGTCGCGGTGCCGGTACCCTCTTTTTGCCAGATGGAGATGGTAGTGGCAGAGTTCATGCTTGATGATCTTCTCCGTTTCTTCTGGTCCGTACGCCGCAAGCTGGTGGGGATTGATCTCTATGTTATGACTCTTCATAAAATAGCGTCCTCCCGTGGAGGACAGCCTGCCGTTAAACGACGCTTTATGGCGAAAAGGCAATCCGAAGCTTTCCCGCGACACCCGCTCAATCCAGCGCTGCAGTTCTTCGTTGGTCATGCTCATGATTTTGGCGGCTCCGTTTCTTTAACGCGCTCGGCGCTTGCTGCAATCTGTACTTGAATTGTAACTTGCGCATACGCTACACTTCAAGAAGGAAGACAAGGACGGAGGGAGAATGACTATGCCGAAAATGCGGTATGTAATTTTGCAGCAAAATCAGGAGCTTCAATTCGTGGAAATGCCGGAGGATTACGCGTATCAGCTCAGTGCGCTCAATCTTAGACTGAATAAGGAGATCGACAAGCTGACGGCCGAGAATGTGCCCGATCTGCCGCTTGCGGTGGCTGAATGCGATTCCCTGGAGCTGCTTCGCGAGCAGTATTCGCTGGAATCCGGACTCGATTATATCAACCGGCTGGAGCGGGCTTTCGCCTCCATTCAGGAGCAGAACTATCCGCTTATTTCCCTGCTGACGGAAATCCGGGCGCTGCAGGCGCAGCTTGAGCAGTGGTATGAAGAAGAAAATCTTATATTGTGAAAAAGACTTCCCGGCAGCCGGAACGCGGCAGCATTCATCTTCGGCTTGAGGCGCACCATTGCCCAACTCCTCACATATGTTAACATACCTAAGCACGCAGAGGAGGGGTTCCCTTGCCGCAGTGGCTCAGCCATCAGCTGATGAAAGCTTATTACAAAAAAGACCGGCGACAAATCAAGCTGCTGAACGAATGCTGGTTCTTCTACCGGGATTCCGCAGTCAAGCGTTAAGCTCAGTCCGTCCGGTTTGGCGCCGAGCTGTCTAAGAGCCGTTACCGGTTTGCCGTGCCGGCAAGCCTTATGAATGCCCTAAATTCAGATCAGATCCATCTCTTCTCTAAAGGGATGGATTTTGTTTTGCCCAGCTTAAGGAAGCAATCAGAATTTCGGGAATACATATCGGACCAGGAAATACAGAAATCCGAAGAAAATAATAATATAGGCGGCCTACTTGGTTGTCTAACCGAAGCTTCGTTTGGACGGCCAGGAGCCCTGCAGCTTGCGGACCAGCACAATTTGTCCCGTATGATAGGCATCATGCAGGATAAGGCTCATGACCTCCTCTCCGGGAGCATGCCCCGAGCCTCCCCAATCGTACGCACCTTCCCCCAGCGCCTCGATAACTTCACGCAGATCGGCATGGGTTTTTTTGAGGCGGGAAACAGCCTGCCCCCAAGCTTCTTCACCGCTTTCCGACACCGTAAACGTAGCGTCGTTGCTCTCCAAATTTGGCAGCTTGGGCAGACCCTTCAGCTTCCGCAGCAGCCGGTCCTTATAATAAGTGAGATGATTGACCGTCTCCCAAATCGAGTTGGCGGCTTCTCCCTGCGGCTTCCATAGCGCCTGTTCGCTGTTAACGCCATCCAGCGCATCCCTCAGCGGCGGCGCCCAGTCCTCCTGATCCATCGCATAATCCCAGTTTTGGAGCAGAACCTCACTAATTTTGTTTTGCATGTAAAGCCTCCTCAATGTGCATTGTAACTATCTATAACGATAACAATGGTTACATCAAAAATGTAGCATAATATGGATCGCAGTTCAAGTAACTAGCAAAACTTAGTTTTAACTGTTACAATGTAACTGTATGAAAGGAAGGATAGATTATGCTGTGGGATGATTTTATTAACAGCTACTGGCGGGATTGGAGAACCGGAGACAAGACCAAAGACCGGGACCGTCTGGAAGATTCAGAGTGGCTTACGTCCTGGCTTTCCGCCCATGGACTGCCTGCCATCCCCGACCCGGACTCCGCACAATTGCATGAGCTCAAGAAGCTGCGCGGCTGTCTTTTTGATGCGGTCCGGGAAATTGTGGATGGGAAAGAGCCTGCTCTGCTGCCGGAGCGCTTGAACCCCTACATGGCTGCTGGACCTGTGATGCGGCGGGCGGCTACGGACGAAGAAGGACGGATTAAGGTGGCGCTGCTGCCGCTGCGGGCCGATTGGGAGCAGGTGATGGCGGAAATCGCCGCCTCTTTTGCCTCGGCTCTGGCGGAAAAAGAAGAGTCGAGATTTCGCATATGCGACAATCCCGACTGTCTTTGGGTCTACTATGACGATACGCGCAACCGTTCCAAGCGCTACTGCGACGATAAAGCCTGCGGCAACCTGATGAAGGTCCGAAGGTTCCGGGCCCGGAAGAAAGCGGAGCAGTAAGAAATGGGCCTATTCCAAAACATGGCGTGGCGAATCCACCTAACGGAACCGTCAATTAATACAGCTAAGAAGAAACGGCTTCGCCGTCCTCTGGAAGAGGAAGGCATCCGTTTCTCGTAAAAATATCAGGTTAAGGATAAGCGCGAAGCTTATACTTTCTGATATTTCCACGAAAAAACGGCCTGGATCTCCAGGCCGTTGTTATTTTATAGAGCCAATTCCCTCATTCTGATCCTATGTTAAACGATAGAGCGTTCAGCTTTTACTTCGACTTGCTTCACTTCGAGCGGTTTCTTCCACAATCCGAACACCAGAGCGGAGATAACCGAACCGATCGCAACCGACAGCAGGAACAGCAGGGCGTTGTTTGCAAGCGCCGCTACAAAAATGCCGCCGTGCGGAGCCGGAATATTAATATGCCACAGCTGAGTCAATCCTCCGGCAACAGCCGAACCCAGGATACAGGAAGTCAGAACGCGCATTGGGTCAGCAGCCGCAAACGGGATTGCGCCCTCGGTAATGAAGGACAGGCCAAGCACATAGTTCGTGACACCGGATTTGCGCTCATCTTCCGTGAATTTATTCTTGAAGAACGTGGTTGCCAATGCGATCGCAAGCGGAGGAACCATACCGCCGGCCATAACAGCCGCCATCATCAGACCGTTCGTATTGCCGCTGGATGTGAAGACGCCAATAGCAAACGTGTAAGCCGCTTTATTGAAGGGACCGCCCATGTCAATTGCCATCATTCCGCCGAGAATCAGCCCAAGCAGAATGGCGTTGCCGGTTCCGAGGTTGTTCAGACCGCTGATAAGACCTGCATTGATCCAGCTAAAGACCGGATCGAACAGGTAGAACATAATGGCGCCGGTAACGAGAAGACCGAATACCGGGTACAGCAGAATCGGTTTGAGACCGTCGAGCGTCTTAGGCAGACCGGCGAACACTTTGCGCAGGCCGATAACGATATAACCGGCCAGGAAACCGGCGGCAAGACCGCCAAGGAAACCGGCATTGGAACTTGCGGCCATAAAGCCGCCGACCATACCTGGCATCAGCGCCGGGCGGTCACCGATGCTCATTGCGATGAAGCCGGCCAGGATCGGAATCAGGAAGTGGAACGCTCCGTCACCGCCGCCGATGGTCTGCAGAAGCTTGACAATCGGATTATCTACGCTTGCAACTTGCTCAAACAAGAAAGAGATTGCGAGCAAAATGCCTCCGCCGACTACAAACGGCAGCATGTGGGAGATGCCGTTCATCAAATCTTTATAAATCTTGCTGCCGACGCTGGTCTTGCCCGCGGATGGCGCATCCGAAGCGGCCTTGCCGTCGTTGCGGTAAATCGGAGCATCACCGGCCGCCGCTTTGCGGATCAGCTCTTCCGACTTGCGGATACCGTCGCTTACCGGTCTTTGCAGCAGCGGTTTGCCGTCAAAGCGGGCCATTTCCACCTGTTTGTCGGCGGCTACGATAACACCGCTTGCCCGCCGGATTTCGTCGGGAGTCAACACATTCTTCGCACCCTCGGAACCGTTGGTTTCCACGCGGATATTGATTCCGAGTTCTTTGGCCTTCTTCTTAAGAGCGTCTTCGGCCATGAACGTATGGGCAATGCCTGTAGGACACGCGGTAACTGCGACTACAAACGCTTCCAAGTTGCTCGGGTTGCCTACGATCATTCCGGCTGCAGACGGTTGTTCGGCTTGGGCTTTTTTGGCCTCTTCCGCTTGTTTGGCCGCTTCCTGCTGTGCCTGCTTGGCGTCGAAGAGCGCCGTCACTTCATCCGGTGTCCGGGTATTCTTCAGCTCGTCGATGAATTCGGCATCGATCAGCAGCCGGGAAAGAGCGGCAAGCGTACGCAGGTGCGTGTTGCCCGCGCCTTCAGGAGCGGCGATCATGAAGAACAGATGCGCCGGCTCTCCGTCCAGAGTATCGTAGTCCACGCCTTTGGCGCTTTTGGCAAATACGACAGTCGGTTCATTGACCGCTTTGGTCTTCGCGTGTGGCATGGCAATCCCGCCGCCGATACCGGTGCTGGACTCTCCTTCGCGCTTCAAAATCATTTCCTTAAACAACACTTGATCGTTGATGCGGCCGCTTTCGGCAAGGCTGGCAATCAGTTCATCGATCGCAGCTTCCTTGGTTGTAGCTTTCAGGTCCATGACCATGGTCTCTTTAATCATCAGATCTGTAATTTTCATTTAAGTTCAACTCCCCGTAAATTCATAAATGAACGTATTGCACGTTTTGTCATTTTGACGATCCTGCATATTAAAGGGTTATAATCTCAACCTGCGGACGCAGCCGCTCGATCTCCTCCTTTGTTGCCAGGTCATCCGAAAATGCGGTAGCGCTTCCCGACGCGACTCCCGTGCGGAAAGCTTCAATCGGATTTCCCGTAAGGAACAGTGTGCCGACAAATCCGGCTATCATCGAATCGCCCGCGCCTACGGAATTCTTCACCGTCCCGGACGGTACAGTAGCGCGGTACACCTCATTTTTGGTAATAAGCAAAGCTCCCTCGCCTGCCATGGAAATCAGCACATTCTTTGCGCCCTCTTCCAGGAGCTTGCGGCCGTAAGTGACGATCTCTTCCACAGAGTGAATCGTAACACCGTACAGTTCGGCGAGTTCATGATGATTCGGTTTGACCAGCAGCGGTTTGTGAACCAGCGCGTCCATCAGCGCCTTGCCGGTGGTGTCGATGACGAATTCCGCTCCGGACTGCCCGCATGCCTGGATCAGCTTCTGATAGAAATCTCCTCCCAGAGAAGGAGGCGCGCTTCCGGACAAAATGACAATGTCGTTCTCCTGCAAATGGGACAGTTTATCCAGCAGCTGCTGGGCTTCCTCGTCACGAATGACCGGCCCCAGTCCGTTAATCTCCGTCTCGTCTCCATGTTTAAGCTTGATGTTAATACGGGTATCATCCGCCACGAATACGAAATCGCTTTGGATCGAGTCTTCACGCAATTTGTCCGCGATATACCTGCCGGTAAATCCTCCAAGAAAGCCCAGAGCCGTATTCCCTACCCCAAGCTGGTCAAGCACACGGGATACGTTAATTCCTTTGCCGCCGGGAAGCTTCAAATCACGCTTCATCCGGTTCAAGTCGCCAAGCTTCAGGTCTTCAACCTCCACGATGTAATCGATGGAAGGGTTAAGCGTCACAGTATAGATCATCGTTCATCCCTCAATTATTTTGGTTTTACTTGCAATGGATTGGCGAAGCCATTCCGGAACGGCATCCGTGATCACGGTAGCCTCGTACAAATCGAACAGTTTGGCAAAAGCAACCTCGCCGAATTTGCTGGAGTCCGCAAGCACGTAAGTTTTGCCGGATAACTGATGGGCCCGTCTCTTAATCAGCGCTTCCTCAGGGTCAGGTGTCGTATATCCCCACTCCGCATCTACGCCATTTGTACCCAAAAAGCATTTATCGAAACGAAAATTGTCCATGTTTTGAAGTGCGATGCTTCCGATAACGGCTTTGGTGTGGCTCTTCATCATGCCGCCGAGAAGATAACTCGGTATACGCTTACTTACAAGTGCTTCGACATGCGACAAGCCGTTGGTCACGACGGTTACGCCCTTGGCATTAATGTGGGGAATCATGGCTAACGTAGTTGTTCCCGCATCCAGATAAATACATTCACCATCGAGCAGTTCGCTGGCGGCCAACCGGGCGATGATATTTTTGGGCTGAATGTTTTTGAATGTTTTTTCATCCATGCCGGGTTCCTGGCTTTTATGAGGCAGCAAACATGCTCCGCCATGTACCCTCTTCAGCAAATTACGGCTCTCAAGATCGATTAAATCCCGCCGTACCGTCGATTCCGAAGCTTCGAGCAAATCCATAAGCTCCTGTATCTTGACGACGCCCTTCTCTTGTAAGCGCTGTATTATCAATCCGCAGCGTTCTTCCGTAAGCATTTACATTCCTCCAACTGACCATATAGTAACATATCCTCAGCAAAAAACAATCATTATTATTCATATTCCCTCAAAAACCTTCAAAATTTTTAGGCAAATATTGCAATTTTGTGAACGCTTACTTTTTTTGTGAAGTAGGTGTTCCTCATCCAACCACAGTTTAAAAAAGTACATATTCAAAGGTTTGGTTTATTAACCAGACCCTACTAATTCGCTGTGAATATAAATATAGAGAATAGGAAATGCAGCGTTGCCTTATTTTATAAGGCATGAAGGAGGGGAGTTATGACATTCGACATCGGATTTACTAGCTTTGTTTTCCTTATGACTATGCTAGCTATTTTCTGGAGACCTGGAGGTATAAATGAAGCTTGGCCAGCATCCATTGGGGCCGGACTAATATTACTTACAGGAATCGTTTCTGGTAATGATGTTGCAGATATCATCCATAAAATTGGAGGGGCGTCTGTTACCATTATGGCGACGATTATCATGGCGGTCATCTTGGAAAGTTTCGGATTTTTCAACTGGGCCGCTGTAAGGCTAGCCACTATGTCTAAAGGCTCCGGCTATCGCTTATATTGGTACATTCAAATATTATGCTTTTTAATGACCTTTTTATTTAATAATGACGGAAGCATCCTGATTACAACCCCCATATTAATATTATTGCTAAAAAATCTGCGGCTAAAACCACATCAAATGATTCCGTATCTATTAAGCGGAGCTTTAATCGCAACAGCTTCCAGTGCTCCTATCGGGGTAAGTAATATTGTTAATTTAATCGCGTTGAAAATTGTTAATATGAGCCTATTTATGTATACAGCAATGATGTTTATACCTGCGACTCTGGGATTATTGTTTATGTCGTTTCTAATATTTCTTGTAGTAAAAAAGAAACTGCCAGAGACATTGCCAGCTGCAGCCTATGACTTAGAGGAACAATTTTTCACTACAAATTTCCATCCGTTAAAGGGGAAAATTTCCGTAGAAACCAAGAAGAAACGAACCCTTTTTATGTTGAAAATATTACTGTTTGTTTTAGCAATGCGTTGTCTCCTCTTTGTTGCATCTTTCTTCTCCATTCCAATTGAATGGGTTGCCGTATTGGGTTCAACCTGTTTACTTTCATGGAGATGGTACCAACTCGGCACGAATCCTGTCGATATACTAAAGAAAATACCGTGGCACATTCTGGTCTTCGCCTTCTCTATGTACGTTATTATTTACGGACTTCATAATACCGGACTGACAACAGTACTGGTAAGAATATGTACTCCAATTGTAGCTCAAGGATTACTGCAAGCAAGCTTGATTATGGGCGGATTGGTTTCCATTCTGTCTAACGTTTTTAACAACCATCCCGCTTTGATGATCGGAACCATTACTTTAACAGAAATGAAGCTTGATCCTATCACATTAAAAACCATCTATCTTGCCAATATTATAGGAAGCGACATAGGTTCCTTGCTATTTCCTATTGGAACACTTGCCTCTCTTATTTGGATGCATATCCTTAGACAAAAGAAGATTAAAATTAAATGGAAAGATTATTTACATGTTACGTTGATCGTTGTCCCATTAACAACCATTGTAACCTTGTTTCTATTATACTATTGGGTTCAACTGATTTTTTCTTAATACTGGAGCGAAGAAGAGCCGTTCATGCACAATGCGGCATCCGTACGTTACCGAAGAGCTTCAACCGTTCATACAGCAGCATGAACGGTTGAAGTTTGTTTTCTTGGCGCAGTTTATTTTCTTGGGTAGTTCACTGTCTGAATATGGTCTATCAGTGCAAATATACTTTCACCATTTGGAGCGACAAGCTCAAACATAGGAGCCTGAACTTTTTTTAATAATCCGACCTTCTGAGGGTCGTTAACCATATCCATCGCAATGAAATTCCCCTCCATTTTTTCAAGCTGCTGAATGAAGTTAGGTTCTGTCGATACAGCAGAAATATGGGTCAGGAGCTTATCTTTCTCCAAAGAGTAAGGGACAACTTCGAGAGGATAGGGGATCAAATATTTAAGATGTTTCATATGAACGAGTACGGTATCAAAAACAGGAGAATAGAAGAGGATATAATCGTCCAGTATGTTCTGAATATAACCATGAAGTACATGGACTCCAGTAATATAAATTTCTGTGAAAATACCCTTGCTATTCTCCAAAAGCGGCCGAAGTGAGATGGTTGTTTCATGACTGGAAGGCAGGGATTGGGGAATATCATCCGGTTCGAAGACAGCTTCTGTATTGTGCATTAAAAATCTAATGTGGGCAGCCGGGATGTACAAGTATTTGACTCCATTATTAATGATAACAACATCCGGGCCAAAATCTATCAAGGATCCTTCTAAAGGCTGGAGTACTCCCGAAACCATTGCAATAACTTGTTTGCCTAATAGATCCTTCAGCAAGTTCATGCGACATCTCTCCTTCATTTCAGATGAGGTTAATGTAACTATATGTACTTTATAGGTAAAGGTTTTGGTTGTTTTAACTACTTATTAAATAATAGTCGAACAACTAGTCGCAACTTCAGAGAAAGGAATAATATGTATTATTACATTGGAAGGGAGTCAAAAGTATGAAACATGTAGATTTGCATTTCGAACAGCGTGCTGGCGTTGGGCAGGGTTATTTTATAGAAGAAATCCCCCCTGGAGTTAATGCATTGGTGCAGTTGAAAAACGAAAGCAAAGAGGTGGCGGTTCAGCTTATTATTACGCGATTCAATGCACCTTCCCTTACGTTTGATGTTGGGCCGCATACTGATTTTGCAGTGGAAGTTAGTAATATTCAAACGGTAGGGATCTTCGTTCCGGACAACGGGGAACGGGGAAAAGGCCGGTTAATTATCATTCCTAATTTCTCAAATATCAATCTTGTATAACCCATAGTCAAAGAGAGTCCTGACGAAAATACTAATTACACAAAAATATCGCACTCACCTGATCATTTTCAGGAGAAATGCGATATTTTTGAGTTCACCATAATTAATGCGAGGACAGCAGTAAATCCCTAAAGGCAAAGAATGCCGGCAGAATTCCCAGCCTCTTATATTTCGGACAACTTCTTCAGATGCTTCTCGGATATTTCAATCACCTTGTCCACGCGCCGCTTGTACTTCTCAACGCCGCCCAGATGTTCGGTCGTCATCCACACCTTTACGGTTTCGAGTGCAATCGCCGAGCCGATGATTTTCCCGCCGATGCACAGCACATTGGTATTGGAATGGGACCGCGCCAATTCCGCGCAGAACGGGTCCTGACATACCGCAGCATATACGCCGTAAATTTTATTGGCAATCATCGCGCTTCCATAGCCTACCCCGTCAACGAAAATTCCGCGGTCCGCTTTCCCCTCAGCCACCGCCAAAGACGCAGGATAGATATAATCGGGCAAATCGCAAGCTTCCTCATTGTTCGTTCCGAAATCGAGAACCTCATGCCCTTGACTGGTCAGATAAGCCTTTACTTCTTCTTTTAAGGACAAACCTGCATGATCGCATGCAACCGCAATCTTCATTTATGAAACGCCTCCAATTCATTGATTTTCAACGATATACTATTCAGCTTCTCTATCTTATCGCTTCATTACTAAGATTTCCAGCAGCTTTTCTTCCGTGTCCCTCCCCTCCCTCCCGGTTTCATCTTGAACCCAAGGGGTATTAAGTAAAAGTGGTCAAATCATGTTTTTAGCATGGAACGCATACTAGTCAGCCCTGTGCGGTCCGTTCAGGCCCCCGGTATTCCGCGATTTACGGCGGGACTGCCGGGGGCTGTTTTTGGACAAACCTAGATCTGCCTGCAACTTTTTGGCGCAATCGGGCATCTAGAAGGTTAAGAGGTGATAATTATGAACAGACAGACATTTATGCACAGCGTCAAAAAAATGACCATAGCATGCGGCATTTTGGCCGCCTCGGTATCTTTTGGAGCGTCGGTGTTCGCTTTTTCCGACCTTAAAGGAGATCCGGCGGAGACCAAAATCAACGCACTGCATGAAGCCGGGGTGATCAATGGAGTGACCAGTCAACTTTTTGCTCCCAAGTCCAAAATGACATACGGCCAAGCCATCCAGCTTCTCGTCCACGGGCTTGCGCTTGAACAAAATCCGGCGGCAGGCAGTCCTTCCAACGCAAGCGATTATTTTGCCAAGATCGACGACAAGTCCTGGTATGCCTCATCTTTTCTGATAGCGGTTCAGAACAGCCTCTCGCTGGATAAGGCCACTGACCCGAACGCTGCGGTTACCCGCGCCAAGTTCGCACAGCTGCTGGATGAAGCGCTGAAAGCCAAGGGTGATTTTCCTGTAACGGAGATGTATTTCAATATCGCCGACGGCGGCAAACTGAGCGCTGAGGTGGACGGCAGTCTCCAGACGCTCCTTAATATGCGTATCCTTTCACTGGAAACGGGGGGCAAGTTTCGCCCGAATGACGCCGTTACCCGCTCGGAGGCGGCCGCTTGGGTTCATGATGCAAGAGCCTACGTCCAGCGCATGCTGGGAACGGTCGGTGGAGACGATTCCTCAAGTACAAGCCAGGGCGCAGACATCAAAGTGGAAAAAGCGGCAGACGGCGTGAACAAAGTATCGGTTACAGTCGGCAATCTGCCAAATCCGGGTTACGGCCTGACGATTGCGAGAATCGACTTTGGCGATGGGAAAAAGGCTGTCATTTACTATGAAATCACCAAGCCGGGGCCGGGCATGTATCCGCAGGTTATATCCAAAGCGACAGCTGTCGCTTATCTGCCGGAAGGCTATACGGCAAGCGCGAAGCCGCTGCCCGGTTCGTATACGCCGCCGGAGCCGGATAACCCGCAGTTCTAGGGCGCCGCGCCAGACAATGTGTGGAGGCTGCGGTTGCACCGGCTTCTTGGGACGGGATTTTTCCCGGCAGTAAACGGCAGAAACCAAAAAAACCTCCAGACCGCTTCCCGGTCCGAACCTGCTTTCAGGTTGGACCGGGAGCGTTTGGAGGTTTGTTTATTCGCCGCGCGGCGGGCGCATGGTCAGGCTGACCCGGCCTTTCTTCAGATCGACGCTGAGCACCCAGACGGTCACATTGTCGCCGACGGACACAACGTCCATCGGATGCTTGACAAAGCTTGAACTGAGCTGGGAGATATGCACCAGCCCGTCATTCTTGATGCCGATATCGACGAAGGCGCCAAAGTCGATGACGTTGCGCACCGTGCCCTGCAGCTCCATGCCGGGCGCCAAATCCTCAATCTTCAGCACATCGGTGCGGAAGATCGGCGGCGGCAGCTCCTCGCGGGGATCTCGCCCGGGGCGCTGGAGGCTTTCGAGGATGTCGCGCAGCGTGGGCACTCCGACATCCAGATTCGCGGCCAGTTCCTCGGGGTTCTGAGCCGAGAGCACCGGCACCAGCTCTTTGCTGCCGATTTGCGACAGCGTAAGTCCCAGCTCCTGAAACAGGCTGCTGACCACGGCATACGACTCGGGATGAATCGGCGTGCGGTCGAGCGTATTCTCGCCCTCCGGAATGCGCAGGAAGCCGATGCACTGTTCGTAGGATTTTGCGCCGAGACGCGGCACCTTTTGCAGCTGTTTGCGGTTCTTGAAACTGCCGTTCTCTTCGCGGTATTTGACAATATTCTTGGCGATGGTCGAGTTGATGCCCGCCACGTAGGAGAGCAGCGACGGAGAAGCGGTATTCACGTCGACGCCGACATGGTTAACCGCCGATTCCACCACCGCCTTAAGGCTCTCGTCCAGATGCTTCTGCGACACATCATGCTGGTATTGCCCGACTCCGATCGCCTTCGGTTCGATCTTGACCAGCTCCGCGAGCGGGTCCTGCACGCGGCGGGCAATGGATGCGGCGCTGCGCTCGGCCACATCGAGGTCCGGGAACTCCTCCTGCGCCAGCTTGGAGGCGGAGTACACGCTGGCCCCGGCCTCATTGACGATGAGGTAGGCCAGCCCTTGGTCGCCGATGTCGGCAATGACCTCGGCGGTGAACTGCTCCGTCTCCCGCGAGCCGGTGCCGTTGCCGATGACGATGAGCTGAATGCCGTACTTGGCGATCAGCTCCTTGAACTTCTCCGCCGCCTCGCGCTTCTTGTTATGCGGCGGCGTCGGGTAGGTTACCGCCACCTCCAGCAGCTTGCCGGTCTCATCGACGACCGCCAGCTTGCAGCCGGTGCGGTAGGCGGGGTCGACGCCGAGCACGCGGCGTCCCTTGACCGGCGGCTGGAGCAGCAGGCTCCGCAGGTTGCCGGAGAAGATCGAAATGGCTTGATTCTCGCCTTTCTCGGTCATCTCCCCGCGCACTTCGCGCTCTACCGAGGGAGCGATAAGCCGCTTATAGGCATCCTCGGCTACGGCTTCCAGCAGGTCCTTGACCGGTGACGGGCCCTTGACCAGCTTGCGCGTGATATGCGCATGAATACGCGCTGCATCTACCTCAATGCCCACCTTCAGCACGTTCTCCCGTTCCCCGCGGTTAATGGCAAGAATGCGGTGCGGCGGCATTTTGTGAACCGGCTCGCGGTAGCTGTAATAATTCTCGTATACGGATTCCTGCTCCTTGTCTTTCGCTTCGGAGACGAGAATGCCCTGTGAGGCCGTAAACTGGCGCACCCAGGAACGGACTGCCGCGTCGTCGGCTATCGCTTCGGCAATAATATCCTGCGCGCCCTGAAGGGCCTGCTCGGCCGACTCCACGCCTTTGGCGGCGTCGATATATTTGCCCGCCTCCGCTTCCGGGTTTCCGCCGCGCCGCTGCTCCATGATCCAGTCGGCCAGCGGCTCAAGCCCTTTCTCCTTCGCGACGCTCGCCCGGGTCTTGCGCTTCTGGCGGTACGGCCGGTACAGGTCTTCCACTTCCTGAAGCTTGACCGCTTTTGTTATTTGCTCCCGCAGCTCCTCCGTCAGCTTGCCCTGCTCCTCGATGATGCGGATGACTTCGCGTTTGCGTTCGCCGAGAGAGCGTAAATAGCCGAGCCGTTCCTCGATATCCCGAAGCGCGTTCTCGTCCAGCTCTCCGGTCATCTCCTTGCGGTACCGGGCGATGAACGGAATCGTATTGCCCTCGTCCAGCAGTCCCGCCGTTGTCCCTACCTGCTTCTCCGACAGGCCGAGCTCCTTGGCGATCTGGCCGATCATCGTTTGCCGCTCCCGGCGCGCCGTTTCCTCCGAAACGGTATTCATATCCTGTTCGATCAATGAGCTTCCTCCTCAAATCATAAATCCGTTACGTCAAATAGTATCATATTTGCCCGAAGACGTTCCAGCCTGTCCCTCCCTGGGTAAGCCGGGAGCTTGAATACGTCTAACCGGCTCCAAACGGCCGGGCAGACCGCCAAAAAGGCTCACCGCAAACCACGGTGAGCCTTCCTAACATTTTCTATGAAATGGCTAGGCCTATTCTGCTTAAAAATCAATCAGACCCAAGCTGATCTGCAGCGAGTCATCCACCTTTTTCATCGTTTCGTCATCCAGGTGGGTGATCTTATCCGTTAAGCGCTGCTTGTCGATCGTCCGAACCTGCTCCAGCAGAATGACGGAATCCCGGTCAAAGCCATGGGACGCCGCTTCAATCTCTACATGAGTAGGCAGCTTGGCCTTTTGAATTTGTGCGGTAATTGCCGCGACAATTACCGTAGGACTGAAGCGATTGCCAATATCGTTCTGAATGACAAGAACGGGCCTTACTCCGCCCTGCTCCGAACCCACTACTGGCGAAAGGTCGGCAAAAAAAACGTCGCCGCGTTTTACGATCAATATTTACACCCCGCTTACTAAGCGGCCAAGAGTGCTGTCTGCATCTTCCTCGGCTAAGAACGCTTCGCATGCCATGGTCAAGTTGATCTTGGCCATTTCCATGTATCCACGCTGCATGGACTCCCGTATGGAACGCTTCCTCCGTTCGCTGAGATACAGCTTCATGGCCTGCCGGATCAATTCACTGCGGTTGGAATTCTCCATCTGGACAATTCCGTCCACCTCCTGCAAGAGATGATCGGGCAAGCTGATCATGATTCTTTTGGTGTTTTGCAAATTGGCCAACTTCTCTTCCACCCCCACAAACCTTCTGCCCTTGTATTCCAGTGTAGCATTATGCAAGGAATTTTATACAAGGAATATATGCCGTCAGTATATCAAGTATGCTGCATCCAATTATAAACTAGAAACGGCGGTTCGTATAGACCATAAGTCATATCATTGTCCACGAATTCATATTCCTTGATATTCCCCGCTAACCTACAGGATTGGGGCTTCCGGTTTGCAGTAAGGCATTTACCAGGCGGGGAGCCGAGCCTTCGCGAATATAGACGCGCGGCACCCGATGGGCCAGCATGCAGGTCACCTCGTAGTGTATCGTTCCAAGATGGAGAGCCAGCTCGTCTGCCGTAATGGAGACGCCAGCCTGACGGCCGATGAGTACAACCTCTTCGCCGGCTTTGATTTGTTCCGCCTCATTGGCGAAAGATTTGAGCGATACCATACACTGGTCCATGCAGATGGTTCCGACGACAGGAACGCGGCGGCCGCGTATTAACACCTCTGCCTTACCGCTCAGCATGCGGGAATATCCGTCTGCGTACCCTATGGGCAGCGTGGCGATATATTCGTCGCTTTCGGCGCGGTAGCGGGTGCCGTAGCTGATGCCCCAGCTCTCCGGCAGGCTTTTTACATAGACAGCCTTCGTCTTCAGCGTCATGACCGGGTACAGCTTGACCTGCTGCCGGTTAACCTCGGTCGACGGGTAGAATCCGTATATGCTGACGCCCACACGAACCATGTTCGGAGATAAATGCGGGGTATCAATGGCCGTAGCGCTATTGCCCGTATGTATGATCGGGATATGGATCTGTCTTTCCCGAAGCGCTTCCGTCACGCTCATGAACCGTCGGTACTGCTCCAGTGTATAGCTTTTGTCTGCTTCATCCGCTTTGGCAAAATGGGTAAACATCCCCTCCAATTCTAACTGCCGGACGTGCTGCGCCTCTTCAATGAACCGCGGCGCTTCGGCCGGAAGAAGTCCGAGTCGGCCCATGCCGCTGTCGATCTTGATGTGCGCCTTCAGCTTCCGGCTGTCTTTCAAGGGAAGCTTCGATACCGCCTCCAGCACTTCGGGGGTAAAAAGCGTCACGGTTACGTCGTTCTCCCAGGCGGCGGCAATGGCTTCCGGCGGCGTATAGCCGAGCACCAGAATCGGCAGGAGTATTCCCGCCTGACGAAGCTCAATCGCCTCGTCCAGAAAAGCCACACTGACATAATCCGCGCCCAGACGTTCCAGTTCCCGCGTCACTTCCACTGCCCCATGACCGTAAGCATTTCCTTTGACGCATGCCATAAACTTCACTCCCGCCGGCAAATGCCGCCGGAAGCTCTCGTAATTGGCACGTAAAGCGTCCAAATCAATCTCGGCTACGGTCGGTCGATAGCTTTCTTGCACTTCCAGTCACCTTCTCGTTTGTGATAAGCAGTCTGTCATGGATTGCATTGATCTCTTTCTTATTCGTAATGGTAATGCTAACGGAAGGGACTGTCAATGTAAGCAAGGGTTTGACGTTCACCGAATGAAAGCAAAACGGATACTACATTGTAGAGGAAATCATCCCACAATAAGCAGTATCCGCCTACAACTAATTATTTACCCGCTTGATCCTGCATAGACGCGGCGATTTCCATCATTTCACTAAGAGGAAGGTTCGCGCTTGTAATCCGGTACTGAAGTCCGTCGCTCATCCAGGTCAGAGTCTGCTGCTCATCCCCGGTCAGAAGACCGAGTGTAAAGCCAAGATCAACGCCCGTTCCCGGCGCAAGCGACACAGCTTGATCCAGCGGACGCGATTCCATGATGGTGTATTGGTAAATTCCGTTGTACCGCAGAAGCACTGCATGGTCATCGCTGTTCTCGACTTTATTGGAATCCTTGAACTTCACACCCTCCGGAGTGTAGCCCGGCTCGATGATGCCGAAATCGCCGAGCTCCGCGCTGGCCTGAGCCTGCGTCCCCTCTTGGGTTTCTGCTGCCGGCAGCGGATTGCCGTTCTCATCGACCTGGGCCACCGTATTTTCCGAAGCTCCCTGGGAAGCCATATTCTTTTGCATATCGAAAGAATCGGCGGTGAACTCGGGATTGAAGGTGAACTTGTCGAATTTCACATCTACCACGACCTTGGCTTCGGAGTCCGAAACCTGTACCTCTTTGGGCTCATATGTCTTTTTGTTCAACCAAATCTTCTGGCGCACCAAGGCGCTGCTCTGATAATTGGCCGCTACGTCGAATATGTAGCTGTCCTTGTCAGCCACAAACTGGCGGTTGTCGTCGGCGACGATGCCTTTGACCAGCGTCTGGTACAGGTAGACCTGCCCCTGATTGTCCGGCCAGTCGCTCTGGAACCGGAAGCTCTTGCCGAGGCTCGGCGTCAGCACGAACACGCCTTCATCGTTGCGCAGCACGATCTGCGTAATGTTCTTCTGCACGTTGGCCAGACTGATCCGGTAGTACGACGGATTTTTATACCATACCTCAACCTTGTACTCCTGAGGCTGCTCTCCGGTATACAGGGTCATCGTGCCCGCCCCCTGATAAGCTCCTGTCTTGCTCTCCAGCTTGTCGGCCACGTCGTTCAAATCCTTGACCACGGACGCGGAGTCCTTCTTTCCGCACCCCGTCATGATCAGGGTAACGCTCATAATGACCGCTAGTACCCATGCAATCCGGCGCATGACATCATCCCCTTAACCTGTTTTGAATGCATTGACTAGTACATGTCTATGAGGGACTTGACCGCAATATGCAGACGGGCGTGACAAGCGTGGAGGTGAGGTCAGAAGGAGTGGACATTTCAGCAAAAAGCCCGCGTCAGACGCGGACTTTTAATGATGAAGGACCTCGATCACTGACCGTTTTTGAAGGTGGTTTCTTGCTATTCTGGCAAAATACATATTATGAAAGTACTCACTTAATGTTCCACACCTGGAGGCTTTCTGTAATACGAAATGAAGTGGAACGGACTTGCTGGGCGATCGAGTATGTGTTTCGAGAAAATAAAGTTTTAATCTGGCAGTGACGTTAAGCTGACGGGCAGGATAGTTTAACAAGACATTGACACATGAGGGTCCTTTTTAGTCTATTGATAATTACTGTCATCATTGCATGAAATTCGTTAACTAATAATAAATATAAACATCCAGAAATACGGATTAAAAGGAACTGCAACTTCGAGGATATGCTCGTAATTCTTTGTCACCGCTAATGAAGATGGCAAAAGAAAGACCCTAATGGGTCTAGTTTTTATTTTCTTCTGCTCTGATCTATAAGTAGAGAATGCCATTTTTCCGGAAAACCCATTAATCGAATATCTACTTCTGTATATTCACTAATCAAGCTTTCCAGTTTCGTAACCCAACTTCTCCAAGTATCTCGATCAGTTACTAAAAATTTTGAATTATATATAATTCCGAAAATCAGATTATTTCTAAGATCGGCTGTTTCATCCTTATGATATTTTATGATTTTAGGCATCTTATAATTAAATAATCTGCTGTAATGGGCACATCGATTCCTAACAATCGTTAGTACTTCTAACCAGTTGTCCAGATCTCTATAATCCACTTGCAGATAATATGTACGAGCTATATTTTTCTGGTCTGCTGTCTTCATGTTTTTATAAAGTTTTGAAATGATACCAAACGTAATAATTTCACTTACCACCCAAATCGGATACTGACCTTCATAGTTTTCGCGATAATGAGCAATAGCAAGCTCGCGTTTGGATTTATCAATAAGCCTCTGCAGTTCTTCCATAAATGATGTATGAAATTGTTCAATTCTAAAATTATCTTTGTTTTCGTGCCCTAGACTTCCATATTTTATTGCGATCAAGTTAGAAATCTGAGTTCTAAATGAAATTTCTATGTATTCTATTATTTCCATCAAAAGATTTCGGAATTTAGTGTCAAATTGATAATGATTGTAGATTTTATCAAACGTAGTATCAGAAAAAAATTTATCATCTTTCTTGAAAGTGAGAGTATATGCAGTGAACCTGTAATAATTAATTCTTTGAAGAATGGTCAATGCTTTAGTTTCATCTTCAACTACCATTCCTCTATCAATTAGTATATCTAGTTGTTCACGAAAAGTAGTTGGTTTTTTTAAGATTCGTGGTTCGGACAATAAAAAAACCCCCATATACAAAAAATGTCTCGCCCTGTTCCACTTGCCGAAGCAACGTGCGGGCGAGATCTCTTGTTTATATTATACCCTGGAATGTTGCTTATAGTCAACGATTTGTTGACTATAAGCAACAACACTGATTCTTAAACTGCGAACTCGCAAAGAACTGGTGAGCTAAAAACCTGATTTCGTCCAGTTGGGCATCTCTGTGAGCCCAACTTATATGACTAGGAACAAGCGGTGAACCCAAGCATAAGATTGAGGATATTTATCAAGATTGTTGGGGCTATTGGGAGATCGGTAGATGATTTTCCATAGATTACTTTAATGATTAAAAGAAATAGCCCCAAAATCACTTATTATTATCAATTTTGACTAGTAATTAGCCAATTCACCTGGATTAATTAATGAGGCGGATCATTACGCTAACGGGTAACGATAGTTCAATAAAACGGCGGCAGTCAAGGACTTTATTTTCCCGTAAGGCTGCCGCTGTTTCTATTTTTTGAGTAGAGTCTAATTCTTATATTATGGGGCTGACGCTTCTGTACACAACGATCCGCGTGGGGGTAACATATCCACTATACTTTGATAAATCCCAACATAGAATGCTTTCAACACGGACATCTGAGGGTGTTTATTTATTGGCGACGGTTCCGCCGCCATGGTTAACCAGCGCAGCCTCCGGCTGCTTTTGTTCCGTAAAAAAGTACAGCAGGGCCAGAACCGGCATCAGGAAGCCCAACAAGGCTGCCGAGGACCATCCGCCATAAGCATAAGACCAGCCCCCCAAGAAGGAGCCTAATGCCCCCCCGACAAAGAATATAGCCATAAACAGGCCATTCAGACGCCCTCTGGACTCACTGCCCAAGGAATAGATCGCACGCTGCCCCAGCACGAGATTTCCGGAAACTCCCATATCCAGCACGATCGCGGCAAGAAGCAGCAATGCCAGAGACACGGCAGAATTGCCACGGACCAGATACGCGAGTAAAAGAGATACAGCGGCAATCGTTATAGCCAGACCGGTCAGCATTCGGGTCCAGCCCCGGTCAGCCAGTCTCCCGGCGATAGGCGCAGCTACAGCTCCAGCCACACCGGCCAGGGCAAATAAGGCAATTCCTTGCTGCGACAAATGAAAATATTCGGATAACCGCAGCGGGACAACGGTCCAAAAAAGACTGAAGGAGCCAAATAAAAAAGCTTGATAAAAGGCTCTGCGGCGCAAAACAGGCGTTCCTCTAAACAGAGCTCCCAATGAGCCTATCAATTCCATATACTTTAAAGTTGGCGCGGGCTTGCGCTCAGGAAGTGCGCGAGACAGAAGAAGGGTCAGCAAGGCAATGATTCCAGCCGACAGCCAAAATATAAATTTCCATCCAAAGAGGTCGGCCAGAAAGCTTGCCGCTGGACGGGCGAACATAATCCCCAGCAGCAGTCCGCTCATTACATTGCCTACGACACGGCCGCGCTGCTCTTCCGATGCCAGATAAGCGGCATAAGGAACGAGAATTTGCGCTGTCACAGATCCAAGTCCGATAAATAAAGACGCCGCCAGAAAAATCGATGCGTTCGTCGCCAGCGCCGCTGCAATCAGACCACACACGACGACGATCAATGCGGAAACCGCCAAACGCCGATTTTCGATAAGATCACTAAGCGGAACGATGAACAGCAATCCCAATACATAACCGATTTGAGTCAACGTTACAATTAATCCCGCTGCGCCGGGCGACAAACCCGTAGCTGCGCTGATGGGTCCCACCAAAGGTTGAGCATAATAAAGATTGGCAACGATAAGGCCACACGATATGGCCAGCAGAAGCATGATCCAGTTCGGCACACGTTTAACTTCAGACTGCGAATGATTCATCCTAATTCCTCCTTAATGGTTAGACGGTTTTATAATCCACACCTATATAATATACTGAACGTTCAGTATTGTAAATAGTTTTTCCAACCCATAAATATTTTGTATAATATACGTACAGTATATCTTGGGCAATGCTTGATGGAATTTTTAATGAGGAGGAATTTCCATGAATACAAAAAGAGGACGTCCACGTAATATCGAAGCCGAGAAGGCTATTCTCAACGCCTCTTATGACTTGCTGCTCGAAACAGGCTTCGGTGCCGTAACGGTTGAAAAAATTGCAGAACGGGCCAAGGTCAGCAAAGCCACAATTTATAAGTGGTGGCCGAATAAGGCTGCCGTTGTCATGGCCGGCTTCCTATTTGCCGCTTCCGCAAGGCTGCCTATACCCGATACCGGATCGGTATTCAGTGATATTCTCATTCATTCCACTAATTTAGCCAAGTTTCTGACAAGCCGAGAAGGCAAAGTCATAACCGAGCTAATTGGCGAGGGACAATTTGATTCGGGGCTGGCTGAAGCCTACCGGGCGGAATTTTTCCATCCTCGGCGGCTTGAGGCGCGGCAGCTTCTGGAGCGGGGAGCCCAGCGGGGCGAACTGATAGAAGACCTGGATATCCCATTAAGTATTGATCTCTTGTACGGACCGATCTTTTATAGATTGTTAGTCACCGGCGAAAATCTGGAAGAAACGATTATAAAAAAATTAATCACCTATGCATTCGAGGGGATCAAATCACGCTAAACGTAAGCAGTAAAAAGCCCATGTGCCTAACTGATTGCAGGCTGCATGGGCAACGTTTATGGATAAGAACAAATTACGCGGGGGGAATTCAGGATGCCGGCTTCAGCATAATTCCCATTTGATCTTGATAGGGCTCCAGCTGCCGGATCAGTTCTTTTAGATGCTCACCTTCTTGGGCCGTAAACGCGCGATAACTGCCGTCCGGCCGGGCCACTTGGGCTTGCAGTTTTTGAATTTCGCCGATGATTTCTTTCACTTTGGCAAAATCCTGGCTGCTGAGGTTTTTCTCTCCAGTGGCAAGCACCTCTTTCCATGACACTGCGTTGTCCGCCCGTTGCCCGGTTTCCTTCGCGCTTCCCTTCGCGCTTCCCTTCGAGTCTCCCCCCGCATTCAGCTTCGCAAAATAAGGCTCCAGCTCCGCGTTAAGCTTCTTATAGGCTTCCTGATCTTCCGGGCTAAGCCGCTCGGGATGCAGCACTCCTTTGTCATCGGCCACTTGCAGGTTATAATCGACCAATTTTTTAAGCAGGGACATCAGCTTCGCGAACTCCTGCGGCTCAAAGCTCTGTTTCGCCGCTTGCAGCTTCTCCTCAAGATGGTCATATTGCTCCCGTGTTCCGCCAAACTGCTCCATCTGCTCATGCGAGCTGTAAATGGAGTCCGCCAGATAATGATATCCGGCATAGGCTCCCGTAGGAACGAGCAGCACGGCCGCCAGAATGCCTGCCGCAATCCATTTTTTCATTCTTCTTCCCCCCGGTTTCATTGATTGGTGATTGAACAACCTGTCCTTCAGTTCCGGCGGAGCGGCCCAGCCTCTGGTTTCTTCCCGCAATGCCTCCCGCAGCTCTTCCTCAAGCTTCATGCAAGTCCTCCACCTTTCCCATATGCAAAATCTCGCTGCTCCGCTTGCTGCGCAGCTTCTTTAAAGCGGCGTGAATACGGGACTTTACCGTTCCGAGAGGGATGCCGAGTGCATCCGCAATTTCCTCCTGATTGTACTCGTTCAAGTAATGCAGAATCACGACCTGCTTCAGCTTGTACGGAAGGCGTTCCACGCTTGCGATCAGGGGGCGGTACGATAATTTGTCAGCCACCTCCCCTGAAAAATCGTGATCCGCGATCATTCCGCTCTGCTGCGCTTTTTTAATCAGGCGGATATGATTCCACCTCTTTCTCCGGTAAGCCCGGATCTGTCGCATAGCCACCCCCATCAGCCACGGACGGAAAGGCCGGGCCGCATCATACTGCCCAAGCGACCGGTACATCTGGATATAGATCTCCTGGACGACATCATCCGTATCGGATGACCCGCCAATGAGGAAACGGACGGTTCGGTACACCTCGGTTATTGTCCTCTCATACAGCTGGCTGTACGCTTCACGGCTGCCGGCAAGCACAAGCGCTGCGAGCTGCGATTCTTCGTTCGGATGGTTCATCCGCCATTCCCCCTTCGGTCTTACACTCTATATTGGAGAGTACCGGATATTTCGTTCGTTTTTTAGAAATTAGACTGGAAAAGCTCCCGTTTATCCTCCCCTCGGGGACGTATTCAGAGAAACAAACGGGAAAAGCTCCATCTTATTTCCGAGAAAAGGGCCTATTCAAAGGAATTGCTCCTATTAAGAGGGATAAAATCCCTTTTATTCGCGTGGATACCCGGTTTTGGCTCTGATAAGCTCCGCTTTTTCCCGCTCAGCTCTCAAGTTAGCCCACAATCCAAGCACTTCTCCTTACAGGCGTAACGATACATAAAATCAACGCAAAAAAGCCCGCAGCTTCCGCGGACTTCCCCTATCGTTTAAGAGCCAACCGGTATCCCAAATTCATAATAAAATTATAGAAGAGATGCGTCCTTGAGACCTTCATCCGTCTGATAAAAGAAGGCAGCGAATAGAACCTGCGGCGGAAATTCAGATAGCCCTCGAACAGCTGCTCCGAAGTCATATTCCGCGGATTGAACACGACGTCCGTCTTGCCGTTGTACATGCTCCAGTCTTCATTCAGCAGCCGCCGCTGTTCCTTCATCCCGGCATAGACGGGTGTCCGGGGGAGCGGCGTAAGCAGGCTGACGGTAACCCCGTCGATCCCAAGCTCCTCGCAGGCCTCAAGCGTATGCCCGAAGGTTGCCGGAGTATCCTCGTCAAAGCCGAACACAATGCCGGCCTGAATCATGATCCTGTGCTTATGCAGCTTTCCGACGATATCACGGTACGAATGGACCCGGTTGATCCCTTTATTGACGCCCCGCAGCGCTGACGGCGAAAAGGACTCCAGCCCGACGAACAGATACAGACAGCCCGCTTCCCTTGCCCGCTTCAGCAGTTCATCGTCATTGCAATCTGCGAGGGTCACCTGCGCCGCCCATTTTTTGCCCAATGGCTTTAGACTCTCCATCAATTCGATGGCATGGGCCTTATCCGCGAAAAAATTATCATCCCAAAACACGAAAAATTTCGATTTCATCAGCGAGATTTCGCGGATAACTTCCGGAATCGGACGGACACGGAAGCGGTCGTGGTAAATCTGCTTCAGATTGCAGTAAGCACAGCGGTAAGGGCAGCCCCGTGTCGCAAACACCGCGCCTTTCATCAGTCCGTTTCTCTTTAAAAGATCCCATCTCGGCAGAGGGAGGTTCTTCAGGTCTGGAATGCCCTCCGACCGGTATACAGCCCGTTCCTTTCCTAAATGAAAATCTTCCAAAAACTCCGGCCAGGTCTCCTCTGCTTCGCCGATCAGAACACTGTCGCAATGCCGGGAAGCCTCCTCCGGAAGCAGCGTGACATGCGGCCCGCCCATGACCACCTTAGCCCCTTTTGCCCGGAACTTCTCTGCAATTTGGTAGCAGTGGTAGGCGTTCGGCGTATTCACCGTGATGGCTACCAGATCAAAAGACTGACGGAAAGGGATTCTTTGCCGGTACTCATCCACAAGCGTGATCTGATACTTGCTCTCATCGATGAATCCCGCCAAATACGGCATCGTAATCTGGACGAAGTTGTTAAACTGCTTCCTTCTGAACCGATTGATTTTCTCGTTCTCCGGCTGAATCAGCAGAATCTTTTTCCTCATGGTTCACCTTCCATATAAATCCAATGAATGTGTTCAGTATAGCATGGAAAGACAACCCTTTGTATCCATATAAAAGAAGGCGTATCCGAAGTTATCGAGTTTAATGAGAGGTATCTTCCTCTTGCCCTGTTCTAATTTCGTTAAGTCTGATTTTATAAGACTCTCCCCATGCTTTCATGGAGACGATAATCGGCTCGAGCGTCCTGCCAAAATCGGTGAGCGAGTATTCCACTTTGGGCGGAACTTCTTTATACACTTCTCTGTGAACAATGCCGTCCCGCTCAAGCTCCCTAAGCTGCAAGGTGAGCATAAACTGCGTAATCCCCGGATTGAGACGCCGGAATTCATTAAATCTTTTCGTTCCGCCAATGAGTTGATAGAGAATAATCCCTTTCCATTTGCCGCCGATGACATCCAGGGTTGTTTCCACAGGACAGCTTTCAATGTTTGGCTTAGCCCCGTATTTGTTTCTTCGATCTCCCATTAAGCGTCTCCTCCAATGGTATGATTTTTAATACTATATACTAAAAATATGCGTACTTAATTAACGTAAGTATACAATATATAATTCGTATGTACGATAAACCATGTTGAAAGGAAGGAAGAAATGAGCAATCGCCAAAAAATGAAAGCAGTCGGCTCTTATCGGTATCTCCCTTTATCCGATCCGGAAAGCCTTGTTGATCTGCATATAGAAAAACCGGTGCCCACAGGCCGCGATCTGCTTGTCAAAGTCAAAGCAGTCTCAGTCAACCCAGCCGACCTGGATATTCGCAAGAATAATAACTATGAGGCAGAATCGCCGAAAATTTTGGGGTGGGATGTATCTGGAATCGTGGAGCAGATTGGGCCTGAATGCCAATTGTTCAAGCCGGGAGACGAGGTGTTTTATGCGGGCAGTGTCACTCGTCCAGGCGCTAACAGTGAATTTCACCTGGTGGATGAACGCATTGCGGGAAACAAGCCGAAGAGCCTGGATTTCGCGCAAGCGGCTGCCCTGCCGCTGACCTCGCTTACGGCTTGGGAGGGCTTATTTGATCGTTTAGGACTCAGTCATAGCGCAGAGGAAAACGAAAGCATACTCATTATCGGTGCGGCAGGAGGAGTAGGATCAATAGCTACGCAGCTTGCCAAATTAGCAGGATTAACTGTAATTGGCACCGCTTCGCGTCCGGAGTCAGTGCAGTGGGCCAAAGATCACGGTGCGGATTACACAATCAACCACAACAACCCTTTTGCAGCGCAGCTCAAGGAAATTGGGTTTGAGAGCGTGGATTATATATTTTGCCTGAATGATACGGTGCAGCATTTTGCGAATATGGCGGAAGTTATCGCCCCCCAGGGCAAGATTTGCTCAATCGTTCCTATAGCGAAGGCTTCCCAGGCGGTAAGCTTGGATATGGATCTGCTCTTTTATAAAAGTGTCACGTTTGTATGGGAGCTCATGTTCACCCGTGCCATGTTCCAGACCAAAGATATCATCAAACAACACGATATCCTGAATCAACTGGCTGAACTGATCGATAATGGCAAGCTGAAGACGACTCTGGCCGAACGCCTGGAACCGATTAATGCGGCAAGCCTGCGTCTAGCCCATGAAAAAATGGAGACCGGAAGGTCGATAGGAAAGATTGTTCTGGAGAATTTTTAATCCAGTCCATTCACACACATAAAAATAATGACCGGACAAGTGGATGCTTGTTCGGTCATTTTCAGGGGGTGTCCCAAGTCATTTTAGACTTTTTATACGAAAATGAACATCTGAAAAAGCGAAAAAAGACTCTCCTCCATTTAAAAATGAAAGTCAAAAAATTTTATGTTAAGAGGCTTCGGTGGATTCTAACTTCACGTTGAATCCCTGAGCCTCAATTTTTTTAATCCAATACTCCACGGAAGATGTTGAAGAGGTCAGATAGTCCCAACCTGTTTCTTGGTAAGGTACCTTGTCTTTGAGCATTTTGTAGATCTTTCTAAGTATCAGATGGGCTGTCGCTATGGTTGCCTTTTTCTGTCCTCGTCGTTTCTGTATGCGATAAAAGAAAGAGGCAAGTCGTGTGCCCTTGGATTTACATGCTGCCCAGGCTGCTTGGCAAAGTACTGCCTTCAGACTTTTATTTCCCTTCGCTATTCTCGAACTTTTCTTTTTTCCTGCACTCTCATTATTGCCTGGACTTAGCCCAGCCCAAGCTGCTATTTGTGGATCGCCTCCAAAACAAGACATATCATTCCCGATCTCCGCTAAGATGACCGCCGCTGCATCTTTCTGGATTCCGGGATGGTAACCAGTAGCTCAACCGATGTTAAGTGGGGTTCTAGTAACCGATCAATTTCTGACTCTACCGTCGCTAGTTGACTTTCCACATAGCTGAAATGGTCGAAATGCAGTCCGAGCATCATGCGATGATGTTTCCTCAGGCGTCCGTCCAATGCCTCAAGAAGCTCTGGAACTTTGCGTTTGAGGGAGGTCTTTACTTTATTCCTGACTTCTTCAGCAACCAGGACTTCTCCGTTAATGACCGATTCTATTAAAGCACGACCCGATGTCCCAAAAATATCAATTATATAAATTGAACTCGTAACATTAAGGACCGCCAGAATCGGGTAAAAGGTAAGAAAGAACCTGAAAAGGCGGAGATTTAAATGACTACAGAACAAGAGATCGTAAAACTGACAGAAGCCATGAAGGAAACGGAAAGTACCCGGATGTATGAAAGATATTTGGCGATAAGGCTGCATCTAGAGGGCCGGACCCTCACCGAAATTGCCGATATTTTGGGCAGATCATTTCCGGCCATCAGCGGATACTGGAAGAACTACCGTAAGAACGGACTGCAAGGTCTCGAATTGGGTGAATATCCGGGTGGTTCCAAGCGACTTTCGAATGAGCAAGAGGAACGGCTGAAGCAAGTCATCGCCGAGAAACGCCCTGTCGATGTTGGCTTTGAAGCGAAGTATACCTGGACGTTAAAACTCATTCGTGCCTGGATTCTTCGGGAGTATAGCGAAGACTACACGCTCAAAGGCGTCTCCAAAATGCTGAACCGCCTTGGCTTCAGCTACACGAAGGCCACCTATACTTTGGCAAAGGCCAATCCAGAGGAGCAAGAGCAGTTTCGCCAAGTCACGCTACCTGAGCTCAAAGACCAGTTAGATCAAGGAAAAGTGGATCACCTGCTGTTTGAAGACGAATCGGCTATTCGGGCCTATCTAGCCTTACAGTACAATTGGTTTCCGAAAGGACAACAGCGAAAAATCAAGACGTATGGCCAGCATCAGGGTGCCAAGCTGTTTGCAGCGATCGATTACGAAACCGGCCATGTCCTTCACCGGGAAGAAGAAAAACTGGATGCGAAAGCGTTCCAACGCTTCTTGGCCGACATTTTACAGACGTATTCCGGCAAGGTCGTGGTTGTACTGGATAATGCCCACATTCATCATGCCGATGAAATTCAGCCTTTTCTCAAGGAGCACGCCCGATTGCAGTTGGTCTATTTACCCAAGTACAGCCCGGAACTCAATCCTACGGAAGATTTATGGAAATGGCTAAAGCACGATGTCGTGAACAATGTCTTTTTCCAAAAGTTCTACGTCATTCGTTACCATGTGACTGCTTTTATGAAAAGCATCAATCGAACTCCTCAAGCAGTAATTGACCGCTTACTTCTTCAGGTATAAAGATTTTTAGTTCAACTTATATAGCATTCTGCAAAATCTTGTGAATTCGATTCTTCTCTGCGGTTGCGTCCCGAAGCAGCTTGCGTCGGTAACGTGTCAAATCCCGCAGATTTCGAATGTCGGCTGGAGGGACAAAGCTAGGGGTAATGAGGCCGGAACGAAGCAATTGTGCAATCCAAGTCGCATCAGCTATATCTGTTTTACGTCCGGGCACATGTTTAATGCGTTTGGCATTCGCCAGAATCAGCGTGAGTGCCCCTTCTAAGATGTTCCAAACAGGTTTCCAGTATACCCCAGTACTTTCTATGGCAACGTGAGTGCATTCCCAACCACTGAGCCAATCATGGAGTGCCAGTAATCCTTTTGTAGTTGTTGAAAAAGTACGGATTTCTTGCTTCGGTTACGTTCTAATTCATCATACAAGAGACAAGCCACCACGTTCTCTTGATGAACGTCTAGCCCTGCGCATCTTTCCAAAATCGCCTCCATCCACATCACTCCTGAGATTCAGTTTGATGTAGGCCATGTACCCTCAAGTAAAAGGATTTTTATACTCGTGCTCATAGCACAATTGGCGGTACTCGTGGGATACAATCGGTCGGTTTGGGACTCAGAGTGTGTCCTACAAAAAAAGCCTCGGCCTGTGCTCTGCACTTCCATTATGGAAGCTTCGGAGTCACAAGCCAAGACATTTTCATTCATGGTAGTGGCCGTCAGGCCATGTTAGTTTGGGACAGCCCATTACAAGATTATAACGCTTACCAAGGAGTGTCAGAAGCTTTAAGTACAACTGTTCCTTTTGGTACAGCTGATCCACCGTAAACAGTCACTGTGTATGTACCTGAAGGAACAAGTGGATTACTATCATTATTTATGAAATTTCTTCCTACTCCATCTGCTGCAATGGTTTGATTAAAGATAACTGTACCCTTAGTATTATGCTTTACTTCAACTCTAAAAGAATTTGACCCTGTATTTTTTAAATACAAGTTAATATTTGGATATCCAATCTGTACTGTCCATGAAGTATTTGGGTCTGCAACAGTATTATTTGTTAAATCCCAATTTAGTACACTTTGTTGGATTGCAAAAGGAGTAATATTAATGACCTTATTTCCTTCTTTGGATGCTGTATCGTCTTTTGCCGAAACAGCACTAGCAACTCCAGTAATAAGTGAAATAGATAATGCACCAGCACCAATAATCTTCATAAATTTGTTTGTCATTCTCTTAACTTCCTCTCCATATAATTTTTGAATACGCTGTTATCTTAACATACATAAAATAACAAGGTATATAATTCCAAATAACCAATATTACGTCATTTAATGACATTTATTCCCTATACACTAAGAACTAATTTCCCTTTCACTTTTTCGAAAAATTTCTCTTATAAAACGAGACTCTTACATTGTTCGACAAGATCCTTGTCAACAAGTTCACGCTCAGTGAATCGGTTGTTTTGAGGTTCTTCGCCATGAAGGTCTGGAACGAGCTTTATTTTTGCTATTTCCCCCTATGTCTCTATAATTATTCACCTATATTTTCCGTACAAAAGTAGGTAATCTACCAAAAAAACGCAGAATTGTTGATTTCAACTCTGCGTTTGGGGTTATTCGGTCATCTTTTTTTCAACTTTTCGAGCTAGTTTTAATGCACCTTGATCAATATATTTCATATAATAATGCGATAAAATAAATAAGGGCAACATGGAAACCAGAAATGTAATTGCATAGGCAAGATTATAAGTAAAATAATGAATTACTTTACTAAACAGGAACGCTGAGAACGTATTTAGGAAAGTGAAATGAATGAGGTAAAGGGAAAATGAAATCTGTCCTAAATAAACAAACGGTTTCCATCCAAACACATGCTGCAGCAATTTTGAACGAAGCAGAGCAAACAAAATCATAGCAGCACCTAGGGTTCGTGCAAGAAGTCGTGGGTCGATGTCAAAATTTTTTGTCCACACTTCTATAGGTTCGTACATAGTCCCCATTAATGAAGTATAAGGCGCCGAACCTAAGTAAATCCCCATTAAAAGCACAAGTACTTTCATTAGTATACTTTGGACCCATTTGTGCTTGAGCAAATCGGCAAGCAGCATTCCCCACAAAAAAGCGACAAAATAGGTTTGAATAAAAGCAAAGGATAACACCACATACACAATCCATCTTTTCTTTACTCGTCCAAATAAAGCAAGAAATCCAAAAATCAAAAAAGAACCTAATAGCTCATAGCTCATTGTCCATAGAACTGGATTGTATGGATGTGCTTCAAAACGGAAAAACGGATCAAAAATAGCAGCCTTGATAACGGTATATATATTTGTATCTAAAGCGTAGTAGTTCTTTTTCATATCCGTCCATGTTGTCCCCCATATATCTTGGAGATAAAAGGCATTCGTAATAATAGCTAGATACACAAGCAATACGGATACCGCTGCCGGCACGGCAAGCCGAATGTACCTTCGTAGGGCGCTGGAATGCAACAATTTTAGAAAGGTCTCACTATCGAGCTCATTTTCAAACATTTTGACACTGAGCACATAACCACTTAGCACAAAAAACAAACAAACGGCAAATTGTCCATTATAAAATAAATTAATCGGAGAATGTCCGTACCAGATATCCCATTTAAAATGAGCTTGTTGCGGTCTTCCATTTAACGCAGCTGGATAAAATACTTGTATGTAGTGCGAAATAACCACGGCAAATGCCGCGAGGCCCCTAATGCCATCCAAATAGAATAGCTTTTTTTCAAATGTCTCTTTATTCATTTTTTCCCTCTTTTTCCATTAATGAGGATATTATAACATGCGATGTGCGGTTGAAATTGGAACGCATGTAGCATATCGTGCCCTTGTTGTTTATAGTAGGTTACCGTCTTCTGCTGAATGGGTTCATTTGGATAGCATGTCTTGCACATGGCTCCACATGTGTAGTAGCTGTACCTGCATGGTTTGGAGATTAGCTGGAATATGCATAATCTTTTGGTCTTTGAGCACACTACGAGTGAAAAAAGAGAAACCCAACGTCTCAAAGACATGGGTTTCTCGACAATCTGAAAATGACCGGACAAGTAGAGGCTTGTTCGGTCATTTTGTTGATTGCTCATGGATTCAACTGAGGCGCCATACTCTTTTCGGGAGAAATTTGTTTCGGTTCGGGAGAAACTTGTTTCAGTTTTAACGAAGTTAATATCATACCGGCAATCGTAAGGAGTCCCCCGACAATTTGTGAAATCACCAGACCCTGACCCAAGATAACCGAAATTATAGCTGTAAAGACAGGCAGCAAATTCATGGTTATGCCAGCTTTACCCGCTCCTAACATCTTAATGCCTTGATTCCAAAAGATAAACGAGCCGACTGCCGGGAACACACCCAAATAAATAATCCCCATAATACCGAAAGATGTTACTTCCTTATACTGAAGAGGTTGCATGAATAAAAAAGGAATCAACAGAATAGTACCGACAATCGCTATCATCGCTACCAATGTAATGGGCGGGATACCCTTTGCTTTTTTTACAACAGATGTGAATTGTAGTGAAGCATACATGAGATAGCTATAGACGACAATGGCTAAAACAGCTAACGAAATGATAATCCCCCGGTTTTTTTTCCATATTTGAAGCCACAAAGGTTTCTCCACAATTTGGGCAATGGGAATAAGGAGAATCAATGCAACAACCCATCTTAGAAAAGCTGTCCATACCGCAGGAAATTCAGTTGAGCTGAATTTGCCGAAAATCATATTACCAGACCAAAATAGATTGGCTAATATTAATAAAATCCAAGCCTTATATTTCATAATATTTCCCCCTTTATTCAAATTGGATTGGCTTTGCTTGATCGACTTGAATAAAACAGGATTGCAACTGATCGTTAAGATCTCCGATACGGGGAGTTTCCAATATTACCTGCACGAATCGCCAAGAAATTTGTATCCCGGGGGTAAGCTTCTTTAGTCTGTAACGGCAAGTTTAGGGCCATCCTTTGCGGGATGACCCTTTTGTGTATGAACTATCGTCTTCACTCCGATTTCAGCCAATTGGCAGTATGTATATAAGCAACCGGGCTTGCTAGCAGTCCGTCATGGTTCGCTCCAGGGACGATGTGAACATGTGCTTTGGTATACGTACTAAGCAACTCCTCATAGCGATCTGCATAAAAGACCTCGTCCTCCGCTCCAACAAGTACAAGAGTCGGCTTCGTCAGCTTCGTCAAATCGCGTTTGTACTTCATCGGCGAGCGAGACAGCAGAAGTCGAAAGCTGAGCTTTGTAGCTATTCCGTCATGCAACTCCTCGGGCCGCTTGTATAATTCCATGGCGGGGAGCCCGTGCCAGCCTTTGATCCCTATCGAATTTAGCATGCTGAGGATGATCACTACTCCCATATGTAGCTTGCGATGCCCATCCGCTGGGCGCTCAGTCGGGTTACCCGGACCTAGATGTGGCGCGAGCAGCAGGTACGAGTCTGCGCAGTCGGCATATCGGCTCCCGGCAAAACGTATGGCCGTTCCGCCACCTGCTGAGTGACCTGCCATCACGACTTGCTTGACGTGAGGGAGCTTGTCTTTAATGTACTGAATCAGATCCGCAAGATCATCCTCTAGCTGGCCGATATAGTCAATGTCGCCGAGGTTGGCGGCTTTTGGTCCATAGCCCCGAAGGTCAGGCGTGAAAACATGGGCGAGCCCTGTTGATGAAACCTTTTGAGAATACGGGTATAAGTATTTGCTGTCTTCCGATATTCCATGAAGAAGAATAATCGCCGTCGCCGTTTTAGCGGCGCTAGGATAGTATCGATAGTAAAGTTCGCTCCTGTTCCGGGTCACGTAAGGCTGCAGCTCGGGTACGGGATATTGAGATGGATTTACGTAGACCAGTTGGACCCCCTCCTAAATTCATTCATGATTTGCATAAAATCCTCCAACAGCGTTCAAGCTACCTGTTAGTGCTCCAACGGGCACTTCAATATTCCAGGAGGCGATAAACTAATGGCAAAACCGGATAATCGGGCGGATAATGTCGAGCATTTACAGCAGAGTATTCAGAATACACAGAAAAATCTTCATGAAGCTGAAGACTATTTAAATGAATTTGCCTCTGAAATCAGCAGCGAGGAACGTAAGCAAATCGAAGATAAGAATGAGCGCCGTCAAGAAAGCATTAAAAGCTTTCGGGAAGAAGTTAAGGACGAAGCGGCACATTCGAAGGAATAGTTAAAAAACGCAGATCCAGCCCAATATTCAAACGAAGCTGGATCTGCGTTTATTCTCTCATATTCGCCATCCGCAGCTTGCGGATATAAACCATTTGGCCGATATGATAGGCATTGTGGGTTACCGCGTTGCTGATAATCTCCCACCATTTAGCCGGTGCTGGAAATCCTGCCACCTCGGCTTCAAGGCTTTCTTCGGTCAGCAGCTCCTGCCACCCTAAAAGCACCTTCAGAAGCTCTGCACTCAAGTCATGAAATGTGGTGTTCTCCGGTATAACAAAGCTGTTGTTATCTCCTACAGGGGGCACAGCATCCATCCGGCGCTGCCGGTATCTGGTCTGCCACGTTTCATTCCAATACAGCAAATGCTGTGTAAGCTCAGCGATACTGCTGCTGCCTTGGTCAGGCTTCCAAAAGGCTTCTTCCTCCGTGATGTCTAGGGCCGCCTGCATGAACGGGATATGCCAGCTCGGGTCATTGGCATTGGCTAATAATTGATTGCTAAGGACATCCTTTGCATGAACCATTTTCTCCCCCATTTCAACACCAGAGTGATAAGAATTCGCCGTACTCGCTATTCAGAGCTCCGGCTCGTACTCGCTTAATTTCCCTGCGTAGATCAAATGCAGCCGGTCGTTTTGCCGAAAATCATCCGGCGTAACGAGCGCAGGCAGCTTATTCCACAGCTTTATGCCGGACCGCTCCAGAATTTCCGCGACGAATTGCGAACAAAAGTAAGAGTTGCTGAATTCGACCGGTTCTTTTAATACGATGCCGATCACGCCCAGAATGTTATAGAGATACTTTTGGCGGCTTCGGATAAAGATTTGCAGAACCCGTCTCATTTTCTCAACTTCCCGGCCTGTTACTTGAAGCTCGTAGATGACACATGTCGTATTCGGATACTTGCTGAATGTGCCTGTCCTCAGATCCTCCTTCACGAATCCGCCATTCAGGGGGTTGCTCGGGTGCTTTCTCCCGAAGCTATACAGCTCCGAAAGTTCCCGGTTGAAGGAAATCGAGGCGTGATTGTAAGGCGCTTTCGTGTAGCCTTGAATGATTTTCGTAAAAAGCGTTCCGGTATTCGTAAGCAAGATAAAAACCGATTGATCAGCTTCCATTTACAAATTTTCCCCTTATCAAGTTTAAACGTTTCCTTCATAATAACATAAGATCCCTTTTATGGATTCCTACCCTGCAGGCAAGTTGGTGATTGGCAATGAACAGTTCGCTATTAACGATCGTCCTTATTTTTTCAGTCTTATCAGCCATCCATCTGCTATATTATGTGATGGGCAGAATACAGCCGCACAAAGACTACTCGGGCATTGGATTTCGCATCAAGACCTGGTGGGGCATGCTCCTCATTTTTTGCTTGGCCACCCTTTTCAACCCGGTCGTTTCGCTCCTTTCCTTAATGGTGCTCGCCTTCTTCGCGCTGAGAGAATATTTCTCCATGATTAGATCGAAAAAAGCCGACCGCAGGCTGTTTCTGTGGGCGTATTTGTCGATTCCCGTGCAGTTCTATTTGATTTATATCGGGTGGTACGGGATGTTCATTGTCTTTATCCCTATTTATGTATTCTTGTTCCTGCCGCTCCCGAGGTTGATCAACAAAGGAACGGTCGGATTTCTGCGCAGCGTCAGCCGGGTCCAATGGGGACTCATGCTGATGGTTTTCGGACTTAGCCACCTGGCCTATTTCCAATTTGCTACACCGCAGTACGGAGGGGGACTTGTACTTTTTCTAGTGGTGTTGACGCAGCTAGGTGATGTCGTACACTATCTGGCATCGATCTATTTCGGCAAGCGGAAGGTGGTCCCGACCGCCAACCCGAATTTGACTTGGGAAGGCTTCGCATGTGCTTTTCTCGTAACGACAGGGGCTTCGTATCTGATCTACCCCTACCTGACGCCGCTTGACCTGACTTTCGGTATCTTTTCCGGCATGCTGATCAGCTTGAGCGGTTTCTTCGGCAGCTTAACGGTTTCCGTACTGAAGCGGGATTTGTTAATTGGCGATGACGATAAGTTCGATGCTTTGAAAAAAAGCTACTTAAGCCGGGTCGATAGCCTGACCTACACCTCGCCGGTCTTTTTCCATGTGATCCGTTATTTTTTCGATTTCATGTAGCTGTCAACTTTCCAGATGGTTGACGCTACCGGCAGATCACATTTGTAAGTTAAACAGCGCAGCCCTTTCCTTTAGTCAAGGTGGAAATGGCTGCATTTATCTATGCAAATACTTTCTACTCTGTCCATTTCTTCATTCGAAAACGGATCCATAGGTGCCTTGTTATAGGTTTATGTCACTTGCGTTCCAATTACAAGTCTGTTTGTTATTTGATTATAAGTTAATCGATATCTTTTTCCGTTCTTTAGCGTAAATTTTGCTGCGTTCTTTGCTGTTAACTGAAAGAAAATGTCCGGAGTCTCTACTCTGCTTTTCAAGATTCTGAATGTTTTGCATACTCCTCCACGTATGACGGTTATCGTTTTTCTAGTACTGTAAATCCCTAAGTCATCAATAAATGGGCCACCTAAAGTAATTATGTTCTCGTGAAGTCTATTCCGGTCAAGAACGAATTGAGCCGTGTCACGGGTCACAGGTGATCTTAACATTCTCATTACTTTCGTTCTCTGATTGAAAACGAGCAAAAAACGCTGTTCCTCTTTAACTCTGAACAGTCGGGCTGTATTCGTATTTAATGCAGCGGTATGGAAATCGCATTCCGAGGCATCTCCTTTAACTACACGAACCTTCTTCTTAATGTCCCCCCTCTGGAGAATAACCATAGTCCCATCAGGGATTCTAAACAAACTGGCTGCGGGTCCTCCCCCGCATTCATTAATAAAAATAGTATTTGGATCTAGATCTGGCGAGATGTTAATATCAACAAGCCCTCTTAAAATCATGCTCATCCCTCCTAAGCATATTGATCATCATTCATTGTACGTAGAAATAAAATGATTTCTTGTATTCTTGTAACAGTGCATAAATAAACTAAAAAAATCCCTCTGCCACTAGACAGAAGGATTTCGTTAGTTACTTTAACACTTTCCCCGTTAGAAATCTGTAACGGCAGGTTATTTTGCATATCAAGAGGATTCTTCTTTCAGATGCTGCTTGAGATATAGATAAAGCTTGTGACCGGCCAATTGCGGCGGGTATGCCGATGCTTTGCACAGGAGTCCGAAAGTCATGTGTATCAAGCTTCCGTAGATGGTTCGTATTGTTGTCCCTGCCGAAACGGGTTCCGCTATAATCTTCGGGACAAGGGCGATGCCCAAGCCGCTCTCGACGAAAAATTTCAAGGCTGTCATGCTCCCGATTTCCATCGTGTCGAGCATCAGATTCCCCGTTTCCTGCATAACCATCTCCAGCTTCCTCCGGTACGGACAGGTTGCCGATGTGATAAGAATTCGCTCGCTCAGCATCGGAGTGTTCGCGAACTCCACGGAAATGCGGATATTCGGGTATCTGGACATAAATCCTTTCAGAATACCCGGCAAACGATAACTCGCGGTTGGCTCGGTGACCCCTATTCGAATATGCCCCGTTTCACCATTTTTGAACAAAAGCTTCAATCAGTTCAATTATACAAATCGAATAAGGTAATTTACAATATCTACAAGGATAACGATTAAACACGGCATAGGGAGTGAATGTATTATGGAATTAAATAACCAAGTGGTTCTTGTTACAGGCGGCGGTACGGGAATTGGCAGAGCAACCAGTTTCGCGCTGGCCAAACGGGGGGCAACCGTTATCGTGAATTATTCACGTTCTCAGTCCGATGCGGAAGAAACCGTGCAATGGATCATCAATCAGGGCGGGAGGGCTGCAACCATACAAGCCGATGTATCCCAAGATAACGAAGTCCGGAACATGATCGAAACCATCGTTCAGCAATTCGGGACAGTGGATTTGCTCGTCAATAATGCCAGCATCACCAAGCACATTCCGATGGACAATCTGGAGGCGGCAACCGAAGAAATATGGGATGAATTGTTCGATGTGAATGTAAAAGGTATGTTTTACTGCGCGCGGGCTGTTGCCCCCTACATGAAGAAAAATAAACAGGGAGCGATCGTCAACATAGGCAGCATCGCCGGACAAACAGGACTCGGCTCCTCGCTTCCCTACGCCGTATCGAAAGCAGCCGTTCACGGTCTGACGAAATCGTTGGCCCGGGCTTTGGCTCCCGATATTCGGGTCAACTGTATCGTGCCGGGAGCCGTCGCGACAAGATGGTGGGCCGGAAAGGAAGAACAAATGAACCGGCTTGCTCCCAATCTTGTATTACAGCGCATTTCAACACCCGAAGATATCGCATCCATGATCTGCGCAGCCTTGGAACAGGAAGCGATGACCGGTCAGATCATCACGGTGGACTGCGGTCAGACCTTGTAGGTAGTGCAATTATAGATGCGGGAGGGATTTATGCTACAATGGACATACAAACATCCGTTCTATAATTTCAGGAAGGTGCCGTTTAAATGAGCGTAACGTTAACCAAAAAATCGATCAAACAATGGTGCGGCCCTTATGCTTATCAAAAAGGCGAACGGTTATGCCGCGCGAATAAGATCCATTTTACACGATTCGATCCCGAAACGAATGAATATACGGCCGAAGTGAAGGGCGCCAGCCATCATGAGGTTCAACTTACGTTTGACTGGAACGGCAAGCCGAATGCACGGTGCACCTGCCCAACCTTGGGCTCATTCGAACCCTTTTGCCACCATATTGCCGCTGTTCTGATCCGTATATATGAGCTGCAGCTAACGGGCGATTCAGCCGCTCCACCGATTGCTGCCGATGAGCAGCCCGGAGAAACTCCCGATCATGTGGAAAATGTCCAGCTCGCCGAGCGTATTCTCGGACTGTTCGACGATAAGCCCATACGCCCTATCCACAATCGAACGCTCGTGGAAACGAGAACGCCTCTTGACGTGGAGTTCATTCTTAAGCTCTTGTCCTATAACAAAAGCACCGCCCTGTTCGGCATCGAGCTTAAAGTAGGCCCCAAAGCCTTATATATCGTGCAAAATATCGCCTCCTTCCTGGATCAGCTTGTACGGGGGGAGCGCTACCCTTTCTCACCGAGGTTCAGCTACGATCCCGAGCTCCACAGCTTTGCGAAAGAAAACGAGGCCGTCCTTCGAGCTTTAATCGAAACGGTACGAGATCGGGCCGCCTATCGCGAAACGGACCGCTTGCATGCCGTTTATGTCTCCGGCAGAAGCAGCGACCGCATGCTGCTGATTCCGCCGCAGGCATGGGCAGGCCTGCTTCCCCTGCTGACACAGGCGCCGAAGGTTACTATTATGGATGGGAACCTCAAATATGACGGCATTTGCTTATCTGATGAACCCCTGCCTCTTCGCTTTGAGTTCGATGAAACGAGTTCAGGGGACTGCTCTTTGCGGGTTCACGGCCTTGAGCAATTGACGGTTATGGAGCCCTATGGAGCGGCCTTCCTTCAGGGGAAGCTGCTTACGCTTCCGGCGAAACAAGGCAGAAGGCTTGCAGAACTAAAGGCGATTCTCGAAGAATCGGGCACGGACGACATTCCGATTCATAGCGGTCAAATGGAGTCTTTTATTGAAAAAGCCATACCCGGCTTCAAGAAGCTTGGCAGCGTCAGCATCGCCCCGGCCATTGCCGAGCGGGTCACGCATTCCCCTCTTCTAGCCAAGCTGTATCTGGACCGGGTGAAGGATCGTCTTCTGGCTGCCGTGGAATTTCAATATAATGAGGTCGTCATTAATCCCCTGGAGGATAGCCGGAAGCAGCAGGACTCCCCTCGTATTCTCGTCCGGGACCTTGAGCGGGAGCGGCAGATCATCGAAGTGATCGAACAATGTCCGTTCACGAAGACGGAAGCCGGATACTTCATGAGCGACGAAGAAGCCGAGTTCGACTTCCTGTATACGGTTGTTCCGCAGCTGGAGAAGCTGATGAAGGTGTACGCAACGACGGCGGTGAAGCTCCGGCTGCACAAATTGGATACACTGCCGAAGGTCAGTGTGCAGGTATCCGCAGCCGAGCAAATGAATTGGCTCGAATTCCGCTTGGACATGGGCTGGATTCCGGAAACGGAAATCCGCAGCCTTGTGAAATCCTTGGAGGAAAAACGGCGATATTACCGCCTGCCGAACGGTTCCTTACTGCCGCTGGACAGCGCCGAGCTTCAGGAGCTATCGAAGTTCCTGAAGGACACGGGGCTTCTCTATTCGGACATAGCGGGAACGAAGATCCGTGTCCCCGTCGCACGCGGCATTCATTTGATCGATCAAGACTTCAATGCCTTGAAGCTCGACAGGCCGGTCCGCCAGCTCCTCGATAACCTGCGGAATCCGGATAATCTCGACTTCGAGGTCCCCGCTTCTCTTGCGGATATGCTGCGGGATTATCAAAAAATAGGCTACCAATGGCTGAAGACGCTCGCCCATTATGGGTTCGGCGGCATTTTGGCGGATGACATGGGGCTCGGAAAGACCCTGCAGAGCATCGCTTTTATCACTTCCGTTCTGCCGGAGATTCGGCAGCAGCGCATCCCCGCACTCGTCATCTCGCCGGGGTCGCTGGTCTACAATTGGCGAAATGAGCTGCGGAAGTTCGCGCCGGACATTCGCGTGCTGATTGCGGACGGCAGCCAAAGCGAGCGGGCGGAGAAAATGCAAAAGCTGGCGGAGGCCGACGTCGTCATCACGTCATACCCGCTATTGCTGCGAGATGTGGAACTCTATGCCAAGCAGCCGTTCCACACCCTTATCCTGGACGAGGCGCAAGCCTTCAAAAACCATGCGACCCAGACGGCTCAGGCGGTCAAATCGATCCAGGCCGGTTACCGGTTCGCCTTGACCGGAACGCCTGTCGAGAACCGGATCGAAGAACTGTGGTCGATCTTTAGCGTCGTCTTCCCGGCCTTGTTCCAGGACCGGAAGGCGTTCGGAAACTTAACACGCCAAGAGGTGTCCATACGGGCGCGGCCTTTCATGCTGCGCAGATGGAAGAGCGAGGTGCTTCAAGACCTTCCGGATAAAATGGAGTCAATCAAGCCGACCGAGCTTCTTCCGGAACAAAAGAAATTGTACGCCGCATATTTGGCCAAGCTGCAGCAGGAAACTTTAAAGCATTTAAGCGTAGACGGTTATCACAAGAGCCGTATCAAAATCTTGGCCGGTCTCACCCGGCTTCGGCAAATTTGCTGTCACCCCGCCCTATTTGTCGAAGGATACAAGGGAAGCTCCGCGAAGCTTACGCAGCTGATGGAGATCGTGGATGAGTGCCTGGCCAATCGGAAACGCATGCTGATCTTCTCTCAATTCACGGAGATGCTCGGCCTCATCGGCCACGCGCTGAGCGATCAAGGCATTTCATTTTTTTATTTGGACGGATCTACACGGGCCCGCGAGCGTGTCGAGCTGTGCGACCGGTTTAACGATGGCGAAATGGACGTCTTCCTCATTTCCTTGAAGGCAGGAGGAACTGGTCTGAATTTGACCGGAGCGGATACCGTTGTCCTGTATGATCTGTGGTGGAACCCTGCAGTGGAGCAGCAAGCCGCCGACCGCGCCCATCGTATGGGCCAAAAAAATGTCGTCCAAGTCATCCGCCTCATCACCCAAGGCACGATGGAGGAAAAAATGTACGAGCTCCAGCACAAAAAGAAACACCTGATCGACGAAGTGATGGGGCCAGATCAGGAGGCGATGCCCACGCTTACCGAACAAGAGCTTCGCGAGATCTTGATGATTTGAATAAGAACGGCTGACGCCATTATTCATGGAATCAGCCGTTCTTATTTTGAATGCTTAGCTTATAACAAGCTCTTTGCCACTTCTACTAATTGTTCTTTGGTCATGTTCTGGGAATCGGTCTGTACATGATAGACGACCGTCTTGCCTCCGCTTTCTTTGAGCCACATCACGTCCTGATGAATAGTGCTCTGCCCGTACAGCGAATGATCGTCCTTCATATAATGTGCCGTTAGGCCGCCTATATCGATCTCCTCGTATGCTGTGCCCAGCGGAGCTGCTTGAAACATCTTAACACTGGTGTCACCGCCTGCAATTTGCCAAGTCAAATAGATCGTGTCATTGGCTGAATTACGGTATACGGAAGTATAGGGGGCAATAGGATCAGCTTCGGATAGATTTGTTTTACGCCATAATACCTTGCTTCCCATCTCCTTGCTTTCAGCCTTCATTTCATCCAGGAGCCGGTAAGCATCCGGGCCGAAATTAAATTGGTATGGCGAAGTTTCCATGCCTTCCACGAACTTGTATGTTCCCAGAATGGATTCGGGAAGCTTCTCCTTGATGCTGCGCTGCTGCAATGTCGCTTTCCATGCCTCTAACGGGATAGGAACCGGTTTATTGATGCCGAAGACAATCGGCGTTCCCTGAACCTGAATGTCATAATCTTGAAGATATACAACTGCCGTATCTCCGGGGTTTAATTGTGCTTTAACTTCCTGGAACGAACTGCGAATCTTCTCCACATCGCCCTTTTCAAAATGCAGCTGCTGCTCGGTTCGATAGCTTATGGACAACTTCTCCTTCTGATCTTCAAAAAGGAGCTTGTTCCCCGCATAGCCGAATCCGCAAATGACCATAAAGATGACGGCGATCAAGGCGACTTTCGGCATTCTTCTTTTTCTGAACATGAACGGTACTCCCTTTTGTTGCATCACCCGCTGCCTGTATTCCGCCGCAATTCGGGTATCCAGGTCGGAAGGACACTTCCGGGAATCTCGTTCGAACTCTTCTACCAGTTGCCGCTCAATATACAAAGCCATCCCCCTCCTTTCGCAAACCCTGTTGATCCAATCGGCGGCGTAAATGCTTAAGCGCATGATGATGCCTGGATTTTACTGTGCCTAACGGAATCTTCAACAATTCGGCAATTTCCTCCAGAGAGCAATCCTGATAGTAGCGGAGGACGATAACCTCCTTGAATTTGAGCGATAGCGTCTGCAGGATCGGAAGCAAGTCCAACCGGTCGTTCAGAGCCGTCAACCGTAACTCTGCAGCTGGGTCGGATGATTTGGAGGTGCTGAGTCTCAGCTTTTCCGCAATGCGAAAAAGGCGCCACTCTTTCCGCTTCCAATTTCGTACTTGTCTGACAATCAAACCGTTAAACCATGATGAGAAATTTTGCTCCGGATCATACTTACTCAAGCTTCTGTACAGTTCGAAATACACTTCGCTCATAATATCTCCAATATCCTGCTTGGCGGGAGCGAGATAGCTGATCAATCTGTAAGCATGATCGCGCGTTGATTCGTAAACAACCTGGAACGCTTGTTCATCACCCTGGCTCATCCGGATAAGCCACGGGTTCAAGTCTAACTCCTTCATAGGGCCGGCCTCCATTCGGGTCTTACAATGGATATTGGCTCATTTTACCAAAAAGGTTCATTCGGTATGAAAAAATGTGATTACAACGATCATCGGTTCACACAAGGAGTGGATGATTAGAATCTACGGGGCTACGACCGGAGCCCCCCACGCCGGTTTCTTATTTTTAAGCATAATTCCGTAGGTCCGGGAAATGCTATCCCAGAAAACCAATAAGGAGGGGATTATATCACATATGACTGCACAAATTCTGGCGCCGCATGAATCGATGGAACTTCACGAAGCGCTTAATTTTAAAACGCTCTGCTTGGCCAAATCCAAGCTTATGCAGGGAATCGTGTTTGATCAGGAGCTCAAAGACTTGATGCAAAAAGATGTCGAGCAGTCCATCCAGGCAATTGCGGAGCTGCAGGCCGTCTATGCCAGAGCTCCTTTCCAGGCACCCGTCCCTACCAATCGTCCCACGCCCATTCTAAACTAGAGGAGGAAACCCAATGAACCCGGATTATTTAGACCCGATAAACGCGTTAAATATGCCGGAAATGGCGGACACTACCTTTGCCATGGACTTCCTTATTCGTGCCAAAGAGGGAGTAAGAAATACGGCGATTGCTCTCACCGAGACGGCTTCTCTGGATGCAAGAGCGCTGCTGCGCAATCAATTGAGACAAGGAATCGCGATGCACCAGGAGATTTCCGACCTCATGATGCGCAAGAAATGGTTCCATCCTTATGAACTTAATGAGCAATACCAGCTGGACCAGCTCTCGGCGAACAACACGGTCATGATCGGGCAAATGAATTTGTTCCCGGATGATACGCGGCGCAAAGGCTTGTTCGACAGGACGCCGGATGAACACCTTAGGGGGACTCAGGCATGAAGGCCGTAACGTATCAAGGCATTAAAAATATTGCCGTAAAAGAGGTCCCGGACCCTGAAATAGAGAAGCCTGACGACATGATTGTCAGATTGACCAGCACGGCCATCTGCGGCTCCGACCTCCACCTGATCCACGGGATGATTCCCAATCTTCAGGAGGATTATGTCATCGGGCATGAGCCTATGGGAATTGTGGAAGAGGTTGGCTCCGGAGTAACCAAGCTGAAGAAAGGCGACCGGGTGATTATTCCGTTCAACATCGCCTGCGGAGAGTGCTTTTACTGTAAAAACCATCTGGAAAGCCAATGCGACCATTCCAACGAAAACGGGGAAATCGGCGCGTATTTCGGCTACTCCGGAACAACTGGCGGGTATCCTGGCGGACAAGCCGAGTATTTACGCGTTCCTTTCGCGAACTTTACCCACTTCAAAATCCCCAAAAGCTGTGAAGAATCGGATGAAAAGCTCTGCCTGATAGCCGATGCGATGACGACCGCGTTCTGGAGCATCGACAACGCCGGTGTGAAGGATGGAGATACCGTGATCGTACTGGGCTGCGGCCCGGTGGGACTTCTTGCCCAGAAGTTTGCCTGGCTGAAAGGCGCAAAAAGGGTCATAGCCGTCGACTACGTCGATTACCGCCTGCGGCATGCAAAGCTTACGAATAAAGTGGAAATTGTCAATTTCGAGGAGCAGCAAAATATCGGCAACCACCTCAAGGAGCTTACCAAAGGCGGAGCCGATGTCGTGATTGACGCCGTCGGAATGGACGGAAAAATGAGCGATCTGGAATTCCTCGCAAGCGGCCTCAAGCTGCAAGGCGGAACATTGAGTCCTCTGGTCATCGCGTCTCAAGCGGTACGCAAAGGCGGAACGATCCAAATAACAGGAGTATATGGCGGGCGCTATAACGGGTTTCCGCTTGGCGATATCATGCAGCGCAACATCAACATCCGCTCCGGACAGGCTCCTGTTATTCATTATATGCCCTATATGTACGAGCTGGTAACCTCCGGTAAAGTGGACCCGGGAGACATTATTACGCACGTCATTCCGCTTAGCGATGCGAAGCGCGGCTATGAGGTCTTCGACACGAAGACGGACGATTGCATTAAAGTGATTCTAAAACCGTAATGACTGATCCGACAAGGGGTGATTAATCAAAAATGAATCCATCATACGCTTTACACGAAACGCTCGAGGTCCATGAAATAGCGGCGTTCAAGACCGTCTGCCTGACGAAATCTAAAACGATGCAGGTTCTGGTGTCCGACCCGGAACTGCAGCAAATCCTGAAGCATGACGTTCAAGTATCCACGCAGCACCTTCAGGATCTAAGCACACTTTTATCCAAATCGCAGCAGGGGAGATGATACGATGAACCCGATCCTGGAACGCATGACAGGGATGAATACCCTGACCGATGAAGTTATTGCCATGGATTTTCTGATCACTGCCAAAAGCGGAGTCCGAAACTACGCCATGGCCGTCACCGAATGCGCCACGCCTGAATTCAAATCCGTTCTGATCAAGCAGCTTGAAGAAGCCATAGACCTGTATGAATTGATTGCCGATTATACGGTGCGGCGAGGCTTGTATCACCCATACAATCTTAAAGATCAAGTTCAACTGGATCTGCAAAACATTGAGACCGCTCTAAATATTCCGTCCTGAACGCACCGACTGCTCCTTTTCACTAATGGAGCAGTCGGGCTTATCCGCAACAATCCATCCTATCCAAATTTACATATTCTTTATCTGACGCTCCGGCCTGAAGGCTTCGGACGAGTGAGAAACCAACGATTATGAGGTGCGTTTCAATGGACGCTTCGAACGGGATGTGTGAATGGTTCTGACCCGCCGCAGCCTCTTTCTGGCCGGTTTCAGGGCTTTACTCTTCGCTGCGCGCCGACGCTTGAGCAGTTTTACCCGCTTACGGGAACGGTATTTCGCGCGAATCAATCTGAACTTTTTCAGTCTCAGTCTTAATCTTCGCCGCAGCCGTAATTTCCTTCTCAGTCTCAATCTTCTCCGTAACCGAACCAATCTACGGCGTTTCCGTCCGTGCGGCTTCACGGGAGCTATCTCCGGTACTTCCACTTGCGGGGCGGGGATTTCAAGAACCGGCGGATCGGGAATCTGAATTTCCGGAGCGGGCGGCTCCGGCGGCGCAATCGACTGTTCTTCCTGCGGCGGGGGCGGCGGGTCTAACGGAATGATTGATTCCGGGACAGGAGCAGGTGCTGGTATAAATCCCGGGGCCCAGGGGGTCATGGCAAGAAATTTTTGGTAGAGCGGCGCAGCGGGCGAATCTTCATTCCACCATTTTCCGTCCCCGGCGAAATGTACTATTTTATTCTCCAAATCGAGCTCGGGGTGAGCGAACGTATTAAACCGCAGATCTAGCTGCACATAGTTTAAGCTGTACAGGGCATTCAGAATATCCTGGTCAGGCATCGTTATCGACGGAAAAGTGCGCATGAAACCGAGCATTTCTTGATACCAGGTCTCTCTGCTGCGGATATTGTTCAAATGAAACAGAATGACTCCCGAGTTAAAATACAGCTCCGCGTTAAGCCCAAGCGAAACAAAGTACTCCATTAAATTTACGCCCTGATCCCGAACTGCGCCTAAATACCTTCCTCCCAGATCAACACTCCACAATTCGTTAATATCCATATTGACCAGAATGTCGCAGTCCAGATAAATAACCCTGTCAGCCTGAATAATCTGGGGGAGCAGCAGACGGTACATACTGGCTATTGTCCAATAGTCGATTTTATTCACGCCGGCCGCAACTTCAAGAAAATCTCCGGGAATTGCAACATGATAAAAAAAGATGTTGTGATGAAACGCATCCACGAGCTGAGTAAGTCTTAACTTGTTCTCATCGCTTAGTGAATCATCATGGACAATGTGGACATTGATCGTTTGCTGGGTATTGGAGAAAATGGATGCAAGAACAACACCCGCATGCTCTGTGTAGCTTCCGTCCCTATCGTTGATTGTCAGAACCAGCTCAATCATTTTTCCAGGTTCACCTACCCTTAAAGTATACTTCTGCATAGTCACATGATGCATTTGACCCTTTAAGTGTATGTTAAACCCAGAAACTAGTTTGGACTAATCCCCAATAGCTGCCCGATTTATTTTTAATCATTCTGTGAACCTGCATTGAAGCTTGCAGCTGTTGCCCTGTTTTCCTTCTTCTTTGCCGGCCACAGCAAGCGCCCGAGAAGCATTCCCGCCGCACCGATCAGCGCGATCACGAGGCCGAAGCCGGCGAAGATTCGCCGCGGTCCCGCCAGATCGACCAGCGCGCCGCCCAGCAGCGGAGCGACAATCATTACGGCACTCAGCACCATGCTCTGAATTCCGAATACCCTGCCCGTCATATGTGGAGGCGTTTCTTTTTGCAGGCAGTAATTGAAGGCGATCATGAACATCCCGTTTCCGGCGCCCATAATCAGTCCCAGCAGCAGCACGGGAAGCGGGGAGACGCCAATCGGAAGCAGGCCCAGCCCTCCGATGGCCGCGCCGATCAGCGCATAGCCACCACCCAATCTGGCGCCGTAACTTGCGCCGCGCCCCACCTTGTTCATGGCGGCGATCGTCAGCACCGCTCCCGCCCCCGCCGCCGACACCAGCCAGCCGAGCAGATATTCCTTATCCGGGGCAAGAGTGCGGAACAGACTGGCGAACTGAAAATCAACCATCTGGATCGACAAGGCGCCCAGCAGACCGAACAGCATCGTATTGCGCAGCAGCCTGCTGCGGAAAATAAAGCTCCAACCTTCCTTCCACATTGACCGAGCCGAAAGCGGCTGTCCGCCGGTATTTTGTTCTCTTGATTTCACGTCAGCTTGGTCCCCTGCTTTCATCTTTACATCCATATCTGCGCCCGTGCTCCCTTTTGCATCAGCGTTCTTTACGGACAGCAGCAGCACATACGAAAACAGCCTCATGCAGGCATTCAGCGCAATGCACCAGGCGGGCGAGAGGGCTGCCAGGGCCACTCCGCCCAGCAGGGGACCGGCGATTTTGGAGCCCTGCGTGACGAAGCCGTTAAGAGAAGCGGCTTGCAGCAGCTGGTCCTCTCGGACAATGCTTCGGGTGAGCGACTGCTGAGCCGGCACATTCAGCGCGGAGACGGCCGACCGCAGCGCAAGCAGCGGCAGCAGCCAGAGTATGCCGGGAGCCAACAGCACCGCAGCGGTAAGCACGGCGGTAAGCAGATCGCACAGGCGCATCAGCTTCAGCTTGTTCAGCCGGTCGGCGGCCACTCCCGCCACAGAGCCAAGCACAATGCCCGGCAGCGCCAGACTGACGGGAATGAGCGCCAGCATGAGCGGACCGACCTGCCAGCGGTAGGCGACCAGCACCTGAATCGCCAGACTGTCGAACCAGCTGCCAAATTCCGCTAACGCATATGCCGTATATACGCGTATAAAGATTTTGTTGCCAAGCAGGCCACGCCCGGCGCGTGCCTCCGTTTGGGTCAATGGGGCTTCGATACTCATTTATATATTCCTCCATCCGGCTGTACCCGCCTTTCATTACGCCGAGTATAGCGCCGGTTTGTCAGAGAAATATCAGAAGACGGAACGCCCCTCAGTTCAGCTGCGCCACTAACCCCGTCCGGACTTTTTTCTTCGCCATCACATTTTAAAAAAGTCGTTCAGCGCCGCTTCGATCCGCACCATATTTTCGGGTAGACCGCAGCGCGCCTGCTCTTCCGCGAACAATGCCCCGTACTTCCCCCGCAGCTCCTCCCTGCCTTTGAAAGCAAACTTCCGGCAAAAATGCGCGATCCTGTAAAGTCCAAACAGCCGGATAGGCACGAACCCGGAAAGATCCAATACGCCGAGCCCCTCATCCAGCAGCGATTCACCCGTACGTCTTTCATTTTTTCTCAGCAGCCAAAGCCCTTTGAGAATCAAAAAGCTGCCGATTTCCCGCAGGAATGGCTTTATCTTGAGAAGGCCCTCAATCGCTTCCGCCATTCTTTGCATCTCCCCGTCCGGAGTTCCCATCATCAGGTGGATGTACAGTTCGACGTTGGCAACAGGCGTGTCGAAGTTTTCATAGCCCGGCTCCGTAATGACCTTCCGGGTCAGCTTCAACCGCTCCAGCGCTTTCTCCGGCACCCCCGTCAGCGCATACAGATCGAGAATATTGAGAATTTCCATTTCGCGCTGCTGGGATGAAGGCAGCCGTTTCTCCGCAAGCACCCGCTCGCAATAATTCAAACCGTCCTCGGGTTCCCCCGCGAACATATAGAACAGCAGCAGCCAGTATACCCGCTCAGAACCCGGTATTTCCCCGCCGCTGAGCAGCCACTCCAGATCGCCTTGCACAAAACGCAAGTAAACGGAGTAAAACGGGTCCATCTCATAGCCCAATACATCCTGCTGACGGGCAAGCGCCAGCATCGATTTCCCCTGCCCGTATTGATGGTATTTGGCGAAGACCTCCCGCATCTTTTCCCGCAGCTCCGCGTCATGCGCGGATGGGCTGGCGTCGACGCCCGTGGCAGGCTCCCGCATGGTCAGGCAGTATCCGAACCCCCGAACCGTGCGGATTGTAATGCCCTCAATGGGGCCAAGCTTCTTGCGCAATCGGTAGATGTGGTCGTCCACTGTGCGCTCCACCGGATATTCGAGCGGCCATACGCTGTCCAGAAGCTGCTCCCGGCTGAACGCGCGCCCCCGGTTGCGGTACAGGAACCGCAGCAGGGCAAACTCCTTGGCGAACAAGTCTACCGTTATTCCATTAGCGGATACCGTGTACCCGTTTTCGTTCAATTCCAGAATCATGCCTATCCCCCCCTTCCCAGCCGAGACTCTCTTCCCGCTATTATAACAGGCGCCTGCCGGAAGGCTCCAACCAAGAAGAAAAGCCTAACGGCGTCCTTGAAGGACGCAAGAATATTTGAACAAAAAGATGACTCCTGATAAATTCAGGAGCCGCCTTTGGTCAGCATGACTTTATTTATTTCGGTTGTCCACAATGGAGTACAGTTCAAGCCTGCCCTATAATGGATTTGTCCACGTCGCTTCCGGGATCGTTCTTGGTTAAATATTCAATATCGCATCCAGAGAATATGCACCTGCACCAATTAAAGCAATGCCGATGGCTACCACGATCAAGACAGCGTTATATTCATAGCCGTTGGCCGTTACCCACAATCCATTTTTGCCATGCACTTTAACGATGGCGCCGAGCATGGTCAGCGTAATGAACAAGGCGGCAAGCGGAGTAAATAGTCCGAGAGCAAAAAGAACACCTCCGAGCAGCTCCAGCAGTCCCGCCAGCACTGCCATGAATACGCCCGGCTTAATGCCAATGGAATCCATCCAGCCCCCCGTTCCTTTCGGGCCATAACCGCCGAACCAGCCAAACAGCTTTTGAGCGCCATGCCCGATGAACAACAGCCCCACTATCAAACGAACCAACAATAATCCTAATGCTACCATTTAAATCATCTCCTATTGTTTTGGGTTTAATAATCTTTATTTAAAGATATTTGACAAAAATCGATAGAAATCACTTATCTTTTAGGGTAAAGAGGATAACTCACCTTGGAAGGAACCTTGATGAAAATCAGGCGCAGCGTGTCTTGATCAGACGAGTTCATGATTTCCACCTCCGTATCGGCTTCCACGGCTTTAATGATGAAATCTTTGTGACTATAGCAGCGGTTAGCCTAAACCTTTCGCCTGTTTCCCAAATTTTTTGAGCAGTACAATTGCTTCTTGCTGTTCATCTTGGGAAATCCCCTTCATTAGAGAATGGATTTTATCGGCATGGTCGGGAAAGATTCGATTAAACCATTCACTTCCGGCGTCCGTGATTTCAGCGTAGATTACTCTTCTGTCTTCATGGGATGGCACGCGCCTTAACAGATTTTTCTTCTCCAGCTTGTCGATGTTGTAGGTTATACTTCCGCTTGTGATTAAAATCTTTTCTCCAATCTGCTGCATGGGAATTTTCCCCTTGGCATACAGCACTTCGAGAATCGCAAATTCGGAAGGTGACAATCCGTACTGCCTGACATCCTTTATAGCTTGATCCGAAATCGCTCTGTAAGCCTTGGATAGAACAACAAACAGCTTAAGGGAAGTCGCCTGAGCGTCGTCCAATTGATTGGGCATTGAATCATCTCCCGTTATATCTTCGATCGAAGTATCTTTATCCAAAACATCTTCACTTAAAATGTCTTTGATTTAAGATAAATATACGGCGTGAATCCGTTATTGTCAACAACAATATGAGAAAAACTTAACGTACGCTGCGTTTCAACTCGACTAATGGCAAGCGATCACCAGTGTCAAAAAAAAACAGCCAGGCGGAAAGTCCCGCCTGACTGCTCTTAAAAGGCCGAATTTATCGGTCATGCCGCACCTTTTATTATCCGGCCATATTGTTAATCGAATCCTGTTCGGAGAAGACGGAAATGTGGTCGACTTTACCCTTAGATTTCGGAATCACGAATTTCAATTGGTACTGGGTACCCGCCTTGTAAATATAGATACTGTCGTTCCCGCTGGTCTTCGTGTCGTCCGGCTTGCCGAGCGCGTCTTCAATCTGCTGCAGTGTCAGCTGCCGCAGCTCGGCGGCGCTGGAACGGACATCAAAGATCAGACTGCCCTTGTTGAACCCGATCACCGCATGCCTCACGCTGTACGTGGCGTAGATGCCTTTGCCCGCTCCCTCTTCCTTGTCCGGCTCGCCCCAAGTCTTCTTCACATCGTCGATGAGATCCGTATGGGCGGCGAACGGAATGCCCGGCGCTTTGCCCTGCTTGGCAAGCTCAAGCAGCTCTTGGAGCTGCGCAGCCGTATTCGCATCGCCGCCTGGGGCAGGCGATGAAGCCGCCGTCGGTGCAGCGGAAGCGCCCGGACTGCCCGACGGGGCAGCTTCGCTGGCCGCAGGAGAGGCTGCGGCAGTCGCCGGAGCAGTCGCTGCGGCGGGTGACGGCGCGGCCTCGGATGGCGGCGGGGAGGCTTCTCCGCTGTCTCCGGAACTGCATGCGGCAAGGCCTATCATTCCCGTGAGCATGATGCTTGCCGCTATCATTTTTATATACTTTTTCATATGTGTCATCTCCTTGTTGACTCTGACAGTCCTGGTTCCAAGCCTGTTCTTAACAGACGGAACACACATGAAAAGGTTGCAGTTACGATTTGCGGGAGTTCCTGTCCGAAGCTCTGGCTTCGGTTATAATGTGATTACGCAATCACATCTCCAAGGAGATGTGGTTTGAAACACGCCGAACAAAAGTAAGTGAAACTATAGATAGCATGGTGTTTTTAGATTGAGTAATTGAGAATGATTTCCAAGAAGGAGTACTTTGCGGACATTACTTGTGTTTTACTTGAGATAAGGCGATCACAAATTGTATAAAAGCGGATATTAGAATTAACTGTCGATACCATCATGGCTAAATTTGAGCGTGTCGGTGACTTAAGTAGTTACTAACTCAATGCATTTTAAATGTGTAATATTGATGGAATAATAAATAGTGAGATGTGTTAGTATTGCTCGTAAAAGTAAAAACTGCTGTAGCTTGAGCAGTTAATTCTTTTGCCTCTTCACCATTGTTTGCGATTCACATTCTAACAGTAATTAAGCTAGATTTGATGCCTCTCTAAACTCTTCCCTTCTTCATTTTACAGACTTGAAACTAAGATTATGAAGAAGGGAGGCTAAACACCTGTTTATTATAAGTTTTTACTTCCTGTACTCTTCAGAAATACACGTGTTCTAAATCATTCTCAACTTCTGTAACCGTACATTAGTCGTTTGATTATTCTTAATCTATGGTTAGTGCCCTCTGTTCGACCATTTGTATAAGGCGTTATAAAGTATTGCAAAATTAGATTCACACAGTAATTTTATTGTATATTTAGTTGGATTGATTGCTTTGTATTGCTTGAAAATTCACTAAACATCTTTTTATGATTTTCTCGGTATTTTGAAATTAAATTTGTACTTAAATGATAGAATAACAAGAGGCAATAACTTTAATGAATTTGATATAATAAACCCATCTAAATGTTGTTAATGTTTGTAAAATCCGGAGATGGATTCTGAATAATTTATATTTTTATTATTATTACATAGAGTTGTTGAGGGGTGTATATATGGACTTAAATAAAAAATATCAAATATTTATTAGGACGTGTCTGAAAACTAAAGAATAATGTGGTAAGATTTGAGAAAAACGAATGGAGCATCAAGCATGATTCAAAGACGGTACGAAATAAGCGATGAGCAGTGGGAACAAATTAAGGGCATGTTTCCATCATATAAAACAGGACGTCCGTCAAAATTAAGTGATCGAACCATGTTTAATGCTATTCTATGGATCGCTCGAAGTGGTGCTGCCTGGCGTGATTTACCGGAAGAACGTTACGGTTCATGGAAAACGACCTACAGTCGTTTCTGCAAATGGAGAGATACAGGATTACTTGTCGCCATCTTCCAAGCGCTTCACGTAGAGCCTGATTTTGAAAACTTGAGCATCGATTCTACGTCGGTTAAAGCCCATCAACACAGTGCCGGTGCTAAAAAAACGCAGAAGGACACGAAGTAAATCAGCATATCGGCGTCAGTCGTGGTGGAAAGACAACCAAACTTCATACAGTCGTCGATGGATTAGGGAATCCCCTCGCTTTTCTTCTGACAGGTGGTCAAGTCTATGATTCCGTTCCAGCGATCGATTTACTTGAAGGATTTGATATTACAGGAAGTCATATTCTTGGCGACAAAGCCTATGGCTCAGAAGCGATTCGGAATTGGATTACGGCTAAGCAGGCATCCTACACCATTCCGCCTAAGGCGAATAGTCAAAATCCATGGAAAGTTGATTGGTATCGATACAAAGAACGCCACTTGGTTGAGTGCTTTTTCAATAAAATCAAGCATTTTCGCCGCGTGGCAACTCGTTATGACAAACTGGCAAAATCATTCTTGTCATTTGTATACATAGCCGCCATTTTCAAATTGACTCAGTGATGAGTTTTCAGACACGCTCTAGTTCAACTTATTCAGATTTAATAATGGCTAGAGATAAAGTAACGGAAACAGTGTTATCAATGTATCATTTTCCAATCGGTATGGAAATGTTTAGTGCGGGTAATTATGACCAATGGACAATTATTAAGAAAACTATAGATATTAGTGATTATTATGTTTTGATAATAGGTCATCGCTATGGTTCCGTTACAGAAGAAGGGATATCTTATACAGAAAAAGAATATGATTATGCTTTAGAAAGTGGTTTACCTATTTTGTCATTTATTAGAAATAGAGATGCATCAACGAAACCATTTGAAAGAGAAAGTGATTTAATTTTACAAAAAAGACTTGACGATTTTGTTAACAAAGCAATGAAAAGTAGGATGTGTGATTTTTGGAATACAGTAGAAGAACTTGCTTCGAAAGTTTCAATTGCTTTAAATAAAGAATTTATGATTAATCCTAGGGTCGGATGGGTACGCTCAGACCATACTTCATTGAATACGATTTCAATGTATAAGACAATGGATAATCTTGATTATAGCATTGAAAATAATATTAAAAATTTTTTAGAAGATAAAAAAAGGCAAGGTTTAGTTCAGGTAACACTTAATACCTATCAAACTCAACTTAGAATTTTTCAAGAATATTCTGAAGATAAGTTGATTTCTGATATTGATTCACAACATATTAAAAATTTCCTCATATATAGAGAAGATAAATATAGAGTAAATAGCAAAAATACTATGGGGACAATAAGAGGGATTTTAAATTTGTTCTTTGACTGGCTTGTTGAGGAAAAAATTATTGATAGAAATCCTGTAAGAAAAGTAAATACATTTAAGGCTCAAGATGTAACAAATGAAGCATTAGAAGAGGTTGAAGTATTGGAAGTTCAAAATGCATGTACAAACGAAAGAGAAAGAGCTTTAATTGAAATACTTCTATCAACGGGATGTCATTTAGGAGAAATAGAAAAAATTCAATTAAAGGATATCAATTGGAATAAAAATACCATTAAGATTAACGGGACTAATAAAAGAGATAGAATAATTTTATTAACAAAGCAAGCAGAATATTATTTAAAGAAGTATTTAGAGGTTAGAGAGGATGAAATGAATTATTTATTCGTAACAGAAAGAAAGCCGTACAGGTTATTGAGTAATAGAGGAATACAAAGACAAATAACAATAGTTGCAGGAAGAACAAATATTAATAAAAAAATATCTCCACGTACATTTCGCCATACCTTTGCAAAAAGAATGCTGGAAAAAGGTTGCGAGTTAAATGTTTTACAATCCTTATTAGGGTATAGAAACGCTAGCTCTTCAGAAACATACGTAAAAATAACTAATGAAAATATCAATAATTTACTTAAATTCCAGTGGTAATTTAATTTCGGTAAATAAAAATAACCCCTCTTCGCTATACGAGTGGATAATGTAGATAGCGATTTTATATGGAGAGGCGGACATGATAAGCTGGTTAGCATCGCGAAGTCCCGAAATCATATTCGAAACGGATTAACTGTTTGTTTTTAAATGCTTCATAGATAAGTTTATTCATATAGTTCCCACCTCTTATGAATTTAGCTAATTACTTTCGCTTCTTTACTTTGAGTTATTGGGAATGAAAGCTATCATATTAATCCTAAATTCCCGGTCAAATTATAACGAGGTAGGCGAAGGAACGCCCAGTGCATCGTAAAGTTCAATCTGACGTTTGGTGATCTCACCGAATTGCAAATCGTAGCCAGGACGTTCATAACACTCGATCACATCGAGTTCATCGAGCAGTCCCTGCATCGTATAGCGCTGGAATAGGTTTTTCTCCTGCAACACTTTCTTCATATAGGATAAATAGATGAGGGCTACGAACTCTACAAACAGTTTCCCATCCAAACTTCGTTCGGAGGAAACTTCCATACGACGGAAATTCAGGCGTTCTTTCAAGTTGCCAAAGGCTTTTTCAATCACATCCTTGTTACGATACACGCCGAGCGCTTCCATCGGATCTTTGATCTCATTGCTCAGCAGTGCGAAATACCCGTAGTTCTTGGCAGCGGTATCGATTGCAATGACTTCAAATCTGTATACTCTCTTATGGAAGCCTCGTTTCCCCCTTCCGAGTTTCGGACCTATGAGGGTCAGAGGGCGCTGCTTGCCGCCCCCCGTTACCGCCTGATTACGGAGCGGGAGAGCGAAAGCGGACTCAGCGCCTTCATGGCCGTCTGGGAATTCCCCGAATTCCGCTTCGTGGAGCATTTTGCGGTAGTTCCGGCAATGCGCGGTAGAGGTTTGGGCGAACGTCTTCTGAAATCCTATCTAGAGAAATCGCCCGGGCTTGTCCTGCTGGAAGTGGAGCCTCCCGACTCGGAATGGCCGAGAAGAAGAATCGGATTCTATGAGCGGCTCGGTTTTACGCTTAATCCTTACCCCTATGCGCAGCCGCCCCTTCGGGTGGGTCAGTCGGCGCTTCCGCTCCACATTATGAGCTATCCCGGACTTCTGGAGGAACGTCAATTTGCCTTTTTTAAAGAGACGGTGTTCCGGGTGGTTTACAAGGTTCTATAGATCCATAGTTAACCGGCATTTTGACGGCAGTCTGGAGGGAAAACCGCCCTGAACGCCGAATTACAAACAGTGCATACACTGTTAATTCTTACAATCAGGAGGTATTGAAATGGCCAATTTGTTAAGCGGGCTGCTGGGTAATTATTCCGAGGTATCCATTCCGGAGCTGAAGAGTCAGTACGGAGCGTATCTGATGCCGGAAGAGAAGATTGAAATGGGATTTCGTCTGGTGCGGGATACGTTTATCATTACGGACGAACGGCTGATTTTTATCGATCATCAAGGCGTGACCGGCAAAAAAACTCGGGTCGCCTCCATCTCCCTCGAATCGATTTACGAAGTTACGATGGAGACAGGCGGCACCGGCTTTGACGACAGCGAAATCACCATCCACTACATTCAATCGCCGTATTTTAAAACCAACAACGTACAAATCGGCTCCTACAAATTCGAGTTCGGCAAAAAATTCAACGTCCAGCCGATCTACGTCGCTCTGCTCACACTGGCGCATCAGAACCACAAGCGTCTGAACGCTTAAATTAGAACTTATCCTGAAAAAATGCTGCCTAACGCCGTCCCTTGCGGGATGGCTTTTATTTTAAGCCTGGCTGCGACTCCCATAGCCGCTCCACATTCACAAGCCGCGTCCCATCGAACTTCAGCTTATAAATATCCGGCTTGGTCGTCGACAACAAGAAATCAAATCCGTACGCTTTATCGTAATAGTGCATGATAATCGCCATGATATTGCCGTGGGTTCCAATTGCAATGTTGCTCACCACATACTCCCGAAGCAGCCGCTCCATAATCGGCACGGCTCGTTCCTCGGCTTCTTTGTGGCTTTCTCCGCCGTCAAGCTTAAAGTGAGTGTCTTCAAAAGAACGGCGGAGCGCAACAAGCAATTCTTCATCTCCAAATTCCCTGTTCAGAGCTCCAAATTCCCTTTCCTTCAATTCTTCATATAAAATAATCTCCTTCCCCGCCGCTTCCGCCAAAGGCTGTAGGGTAGCGACCGCCCTCGTATATGGACTGGATACAAAATGCGCAATATCCTCGTTCTTCAAAATCTCCTTCACTCTGCCCGCATCGGCGGCCCCTTGCTGCGAAAGGCCACGGGTTCGTTCCTGACCGGTCAGATACGGCGAAACAGCATGTCTGATCATATAAATAGTGGTATGCATTCTTGATAACTCCTTTTGGTGATCCGGCCATTTTTTCCAAAGTATTCCGTTTACTACATTCGGCGGTGCGGCCGCATTTCCTGCGGATAGCCTACTAGTCCATTCCTTAAGCTTTGAAATCGATCCTTGGGCTGTCCAGACACGTCCCCCTCTCTCCATGAACCGGAAAATCTCCCGTTCATCCTCCCCATTTCAGCGCCTTCTATCCGATAAAGCGGAATTTCTCCACCTTATTTTGCCATTTTAGCCCACAGATGTGAAGGTACGGTGAATAAGACGGAGGAATTCCCGCTAATCACTCAAAACAGCAGAAAAACAAGAAAATAGATGGAGCTATTCCCGTTCGTCAAGCTAACTCCGTTTCTTTGGGCCCTACCGCAAGGATTCTGCCCTACCCTGCTCCTGTAAAATGAATGTGAAAGGAGTTTGAAATGTAAAATGAAAATTAAATGTGAAATAATGGATTTACACCTTACAATAAAGATGATACGATTTAAGTAAACTAACAGTTTACTTTTAGAACCGGAGGTGTACGAATGGATCGGGCAACACGCAAAGAGACCATCTCGGCTCTTCATCAAGAGAATATTTTGCATGCCGCGGAGCAGTTGTTCGCGGAAAAAGGCATTGCGGCCACGACGATGGACGATATTGCGAGGAGCGCCGAATACAGCAAGCGCACGGTGTACCTTCAGTTCCCGAGCAAGGAGGAAATTCACGACCGGATCGTCTTAAAAGGGTTCTTGCAGCTCAAGGACCATATTCTGCGGAGCCTTGACGGCCATGAGGGCTTTTTGCTCAAATATCGCGTCCTTTGCGCCAGCCTGATGGCTTTCTATGAGGCATCTCCCTTTCTCTTCGGCCGGATTGTCGATTTTCAGACCCAGCCGTTGCACTGCCCGGATTTGCCTCAGGTGAAGAAGGATATTTTCAATGTCGGGGAGGAGATTAACGCCGCACTGGGGGAGATGGTCTGGCTGGGAATCGCAGAAGGCACGGTGATGCCGTGTACGCGAATCAAGGAAACCATTCTGATTTATTGGAGCAGCTTGTCCTCGCTTATTATTTTGGCTAACCGAAAAAGCAGCTATATTTCCGAGACGATGGGCACGACGCCGAAAGGGCTGCTAGAATACGGCTGCAATCTGATGCTGCGTATGCTTGTGAAGGAGGAGGAACATGGCGACAAAACGGCTGCTGGCCATTAAGGGCGGCCCCAGACCGGACGGAATCACGGCGAAGATGCTTCGTATTGCCGTTCAGGCGGCGAAGACGGCGGGCTGGGAGACGGACATCTGCGACTTGTACAAGGTGAACATTACCGCCTGCAAAGGCTGCCCGGAGTGCCGGGCAACCGGTATCTGCCCTCCCGGCGGCGAGCTTGCCGCGCTGTGGGAGCGGCTGGCTTCCAGCGATCTGGTTATATTGTCCGCGCCCACCTATTACGCCAATGTGCCTGGACAGGTCAAGCTCATGTTCGACAGGCTTGCGGGCAAGGCGATGGACCGCAGCGGCGGGGGCATTGCTCCAAGGCCTACTCTGTCCAAAAGCCAGCAGTACCTGCTGATGACCGCGTGCAACACGCCGTACCCGTTCAACCGGGTTCTCCGTCAGAGCTCGGCCTGCCTCGCCGCCATGAACGAGTTTTTCCATATCTCAGGTATGACCTGCCGAGGAAAGGTCGTCTGTCCGGGCGCCAAGAAGCTGACGGAGGTTCCAGCCAAGCTGGCTTCGCGTATTCAAAGCTTTTTTTAATCCAATATAGCCATTCATTTAGGAGGTTAATCTGTGAAGAAGAAACTGTTGATAGTCGTTGGTCTTGTTCTGCTCATAGGGATTGGTTCGGGGCTTACTTATCTGTATCAGGTGCGCAGCTATCAAAACAAGATTAAGAATCTCACCATATCCGATGTCCCCTTCTCCCGTCTGGCCGATGGCACTTATGTCGGAGAATACGATGTGCGTTTTATCGACGCCAAAGTTCAGGTTAGCGTGCAGAACGGCAAAGTGACCAAGATCGACCTGCTGAAACATAAGAACGGGCATGGTGCTCCCGCCGAAGCTATTCTTAAAGAAATCGTCGCGAAACAGACGCTGGAGGTGGATGCCGTCAGCGGCGCGAGCAATTCCAGCAAGGTTTTGAAAAAGGCGGTAGAGATCGCGCTTGTTCAAGGCGAGAAATAATCTTCTCAAATTCCCTTCTGCCAAGAAGACCTGCACGCTTCCTAAGAAGAAACGGCTTCGCCGTCCTCTGGAAGAGGAAGGCATCCGTTTCTCGTAAAAATATCAGGTTAAGGATAAGCGCGAAGCTTATACTTTCTGATATTTCAAGAAGAAACGCCTGACGGCGTCTTTATAAGACGCAAGTACGTTTCTCGTAGAAATATAAGTCAAAATGTTAAGCCCCCGGCTTATACATTCTTATATTTGAACAAAAGAAGCTGCCTTCAGCCTATTAACGGCTGGGCAGCTTCTTTTTATCAACAGCAGCTTATTTTAGCCCTCCTTCATCAGCTCCCCGATCCTCCGGCGCAGCCGCTTAATCTCCTCCAGCAGCGCCGCGTTCTCATCGTCGCTCTCCGGCGTTTCGGCCTGAATGAGCTGTGTAAGCCTAAGCTGCAGCAGGCCAAGCTCATCCTCTGCGGCCCGTTCCCGTTCCGTCATCGCGCGCTCCCGGTCTTTGGACAGATACTCTTCATAGGTTCCGGGAAACTGCTTCGGAAAGCGTCCGCGCTCCAGCACCGCCAGCCGGTTGGCGATATTCGATAGTAAATACCGGTCATGCGTGACGAGCAGCAGCGCGCCCGGATAGGACTGTAAAGCCTCCTCAATGACCTCTCTTGTCTCAATGTCGAGATAATTGGTCGGTTCGTCCAGCACCAGGAGATTGACCCTGCCGAAATATAGACGCAGGAAGGCAACGCGGCATTTCTCCCCCAGGCTTAAATTGCCGATAAGCTTGAAGGCGTCTTCCCGTGAAAATAAGAAGCAGCCCAAAATCGTCCTTGCCTCCGTCACCGTCATTTCGGGGAGCTGAAGCAGACTGTCCAGAAGAGTAGAGGAGGGGTCAAGCTGCTCCAGCTCCTGGGCAAAATAACCGACCGTCGTCTGCGGATGCAGAGCGACCGTCCCGCCGGTCGGCGTGTATATTCCCGCCAACAGCTTCAGCAGGGTCGACTTGCCGGACCCGTTCGGTCCGATTACGCCGATCCGGTCCCCCCGGCGGACCGTAAAGCTGAAGTCCTTCAGCAAAGGACCTTCGCCCGGATACGCGAATTCCGCATGTTCCGTTCTCAGCAGCGTTCCAGCGGTGAATTCCCCTCCTGTGAGCCGCATGTTCAGCTTGGCGCTCTCCCGCGGCTCCGCCGTGCGGTCCCGGTTCAGTCGCTCCAGCGCCGTTTCTTTCGCATGCAGCCGGGACACGTTCTTCTTCGACTTCGCCCGCAGAAAATCGTTCTGCCCGGCGGAGCGGTGCGCCTGCTGAAACCATTCCGCATAACGCCGGATGGCTTCTTCGAGCTTTTTCTTCTCCAGCTCTTGTTTCTTGTACCGCGCTTCCTGTTCTCTGGCCTCCACGGCCTTCTGTTCGCGGTACTGCGTATACCCCCCGGAGTAACGTCTGCCGCCGTCCGGCCTCAGCTCCAGCACGGAGGTCGCCGTGCGGTCGATAAAGCGGCGGTCATGCGAGACGTACAGCACAGTGCCGGAATAGCCAGATACCCACCCTTCCAGCCATTCCATCGTTTCCGCGTCAAGATGATTGGTCGGCTCATCCAGCATCAGCAGTTTCGGCTGACGGGCTAGCAGTTGGGCAAGCTGCACCCGCGTCTTCTGCCCGCCGCTCAAGGACCGGTAGGGCAGATCCCAGATTTCCTGCGGAAGATTCAGCTGCCGCAGCGCTTTTTCCGCCTTCGCCTCCCAACCGTAGCCGTCCACCCGCAGATAGTCCTCGTAGGCCTCGCCGTATTCGGCCAGCACGGCCTCCCCTGCTCCTCCGCCGCTTTGGAGTCTGCCGCCGAGCTGTTCCAGCCGGGCTTTCAGCCGCGCCGCTTCGGCGTTCCCTTCCAGGACAAGCCGGCGGGCGGTCACTCCTTCCCGGGGCTCAAGCTGCTGATCCAGTAGCCCCCATTCCTGTACGGGCAGACCGCGGTACACCGTGCCCGATTCCAAGGGCACACTGCCCATCAGTCCCTTAAGCAGCGTAGTCTTCCCCGCCCCGTTGCGACCGAAGAGCGCCATGCGTTCTCCTTCTGCCAGTTCAAACGACAAATTCTGAAACAGGACGTTCCCGTTCCATTCCTTGCTTACCTCTTTCACACTCAGTACCGGCATCCGTCATCCCTCCAAATTCAAAATAAAAAACCGCAGCTGCCGCTGCGGTCAAAAATATCGTATGAAAGGAAGACGGAATGGCGCGGTTCGTTCAACGTTCAACCAATGGCAGGCCTACTGCCGAACGGCAACAGCCATGAACAGGATCATTGCCGGGGCGATCCGCGGCAACTGTTCCTTAGCCTTTTTAAACGAAACGATTAGCGATCCCTTGAATCTCCCGAAGACATACGTATCCCTGACCATCCGCCCTCATGGGCGCACCGCGGCTTGTGCATATGCTTATCACAAGTTGGCTGGTCTTCTCAGGAAACGCATTAGTTCTTCATCGTAGGGGAGATCCTCCGTCAATTGTCCGAATTTGAATTATTCCCATTATAAACCGGCCCGGTCCCGGCTGGCAAGGGCGGCGAGCTTCGGAACGATTAGGCTGATTTACAGCTCCAGACCTTTAAGGATGACCTGCTTCTCCGCCGCTTCAAAAATCGTTTCAATCAACCGCAGCACACGGTGGACCTCCCCGTTCTTGACCAGCGGCTCGCTCTTTCCTTCGATCACCGAGACAAAATTATCATAGAAGCTCTGCTTCGTGCTCTCAGGGTTCTCGATCGGCAAGCGCAAAGTCGATTCCTCCGAAGGAGGCGCCATCGTCTTCGTGAGCCCTTGGCCCGCCTGAATCGGCTTCGGCTCGACCTTGACTACATCCGGATTATTCACCACGATCTCCCCGCTGAGATCCCAGTCGCGGATAATGGCGGTTCCTTCCGTGCCCTTGACATACCAGCGGGGCAGCTTGATGAAGTTGGTCGTTCCGACCTCGATTACAGCGGACAGGCCGTCTTTGAACCGGATCAAGCCGGTGAACCCATCATCCACCTCGGTTCCGAGAATGGTGCTTAATTCGGCGCTGACGCTGTCGATTTTGCTGCCGGTGAGCAGCAGAAGCTGATCGAGCAGATGGACGCCCCAATCCAGCAGCATGCCGCCGCCGTACGCCTTGAGCTGGCGCCAGTCGCCGGGAATGCCGTTGGCTCCCTGAACGCGGGACTCCAGATGAAACACCTCGCCGATCTTTTTCTTCTGGATGATATCCTGAATAATGAGGAAATCTTCGTCCCAGCGCCGGTTCTGGTGCACCATGAAGATCCGGTCCTCTTCCTCGGCTACAGCGATAATATCAAGCAGATCGGCGCTGTTTATAGTCACCGGTTTTTCACAGATCACATGCTTTCCTGATTTCAACGCCTGAATGGCGATGGTCTTGTGGACATCGTTAGGGGTCGCAATCAGCACGACATCGACGGTTTCATCAGATAAGACCGCTTCCAAACTGTCATAAGTCTTAAAGCCCTTGGCCGCAGCCAGTTCCATCCGGTAGTCGACCAAATCATAAACGCCGGTTACCGCCAGATGCTCGGACGGCTCAATTAACTGCACATGGTAGCTGCCCATTCCCCCGAACCCTACGATGACAAGACTGTACGTTTTCTGCTCCATTCTTTATCCTTTCCTTTCCGCGTGTGGTACTGGAACTTTCGCAAGTTCTATTTTTGCTCCATTACATTTTACACCGTTTCCATTCGTACAGGAATTGTACCAATCCACAAAAAATAGATGCCTCCGCTTGGAACAGCCATTATACTTGGTTCAAAACAATTAAAGACCCGACTATCCCCTTGGAAGGATGCGAACGTATATGAACACTCTATTATTTGTCACGGATTTGTATTACGAAGCCAAAGGGCGCACTTACTATGAGGAAGATTTGTTTCTGACTTCCCGGCTCAGAGAGTCGTTCGCGCTCACGATTTGCCATCCGCAGGACATTCATTCTTTTGAGAAAAATTATGATCTCATCGTTATCCGAAATGCCGGGCCCGTCGCCCATTTCAAGGACAAGTATTGGTCGTTTCGCGAAAGAGCTGCCACCCATTCATACAAAACGTATAATTCGTTTAACGGCAAAGGCGATATGAACGGGAAGGAATATCTATTGGAGCTTACCAAGGCAGGATATCCCGTCATCCCGACCATTGATGATATTGAGCGGATTGTCGATTTGCCGCAAGCCCCGAGCTATATTTCCAAGCCGAAGGACGGGGCAGATTCCATAGGTCTTGAGATTGTATCCTTCAAGGATCTGCAATCCAAACTGGATGCCGCCGAAGAGCGGAGTATTCTGATTCAACCGTTCATTGATTTCGAATATGAGGTCTCGTTTTATTTTATTGATCATGAATTTCAATACGCGCTGTATGCGCCGGACCAAACAAAGAGATGGATCCTGACGGAGTATGCCCCGACCAAAGAGGATTTGAATTTCGCGAATCGGTTCATTGAGTGGAACAATCTGGATTGGGGAATACAGCGGGTAGATGCATGCCGGACGAAACAAGGAGAGCTTCTGCTGGTTGAACTTGAAGATTTGAATCCCTATCTCTCCCTGCTGGAATTAACGCCGGACATCCGTCGAAGGTTCGTTGAACACTTAAAGGATTCGCTGAAAAAAGCGCTTCAGGCCTGATTCTTTATAGTCCAGGGTTGTCATAGACGACTTCCGTTCCGCCAGCGAAATCGTGAATCGCCCTCCGGTCCTTCCGGACAATCACCATCACGATGCTGATAATAATGGCAATCCCGTAAGTGTAGCTGTACAACAGCCAGCATAGCCCGTTACGCAGCAGCATCGATCCGATACCGGGTGAAGTTCCATCGAGCTTTTGAATACGGATTCCGCAAATTCTTTTGCCGATTGTGCGGCCGTTCCAGAATACCGGCACAAGCACCATATAGGCGGTGGTCAGAATATCTCGTGAAAGTCTTCCCTCTGTGTTTCCGCCAGTGATGAGAAAGTAAATGATCGCCGCCGGGAGCCCGAAGCAGAGACCGTCCAACACTTGGGCGCCCAGTCTAATCCAAAAGCCTGCATTCTTTTCGTCCATAAAAACGCTCCTTTGAAGTGCCTGGAATAAAATGTTCGGAGATAGAGTATCACAGAACAAGCTTCGATGGCTGTTGCCAATGTTGCGAAACATAAAAAGCTAATCCGGTACTCAGGATTAGCTTCTTTCGTCTGCTATAAGGAACCGTATGCCTATAAAATCGTAACGGTGCTGCTCGACCCGGTCCACTGGATCTGAACGCCGAACAACAGCGGAACGCTGCTCAGCGGAATCATCAGCGTCCCGCTCTCATTGCGCGACGCAAGCATCGGTACTTTCGTCCCGTTCACGGTGGCGTAGTCGGTCAGCGGCTTGTGCGACGCCGTCCGGCCGCCTGCCGTGATCGTCAGCGCCCCTGCGGAGTCCAGCCCCAGCTTGGCGCCTAGCACGGATGCCGTCTCTCTGAGCGGAACATACACGCGGGAGTCTTTGAGCAGAAAAGGCCGGCTCAGCTTAATCGCCGTTCCGTCAATAATAATCGTACCCTCTACCGTCTTTTGCTCCAGCACATAGCCGTATTTCCGGGCGACGCTCTCCATATCGAGCGTTGTGGAAGTGATAACCACCGTCGTATTTCTCTGCACCTGCGGAAACAGCCAGTGGATGTCGTCATTATGCATCCGGATGCAGCCCGCGCTGACATACTTGCCGATCGAAGACTCTCTGTTGTTGCCGTGAATGGCGTAAGTCGTTCCTCTTGTGCCGTACGCATCCAGCCCGAGCCAGCGGTCGCCAAGCGGATTGGCGGGATCGCCGCCGGGAATATGATCTTTGTAATAAGGCCGGTTTTTAATTTTATTGAAAATCTTGAAGCTGCCTTCCGGGGTCAAACTCTTCTCCTTGCCGGTAGCCACCGGGAATACCTTAACCAGCTTGCCGCCATCGAAAAAGGCCAGCTTGTTGACCTTTTTGTTTATCACGAGCATTTGTGTGCCAGCCGCCTTCGCCTCTCCCGCGAACAGGCCGGTACACAGCAGAACTAGCGCAAGCATCAGACCGAGCGCTCTGCGCCAATTGAGCCAGCCCCTTCCTCTTTGACCCTCTCCCTTGTTATTTTTCATTCATGTTCCCCTCCAGCCTGGACTGCTAAATTTTGTATCTCTTTATTTAATTAACGGATTCCGGAGGGAAATGTTGCCACTTTTGCGCAAAAAAATTCCGGCCTCCTCACCGGAGACCGGATTGCCCGTTTGATATGCGTCAGCCTTTTACAATTCTCAGCATGCGTCCCGTACCTTTTTGAAACTCGTAGGGCACCCGGATTTCCTCTGCAGTGCAGCCATCCTGCGCAATTTGAGCCAGCAGGTCGTCCATTTTGCCGTACCGTTCTCCCGACAGGCCGACCAGCGGATAAATGCGCAGTTCCTTTCGGGTCACACGCAGCAGTTCCCGCAGCGTCTTCAGATGAAAGTCATAATCGAGCCGGTCGCCGTACATGAACAAAAAATGCGCGGACAGCGTCAGATCGAACCGGCCGTCATCGAACGGCAGAACGGGCAGAACCGCTGGAACATACCGCTCCGGGTAACGCGCCATATCGGCCGTACATTCCTGCAGAGCACGTTCCCGATGCTCCCGAAGCTCCTCCACGGAGGAGAAATAGTCCCACTTGAAACCGGCCCGGGCTTTTTCCATTTGGTCCATCGCATGCCGGATATCCTCCAGCCCTTTCTCTTCAAGACTCCGGGCAGGATACCCGTAGGCAATGTCGATCGACACCGCCCCCACTCCGAGCGCATTCGCCCGGGCCGTAAACGCGCATGCGCCGCCCGGACAATCCAGAACGGTCCGCCCTTGAAGCTCCTCTTCGGACAGACCGAACATCGCCATATACTCCTCATAGGTTCTTCCGATAAAAATAATGCGGCTTAAATCCAATCGATTCTCTTCTAAGCTCATCTCGTCTCTTCCTTTCTCATCTTCACTCGTCTCGTCTATAGCGGCCATGACCGCTTCTTCCACTTTACCATATTAAGGCTATTCGGGCAGCCGAATTCTTATTAATTCTGCGAAATACTCCGCTCCAATTTTCAAAATATTGTCATTGAAATCATAGAGCGGGTTATGGAGCGGGATATTGCCCTTACCGTCCGAAGCAGCGCCGTTTCCAATGAAAACGAAGCAGCCCGGGATATTTTGCAAAAATGCGGAAAAATCCTCTGAAACCTTCACCTGCTGCACATTTGCGTCGACCTTGGCTTCCCCCGCCACATTCAAGCCCGCCTTTACGGCGACATCCACGCATTCCATCCAGTTCACCGTCGGCGCAAACTCATGGGTATAGTGAAATTCGCATCCCGCACCATGCATGCCGCATATTCCCTCGACTATGGCCCGCATTCTTTCTTCCAGCATCTGTTGAACCTCGGGTGTGTAGCTGCGGGTGTCCCCCTTGATCTCTACATGCGTCGGAATCGCATTCCGGATGCCGTCCGTATGGAGCTCGGTACATGAAATTACGGCCGGAATATTCGGGTCCAGATTACGGGAAATGACCGTCTGCACGCGCTTCCCCTTCTTTCGCAAATGTAGACGGGCCATGCCTAAATTTCGTGCCTTACCGGGCAAGATCGGCTATAACATCAAGAAGTACGTTGGCTCCGGCAACCAGGTCGGGCCACGGCGTGTGCTCCTGCGGGTTATGACTGATGCCGCCGATGCTCGGAACAAAAATCATCGCTGCCGGACATATGCGGGCAATCATCTGAGCGTCATGACCGGCACCGGACGTCATCCGCTTGGAGGTCAGACCGCGCTGCTTGGCGGCGGCTTCCACCATCCCGACAATAGCAGCGTTGAAAGTGACCGGCTCAAAACGCGCCATGCGCTCTGTAAGAATGGTCACCCCCTCGGCAGAGGCAAGTTCAGTGAGGTAGCCCGCAAGCGCCGCTTCTTCAGCCTGTAAACTCTGCTCGTCCGGATTACGCAGGTCAACAGTAAAAGTGGCCCTTGAAGGGATGACATTGATCGCATCAGGCTCAAAGCGGATGCAGCCAACTGTCGCCACGGCAGGCGTCTGCGAACGGATCGCACGGTCGCGTAAAAATGTAATGACACGGGCTGCCACATATCCCGCATCTTTGCGCATCGACATCGGAGTCGTACCCGCATGGTTGGCGACACCCTCAATGGTGATCCGCTGCCACGAAATCCCCTGAAGATTCTCGACCGCACCGATTGGAATGTCCATACTTTCCAGCACAGGTCCTTGTTCAATGTGAAGCTCCACATAAGCATGAGGCATCATGAAGCCCGGCTCCTCGGTACCTGCATAGCCTATACGAGCCAATTCCTCACCAAGTACGCTTCCGTCCGTCCCTACAGAGGCCAGAGCCTCCTCAACCGGCAGCCCGCCCGCATACACGAGCGACCCCATCATATCGGGGGCATAGCGCACGCCTTCCTCGTTCGTGAATGCCGCGACTGCTATAGGACGGGAAGGGATGAATTCGGCCTCCCGCAGTGTCCGAATGACCTCAAGGCCGGCAAGAACACCATAACAGCCGTCGTACACGCCGGCATTTATGACGGTATCAATATGCGAGCCAATCAGGACCGGTGCTTGATGATCTTGGTCTGGAACACGCCAAATGCCGAAGATGTTGCCGATCCGGTCAACCGCCGCCTCCAGGCCGGCCTCCTTAATCCATGCGATCAGCGCGTCGCGGCCGTTCTTGTCATTGTCCGAAGCCGCCAACCTGGTCAACTGATTGCCCGGGTCACGGCCGATTTGTCCAAGCTGCTGAATATGTCTAAGCAATCGGTCGGCATGAATAGATAAGTTCAAACTGCTGAATGTCATCTTCATTTCCTCCTTTCACTTAGCCGCCCCATACGATGTCCCTGTACCCCTCCGGGTCCGTATCGCCTTCTGTGCTGATGATGAGAACTCTCGATTTCTCGTTCAATTGAAGCCGTTCCCCCACTTCCCGCAGCGCTTGTTCCTCCTGAATCAGGCTCAGAACTCCCAATCCCACAGCGCCGGATTTTCCGGAAACGACCCGCGGATCGCCGGGCAAAGGATTGCCGAGCATTCGCATGGCTTTGGCCGACACCGCATCCGGACAGGAAATGTACATATCCGCATAATCCCTTAAAATCTCCCAAGCCACCGAGCTGGGCTCCCCGCAGGCCAATCCCGCCATAATCGTCGGCAGATCGCCGGTTACCGCATGGGGCTTCCCGTCATTTTTCACGGCGGATTTATAGATGCACGCTGCTTCATTCGGCTCGACAATGATCGTTATCGGACGTTCGCCGCCGAATTCCGCCACGAAATAGCCCAGCACGCTTGCCGCGAAGGAACCGACACCCGCCTGAAGAAATACATGGGTTGGACAGCCCTTTCCGTCCCCCTTCATTTGCTCCATTGCTTCATGAATCAGAGTGCAGTATCCCTGCATAATCCAGGTAGGGATGTCTTCATAGCCCTCCCACGCGCTGTCCTGAACCAGAAATCCGTGATGATCGGCGGCGTACCGGGCGGCCATTTTTACCGTGTCATCATAATTCAGCTCCGTAATGGAGGCTTCCGCTCCTTCCTTTCTGATATTTTGCAACCTTGCTGCCGAAGAGCCTTTGGGCATGAACACCACTGATTTCTGTCCCAGCTGATTGGCCGCCCAGGCAATCCCTCTGCCGTGATTTCCGTCTGTTGCCGTAACAAAAGTAAGTTCTCCCAACCGCTCTTTGATCTCCCTGCATTGCAGTTTCTCAAAATCAAGCTCCGAGATATCCAGATTTAGCCGCTCCGCCAAATACTTGCCGACAGCATAAGAGCCGCCCAGCACTTTAAAAGCGTTCAGTCCGAATCTGTACGATTCGTCCTTGATCCATATGCCGCCCACGTTTAATTTGTGAGATAAAGCTTTCAGGCTGTGCAGGGGCGTAGGCTCATATTCAGCAAAACTCCTGTGGAAGTTTCTCACTTTTGCAGCCGCTTCACGGTCAATGAACCGCACCGGCGTTCTATCGCCATTCATCTTACGCGCCCGTTCGTTCGCAATATACTGAAAATCCGCAGTATCCATCATCAGACTCCTTTCTTTTCATAACCCTTTTGTATCCATTGTAATGTAATATATCACATGTTACATTCCATATATTTTGCTGTCAATCAAGTCTTTCCACGCTGAAGCAAAGCGAGATTTGATACTGCTAAATTGCACATGATATATTACATACAAAAGAATTGAGGAGGCGCCCTATTGCTGCCAAAATCTACAACCAAAGTCAAACGCACATCGATTCGTGAGCAAGTGTACCTTCAAATACAAGAATGGATTATCAGCGGAGAATTAAAGCCGGGCGACAAGCTGAAAGATCAGCAATTAGCGGACGCGATGGGCGCAAGCCGCACCCCTATCCGCGAAGCTTTATTAAGACTGGAAGAAGAAGGAATGGTGCAGACCAAGGCCAATAGCTGGACACAGGTTGCTCCTGTTGATATTTATCAGGCACACCGTTTGTATCCGATCATCCAGTCACTTGAGAAGCTTGCCGTTTCTTTTGCCAAAGCAAATATTAAGCCGGAGCATATCCGGCAGTTGGATACAATCAACGAAGAACTGGAACGCGCTCTTAAACAGGAAAATGCACTGGAAGCCCAGCAATGCGACGCCCGGTTCCATCAGGTAATCATCGATTTGTCTGCAAATGAAGAGCTTATCAGTGTGTTGGATGGGCTTAAGAAAAAGCTCCGGCGTTATGAGGTTACGTATTTTAAAGGCTTTTTGGGAGCGGAGCAATCGGTGGAGGAACATAAGAAAATTATCGGCGCGCTAAAAGAGGAGGATTTCGCCGCTGCCGCTGAATTCATTGAATCGAATTGGACCAACAGCTTCCGGCGCCGCTTCGCCGCATCCGAAACGGAAGAGACCGAAATTTAAATATCAAGAGCATGAATAATTCACATGAAGTTCAAGCATAATAAACTTCGGTTTTCAATTTATTTCACTAGGAGGATACACCATTGAATACGAACATTTCCAATCAAGTAAACCAAGGTGAGCAGCTGGTTCAACGGCTTATCAACGAAACACAGCAAGCCAGCCAACTGTATCAACAACTGCTTCAGCAGGAGGAGCAAAATGCAAGACAGCTGGAGGACCTGGCAAACCGCGAGCGTAGAGCGTCCCAAACGATCCAGACGGCTCTGCAAGGCCACCAAACAGCCATTCAGCAGCTGCAGCAGATCTCCCAAGTTTTCCGTCAGGTAGAGCAGCAATCGGTCCAAACCGGAGCAATAGGCTCGTCCTACAGCCAGCCGGTATTCCATAACCCGGCAATCCCGTCCGGCCTGTCCTATGGTTCTTCATCCTTCGGTTCTCCGATAGGGTCTTCTCCGATCGGTTCTTCTTCGATCGGTTCTTCTTCGATCGGATCTTCTTCGATCGGTTCTTCGCCAATCGGATCTTCGTTTACCGGATCTTCTTCCTTCGGCGCCGGCTCTTTGCACACTCCGGTGCAGTTTTCTTCGATGCCGGGCCGCAGCTTCCAGCAATAAAAAGGGAGCCGGCTCTAAAGTCCGGTTAAACTAAGGCAGGGACTGTTCACTCGGCTGTAAAGAGCCAGGACAGTCCCTATTTTTTAACTGGAATATTTCAGTGCTTTTATTCCGTCTTTCAGAGGGCAGCGCAAATCGTAACTTGCAAATATAGACTGGGTGAGCCTTCCTTCTCTCCGGTATAATGGATAGCGTATACTGATGATTTTCAGCAGGGCGACCAACGGAGAGGAGACATCACGCATGACAATTGGAGTTACTATTGAAAAAATCAACGGAATAGAAGAGGAACTGGAGCGGCAGCTGGGAGATCTGCTCGTTCGGGTCGTCGACGACGGAGCATCCGTCGGTTTTTTGCCACCGCTTTCTGAAGAGGAAGCTGTGGATTATTGGCGCGGTGTACCCGGCGATGGGGTTATATTGTGGGTCGCTATGGAAGACGGAGAGATTGCCGGTAGTGTTCAGCTCCATCTTGCCCTGAAGCCTAACGGGCTCCACCGGGCGGAAATCGCCAAGCTTATGGTCCATCCGGAGCGCCGCCGGCAGGGCATTGCGCGTATGCTGATGGAAACGGCCGAAGCCTGCGCGGCTTCTGAAGGCAAAACCTTGCTAGTACTGGATACCCGCGGAGGCGATCCCTCCAACCTCCTGTACCAATCGCTCGGCTTCGCGGAAGCCGGCAGAATTCCGGACTATGCGCGGTCGGCAAGCGGGGAACTGCATGAGACGGTATTTTATTATAAGAAGCTCACATAGGCAATAATACGGATTGCTTTAATTTTGAAACATTGTTACAATCGAAGTTACAATTACAGTTAAATAGCAACTATATTAAGGAAGGTGATACCATGTCCATTCAGAATTTACACTCCGCCGATGAGCTGGAGCAGTATATTGCAAAGCCCGGAAAAAAGCTGCTGTTCAAGCACAGCACCACCTGTCCGATCAGCGCAAAGGCGTTCGAGGAGTTTCAAACGTATCTAAAAGACAATGATACCGACGCCGCCGTCGTGCTCGTGATCGAGGACCGTCCGGTTTCCAACAAAATTGCCGAAGATTTCGGCATCAAGCATGAGTCTCCGCAAATCTTCCTGCTGGAAGACGGCGAAGTGCGCTGGAATACATCCCACTGGAAAATCACGCAGTCGAGCATCAAAGAGGCTGTAAGCCAATGAACACCCAAGTCATCGTTTATTCCACCGAGGGCTGCGGAGACTGCAGCCGGGTGAAGCGGATGCTTCAGAGCGAAGGCATCCCGTTCGAGGTCAGGGACATCATGACAAGCCAGGCCTACCAGCAGGAAGTGGAAAGTCTTGGCTTCATGGGCATTCCGGTTACCGTAGCGGGCGGCAGAGCGGTCAAGGGATTCAACCACGGCGAACTGAAGGAATTGATTGCCGCGGCAGGTTTGAACCAATAAGCTTATCACGGATGATTAATCATCCGTTTCTCCGCATTGAATCACCTGATTAGCCAAATGATCAATGCATCTTAAAGGAGCCTTATTCCTACCGGGGAATAGGCTCCTTTTAGTTTGACGCCTTAAGGGAGGGCTTCGCTTTTTTTTATCGAACTATCACCAGATGGATTTCAAGGTGTATATATGCAAAGAGATGATTTCAATGCTTCCTTCCTGGACGTACAGTTCCACTTCCTGATGGGCCGGGTCTGGAAAAACCTGATCCGTCAGCACGACACTTCCGTCATTTGCGAACACTTCGACAGAGGAATGGTCGGCGAATATCCGGAGCTTGATGATGCCGCCGGAAGGCTTCAGGGCCACTCCGTGCTCACAGGAGAAATCGGGATGGAAGTCCGTGATGCCGGCATTTCTGCGGTCGATGGACAGATAGCTGCGGCCGGCGTCATAGCCGATCACCGTTCCCTGGCCGCCGGAGCCATGAATTCGAAAGCCGAACGAAGAAGAGTCCGCTATTTTGATTTCTGCTTCAATTTCCAGCGTACTGCCGTGAATTCCTTGCAAAAGATTTCCGTCCCCGGCTTGGACCGCCAAATCCTCCATCCGAAGCTTCGGTTCTCTGAGCGTCTCAAGCTCTTTTACCGGCAACTGGCGGAGCCGAATGCCGTCTTCGGAATCGGCAAGTCCCAGCTCCCTCGGCAGCGTCATCGCGCCTCTCCAGGCTTCGGTCGGCAGCAGATTGGCGTATTTCCAGTTGTTCATCCAGCCGATGAACAGCCTGCGCCCATCCTGAGCGGGAACGTCAGACCAGCTCACTCCTGCATAGTTATCCCTGCCGTGATCCAGCCACAGCACCGTATCCGGCGCATTGTCGTTGACAAAGGAGATACCGTCGTATTCCCCTATGAAATACTGGGTCCGCGAGCCTTCCGCCAGCGCTTCATTCGGGCCAATACTGACGATGAGCACCCATTTGGACTCTCCGCCGCTTTCTTCGACCGGAAGCTTGAACAGATCGGGGCATTCCCACACGCCGTCATGCGAGCCTTCCGACGCGCCGAATTCACTGCCGAAAGACCAATGAATCAAGTCGGGAGAGTGGTAGAACAACACACGCTGTCCGGCGGCGAGCACCATCGCCCACCGTTCCCGCTCACCGTCCCAGAACACTTTGGGATCGCGGTAATCGATGTGCCGCTCATCCTCAAGAACCGGATTGCCCTCATACATCGTCCAGGTCCGTCCCTTGTCAGTGCTATATGCAAGGCTCTGTCTCTGGCGCGGCCCTCCGCTTTCCGGATTCACATCGTGATGGGTAAATATCGCCACCAGACCGGAGCCTCCGTTAAAAAAGCCCGTAGTATCATGCCGATCCACTACCGCACTGCCCGAGAAGATCGCCCCGTTATGATCGGGCCGCAGCGCAATGGGGAGCTCTTCCCAGAAGACAAGGTCCTTGCTGACGGCATGCCCCCAGTGCATGGGACCCCACACCGAGCTGTGAGGATGATGTTGATAGAACAGGTGATATTCACCCTCGTACCAAACCATGCCGTTGGGATCGTTCAGCCAGTTCGCTGCAGACGAATAATGAAATTGCGGGCGAAACGTTTCACAGTATGATTTTGTTATCACAACTTCATCTCCTTTTCTCTTTAATCAGGAATACGCCGGAGTCATCTCCCAGACTTCCATATCGACGTGCTCCGCCGGTCCATCTGCCCAGAGCAGCAGGCCAAGCGCATCCAGCCTTGACGGGTAAGCCCGGGTGGTCAGACTCTTCAGCCCATTGGCGTAGCATTCGATCAGCGACCGGTCCACAAAAATATGCAGATGCAGGTCTTCTTCTCCTATCGGAAGCAGTCCTCCCTGTATTCCCCGTGTCCGCTCCCTCTCATCGAGCGTCGTCTTGGTCCGGTCTACCTCAAGCCACTGCTCCGGGCGATTGAACCGGATCACTGTCTCCTCCGCACCGTCCGGCGATCGGCGAAGGGAAATGCCGAACTGCTCCGCCCGGCAGGAATGAAAGCTCAGTTTGATTTCCAGCAGGTCTCCGCTCACATCGGCCAATTGCCAGTTAATCTCTTCCAGACTGCTTCCGGCCGCGGATAACAGCCGTCTGCCCCGAAGCCGCTCGGTTTCTTCCACCGGCTCTACGCCAAGCCGCCCGTCGGCCCGCAGAAACAGCGATACCGGCATGCCCGCGCCGTGCGCCCAGCCGCAATCATAGTCGATTTCCGGCGTCCGTTCGCCTTGGGCAATCGTAAAGACGAGCGAGCGTCCGGTCCGGGGATCAACCATCCCGCTTGGTCCCGTGAAATGAAAATCGCCGACGTCAATCAATCCCGGCTCATCATCATCCGGCGTAAATCTGCACGTCTCGCGGTCCCACACTCCAATCCAGTAGTTGACCTCAACCTTGGCGCCTTCTCCCCAAGGACTGATGAGCAGGACATGCTTGCCCGAACTTGCCGCTTCTTTCCCTTCCAGCGGAAGCGGAAGCAGAACGGGAAGCTCCCAGGCCTTGCCGAGATACGGGTATTTGGCGTAATCGCTGATATATAAAGGCCCGCGGCACTCCCAGTTGAGCATGTCGGAGGAGACGTAGACGAGAGCCGTCCCGCCCTCTTCTTCTCCGCCCGCACCCGTTCCGACAAGCATATAATAGATTCCTTCTTCCCTCCAGACAAAAGGATCGCGGAATTCCCCGAACAATCCGGCTCCCCTCTCCTGCCTGACAATCGGGGAAGGATGCTTGATCCAGGTTTTCAAATCGTTATCGCCATCGGCGGGGTAGGCGCTTTGCGCAAGACCAATGGACTGATTCGGGGTCTCTCCATTGTTTCCAATGGTATAGAACAGCACCGGTATGCCATGTGGATCATAGGCGGCGCTGCCCGACCAGATTCCGTCCGGGTCCAGCCCTTCCTCCGGGCTGAGCGCGGTCGGCAAATCCCGCCAGTGAACGAGGTCCGGGCTAACCGCGTGTCCCCAGTGAATATGGTGGTAGAACGGGCCATTGGGATTCTGCTGGTAGAACAGATGATACTGGCCGCCGAAATAAAGCGGCGCGTGGGGCTCATTCATCCAGTGTCCGGGCGGATTCATATGAAACTGCGGCCGGTGCCGGTCGGCGGCGAAATACGGACGCGGGATTTCCATGGCCTCCCGTTCGATGAAAGGGATAACGCCGTCATAGGGCTGAAGATCCTGCTCATACTGCCGGCGGATCTCGTCTTCCGTTAGCGCCGAATCATAAATAGCCAGCTCGTCCATCCAGCCGTCGTAGTGGTTCATAATAAAAGACTCCGCCAGAACGACGCCGTTATTATTGCGCCCGATGAGCAGGTCGGCGCTGCTGGGCGTGATTTTCAAAGGTTGATCGAGAAGAGTCTCCGCTGTTTTGCGTCCGTTGAGATAAAGCGATATCCGCCCTTCGCTTCCCGCGAAGACGGCGCTCACAAAAGACCACCTGTGCAGAGGGACCGGCTCGGATGACCACGCCTCCAGCCACCTGCCGTCCACTCCTGCCTGGAGCGACAAGGCCCCGTATCTGAACAGACCCAGAATATAGCCTTCCTTCTTCTCCCGGTTATGCTGGTTCACGATGGCCGAAAGCCGGTTCTCCGCTCCGTAATCATACGTTCTCGGGGCAATCCACGCCGTTATCGTAAGATTCTCCACCGGCTGCGGGGTTTGCCCGGCCAAGCGGCGAATGAACGTGGAATAGCCGTCAAAAGACAATGCTTTTCCCTTAATTCCTTCAGCCCAGACCGGGTCCCTCGGAGCCTGGAAACGCCCTTTGCCGAGTGCGAATTGTACAGTATCGGCTTGGCCGGATACCGATTCCGTGGCTTGATTTCCCTGGCCTTCGTCAAAAGTCCAGTATGCAATCGGCTTCTTCACCTTGTTCTCTCCATTCTTTCCGCGTTTTTAAGAAGAGACAAGCCAGAGCGTTCTGACGTTCCGGCTTGCCCCATAAGATGCGGATTTCTCAAAATTTAAGACTTTATAAGCTTCGCGCCTATCGTTTGGTCTTATATTTTCACGAGAATCGTATCTGCGTCTTAAAAAGACGCCGTCAGGCGTTTCTTCTTATCAGCTGTTATTTCTGAGCTTTCATGTAGCGGTCGTAGCCGTCCTGATACACCTTCATCAGATCCTCGATGCCCATTTTTTTCAGATCGCCGAGGTATTTGTCCCAGCCTTCATCCACGCCGCCGTCCATCAGGAATTGGGCGCGCATTTTGTTGGTGTAAGTCTGAATTTCCGGTTTCAGGCGGTCAATCGTCTGCAGTTCTTGATCCGTGAAGAAGATAAGCGGAAAATGCTCTTTTTCCATCTGCGGAACGAAAATATTCTTGATGTCGTCCATCCGTTGTTTCGCACGCGGTTCCGGAGCGACTACCTTCTCGAAATCTTCTCCCGTAATAACGCCTGCCCCGCCCAAAGCGACCGTCCGCCGGAATTCGCCCGGGTTCTCGATATCTTTCTTCTGAACGAGCAGTCCGTTCGCGTCTTTCTCAAACCATGTGCCGATCGGTCCCCAGTGAACTTCCGCGGCCGTGACCGGATCGTACAGTCTGTCGAGCCACTCGGCGGTAATATCCGGATTCTTGTTCGCTTCCGTAATGACCGTGCCACCTCTGCCAATCGCCGAACCATTGTTCCATTTCACTACCATGTCTTTGAACGGAGGCACGATCGGGTAATGATCATCCCGCTCCCCGCCCACTACGTCGGTATGGTCCCACCAAAGGAACGAGCCCAGCGATTCATCTTCCGTCTTGCCTTTGGCTAGGTACTGCGCGTCGTTATGCGTGAAGGATTCGATATCGACCAGACCTTCTTCAAACCAGGTGTGGAAATATTTTACCGCCTCTTTGTATCCCGGCTGCATAGCGGCATAGTATACTTTGCCGTCCTTGACGTTCAGATGCTCGGAGAAGGTGTTGTTGCCCGGCTGATACGTCTTGTCGGGTTCTCCGAAAGCGCCGAACAGATAGCCGATATCCCCGGTCCAATAAGCGTTGATGAAGGAGAGCGGAATTTCGTCTTTCTTGCCGTTCTTGTTCGGGTCTTTATCTTTAAACGCTTTCAAAACGTTGTGGTATTCTTCCAAAGTCTTGGGGATCTCAAGTCCAAGATTCTTCAGCCAATCCGAGTTGATATAGAGGAAGTCCGGGTTCGCGCCGATGTCCTCCTGCCCGCTTCCCAGCTCCTCGCCCACCGGCAGAGAGTAGATATTGCCGTCGGGAGCCGTGACGAGCGCTTTAATATCCGGCCGTTTGTCAAAAAGGGCCTTCAGGTTGGGCATATGCTTGTCGATCAGATCGTTAAGCGGAATAATGGTGCCGTCCTGGCCGTAATGCAGCAGCTCGGTGTCCGTAAAGCCGGCTCCGTAGAACATATCCGGCAAATCTCCGCTTGCCAGCAGCAGGTTTTTCTTCTGGTCGTAGTCCGTATCGACGATCGTCGTCCAGTCCACATGGACATTGGTATCCGACTCCAGTCTCTTGGCCAGTTCAAAATCGTTGAAATCGCTTGGCGCGAGCGCCGGACGCTTCGCCACCGCCTTAATCGTCAATTTGTCCTTAAGCGGGAAGCCTGCGGCGTTGCCGCTTGCATCACCCGCCGGACTCGAGGCCGACGGGGCCTTCGATGCCGCCGGAGTATTGTTTGAAGCGTTATTGCCGCTGCATGCCGTCATTACGACGGAAGCGCACAGGAGCGAACTGAGAACTATGGACATTTTTCTATTCATTGACAATCAAACCTCCCTTTAGTGATGACTTGCCCTATTAAAGAACCTTGCCACCTTTACATTCTCCGGGCCTCACCCCCCTTGCAGCTCATGATCGAACGGCTTAGAGCCGTATGGTCATCCCTTGACCGAACCGATCATGACTCCCTTTACGAAATAGCGTTGGAGCAATGGATAGAGCATAAGCAAAGGGAGAGCCGCCACAATAATCACGCCGAATTTAATCAGCTCGGTCACCTTTTGCTGGGCTACCAGTGTCGTAATATCCGTCAGCATATCCCCGGATGGCTGGTTCTGGATCAGGATGTTTCTCAGGATCAGCTGCAGCGGATACAGATGGGAATCGTTCACATAGATCAGAGCGTCAAAGAATCCGTTCCACTGCCGGACCACGGCGAGCAGCACAAGCACGGCGATGATGGGTTTCGACAGCGGCACGACAACGCTCCAGATATACCGCAGATTGGTGCACCCGTCGATGGCCGCCGCCTCCCGGAGCTCATCGGGCAAGCTCTGGAAGAACGTCCGTGCGATAATGATAGCGAACGCGTCCACCGCTCCGGGAAGCACAACCGCCCAAATCGTGTTGATCATGTGAAGATCTTTGACCAGCAGATAGGTCGGGATAATTCCCCCGTTAAAAAAGAGCGTGACGGCAAAAATCATCATGAAGGCGTTCCGGCCGTAAAGATCTTTTCGCGACAGCGGGTAAGCCGCCATGACGGTCAGAACCGAGCTGATGACAGCCGTGAGAGCGGCGTAAAACAAGGAGTTTCGGTAACCGGTCCAAATCGTGTTGTCGCTGAAAATCCGCTGATAGCCGTCGAAGGTAATCGCCTTGGGCCACAGCCATACATTGCCCGCATAAATTTGGTTCGGATCACTGATGGAAGCGATTACGATAAAGTAAAGCGGATACAAAATGATCAGCGTAAACCCGCCCAGCACGATAAAGTTGAACACATCGAAGGCAATATCGCTTTTGAGCTTATTTTTCATTCGAAACATGTCCGATCCCCCTTTCTAAAATAATCCGTTTCCGCTTATTTTTTTGGCCGTCCGATTGACGATGAGCAGAAGCACCAGATTGATGGCCGCGTTGAACAGACCGATCGCTGCAGAGAAGCTGTACTGCGCGCGCTGGATGCCGATTTTGTACACATAGGTCGAAATGATCTCCGAGGAGTCGATATTAAGGTCGGTTTGCAGCAAGAAAGCCTTTTCAAAACCAACGTTCATCAAGTTGCCCACCGCCAGAATAAACAGCACGGTAATGGTGGGAAGAATGCCGGTCAAGTCAATATGCCGGATTCTTTGCCATTTGTTCGCTCCGTCCACGACGGCGGCCTCATGAAGATGCGGGTCGATGCCGGCCAGCGCGGCCAGATAAATAATGGTGGCGAACCCGGTCTCCTGCCAAACGGTGCTCATGATATAAATCGGGCGGAACCAGCCGGCTTCGGACATGAACAGAACCGGCTTCCCGCCAAACGCTCCGATGATATGATTGACCAGACCGCTGTTGGGCGAAAGGAACACCATAATCATACCGGCAAGCACCACGGTAGAGATGAAATAAGGTGCGTAAATCACAGTTTGGACGAACTTCTTCAGCTTCTCCCGTGCTAATTGATTCAGCAGAATCGCGATGATCACGGGAATGGGGAAGGAGATCAGTAGGTTCAAGAGGCTGAGCAGAACCGTGTTCTTGATAATCGTCCAGAAGTTATACGATTCAAAAAACTCCTTGAAATACTGTAATCCCACCCAGGGGCTTCCCCAAATTCCGGCGCGCGGCGTAAAATCCTTGAAAGCGATCTGCACGCCGTACATCGGGATGTAACGAAAAATTATGAAGTAGGCCACAGGCAGAACTAGCAGCAAGTACAGTTCCCAATTTTTCCGGGCAGATTTCAGCTTTCTCATGTGCGACTTCCATCTGGCCCCGGCGCGCCGTCCCGGCAGGTTCGGAAGCGCCCGGACCGGCGCGGTCATCGGATTTCCGCTAGAGGCTTCCATTGATATTTTCGATTTAGGTTCCATTGAGCTTGTTCCCCCCTTATTTTTTTGAAACGTTTCCAATTGATGCTAAAAAAATCAGGTTGTCTCCCCTGCTCTATATTTTACAGGGATTTGGTAGACTTCACGGTCCAAGGTTTCTCCTTCCACTTTCCTCAGCAGCAGCCTTACGGCCGTTCTTGCCATCTCCTCGACAGGCTGGCGAATCGTGGAGAGCAGAGGATGAAAAAAAGGATGGTCCTGTATGCCGTCATAACCGATGACCTTCACATCGTCCGGAACGCGAATGCCCGCTTGCTTGGCTTTCTCGATATATTTGGCTGCGGCCATATCCGTGATGGCGAATACGCCGTCGATGTCTTGGTAACGGTTAAGAAACGTGCTGTAGTATTTATCCTCATCCCGGAGCGGATCGGGTTCCTCGTACACTTCATAAGGTATGCCCAGGATTTTGGCTTCATGTACGAAGCCTTCCTTCCGAAGCATGGTCTCGCTATATACGAAAGGCACATTGCCGAGGAAAGCGGGTTTCTTCACGCCGGCCTTGACCAGTTCTCTTAGCGCGATCCGCCCTCCCTCGAAGTTGTCCGAGGTCACGCAGGTGATCTTCTTGTTGAAATGCCGGTCGATGCTGATCATCGGAATGTCTGTGCTTACGCTGTTCTCAATATCGTTATAAGTGATTCCGACAACCCCCGCAACCTTGTTCTGCTTCAGCATATCGAAGTAATACAATTCCTTCTCGGGCTTGCCCCCGCTGTTGCAGAGTATCAGCTTGTAGCCCTCCCGGTCGAGCTCATCTTCAATATAATAGGCAAGCTCGGAAAAGAAAGGATGCCAGATACTCGGCAAGAGAAGTGCAATCATCTTCGATTTCTGCATTTTGAAGTTGCGGGCCACCTCATCCGGCACATAGTTCAATTGCTCAATAGCCGCCTTAACCTTGTCGCGCGTAGCCGGTTTCACCGCTCCCGCATTGTTTATGACTCTCGATACCGTGCCCACGGCGACCCCTGCTAAATTGGCTACATCTTTGATACTGGCCATGTGTCTTCCTCCGCCTCAACCTCTTTGATAGCGCTATCATAACATGGGTTTGGAAACGTTTCAATAGAAATTTTGAATCGTTTCCACTTTATTTTTTCCGGGTGGAAGTTATGTATCGTTTTGCAGCAGCCGGGCATATTAAATGCATATCCTTACGGAGTAAGGATTGAATTCCTGCATTAACCATGATACATTTTCCTTACCGAGTAAGGAAATATTCCAAGGTGCTTATTTTAATCCCCCCAATAGATGAGTAGATGACACTGTAGAATATAAATGTAGATGCGTTACTGTGAGAGCGTTATTAATAATGTTGAATTGATAATTAACTGATGATGAACTGACTATAGACGACATGGGTAGAAAAGGTGAATTTGATAATGATGAATAAGTTAACGGGGGTTAACGAGTACCGGGATATCAAAATTACCAGTAAACGACAACTTACGATTCCGAAAAGCTATTTTGATGCCCTAAACTTGGAAGACGAGGTCCAAGCGTACTTGTTGGATGATGGCATATTCCTGAAACCGGTGCGAACGAAAGAAACACTCCAAGAGAAGGACATTCAGTCTATTGTTCGCAAAACCCTTGCAGAGGGTCTCTCTGAGGAAGAGCTAGCAATGGAATTGACACGCCGCATAAATGAATACAATCGCTTATTGGCCGATCGGGTTCATGAGTTTAAGGAAGATATGGCTGATTTGGGATCGGATGATGACAAAGGGGATCTCGATTTCAATGGCCTGGACGTGTTCTTCAACGAAGAAAATGGAGAAGCTTCTCAAAGCACTTAACAAGAAAGTGCCGGCACTCCACACTGAACTACTGAATCATCAAAAAATTATTACCGATGATCCCAAAAAAGGATATCACTTTCTTCCGTTTTCCACTCCGCTATTTTGTTTTTCGGTTTGAAGAGAATGATTAAACTATAGTGTCCCGTTAGAACGACGCCCAGCAGTATTATCTTAATTCAGGCTTTTGTGGGGAGCTTCAAGCAAGAAAAAGCCCCCAATTTTAATGGGAGCTCCCCCAGCAAACTTTTTAGAAATCCTTCGTGCTTGAAGCAAGTTGTCCCTCCACTCCCGCATTAACGTTATATCCGCGGCCACTCCACTCAAGGATATAGTGTCCAATACGCATGCCTTGTGTATAACCTTCAGTCCAACTGTTCCATTCCAGAGAACCGCCGCCCGCAATGTCCTTCGCGAAATACACTTTACGGGTGACAATGTGCGTTAAAGTAACATGGACTTCATAGCTGCTATAATTCTTCAAAAGAAGTTTCAGTTGGCCATAATTCGCATTTACGGTAAATGAATTTGGTACGTTTGCGTCCCCACTTGCCTTATCTTTAATTTCTTTACCTACAGTCTTAGGGCTTCTGGTGTTTGCGCTAGAAAGATTAGGATTGGTCTTATCTACTGATTGACTTTCTACTGCACTAGATTTTGGAGTAGACGCATTCTTTTTAGTTGTACTTAGTGAAACCCAAGCAATCACCGCTGCAGTTGCCAAAGCTAAAGTTATTAAGGCAAAGTAATCCCCTTTTTTCTTCATAGCTTAATTCCTCCCATTTTTACAATTATCTAGTATAGTTGCTCATAATACAACCTATAAGATGTGTTCCTCGTCATTAATGACGCTACCCAAAACATCCTGTTAGCTTAATGGCGAATTTAGTCGCACTTCGTTAAGCTGACGGGCAAGATAACGCAACAAAGGCGACCTTCTTATGAAGGTCGCCTTTTAATAAACAATTGAAGATTAACGTCTATCCAACAGAAAATAACTCCTTATCTAATTATGAGTTTATATCTGGAGAAAAGATAAGTCTATATCTTTCTAGAATTTTCATATATGGTTTGGTTATACCTGGCCGGGAGATTCTAAAAGATGGGGGCATTCTTAATGGCAAGCTCGAGAATATTGCTTAAAGCTGCAAAATCATTTGAATTTAATGCAGAAACGTTAGTCTTCCTGAGCAACTCAACAAATGAAGTGTACCGGTTTACCAAGGGTGATCTGTCCTATATCTTACGGTTATCTCAGAAACCACAGGAATACGTAGAGAAGATAAGAGCTGAGGTGGATTGGGTCTATTATTTGGTGGAGAACGGTTTACGTGCTTCATTACCAATCAAAACAAGAGAAAATCAATTAACAGCAGTTTACCATGATGAAGATAAGTGTTATATTGCAACAGCTTTTTACGCGGCTCCAGGCCGCTTTTTTGATAAAAACGATGATCAATATTGGGGGCCAAAGGTATTCAGGAATTGGGGAGAAACAATGGGGAGAATGCATCGGCTTTCGAAATCTTACGGAGCTTCAGACGTCCTTGTGAAAAGAGATTGCTGGAGCATAAGCAACATCAATAACCCTCATCTGCAGCGCGGCAGTTTCTATGTACTCCTTGAAAAATTGATCTCCATGGAGCGTAGGATTCATTTACTCCCAAGGGATAGAGACTCGTTTGGACTGATTCATAATGATTTCCACCCTTATAATTTTTTTATCGACGACAGTGAAATAACCGTCTTTGATTTTGACGACAGTATCTTTGGTTGGTTTTCATTAGACATTGCGATTGCTGCCACTCATGCCGTCTGGTGGGGAGTGCAAAAAGATGAACGTGTTGCTAAAAACGAGTTTGCTCAACTGTTCTTACGTGAATTTTTAATGGGTTACGGTAAAGAAAATCATCTCTCAGAATACTGGTTACAAACAATCCCCATGTTTATGGAGTATCGGAATATTTGTTCTTTCTTCTGGTGGTTAGGTGAATGGGATGGTGATGAGAGTCGTCTTACAGAGGACCAACGGAATGCAATCAATAATGCTGTTAAACTTATTGAAAGAAGTTTGCTTTTTGATGGTTGCGATATTCAAATCTAGAGAATCATTTCCGCTTAGTGATCTCGTTTAAATGCGGATCTCCCCTTTTATCCATTCTGAACTTTTACTCTGTCAATTGACAGGGCCAAGCACCGGCTTTATAGTTGCAGTAAAGCGTTTACGTTAATTTTCGTTTCGATAACACATCTTGACCCAGGCCGAGACAACTTAAGCCCAAAGCGCTTAAAAGCTGCTGCCAGCCATATTTCTGGAGGAACCTGAATGAATCCCACGATTAAAGATGTCGCCAAGATGGCAAACGTTTCCATCGCCACGGTTTCCCGGGTGCTGAACAATTTGGGTGGTTACACCGACAAGACAAAACAACGGGTTAACGAGGTCATTAAAGAAATCGGTTATCAGCCCAATGCGATCGCACGCGGTTTAATCAATAAGCGGACGCAGACGATTGGAGTTTTGTTTCCCAATGTGTCCAGCTCCTTCTCCTCCGATATTTTGCAGGGGGTTGAAGATTTCGCCCATAGCCGCAATTACAGTATTGTGGTCTGCAACACGGACGATGACGGGAAGCGGACGATGAAGTATTTGCAGCTATTGCGGGAAAAGCAGGTGGACGGAATTATTTTTTCCAGCAGCGTGTTAAAGGATGAGTACCGGGAAGCTATCGGGCATATGAAAATTCCGGTTGTGCTTATCTCTTCACAGGGCAATGATGCTGCCATTCCCTACGTGAAAATCGACGATTCTCTGGCCGCATACGACGCAGTGGATTACCTGGTGGCCAAAGGGCATCGCAAAATCGCCATGATCAGCGGCGGCAAGGATGATGTCTTAACCGGCAGCCCGCGCGTACAAGGATATTTGAGAGCGCTTCAGAAGCATGGGATTCCTTTCGACGAACGGTATCTCGTATACGGGGATTTCCGGTTTGAAAGCGGGTACCGGGAATTTGAAACTTTGCTTCGCACCGTTCCCGATCTAACCGCCGTCTTTGCGGCCAGTGATGAAATGGCGATTGGGGTGCTGTCCGCCGCTTACAAGCATGGGCTCAAGGTTCCGGACGATATTTCCGTCATCGGATTTGACGGGCTGCAGCTGTCCAGCATGGTGGTCCCCCCTTTGACAACGGTCCGGCAGCCGCTGGTTGAAATGGGCCAAATGGCTTCGGAAATTCTGATTCAAATGATTGAAACCAGCGAAGCTGCCAAAGGGAAAATAGTCGACCATTCTATTGTAGAAAGACAGTCGGTAAGGACGCTTGCCTGAGAGTCTTTTTAAAATAAATCAAACCCGCCATAGAGCGAAAAAGAAGAACAGCACGTTCCCAATAACCTGGGAAACGTGCTGTTTTTGACTTGTCACCGAATCTAAAATTGGACTGCCTCTCTGTAATAGGAATCTGCCGCTCAATCTATTCAGTTGCCTGTTTTGTTCAACAAATTCGCGATCGTCTGAGCCGCTTCCGCCCGTGTTGCCATCTGTGCGGGAGCGAAGCGTCCGTCCGCCTGTCCGGCCATAAGCCCGGCGCTGCCTACGGCCTGCACGGCCGGGAGCGCCCATACCGCAATCTGTTCACGATCCCGGAACGTCAGGCTTTGCCCATTCGCGGTCCAACTTCCACCCGCCCGCTTGAACGCTTTGGACAGCATAACCGCCATCTCCTGCCGGGTAATCTCTTCATTAGGGGCAAACACAGCTGCGCTGCGCCCGGTAATGATTCCGGCTTCATAAGCGGCGGCGACATCGGCTGAGTACCATGCACCCGCCGCCACGTCACGGAATGGAGTGTGACCGGCGCTCTGCAAATGGAAAGCTTTGGTGAGCAGCGCGGCGAACTGGGCGCGTGTTACGTTGGCCGACGGCGCAAAGGTGTTATCCGTCATTCCGTTAATGACATGCTTCGCCGTCAAGGACCGGATTGCGCCGTAAGCCCAGTGGCTTGCCTTCACGTCTGTATAAGACTTGTCGTAAGCAAACACGGTGTACCGGCTCAAATGGCTTAAGTCTGCGCTTATCGTATGGCCCGCGACGTCCGTCTTGCCGCCGATATGCTGCCACTGCTTCAGGGTTTCATTGTAGTAATAAATTCCGAGCAGCTCGGCGGGGTATCCCTGTCCGTCTACGTTCAGGGAGAGCTGTAAAGGAACTCTGAAAGATGAAAGCTTCGCAAGCTCCCCATTCTCCGCCGCAAGGCCCAGCTGCAAGTCGTAAACGGAGCCGGCCGCCGCCCAAGGCTTAATGTCTGGCAGAGCCGCATCCTTTGCCTCTATCTTACGGAAAGAGAGCACAATCTGCGCATTGGCAGCCAATGTTCCTTTGTTCTCCTCCACAAGCTGCGCAAGGGTATCGTACCCCACCGTCAAGGCAAAACCCTTGCCCTGGACAACCAGGCTCTTACCCTTCAATCCGTCCGCCAGGGAAGCGGGAATTGCGATCCGGTTGTACTTGTCTTCGTCCAGCGCAATCGTGACCTTGCCGTTTACCGTCTTTTCCAGATCCTCCTTCTTCAGCTCCATAACAGCCGGTGAAGCGGATGGCGACGGCGACGGTGATGGAGCTGCGCCGCCAACCGGTGCCGGCGTTGCCGCCGGGGACGGAGTCTGGCTTGGTGCTGCACTTTGGCTTGGTGCCGAACTTGGACTTGGTGCCGAACTTGGAGTCTGGCCCGGCACCGTGCCGAAGAGCGGCTGAACGTCCGCCGATTTCGGCGCTTTGTCGATATAAATCATCGTCCAGTACTTCAGCGAAGGAAGCTCGATGATCAGCCGATCTCCATCCCATGTGAACTTAAGCTCCTGCGACATGCCATGATCGGCATCCGGAGTGGCCGCATACACTTTCAGGTTCGGAGCTTGTTCTTGTGACATACCGATGTCATAGGTTACTTTAAGATTGCTCTGCTGTACCGGCTCATTGGCGGCGTTTCTCCAGTTATCATCATTGTTAAGCAGGTTGATCAGATGCAGCACATCGTAACGTTCAAAGCCCTCATTTGATGCGTTCTTCCGCACGGTCGTCCAGATGGCATCCTGGGTTCCATTGCTGCTGGTCGCCAGGCTGCTTCCGTTCGCCTCCACCGCTATCGTCGCATTCGGATCAGCCTTGCTGTCAAACAGCAAGTTCTCGTACGCCGCGTTAAATTTGTAGTACTCCTTCATAGATTCCTTGGTAGACTCCAGCATCTTTTTGCTTTTGTTCGGATAGTACTCATGGGCGAGCATGCTCGGGCCATCTTCAAAATTCTCGGCGGTGCCGAGCTCGATATGCGTGGCTCCCAGAGCAGCGAGGCCGGCGTCCATCAGGCGCAGCGAGGACTCATTGAAATACCCCAGCGTCAAGCCCTTGATATTGACAGTGCCCTTGCCGCTTTCCTCATCCACTTTGAGCGTTACCTTATGATTTCCTTTTTCCAGATACGGAACGATGAAATATCCGTCCTGGCTGTAGGTATTTATGTCGCTGGTCGGGTCAAAGTAGATTCGTCCAGGATTTCCGCCCAGATCACTCACCCGTACTCCGTCGATATACACGGCGCGGCTGGTTCCCGTTCCCGCGTTGGAGTACGTGTAGATCAAGGAGATTTCGCCTGACTGCGGAACGTTAACATCGAACGATACGGCGTCATTCGGGTGGCCGAAGTTCAACACCGTATCCTTATACAGCACCATAGGGGCCAGGAAATCTGCATTTTCCGCTTCAATCGTTCTGGAGAAATCCTGATTATCTGAAGTGACCTTCAGGCTATCCAGCAAAATTCCCCGGTCGTCCAGCCCGCTGACAGCAATCTTGATGGAATTGAGTCCCTGATTCAGGTGGACCCCATTCTGGGCGACAACCGCCCAAGCGTCACCCTCTGTTTTCGGGAATGCCACTTCCTGGTTTTCGGCTCCATTTACGCTGACATTTCTTTTCACAGCCGCATCGGTATTTTTATAGTTCCAATCCAGATTGTAGTTTCCGTCCGCGGGAGCTTTCACATTGAAAGCCACAAAGTCTCCGTCTTCGGCAAAATTGCTTACATAACCGACGGATGTCGTGACTCCGCCAGCCGCCACAGAGCCCGCAACCGCATAGTTTACATCATCGACCAGCAGGCTGCTAAGGTTGGTGTACTGGCCGCTCGATTGCATTTCCACTTTGATCTCGTGAGGGCCCGGAGTCAGCGCGGCTTTAACCGTCTTGGCTTTTATTGGACCGCCCCAATCGGCCTGTGTAACAGGCAGAGCCAAGCTGCCGTCAACCACGTTGCCGTCAACGCTCACTGAAACGACACTGTCATTTCCGCTGCGATAGAGAATGGAGAAATCGGAAACAGCCTGATCAGGGTTAACCGTAAAGGTTACAGATTGACCCTGCTGTCCAAAGTCGTCCGTCTTTCCAAACGAAGTATCCACGCTTCCCGTACGGGGAATGACTGGGGACCAGCCGGTTTCCGCGTTTTCCGCTTCTATTTTTGTCCCGTTTGCTGTGATATTATCGACAGCGATGCTGTCTTGCTCCAGTGTATCGCTATCCTTCTTGAGCATTGCCTGATTTTCAGCGCCTGAATTCAGGTAGACGTTCTGAGTTACCGTCTCCCAAGCCTCTCCGGTGGACGGGAGTTGGAACAATCCGGCTTTCTTTCCGTTGACATACAGTGTCCGCTCCGCCGTATCTGTTCCGCTGTTCTTGTACGTTACGGCAACCGGATAGCTGTTCGCCTGAACCGCCGGGAACCCGAAGCTTAGGTAATCCCCCTGCTGCTTGAATTTCGTAATATAACCGGGCACCGCACTCTCATTCACTTCGCTCAACTGAATGCCATGGAGATTCAGATAATCTGATGGATCGGTCATTTCCATCTTGATATCATTCACTCCCGCATCCAGCTGAATCTCCTGATCAACAAAGCCCCATTCCTTGTTATTATTTTCGTCATACCACCCGTTGTCCGGCAGATTGGTGCTGTAAGTCCCTACTACATCATATACAGCGTTAGATACGGTAGATTTCAGCTCTACGCTGTTTCCGGAGTGATAGTAAATTCTTAAGGTTGCCTTCATATTCTTGTCACTGGCCGCTTTAAAGGTAACGGTTGACCCAGCGTTGTGAGAATCCGTTCTTGTTTTTTCATTATCCGAAGGACTGGAGATTTTCACTTCACCGGTTAGAGCAACTCTGGAACTGTCGTTGACCAAAATTACGGTAGGATCAGCAGACTCGTTCGAAACCGTCTCGATCTGGGTATCTCTCGTCGGCTGCCAGCCGATATCGGCGTGCTCGGCCATATACCGCTGTCCGTCCAGATTCAGATACTGCAGCTTCATGCCTGGATCGTTAACGGCTGCTTTCAGGGTGATCGTATTGTCGCCCGTCTTCAAAGGAACGAGACCAGCGGGAATTTCCTTGAAGCTGTCCCATCCGCCCGTCGCCGGGAAATTCACATTGGACGACTTGACTCCGTTTACGTACAGCTCCCGGCCTACTGCCGAACTGTCAACGCCGTAGCTCATTCCCAGCGGATAATCACCGGCTGCGGGGACGTTGACATGGAAGGTCACATAATCTCCATCAGTTTCAAAATAGTAAACATTGCCGTATTGGTCGGCCTTGCAGCTGATTAATTCCGCGAATACGGCTTCGTACTGCTTATGGAAGCCGCTTCCGCCGTCAACAACCAGGCTTCCGATATTCAGCCACAGGTCGTTGGAAGATAGCTGAAGCTTGACCTTGTTCTCGCCTTTATTCAGCTTGATGCCGGTCAGTTTCGCCTGGCCCGTCGGGTGGCCCCAGCCAGTCTTCTGATCGAACACGATATGATCGGCCGCAGCCTCGCCATTGACGGTCAAATACCCTTCAGGGTTGCCGCCGCCGTTGCCGTGCCCGTATTGAAGAGTCAGATTATAATCGCCGTCTTCGGGAGCATCGACTGTAAATATGATCTGGTCTTCATCCTTCTTGCCAAAGTCCCCTACCCAGCCCGCCGCCTTGGCAATCCGGGATTGGAACACGACTGTATTCGGAACATCTTTCGCCTCGGAACCGTCATAATGAACGCCCGTAGCCTGCTTGTAGTTCATATAGCCGGCGATGACCATCGCTTTGCCGCCGTCGGCTTCACGGGTCTGATTCACGACCTCCTGAAGATCCTTGTACTTGTCCTTATCCTGCCAAATTTCGCTGTAGTCGAAATCGGTCTTCGTATCCGGATTCGGTACGGCGCTGTAGCCCTGATTACCACCGACCATGTTGAAGGCCACATGGCTTTTGTCCGCATTGTTTGCCACAAGAGCGTCCTTGGTCGAATTGATGATTTTATCGAAATCCAACGAGTAGTAACGCGGGGTTCCATCGTAGCCAAGCAAATAATCTTTGTCGTTAGCTCCCCACTGGTCCAGATGGATGCCGTCAAAGCCGAAATCGTTGACCGCCCGGACATATTCCTTTGTGATGTAGGACCGCCACTCCGGATTTCCGGGGTCCTGCAGATACAGTGCCGTCGGATTCGGCTTCACGCCGTCGAAATAAAAGCCGACCTGATCCTTCTCCGGCGTTCTTGGGGCGGTGGATGTCTTGTTATACAGCCCCCACTCCGGCTTGACGCCGAAATCCTGATAATGCTCGCGCGCGGCATAGTTCATTTCGTATGCCATGGCAGCTGAGCCGTATTTCTGCGCTGCCGACACGGACTGCTTGATCGTCAGCGGAAACAGTAGCCGTCCGAGCAGATCCGTATAGCTTGAATCCGCGTTTACAGGCTCAGTAATAAAGTTGCCCTTCTCGTCTTTCACCGGCTTCCCGTTCTCGTCCGTCTTCGAGTAGACGGATACGTCATGGCGCCACATCCAGTCATAGAACTGGTAACCGTTGAGATAATACTCCTGGGACAGCTGCTTAAGTTTGGCGTCGCTCTCCGCAGCCGTCTCCTTCGGAAAATCGGCGACATAGCCGTATCTCGGGAAATGCGTCCAATCGCTGGAAACGTCCACGGCCGCCGTAACGTAATCGTCTGCCCCCGCGCCCTCTATCCATGCCTTGGCGATATAGCCTGTAAAATCGTCCGCAGGCGGAGTCCAATACACCTTGAGCTCGGCGCTGCCGTCTTTCAGTATGGTCAGGTCCTTTGCGCCTTCCGCCACCAAAGTGTTTAATTGATAAATTTGCATATGAAGCTTGCCGCTCCAGTCGGCGGATTGATTCATCGTAAGAATGAGTTCGGCCTTTTCACCCGGAGCAAACCGCGCCTTGGAAGGAACCATCTGTAAGATTTTATGTTCTGCCGGCTTATCCTCTCCAGCGGCGGCAGCCGTTCCAAAACGGCCGTAACCGAGTGTGCAGGTCTGAACCAGGAGCAGCAGCAGACAGAAATACGCAATCGCCTTTTTGTGTTTCATGAGCTTTCCTCCTTGTCGATTGACTGATATATGTTGTATAGAATGACTTCACCTAACGTAAACGTTTACTTCAATTCGCTGTTACTTCGTCTAATCTATCATTTTTAACCTCCTTAATTTCCTCGATCTGGAATGTAAACGTTTACGTAAAATACCGCAAGCGACTCTTTCCCGGACTTTTCATTATACCTGTCTCATGGCGTAAACGCTTACCCCGAATATAGCGCTTGAAATTTCTTTTGTCAACGGATGATCCCTCCTTGGAATTCAGCCTTTATTTTTTCGAGTTGACAAATATAACCGTTACAATTACTATCTAGGTAAGCGTTTTCTCCAAATGAAAATTTTTTTTTATTTTTCTACGTAAACGTTTAATCTAAATCGAGCGGGACTTGATTTCACTATGAATCCAACGATTAAGGATGTTGCCCGAAGAGCTAATGTCTCTATTGCAACCGTCTCCAGAGTATTGAACCATTTACCGGGATACTCGGACAAAACGAAACAAAAAGTGTATCAAGCCATCGAGGAGATCGGATACCAGCCCAATGCCATCGCCCGGGGGCTCATCAACAAGCGGACCCACACAATCGGCGTGATGTTCCCCAGTGTTTCCAGCGCTTTTTCTTCGGATATTCTCCAAGGGATCGAAGAATTCGCCCATGATCATAATTATAGCGTCATGGTATGCAACACCGATTCGGACGGGAAGCGTACAATGAAGTATTTGCAGGTGCTGCGGGAGAAGCAGATTGACGGGCTTATTTTTTCCAGTGAGGTATTGAAAAAGGAATACTACGCCGTGCTGGAGAGAATGCAAATTCCAGTTGTACTTATTTCCTCTGAATCCCGGTTTAGCAAGGTTCCGTATGTAAAGGTCGATGATTATCAGGCCGCATTCGATGCAGTCGAATATTTGATTCTAAAAGGGCATCGAAAAATTGCCATGATCAGCGGGACCAAAAATGATACGATCGCCGGAATCCCCCGGGTGGAAGGATATAAGAAGGCGCTTGAAGAGCACGGCATTCCTTTTAAACCAAGCTATCTGGCCTACGGAGATTTTGGTTTTCTCAGCGGCTGCCATGCGATGGAAGCGCTATTAAAGACGGCTTCGGATTGTACGGCCGTATTCGCGGCCAGCGATGAGATGGCGATTGCCGCCCTGACGGTCGCCGCGAAGCACGGACTCAAGATTCCGGGTGACCTGTCCATTATGGGATACGATGATCTCAGGCTTGCCCAAATGGTCGTACCTCCCTTGACTACGATCAGCCAGCCTCTCTATGGGATGGGGAAAATCGCCTGTGAAAAGCTGATCTGCATGATCGACACACATGAGAACGTCAACAGCCGGATCGTCTCCCATTCGATTGTGGAAAGACAGACGGTGCGGACTCTTGCCTAATTATTCAGGAAAAGGAGAATGGCAATGGAGAGAAAATGGTGGAAAGAAAGCGTAGTTTATCAAATCTATCCGCGAAGCTTCAAGGACAGCAACGGCGACGGAATCGGGGATCTGCAAGGCATCATCTCCAAGCTGGATTATCTGAAGACGCTGGGCGTGGACGTAGTTTGGCTGTGTCCCGTGTACAAGTCTCCCAATGACGATAACGGATACGATATCAGCAACTATCAGGATATCATGGATGACTTCGGAACAATCGCCGATTGGGAAATCCTGCTTCAAGGCCTGCACGACCGGGGGATGAAGCTGATTATGGACCTTGTCGTGAACCATTCCTCCGACGAGCACGCCTGGTTCGCGGAATCCCGCAAATCGAAGGACAATCCGTACCGCGATTATTACATTTGGCGTCCGGGCAAGGACGGACGGGAACCGAACAACTGGGGCTCATTCTTCAGCGGCTCGGCCTGGCAGCATGATGAAGCGACAGACGAATACTTTCTCCATCTGTTCTCCAAGAAGCAGCCCGATCTGAACTGGGATAATGAGAAGGTTCGCCGGGAGGTCTACGACATGATGACCTGGTGGCTGGACAAAGGAATCGACGGGTTCCGCATGGATGTCATTAATTTGATTTCCAAAGTTCCCGGGCTGCCCAGCGTGCCGGTTGAAGACGGCGAGAGCCGGCCGTATCACTTCGGCGGTGACTATTTCGTCAACGGTCCGCGCGTGCACGAATATTTGCAGGAAATGAACCGGGAAGTATTATCCAAGTACGACATTATGACCGTCGGAGAAGCGGTCGACGTTACGCCGGAAGACGCGTCTTTATATGTCGGCGAAGACCGGGACGAGCTGAGCATGGTATTCCATTTCGAGCTGATGGGCGTCGATTCCGGCCCGGGCGGCAAATGGGACTGCAAGCCCTGGGTGCTGAAAGACATTAAAGACATAATCACCAAATGGCAGACCTTGCTGAGCGGCAAGGGCTGGAACAGCCTCTATTTGAACAATCACGACCAGCCGCGGATGCTCTCCAGATTCGGCAACGATACGGACTATCATAAAGAATCGGGCAAAATGCTCGCCACCCTGCTCCATACGCTGCAAGGCACGCCTTACATTTATCAGGGTGAAGAAATCGGCATGACGAATGTGAAGTTCGATTCGATCAGCCACTATAAAGATATAGAAATCATCAATATGCATAAGGAATACCTGGACGCAGGCCATACGGAAGAAGCCATCATGAACTCGATATACATCAAGGGCCGCGACAACGGCCGCACGCCGATGCAGTGGAACAGCGAGCCGCAGGCCGGGTTCACGACCGGCACGCCTTGGCTGGCGGTAAATCCGAATTATACGGAGATCAATGTGGAGCAGGCTTTGCTCGATCCGGGCTCCATCTTCCATTATTACAAACGGCTCATCGAGCTGCGCAAAGAGCATGATATTATCGTGTACGGAGATTACACGATTCTGGCGGAAGAGAATGAGCAGGTATTCTCGTACCTCCGCACACTCGGCAGTGAAAGACTGCTGGTCGTCCTCAATTTCTTCGGCGAGCCTGCAAAATTCGAGCTTCCGGCGGAGGTCGAGGCCCGCGAAACGCAGCTGCTCATCAGCAATTATGATGTGGATCAAACCGCGGATGTCCGCAGCCTGGAGCTTCGTCCTTATGAAGCCAGAGTCTATAAATTTACGGTTTAAGCCGCTCCGGCCGAGTACGTGAACAGAAATATTTTACTCTCCGCTTATTCTCCCGAATCAATGTTGATCTATAATAATAGGCAGAAATAAGAAGACGGAGGAATGAGCAGGTGGCAAAAATATTGAATTTCGCGCACCGGGGCGCTTCGGCGGTATGCCCGGAAAATACGATGGCGGCATTCCGCCGAAGCCTTGATCTTGGCGCGACGGGCATCGAAACCGATGTGCAGATGACCCGGGACGGACAGCTTGTGCTCATCCATGATGAGGAGCTTAGCCGGACCACAAACGGCAGCGGTTATGTGAAGGACAAGACGCTGGAAGAGCTGCGGGCGCTCGACGCGGGCGCATGGTTCGGGGATGGCAGCTTCGCGGGAGAGAAAATTCCGCGGCTGGAGGAGCTGCTGGAGCTGCTGCTCGAAAGGGACACGGTACTCAACATCGAGCTTAAGAACGGTATCTTCCCATACCCGGGTATGGAGGAAAAAGTGATTGCCGCCGTCAGGGCTTACGGCATGAGCAGCCGGGTCGTCATCTCCAGTTTCAATCATTATTCGCTCGTTCACTTCAAGACGCTGGCTCCGGACATCGAGACGGGCATCCTGTATATGGAAGGCCTGTACCGCCCCTGGAACTATGCCGCCACCGTCGGAGCGGAGGCGCTGCACGCCAACCATCTGGCGGTGCTGCCGGAATTCGTGAGGGAGGCGGCGCAGAACGGTGTTGTCTATCATCCGTTTACGGTGAACGATCCGAAGCGGATGGAGTTCCTGATCGATGCGGGCGTGGCCGGCATCATCACGGACGTGCCCGATGTCCTTGCCAGGCTGCTTGCGCGCAAAGGCAGATAAATTGAAAGAAAGTCCGGTTCCCATAATGGGCGACCGGACTTTTCGCGTATTTACGGCTCTTCCAAAGCCAGAATAAGGAATCCCTTCCTGGGCATAATACAGCGGAATAGTCAAAAGCTGTGCCCTGGAGGGAGCTGCCATGAAGCTGAAATTCCTGTCAAACCATAAAGCCGCATCCAAACCGGAAACCGTTACAGCTTCATCCCGGCCGCTGGAATCCTCTTTGGACGCCAATGTGGCGGAAATTAAACGGCGTATCGGAGGCAGCTCCGATGTTGTGTTCCGGTCGTTATCCAATCCGGCCTCCGGTTCCCCCTCCCTGACTTTCATCTATATTGACGGACTGATCAATGCCGATTTGGTCACCCAAAGCGTTATTCAGCCCCTGACGGACAGCCAGGACTTGCAGGAACAGGGCATGGAGAATGAGAAAGCCCTTCTTCTGATCAAGGAGCAAATTCTGCCCGTTGGCGGAATCAAAGAGTGCAAGACGGTGGAAATCCTGCTCAGCATGCTGTTCGAAGGGAATACGATTATCCTGCTTGACGGAGCCAATACTGCGCTGGCCGCCAATACTTCCGGCTGGGAGACGCGGAGCATCAATGAACCGACCTCGCAGGGAGTGATCCGCGGTCCCAAAGAAGGCTTCACCGAAAGCCTTCGGACAGGCACCTCCATGCTGCGACGGAGACTGAAGAATGCCAATCTGCGGGTCGAAGAATATAAAATCGGCCGCCAGACTCAGACCGGCATCGCCCTGGTCTATCTTCATGGCATCGCAAATGAGCAGGTGCTTGCCGAGATTCGAAAAAGGCTGGATGCCATTGACACGGACAGCATTTTGGAGAGCAATTACATTGAGGAACTGATTGAGGACGGCGGAATGACGCCTTTTCCGACCATTCAGAATACAGAGCGTCCCGATGCCATGGTAGGAGGCATTCTGGAGGGACAGATCGGCATCCTTATTGACGGAACGCCTTTCGCCCTCCTGGCTCCGGCGACTTTTTTCAGCTTTTTTCAATCATGCGAGGACTACTACCAGCGGTATGACATTTCCTCTTTCCTGCGTATAATTCGCTTTATCGCCTTTTTCGTGTCCCTGCTGCTGCCTGCGCTCTATATCGCCATCACAACCTTCCATCAGGAGATGCTGCCGACCACGCTGCTGATCAGCTTGGCGGCCCAGCGAGAAAGCGTGCCCTTCCCCGCGTTGGTCGAAGCGCTAATCATGGAACTGACCTTCGACGTTCTGCGCGAAGCCGGGGTGCGGATGCCGCGGGCCATCGGACCGGCAATCTCCATCGTGGGCGCGCTTGTACTGGGACAGTCCGCCGTTCAGGCGGGCCTTGTGTCCGCTGCCATGGTCATCGTGGTGTCCTTCACGGCGATTTCAAATTTTGTCATCCCGTCGCTGGCCATCGCCAACTCCATCCGGCTCATCCGATTCCTGATGATGCTGATCGCCGGTACCATGGGCCTGTTCGGCATTATGTCCTTTTTGATGGTGCTCCTCATCCACATGGCCGGGCTTCAATCGTTCGGCATTCCGTATTTATCTCCGGTGGCTCCGATGAAGCCGCGTTATCTGAAAGATATTTTTATCCGTTTGCCAATGTGGAAAATGAAGATGCGCCCGAGCACTTACGGAAGCCAAGAAACGCCAAGACAGAGTCCGCCTGCGAAAGAGCAGCAGGTTTCCGAAAACCGATCCAACCCGCAGGGAAGTGATAACTCTTGAAAGGAAAAATCGGCACCTTCCAGGCAATCCTGCTCGTCTTCAGCGCCATTTTCCCCACGGCTATCGTGGTGCTTCCCGTCATTATAGGGAAATACCTAGAACAGGATTCGCCGCTTGCGGTCATATTTTCGGGGTTAATCGGACTTGGCATAGCCTGGCTTATCGGAACTGTAATCAAGGCCACGGGCGGCGCGCCTTTTTTGGAATGGGTAGGCAATAAAATCTCGCCCGTCTTCGCTGTCTTGATCGGCATTTTTCTGCTTCAGTATTATCTAGACCTGACGACGAACATTTTGCGCGTATATGTAAACTTCATCAAGGACAACGTGCTGCCGAGCACGCCCACGGTTATAACGGCCGTTATTATTATGCTTGTCACCTTGTATATGATCAACCGGGGCATTGAAGCCATTTCCCGGATAAACAGCATTGTGAACCTTATACTTCTCACGGTCTTTCCGCTGTATATCTGGGGATTGACGAAGCATATTAACCTGCATCGGCTGCTGCCTATATTCGATCATTCAGCGGCTTCCCTAGCGCTTGCCTCCCTTACACCGATCGGATGGATGTCGGAAGTCTCCGTACTGCTTTTTATCGCCCCTTATTTGAAGTTTCCGCAAAAAAGCACATTTATCGGCGTGATCGGCATATGCCTCGTGACGCTGGCTATGTTTGTGGAGATTTTTATGACTTTGGTGGTTTTTGGGCCCCAGTACATGAAGGACATCGCTTATCCGATATTTTCGACAATCAGTATCATTCAGGTCGGTCGGTTTATCGAGAATCTGGATGTTTTGTTCATTTCTTACTGGACGATGTCCGTCTATATGAAGATCGCCATTTTTATGTTTGCAACTGTACAGTGCTTTAAGCAGACCTTCCGCATCCGGAACGACAAACCGTATACCGTGGCGCTTTCGATAGCTGTTATCACGGAGTGCCTATATACCTGGCGGGAACCGGAGAAGTTGAACATTTTTAACGAAGAGGGCAGAATTATCGTTTTTTTACTCTTTAATATTCTGCTGCCGCTGGGAGTTCTGCTATGGACCCGGATTAAAGAACCGGTCATCAAAAGAAAGGAGTATAAGACATGAGCGAGAAGAAACAAATACGTCGTAAATTACACCTTAAAGGGCGAAGCTTCCTATTGGTTCTTTCCCTCCTGTCGCTCCTGGTTGGCGGCTGCTGGGATGACAGGGAGCTGAATGAGCTGGGCATCGTTTCGGGTTCCGCCTATGACTGGGAGGATGACCAATGGAAAGCGACCTATCAGGTAATCAACCCTTCGTCCGGTTCCAGCAGCATGGGGGGCAGCGGCGGAGGCAGCACAAGCTCCCCTCCCTTTTTGACCTATACGGTAAAGGGAACTACCATTATACAAGCCGTCGAGCGTACCAATCTCACCAGCACACGCCAGCTGTTCTTCTCCCACTCCCGGGTTACAGTGATCGGCGAATCGTTGGCGAAACGAGGATTCAGCCAGCTCATCGATCTGTTTTTGCGAAAACCCGACGCCCGTGAGACGGTCTACGTATTCATAACCGAAGGAGAAGCGGGCCGGATTCTGGATCAGCTGATGCAGCTTACCAAAAATCAGGGCGCGGGCATCCAGCTCATGATTGAGCAGGAGGCCAAATTGACATCCTATTTTCCCGGAACACGGATGTATGAGCTGGCGATGCAGCTGACCTCCGACTCGGGAAGCACGACGGTACCGGAAATCAAGCTGACCGGCAATCGGGTGATGGACCGGACGGACGACACAGCCCAGACCGATCTTCCTTCCCGGATCGCCTTCGGGAGATTGGGCGTGCTCAAAGAAGACCGTTTTGTCGGATGGCTGTCCCAGCGTGAGGCGTTCGGATTGTCATTTATGACGGACAAGATTAAAACGGCGAACATCTCTTTTCCCTCCATACCGGAAAAAAGCGACAGGGCCGATGCTTCCGTTACGCTGCTGCATTCCTCAACCTCTGTCCATCCGATCTGGGAGAACGATCATTACGTCATGGATATCGATATTAAAGCAGGCGGTACATTGACCGAAATTGGAAGCGAACTGGATCTGGAAAAAGCATCCTCTATGCGCCAAATGGAGCGCTCCATCGAAAACAACATTCTTGAAATCATAGATAATTCATGGCATGCAGTCAAAAAACTGAATGCCGATGTGACCGGCTTTGCCGTTTCCATTCACCGCAATCATCCGAAGCAGTGGAAGCGAATTAAACAGGAAGACAGTTGGGATACCGTATTTCAGAAGGTTGAAATCCGGCCGCATGTGAAAGTGAAAATCGAGCGGATCGGCCTTAGCGGCAGATCCTATAAATCACTCGAACTGAAATGAGGCTGATGTTATGAAGGTGGCTGCGGTCATCGTGTTCTACGCCGCCGTCTTCTTCTGGGGATGGCGGCAGCTGCGGGGAAAAGGAAGCGGTCTGCACCGGCTGATACTCGGCGGTTTGCTCGTATGGGCCGCTTATGTCAACGTTGCGGGCATAGCCATGGTTCCGCATCTCAGCACCTCATCCGCCTATATTGTGTTTTTCCAGCCTGTCGGTAGAGCGATTATCAGATGGTTAGGAGGTTAGAGCATTGTCACGGATAAAAAAGCGGGTCACGGGCCTGCAAATCTCGTTAATGGTGATCCTGTTTGAAATTGGCAGCACCCCCCTGTTTCTTCTGGGCGCCGACGCCAAGCAGGATTCCTGGCTGGCGATGAGCGCCGGGGCCGCGGCCGGGTTCGCGCTTCTTCTCCTCTTCATGTGGCTTCAGCAGCGCCTGCCTGAAATGGAACTGCCTGAAATGCTCCGTTTCGGCTTCGGCCGCATCGCTGGCACCTTCTTTGGCATAGTATATAGCTGCTATTTTGCCTATCAATCCATGCGCAATCTACGCGATTTTGGCGAACTGACCGCGTTGATCATGCTGGAAGCAACCCCCATATCCATCACAATGCTGGTGTTTGTGATTATTGCGGGTTATGCGATTTGGAAGGGAGCGGAGATCATCTTCCGGCTTCCGGAGATTTTGCTTCCGGGTCTGCTGTTTTGTTATTTCCTGCTGATCATCCTATTCTTACTTATGGGGAACGTCGATATCAGGCGGCTGACGCCTGTAGCCGAGAATGGGCTTTGGCCGATTCTGCAGGCGGCGCTGCCCGAAATCCTCTCTTTTCCTTTCGGCCAAATGATCGTCTTTCTGGTGCTATGGCCACTTTGGGAGAAGTCCGGCGTTCCCGTAAAACATGCGGTTTGGGCCTATATCGGGGTCAGCCTGTTTCTGATATTCATGAATGCGCTGAACATGGCCATCCTCGGTCCGGTTCTGGCCGGAAGCTCCTATCTCCCGTTTCTCCATTCGGTCCGAACACTGTCCAGTTTGAGGTTTATCGAACGGCTCGATATTCTGGTCACCCTCATGATTTTTATCGGATTGTTTATCAAAATGCTGATTTGGTTCTACTGCGCGGTGGAGGTGGCGGCAAGCCTGACAAACACATCCGCAAAACGGTGGGTTTTCCCGTTCGGGGCACTTATTTATGCGGCATCCTTCATTGAAAGGAGCTATACCCAGCATATTACCATCGGCCTCGGGCCCAGCACCCGAATCGATACCATTTTTCAAATCGCCATTCCGCTGATCCTGGCGTTGGCAGCCGTACTGCGCGGACGGTCCTCCCGCTCGTCGGCGTGAACGCCGGCAGAGATTCGGCAATTGCGGTGCATTACGGGGACTGTGCATCTTCCTTTTCGCCGAGCTGCCTCGACGCGTCCGGCGCTCACTAATACCCTCGCTTAGAAGAAGCGATTCTTTTTTACGAGGGTATTTTATTAAAATTTAAGTTTCCTTGGGGAAACTTTTTTGTTGCTAGGACAAATTTGTTCGCGTATACTAATATCATGGAACAGCTCAACAATTCGTGTATATGCAAAAAGAAAGGGTGATCGTTATGGCTGCAACCGGCATACCGTTATCCGAAGCTGCTAAAGGAAGCTTCCTTCAAATCAGCGGGATGAGCGTGCAGGGCGTAATGCGAAGAAGACTGCTGGATCTCGGCTTTGTCCCTGGCAATACGGTTGAAGTGGTTCGCCGCAGTCCTTTGGGCGACCCTACCGCATTCCGAATAAGCAATACAATGATTGCACTGCGCAGAGAAGAAAGCTCACTCATTTACGGAGAACCGATTGGAGGGGAAAGTGAATGAAATCTTATACTGTAGCCTTTGCCGGCAACCCGAATACAGGAAAAAGCACACTGTTCAATCTGCTGACCGGAATGCGGCAGCACACCGGAAACTGGGCCGGCAAGACGGTCATTACCGCCGAAGGAACGTTTACGCATAACGGCAAGGAATACCGCGCCGTCGATCTTCCGGGTACCTACTCCCTGTACTCCAACTCGGCCGATGAAGAGGCGGCCCGCGATTATATCATTTTTGAGAAACCGGAAGTGACGCTTGTTGTACTGGACGCCACTTCGCTGGAACGGAATCTGAACCTCGCCCTGCAAGTGCTGGAGATTACCGGCCGGACCGTAATCTGCATCAACCTGATTGACGAGGCGCGCAGGCTGGGCATCGACATCGACCTGAAGGCCATATCCGCGCGGCTGGGTGTACCGGTGACCGCCATATCCGCCAGAAACAACACCGGAATAAAAGAGCTGCTGAATCAGGTGGAACGCGTCGCCTCCGGCGCATTCGCCGCAGAGCCCTTGCGGATTCAGTACAGTGAGGAAATCGAGCGCGGCATCGCCGAGCTCCTCCCGCTCGTGGAGCAGTCCCTTGGAGCCGATTACCCGGCCCGCTGGATCGCGCTGCGGCTGCTGGACGGCGATGAGAGCCTGCTGGCTTCTCTGCGCAAGGCGAGCTTGGGCATAAAGAGCACGATTTCAAAGGAGGTGCCCGGCCATGGAGCAACAGTCTGCCATTAAAGGAAACAGCGCGCTGGATTCACTGATTGCCTCCGCCGAAAAGCTGACGAGCGGCGGCATCCGCGACGATATTGTCGGCGGCATCTACGGCGTCTCCGCAAGCATCTGCCGGGAGGCTGTCACCTACCGCGACCGCGGCAAACTGAAGAGCACCCATAAGCTCGATCAAGTGGTAACCTCGAAAATTTGGGGCTTCCCGATCATGCTCGCCATACTCGGCGCAGTCTTCTGGATAACGATCGCCGGAGCGAACTACCCCTCGGGCTGGCTGGCCTCCTTCTTCGGCTACATCGAGGGCTATCTGACCGCCGGATTCCAGGCGGTGGGCGCTCCAGCCTGGCTGCACGGCGTGCTCGTGCTCGGCTTATACCGGGGAACGTCCTGGGTCATCAGCGTCATGCTGCCGCCGATGGCGATCTTCTTCCCCGTCTTCGCCCTGCTCGAGAACTTTGGCTATCTCCCGCGCGTCGCCTTCAACATGGACCGCCTGTTCAAGAAATCGGGCGGACACGGCAAGCAGGCCTTGACCATGTCGATGGGCTTCGGCTGCAACGCCGCCGCCATCCTCTCCACGCGAATCATTGAGTCGCCCCGCGAACGGATGCTGGCGATTCTGACCAATAATTTCGTGCCCTGCAACGGACGGTGGCCGACGCTGATCCTGCTGGCGTCCCTGTTCATGGCGGGAGCCGCGACGACCGGAGCGCTGAAATCCCTGACCACTGCGGGCATCCTCATGGGGCTTGTGCTGCTGGGCATCGTCGTCACGCTGACCGTCTCCTGGATCATGTCCAAGACGGCGCTGCGCGGCGTGCCGACGCATTACACCCTGGAGCTGCCTCCATACCGGAAGCCGCAAGTCTGGAAGACGATCCTGGTTTCTTCGAAGGATAAGTCCCTGAACGTGCTGACGCGGGCCATCGTGATTGCCGCGCCGGCTGGAATCGCCACCTGGATACTGGGCAATATTGTCGTCGGCGGGGACAGCGTCTTGAACCATATGGCGTCTTTCTTCGATCCCTTCGCGCATCTGCTCGGACTGGATGGTTATATTATCATGGCGTTCATCCTCGGCCTGCCCGCGAACGAAATTGTGCTGCCGATCCTGATGATGGGCTACATGTCATCGGGAGCCATGGTCGATGTCGACAGTCTCGGAAATATTAAAGATATCTTTCTCCAGCACGGCTGGACGTGGTTGACGGCGCTTAATATGATGCTGTTCTCGCTGCTGCATTACCCGTGCGGCACAACGCTTGTTAACATCTACAAAGAAACGAAAAGCGTGAAGTGGGCGGTCCTGTCGGCCGTCATCCCGCTGGGCATCGCCATTGCCGTCACCTACGCGGTGGCGCAGGCGGCGTACGCCTTCGGCTGGGTGTAGTTGTAGGGCGGCAGGAATCCTCTTTTCCAGAAAGTACAGCCTCAAGACACGCCAAGGGCCGTCTCCCCTGCGCATCATCCGCAGCCGGGAAACGGCCCTTGGTCCGTTGTTATTCGTTGCTATTCGTTGCTATTCGTGGCTATTGTATGCAGTCGATAATCAAACCCGCGGTTTCCTCGATGGATTTATCGGACACGTCGATCACCTTGCAGCCGATCCTCCTCATCAGTTCCTCGGCGTTAGTGAACTCCTCCACTACTCGGTGGGCTGCCGCGTAGTCCGCATCCGCTTGCAGCCCAAGCGATCTTAGCCGTTCGGTACGGATCTTCAGAATGTCCTCCAGCTCCATCGTCAGCCCGAAAATGCGGCGGCTCGGAATCTGAAACAGCTCCGGCGGAGCCTGAACCTCCGGCGTCAATGGATAGTTCGCAACTTTGTAGCCCTTATGGGCCAAGTAAATACTAAGCGGGGTCTTCGAGGTGCGGGAGACGCCGATCAGCACAATTTCGGCCAGGCCGATTCCCTGCGAATCCCGGCCGTCGTCATATTTGACCGCAAATTCCATGGCCTCAACCCGGCGAAAATACGCTTCATTCATTCTGCCTTCCAGCCCGGGCCGGGCAAGGGGAGGGTTGTGGAAGGTGTCCGAGATCGCCGAAATGACGGGACCCATGATATCCACGGCCCTTACGCCGTGAGTGGCGGCTTCCCCGATCATCATTTCGGTCAGCTCCGGCTGCGCAAAGGTATAGGCAACGAACGTCCGCCGCTCGGCGGCTTCCCGCACCGCCTCGCGGATTTCCCTTCCGCCGGAAATATGGCTGAAGCGTTTGATCCGGGCGGTTCGGGCCTCGAACTGGCGCAAGGCCGCGCTTACAACGGCTTCGGCCGTTTCCCCTACGGCGTCCGAGCAGATGACGATCCAGCGGCCGTGTTCCGCCCCTTCCCCTTCGGTATCTATCATACTCCGGCTGCTTTGATTTTCCATTTCGATCCCCTCTTCCGGACGGCCCTGCGCCCCGCTTAAACGACCTGCTTCTCGGCCGGACTCTGCGGGCTCTCCGCTCTGTCAAGGAGAGCGGCCTGCGCCGCCGCTATGCGGGCGAACGGAATCCGGTACGGGGAGCAGCTGACATATTCAAGCCCCGTGCGGTGGCAGAACGAGATCGATTCCCGGTCGCCGCCATGCTCGCCGCATATTCCCGTCTTCAGGAACGACTTCACCGCCTTGCCCCGAGTAACGGCCCACTCTATCAATTGGCCGACGCCGTCCTGATCCAGCACCTGGAACGGATTGTCCTTGAGGATATTCCCGTCCAGATAGGAATTCAGGAATTTCCCTTCCGCATCGTCGCGGCTGTATCCGAAAGTCATCTGAGTCAAATCGTTCGTGCCGAAGGAGAAAAAATCAGCATGCTGCGCAATGGTATCCGCCAGCAGCGCGGCTCTGGGCACTTCAATCATCGTCCCCACCCGGTAGATGAGCCCTCTAAACTCCTCGCTGAGCACCTGGCCGGCGATTTCGTCGACCAGCGCTCTCATGCGTTTAAGCTCATCCGGATGCCCGACAAGCGGAATCATAATTTCCGGGCGCACATCCACTCCCCGGCGTTGGGCCGATTGAGCGGCCTTAAAGATCGCCTCGATCTGCATTTCGTAAATTTCCGGAAACAAAATGCCCAGTCTGACCCCTCTGAGGCCGAGCATCGGATTGACCTCCCGCAGTTCATTCACTTTGGAGATCATTTGCTTCAGCTTCCGGACTTCTTCTCCGTTCTCCCCGGTCTCCTCAAGCTTGCGGCACTGCTCCCGAAGCTGATCCGGGTTCGGCAAAAACTCATGCAGCGGCGGGTCCAGCAGCCGGACCGTCACCGGCAGGCCGTCCATCGCCAGGAACATGTCTTCAAAATCGGCCTGCTGCATCGGCAGCAGCCGGTCCAGATAGAGCATCCGTTCCTCTCTGCCGCCTGCGAGAATCATCGACTGGACGATGGGAAGGCGGCTGCCCGAGAAAAACATATGCTCCGTCCGGCACAGCCCGATCCCCTCCGCGCCGAATTCCCGCGCCTTCCGGGCGTCATGCGGCGTATCTGCGTTCGCATAGATGCGAAGCTTGCGGATCTCGTCCGCATAGTCCAGCAGCGTGAGCAGCTCCGGCGTTATTTCCGGATCGCTGAGCGACAGCCCTCCCCGGAACACCTCTCCGCCGGAAGCGTCCAGCGAAATTTCTTCGCCTTCCGCCAGTGTAAGCTCTCCAATGCGTACGCTGCGGTCCGCATGGTCGATGCTCAGCGCCTCGCATCCGCAAATGCACGGCTTGCCCATGCCTCTCGCCACGACCGCGGCATGGCTGGTCATGCCGCCCCGGCTCGTCAGCACGCCTTCCGCCGCCAAAATGCCGTGAATATCGTCCGGCGAGGTCTCCGTACTGACCAGCACAACCTTGCGGCCGTCCTTGGCCCACCGCTCGGCGGTATCGGCATCCAGCGCAATCAAGCCGACGGCCGCTCCCGGGGAGGCCGGCAGACCTTTGGCAATCGGCGCAAGCTCCGGCGGGATGGCGATGGAGCGGTGCAGCAGTTGATCCAGATGTCCCGGCTCGATTCGGCTGACGGCTTCCTCCTTGGAGAGGATACCCTCCTTCGTTAAATCCACGGCGATCTTGACGGAGGCCTGGGCCGTCCGTTTGCCGCTCCGGGTCTGCAGAAGGTACAGGATGCCGTTCTCGACGGTGAACTCGATATCCTGCATATCCCGGTAGTGAATTTCCAGAAGCCCGGCGGCAGCCGAGAGCTGTTCATAGACGAGAGGCAGTTCCTCGCGCAGCTCGCTGACAGGCCTCGGCGTGCGCACTCCGGCTACCACGTCTTCGCCTTGGGCGTCCGCCAAATATTCACCGTACAGTTCCCGCTCTCCCGTAGAGGGATTGCGGGTAAACAACACGCCGGTTCCGCTCCCGGAACCGAGATTGCCGAATACCATCGCCTGGATATTGACCGCCGTTCCCTGCTCATCCGGAATCCCGTACGCTTTCCGGTATACCTTGGCTCTCATGTTGTTCCAGCTGCGGAATACGGCTTCCACCGCCAGCTTCAATTGAACGCGCACATCCTGCGGAAACGGCTGCCCGGTCCGGTCCTCCACAATCCATTTGTATTTGGCGATAAGCTCCTTCCACTCGCCGGCGCTGATCTCCTGATCGCAGGATCGCCCATTTTCCTTTCTGGATTGTTCTATCAGCCGTTCAAAATAAATCGAGTGAATGCCCAGCACAACGTCTCCGAACATCTGGATAAATCTCCGGTAGCAATCATAGGCGAATCTTTCGTTGCCTGTCTGCTCCGCAAGACCCTTGACCGTATCGTCATTGAGGCCAAGGTTCAGAATCGTGTCCATCATGCCCGGCATGGATGTTACCGACCCTGAACGCACGGAGACGAGCAGCGGCCGGTTTAAGCCTCCGAATTCCGCGGATTTGCCCGCCTCCAGACCGCGCAGCGCGTGATGAATCTCCTGCATCAGCCCTTCGGGCATCTTTCCTCCGGCAGCGTAATAAGCCTGACAAGCTTCCGTGGTTACCGTAAATCCCGGGGGAATCGGAAGGCCGAGAGCCGTCATTTCCGCCAGATTCGCTCCTTTTCCTCCCAGCAGATTCTTCATCTCCGCATTTCCTTCTTCAAACCGATACACGCGTTTCAGCATTTGAACAATCCCTCCGTAAATGAAGTATGGTACAAAACTGCCCGCCAGACTGAGAATAGGAGTAACGCTTAATTAAGGTTGTAGCATGAATACCGGTTTTTGGCAATATATATGACGTACTATTTATCTGTTTAATTTATATATGTCGCATTTATTCAACCCCATTCAAACAAAAACAGGCATCCAAGAGAGAACTTCTCTTGAATGCCTGCCGTATGCGGTTCATGTATGACCGACTTAAAGACCCCGCGCGATTTCCGCAAGCTTTCTCATCCCTTCGCGCAGGACATCTTCGGCGGCGAATGAGTAGCTGAGGCGAATCCATGACTTCATTTCTCCGTGCGGATCGCAGATTTCACCGGGCACGAACGAGATTGACTGCTCCTTGCTTTTGCGGAACAGCATTTCGGGCGGAATATGCTCCGGCAGCTTCACCCACAGGTTCAGCCCTCCCTCCGGAGGTGTCCAGACGCATCCAGTTCCCGCGAGCTCCCGTTCCGCGATTTCCTTATGCACCTGCAGCGCGATGCGGAGCTTGGCCAGATGCCCTTGAAGCCGAGGCGAGGTAAAGTAGTGCAGAAAAATCTTCTGGTTCAGCAGCGGAGTCCCGTTATCCGCCATAAACTTCGCCGCGATCAGCTTCTCCATAAGAGGAAACCGGCAGATTACGGCGCAAATGCGCAGGCCCGGCGCCACATATTTGCTGAAGCTGCCAAGATACACGACCCAGCCCTCCGTGTCATAGGAAAAGATCGGCGGCGGCGGTTCGGCGGCGAAATACATATCGCGAAAAGGATCGTCCTCGACGATCAGGCAGCGGTAACGCTCGGCCAGCTCGACAAGCCGCTTGCGCTGCCATACCGGAACCGTAAATCCGGTCGGATTATGATGCGTGGGATTGATATAGAACAGCCGGGGCCGGTACTGCTCCATCAACCGCCGGATTTCGTCCATATCATAACCGCTTGGCGTAATGTCGACGGAGAGCAGACGCGCGCCCCTCTGGCGAAAAATATCCAGCGCCACGCCGTAGGTCGGCCGCTCCACGAGCACGCAGTCCATCGGCGTAAGCATGATGCTTGCGATCAGATTAATCGCCTGCTGTGCGCCCGATGTAATCAGCAGTTCACCCGGTTCAGCCTGAAGCAGCCGGCTCACGCGGAAATGTCCGCTTAAGAACTCGCGCAGCTCATCGTCGCCCTCCACACCGGAGTAAGTGCCCATCACTTTCGGGTACCGGTCGAACACCTCTTTGACATAATCGGACAAATACAGATTCGGCAGCAGATTGGGATCGATCAGCGCCTGGGAGAACTGGTATTTGACCGGCATGCGCTGAATATCCGAGAGAGCCGGCATAGGGCTCGGACAGTCGTATCCCGGCACCGCTTTCGCGCTCCCCTCAGTAGACGGCGCGCCTCCGGGCACAGCCGCGGGAGCCACATAATAGCCGGACTTGTCCTTCACGTACACCCGGCCGTCCTCTTTCAGCCGGCAGTAGGCTTTAAACACGGTCAAGCGGTGAATCCTCAGCTCCTCAGCCAGCAGCCGGACCGACGGGAGCTTGTCATGCGCCCGCCACTCGCCGCGGTCGATCCGGACGGTCAAATATTCATATACCTGCCGGAACAGCGGATGCCGCCCGTTGCCGGATAACTCGTTCATTGCCAAGCCTCTTTTCCACATTCATTGTTATCATCCATTGTACCTCATTTTGCGGTCATCTGTTCTGCCCTATTTCATCTGTTCTATTCCAAGGCGGATATGATGGACAAAAAGAAAATGCGCATAAGCAAAGGAGCAATGAACATGATTATTTTGGCTTACAGCCTCGTATGTCTGATCTTCGGCACCACCTTTTTGGCGATTAAAATCGGCGTTGACGCCGGATCCCCTCCCTTTTTCTCCGCCGGACTGCGGTTTTTTGCCGCGGGAACGGCTCTGCTGCTGTGGATGTGCTGGAAACGCAAAGCTTCCTTCTCCCTGCTGCTTCGCAAAGAGACGGCGCTCACCGGACTTGGGCTGACCTTCGGCACATTCGCCGCGCTGTATTGGGCAGAGCAATATGTATCCTCGGGTCTTGCCGCTGTCCTCTCCGCCACCGGGCCGATGATGATTCTGCTGCTTCAGACGTTCCTGCTTCGTCAAAAGGCCTCTTCCCTGTCTCTGGCCGGCTGTCTCGTCGGCTTTACGGGCGTGCTGCTGCTTGTCCTGCCCAGTCTGTCGCTCGATGTTTCTCCGCTCTGGTTTGCCGGCTGCGCCGTCGTTCTGATCGGGGAATGCGCCTACGCTTCGGGTACGCTGTATACCCGGACCGTAACCGCCCGCCTACCGGACGTTCATCCCATCGCGCTGAATGCGGCGCAAATGATCTATGGCGGCGCGGCAATGCTGCTTCTCTCCCTGTTCACGGAGCGTCCGAGCGCTGGCTTCCTGCTCTCCTGGCCGGCTGCCGGTTCCTTTCTCTATCTCACCGTCGTCGGTTCGATGGTCGGCCACAGCCTGTACTACTGGCTCATTGCTAAGACGGACCCTGTCTTCCCGTCCACCTGGCTCTACGTCTCGCCGCCGATCGCGGTTGGTGTGGGAATCCTTTTTTACGGCGAGACGGTTTCATGGATAACGCTGGCGGGTGTAATAACGATTATCGGCGGAACCATGCTTGTCAACGCGGGAGCCTTAAAGCAGCTGCTCGCCAAGTTGATTGCCAGTCCTTCTATAAAGAGACGTTTTGCCAGGAGTGCCGTTATAGGGCAAGGTTTCCGTATGCACCAAAAGGTTAACAATGAGGATTAATTACCGTTGTATTGCTCATTTTTCAAAAAAATCGGAAATAGTACGTACTAATAGTTGCATTATTGATTAATATTGCGTATTATATAAGCAACGAAAGGGATTATCCTTCCAAGCATGACGCATTAAGGGAAGGGGGAGTCAAATACGGCGGCCCTTTTCTAACGGAGGATCGCTTTGTTGCATCAGGAAAGTGGAGGGATTTGCAATCGAACTTACGTCCCGGCAACTACAAATTATCGACATTGTAAAAAAGAACGCTCCAATCACTGGCGAAATGATTGCCGAAGCCCTGCGGCTCAGCCGCCCGACCATCCGAGCGGACCTCTCGCTTCTGGTCATGCTCGACTATATCGACGCCAAGCCGAAGGTCGGATATTTCCCGGGCGGGAAATCCTCCCGAGGCCTTGGCAGCGGCTATCTGCTTCAGGAAACGAAGGTCAAGGATATTCAAAGCGTGCCCATTATTATCCGGGAGACGACGACGATTCACGATGCGGTCGTTACGCTGTTCCTCCAGGATGTCGGCACACTCATCATTTGCGACGGGGACGGCAAGCTGACCGGGGTCGCCTCGCGCAAAGATTTCTTGAAAGTCACCCTTGGCAATCCCGGCGCCGCATCCATGCCAGTCAGCATGGTGATGACGCGCCAGCCCAAAGTGATTACGATTGGGCCTGACGACCCGGTGCTTGACGCCGCGCATAAAATGATTTTTCACGAGGTAGACAGTTTGCCGGTGGTTGTCCCCTGCGAAGGAGAAGGAGCCGTCGGAAAGCTGGACGTGGTAGGGCGGCTGACCAAAACTTCCATCGTAAAACTTCTCCTCGATACCGAAGCCAATGGATAACGGGAGGAATCGAGAGAGCATGGATGAGCCTTCACATTTCATTACGATATGCTCGGATTCTTTAGGGGATACGGCGGAAGCAGTCGTTCAGGCCGTCTTACACCAATTCGAGAATCAGCGTGTCACGATCAAACGGTACGGCAATGTAAGACATGAGGACGAGCTGCGCAAAGTGATGGAGGAAGCCGCCAGACATAACGGCTTTGTCGCTTATACGCTGGTGCAGCCGGAGCTGCGGGAGACGATCCGCGAGGAAGCAGTCCGGCTGGATCTGCGCACCGTGGACATCATGGGGCCGATGATGCAGGCGTTCATCGATACGTTCGACGATGCGCCCCGGCAAAGACCCGGCCTGCTGCATCAGCTGGACGAGAATTATTTCCGGCGGATCGAGGCGATCGAATTTACCGTTGCCTCCGACGACGGACGCGATCTCGGAGCCATGCTGAAAGCGGACATCGTGCTGTTGGGCATGTCGCGTACCTCGAAGACGCCGCTCAGCATCTTTCTTGCCCACCGCGGCAAGAAGGTGGTCAATTATCCGATCGTGCCGGAGATCAGCCCGCCGGGCCAGCTGTTCAAGCTTCCGCCCCAGCGGATGATCGGACTCACGATGGAGCCGGAGCATATGCTTAAGATCCGGTCGGAGCGTCTTAAGGTGCTGGGGCTGCCTGTCGATTCCCAGTATGCAAGCCTGGAACGCATCAAGGAAGAGATCGAATACGGCGAAGCTCTGTTCAAGCGGCTGGGCTGCCCCGTAATTGACATTACAGACAAGGCGATTGAAGAAACAGCCGGACTTATTATGGGCTACATCTAAAAGTTACCCCACAAAGTGAAGTTATGGCTCTGACGATAATTCCGAATACTTTGCGGGGACCCCAAGGGATCATAACCCCACAAAGTGAAGTGGAAGCTGCGATGGAAATTCCGAGTACTTTGCGGGGACCCCTAGGGATTCATGATCAACAAAGTGAAGTTATGGCTCTGACGATAATTCCGATATACAGAAATTCAAATATTGGACTGGAGGGAATTAACTATGGAACGCGAATTGGCTCTTGAGATTGTACGGGTGACGGAACTGGGTGCTTTGGCTTCGGCAAGCTGGATTGGCCGGGGAGATAAGGATGCCGCCGATGATGCGGCGACAACGGCCATTCGCTCCATGTTCGATTCCGTCTCCATCGACGGGACCGTCGTAATCGGCGAAGGCGAAATGGACGACGCCCCCATGCTGTATATCGGCGAGAAAGTAGGCAACAAACGCGGCCCGCTTGTCGATGTGGCTGTCGATCCGCTGGAAGGAACGGAGGTCGTTGCCGCCGGGCTGCAAAACGCCCAATCGGTCATCGCCATTGCTGACAAAGGCAGCCTGCTGCATGCGCCGGACATCTACATGCAGAAGCTGGCCTGCGGTCCCGAACTGGCCGGCAAGCTCAGCCTTGAGGACCCGGTTGAAATTACCCTGACCAAAGCCTCCCATCATCTTGGCAAATCTCTGTCCGAGATGACCGTTATGGTACTGGACCGTGACCGGCACAAGGAGCTGATTAACACCCTCCGTCAGGCGGGAGTACGCATCCAGCTGCTCAGCCACGGCGATGTGGCCGGAGCGATCGCGGCCGCTCTGCCGGACAGCGACGTGGACTTGTACCTCGGGTCCGGCGGCGCTCCGGAAGGCGTGCTTGCCGCAGCCGCGCTGAAATGCCTTGGCGGCGAAATGCAGGGCCAACTGTTGCCGCAAGGCCCGTTCGAGCTCCAGCGCTGCATGCGGATGGGCATCGCCAATCCGACGCGCGTGCTGTACATGGACGATATGGTCGGCACGGGCGACGTCATTTTTGCCGCCACCGGGGTAACTTCCGGCGAATTTCTGAACGGCGTCCGCTTCATCGGGAAAGAACGCGCCGAGACGCATTCCGTCATCATGCGGGCGCAAAGCCGGACGATCCGCTACATCCGAAGCATCCACTTCCTTCCGGGCAAGGAAATTCCGCAAGTTTCGCCGGGAAGAAAAGTCGCTTCTTTATAACCGCTTTTCCGCATCCAACAAGACCCTGCCCGTCGGCATGAGGGGCAAGGTCTTGTTGGATTTTTTTGCGCGCATCAATCCCTTCATCAAGCTTCATGCCCGCACCACAGTCAAAGGACGGAAATCCCATGCATGGCTACACGTTTAAATCGTATTTGTAGCATACGGCGGATTCGACCTGCTTGAACCCCTCCTGAAGATACAGGGCCTTCGCCCGTTCATTTTCCGCATTGACGCACAGAATCGCTTTCGGGTAGCCTTTTTCCTTGGCAAACTGCAAGGCGGCTCTCAGCAGAATTCGGCCCAATCCTCTTCCCTGGTACTCCGGCAGAAGAGTTAGCGGACCGATATTCATAATCGGCGAGCCCTCATACTCGTCCGCGCTTCCCCTGACGATACCCGCCGGATTTTCTCCGTCATAAAGAATCATCATTCCGCCCTCAAGGCTATCCTCCTCCTCTGCCATCTTCAGCACCATTTCCGGTGTAACGGGGGTCTCGCTGCCCTGAAGTCCGTCGAATCCCGCATTTCGGACTCCGCTCCAAATTTCCGCATCGCTCTCCGACCGAAAAGGACGAATATCATAGCCTTCCGGCAGACGGATTTCCTTCGTCTCCAGACAGCGGCTTACAAGCAGACAGGAGTACCGCTCCACCGTAAAATCCAGAGGCGGGATTCTCCGCATCCGGCTGAAAAGCGCTTAAATCTTCGTCGTACAGAAAAGAATCATCGATTTCTCCTTCAAGAAGTCGCCAGCCGCAGCAAAGAGCGGCCTCCGAGCCCTTTCGGGCTTGAGGCCGCTCTTTGCTGTTAAAGCTTATTTCCACTCTTATTATTCATGCGTCAATTTAACGCTTGTTGAACATGGATTCGTCTTCTTCCATCCGGCTCTTCACATCGGCGGTTTTGTCGCCGGTTACCTTCGCTTCGCCCGTCTTATCCACCCGGGCTTCCTCCCGGCGGACCGTGTCCCGAACCCGCTCGGTTCCTTGAACTTCCCGCTTGCCGATCCCTACTTCGCCGGTGACAACCGTGTTCTTGTTCACTTCCACACGCTCTTCGCTGACCGGGATGCGGATCGTTTCATCCTTGCCGATCGGTTCGGTTGTCGAGCCGTCATGCACGGCGCGCCGTTCAATCACGACTTCCTCATGCGTTACCGGCACATTGATTGTTTTTTGCTCCTCGACGACTTCTTTATGAATCGAAACTTCGCCGGTCTGCACCTTATCCTTGGAGACATTGAGCTGCTCTTCGTGCAGACGCAGCTTGCGGTCCTCGTCCATATCGGCCGAAGTCGCGCTCACCGGATTCGAATTAATCGTATCCAGTCCGGTATCATGCTTGCCTTCCAGGCCAGAACCATTGAATACAGCATCCACCGAATCCCCGACCGATCTGTCGGCTCTATCGTCCGTCGGATCAACGGCTGACGGATCATCGCTCATTGAGGCGTCAGTCACCGTTTCGCCGGGCAGCGTATCATTCGCCCCATAATAGTGACTGTTCTGCGAATTGTGCGCCCGGAACGTTTCATACACATCACTTACCTGCGATGTGTCCGCATCGACCATGACCAAAATACGGCCTTCATCGACATAACGGTCATACGTTTCCGCTTCGTCTTCCGGTATGCCGAGGCCGATCAGGCCTCCGACAAGACCTCCGGTCCCGGCGCCCACCGCCGCTCCGGCCAATGTCGCCGCAATAGGACCGGCCGCAATGATCGGCCCAATACCCGGGATCGCCAGCGCTCCGATGCCGGCAAGCAGTCCGGTTACTCCGCCGAGCAGGCCGCCCGTCGCCGCTCCGGAAGCCATTCCTTCAGGAGCCTTCGTCCCCGTCTCGTCACTGATTGCATTCATATCGTCTTTATTTCTCGCAATAACGGAGATATCCTCTGTCCGAAAACCATGACTCTTTAAATCGCCGATCGCCTGAGAAGCCTCGTGCTCGTTCGTAAAGACGCCCACAATCCTCTTATTCATATCGATTACCTCCTAATTTAATTTAAAAATTTAGGTTCTGTGTTCATTGCATACTTAACCAATTCAATCCGGCATAAACTGAGAATTGCAGTTCCGGACAGTGAATCCTCAGATAAAAATCTCAAACAGGAAATACACGGTGATTCCAATAAAAAATTGTCACAAAATCTACTGTGAGTCATAGTTATGTCGCTATATCTAACGCAATGAGTTATGTAATTTTCGATTTATTAAATCTTTCGGAACACTCTTCTCTTTTCCCTTACAAACACAAGCAAAAGGACTATACTTCATGCTAAAGATGTAAATAAAAGCAACGCAAACCCAAGGAGGAAAACACAAACCATGAACATGCGGCTCAAGGTTCTAAAGAAGCATTTGCTGTTTTGCTGCAGCGAGCACTGCAACAATCAGGATGTGGAAGACGTTATGCAGGCTTTCAAGGAAGAGCTTGTCGAGCAGGGAATCAACAAGACGGTTAAGATCAACAAGACCAGCTGTCTTGGCCTTTGCGGCAACGGCCCGTTTCTCATTGTCTATCCGGACGGAGTATGGTACTACAATGTGACCACTGATGATGTATCGCGTATCGTTAAGGAGCACCTGATCGATGGCAATCCTGTGGATGAACTGGTCATGCTGAAAATGGAAGCTTAAGCTTTCCGTTCCCGAATACAAGATTAGGTCTCATAAATCGTTCGCCGGCTCCTTTTGGAAAGCCGGTTTTATTTTTGCGTTTACAGACCTGCGGCGACTCTTGAAGTATAATGAAAAAGCGCTTGGCGCTATACTTCAACCTTTAGAAAGGGGTCTGAAGAACATGGCCATTTTTCATTACAACGCGGAACAGCCCTTCAGGGACTCCCCGGATCTTCATCTGATGTTCTGGGGCCGCGAGCAATGCGCTCCCGGACATTCCTTCGGTCCCGGTGTCAGGGATTACTACAAAATTCACTTTGTCCATAAAGGGGCCGGAAAGGTCTTTGCGGGCGGGCATTCCTATACATTGACCGCGAGGCAGGCTTTTTTAACCTATCCCCAGGTCGTGTCTGCCTACACCGCGGATGAGAGCGATCCGTGGAACTACTCCTGGATCGCTTTTTCGGGAGAGCGAGCGAAGCATCTCCTGTCCAGAACAACTCTATCGCCGGAAAACCCCGTATTTCCTATGGTTGGCGAGATGATGAACGGGGTTTATGACCGGTTAACGGAGGCGGCCCAAACTACCGGCGCTCTCGATCTGGAGTTAACGGCGGTTCTGTACGAGTTTTTGGCGGCGCTTCTCCGCACCGTTCCTGCAGCGGCCGCTGCTACCGTCCTACACGGACGCAAGAACCAGCATGTAGAGAAGTGCCTGCATTACCTGCAGTCTCACTACTGCGAGAATATCACAATGGAAATGATGTCCGAGATGCTGCAGCTTGACCGCAAGTACGTGTCCGCGCTCTTTAAGCAGGTTGTGGGCATGCCCCCGCGCCAATATTTGCTCGGTTTCCGCATGGCCAAAGCTTGCGAGCTGCTCACTCGAACCGACTGCACCATCGGAGAAATCGCCCGTTCCATCGGTTATGAGGACGCTCTCCTGTTCTCGCGGATGTTCAAGAAAGTCCAGGGCTGCTCTCCCAAGAGTTACCGGGAAAGGCATGTAAATCTGACATTATGACATAAATTCCTCCCTTGCTGACATTCGTTCGCCTCTTCATTTCCGCTACAATGAAAGCGCAGCAATAACCGCTCGCCCGCTAGGGGCGGACGCCATTTCATTGCAGGAGGACAGATAATATGTACACCGCACAAACGGAAAGATACGAGAGCATGACTTATAACCGCTGCGGACGCAGCGGCCTGCGCCTGCCGGCGATTTCGCTCGGCCTTTGGCACAACTTCGGCGGGATCAACGTGCTGGAGAACGGCAGAGCCATGATCCGCAGAGCATTCGATCTGGGAATTACGCATTTCGACCTGGCCAATAATTACGGGCCGCCCCCAGGCTCCGCCGAGGAGAATTTCGGAACCATTTTGAAAAAGGATTTCCTTCCTTACCGGGATGAGATGATCATTTCCAGCAAAGCCGGTTTTTATATGTGGCCGGGACCGTACGGAGAATGGGGCTCGAAGAAATACATCGTCTCAAGTCTCGATCAAAGCCTGAAACGGATGGGCCTGGATTATGTTGATATTTTCTATCATCACCGTCCCGATCCCGATACGCCGCTTGAAGAAACGATGGCCGCACTGGACCTGATCGTTCGTCAAGGCAAGGCGCTCTACGTCGGCATTTCCAATTACCGCGCCGAAGAAGCCCGGGAAGCGATACGCATTCTGCGGCGGCTCGGTACCCCTTGTCTGATTCACCAGCCGAATTACTCCATGCTGTCACGCTGGATTGAGGATGGACTTCAGGATGTGCTCGAAGAAGAAGGCGTGGGCACGATCGCTTTCTCGCCGCTTCAGAAGGGTATCCTGACCGACCGTTACCTGAACGGCATCGCTCCGGATTCCCGTGCGGCTGGACCGAGTGTGTTCCTGTCCGAGAAGGAACTCACGGAAGAGCTGATCGGCAAGGTCCGCCGTCTGAACGAAGTAGCTGCGGCGCGCGGGCAGAAAATGTCCCAGCTCGCCTTGTCCTGGGTTCTGCGCGGCGGCAAGGTGACCTCGGCGCTGATCGGTGCAAGCAAGGTCAGCCAGATCGAGGACGCCGTCGGCGCCCTGGCGGCGCCTGATCTAAGCGCGGAAGAACTGGCGAAGATTGAGGACATACTGCGAGGATAGTTTGGCGCTATTAGCCGGAACGGCAGAACGACCATATACCTGCGGCAGCCTTCGGGCGGCGGCAGGTATATGGCCGTATGATTATTTTTCACCAATCATGAAAAATCGCTGTATTTGTTGATTCTCTGTAGAAAAAGGCTGCCCCTCGTAATCGACAAATCGTATATTTGTAAACCCGGCCGCCTCCAGGATTTGAATACTGGCATGGCTGTTTATATTTTTGGCCGCCAATCCCGTTTTATGGATCATCGTTTCATTGGGAACGTCAAATATGATTTCCTCATGTTCGGTAACACAGGTTGCTCTATTATATTTGTGCAGGACCAGGCGATAAACCCCATCTTTACAGGTCCAAGTCTGACAGTCATTATGCCGATCATCCGCATGATATTTGTAATAGTTGTCATTCCACATTTCATAGATGAATACGCCGCCGGATTTCAGCGCTTTGAAAATCCTGTTCGCCGACAGCCCGGTTAATTCAACCGGATCGGTCCAGATCGCAATATCATACTGATTATCAAAATCCAAATGATTGCAATCGCATACAAAATAATTGGCCTTCTCAAAAGCCTGGTTATAGCTTCGGGAGTATTCTATAAATGTTTCGGACAGATCTATCCCCGTAACCATATAACCCGATTTCAGCCAGACTTGATGATATCTCGAGATTCCGCAAGCGATATCCAGGATGGCCCTGGCGCCGGAAGGAAACAGCTTCTGCATTTTCTCAGCCATCATGGTTTGAGTTTCGAGATCATCAAATCCCCAATTGATATAGCTGATATCGTAATCCTTTTCACCATAACGATTGTATTTTTCCTCAATTATTTTCATCGAAATCTCCCTTCTGCTGTACAACATCCCAAAACCGGCTAAATCGACTTCACGACTCTTCTTCCCGCTTCCGGTATTCCCGCGGCGTGAGTCCCGTCGCTTTCTTGAAGACGCGGCTGAAATACTTCTCGTCTTCGTAACCGATCAGTTCAGAAATCCGCGACAGACGCATATCGGAATTTTGCAGCAGCTCCTTGGCCTTGTCGATCCGCAAATTCGTTAAATAATCGGACAGATTCTCGCCCGTAACCTGTTTGAACTTGCGCGAGACGTTCTCACGGCTGAGGAAGAAGCGGTCCGCGATATGCTGAAGTGTAATTTCCTGCTGGTAATTCTTGTCCAGGTAATCCCTGATTTCCCGCACAATCCGGCTGTCCGAGGAACGGGAAAGCTTGCTTTCACTGAACATTTTCAAAATATGCGCCTTCAGACCTTCTCTCCAGCGTTCAAAAGAGAAATTGCCGCCTTCATCCATTCCGGCCGGGAAGACCGGCTCAGCTATTGACGCTTCCTCACTGTCGGCCCATTCCTGCCTCCACTTGGTCAGCACATTCCGCAACCGCTCTTCCCAATCCCGCAGTCCGCTCACGGTCAGCACGCCCGTTCCGGCAATGGAATTAGCCCACTCTTCAAAACTCCGGATAAATTTATCGATATCGCCCGACAAAAGTGAAAGTCCAAGCTTCTCCAGAAGAGCCGCGGCCTTCGCCCCGCCTGTCCGTTCAGCTTCCGAGGAATCCTCGCGGTACTCATGTATACGTTTACCTAATAGCAAAAGGTTACGCTCCGCAAGGCTCTGTCTCGCCTGCGTGAAAGCGTCGCTGACCCCCTCCGGAAAGGGGAGAATCCGGCTCAGACCGACATCGAGCGGAATGCAGTATGCCTGTTTGACCGATTCATTAATCTCAAGCAGCCGGTCCGCGGCCTCTTCCACGCCGTCCCAGAACAGAACGACCACATCCGCGCCTTCATGCCAGTAGCGGAAGGCAAAGCCCTGCTTCCGCAAGCTGACCGTCTCATTGCAGACATTGGCCAGAACGAAAGATGTCAGCTGGATATCGCCGCGGAACTTTTTCAGCAGCAGGCCGCCCGAAGACTGGAGCGAAATAACGGCAATCCGGCAGCGCTTCGCGTTCCTCGGAAGCCCCAGTTCCTCAATCAGCGCTTCCTCCAGCTCCTGAAAGGAAACCGTGCCGCCCGCCAGCTCCGACAGCTTCTTGTCCCAATACAGCGGACGAAGGATGTTCAGTTGAATATTTTGGCGGAAGGTCCGCTCCCGCTCCTGCTTCTCCTCCTTCCATTTCTGAAAGGCGCGCTCGGCTGCGGATATCAGCTGCTTGCTGTTCAGCGGCTTAAGCAGATAGTCGATTCCCCCGTATACGATGGCAGGCTTCACATAGCTGAAATCCTGGTATCCGCTGATTACAATCGTCTTTGTATACGGTGAGTAGCGGTGCAGCCATTCCAGCAGCTCGGCGCCGTCCATGAGCGGCATGCGCATATCCGTAAACACGACCGCCGGCTGCTGTTCCAGAATGATCTCCATCGCTTCCTGGCCATTCGTGGCTTCGTATATATCGCGAACATCGTATTTTTCCCAAGGAACAAAGTAGCGGATGGCTTCCCGTACATGTTTTTCGTCATCTACAATCAGTACCTTCATTCCGTTCCCTTCTCCTTCCTGTTGCCTGTATTATCAAGAGGGATAATCAAGACGACTTCCGCTCCGCCTTCGCCGCCTTGCAGCAGAAGCTGTGATCTCTCACTGATCTGAAGCCGAAGTCTTGCGAGTACATTGCGGAGTCCGATTCCGCAGAACCCGCCGGGCTCCACCCGCTTAAGGCAGTTTCTCACTTCGTCCAGGCGTTCGCCCGCAATGCCCATGCCGTTATCCCGGACCGTGATGACCAGCCGACCTTCATCATCCAGCTTGGCGGCGATTGAAATTATGCCGTCCTTGATGCCGTCCCGGAAACCGTGCTTGAATATGTTCTCGACGAGCGGCTGCAGAATCATTTTGGGCACGATCACGGCGCGGGCGCTTTCCCCGATATCAACATCCATCCGCAAGTTCTCTTCCCCGAAGCGCTCCCTTTGCAGAATGACGTAATTCTCCACATGCTCGATCTCGTTCTGAAGCGTCACCTGGTTCCCGTCCGTCGTCATGGAATACCGCATCATGCTGCCCAGCGAATAAATGAGATCATAGATTTTGGGAGCGTTGTACCGCAGGGACAAGCTGGCGATGGACTGCAGCGCATTATACAGAAAATGCGGGTTGACCTGGGCCTGAAGAACCTTCAACTGATTGGTCTTATTGGCGATTTCCAGCCGGTATTCCTGCAGGATCAAATCGTTGATCGTCCGGGTCATATCGGTAATTTTACGGGCCAGCAGCCCGAACTCATCCTCGCTCACCGAATCGACGGAAGCGTCCAGCTGTCCGATCTGCACCTTCTGCGTATAGGAAATCAGCTTCTTGATCGGTCTTGTAAAGCCGATGGAGATCAATACGCCCGCGATGCCCGCTATAATCAGAAAAAGCACGCCGATTCCGGTATTGATGCGGCTAATGGTCCTTGCGTCGCTGTACAGAGTTTCATAGGGCACCAGTTTAATAATATCGCCTTTAAAGATTGCCGAGTCAATATGCCTATACATAACAATACCCTTAAATTCCTTATCTCTCCAGGAAAAATGTCCGCTCCCCCCTCCCTGAAACCGCTTTCTCCATTCATTGTCAATTGCCCCTCCGATCCAATCGCTGCCCGGAGCGTACAGAATCTTTCCCTGTTCATTGGCTATATAGAGAAGCTCGGTGTCGGAGTTGTACATGGATTTTGCAATTTTCTCCAGGTCCGACAGCCGGAAGTCGATCGACAAATCGGCGATCACCTCGTCGCTGGGCGTTTTGTATATCGGGAAATGGGCGCTGAATACCGGCGTCTCCCCGGGCTTGAAGTTCGGAAATCCCGATTTCATGTCGTAGGAATAATCCGGATGGGTCACTTCCACGAAAGGGCGGTTCGAGCCGTTCGGGTTGGAAAGCGGCAAATACAAGGTGTTGATCTCCCGGCGGAATTGCCCTTTCAACAGCATATTGGACTGTTTATTTGCTCTTATATATAGATGGATTTTAAAAATATTCCGGTCGGACAAAAAAAGATTGTACAACTGCGATAATACGACATTCCGGTTATCCGGTTGGACGGTTCCTTTGGGAAGCCCGTTCGGATCTTTGACCTCCAGGATGGAGGTATAGAATGAACTCTGTATATTAATTCCGCTGTATATGCTCAGCGCCCGCTGGTTGATCCCCTGGAAATAATTATCCAGATTAGCTGTTCCCAGCGTCAGCAGCTTGCGGTTCTGTCCCACGGACTGCTCGGTAACCGACTGCTTCGTATAAAGGTATGAGAACATGACCGAGACGCCGGCGGGAATAACGGCAGCCAGCAGCACAAGAGCCATCAGCCGATTGCGGATACTGTGTTTGAACAAGTGTCTATTCCTCCTTGGCTCTTCCGCCCTGCTTTCACAAGCAGCAATATAATCCACCTTAAATGTCATCAAATTGAGTGTTGACGGCTCCCCACCCTACCTATAATGAAGGTGTAAGGCAATGATACTACGTACAAAGGAGATCCGCCATGAAAAAAGCGATCGGCATTCAAGAGGGCTGGGAACAGTCCGTAAATAGGAGAACCGCTGTAAAAAGAGCTTTCGGTACACGTAAAGGCTGGAGCCAGCAGATCGTATTTTTGGGACCCTGCCTGCTGTTCTTTCTGACCATTGTGATAACCCCCTTTATTCTCGGCTTTTATTACTCTTCCACCGACTGGAACGGGCTTGATTTGGATAAAGCGGTGTGGACAGGCTCGGCCAACTGGAGCCGAATTCTGCATGACGACAATTTCTGGAAATCGTTATTTTTCACGCTCCGGTTTACCGTCATTTCCGTAGTGATCGCCAATATCTTGGCGCTGGTGCTGGCCTTCCTGCTGATGGCTTCGCTCAAGACCAAGAATGTGCTCCGGACCGTCTTCTTCATGCCCAATGTCATCGGCGGCATTCTGCTCGGCTACATTTGGCAGTTCATCTTTACTAAAGGCTTCGCCACAATCGGCGACCTGACGAACATTGCTTTCTTCAAGCTTCCGTGGCTTGGAACGCCGAACACCGGATTCTGGGGACTCGTCATCGTATTCGTCTGGCAGACCGCGGGATATATGATGATCATTTATATCGCGTCGCTCGCAGGCATTCCTAAGGATTTGATCGAAGCCGCCAAAATTGACGGTGCGCGTCCCTATCAGCTCTTTACAAGCGTGTACGTGCCGCTGATCATGCCGGCCATCACGATTTGCCTGTTCCTGACGATCTCCAACGCGTTCAAAATGTTCGACCTCAACCTGTCGCTGACCAAAGGCGGACCGGGAACCTCGACACAGTCGCTGGCGTATAACATCTACTCGGAAGCCCTGATCAATAACCGCTACGGCCTGGGCACTGCCAAGGCGCTGCTGTTCTTCGCCGCCGTATCGCTGATTACGATCACCCAGGTACTGATTACGAAGCGCAAGGAGGTATCCGCATAATGAAAGTCAGCCAGTACAAGACCAAAACCTTTGTTCTCGAAGTTCTTGCCATCCTGCTTGCTTTCGTGTTTCTGGCGCCCTTCTACCTGGTGCTGACGAACTCGGTAAAAACGTTAAAGGAAATTCTGCTGGACGCCGCCTCGTTTCCCCAGCTTTTTCACTGGAGCAACTATACTAGTGTTTGGAAAATGATCGATTTCCCGCAGGCGTTCTGGAATTCCGTGCAAATTTCGCTGCTTAGCGTCTTACTCATCGTTCTGTTCAGCTCGATGGCCGCCTACCAGATCGTTAGAAAACCTACGAAATTCAACTCGTTTGTCTTCCTGCTGCTGGTTTCGGCCATGATCATTCCTTTTCAATCGCTGATGCTTCAACTTGTAAGGGTTACCAGTTTGCTTGAGCTCCGCGGAGAACTGTACGGGATCGTCGCCTGTTATCTCGGTTTCGGCATGCCGCTGTCGGTCTTCCTGTTCCACGGCTTCATCAAGACCGTACCGTTTGAGCTGGAAGAAGCAGCCCGGGTGGACGGCTCCAATCCGTACGGCGTCTTTTTCCGGATTGTCTTTCCGCTGCTGATGCCTATTATGGTCACGGTTGTTATCCTGAATACGCTGTGGATCTGGAACGACTACCTTCTGCCCGTTCTGATTATCGGGGGCAACAAGGATTTGACGACGCTGCCGCTTGCCGTCACGAAATTTTTCGGGCAGTATACCAAGAAGTGGGATCTCGCCCTGGCAGGTCTGGTGATGGCCATCACCCCGATTCTGCTGTTCTTCCTCATTCTGCAACGGTATATCGTAGAAGGAGTAACCGCCGGTTCCGTTAAAGGCTGACATGCCGACAACAATATCCACCTTTTCGGACAAAATATTAAGTGTTGGTTACGGTTACATTGATTTACGATCATAATGTAAACACTTACAAAATACAGGGAGGCACTAAAATGAAGAGACGATTCGCATTTCTGATCGCAATCGTTTGCATCCTGATTGTTGCAGGCTGCGGCAATGGCGGAAATAACAATTCCTCCGCTAAGAGCACCAACAGCGGCACCTCAGAGACCGCGGCTCCGGCTGCATCGGAAGCGCCCAAAAAAGACGTAACGATCAAAGTGTTCCAGTTCAAGGTTGAAATTGCGGAACAGATCAATGCGCTGGCCGAAGAGTATGAGAAGGAAACCGGCGTCAAAGTCCAGGTTGAAACTCACGGCGGCGGCGAAGACTACGGCGCGCTGCTGAAAGCGGAAATCGCATCCGGCTCTGAACCCGAAATCTTCAACAACGGCGGTTTCGCTGCTCTCGTCCCATACATGGACCGTGCAACCGACCTGTCGGATCAACCTTGGGTCAGCAGCCTGATCCCTACCTCCAAAATCCCGACAACGGTGGACGGCAAGCTGTACGGCCTGCCGATGAACGTTGAAGGCTACGGCCTGATTTACAACAAGGACCTGTTCGCCAAAGCCGGCATTACCGAAGAACCGAAGACGCTGCCGCAGCTGAAAGATGCCGCAGCCAAGCTGAAAGCCGCAGGCATCACGCCTTTCGAAGCAACCAATGAATGGTGGTCGTTGGGTATTCACATGGTGAATGTGGCCATGGCCAACCAAGCCGATCCTGCGCAATATATCGAGGACCTGAAAGCAGGCAAACAAACGATCAAGGGCAATGATATTTTCAAACAATGGCTGGATTTCGTTGACGTTGTCTTCAATAACTCACAAGACAATAAAGTAACGACAGACTATGCTACTCAAGTCGCCGATTTTGCTTCCGGCAAGGCAGCCATGATGATGCAGGGCAACTGGACGCAGGGCGACATCGACAAGATCGATCCGAACCTGAAGCTGGGCCTGCTTCCGATCCCGATAGGCGACAAAGAAGGACAAATTTTCGTCGGCGTGCCGAACAACTGGATCGTGAACAGCAAATCAGCTCATCCGGAAGAAGCCAAAGCATTCCTCAATTGGATGGTCAGCTCGGAAACCGGCAAGAAATATTTGACGAAAGATTTTAAATTCATTCCGGCTCTGTCTAATATCTCGACCACTGCCGAAGATATCGGTCAAGTCGCTGTAGCCGTACAAGAGAAATCGGCAACAGCCCTGAGCTGGAACTGGGACAGATTCCCGGATGGCGTGACTCAAGGCTTCGGCGCAGCCATGCAGGAATACCTGGGCGGTCAAGTCAACCGCGACCAACTGCTTGAGAAGCTGGATAAAGCCATTCAGGATATCGTTAAGCAGTAAAATAGCTATAAAATAGCCCCATAACATGGCGAGCCTCCTTGCAGCAGCCGTTCAGGTCACTTACCTGGACAGCCGGCTAAGGAGGCTCGCTTTATGATATGTCGGCTTATTTTGTTTTGCTGCGGCTACTTCTGCCGTATACGCCATACAGCGTAATGGCTGACATGATCATCAGGATTACGGAATACACCAGGGTCAATGCCTGAGTGTCGGCCAGCGCCTGCGCGTCGGTGCTGTTTTTAATTACAATGCCGAGCGGCTGATATAACGGGTGGTACAGAAATACCGTAAGATCATAATCCGCCAGTATGCTATTGAAATTAAGCGCCAATACCGCCAAGGCAGACGGAAGAATAATCGGCAGCAGCACTCTTCTGAACGAATAGAAGGAACGCGCCCCCAGATTTTTAGCGGCATCCTCCAAATTACCGTCAATACTGAAAAAAGAGGCTTTCACCATTCGGAGCGTAAACGGAATATGGACGATCACATAAGCGATCAGCAGCAGCCACAAAGTGCCCAGCAGCACGGTATTCCCCAAAATTGGCTTGGGTGTGTCAAAGGTGACAATCAGTCCGATGGCGATCAGCGTGGAGGGCAACATCCAGGGAATCAGCAAGGCGTATTCCAGCGTCCGGCTCCAGATATTATTGAATTTATGCAGTATTCGGGAAGCCATCAAGGTTAGCACCACCACAGCCAATGAAGCAACCGCCGCATAACAAATGCTGACCAAATACGGTTTGAACGCGGTCATATTGGAAAAAACGGTGATATAGTTGTCCAGTGTAAATTCGCCGGAAGACAGCGTGGCTGTGGAAATACTCCGGGCATCGGTAAAAGAAAACAAAATAATAAGCACAACGGGAATGATATAAATGACAAACAAGAGATACGCGGCGGTATGAACCAGCACATTGCATATTCTATTGTTGATTTTTTGCTTAACCAGCGCGGATTTCACCTTGGATACCGACATGAAGTTCCCGTTTTTTTCAATCCGGATCATCAAGGTCAGAAGCAGCAGCGTGGCCACTCCCAAGACAAGGGCCAGAAGAGCCGCCAGATCCTTTGAAGTTACACTTCTTGCAAAGGTAAGAATCATGGGCGTAATGGTCTGAAATTCGGAACCGCCCAAAATCAGCGGCGCCGATGTCGCTCCAAGCCCGGTGAGAAAAAGCAGAACCGTCAGTGCAAAAATCGTCGGTTTCAGCACCGGCAGTACGACGCGCCTCAAGATATACAATGTGGAGGCACCCATATTTCTCGCCGCTTCTACCGTTTGGAAATCCAGCTTGCGGATCGCATTGGTCAGGAAGATCACATGGTTGGAGGTGCAGGCGAAGGTCATGACAAACAGCACCGCCCCATATCCGTGAAACCAGTTGACATTGATAGCAGGAAACAGATGAGACAGAACCCTGGTGATAAAGCCGGAGTCCCCGTATATGAACTTATAGCCCGATACCAGGACAACCCCGCTGTATACCAATGTGGTAAAATAACCGAGCCTCAGTATTTTGGCGCCCTTAATCTCAAAATACTCCGTAACCAGAACGAGAAAGATGCCGACCAGATTAACCGTGACAACCAGCGATAAGGCAAGAATGAAGCTGTTGTACAGACTTTTCATCGCCCGCTCGGAGGAAATTAATTTGTGAACCGCATCCAGCGAGAATGAACCGCCGCCCCAAAAAATCTCGTAATAAACATTAAGATTGGGATAAATCAGAAAAGCGACGATAAACCATCCAAGAAAAGCATACATGAGCCAGGCAGCGACGGGGATCGACGACAAGGCGGATCTGATTTTAGTCATACTGCAAAATATCCTGGACATTGAGATATACCTCAACTTCGTCTCCGGCCGATCGGCTGTTCAGGCTATTAGCGATTTCCACGCTTTTCAGCATGCCGTATCCGCCGGTATCTATCGTATACTTGGTGTAAATACCGTAAAATTCCTGCTCCACAATTCTGCCTTTGAGTACAACCGCAGTTTCCTCGCTCGAAAAAGGATGAAGGCTGACTTTTTCATGGCGGATATACACGTTCTTCCCCGGATCTGCCCAAGGCTTCAACGGACCGCCGGCAAGAGCGGGGTCCAGCCGATTGCTGCTCCCGATGAAGTTGCATACGAACTCGGTCGCGGAATGGTTATAAATCTCCTGCGGCGTCCCTACCTGCTCGGCAACCCCTTTATGGAACACCGCGATCCGGTCCGAAAGAGTCAAGGCCTCTTCCTGGTCATGCGTAACGTAAATCGTGGTGATGCCAAACTTTTTTTGCAGACTCTTCAGCTCGTTGCGCAGCTGCACCCGAAGCTTGGCATCCAGATTGGATAAAGGCTCGTCCAGAGCCAGAATGCTCGGCTTCAGCACAAGCGCTCTGGCAATGGCCACCCGCTGCTGCTGTCCGCCGGACAATTCGGATACTTTCTTGAAGAGCTGTTCTTCGCTTAAGTCGACCTTTCGCGCGATATCGCGTACTTCTTCATCCAAGCGGGCGGAAGGAATCTTCTGCACCCGCAGTCCAAAAGCGATATTCTCATAGACATTCAAAGTGGGAAACAGCGCATAGCTCTGAAACACCATGCTGATCCCTCTCTTTTCGATTGGAACATTGGTGATGTCCCGGTCGTTCAGCAAAATTTGTCCGCCCGACGGGTTGATAAAGCCGACCAGACTGCGAAGAATGGTCGTCTTTCCGCAGCCGGACGGACCCAGAAAGGTAAAAAACTCACCTTCCCTGATCTGCAGGTTCAGGTTGGGAATAACCGATAGTTCTCCGAACTGAATATGAATATCTTTGAATGTAATCATATGCTTATTTCAATACTTCCAGCTCGATTTTCTCGGCCCAATTGTCAATATTCTGGGCGATAAAGGCCCAATCCATCGTCTGCGTTTTAATGGAGTCGTACAGTTTTTTCACATCTTCATTGGCCTGTTCCGCGGCTATGACGTTGGCCGGCATCGAGTTAAACTCTTTCGCAAATTCGCCCTGCGTCTCATTGCTTCCCAGCCAGTTGATGAAACGTTCCGCCGTTTCCCGCTTCTTTGTCCCTTTTACGATTGCCGTTTGTTCAACAATGACCGGAACGCCGATCTCCGGTGATACTATGCCGGATTTAACGCCGTACTGCTTCTCTTTGGATGCCAATACGCCCGATACCATCGCGCCGATCGGCGTTTGGCCGCCGGCCAGCTTGGAGTAGAAGTCCTCTCCTTCCACTGCGGGAACGCCGTTATCATAGAACTTCTTGATTTGTTCCCAGCCTTCTTTCGAAATGCCGTATTCTCCGCTTGGGTCCTGATAACGCGTCAGAATGCCCGCTGCGACGATCCGCGGCGTACCTTGTCCCAGCAAGGTCGGCGCTTCGTACATGCCCTTGTATTCCGCTTTGTTCCACAGATCGGACCAATCCTTGGGCGCGGTTTCCGGCGTGTATTTTTCCGGATTATAAGCCAGCAAAATGGCCTGCTTCACCAAACTGTGATAGTAACCGTCGGGATCATTCAAACCCTCTTCAACCTCACCGGCCCACTCCGGAGTGAAGGGTTCAAGCACATCGTTCTGGGTCAGAATTTCATACAGCATAGAGTTCAAGCCATACACCACATCGGCGATAGGATTGTTCTTCTCCGCTATCAGACGGTTGGTAAGATCGGCGCCGCCCGCACCCACAATCTCAATATCGAATCCGGCTGCCTTCGCCTTGTCGATCAGCCATTCGCCTCTGCCATCCGAATTGGAATTGGTATAGACAATCAATTTCTCATTTACAGGAGCCTGGCTGCTCTGCGGCTCCGTTTGTCCATTGGATGCTGCCGGTGAGGAAGCCCCTTGATCAGGGGAAGAATTTCCGTTCCCGCAGGCGGCCAGCAGCAAACACAGCGTAAAAATCATCATCAGGCTTATCGTTTTTTTCATAATCTTTGAAATTCCCCTTTGTTTGTTAGTCTTCGGTTCTATTTCCGGATTTCCACCTCAGCGGTTACAGGAAAATGATCGGACGGGTACTGTCCGTCAAAGCTGTCGGTCACCGTTCGCACCGAGACAACCTTGACTTGTTCACTGACCAGGATATAGTCGATCTCCTTCATTCCCGGCCACGGCATGTGGTAATCAAAATTTGAAAAAGTGCCTTCAGGACCGTACGGAATCTCTTCTGAAACCCATTTGGCATCCCTTAAAAAACCGTTTAATTTACGGTAGCAGCGTTCTTCCCGGCCTGCATTAAAGTCGCCCGTCATGATCACCGGAGTATCCGGGACATACGAGGCTATCCAGTCGGTAATCAATCTCGCCCCTTGAAATCGGGCTTCTTCGCTGATATGGTCGAGGTGCGTATTCAGAAAGACAAGAGCCTGTCCGGTTCTCTTGTCCCGCAATTTCGCCCAGGTGCATATCCGGCGGCAGTCCGCCTCCCAGGATATTGAGGGTTCTCCCGGAGACAAGGAAAGCCAAAACGTTCCTCCAGCTTCCTTCTCGAAAATATCCTTGCGATAGAATATGGGACAATGTTCGCCGTTCAGCCCTCCATCGCGACCTTCGCCCTCATAACGGTAGCTGGAGAGCGTGGCCAATTCGGTCAGCTGATTTCCGCAAACCTCTTGAAGACCGATAATGTCCCAAGAATAGTAATGAAGCATTCCCAGAAGATTGGGCTTGCGAAATTCCCAGCGGTTTCCCTGATCCTCGGGATTGTCAAAGCGAATATTAAATGAAGCCACATGGTAACGGGACGGGGGTAAAGCAGGAATCTGCTCTGCCATCTCTTTCTCTGAAAGTCGTACGTGCTGCAAACCCTGTTTCTCCTCCTTCATTGCCAAATTGTGTATTAAACTTATTTTGGGGGTAGAGTATCAAATGTAATGTCGAATTTTGTTTATGCAAGATTAATTAATTTTTTTGTATTTTCCTTCGCCCGTAAAGACGATGCGTTTCCAGACGCAAAAAAAGCCGCCCGTCCAAGCATCGCTTGGCGGACGGCCTTTTTGTCTTTTTTGTTTGAGAAGGGGTTTAAGCTTGCGGCGCACCCCATTTTCCTTCAATGATGCTTTCATTCAACGGACGGCGCTTGTTCGGCTTCTCAAGGTCGCGATAGTCTTGGTGAACGCTATCGGGATCACCCTTGTAGCCGAGCGTAATAAGCAGGTGAACGTCATAATCGTCCGGAACATTCAGTTCGGTGCGGGCTTTCTCCTGATCGAAGCTGGCGATGGCTCGTGTGGACAAGCCCAGCAGGGAAGCCTGAAGCGCAAGCGCCTGCCAAGCCGCGGCGGAATCAAACGCATGGAACCGGTTGGGCTGGCCATCATCCCATAATTTGTAGGAAGCAAGCGCAATAATGACGGGAGCCTGGTCCGCCCACAGCCGATTGTTGGGGAAGATCAATTCACGGAAGGTTTGCAGCTGCTCCTCCGTCTTGGCCAGGACAAAACGCCAGGGCTGTCCGTTTCTGGCGGACGGCGCCCAGCGAGCAGCTTCCAGTACGGTGAGCAGATCCTCTTCGCGCACGACACGGTCAGAGTACGAGCGCGGTGACCAACGGTTTACAAACAAGGGGTTAATCGGGTGATCGGCTTGACGATTGGCTTCTACTTCTTCAGAAAGCTCCTGGGTCGGATTGAACGTTTGTTGACTCATTTGGGCATCCACCTCTCAATTTTGATTAACAGAAAGAGGCATTCTCCAAGGAAAATGCCTCCATCTGCATGGTCGGTTGTTCTTTAACTCACACTTTAAACCTATAATCCCTACAAGTCAACTATGAATTAATCCATATTATATAAGATTAAGCAGAATAATGCTTACCTTTCACAAATCTTTAACTTTTGGTAGGGTCATAACAATGTCGTCTCGATTTTCGGCAGTTCCGGCGGGAGTTTATTGAGAATCGTTATATACCTTCCGTAGGAAATCGTACAGTACTTGGTATCCCTTTTCAGCGGGTAATCGAAGTAAGCAACCTTCAAGGAGGTATTGATGCATCTAATCTTATCCATATTGGTCAGAACGCCGCGATCCAAACGCAAAAAATTCAGGTCCGTTTGTTCAAATGCGCTCTCCCAAAATTTTAGAGATCCCACGACGAAATACTGTTTGTATTTGGTGTGGACATCTATAAAATCGTTAGCATTCGATTGCAGGAACAAAATCTCATCGACCGGCAATTGCTGCATGCCTGCCCCTTGTTCGTCCTCGGTTACTGTCAGGTTAAGCATCCAATCCCTCACCTTTTTTATCTATTCTTAAAATTTTCATGGGATTATACCTTGTATCAACATTGGCTCAATCTCCGAGGGATGTCCCAGGTAATCTGGCTCGAAAATCTCGTTATAGCCCACGAATAATATCATTCTGCCGCTTGAATGAAAAGCCTTTATGATTAGTTTATCATTATGATAAACAAATAATTTGTCGAAAAAAATCGGAAGATTATGGGCTTTCCTAGTATAGATTTTTCTTGACTTTTTATCCACAATATGACAATAACCCTCTCTCGCAAGGAGTAGAGGGTTATTGGTTAAGAATAGATTTAAGATACTTCACTTTATTGCGGGCGATGCCTGTCTTATGTTCGGAATCTTTAAATAGAAGGGTGTCTCCATAGATCTTTTCTTCGATACGGTCGATCCAGTCCATGTTGACCAGGCTTCCGTTATACGCGGGGAAAAAGTGGGGGAAGGCTTCTTTGCAGCTCTGAAAGGTCAATCCGGCCGTAAAGCAGCCTTCTTCCGTGTAGAACCGGGGAACATGATAATTTCGTTTAGGCTCCCAAGTGTCAATATAGAATACCTCGCTTGCCTTGATGAATTGTCCTTGGTCCAGCCTGCCGGAACATTCGATCCGGTTTACAAGAATATCCCTGTCATCTTCCTTCGCCTCTTTCGACCTGGCAACGAGGTCATCCCACATCCCCATGCTCTTGAGATTCACTCCGGTATAGATGGATGAGTTCTGAAAATAGAGCCTTCCCCCGTAGCTTCCGGTCTCCAGGCGCTCCCCTTTTTTCAAATTCACAAGATTCCAGGTGTCCAAAGAGGCGAAAGCCGAAAAAACGCAGCCGCATTCCTCCAGAGTGGTCAACACGGTAAAGTTGCCGCTTCTGGTGTAGAAAATAGGAACACTGTAATTTTTTTTCGGCTTCCACATTTCGATGCTCATAATCTCGTTCTCTCGAAACTCCTTTTTCAAAGTCCCGTTTGCCGAATCAGAGACTTGAACGCCGACGATGTTACGCTGTCCTTCTTCCATGGAACTACTTTACCTTTTTTAATTCTTGGGGAACTGGCAGAGAACCAGCAATCGACTTCCGGCTTCGGGAAGACTTCACGGCTGACTTCACAATTCTTTCGGCAAAATAACGCGCCATTGCTTTCTTCATAGGTTAACACCTCCTTTCCTGGGGTATACCGGCAGCAGCAGCAGGGATTGAATTAGGAATGCCACCGCCACAATCGTCGATTGAAAATAAAGATTTGACAAGATAATTAAAACTGAAATCCCCTTGGACCAGGAATCAAACTCCACATTGTATAACTCTTCATAGTTGTTAGGCGCAAAAAAAAGCGCAATAAGCAGCGACAGTGCCGTTAACAGAATCGTTCCTTCTTGATCAAGACGGACCAACGGTACCAAGGAAGCCGTAAGCCCGGTAGCGAACGAGCAGATAGTAATAGGCAAATGGTAGCCCCCGGAAAATTTCCGCAGGATCATAAAAGAAACTAGAGCCAACAGTGAGTGAAGCACGCTACTAAATAATAAGCCGAACAGAACCGTAAGAAGTATCCCTGTGAACAGATTCAGCTTTAATCCGATACCATAGCTTAATACTTCCAGTGAACCCGGTCCTTCGGGGTCATACTTTTTTACCTTTATTGCGATACGCTTCGAGAGCTCTTCTAATATCATCCCGATCACTCCAACCCGAGAAATAAAAAGATAATCCAAAAGCCACAGCCGCTATCAATAGTAACCCCAACGGATTTGCGTTGTATAGAAACAGGATCGTTACGGAGACTGTTGCCAACGAAGCCAAACTGCCGATAACAAGAATTAAATTTCGGTTAGTGAAGTAGTTCTCCTTCACCAGAAAGTCATGCGGAGGAACAATGATAAAAGAGAATCCGAGATTAAATCTGGTCAGCGCCCAGGATAAAACAAAAGCTGCAACAATGGTCGAAACTTGAAGCAGACTGATATAGAATCCGCTATTTTCTTTTAACACGCCAACATTCATCAGGTTGGTCCAGGCATAAAAATAATACAAGGCCACTTGAATCAGGGCATATCCGCAAATTCCCGCTCCGGCTATAAAAGATGCCAGATGTACTTTAATTTTCAAACCCAATCTCAAAAAAAGAATGATGAGCAAATATTGCAAGGGCAAATCCCACTCCGGTACTCCTATAGCAATTCGCATCAAGTACGAGAATAGAGCAATAAATGAAGCGAACAGAAGTATTCTAACAAAATACTCCCGCACCGGAAGCATATACAGTTTGAGTATTATTGTTAACATAGCGAAAGCGTCAAATATGCCCAATATTATAAAAATCAAATCATGCAATCTCCCAACACCGCCTTCGTAAATTGGGCCTGGAAAGCGAAACCATAACTGAACCGCAACCTTATTTTATCATCGATAGAACAGATGTTTTGTCGAATTTTGACAGTGTTGATCTCTAATTGAGACTATATTTTTGTCTGAAGTTTCTGAACGAAAAAATCCCGCCGAGCCTTCGGCTTGACGGGTAGAGTGTGATGCTCGAATTCCCACAGATGGGAAACCGCTTACAAAGCTGTGACTTTCAGATTATCGAAGCGATGATTGCCTACTTCGCTGCGTGCCCCAACGGTTCCATCCAGGAACGGATCATTCAGGTCCCAATACGATCCTTTGTTGGCCAGATCAACTTCCACGGTCAGTTTGTTGCCTACACAGCTTAATTTCAAGTAATGATACCCTGCCGAATAAGAAAATGCCCCGGAACCAAGCAGCGTCCATGAAGTGCCGCTATACTTATACAGATCCCATGTGGTGCCGTTTTTCAGCTCCAGCTGCCTTTGTCGTACTTGATGATTCCTCCGCCTGAGCCTACTGTCAGTTCTTTGGTCGATCCGGCCGGCTGGGTAAGGGACCAGGACCCGCCCAGCGGAGCCGGAGCGTCCGATGTCGTAATCGGGGTCCAATTTGACGGGAGCGTACCTGTAGATTCAAAGTCCTGCAGCATTACTTGCGAGCCGACGGTTTCATCCGCATCCTTCTCAATCCAGATCATATCCCAATAGTTAAGCTGCGGTACGGTCAATGTAATGAAGTTGCCGTTAGCATCGCTTCCCGTTGTCCAGTTGCTGCCTTGTGTCAGAAGATTAGCCTTTCCGTACTGGAAGTTAGCCGGGTCCGTACCGATGGAGTCGGGTGTAGCCCACCAAACTTTTGGCGTTGAAGCCAAGGAACCTTCATAATAAATTTTTACGGAAACATTGCTCAGCACACCCGGATCAACATAGGTGGCATTATCATCACGCCACCTTGTCGAGGTGTTTTGCTTCAAGTTAATTAGGTGAACGATATCGTAGCCGTCTTTTGCTTTCGAGATCGTCCAAATCTTGCCTGCTTCACCGTTGGGACTGGATGTGTAAATTGCCGAGATAACGGAAATACAAAGAGACATCTCCCGAGAAGGCACTTCCGGTCGAGTTTAACATATCCACATAAACGGTAACCACATTGCCCGGGCTGTAACTTGCTTTGTCCGTATTCACCAGCTTAATCAATTTATTATTTACACCCGCATAGGCCTGCTGAGGTTCTGCCCCCCACAAACCGAGCGTGGAACAAACTAAAAGAAACAAGAGCAGGGAAACCATAGCTTTTTTCATAAATCACTCTTCTTTCCTGTTTAATTGGTTTACAACAGGCAATGTTTATTTTTCAAATCAAGTACGAAAGGACTGGGACTAGAGCAGGAAAGGCGGCTTAAACATTGTATTGTTCGCTTTTGGGTAAGCGTTTACAACGATAAGAAATTACCATATTCTTCATTGTGAATCAAGGTAAATTTACGCTTTTCGAAGGACTTTTGGATTAATATTTTTATGTGAAAAGTATTGGTTTTGGGACTATGGAATGAAAATTCAGTATACAAAAAAGAAAGAGGCTTCCCAAGGTTCAGTGACCTAACGGGAGAGCCTCTAGTATCAAAATCTTTCTGGGACATCGCTTTTAAGCGAAAACATATTCTCCTTCACCAATCCGAATAGTTTTCCCTTTTAGCTTTTCAGAATCCGTTTCAAAAATCACCTGTTTGAATTGGTTCTCGTCCCCTGTTACGAAATCAAAAAACTTGTCGCCAATCTTAAGGGTGACTGATTTGTCTTCTGACTCTAGGGCAGTCAGTCCAAATAACTTTTCCCAATGCTCAGCGGCAGCTGCCGGATCGGAGACGTGGAATACCGCTCTCTTGATTTCGGCATTACCGGCAGGATGAGGCTGAATGATGCCGGATTCCGTTAACCGCTCCAATCTTTCCGCATCTGTCCCTTTCCATTGAATAATGAACGGATAGACCAATCCCCCAAAATCGCCGTCAATGGTCATCATTCGCCACTCGATTAATCTGCCCTTGTTATCCAGACGCTTGCCATCCATGATAGGAGAGAGACTTAAGCCTGCCGCTTCCAAAGAAGCGGCCATTTCTTCGATATCATCGGTCCGAATAACGACTCTGCTCAAAACTTCATGGTCTGGCAATGTGTCAACCGCATCTTTCACCACACGGTTATGTTCCGTCGCCTTCGCCAATTCAAGATTCTCAATGCCCAGAAACTCGATATAGGTTATGCCAAAATAACTTAAAGTATTAAAGGTTCCCCATTCCGTATGCGAACCTCCCCTGAAGGCAACTAAACCATGATCCTTAAAGATTTCAACCGATTGGTCTAAATCATTGACGTAATGAACAAGATGATCCCAATTTTTGCTTGCCATTGTCTATTCCGCCCCTAACTCGGTCGTCCGCTTTACGGCTGCCAGGACACTTCTTTGCAGGCCGGCAGCGAAATCACTGTTGTTCAGTTCGTATAAGCCATGAATGCCTACACCGCCGGGCGAGTTATTAATGTCAAGGAGTTGTCTTGGATGCAGACCGGTCTGCTTCAGCATGACGACAGCTCCAAAGACATTTTCCAGCGCAACGTTCCACGCTTGTTCCCGCGGCAACCCGGCGAGGACACCGGCATCCGCAAGCGATTCAATAAAATAATAAATGTAATTCGGTCCGGCCACACCATATCCGGTAAAGATATCAATCAATGCTTCGTCCAAGTATTGCACTTTTCCGAATCCGAGCAAGAAGTCGTCTACTTGGCCTTGAGTAGCGTAGGCATTTAAGGCAACGCCGCTATAGCCGTATCCTGTATCGGTCAACGTATTTGGAATGACCCGGATAATGGGGCGTTCGGCTCCAAAAAATCCGGCCAGCTTCTCTATCGTTACACCCGCCACAATCGAAACGATTGCGGCGGTTGGTGCAGCGAATCCCCGTACAGCTTGTCCTAATGCAGCCAAATTGTCCTGCGGCCGGACAGCAACCACAATCAATTCTGCTTCAGCCAAACCTTTCTCAGGAGAGCTTTCTGTCTTCACTCCGTAAGTCTCACTTAAAAACTGAAGACGCGCCTCATTGATGTCGGTTACGCTGATCTGACCTGCGGATACGGTTTGATTGGAGATAACAGCCCGAATGATGGCCTCGGCCATTTGTCCGCCGCCAATAAAGTGAATCTGTTTGTTGATCAACCCGTCCACTTCCTTACTTAATTGTTTTTCCAAGCTTCAGGCAGAATGAAACCGTCATATTTCTCTATTCCGGTGATATATTCTTCAAACTCCTTTGACTCATAGGCGGCTTTCAAATCTTTGGCCCATTGGGTGTTTTCATCTTTCTTATTGATGGATACGATGATTCTGTGCTGCATTGGTGTGTTTTCGATCTTCAATGCGTCTGTGATTTTTTTGCCGGCGTTTGCAATGTAGTTTCCGTTAACAACACCATAATCAACGTCTTCCAGCGATACCAGGATTTGCGCAGGGTCCAGAATTTTAATATCAATGTTAAACTTGTCCGGCTCCATGCTGTTAATGTTAAAGTCCTCTACACCTGCCCCTTCTTTAATCTTTACCCAACCAAGCTCCTCCAGAATACGAAGAGCACGTTCCTGGTTAACCGGATCATTGGGGACAGCAACGGTAGTGCCATCTTTTACATCATCAAGTGTGGTGTGCTTTACAGAGTACAGACCTTGCGGCGCGCCCGGAACATAGGCGATTCCAACCATATCCGCACTAATTTCTTTGTTAATCGCCTCCATATACGCCGTACTTTGGAATATGCTTGCATCAATGGAGCCTTCCTTCATGGCCGGGTTTACCTGCATGTTTTGAGAGAAGGTTTTAATATCAACCTTGTAGCCTTTTTCCTCTAAAATCGGCAGAATCGATTGGCGGAATTGCTCTTCATACGTCCCAACGCCAAATCCAACGGTAATCTCTTTCTTTTCTTCTTGCGCTGCACCTGAATCTGAGCTATTTGCCGAGTTTTGGCCACAAGCCGTCAACAACACTACAACCCCAACTAAAACAATAAGCAGTAATTTTTTCATTTTTTTGTCTCCTTTTCAAAAACAGATTTTTTTAGTTGTTTTAGAGCCTCATCGGTTACGTTAAGCGGGATTGCGCAATTTGGAGCGAGAATAAAAGGTTGATCTTTCATTAAGTTTAAAGCTTCCTCAGCCTGCTTCCCAATTTGAGCAATGTCATTTGCCGCAAATAAAGCATGATCGACGCCGCCTACCTTGGTTGCCGTTAAAGCCGCATCCAGGTCCGGATTCCCCTCAGCCTTTGTGTCCCAGCTGATCCCGTCTATCCGGTAGTCGTTAAATCTTTCGGGCTGGGAGCATGCTCCACAAGTATGAAGGATATTTTTCCCGTAATTCGCAGCCTCGAGTACAATGGAATCATAAGGTCTGGAAAACTCATTAAACATCGCTTCATCAAATAAGCCAGGATGGGCTGTACCCGTCACTGCATAAAACAGACCATCCGATCCTGCTTGCTGCAGCTCTTTTACATAATCAGCCAAGGTTAATGAAATCACATGCAACGCATGATGCGCTGCTGCTCTGTGCTCTGTAAACAAAGAATCCAGGGTGACAGGATTTTCAATGCCAAACACCGTTTTTGTTACATATGCAGACCGGCCTACAATAAATAGCAAAACGGTTAAAGGTGAAAAGACCGTTTGAATCAAAGGTGTATCAGGCAGCCCTTGACGAATTTTGCGCACCGCTTCTAATTGCTCTAATAACGGCGTTGACTGTGCAGCCTTTTTCACATCAAGATCCCAAAGATTTGCAGCCGTTGGAACAGCCGTCGTTTGCTGCCTCGGGAATACGGTTTGATAGTCCTGAAAGTCATACACATTTCCCCAAGCTTCCGCCAGATAGGTTGCTCTAGGATTAATTTTGACCCAGTCCCATTCATATTTCTTTGTAAAGGTGACCGTCGTTTCTGCCAAATCTTCTGCATTTTGTTCTTTGTCGATGAAATGACGCCATCCGCTTACAATCGGACGATCCGCGAGTTCACCGGATAATAATGCGTTAAATCGGTCTTGTTTGCTCCATTCACTCACTTGTTGTCTTCCTCCTTGTTAAGTAATCATTAATAACGGCGAATCTTTCTCGCCAAAGTGTTGCCTAATGATTGAATGCCTTGAACGAAAATAATAAGGACAATTACGGTGGCAATGACTACGACAGTGTCAAATCGCTGGTATCCATATACAATAGCCAAGTCTCCGACTCCACCGCCGCCAACCGTTCCAGCCATCGCAGTTGCACCAATTAACCCAATGGTCGCAGTCGTCAAGGACAGGATTAACGATCCGATTGCCTCGGGTAATAAAAAGTACCAAATGACTTGAAACGGTGTAGCCCCCATTGCCTCTGCCGCTTCAAGAATTCCCGGATTGACTTCAAGTATGGAGTTCTCTACCAACCGCCCGATATAAGGTGCAATGTAGAGAATAAGCGGTACGATCGCTGCGCTTGTCCCAATCGAAGTTTGAACAATCAACCGGGTAAACGGAATAATGGCGACGAGCAATATAATAAATGGCAGGGAGCGAATAATGTTGATAATGGGATTTAAAATGGAATACAGCAATTTGCTTTCCAAAACACCCCCTGGACGGGTGACCACAAGTAAAATCCCGATAGGTATTCCAATTAATGACCCTACGAACAAGGACATCCCTACCATATGAATGGTTTCAATGATCGCCTCCATAAATTGTTCAGTTGTAACTGTAGTTGACATCATGCTTTTCCACCTCCTCTACACCGACTCCGCTATTTTTCAAGAAAGACAGAGCCTTGTTAACCTCGGCCGTCTCTCCTTGCAGCTGAATAATCACTTTTCCCAATGTCGTTTCCTGAATCTCGGTCATATTGGCAAATAGAATATTGACCTTCACATCATAGGAACGAATCAATTTGTACAAAATCGGCTCAGAAGCGCTTTGCCCGACAAATTCCAATTTGTAAATGCCGCTGCCCGGTTCTTTTTTTATCGTTTTTTGCACGCTGCTTGTGATGCTGTTCTGAATAACGGTCTTCACAAAATTTTGCGTGGTCGGATGCTGTGGATGTCCGAATACCTCCAGAACGCTTCCTTGCTCGATAATTCGTCCTTCTTCCATGACCGCCACCTTGTTGCAGATCTCCTGAATGACCGACATTTCATGGGTGATGATCATAATTGTGATATTGTATTCCGCATTGATTTTCTTGAGCAGCTGTAAAATGGATCGCGTCGTCTGCGGATCAAGCGCCGACGTCGCTTCGTCGCACAGCAGAATGGAGGGGTTCGAGGCAAGCGCTCTTGCAATCCCGACGCGCTGCTTCTGTCCGCCTGACAATTCACTCGGATAGCTGTTCGCTTTGTCGGATAATCCAACAAACTCCAGCAGCTCCAGAACACGCTTGCGGATTTCATTTTTATTTTTTTTCAACAAAACGAGGGGAATGGCCACATTATCAAATATTTTTTTCGATTCCAGCAGGTTAAAATGCTGAAAGATCATGCCGATATTCTTTTTGGCTGCACGCAGCTCTTTATCGCTGTATTTGCCTAAATCATGCCCATCGACAAAAACCTGTCCTTTTGTGGGTTTTTCCAAATAATTGACTAAACGGATCAACGTACTCTTTCCGGCACCGCTATAGCCGATAACCCCAAATATATCGCCTTTTTCGACCTTTACATTTATCCCCTTCAAGGCATCAATCGAGATCCCTTTACGGGTGTACGTTTTATAAATATCCTTTAATTCAATCATATACATTCCTCTCATTTCGTTATCGGATTTGGGGCTAACCTTTCTCTTTCAGTTTCACCAGTGCTTGCTCTGCCAACAAAGCAAAATATTTGGCGGCCGGCAATAATGCAGTCTCATCTACATCGAAACGCGGATGATGCAGCGCATAAGCGGGACCCGTTCCGATATTCACAAAAGCACCGGGTATCTTCTGTAAATACAATGAGAAATCTTCACCTCCCATTTGCGGTGCGATATCATGCACTTCATAACCTGACTGTTTGGCGATCTCTTTGGTAAAATCAGCCCAATATCCGTCGTTTATCGTTGCCGGCGGGCCTGGATACCAATGCAGGCTGGCCTCCGCCCCGGCTGCCGCGGCAATTCCTTCTATAATTTGGGTCATTTTTTCCGGAATAATACGGCGAATCTCCTCATTATAAGTTCGAACCGTGCCTTCCAATTCCACCATCTCCGGTAGCACATTCCAGGTGAACCCTCCATTGATTCGGGTTACACTCAGCACAACCGGCTCTCCTGCCTTGTTCTGGCGGCTTACAATCGTTTGAAGAGCGGTAATAATTTGAGCCGCTGTTACAATGGCATCCACACCATTCTCCGGAGTGGCGGCATGGGCGCCGATGCCTTTCACCGTGATTTCAAACCGGTCAACCCCGGCTGTTAAAGCACCGGTTCTCGTTCCAAACGATCCTGCAGGCATTTCTGGTGAGTTATGAAGACCAAATATGGCAGCTACATCTTCAAGCCCACCCGAGGCCAAGACGCTTTCAGCCCCGTGACCGGTTTCTTCTGCCGGTTGAAACAATATTCTAACCCTTCCGGGCAGTTCAGCTTCGCGGGCTTTGAGCAAGTATGCAGCACCTAAGATAACAGCCGTGTGAAAATCATGACCGCATGCGTGCATTTTCCCTGGAACCTCTGACGCAAAAGGCAATCCGGTCTGTTCTTCAATCGGGAGTGCATCGATATCACAGCGAATGGCTACGATTGGCCCTTCCCCTTGTCCGATTTCTGCGATAAGTCCCGTTTGTAAAGGGAGGTCCAACATGCGAATATTGGCATCTGTCAGCCATTTACGAAGTTTCTCTGTCGTTTTAAACTCTTCATAAGATAATTCTGGCTCCCGATGAAGGTTTCTTCGAACGTCAATTAACTGACCACCTAGAACTTGTTCAATCTCACCCAGTTTAGAAGACATGTACTTCCTCCCTTTTATTTCGTTATTATTTTCACTTCAGAAGCAGAAAATAAGTCGGTCAGAGCTTGATCGAAATCGCTGATAATATCATCCGCATCCTCTAACCCGACCGAAACGCGAATTAATCCATCCGTGATTCCAAATTTCATTCTTTCTTCCTTTGGAATAGAAGCATGAGTCATTGATGCCGGATGCTGAACTAATGTTTCCGGGTCTCCCAAGCTGAAAGAAATCATCGCTAATTTCAACGAGTTTATTAATTTCTTCCCTTCAACTAAGCCTCCCTTTACTTCGAAAGAAACAATGCCTCCCATTCCCTTCATTTGTTCTTTGGCCAGCTCATGTTGAGGATGAGACTTTAAACCTGGATAAAAGACTTTATCGATGAAAGGATGAGACTCGAGGTATTCAGCAATTTTCTGGGCGTTGCTGCAATGTCTCTCTACCCGCAAGGCCATGGTCTTCATTCCTCTTAAAATCAGGAATGCGTCCCAAGCATTTAAATTTTGTCCCAAATCGCCCATCAGTTTCTTTCTCATAAACTGGATGATGTCTTTTTTTCCAACAATAAATCCTGCCAAGACATCCCCATGACCATTTATATATTTAGTAGCGCTGTGTACCACAACATCGGCCCCAAGCTTCAAAGGCTTCTGCAAGCAAGGGCTCATAAAGGTGTTATCGACAATGACGGGGAGCTGATACGATTTGCAGACTTCCGAGATTTTTCCGATATCAAGAATGGTTAATCTTGGATTAGAAGGAGTTTCAATATATACTGCTTTTGTATTTGGCTTAATTGCCTTAATCATTGAATCTATATCCGTACAATCGACAAAATCAAATTGTATGCCAAATCGGGGCGCCAAAGAAGTCAGGAAGCTATAGGTGCCTCCATATACATCCTTAGTCACAAAGACATGATCGCCATGCTTCAAGAATCCGAGCAGAGCAATGGAGATTGCCGCCATTCCACTGGAAACGCCTAACGCATCTTCTCCACCCTCTAATGCAGCTATCTTTTTTTCCAATGTACGGGATGTGGGATTTCCATATCTGCCGTAATAAACGCCTTCTTCTTCGCCAGCTACAACTGCCGCCGCTGTTTCTGCATCAGGGAAGGCATAAGCGACTGCAGGTATGATGCTTTGAGAGATGGCCCCCGTTTGAGGGTCCGGAAACTGGTTTTCATGAATAATCTTCGTGTCCATACTCCATTTTGTTTTCATAAAACTCAATCCTCTCTGTTTGCTTGAATTCCTTTTATTCTCTCCAATGCAGCGGATAGACTGCTTAATATATGTTCCTGCATCGCTTTTTCAGCGCCGTCTTCATTTCTGTCGGCTATCATTTGTAAGATAAGGTTATGTTCTTCATCTGCCTGCTTGTTCCAATCCCCATGCAGCGAAACAAACCGACAATAGCGAAGCGAATGATCTCTTAGATGATTCAAGATTTTCACAAAGGTTTTAAGATCACTCATTTCAGATAAATAATCATGGAACTCAAAGCCATATGAAACAAAATCCTGACTCTCGCCTGACTGAAACGACTGTTTAATATTCCCAATCATAGCCGTTAAATTTTGAATATCTTTATCCGTAGCATTTTTGGCCGCACTCTTGGCAATATAACCTTCCAGCATGCTGCGAATAAGAAAGATTTCTTTAACCTCTTCCATTGTCACTGGCGCCACTTTCAACCTGCCATTCGGCTGCCGGACGAGAAACTCCTCATTCTCCAACCTTTGGATAGCCTCTCTTAGTGGAGTGCGGCTAACTCCCAATAAAGCTGCCAAACTTTCTTCATGTACATTTTCGTCGGGCTTTAACTCGCTATCAATAATTTTTTGTTTTAACGCAAAATAAGTATTATCCTTGGATAACCTGCGTGTTCGCATAACAGAACTGTTCATATATCCATCTCCTAGTCAAAAATCTGCTAGTTCCGGCTCTAAAAGTATAACTGTATAATTGTATACAATTATTTTAATTAGTCTACCCCGGTCCATTTTCTCTCAGCTTGCGACTAAAATCGAAACCTTACATCTGTCAGATCATCTTGTAGAATTAGCTATATAATACATACAGAATACGTGATTGTCTACAGTTTTGTGTCATTTTTAATCACATTATAATGTTTATTGTCGAAAAAAATAGAAATAATATTAAAAATATCACTGCAAAATGTTATGTTTCATAACATGTAATTTATATCAAAAATCATTTGGAGACAGATCAAAACTACAGATTTACTAATACACATGTGATGAATCGGTTAGCTGTAGGACTGCCAGCTGCTTGTTGGAGCCTTACTTTATGTATATTAAACCATAACTATTGGAATAGTCAATTTTATTACCAAAATGAAGAGGCCTCCCAGGGTATCCTGGGAGGCCTCGAAAATATACATATGGGATTACATCATGCCGCCCATACCGCCCATGCCGCCCATGTCAGGCGCGCCGCCTTTTTCAGGCTCAGGCTTGTCGGCGATAACCGCTTCGGTGGTCAGGAACAGGCCGGCTACGGATGCAGCATGCTGCAGCGCGGAGCGGGTTACCTTCGCAGGGTCAACGATACCGGCGTCGATCATGTTGACCCACTCGTCGGTAGCGGCGTTGTAGCCTACGCCGATTTCTTCTTTCTTCAGACGCTCAACGATAACGGAGCCTTCTTGACCCGCATTCGCGGCGATCGTGCGGATCGGCTCTTCCAGGGAGCGGAGCACGATGTTCACTCCGGTTTTCTCGTCGCCTGTCGCTTCAACAGCGGCTACGGCAGCATATACGTTAACCAGCGCGGTGCCGCCGCCGGATACGATACCTTCTTCTACCGCAGCGCGGGTAGCGTTCAGGGCGTCTTCAATACGCAGCTTGCGCTCTTTCAGTTCGGTTTCAGTAGCGGCGCCGACTTTGACAACGGCTACGCCGCCGGACAGCTTCGCCAGACGCTCTTGCAGCTTCTCCTTGTCGAACTCGGAAGTTGTTTCTTCCAGTTGGGCGCGGATTTGGCTGACGCGGGCTTGAATGTCTTCCTTCGCGCCGCTTCCGTCAACAATGGTTGTGTTCTCTTTCGTTACGCGCACTTGACGGGCGTTACCGAGCTGCTCGACAGTCGCGCTTTTCAGGTCAAGACCGAGCTTCTCGGTGATGACTTGGCCGCCGGTCAGAGCGGCAATATCCTGCAGCATCGCTTCGCGGCGGTCGCCAAAGCCAGGAGCTTTAACGGCAACAGCGTTGAACGTTCCGCGCAGTTTGTTCACGATCAGCATCGCTTGAGCTTCGCCTTCGATGTCTTCGGCGATAATAACAAGCGGTCTGGCTTGTTGTACGATTTTTTCAAGCAGCGGCAGGATTTCTTGCGTGCTGCTGATTTTTTTGTCGGTGATGAGGATGTAAGGGTTATCCAGCACAGCTTCCATTTTATCCGTATCAGTAATCATGTACGGGGAGATGTATCCGCGGTCGAACTGCATGCCTTCTACCACTTCAAGCTCGGTCAGGAAGCCGCGGGATTCTTCAACGGTGATAACGCCGTCCTTGCCCACTTTTTCCATCGCTTCAGCAATCAGTTGGCCTACTTCGTCGTCGGCTGCTGAGATAGCCGCAACTTGAGCAATGGATTGTTTGTTTTCGATCGGTTTGGAGATCTTTTGCAGTTCGGCTACAGCCGCTTTAACCGCTTTGTCGATACCTTTGCGCAGTCCGATTGGGCTGGCACCGGCAGTCACGTTCTTCAGACCTTCGCGGATCAGGGCTTGAGCAAGTACGGTAGCAGTAGTCGTACCGTCACCGGCTACGTCGTTAGTTTTGGTAGCAACTTCTTTAACCAGCTGAGCGCCCATGTTCTCGAATGCGTCTTCCAGTTCGATTTCCTTGGCGATCGTAACGCCGTCGTTCGTGATCAGCGGGCTGCCGAATTTCTTCTCCAGCACCACGTTGCGGCCTTTTGGTCCGAGCGTCACTTTAACCGCATTTGCCAAAGCGTCTACCCCACGCAGCATAGCGCGGCGGGCGTCTTCACTGAACTTGATATCTTTTGCCATTGTCAAATTACCTCCCTATGAATTGTAAGTATCGGTATTGAAATCTTATAGACGGTCCTCGGGAATTAACCCAGAATCGCGTGAATGTCGCTTTCTTTCATAATCAAATACTCTTTGCCTTCATATTTGATTTCGGTTCCTGCATACTTCGAGAAAATAACGCGGTCGCCTTCCTTCACTTCCAGCGGTACACGAACTCCGTCTTTCAGAGCGCCGCTGCCCACGGCCACGATTTTACCTTCCTGCGGCTTCTCCTTGGCCGAGTCCGGAAGCACGATTCCGAACGAAGTCGTTTCCTCCTGCTCGATCGGTTCCACCAATACGCGTTCACCTAAAGGTTTGATCATGAAAAATAGCCTCCTTTTAGATTATGTTGTTATGCTTGAACACAGGGTTTGAGAATGACGTTGCCGGAAATAAGATTCCGTCGCATTCATGAAATGTGAGAGTCGGCAGCCCGGCTCAGCATATCTTTTTGGTCTGTTAGCACTCGACAGTCAGTAGTGCTAACAACAATTTTTATATTACTCAACTTGACTGCGGATTTCAAGCCCTTTTGCTCTTTTTTCTACACGAATTTGGAAAAAAGCCGGCCAGCCAGGTTGTCCCAGGCTATACCCTCTTTCATTCTATCCATAGCACGGCAAAATATGCCTGCTTCTTTGGGCAAACGGCATATCGCAGCTGATTCTTCCAATATTAGACACCAACACTAAAAGGCACCTCGCCGCTTTCATCCGCCGGTACGAAAGGTCCGGGGCTGACGCCGTCAGGCATGGTCGCCTGCTGCGTATCTTGCCTCCAGCGCCGCGTCAGCGGCAAGCTGCTTGCGGTAAACAACCGCGGACAGAAACACGCTGAATTCGTAGAGAACGAGCAGAGGAACGGTGACCAGAAAATCCGAGATGAAATCGGGCGGCGTGATGACCACGGCGATAAAGACCAGCGCAAAATAGGCATAGCGCCGCACTTTGCGCAGCCGGAGCGGGTTCAGAAGCCGGATCTTGGTCAGGAACATGACGATCAGCGGCAGTTCGAACAGCAGCGCCATCGGCAGCACCAGGCTGAACATAAAATTGAAATACTGCGCAATGCCGTATGTCTCCTCCAGTCCCAAATCGCGTGTAACCGAGACGGTGAAGGAAAGCGCCATCGGGAACACGATATAATAAGCGAAGAGAAGACCGGCCACAAACAGAACAAGCGCATACGGCACATACCGCAGGGCTGCACTCCGTTCCGCCGGCCGCAGAGCGGGACTGACGAACGCCCATAACTGATAGACGATGAACGGTACGGATACCGTTAGCGACACGGCCATGGCAATCTTCATGTACATGCCGATGCCGTCCCAGAAAGCGAATGCGTGCAGCACGAAGCCCTGAGCCATGTCGGCATGGATCAGATACTCATAGACCGGCTTCGCGCAGAACAGCCCGCCAACCAGGCCGATTACAAAGACGACCAGCACGTATACGATTCTTCTGCGCAGCTCCGTGAGATGCTCGACTACCGTCATTTCTCCGGGTTCCAAAAACAGGCCCCCCCTCTTCCTGCTGCAAGTTCAAAAAAAGAGACACCCCGTAAAGTCCGGGGACTTAAGGGCGCCTCCGCGTGCAGTCTTATCATTTAACCTTGCGGATGTTGATGTTATTCGGGCAAACGCTTCTCCAGGGAAACGGGTGCCTTCTGCGCCGCCGGTGCAGGAGCTTCGCTCTTGACCTCCGGCTCGGAGTCGGCAATCATATCGCGGGTCCCTTCCTTGAACTCACGGAAGGTTCTTCCAACTGCACGGCCCAATTCGGGCAGCTTGTTCGGACCAAAGAGCAGCAGCGCCAGAATGACAAGCAGTATAATACCCGGAGCCCCAATACCGTTTAACATGTTCATTCCTCCTTGTTCCCTATTCCGTTCGTGATACCGTTTTCGACAATTATATAGTACCATAACTTAGATCACACTTGCATCTGTAATCTGTGTCGAAACCCAAACGGAAGCAGTTGTTTGGAGAAGATGGCATAGTCAGCAACCCTACGATCTGTAAGTAAACCTGCGATTCTACGATTCGAAAGCGTTACTGCCGGTATTGTCCGGTCACCATCAGCAGCGCCTCCGGCAGTTGATCCATAATGGCGGCTAAATGCTCATGCACACCCTTCGGCGTGCCCGGAAGATTGACGATCAGCGTTCGGCCGCGGATGCCGCAGATCCCCCGGAACAGCATGGCGGCGCGATTCTTCTGCATCACCGTACTGCGCATCGCCTCCGACATACCCGGCACTTCCCGTTCAACAACCCGGCGCGTCGCTTCCGGCGTCACGTCCCGGATCGCCAGCTCGGTGCCGCCTGTGGTCAGCACCAGATCGGCCTGAAAGTAATCGGTCAATTCGATGAGAGCCGCAATAATTTCATCCGGCTCATCGGGAACAATCCGGTACTCTACGATCTCTCCTCCAAGCTCCTCCTCCACCAGTTCGCGGATGACTTGGGCGCTCGTATCCTCCCGCTCGCCCCGGGCCCCCTTGTCGCTGGCCGTCAGGATTGCTGTCTTCCACGCCATAGGTTCTCCTTCCTCTCTATGTTCATTATGTACTGATATGAACTACGCTTCTTCCCGTGCATAGTCGCCGTTCTTGCCGCCGGTCTTGGACGCAAGCAGCGTCGGCCCGATGATCATGTCCTTTTGCAGGGCCTTGCACATGTCATACACCGTCAGCGCGGCGGCGGAGACGGCTGTCAGCGCCTCCATTTCAACTCCCGTCCTGCCGGTGGTCTTAACTGTCGCTTCTATATATAGTTCATCTTTGGTGTTGTCCGAAAATCGGATATCGATGCCCGTTAAAGGCAGCGGATGGCACATCGGTATCCAGTCGGCCGTCTTCTTGGCGGCCATAATGCCGGCGACCTGGGCGACGGCAAGCACATCGCCTTTGCCGACGGCTCCGGCTTTGATAGCGTCCAGCGTTTCCGGCGCCATCGTCACCTTGCTCTGCGCGGTCGCCTCGCGCTTGGTCACTTCCTTGTCGCTCACGTCAACCATGCGGGCTCTTCCCTGACCGTTGAAATGCGTCAACTCCATCTTGCGTCAACCCCCTTTCCTTCGGCAGTGCAGTGCAGTATTCCTTTCTCGGTAATCAGCATGTCCATAAAAGCGTCATGGGCTTCCATGGGCACCTCGGGCAAGATCTGCGCTCCGTAAGCGAGGCCGATCCACACCGAATTCTTCTGCGTGCCGGGCGCCGCGGCTCCGGAAAGGCGGGCCCGCAGCCGGTCATAATAGCCACGGCCGTATCCAAGCCGCCCTCCCCTGGCATCAAAGGCCAGACCCGGAACGAAAACTACCGGCGGCTCGCTTCCTTCCTCGATTACAGAATAGGTCTCCGCGGGCTCCGGAATGCCGAACATTCCCTGGGCAAGCTCGCTCCATGATTCTACGCCGTGCAGGGACAGCTCCCCGGAATCGCCATGGACGCGGGGGAGAATGACTCTGCGCCCCTCCTTCCAGCACCGCTCAATCAAAGGGCGCGTATCCAGCTCGGAGCGGAACGGAACGTAGACCATAAGCGAGTCCGCGCAAGTCTCATCCAGCAATCTCCATGCATGGCGGCATACGAGCGAGGACAACTCCTCTCTTCGCCGCGGAGGTATTCCGTCACGGACAGAGGCGGCGCTTCGGCGCAGCGCGCGCTTGTAGGCGGGAAGCTGCAAGTCCACGTCTTTCAACCTTCTGCCTCCTTAATAATCGTCTTGCCGTTATCCTTCGTTGGTCAAGATTTATAGATTCCCGCTTAAGGCGAAGCCGTATCCCTCGGCCGGAAGCGGAATAAATGTCTTTCATTACAGGGCAAATCCTTACCTCCAGTTTACCACTGTTGCTCCGAATTCGCCAAGACGCCCCCGGAACCCTTTAACCTCGCGCAAAAAAGTCTTTTCATGTACACTAATATTAGGAATAAAGGTCCAAAAGCGGCACAGTGCCAGAATCGCCGGCCGCAGCGAAGTCTTATAGGGTGGAGGTTTCATTTGTCATGCTTCTTCAAGCGTCAGGAATCACGAAATTATATGGCATCCAGCCCGTGCTGGAAGGCATCAACCTGCAGGTAAACGAGAAAGAACGGGTCGGGCTCGTCGGCGTCAACGGAGCCGGCAAGTCGACCCTGCTTAAAATTTTGGCCGGAGAGCTGTCCTATGACGGCGGTCAAATTTATAAATCCAAGGAAACGACGGTCGGGTATCTGGCCCAGAACAGCGGGCTGCAGTCTGACCGCACCATTCATGAGGAAATGCTGGCCGTATTCGCGCCCCTAATCGAGGCGGAGGCCGAACTGCGGCAGCTTGAGGAACAAATTGCCGATCCGGCAGCGGCGGAGAACGAGAAACGCTATGAGGAGCTGCTTGAACGATATGCCATGCGGTCGGACTGGTTCAAGGACCACGGCGGCTATGAAATGAATACGCGCATCCGCAGCGTACTTCATGGAATGGGCTTCGGGGACTTCCCTGCCGACACGCCGATTTCGACCTTAAGCGGAGGGCAGAAGACCCGCCTCGCGCTCGCCCGCATCCTGCTCCAGGCTCCCGACCTGCTGATGCTGGACGAACCGACCAACCATTTGGACATCGAAACGCTGACCTGGCTGGAGGACTATCTGCGCGGTTATTCCGGCGGCATACTGGTCGTATCCCATGACCGCTATTTTCTTGACCGGCTGGTGACGGCCATTGTGGAAATCGAACGGCATGAGTCCCGCCGGTATACGGGCAATTACAGCCGCTATGTGGATCTCAAGGCCGCCGAGTATGAGAGCAGGCTCAAACAGTACGAGAAGCAGCAGGACGAGATCGCCAAGATGGAGGAATTCGTGCAGCGCAACATCGTGCGGGCCTCCACAACGAAACGGGCGCAGAGCCGGCGCAAGGCGCTGGAAAAAATGGACCGGATCGATCGGCCGCCCGGCGAGCTGAAAAAAGCGAACTTTTCCTTCGAACCGGCGTTTCATTCAGGCAGGGAAGTGCTGCAGGTCAGGGAAGTCGCCGTAGCCTTCGGAGAGGGCGATCCTCTGTTCAAGCATGCGTCCTTCGAACTTCGCCGCGGCGAGACAGCCGCCCTGATCGGTCCGAACGGCATCGGCAAGTCGACTCTGCTGCAATGCCTGATCGGCACCCGCGAACCGTCCGCCGGAAGCGTGAACTGGGGAGCCAAGGTGAAGATCGGCTACTACGACCAGGAACAGACCCGGCTGAATCCGAAGAATACTGTACTGGAGGAGCTCTGGAGCGAATATCCGATGCTGGAGGAGGCGCGAATCCGGACGATTCTCGGCAATTTCCTGTTCAGCGGCGAAGATGTGCAGAAGAAAATAGCCGCGCTCAGCGGCGGCGAGAAAGCGCGGGTGGCGCTCTCCAAGCTAATGCTGCGGGGCGCGAACATGCTTATTCTCGACGAACCGACCAACCATCTCGACCTTGTCAGCCGCGAGGTGCTCGAATCCGCGCTGATCGATTTTGAAGGAACCCTGCTCTTTATCTCCCATGACCGTTATTTCCTGAATAAAATGGCCGAGCGTGTGCTGGAGCTTCATCCGGACGGAATCAACCCTTATCTCGGAAATTACGACGACTATATCGCGAAAAAAGGAGAACTGGAGGATCTCGCCAGCGAGGATGCCGGGAGTGTGGCGTCTTCTCCTTCGAATAGCGCTGAAAGAGGGGGGGCAGCTGCCGATAAAGGAGGCGCCGCTTCATACGAAACCGACAAACAGGCCAAACGCGAGGAACGGGGCCGTCAGCGGCGGCTGACCGAACTGGAGAACGCTATCGCCAAGCTGGAAGAAGACATCGCGGCAATCGAAACGGAGATGACGAAGCCGGAGATTTACCAGGACTATATGGCGCTGCAGGAGCATGAACGGGATTTAAATGAAAAAAAACAGCGGCTCGCCGAATTTTTTAGCGAATGGGAAGTTCTGGCTGACGATGCGAATTAGGATCAGATCCTAAATAATTATCCACAAGGTTGTCCCCAGATATCGTGTATAACTATTACCAAAAAAAGGACCTTCGGGTCCTTTTTTATGCGTCAAATCGCTATTTGTGCTGTCAAGACTTTTTTATCCACCGCATTATCCACATTATCCACATTTTTTACAGCTTTCTGTTGAAAACTTATTCCCTGTTTCTGGTGTTAAAAAAACTGGCTTGAATGCTGACATTACACGATTTTTGCACAGATTAGACGGAATATGTGGATAACCTTGTCCACAGCTTGACAAAAAACGTCCCTCTATGGACCGATCCGCGATTTATGTAAGAAGAAACGGCTTCGCCGTCCTCTGGAAGAGGAAGGCATCCGTTTCTCGTAAAAATATCAGGTTAAGGATAAGCGCGAAGCTTATCCTTAACCTGATATTTCAAAAAAGAACCCGCCGCCCTGTGAAGGGCAGCGGGCTGCGCCGGCTTGCGATGCGCCGATCAGGGTAAAAGCCGGCCGGTGGATTGGCTTACCATTTGCAGCAGTTGGTCGTCGCTAACGGTCTTTTGGCGGTCGGCAATCGCCTTGAAGGATTCGTACAATTCCTCCAGTTCGGCAGGCTGCAGGGTGATGCCGTATTTGGCGACCCGGTCCTTCAGGGCGTGCCGGCCGGAATGCTTGCCCAGAATGATCATGCTCCGGGGAATGCCGAGACGTTCCGGGTCCATAATTTCATAGGTGCTGCGGTCTTTGAGCAGCCCGTCCTGATGAATGCCCGATTCATGCTGGAAGGCGTTCCGGCCGACGACCGGCTTGTTATAAGCAAGCGGAAAATGCATCGTCTCGCTGACAAGGCGCGAAGTTTCGTACAACTTGCCCAGTGCCAGCCCCGTAGCCGCGTTCAGCGCCTCTCCCCGGGTTTCCAGCGCCATCGCCAGTTCCTCCATTGCGCAGTTGCCCGTCCGCTCTCCGATCCCGTTGACGGTCACTTCGATCTGTGTCGCGCCGCCGGCAATCGCGGCAAGGCTATTGGCAACCGCCAGGCCCAGGTCGTTATGGCAGTGGGCGCTGTAGCTGACCTTATCGCCGCCTCTGGCTCCCTGCCGCACCCGGCGGAACATCTCGCCGTATTCCTGCGGCAGAGCATAGCCTACGGTGTCCGGCAGATTGATAATCGTCGCGCCTTCCTCAATGACCGCCTCGACCATTTCAATCAGGTCGTCGATGCCCGTGCGCGCGGCGTCCATGGCCGTAAACTCCACGGCATCGCAGAACTGGCGGGCGTATGCGGTCATTTCCCGCGCCGTCGAAACGACCTCGGCCCGGGTCTTGCGCAGCTGATGGCGCAGATGGATGTCGGACGAGGAAATAAACAGATGGATGCGCCGTCTCTCCGCATCCTGCGTCGCCTTGACGGCCGCATCGATATCACCTCTGACGGCCCTGGCAAAGCCGCAAATTTCCACGTTCCGGATTTGGCGGGAAATCGCCTGCACCGCCGCAAAATCTCCGGGGCTTGAGACCGGAAATCCCGGCTCCAGCACATCCACCCCAAGCTCGGCGAGCTTGCCGGCGAGCACCATTTTGTGCTCCGGTGTCAGGCTTGCGCCCGGCGCCTGCTCCCCGTCTCTCAGCGTCGTATCGAAAATATGAATTTTCTTTCGCGGCTGTACAATCATTGTGAATTCCTCCCGAATTTAAAGTTTTAAGCCTGCTTTAAGCGTTATATTCATGTTGTGTTGACAAGAAGAAACGGCTTCGCCGTCCTTTTAGGGAGCTTAAGCTTCCGAAGTAGCGATACGAGTATCGCTTTTAGGTACCGTTTCTCGTAGAAATATAAGACCCAATGATAAGCGCACGGCTTATACATTTCTTATATTTGAACGCAAAAAACCCGCCGTCTCCTTCAAAGAGACGGCGGGTTTCCCCTCCGCGGTACCACTCTTCTTGACGCGCCTAAACGGGAATTCATGCATTTTCCCTGGCTGCGTCCAGCTTATCTTCTCTTGAAGCGCCGCACCATTCGAGCGGCGTCCTGCAGAGAATGTCCGGTAACGGGGACAATCCGTAAGCCGCGTACCCGCCGCTGCTTGGCCTGCTGCCAGAATACCCGGATGGCCATTCCCGGATTCCAAATCAGCAGGGCTGCAAGCTGCGGTTTCCGCCGCTTACGCTCCCGGGCGAGATTCAAAGGTGGTGGCCGCTGCGTCGCACCGACCCGCAGCTCTCTGCATGCCATCTTTCCTTCTACTGCTCCCGTTCATCGCGTTATGCTGTCTTAGCAATCATTTATTTAAACAAAAAAAGCCCGTCGTCTCTTCAAGAGACGACAGGCTGTGCCTTCGCGGTACCACTCTTGTTGATATCTCAGCTCTCCTGCGAACAGACAGGTTTCTTCGAGATATCCACTTTGCTGTCATCCGGTCCGGTAAAGCCTGAAGGCTTCCTCCTTTCCGTGTGACCGTCCTTTCACGGGGACGACCCGTAACGGCGTACTTCCCCCCGGCCGTGCACTGCCGGGTTGACGCCTGGCTAATGATGATTCCAGCCAGACATGCACTTATTCCGCCGCTCCGCTCCCGGACGAGTTCAGGTCTCCTTCGGCTGCGTCGCACCGCCCCGCAGCTCTCTTTATCCCCGGAATTACCCTACTGTTTCCGATCATCGCGTTTGTCATTATGATTGCCACGATTATACGCGCGGACCTTCCCTGCTGTCAATAGGTCTGTACCGACCAATTTTCAAGAGAGAAGCCGGGATCGGCTACCATATCCAGCGGCGTGCCGCCGTCATGCCGCCACTTTGTGTAGGCCGCAGCGCCAATCATGGCGGCGTTATCCGTACAGTAGACGGCGGGAGGGATGATCAGTTCGATGCCCTCATCTTCGCAGCGGGCCGTCAGCGCTTCACGCAGACCCCGGTTCGCGGCGACCCCGCCGCAGAGCAGCAGCTGCCGTGCATGGGTGGCGCGGACGGCGCGGACGGCTTTTTCGACCAGCACCTCGACGACGGACTCCTGAAATCCCCGGGCGATAGCTGCCGCATCGGGCTCCTGCCCTTTCATCCGGCTCTGGTTCACGAGATTCAGGACCGCCGACTTCAAGCCGCTGAGGCTGAAATCGTAGGAGTCCGGCTCCAGCCATACCCGGGGGAGCGCCGCCGCTTCCACCGCTTCATGCGCCAGCTTATCCACATGCGGGCCTCCGGGATAAGGGAACCCGAGCGCCCGGGCTACCTTGTCGTAAGCCTCGCCGACCGCGTCGTCGCGTGTGCGCCCGATGATCCGGAAGCGCCCTTCGGATTCCAGACTGACCAGCTCCGTATGCCCTCCGGAAGCTACCAGCGCCATGCACGGGTACTTCAGTTCCTTCACCAGCCGGCCCGCGTAAATATGTCCGGCGATATGATGCGTCCCGATCAGCGGCTTATTCCAGGCCAGCGCGAGCGCTTTGGCGGCCACAACGCCGACCAGCAAAGCTCCGACCAGGCCCGGGCCCTGCGTTACCGCCACTGCGTCCAGCCTATCCGGCGATATTTCCGCCCGGGCAAGCGCCTCTTCAACGATCAGGGTAATAACCTCCACATGCTTGCGGGAGGCCACTTCGGGCACTACCCCGCCGAAAGCGCGGTGGGTTTCAATTTGGCTGGAAATGATGTTTGACAGTACTTCGTAGCCGTTCTTTACGACAGCCGCCGACGTCTCGTCGCAGCTTGTTTCAATCGCCAATATATAGACAGGCTTTTCAGCGCCCGTTTCGTCCTTCATTCCAATCCCACTCTTCCTTCCATAACCCTGTACGCTATTACATATCCAGATATGAGGGCAGATCCGCCCACATAATCATCGCATCCTCGCGGTTGTCGGAGTAATATCCTTTGCGGAGTCCGGCGGGCCGGAAACCCTTTTTGCGGTACAAATTCTGGGCGACTTCGTTTGATACCCGCACTTCCAGGGTGATCGATTTCATCCCGAGATAGGAAGCGGTCTTCATCAGCTCGTCCAGCAGCCTTTCGCCCCATTTGCGCCCCCGGTACGCCTCCAGCAGCGCGATATTCGTGACATGCGCTTCATCCACAATCGCCCACATTCCCGCGTAGCCGATAATGCGGCCGTCAAATTCCATAATCATGTATTTGGCAAAATGGTTATGCGTCAGCTCATTGCGGAAGGCTTCTTCCGTCCAGGGCATCGTAAAGGCTTCCCGTTCGATTACGAGAATATCCGGGATATCCTCCACTTTCATGAGCCGAAAAACAAGGCCTTCTTCCCGCCCTTTTGCCGGTTCAGCTTCCATCATTTCGATTTCACGCCCCCTTTGCCGGCTTTAAGCAAATTCGCTTCCGCTTCCGCAAGCTGCGTATAATTCGGGATCAGGCTGTGCACATCGTCGATGTCTCCGGACGCGTGCCGAGCTTCCCCCAGAAATCCGATCCAGCGCCCTTCTAGATCATAAGGCAGGACGCGCAGTTCGGCGGCGCCCTCAAGCGGCTTCAGCGAATCCGCCCCGCCATGCACCGCCGCCTCGCCGACAAACCATAGGCGGCGGGGACGTTCACCCTGCGCCTTCACTTCCTCCAGGCGCTCCGCAAGGGACTGCACCCAGTCCGCCATCAGGCGGATCGAGTCCGGCGCCAGACGCAGCGGCGCGTTTCCGCCGTCTGCGGCGAACAGCGCCGTATAAGCCTGCCCTCGCCGCGCGTCGAGCAGCGGAACAATCCAGTCCGGCCCGAAGCCGCCTTCTGGCCGCGCGCTTTCGGCGGCGGCTTCCTCCGGGCTTCCCGCACCGGCATTCCAGCCGCCCCAGGCCAGCGCCTGAAGGGTGGACACGCCGCAGACGGGGAGCTTCCAGCTCCACGCCAGCGATTTGGCCGCCGTCACGGCAATCCGGGTTCCCGTATAGGAGCCCGGGCCCACGCCGACGGTGATGCCTTCCAGCATTTCGGCGCCGCCCGAAGCCTGCAGCGCCTCCCCGATGATCGGCAGAAGATGCACGGAATGGTTGCGTTCTCCCGACGCATTGATTTCATGCACCACTCTGCCGCTCTCAGTCACCGCCACGCCCAGCGATGCCGTCGCCGTATCCAACGCCAAAAACCGCTTGCGCGGCTGTTCATTTGCACTCGTCATTCTTTCTTAACCCCACTTCTGTATCAGTCCGCGGCAGACGCCCGCATAAGGCTCTCCGGTTCCGGCCACTGTAATCACGCGTTCCTCCGGCCCGGTCGACTCCAGGCGGATATGCAAATGCCGTTCAGGCATCAGCTCCGCAATAATGCTGCTCCATTCCACCAGGCAAATGCCCTGTCCAAAAAAATATTCGTCCAAGCCAAGCTCGTCCGCCTCCTCAAGAGACAGCCGGTACACATCCATATGGTACAGCGGGACACGGCCCGCATATTCCTTGATAATAGTAAACGTAGGACTGCTGACGATACCCGGGACTTCCAAATGCCGGGCAAAGCTCTGCGAGAACGCCGTCTTGCCGGCGCCCAAATCGCCGTCGAGTCCGATGACCCAGCCCGGAGCTGCCGCTGCGGCCAGCTCCGCCGCCAGTGCTTCCGTCTCCCGCAGGCTGCGGGAACGGAAGGTAAATACCGCTTCCGGATTATTTTCCAACTGCAACAACCATCCTTTGACAGAGCGGCGTATCCGCAGCTATCGTCCGAAATTTTGAATACTTTTTATTATATCGGTCCCACAGCCTTACCGCAACACGCCCGGGACCTCCCGGGTCTCACTGCGCCGCAGAAACGCTCTCCCGTTCAGTTTGCTTTCCGGTGCGTTCCTTCACCGGTTTGGAATGGGAGAATAAGCTGTGCAGGATCATGCCAATAATAATAACGGCAATTCCGGCCCAAGACAGAATTGTCGGAGCAGGAGAGGACAGTATGAGCATTTCCCCAAGCAGAGCAAACAGCACCTCAAACGACTGCGTTGCCTCCACCGCCGCCAGTCCCGTCATGCTGTGTCTGACCATATCGGTGGCCCGGAAGAACAGCACCGTCGCCACAACGCCCGATGAAAGCGCGATAATGGCTGACTGGACCAGTTGGCCCTGAGAGGGAAGGCCGGACTCCTTCCAGCCGAACAGCGCGACCAATACCCAGAAGGGCATGCTGGCAAGCGTCATTCCAAGAATGCGCTGGAATACGTCCAGCCTGCCGCCGCACAGCTCCATCGTCTTGCGGTTGCCGAGCGGATAGGCAAAGGAAGCGACGAGCACGGGCAGGATGCCGAGAAGCACCTGTGAAACCGACAGCTTCTGGGCATGCTCCAGTTGAAGCACCGCAACGCCAGCGAGAATGATTACAGAGAGGCCAAGTCCGCGAAGCGGAATTTTGCCCCTTGCAGCCACAATTCCTTGAGGTCCTTGTATCCGGGTAACGAACAGCGGCGCGAGCAAGGAGCCGGAAATAATCGTAATTTGCCACGTTCCGGCCGTCAGCCAGCCCGGGGCGTAAGCCGCCGCAAAGGTAATTGGGGCATAAAACAAGCCGAAGCCGACCGTGCCCCACAGCAGCCAGGACCAGGGCTTGTCAGCCATCTCCCGAAGGAGCGGCTTCAATCTGCGGCGACCGGCCACGAGGGCCAGTAAAAAGGGCAGTGTGAAGAAATACCTGAGCGAGGAACTCCATGCCCAGCTTCCTCCGGACAGCTCCATCCGGCGGTTTAGTACAAAGGTAATGGCAAAGAACAGCGCCGAACAGACGCCGTAAAGCAAAGGTTTCAAGTGATCAACTCATTTCTTTTTGTATAAAGCTAAAGCTTGTAAATACCAAATTTAACCAACTAAGGAGCAGCAAGCCCTACTTTAACAGATGTTTGGGTGCTGTCGGTTTGTGTTTAATCATTTCTTGTCTTGGCGACTGCCACGGTTCACTGAAATGCGACCGGAAAGTTTTCGGTCTCTCTGGTCAACAAAATTATAACAGCATTTTTGCACCTGAACGAGAATTTTTAAATATCATCATCATGTTGTTACGGTCCGATATTGAGAAAGGAGATGAGCATATGAGACAATCGAAGAATCCAGTTAAGAAACTCGATGCTCCCCCTGTCTATCGCTGGTACGTATTAATCATCCATGTGATTGTTTTCGCACATTTTTTTATGAGTCTGCAATTGATTTCCGTATTCGGAATTACCATTCAAAGAGAATGGAAAATTACGGCGACGGAGGTTACCCTTCTGATCACATCCTCCATGATCGCTTATACCCTATTTCCGCTCATCGGAGGGGCATGGGGCGCAAAATGGGGTCCGCGTAAAACCGTTACAGCCGGTATTCTGATCAATACCGCCGTAACGTTGCTCTTTCCCGTGTTGGGAGACAGCTATACGGCCATATTGGCGCTGCGTTTCTTTCAGGGCATTTCGGGCGGGCTAATCATCGGCGCGATCGTCGGCGGGACTTCGGTATGGTTTCCTACAAGGCAGAGAGGCATCGCTTCAGGCATTTTGTTCGGGTTTCAGGGCGTAGGGTTTTCCGTCCCCTCGATTGTCGGCCCGATGCTGACCGATGCAGGCATGTCATGGCAAATGGCTAGCGCGATAATGGTCTGCGTGCCGGGAATGATCCTGGCCGCTGTGGTGTTTTTCACTGTAAAAGGCTTGAACGAGGTATATCCCGGTGTGACTTCGATCGATCATTTGCTGGGCGGAAATAACGTTCCGCAGCAGAACCCAAGAACGGCGACGGGAAATTTGAAGTATATCAAGCCTAAAACCATGAGAGAAGCGCTGCGCCGGTCAAGGGTTTGGGCGGCTGCCGTCTATGTATTCGTCAACGGCTGGCTTATTTACGGTCTGAGCTCCTTCCTGCCGCGCCTGCTGTCCGTCGATTTGGAGATTCCGGAAAAGACCGCGTCAGCGATGCTGGGAGCCACTTTTTTCGTTACCTTCGTGGCCGCGCCTCTGGGCGGGATTATTTCCGACTTTGTGTTTAAAGGACGGCGTTATCCCGTTCTGTTGATCGGAGCCCTGCTGTCGGTCGTCACGATTGTTGCGGTACCGCATACTTCCATCAAGTGGCTGGGCTTCATGCTTATTCTGGCGTTCGCCTCGACGTCCATTGTCAGCGGTCCCTTTTGGTCACTGCCTTCCGAACTGGTCGATTCGAAAGCGGCCATTCGATCCAGCTCCATGTACACAATATTCGGCAATGGCGGCGGAGCCGTGGCCTCGCCCATTCTGGCTTACTTCAGCGAAGCGGCGGGCAGCGGCATTATAGCGCTCTATATCTGCGTTGCCATGGCTGCGGCAGGCGCCGTCAGCGCGTTGTTCATTAGGCAATAAAAATTTTATGTAGGTGAGTCCAAATGAGCTACAGCTTTACAATGAAAGAAATTCTGGAACAATGCCAAACAAGTGTGGATACTATCCGTTACTATGAAAAAATAGGAACACTGCCGCTGGCCGAAAGAAAGCTCAACGGGTGACCGGAGGAATTAATCGGGGAGGCGCTGCAAAAAAAAGGAAATCGGGACAGCATCATATTTCCACTAAACTATCCCCTAATCCCGAGATGGTGTGAATGAAGGGATCTGAATTTGAGAATAGCCATGCGTCAAAAACATGGCTATTCTGATACTCTAATCAGTAGTACACCTATGGCATTCTACCGCTGCCGTTTCTGCTCTTCCAGCCGGTCCACGCCAACCGTATGCACATTGGTTGGCCGCGAACCGACCTGAACAGTCGCCATGCCGTTTGCCGCATCCACATGCTCGATCCATACCGGCTCCCCGTCCAGATGTACGGAAATGTTATCCTTGGAAGCGAAAATATCCTGCGCACGCTGTATGTCCATGTTTGTTCCTCCCTTTTATACAAAACCTTGTTTCAGCTCATCCTGATCTTCTCATCCCGATCGTCCAGATCGTCCGGATTGTCCTGCGTCTGTCCGCCGATTGTCCGGTCCGCATCCAGATTGTCCGTGCCCGGAACAATCTCCTCTTCCCGGCGCCGCACGGTAAGCTCTTCCCAGTTCACGGCCGTCCCGCATCTGTCGGGATATCCCTCTTGCTCCTGCCATCCGTTTTCCGGAAACATCGATCTTCCCGCCTCCATTCGCGATAACGCCATGCCATGAATTTGCCGAAACCGGACAATGTTATGTTCCCCGGCAGCAAAAAGATCTATTCTATCCGGCGGAAGGCACAACCGAAATTCTTCAAGGTGTAAAAAGACAGACGCCGTTCATACTAAGTCAAAGCGGAATTTTTTTAGAAAATGAGGTGTTATTCGATGCATACCGTTTGGAAAGGCGCCATCAGCTTCGGACTTGTGCATGTTCCGGTCAAAATGTTCTCGGCCACTGAGGATAAGGATGTCTCCTTACGTTATATCCATAAGGCTTGCGGCAGTCCCTTGTCCTATGTCCGAAAATGTCCGGTGTGCGACAAGGAAGTGGCCTGGGAAGAAATCGGCAAAGGCTATGAGTATGAAAAGGGGAAATTCGTCGTCTTTGACAAAGACGAGCTGGACACACTGACGGAAGAAAGCACCAAGAATATTACGATCCTCGACTTTGTAGATTTGAAGGAAATCGATCCGATTTATTTTCAGAAAACGTATTACCTTTCTCCGGACCAAGCCGGGGCAGGTGCTTATCGCCTGCTGATGGAAGCAATGCGCCAGACGGAAAAAATCGGTGTCGCCAAAATATCCATCCGCTCCAAAAGCAGTCTTGCCGCAATTCGGGTACTGGAAAATTGCCTGTCGATCGAGACGATGTTCTACCCGGACGAGATCCGGCCGGTGTCCCAGGTGCCGAGTCTGCCGGAAGCCGGTGCGGTGAACGACAAGGAGCTGGATATGGCCAAACTGCTTATATCGCAGCTGTCGACGCCGTTCGAGCCGGGAAAATATACGGATGATTACCGCCAGCGGATGCTGGACCTGATCTCAAGCAAAGTGGCCGGCGAGGAAATCCGCATCGCTCCGGCGCGTCAGGAGACGAATGTCATCGATCTGATGGCCGCGCTTCAGGCCAGCATAGAGGCCGTGCAGCATATTCCGTCCGATCCGGGTAGCCCGGCGGGCGCTCCTGCGGCCAAACCCCGCAAAACGGCGGGCGAGCGGAAGAAAGCAGCTCCCAAAGCCGCCGGCGTCACGGCAGAGGGTGCCGCGGCAGCCGGAAGCACGATACCATCCGACGGAGCGGCCGCCACTTCTTCCCCGGCGCCTGTTATCGCGCCCAAGCCGAAGCGACGCAGCTCGAAGAGCAAGCAAACGGTATCATAGGGCTGCGCGATGAAATTTACGCCCATCATTCCGTTTGAACCGATGATAACAGACCGGCCGCCTGCCGGAGAGCAGTGGATTGCCCAGATTAAATGGGACGGCGTCCGCATGCTCTCCTATTATGACGGAAGTTCCACGGAGCTGATCAATCGGCGGAAAAATTACCGCACAAGGCAGTACCCGGAAATCTCGGCAGCGGAAAGCTACTGCAAAGCGGATTCCGTCATACTGGACGGTGAGGTTATTGCGCTTAGTGAGGGAAAACCTTCTTTTCACGAAGTGATGCGCCGCGACAGTTTGAAGAACGATTCCGCTATTGCTTCAACGGTCCGGCAAATTCCGGTTCTGTATATGGTATTCGACATTTTGTACTGCAACGGGTTATGGACTATGGACCGGCCCTTCTCCGAGCGCCGGAGTCTGCTTGAAGAAATGCTGCTGCCTCATCCGCATGTTCAGGCTGTTCCGAGCTACAGCGATTCCGCCGCGCTGCTCGCTGCCGTCCGGGAGAAGGGACTTGAGGGCATTGTCTGCAAGGATGTGAACGGCGTCTACACACCGGGCGGGAAAGACAAGCGCTGGCTCAAGTGCAAAATCATTTCTGATCTCAATGCCGTCGCCGGAGGCGTCACGTTCCGGGACGGCACGGTCAATGCTCTGCTGCTAGGCTTATATGGCGATGACGGACGTCTGCATTATATCGGACACGCGGGCACCGGGAAGATGAAAGTTAAGGACTGGCAAGAGTTGACCGTGCTTTCACAAAGTTTAGCCGTGAACTACATGCCGTTCGCTTCCATCCCCCAGCGGGTCAAAGGAGCATTCTGGATTCGTCCGGAACTGGTGTTCAAAATCCATTTCCTGGAGTGGAACGAATCGGGCACGCTTCGCCATCCCAGCATTCAAGCCAGGCTCGATCTCTCTCCTTCCGAGTGCCTGCTGCCGAATCGTTAATTGCCGCCCTGTATTCATTCATTTGGAGGAATGCCGTATGCCAGCCGCCGTCAAAGGCTCCATTACCATCGAAGGACAAACGGTCCCCATTACCAATCCCGATAAACCGCTGTGGCCGGAGCGCGGAATAACCAAACGCATCTATCTAGAGAAGCTTGCCGCCCTGTCGCCGTATTTGCTGCGCTATCTCAAGAACCGGCTGCTGACGGTGATCCGCTACCCGCATGGAGTCCCGGGCAAGTCCTTTTACCAAAAGAACGCTCCGGACCCGCTGCCGCCCTTTGTCCGCACCGTTATGCATGAAGAGATTAATTACATCTCGCTGGACGGGCTTCCCGGGCTGCTCTGGCTGGGCAATCTGGCCGCCCTGGAGTTTCATCCCTCACTGCATTATGCCGGCAGCAGCCTGCCCTGCGAATGGATGATCGACCTTGATCCTTCCCGTGAGGTGGAACCGAGGATTATGGAAGCGGCGGCGATTGTCGGGAAGGTGCTGAATTCGCTCGGGCTGGCTTCGGTGCCAAAGACGTCGGGAGCGACCGGCGTCCAGATTATTGTGCCGATTAAACAAGGAGTTTCGTTTGACGAACTGCGGAAGGTTGGGCATTTTGTCGGCCGGTATGTTACGGAGAAACACCCTGGGTTGTTCACACTGGAGCGGCTCAAGAAACAGCGCGGAGATAAAATCTACTTCGATTACCTTCAGCATTACGGCGGCAAGACGCTCGCCGCCCCTTATACCCCCCGCGCCCGTCCGCTGGCTACCGTATCCACGCCCCTGACATGGGACGAGGTTGAAAGCAATGTCTCGCCGGAGGATTTTCATCTGCTCAATATTGAAGAACGCCTGCGCGCCAAGGGCGATCTGATCTCGAAGCTGCCTCCGCAGCCGGTGGAGCTTGTTATCGCCGGCCTGCGGTAAGCGATTGTCCATCTTTGGCGCCATAAACGGCAAAACCTCCGTCTTTCGCAGGCTGCGATGCGGAGGTTTTGAATATGCGTATTTTCGAGTATGAGTGCTTAGTGAATGGATTTCTTTTTGAAGCGTCCGCCTTTGACATCATGAATATTCCCGACGGCAACAAAAGCCTCGGAATCCCAGTCTTCGACGATCGCCTTCATCTTGGCTTCTTCCAGACGGGTGATCACGACGAAAATAACTTTCTTGTCTTCGCCCGAAAATCCGCCTTCCCCCTGCAGGTAAGTTACGCCCCGGCCGAGCCGCTCCGTCAGCGCTTCGCCAATATCGCGGTATTTATCGCTGATGATCCAGACCGACTTCGACTGATCCAGACCTTCGAGGGTGACATCGATCATTTTGAATGCAATATAGTAGGCAATCAGCGAGAACATGGCGTTATTCCAGCCGAACACAAAGCCCGCTCCCGTCAAAATAAACAGATTGAAGAACATAACGACCTCGCCCACTGAAAAAGGCAGTCTTTTGGCAACCAGAATCGCCACAATTTCCGTCCCGTCCAGCGATCCGCCATAGCGTACCACAAGTCCGACGCCGACGCCGAGAATAACGCCGCCAAATACCGCCGCAAGCAGCGGTTCCACAGTAATCGGCTGCACAGGATGCAGCAGTTGTGTGCCAATCGACATGACGACGACCGCAAACAGCGTGGACAAAGCGAAGGTCTTGCCGATTTGCTTATATCCGACGATGAGAAAAGGAAGGTTGAGAAGGGTTAGCAAAATGCCGAGGGGAATATTAAAAATATGCGACAGCATAATCGAAATGCCTGTTATGCCGCCATCGACCATCTGATTCGGAACGAGGAAAATTTCAAGCGCCACGGCCATCATGCCTGCTCCGATCACCATCATCACGGTACGCTGCGCCAGTCTGGCTGTCTTGGCTGTCCCGGATTTCCGGGGTTTATTCGGCTCTTCATTAACTAGAATGTGTGGACTCGTACTCATAGAACTCCCCCTGTCTTTGCCGTTATTTTTCGATAGTCATTATATTATATCACATTGCAATACCCGATAATGAATGGACAACCCAAATAACCCTTGCTGAATATGATCTTCTGCCCTATTTCATTTCACAGAAGCGGAGAAAGCAGGCTGCAAATTTCTTCTTTTCTCCGGGCGGCATTGCCCCGTTTGCTGAAAACATCCGGATCAACCGCCTCGCTGTCCTCCAGGTCGCACCGAAACTGATCGGCCAGTTCTTCGATGCGCAACGGCTGAAGCAGCACAGCGGACAGCTCGAAATTGGAATAGAAGCTCCGCATATCCAGGTTGACACTGCCAACAGAAGCCAGCAGACCGTCGGCGATCCATACCTTTGCATGCATAAAGCCCTTGCGGTAACGGTAAAATTTCACGCCAGCATCCAGCAAATCATCCAAGTACGAAAGAGAGGCGTTATAGACAAACGCGTTGTCAGGTTTGCCCGGAATGATAATCCGCACATCCGCTCCTCGCAGAACGGCGGTTTTAAGCGCCCGTAAAATTGCCGGATCAGGTATAAAATAAGGCGTCTCGATCCAAATCCGCTTCTCCGCCGCGCTGAGCCCGGCAAAAATCATGGCCTGCGCGGAGTCGATTGCGCCGTCCGGACCGCTGCTGATGATTTGAACTCCCTCTTTGCCTTCACAGGCATGGACGGGGAACAGGCGCGGATGGCTTAAACGCTCACCGGAAGCCAGCCGCCAATCTTTCAGGAAAATGCGTTGGATAAAGTAGACGGCGTCTCCCTCCAGCTTCAGATGGGTATCGCGCCAAAATCCCATTTTCGGGTCTTTGCCCAAGTATTCGTCGCCGATGTTGATCCCGCCGGTGAAGCCGACAAGACCGTCCACCACAAGGATTTTACGATGGTTGCGGTAGTTGAAGCGCCCGCCGAGCAGCGACGTGAGCGGCGGCAGAAACAAATGCGTCTCTACCCCGGCGCCGGATAATGCGCGAAGAAAGCGCCTGCTCAGCTTGTGGCTGCCGAGCCCGTCGCACAGCAAACGGACTTTTACACCCTGCCGGGCTTTTCGGATCATGACATCCTGGAATCTCTCCCCGATACCGTCATCGCGAAAAATATATACCTCCAGATGGATATGCTCGGAAGCCGCTTCCATCGCTTCAAGCATGGAAGTGTAGGTTTCGCCCGCGTTAACCAGAATCCGGGTGGCGTTTCTGCCGGTAACCGGGCTTTCCGACAGCCCGGACAGCAGGCGGAGCAGTTCGGTTCGGCCGGCCAATTCCGGGTTACCGGTATCCTCTGCGCGGATTACGGAATGGCTCCGTTCTTCGGCGTGCCCGTGGAGTCCGCGGCGCGTTCCTGCGGCGCAGGCTTTAAGCTTGCGGCCCTGCCTGTAATCCCGGCCCAAAAAGTAATAGACCAGCAGACCGAGCGGCGGACAGCAAAAGAGCAGAAACAGCCAGGCGATCGCTCTCTGAGGACGGCGATATTCAAGAAACAGAATCACAATGATTTGTATAATAATCAAGCACAGCACCGCAATGAATATTTTCATGCCGTCCGAGTCCCCTTTGCTATCGTCCGCAACAGACCGTGTAAGCTGCATAAGTACAGGTTTTGCCGAAACTCCCCCGCTTTATTCAATCAATCACATGTCATGATCCCGTGCGGGCCGGAATACATAAAGTAATATGGACAACGTGAACAACAAAGCTTCCGGCCGCGAGCCTTACGGTCCGGGCGCAGGAAGGAGATGTTATGAAAAGTCAATCGGATAAGATTACCCTTCTCGTCGTCCGGGATGCCGAGCGTCCGGTCAGACAGCTTCAGCTTTCCAGACCGATGGCTTTGGCCCTCCCGGCCGCCGCCGTTCTGTCCTTGTCCAGTCTGATCAGCTCCATGCATTATCATGCTTCCCGCTCCATACAGGAACTTGAAGCGGAAGCCGCCGCCCTGTCCTCGCAGAATGTTCGTCTGGAGGCAAAGATCGCGGATAAGGAAAAAACGCTGCAACAGGTTCAAAGTGAAGCCGCCGGGCTCTCGAAAGAAGCCAAAACGATCAAGGAACGGTTAAAAAGCGTAGATGCGCTGGAAAAAGAACTGCAAAACCTGATTAATCAACAAGAGGAGGATGCTAACGGCAAGGAATCGACAGCGGACATTTCAATTCAAGGGAAGCGTTCCTCGTCCGGCGCAGGCTCCGAGTCAAAGGCCATATTCGCGACACCTGCCCATTCCGCTTCTCCTTCAGCGATCACCATCCGTATCGGAGCTTTTACCGCCGCCATCGAGGACACCCCCGCCTTACGGGTAGGCGGCGAATATGTCGCCACCTACGGGAACGGGGAACTCCGTACCATCCTGGAGACAAAGGACGAGCTTGCGGAACTAAGCGGCATGCTCGAAGAGATGGTCCGGAGCCTTTCCCGTACGGTACTGGATGCCCACAAAGCGGAGGCGGATCTGGAGCAGCAGAAGCTTCGGCATAACGCCCGCCAGACGCAGTCTTTCCTGTGGCCCACTTCTTCCCGGACCGTCTCCTCCAGCTTCGGCTACCGTACCGATCCTTTCAAAGGAAGTTCTTCTTTTCACGCCGGAATCGACATCGCGGCTCAGACAGGCGATTTTATATTTGCAGCTCAGAGGGGTACAGTCCTTGCCGCAGAATGGTCAGCTGCGCGCGGCAATTACATCGTGATTGACCACGGAAACGGGCTGCAGACCTCCTACATGCATCTCAGCAGTGCGGCGGTGTCCGCCGGAGACAAGGTCGTCAAAGGCCAGCGAATCGGACAGGTCGGCAACACCGGAAGAAGCACCGGCCCTCATCTGCATTTCCAGGTCAGCAAACAGAACGAGACCGTCAACCCCTTGTCCTATGTCCAACCGAATTGAAATGAACCCGCGATGAAGAAATGGAGGAATGAAGCATGTGGAATAAAAAAGGAAAAGGAAAGCCCAGCCCTTCAACAGATTCTCTGTTCGGCCATGGAGGAACGCCGGAAGGAAAAGTCCAATGTGACACCAACTTGCGCATTGACGGCGGTTTTACGGGAGAAATCCGCTGCAGCGGCACGTTAACGATTGGCGAGCAAGGACGCGTCCATGCCAGCATTATCGCCGCCGATGTTATAATCGCCGGTAAAGTATTCGGGGATGTAACCGCGAAGCACAGCCTGATTCTGACCTCGACAGGATGTCTGCACGGCAGCGCGGCGGCAGGCAGGCTCTCCATTATGGAGGGAGGAATCTTGAACGGGTTGGTGGAAATGGAAGAACCGTCCACTCCGGAAGGAGCGAACGGTTCAGTATGGACCGCAGAATGCGCCGCAAATGCGGAAGACGATTTTCAGCAAGACGGACACGCCTCTTAGGAGGAGACCTCCAGGATAGGGCTAGGCCCGGCTTCTTGTTTATTTTTTTCAATCAACCGGCAACGTCTCTGCGGCTGAACACAACCCAGGACAACAGCAGGAAAACGGCATAATAGACGACAAGCACCGCAATGGAGAAGCCCAGCGTCACGCCTCCGGGTCCTTTGTCCGCCACCAGATAGGCGCTTAAGTCCATATGGGTAAAGAGCAAATACTGCGCCCATTCATACCGTTCGGGATTGAAAATAGCGGTAAATACATCCTTGGCGAACATAATAAACAGCGACAGGCCGATCGCCAGTCCGCTTGCGCGGAACACACTGGAGACCATAAAGGCAATCGCCGCAGTCAGGAACAGTTCGATATATCGGCAGCCGATATCCATCAGGCTGTAGGTTTCGGGACTCCAGCCCCCAAGCGGCATGGACGTTCCTTCCGCGGAAAACAGGATGCGCGACGCTCCGAACGCACAAACTGCCAGCAGAACCGTCGTGAGGATGCTGAACAGCACCATCGCAACATATTTTGAAAGCAGGATTTTCGAGCGGCTCCAGGGCCGGATCAGCAGCAGCTTGATCGTTCCCCAAGAGAATTCGCCCGCCACGGCATCCGAAGCGATGACAACTGTAAAAATCGTATTCAAGAAGAACATTACGCTTATCGTCATTTGAAAACTGTTCCACATGGTCGGCCGGTACTGCGGTTCGCTGGTTACGTACGTAAGCACCGGCACCAGGATACTCAAAACAACGAGCAGAAACAGCATGATCCAGGTACGGATGCGGCTGTATATTTTAATATTCTCGTTATGTACAAGCGCCGAGAAACTACTCAATGCCTTCACCTCCTGTCATCTTCAGGAATTGGTCCTCAAGCGAAACGACAACTTCTTTTATGCCGTATACTTGAATTCCGCCGCCTACCAGCCGTTCGTTCAGCCCGGGAATATCGCTCCGGAGAGCTCTCACGACAAGGCCTTCCGCCTCCACAGTTCCGCCGATAAGTGCCTGTGCGGCTCCCGGATCATTCACTTCGAACAAGATCTCCCTGCTCTGCGGCCCTGCATTAGCATCCCCCACACTCTTAAGCTGACGCACGTCGACCAGTTTGCCGTTCTGAATGACCGCCACGCTGTCGCACATCAGTTCCATTTCGGACAGCAAGTGGCTGGAGACAAACACGCTTGTTCCTTCTTCCCGGCAGAGCCGCCGCAAATAATCGCGCAGTTCACGGATGCCCTGGGGATCAAGACCGTTGGTCGGCTCGTCCAGAATGAGCAGCTTGGGACGGTGAAGTAAAGCCTGGGCTACCCCGAGACGCTGGCGCATGCCGAGCGAATAGCTCTTCACTTTGTCATGAATACGATTGTTCAGTCCGACGAGCTGGATGACTTCATCAATGCGCTGCTTCGTTACTCCACTGACCATACGCGCATACTGCCGCAAATTCTGGTATCCGGTCAAAAACTTGTACATTTCCGGATTTTCCACAATCGCTCCGACCTGCGCCACCGCCTCTTCAAAATTCGTCCTGATGCTTCTTCCGCCAATCATAATGTCGCCCCGGCTAATCGAGATCAGCCCAACCATCATCCTTATGGTTGTTGTCTTGCCCGCGCCATTCGGGCCCAGAAAGCCGAAGATTTGTCCCGCTGGGATATCGAGCGTCAAGTCGCTGACCAGCGTTTTCTTGCCGATTTGTTTGGTCACGCCAAGGAGCCGGGCGACCGGTTCCTGAACCGCTATATTTGCCGTCATTATTGCACCATCCTTCCGTTATGAATTTTGCAAAAATTCCCTATACTAGGTTAGACGACTCCGACAGTAAACATACTGCAAATTTTTCTGTATCTTTCTCTGATTAGCAAGAAGAAACGGCTTCGCCGTCCTCTGGAAGAGGAAGGCATCCGTTTCTCGTAAAAATATCAGGTTAAGGATAAGCGCGAAGCTTATCCTTAACCTGATATTTCAAAAAAAGCGGCAGCTCGGAGCCTTGCTCCAAACTGCCGCTTGCATTGCGTTATTTAAAAATATAAGAAAGTGTTAGCTTGCCGCTTAGCCGCCAACCCGTGCCAACTCGCGCATGTTCGCTTCAAAAGCGGCCATCAATGCGGCTTCGCCGGTCAGGCCGGTTTCTTCCACCTTGCGGATTTGGTCCATCATCCGTTTGTAATCCTTCGGAATGACACGGACAAATTTCGGCAGATTATCCTGCCAGCTATCCAGCACACGCTGTCCAAGAGCACTGCTCGTCAGCTCTGTATGACGGACGATCATGCCGTGCAGATCTTCGATCTCTTCGCTCTCCTCAACGCGCTCCAGCAGAACCATTTCCAGGTTGCAGCGGTTTACAAACGTATTGTCCGGATCGAATACATAGGCGATGCCGCCCGACATTCCCGCCGCGAAGTTGCGTCCGGTTCCGCCCAGGACGACAACGCGTCCGCCGGTCATGTATTCGCAGCCGTGGTCGCCCACGCCTTCAACGACAACCTTGGCGCCGGAGTTCCGGACCGCGAAGCGTTCGCCGGCAATACCGCTGATATAGGCTTCACCGCTTGTCGCTCCGTAGAATCCGGTGTTGCCGACAATGATGTTCTCCTCGGCGGCAAATGTCGCCTTCGGAGACGGCTTAACGATCAGCTTGCCGCCGGAAAGGCCTTTGCCGATGTAGTCGTTCGTGTCGCCCTCGACCGTAATGGTAATGCCCTTCGGCATGAAAGCTCCAAGGCTTTGTCCTGCAGAGCCGGTGAAATGCAGGCGAATCGTATCTTCCGGCAAGCCGACCGCGCCGTACTTGCGCGTCAATTCGCTGCCGAGAATCGTGCCGACGGCGCGGTTGACGTTCGTAATCGGCAGGGATGCCTCCACAACCGTTCCGTTCTCGATCGCCGGAGCCGCAAGAGAAAGCAGCGTGGATACGTCCAGCGTCTCTTCCAGCCCGTGATTCTGTTTCTTGCTGTTGAAACGCGTGCTGCCTTCAGGCAGTTCAGGCGTATGCAGCAATCCGCTGAGGTCGACGCCCTTCTTCTTCCAATGATACGAAGCTTGAACAGCATCCAGACAGTCGGTGCGTCCGACCATTTCTTGAATGGTGCGGAAGCCGAGGCTGGCCATAATTTCGCGCAGATCCTGCGCGACGAAAGTCATAAAGTTAACGACATGCTGCGGATCGCCAGCAAAGTTCTTGCGCAGATCCGGATTCTGTGTTGCGACGCCGACCGGACAGGTGTCCATCTGACAGACCCGCATCATGATGCAACCTACAGCCACCAGCGGCGCTGTGGCGAATCCGAACTCTTCGGCGCCCAGCAGCGCGGCTACGGCCAGATCGCGGCCGCTCAGCATTTTGCCGTCGGATTCCAGGACGACCCGGTCGCGCAGATTGTTCAGCATCAGCGTCTGATGCGTTTCGGCAAGACCCAGTTCCCACGGAAGGCCGGCATGGCGGATGGAGTTCATTGGCGACGCGCCTGTTCCTCCATCGTATCCGCTGATCAGGATAACGTCGGCACGGCCTTTTGCCACACCTGCGGCAATCGTTCCGACACCAACCTCGGATACCAGCTTCACGTTGATATTCGCGCGCGGGTTGGCGTTCTTCAGGTCGTAAATCAGCTCCGCCAAATCCTCGATGGAATAAATGTCATGGTGAGGAGGAGGCGAGATCAGACCCACGCCCGCCGTTGAACCGCGAACCTCGGCAACCCAAGGATATACCTTGCGTCCCGGAAGCTGTCCACCTTCGCCCGGCTTCGCGCCCTGTGCCATCTTGATTTGAATCTCATCGGCGTTCACCAGGTAATTCGACGTTACGCCGAATCGGCCGGATGCGACCTGCTTGATCGCACTGCGGCGGGAATCCCCGTTGGCATCCGGAGTGAAGCGCGCCGGATCTTCCCCGCCTTCACCGGTATTGCTCTTGCCGCCGATGCGGTTCATCGCAATCGCCAGCGTCTCATGCGCTTCCTTGCTGATCGAGCCGAAAGACATGGCTCCGGTCTTGAAGCGTTTCATGATCGATTCCACCGGTTCCACTTCTTCCAGCGGAATCGGCTCACCTACCTGCTTGAATTCAAGCAGGGAACGAAGCGTCTGATGCTTCTTGCTCTCGCCCTGAACAAGGGCGGAGTATTTCTTGTACATATCGTAATCGCCGCTGCGTACGGAATGCTGAAGCATGTGGATTGTCTGCGGGTTAAACAGATGATCCTCCCCGTCGCTGCGCCATTGGTATTCACCGCCGGAATCCAGCACTTTGTCCTTGCCGTCCTTATCGGAGAAGGCACGGTTGTGATGTACCAGAGTCTCCGCAGCCACTTCTTCCAGACCGATGCCGCCAATGCGGGACGGAGTCCAGGTGAAGTAGCGGTCAACGAACTCAGAATTCAGGCCGACCGCCTCAAAGATTTGGGCGCCACGGTATGACTGGATCGTGGAAATGCCCATCTTGGACAGGATTTTGACGACGCTCTTGGTCGCGGCTTTAATGTAGTTCTTTACGGCCTTCTCATGCGAAACGCCTCTCAGCAAGCCCTGGGCAATCATGTCGTCCAAGCTCTCGAACGCCAGGTACGGATTTACCGCGCTCACGCCGTAGCCGAGCAGAAGCGCATAATGATGCACTTCGCGCGGTTCGCCGGATTCCAGCAAAATCGTAACTTTGGTCCGCGTACCTTGACGGATCAGATGGTGATGCAGGCTCGATACGGCAAGTAGAGCCGGAATGGCCGCATTCTCTCGGTCTACTCCGCGGTCGGACAGAATAAGAATATTGTGGCCCTTATCGATAACCCGGTCAGCGGCTTCGCTCAGACGGTCAAGCGCGGTACGCAGCCCTTCGGCCCCCAGCTCCGCCGGGAACAGAATCGGAATAGTCATCGCCTTGAAGCCGGCGCGGCGCACATGTCGGATCTTCGCGAAATCCTCATTGGACAGAATCGGTGTCTCAAGCGCGATCTGTCGACAGCTTTCCGGTTCTGGTTTAAGCAGGTTGCGCTCCGGTCCGATTGTCGTTGTCGTCGAAGTAACCAGCTCTTCGCGGATAGCGTCGATCGGCGGGTTGGTTACCTGGGCGAACATTTGTTTAAAGTAGTTATAGAGCCGCTGCGGACGGTCGGACAGCACCGCCAGCGGAGCGTCATAGCCCATCGAGCCGATCGCTTCGGCGCCGCTGGAAGCCATCGGCTCCAGCACCTTGCGCAGGTCCTCGAACGTATAACCGAAAGACTGCTGCAGCTGCTGAACGTTGTCATGCTTCGGATTCGGCAGCTCCGGAGCATCCGGAAGCTCGCTGAGGCCGATCAGATGCTCGTCGAGCCAGTCGCGGTACGGATGCTCGGAAGCGATGGACGCTTTCACTTCCTCGTCGGAAATAATGCGGCCTTCCTGCGTGTCGACCAGCAGCATGCGGCCCGGTCTCAGCCGGTCCTTGTACAGCACATTTTCCGGCGGGATATCCAGTACGCCCGCTTCGGAGGACAAAATAATCAAATCGTCCTTCGTTACATAATAGCGCGAAGGCCGCAGACCGTTGCGGTCAAGGATCGCGCCGATTTGCACGCCGTCGGTGAAGCCCATGGCGGCAGGCCCGTCCCATGGCTCCATCAGGGTGCTGTGGTATTCATAGAACGCCTTCTTCTTCTCGTCCATGCTGTCGTGGTTGCTCCACGGCTCAGGAACCATCATCATCGCCACATGAGGCAGGGAACGGCCGCTCAGGTACAAGAACTCAAACGTGTTGTCGAACATCCCCGTGTCGGACCCGTCCGGGTTGATGATCGGCTTGATTTTGTCCAGATCGCTGCCGAACACTTCGCTCTTGAACAGCGACTGGCGGGCGTGCATCCAGTTCACGTTGCCGCGCAGCGTGTTGATTTCGCCGTTGTGAATCATGAAGCGGTACGGATGCGCGCGCTCCCAGCTCGGAAACGTGTTGGTGCTGAACCGGGAGTGGACGAGTGCGATCGCCGATTCCAGCTTTTCATTCTGAAGATCGAGATAGAACTGACCAACCTGCTCGGTGGTCAGCATTCCTTTGTAAACGATTTTGCGGCAGGACAAGCTCGGCAGGTAGAAGGAGTCTCCCTCTTCCAATCCGCCGTAGCGGACAGCCAGCTCCGCCCGTTTGCGGATCACGTACAGTTTGCGTTCGAAGGCAAGATCGCCCTGAACATCGCCGGAGCGTCCGATAAATACCTGGCGTACATAAGGTTTGGCGGCCTTTGCCGTCTTGCCCAGCATGTCGTCGCAGGTAGGAACGTCGCGGAAGCCCAGCAGCGTCTGCCCTTCTTCGGCGATAATGTCGCTCAGAATGCGCTCGTGAGCTGCGCGGATGCCTTCGTTATGAGACACAAAAAGCATGCCGACACCGTAACGGCCCGCCTCCGGCAGTTCAAAGCCGAGCGCTTTCGCTTCTTCGGAGAAGAATAGGTGCGGAATTTGCAGCATAATACCCGCGCCGTCGCCGGAATTCGGCTCGCTTCCCTGGCCTCCGCGATGCTCCATATTGGCGAGCATGGTTAAGGCGTTGCTGACAATCTCATGAGAAGGCTTTCCTTTGATATGGGCGACAAAGCCCATGCCGCAGGCATCTTTCTCGAACTGGGGATCGTAAAGGCCCTGTTTAGGGGGCAGTTCTGTGTGTCTCATCTTACGCAACCTTTCTATAATAAAGTGGGGCATTATTAATAATTATTCAACGCAGAGTGGTTATATTATTTTATCATCGACCTCACATGAGCGCAATTTAAACTTTTTTATTATACTGATTAAGATTAGCTTTTGCGTCACAGCTTTAGCGAAATAAAGCCTGAATCATCTCCCTGATGAATATTTATACATAATAATTGAATAAGGTCTTATAAATTGAAAGCGCTATACACATGTAATCCTTTTGTAATATTAATGGGAAAGCGTTTTTTTTACCTGTATAAACCAAAAAGCGCCCTAAAAGGGCGCTCCGGTGAAAACCGCTTGCAGCGGTTCCATTATGGCGTTATACAGACAAAACTTGTTCACTATTTAATTCAACTTGTGAATCGCGTCCACGGGTCATAAAGTACAAAAGTGTCAGAAGAAGGAAGCCGACGCCATAAATAGCCAGCGTACCCGCATCGCTCCACATTCTGCCGTAATCGCCTGTAGAGATGACCGATCTGAAGCCCTGCACGCTGTAACTCATCGGAAGCAGCGGATGGATCGACTGCATCCATTTCGGAATGACCTCAAGCGGGAAGGTGCCCGCGCTTGTCGTGAGCTGGAAGATCAGCAGCACAATCGCGACGAATCTACCGGGCTGATCCAGCCAGGTCACCAGAGCCTGGATGAGCCACATGAACGAGATGCTGACGATAAACGTAAACGCATAGAACCTCGGCACGCTCTGAACCTCGAGTCCAAGCCCGTAGAGCAGGATCGACGCCGCCACCAGGGACTGCAGAAGGCTCATAGTGGAGAAAATAAGCGTGCGGCTGGCAAACCGGTTAAACCGGCTTGCCTCCTCAACCGTAGTGGTACGGAGCGAGATGACGATCGTGCAGATCAGCGCTCCGACGAACAGGCCCAGGGACAGGAAATAAGGAGCGAGCCCGGTACCGTAGTTCGGCACTTCGCTCAGCGTTTCCTGATTCAGCTCGACCGGCTCGGCGAACATGCCGACGGTCTCGTCTGTCTTCTTGACGGCGCCCGTCTTACCCGCCGCATCGTCCAGCTTGCCCGCAAGCTCCGCAGATCCGGACTTCAGGTCGGTCGTACCGTCCTTCAAATCTCCCGCGCCGTCGGCCAATTTCTGCGAGCCTTCCGCCACCGAGCCGATGCCGCCGCCAAGCTTGGCGACTCCGGCCGCAAGCGCCGACGCGCCCGATTCTAGCTTGGCGCTGCCTTCCGCCAGCTTGCTGCCGCCCTGGGCCGCTTCGCCGAGCTTGGTCCCGAACTGCTGCATGCCGGCCGACAGCTTGCCGCCGCCGGCTGCAAGCGCCGACGCGCCTTGAGCGAGCTGCTGCTGCCCCTCGGCCAGCTGCGAGGCGCCGGCGCTCAGCTGCTGTGCTCCGCTGTTCAGCTCGCCCGAACCGGCCGCGAGCCGCTGCGCTCCGTCATGCACCTGCGCGGCGCCCTGCGCCAGCTGCTCCTGGCCGCTGTGCAAATCGCTTGCGCCCTGCGCGAGCTGCGCCTGGCTCTGCTGAAGCTGCGCGCTGCCTTCGGCAACCGCCTTGCTTGCGGCGATCAGCTTCTGCACATCGGCGCTCGCCGCGAGCTGCGGATTGGCCGCTGCCAGCTGCTGAAGCCCATCCGAGACGCTCTTGGCCCCGGCGCTTACCTTCGCGCTGCCGTCGGCCGAGGCCTTGAGTCCGTCTGCCAGCTTCGCGCTGCCGTCGACTGAAGAAGCCAGGCCGGCTTGCAGCTTCCCGCTGCCGCCCGCGACGGAATCCGCTCCGCTTTGGAGCTTCGCGCTGCCGCCCGCGACGGAATCCGCTCCGGTCTGAAGCTTCGCCGCTCCTTGGGCCGACTGCTGCAGCCCGCCGCTCAACTGCTTGGCGCCAGCCGCCGACTTCGCTGCGCCGTCCGCAAGCTGCTTATGGGCGGCGGACAGCCGGTTCAGCCCGCCGGCCAGGGAACTGCCGCCCGTTTGAAGCTGGGCGGCCCCGGTCTTGATCGCCGCGGCGCCCTGCTTCAGCGGCTGGACGCCGCTGAGCAGCTTGCCCGCGCCATCGTTCAGGACAAGCAGATTACTCTTCAGCTTGGACGCGCCGTCGTCCAGCTTGCCGGCGCCGTCGGCGATTTTGGACGCCCCGTCGCTGGCTTCGCCAAGCCCGCTTGAGATATCGGTGATTTTGTCGAAGACGGAATCCGCATACGCCTCCGTTATCTTCGCGGATACTTTGGCTTTTAGCTCCTTGGCCGCCGAACCCGCGATGGTGCTTGCCGTGAAGTTCTCGCCCTGCTTCGGCTCGTAAATGAGCTGTGCAGGCGTCGGATGATCATCCAGCAGCGTCGTCGCATTGGCGGAGAAATTTTCCGGCACAATGATCGCCACATAATACTCGTCTTTCGTAAGTCCCTCCGCCGCCTGCTCGCGGCTGACAAAACTCCAGTCGAAATCTTTGCTTTTCTTAAGCTCCTCCACCAGATCATGCCCGGCATTCAGCCTGGTTCCTTCGTAGTCAGCGCCCTTGTCTTCATTGACGATCGCAATGGGCATCTTATCCAGATTGCCGTAAGGGTCCCAGAATGCCTTGAGATACACTCCGCTGTACAGTATCGGAATGAACAGCACGACCAGAAGGGTAATCAGCGTCATCGGCTTCTTGAATGCCGTACCCAAGTCTTTGGTAAAGACAGATAATGATTTCATTCCGGTCCTCTCCTTATGAATTTTTTTATGTTTTTGCTGTATTGCTGTAATAACCGCTGACTATTTTCCCCGATTGGTCAATAAAAGGAATAAAAAAAGCCCACACGGCTTTTCCAATGATAGTCCCGCCCAATCGGCACGGCAGCGAAAAGCGCCTTACACCCCGGCAGCCTTCCGCCCCCTCTTACGATTGCTTCTGTTCCAGCCCTTCGGCCAGAAACAGCCGGAAATACGATTTGATCTGCTCCTTGTCCAGAGGCTCGCGCAGTTTGTTTAACTCGGAGGTCAGCACGATATACAGCTTCAGCATAACCACCGATACGACCTTGGGATCGCACGGCTTGACTTCTCCCTTCCCGATGGCGTGTTCCACCTCCCGTTCTATATACCCGAGGATGACACTCTCAAGCTTGTCGAGGCCTTCCTGCGCCTGCGGCGTGCCGAATTCGCGCTTTTCCTGGGAAAGCTTGATAAACAGCTCATGCTCGCTCCGGAATTCAAGCAGGGCGTCCAGCACCCGCTGCAGGTTATCGAAGAAAGGCTTGTCGCGCCTGATCTCCCGTTCGGCGATATTTTTCATTTCGAGGATAACCGTGTGAAGAATCTCGTCAAACAACTGCTCCTTGTTCGAAAAAAAAGTATAGATGGTGCCTTTGCCGACGTTCGCGATTTTCGCCACCTGATCCATCGTTGTCGCCTTGTACCCGAATAGTGAAAAAGATTTCGCCGCCGCCTTGATCACCTGCTGCCTTCGGTCCACCACTGCCACTCTTTGCACGTCCTTTCCGCCGCTCTGTGAAATGCTGTTCAAGCATTCTGACCGTTTTACGAATATGGTCATTTAGTCACTGATTAATTTACCACTTTGACCGCCGGATTGCAATACATTCCCAAATGTTTTATTTTTAATTTCTTGCAGTGTTTTAACTTTCTATTTACGTCTTATTTGTATAATGTGAAAAGAGAACAGAATTTCTGAGCGAATATGGCGTATAGTGAATGTAACAGACTTTGCAATTCTATTGATATGGAAAGTAGCGGGTGACATTATGCGAAAGAAAAGAGTACTGCTGTTTTCGGAAGGCTTTGGCACTGGCCATACAGGGGCAGCCTATGCTCTGGCTGAAGGAATCAAGCGCCTCAATCCGGCAGTCCAGTGCCGGGTCATCGAGCTGGGCAAATTTTTGAACCCGACGGTGGCTCCGTGGATTCTTTCCGCCTACCGCAAGACTGTCAGCAGCCAGCCGAAGCTGGTCGGCATGCTGTACAAGACGCAATATCACAGATCGCTGAACCGTTTCACCAAATTGGCGCTGCACCGGGTTTTTTATACTCATGCCCGGCAAGTCATCGAGCAGCTTAAGCCCGATCTTATTATATGTACTCACCCTCTTCCCGCCGCCGTCGTTTCCAGGCTGAAGCGTCTGGGGCTGAACGTGCCGCTATACACGCTGATTACCGACTACGACGCGCACGGCAGCTGGGTTAACGCAGAGGTGAACCGCTATCTCGTCTCCACCTCCCGGGTCAAGTCGATTTTGACGGGACGCGGTATTCCCGCCGAACAGGTAACGGTAACAGGCATCCCCGTCCACCCCAAGTTCTGGGAACGATCGAGCAAAGAGACGCTCCGTCAGGAGCTTGGACTTGCAGATATGCCTACGGTGCTTGTTATGGGCGGCGGCTGGGGCCTAATGTTCGGCGAAGGGTTCATGAACGCGCTGACGGCCAAGATGGATCAGATTCAGCTCGTCTTCTGCATGGGCAGCAATGATAAAATGGTGGAAAAAATGCGCAGCGATCCCCGGCTCCGGCATCCGAACGTTACCATTCTCGGATACAGCAGCGACGTCAACAAGCTGATGGACGCCGCCGATCTGCTGATTACGAAGCCGGGCGGCATGACCTGCACCGAGGCGTTGGCCAAAGGCATTCCGATGCTGTTCTACCAAGCCATTCCCGGGCAGGAAGAGAAAAACTCCCAATACTTCGTCGAACTCGGGCTTGCCGAGGTGCTGGACTCCGAGAGGGTCGTCGATAAGTGGTTCCGGCTCCTGCGGCGCGAGTACGCGGAGCTTGAGGAACAGCGTCTCCGCCGGCTCTCGCCCGACCGCTACCAGCCGCGGCACTGCGCGGTAACGGTACTGGAAATGCTCGGCAATCCGGAGGATCTGTCCGGGAGCCGGAGCGCCCATGCTCAGCCGCGCACCGAAGAAGCGGTATATTTGACGCCTTAACCTTGGACGAATAAGAATAAACGGCTTCGCCATCCTCCGTAAAGGAGGCATTTAAAAAAAGGATGATCGGCCCATTAAGCCGGTCATCCTTTTTGTCGTCGGAAAGGGCTGGGCATGCTCTCTCGGGTATTATGGTGCAGCCCCGGCAGGGCAGCGCCCGATAAAAGAAAATCTGCGTGCCACCCGCGTCTTCTTCCTAAACCTCCAGGCTTTCCCCGGCTTTGAGCGGATAGCCGTCAATGCCTTCCTGCTTCAGCCGGTCGCAGAACTGCGTTCCGTCCTGCTCGATAGCCGGAAACGTGTTGTAATGCACCGGAATGACCTTGGCGGCCCGCAGCCAGCGCGCAGCAAGCAGCGCATCGTCCGGTCCCATCGTCAGCATATCCCCAATCGGAAGCGCAGCGATGTCGATGGCATTGCGCTCTCCGATCAGCCTCATATCTCCGAACAGCGCGGTATCCCCGGCATGGAACAGCGTCTTGCCTTCAAGGTTCAGCAGAATTCCCGCAGGCTGGCCAAGATAAATCCAGTAGTCACCCTCCTGTATGGAGGAGGAGTGGAAAGCAGGGGTATATTTTACGGTGAATCCCGAATACGTATGCGCGCCGCCTATATTCAGGTGCTTGACTTTAGCGCCTTTAATCCGGCAGTATTCGGCAAGCTCATACACCGCGAATATCGGGCAGTCGTTGTTCTTGGCAATCTCCACCGCATCCCCCAGATGATCGGAGTGACCGTGAGTCAGCAGCACGGCGTCCACCCGAATATCCCCGGGCGCGATACCCGAATGGGGATTTCCCGACAAGAACGGATCAATAATAATCTTGGCGTCGGCAGCTTCAACCAGCAGCGCGGAATGGCCGTAGTAGGTAACTTTCATAATATTTCCCCTCCTCTGTTCATATAGTTAGATTACCCTATAACAGAAAGATGAACTATCTATAGAAGCTATGATTTCCGATTTTCCTGGAAAATGTGCGGGAGTGGTGCACGGTAAGATCCTGGGCCAGCGTAAGCGAAAGAAAATAATAGGTATCGTCGGTGACGGCCTTGACTCCGGTAAGCGCGGCGGCAACCGCCCTGACAGACTCCCGATTCGGCTTGACCCGGTTCAGCCGCCCATTGGCTACCGGGCTGAACTGAAATCTTTGGTAAATCACTTTTTTAATTGTATTGGGAAAATTGGCTGACCGCAGCCGGTTCAGAACAACGTTGGCGACTGCCACCTTGCCCTCGTACGGTTCGCCTTCCGCCTCTGCCATTACGATTCTCTGCAGCAGAAGCACATCTTCTTCGGATACCGCGTAGCTCCGGGTCGCCTGGTCTCGCTCTTCCCGGCTTAACAGCCTGCTCCGTGAGAAGTAAAGTATTGCGGGGGGATGTTGCTGAGATACGACAGCCTTCTTGACCGCAGGCTGACCCGCCGCTGCCCCGGATGCCGCTTTCCGCCTCGCTTCGTGGACGCTCTGCGGGATTCTCATTGCGGCGGCTGCGAAGGTTCCGCCCTTTACCGTTACGGCCGAGGCGGCTCGACCCTTTCGGTTCCATTCTTTCGCGCTCAGCCATTCAGCGGCGAGCGCCGGTTTCCAGGCGGACCGGGGTGCCCGGTATACGGTGGACAGCTTGAGCTGGACCTGCCGGACTATGGCGGCTTCGGGTGCAAGGCCCGATTCCGCCGCCGGCTTGGTCCTATTAGCCGTTTTCACGGCCATATCGCCGGTCTCCGGCGCAGACGAAAGCCGCGGCGACTGCAAACGGCCCATATGGACCTTGTCCCGCTCTCCGCTCCGGCCCTGACTGGGCAAAAGTAAAATTATCGCAGAGAAACACACCAGTATGACGCCGAACAGCGGCATCACCCAGCGGTTTTGTTTGAATATGTGCATGTCATTCCTCCTAGTTTTAAGGCACATTCCAACTATATGTAACCGAAAATGAGAGGTTTGAACATGTTTTTCCCCTATTTTTTTAAATGGTTATCTTTTCAACAATATCATACATCGGTTTATTATGCATCCGAGTTGCAAAAAGAACCAATTGATTAACTCTCCAGGACGCATGCAATGCCGCCTCTTCCCGTGTGAGCTCATCAAGCTGTCCGGGGGCGAAAGCCCCTTCTCCCCTGTATTTGCGAGCGAGCGTCACATGAGGCTTGTAAGCGCGCTCCTCCGCGCGAAATCCCAGCGGCAGCGTGGCCGCCACAATCCGGCCTTGCAGTTCCCGCAGCCGGTCCGTCTCGCCGCCTAATCCCGCCCACAGGACGCGCGGTGCAGCCGGTGCCCCGAAGACGCCCGCTTCACGCAGCGACAAAGTGAACGGCCCGAAGTCCGCGGCGGCCTTCCTCAATGCCGATACAAGCGCCGGAATGGCCCGCGAGTCGGTATCCCCCAGAAACTGGAGCGTAATATGGTAGTCCTCTTCATGGACCCACTTGGAAAAGGAAAGCTCCCTGGACAGCCTGCGGCACATGCCGCCCACGGCTCCGCGAAGTTCGGGGGATAATCTCACCGCTGTGAACAGCCTCTCGGGAGCCAAGTCTTTTTTGCCGTCCGTCATTCCGTCCGTCATTCCATCATTCATGGTCATTTCACCTTTCTTCGCGGTTTTGATATTCTTAAAGAATATTTTGTTTCTTAAATATAGAAATTCTTTGTCGGGAGGGAACCATTTTGGCAAAATCGATTGTATGTCTGCAGTCTTTGACGAAAGAACAGGAGGAAGCGATCCGCAAGGCCGCTCCCGGCTATACCTATGTGCACAGCGACGCCAAGCAGCCGGACCTTGACGCTCTTGCCGAGGCGGAGATCGTTATCGGCTGGGCAAAAGGAATCTCCGATTGCCTGCTTCGCGAAGGCACGCCGCTCCGCTGGGTGCAGGCTTGGTCCGCGGGCGTCGAGAAGCTGCCGCTTGACCGGCTGGAACAACGGGGAATTGTGCTGACCAACGCCAGTGGCGTACACGCCGAACCCATCTCCCAGGTCATCTTCGGATTTATGCTGATGTTCGTACGCAACCTGCATACGGCCATCCGCAATCAGGAGCGCCATATCTGGAATTCGGATGAAACCGAGACCGAGCTGACGGGCAAGACAGTTGTCATTGCCGGCACCGGCGAAATCGGAGCTGCAACGGCGAGAATCGCCAAAGCTTTCGGGATGAGAACCATAGGCGTGCGCCGGATTGACGATCCGCTGCCCGGCTTCGACGCCATGTACACGACCAGCCGATTGAAAGAGGCCGTGATCGAGGGCGATTTTGTCATTAACACGCTCCCGCTCACCGATGAGACGCGCTATTTGTTCGATGCCTCCGTGTTCTCCGCTTTTAAGGAGGGCTCCTACTATATTAATATTGGCCGTGGAGGCACCACCGATACGGAGGCATTGACCGAAGCGCTGGAGAACGGACGGCTTCGCGGCGCGGGACTGGATGTGTTCGAAACGGAACCTCTGCCGGAAGATCATCCCCTGTGGGACATGAAGCAGGTGATCATCACTCCCCATGTCGCCGGATTGACCGATCATTACAGCGACCGCCTCGTCGATATTTTTACCGAAAATATGAAATCTTATTTGGTTTCCGGCGCTCCGTTGAGCAATGTGATTGACTACCGCCGCCAATATTAACGGCACAGCCACAGCGAACGCTTGAAGGTGCCTTTGGACACCGTGCAGCCGCCCTTTAGTTCAAAACCGGCCGCGGCGATACTCTCCTCTACCGGCTGCGTGGAAATAATGACCGCGCGGCCGGTCAACCGGCGGAGCGCTTCCAGCATCTCTCTTGTGTCCGCCGGCGAAAGGACCGAGCACAGATTATAAGGCATGTCCAGCACTGCCGCGTCATAGCAGCCGGACAGATTTCTCATGTCGCCGAGCGTCACGATATGCTCCGGATAGCCGAAATGGCGAAGATTCCCCCTCGCTCCCCGCACGGCGAGCGGATTTAGATCGCAGCCGGTCATGTCCATACCCATGGACAGCCCTTCGATCAGGACGTTCCCCATCCCGCAGCAGGGATCGAGAATCCGCAGACCTTCCGGACGCGGAGCCGCGATGTTGGCGACCGACCGGGACAGCGCCACGCCAAGCCCCGTCGAATAGTTATGCGGTTTAAGCTTTCGCCGCTGCCAGCTCCTGTCGCTCTCATGGTACTCGCCAAGCATAATGACGCCCTCATGTATGACCAAACCGAATACGCGGTCTGGCGACCGCATATCGGCCGTGCCGGTCATATGACGGCCGACTGTTTTCTCCAGTTCTCTGCGTTCTTCATAAGTTCCGCCCCCTTCCTTCGGACAGAACAGCTTAAAGGTCTCTCCTGCTCCAAACTCAACCCCCCCGGCAAACGCCGCGATGGTATCCATCGAATCCGAAGCACATAAAATGTCGATTCTGCCCGAAATAAACGGACTTCGGCCAGGGTTGATCTTTTCCCGGGCAATAATTACCCCTGGGGACAGAACATCTCCCTGCAATAAAACATCCAGCTCCAGTGAACACAGTCCGCTTTCATTCTCATGACTGCGGTATATATACAAATAAGGCGTCCGTTTGTAATCCATCCGGTACCTGTCCCGCCTTTCCGTTCATTCATAATTATCCATAAAAAACGCCCTCTCTGTATTTCGCAGAGCCAGGCGTCAAAAGTAAATCAATTGTGAGCATCTCTTTAATCCAGGTCGTAGATCGAGCCGACTTTAAGCCCGAACAGCTCGTTGTAAATTTTCTCGGCAAAAGCATCCGTCATTCCGGCAATATAGTCGATCACCATATGCTCCCAGGTCCAGATTGGTCTGGGACGGCGCTGGTCCTTTTCAAAACGCTGCAGCCAATCGGTCGGGATAATTGCCTTCGACGTATCCGGGTCGACAAAAGCGCCCCACAGCTTCCGCACAATCCATTCGCTGCGCTTCTGCAGCCGCTGTACGCGCAGGTCGCGGATCATCGTCACCCAGGCAAAGCTTTTCAGGACGCTTACCGTACGCAGCAGGTCCTCGTCCTCTTTTCCTTCCTTAATAAAGGTAACCTTCTTCCAGTCACCGTCCGAAATGACGCCGAGGCTGCCGACAAAAGTGCTGACCCAGTAGGCTTTGACTTCGCGGCGGGTCCGAGAATAATCATTTTCGCAGGTCGGCATTTTCTCCTTCCAGATGCGCAGGAACGAATTCAGCACCTCTTCCACCTTGGGCCGTATCGATTCCTCCGTCCATCCGTGCCAGAAAGAGTCCTCCAGCGTCATGATTTTCTCGACAATCAGCCTCAAAATATACGGATCATGCATGAAAAACTCATGAACCTCGATCTTCCCGGCCTTAATGCCGTCCTCAAGGTCATGGGCGGAATAAGCGATATCGTCGCATAAATCCATCAACTGGGCTTCAAGCGTCTTCTTGCCTACCGGGATGCCCCATTCCGAGCGGATATGCGAGATGTATTCCCACTCATGCAGATACATTCCCTTTTTAAGCGCCGTTCCGGGAAAAGGATACTTGTTGATTCCGAGCAACACCGCATCCGACAGATTAAGTCCGTCGATATTTTCGCGCTTTTCCAGAAACATGATGAGCCTGAAGTTGTGCGCGTTGCCTTCAAAATGCTCATATTTGGTTCTCATTTCGTTATAAATCTCGAGTTTGCGGACCGGGTCCGCCGCCGCTCCTGTAACCAGCGCCTTCTGCGTAGTCTTCTCCTCAATCATACGGTCCAGAATGCTGTCGAGCACTTCTTCCCCTTTATGTCCAAACGGCGGATGACCGAAGTCATGGGCAATCGCCGCACATTCGACCACCTCCGGATCAATGACCAGTCCCGGATTTTCGGCTTGTCCCGTCTCCACTTCCGGATAAGAACGCAGCAGGCTTTTCGCCGCTTCCCGGGCAATTTGCGCTACTTCAAGCGAATGGGTCAAACGCGTCCGGTAATAATCGCCGGTGCCTGCGCCGAATACTTGGGATTTGCCTTGAAGCCTGCGGAAGGTAGGCGAATGGATCAGCCGGGAATAATCGCGTTCGTAAACGGCCCGCGACGTCTCCTGCCGGGTGATCTCCGGATATTGGCGGTGTTCTCTTTGTTCAACTAGTGTCATATCCCCCACCCCTTTTAATGGCGATCTGTCTTTAATACTTCATTATAGTTCATTTTCGGTAAAAGTTTCACTAATCCCGCTTATATTTTTGCCGGTTAGAGGTCAGAATAACTCCAATGCCGTTATCCGTTCTTATATGCCCTTATTCAGGAAAATTTCCGCTTTTTCCCGCTAAAGTGATATGGTTTCTCAAAATATATCATCCATACTCAAAATACCTTGTTTTTCCAAGTGTTATGTAGTATAATTTTGTTATATCAAGTTTGTTTTAGTTATATTTTGATATAATCATTTATAATTAGACATCAAGAATCACTTCCTATATATCTCTTTATTACCCAAAATGAGAGGAGAATGCACAAATGAAACTTAGCGCTAGAAACCAATTGGAAGGCCGTGTGACGTTGGTAAAATCAGGACCTATCAATGCAGAGGTTGTTATTGATGCCGGCGGACAAACGATTACTTCCATTATCTCTCTGGATGCTCTTGAAGAACTCGGAATCAAAGAAGGTTCTACCGTTACAGCCCTTTTCAAGGCTTCCTCCGTTTTGTTGATGGCCTAAGGTGGCTGTCCGCTTTCAACAATCAGACGCCAAAGAACCGGATGTACATCTCCTTTGATGTGCGCCCGGTTCTTTTCTATTCTCCACCCCGCAGTAATTGCGTCCGGGCAAAAAATAAGGTAGTCTTGTGTTAATGCACTCACAGTGCGACGGCTGCCGGCGCAGCCTACTTTTAGGAGGCTTTATCTAATGTCCGACAATACATCCTATACAACCGAAGAGGTTGCCCAGCTGCTTAAAATATCGAAACTTAAGGTCTATGACCTTATTAAAAAAGGCGAACTTTCTTCTTATCGGGTCGGCAAACAAATGCGTGTGGACGCCTCGGATCTCGAAATGTACAAGCAGCAGTCCAGAGGAATCGGACGCCAGGCTTCCATGCTCGCTTCGGCGCAGGCGCCGATTCAGAGCGCGCCCCCTGCCCATAACCAGGCTCTTCCGGGCGGATTCCGTTCATCCGTGCGCGATATCGTCATTACCGGTCAGGATATCAGTCTTGATATTATTGCGCAGCATTTGGAAAAGTTCTCTCCCTCACTGCGCCCGCTGCGTTCATACGCGGGAAGTCTTGACAGTCTGATTTCCATGTATCGAGGAGAATCGGATATCGTCAGCACCCATCTTCTTGACGGCGATTCGGGTGAATATAATATTCCTTATATCCGCAAGCTTCTCGTTGGTTCCAGCTTCCTTGTCGTCCGCTTGTTGGGAAGAGCAGCCGGCCTGTATGTACAGAAGGGCAATCCCAAGGGACTTCATGCCTGGAAAGACTTGGGACAGCCTGGTCTGCGGCTCGTTAACCGGGAAAGAGGATCGGGCGCGCGGGTGCTTCTGGATGAACAACTCCGCCTGAACAGCGTGAACGGTACGAATATCGACGGTTATTCAACCGAAGAAATCAGCCACTTGACGGTTGCCGGCAAGATTGCCCGCGGCGAAGCCGATGTCGGCGTCGGAAATGAAAAAGCCGCCCGTATGGTCGAAGGCGTGGATTTTATTCCGCTAATCCAGGAAAAGTACGATCTGGTTATGCTGAAACGTCCGGAGAACCGGGAGTGGATCTCAGCGGTGCTCGAAATATGCCGCTCCAAAGCGCTGCACAATGAGCTTGGCTCGCTGTACGGATATGACTTGTCCGAAACCGGGAACATCATTTACGAAACGTAAGCCCTCACGCTGAAACGAAATAGCTATCCCAATCTTCAAACGCTGAACACTTAAAAATAAACCCTCCCCTATCCATTAAGCCTCTACGCTGCTGGATGAAGGAGGGTTTTTCTGCGCTAGATGTCCCTTTTCAGGAATATCGGTTGACAAACATCAGCATAATTGCCGAGATGACGATAATGGAAATAACCCACAGCCACGCTAGTGTCATGTCCCCGCCGTCTACGGCCACATAAATGGCTGTCGGAATCGTCTGGGTACGGTTAGGAATATTCCCGGCCACCATGATCGTCGCTCCGAACTCGCCGAGTCCGCGGGCGAAGCCAAGGACATAGCCTGCCGCAAGCGTCCGGATGGCGAGCGGAAGCGTTACATAGCGAAGCACTTGAAACTCTCCCGCTCCCTGCGCGCGAGCCGCATCTTCCAAATCTCGGTCGACGCCCTCGAAACCGGCTTTCAGTGTGCGGTAAACGAGCGGAAAAGCGACCACGACGGACGCAATTACCGCCGATCCCCAAGTGAACAGAATCGTTCCGCCGGTTAAATTTTCGTACCATTCGCCAAGCCAGCTTCTTCTTCCCAACACGACCAGAAGTACAAAACCCACAACCGTAGGCGGAAGAACCAAGGGCAGCAAGAGCACGGTTTCGATTAGGCTGTGGCCCGGAAACTTCCGGTTCGCCATCGCTTTGGCAATCGCCGCCGCCAGGATGAATACAACCAAGCTGGTTATTACTGCTATTTTAATCGATAGCCACACCGGGGCCATAAAGTCGGTCCAATTGATGTCCATGTCCTCAACCCGCAGTCATTTAATAATTAGTAGAGCAAAAATCCAAATGATTTAAATACGCTGGTTGCCGCGCTTGTTTGAAGATAAGCGTAGAACGCTTCGGCTTCGGTCTTATGCTCTGTGCTCTTAACGATGCCGAGCGGATAGTTAATTGGTTTATGGGCGAAAGAGGCTACTTTCAGAGCTATTTTAACTTTACTGGAGGTCAGAGCATCGGTTTTGTAGACAAAGCCCGCGTCCGCATTGCCTGTTTCAACATAGGAGAGCACAGTGCGCACGTCTTTGCCAAAGACCAGTTTGCTTTGCAGCGGGTCCCAAATCTTTTTGAAAGTCAGCGATTGCTGCGCATATTGTCCGGCCGGTACTGATTCCGGCTGGCCTACTGCCACTTTCTTGAACGAAGCGCCCGTAAGCTGCGAGATCGTGGTAAGCTTCGCTTTCGAGTTCGCAGGAACTACAACCACCAGTTGATTTTTCAGCAGTTCTTTATTGGTGGAAATGAGCCCGCCATCAACGAGAGCTTTCATTTGCTTATCGCCTGCCGAGAAGAAAATATCAGCCGGAGCGCCCTGCTCGATTTGCTTCTGCAATGTGCCGGATGCAGCATAGTTAAAGACGAGATCGATATTCGGATGGGCTTTCTCGTATTGAACGGCGATTTTATCCAGGCTGTCCTGCAAACTCGCTGCTGCCGATACGATAATTTGGGTCTTGCCCGCAGCCTCTGCCTTACCGCTTGTGGCCAGGGGCGTTGCAGCGAATAATGCCACCGCCATGACTACCATTGCTAGCTTTTTTAACATTCTCCCAATCCTCCAATGTATGTATTCATATGATTTAGGAGCTATTCTAGCACACATTTCGATAACCGACTATATATTTTGTTATAATATATGTGTTTTTGTTAAGTTTAAAAATAATTTATGAATTCTTGTCGAAATAACATGAGATAACTCAAGGCAATTAACCTCACACAACTTTCTCACATCTCTCCCTCACTTCTCGCAAGATTCAAAGCCGGGATTATCCTTCCGCAAAAAAATACCCTCCAGCCCTTGGCGCTTGGCTTAAAGCCGCACTCAAGGATCTGAAGGGTGTGGGAAACTATGAAACTGTTAGTTTTTCGTCCGGGGATCAAGCACATCGCGCAGACCGTCGCCCATCAGATTGAAGCCGAGCACGGTCATCATAATGGACAGACCCGGGAAGACGACCGTCCAGGGCGCCTTCTGGATAAACTGGCGGGAATCCGACAGCATTTTGCCCCATTCGGGTTCCGGAGGCTGGGCGCCGAGCCCGAGAAAGCCGAGCGCGGCCGCTTCGATAATCGCGGTGGCGATGCCGAGCGTCCCCTGAACGATAATCGGCGTGAGGCTGTTCGGCAGGATGTGGGTGAGCAGAATGCGGGTGTTCTTCATGCCGATTGCCCTCGCTGCCGTAATGTACTCCTCCGACTTCAGGCTGAGCACCTTCGCTCGCACAAGCCGCCCGTAAGTCGGAATGTTGACGATGGCGATGGCGTAAAGGGCGTTCTGCAGCGACGGCCCGAGAATGGCCACGATGGCGATCGCCAGCAGAATGCTTGGAAACGCGAGCAGGATATCGAACAGGCGCGAAATGAGCATGTCGATCCATCTGCCGTAAAAGCCGGCAAGCACGCCGAGCAATGTGCCGACGATAATGGAGCCGATGACGGAGAAAAAGCCCACCCAAAGCGAAATGCGGGCGCCGTAGAGGATACGGGTGAACATATCTCTGCCGAGGTCGTCCGTTCCGAACCAATGGTCGGCGGAAGGCGCCTTCAGCCGGTCCATCAGCACCTGCTCCTTGTAATCGTAAGGGGCGATGAACGGTGCCAGCGCCGCGATCAGGATAAAGAACACGATAATGCCGAGTCCGAGCATCGCCGTTTTATTTCTGCGGAATGCCTTCCATGCGTCGCGCCAAGGGCTGGAGACCTTTTCGGCAGAAGCGGCTTCCGAATTTACGTTTAATGATGCCTGTGACAAAAGGTTCCCTCCTTACTTGTATTGAATGCGCGGATCGATGGCGGCATACAGCAGATCCACAAGCAGATTGATGATAACGAAAATAAAAGCGATGATGAGAATTCCGGATTGGATAACCGGATAATCGCGCGAGCTGATCGCTTCAAATATATACCGTCCCACGCCCGGCCAGGCGAAGATCGTCTCTGTCAGCACCGCGCCGCCGAGCAGAGCTCCCGTCTGCAGACCAACGACGGTCAGCACGGGAATCAGCGAATTTTTCAGGGCGTGCTTGTACACGACGAGGAACTGTGACAGTCCCTTGGCTTTGGCCGTGCGGATATAGTCGGAATTCATGACCTCCAGCATACTGGAGCGTGTCATCCGGGCGATAATCGCCATCGGAATCGTTCCAAGCGCGATGCTCGGGAGAATCAAATGCTTGATGACGGTCCAGAGCTGATCCCAGCGTCCCGCCAAAATACTGTCGATTACATACAAATTGGTGATGCTCTCCACCGGGTCCCGCTGATTCATCCTTCCGATCGAGGGCAGCCAGTGAAGCTTTAACGCAAAAACCAGTTGTTCCATGAGGCCAAGCCAGAATATCGGCATGGACACTCCAATCAGCGCGATAATCATCGCGGTATAGTCAAACCATGAGTTCTGCTTCCAGGCACTCAAAATGCCGGCATTTATGCCGACGAAGGTGGCGAACAGCATCGCGGCCGCCGTAAGCTCCAGCGTTGCCGCCAGGTAAGGAACGATTTCTTTGGCAATCGGCGTCTTGGTGCGGATGGAGGTCCCCAAATCGCCTTTCAGCAGATCGCCCATGTAATCAAAGTACTGCGAAATCCAGGGCTTGTCGAGACCGAGCTGTTCCCGCAGCGCCTGTTTGGACTGCTCTGTCGCCTTCTGGCCCAGAATCGTCTCCGCCGGATCTCCGGGAATGGCATGGATGATAGAAAATACGATAATCGTCATGCCGATCAAGACGGGAATCAGCACCATGACACGTTTTAATAAGTAGGAACTCAAGAACGATCACCTTCCTTACACGGGCTTGCCGCCGCTGACTTAGCGGCGGCAAGATCGTGTGCTATGAAGCTATTCGAAGTAAACTTCGCTGTAATATTCCGTGCCTGTCGGACTCGGAACAAAGCCTTTTAAGTTTGCTTTGGCTGCAAGCAGCGGAGTTGTATGAACAAGCGGAATCCAAGGAGCGTCTTCTTTGATGATAACCTGAGCCTGCTTGTACAGGTCGGCGCGTTTGTTTTGATCGATTTCTTTTTGCGCTTCGACCAGAATCTTGTGCAGGTCTTCGTTTACATAGAAGTTGCGGTTGTTGCCCGGAATGGAATCCTTGTCAAGTAAAGTGTAAATGAAGTTGTCAGGGTCGCCGTTATCGCCTGTCCAGCCGAGCATGTAGATGTCGTCCTTCTCGCCGGCTTTCGTGTCATCCAGATAAGTTGCCCACTCCGGAGACTCGATGACGGTCTTCACGCCGATCTTCTCCCAGTCCGCCTGAATCGCTTCGGCGACCTTCTTGCCGTCCGGCATGTAAGGACGGGATACCGGCATAGCGTACAGGGTTACCGTATCCGGCAGGCCGTTCGGGTAACCGGCTTCCGCCAGCAGCTGCTTCGCTTTGTCCAGGTTATACTCATAATCCTTAACCTGGTCGTTATAGCCCCACAGGGACGGCGGCATCGGATTGACAGCCGGCTGCGCCTGTCCGGCGAAGAATGCGTCGATGATCGCCTGTTTGTTGACGGCATAGTTCAGCGCCTGTCTTACTTTTACATTGTCGAAAGGCTTCTTCTTGAAGTTGAAGCCGAGGTATGCCACGTTAAACGGAGGACGTTCGATCTTTTGCAGATCGCTGTTGCCTTCGAGCGTTGACAGATCGTCCGGGCTCAAATCTTCCATCAGGTCGATTTCGCCGTTTTGCAGCGCATTGAAGCGAGCGGAGTTGTCCGGAATGGAACGGACGATCACCTTGTTCAGCTTCGGAAGTCCTTCTTTCCAGTAGCTTGCATTCTTTTCGAGCGTAATGGAATCGTTATGCTTCCATTCCTTGAAGACGAACGGACCTGTGCCGACCGGCTCGTTCTTGAAGTTCGCTTTCTTTTCTTTGATCGCCGCCGGGCTTGCGATGCCGAAGGAAGTCATCGCAAGGTTTTGCAGGAAAGGAGCTTGCGGCTGATTCAGCGTAAACTGTACGGTCAGATCGTCGACAGCTTTAACTTCCTTAATAACGCGCGCACCGTCCGGTCCGAACATGGAATCATAGTAATCGAAGGAATCGCCTTCGAATTTATATTCACTCTTCGGATCGCTCCAGCGCTGGAAGTTGAATACAACCGCCTCGGCATTGAAGTCCGTGCCGTCATGGAACTTTACGCCCGGATGCAGCTTGAACGTATAGGTCAGGCTGTCCGTCGATACTTCCCAGCTATCGGCCAGGGAAGGCTGGACTTCAGAGGTTCCCGGTTTGTACTCCAGCAGGGAATCGAATACCTGATGGTCGATTTTCAAAGATTCGCCGTCGGTAATAATCGCGGGATCGAGCGAAGCGGAATCGCCGCCGCGGCCCACAACAAGCGTATCCTGCGTCGAAGCGCCGGCCGATGCCGTGCTTGCTGGCGAACTGGTCGCCGCCGCGCCGTTATTCGAGCTTGCGTTGTCGCCGCCGCCGCAGCCGCTGAGCACGAGTCCCGCGCCAAGCGTAAGTGTTAAAGCCAGACTGCCCCATTTCTTCATTTTCGTTAAAACCCCTTTCTCCCCACAAATGTTTATGATGCGTTTATATAGAGCCGCTCTGAAAGGGCGGCCATAAACCGTGTCTCTGCGCAAAAGGCAGAGTTTCCGGCAATGCCCTGCCGGTTCCTTCTCCTATACCAACTGTGTTTTGGCTTCCCTGTTGTACAGATAACAGGCGGTCAGGTGTCCGGCTTCCGTCTCCGCAAGCTGCGGGCGCGTATTCCGGCATATATCCATCACATGCGGACATCTTGTACCAAAGGCGCAGCCGACCGGTGCGTTCGCCGGGCTCGGAACCTCGCCCTGAAGGATGATGCGCTCCTTCCGCAAATCCGGATCGGGTTCGGGAACCGCCGACAGCAGCGCCTGTGTATAAGGATGCTGGGGATGGGAATACAGCTTCTCCTTGTCGGTAATCTCCACGATCCGTCCCAGGTACATCACCGCGACCCGGTCGCAAATATGCTTTACAACGCTGAGATCATGCGCGATGAATATGTAAGTTAATCCGAATTCGCGCTGCAAATCCTGCATCAGGTTAATCACCTGCGACTGGATGGATACATCCAGCGCGGAGACGGGCTCATCCGCCACAATCAGCTTCGGCTGAAGGGCAAGCGCCCGGGCGATGCCGATCCGCTGCCGTTGGCCCCCGGAGAACTGATGCGGGTAACGCTGAAGGTGGGCCTTCGACAGGCCGACGACGTCGGCCAGCCGCTGAACGGCGGCCTTGCGCTCTTTCGCGTCGCCAACGCCATGCACGATCATTGGCTCCTCCAGAATCCGCTCCACGGTGTTGCGCGGGTCCAGCGAAGAGAACGGGTCCTGGAATACAATCTGCATATCCCGGCGCCGTTTGCGCAATTCTTCCATAGAAAGCTTGCGGATGTCCTGCCCCTCAAAAAGGATTTCCCCGGCCGTCGGCTCGATCAGCCGAAGCAGCGAGCGTCCGGTCGTCGATTTGCCGCAGCCGCTCTCTCCCACCAGACCGAATGTCTCGCCTCTGCGGACCGCGAACGAAATATCGTCCACCGCCTTGACGTAGCCCTGCGTTTTATTCAGAAACCCTTTTATAATCGGGTAGTATTTCTTGAGTCCCTTAACTTCCAGCAAATGTTCACTCATACCGCATCCTCCTGACTACCGTCATGCAGCCAGCATCTGCAGCTGTGCCGGTTCTCCTGAAGCGTAAGCTCCGGCAGAGACTGGCGGCATATATCCATAACATGGGAACAGCGCGACGCAAACCGGCAGCCCTGCATATTTTTGCTCAAAATAGGCACATTGCCCGGAATGGAATACAATCGCTCGCGGGTCTCGTCCATTCTCGGCACGGAGGCGATGAGTCCCTGGGTGTAAGGATGCAGCGGATTTTTGAAAATATCGTGCACCGAGCCTTCCTCCACAACTTTGCCGGCGTACATGACCGCGACCCGGTGGCACATTTCCGCAACGACGCCCAAATCGTGGGTAATCATCATAACGGCCGTGCCCTGCTCCTCGTTGAGACGGCGGATCAGATCCAGAATCTGAGCCTGAATCGTCACATCAAGCGCGGTTGTCGGCTCGTCCGCGATCAGCAGCTCCGGACTGCAGGAGATCGACATCGCGATCATCACCCGCTGGCGCATGCCTCCCGACAATTGATGCGGATATTCGTCAATAATGGCTTCCGGTCTTGGTATGCCGACCTTACGCAGCATTTCCACCGCATGCTCCCGGGCTTCCTTTTTGGACAGTCCCCGGTGCAGACGCACCGTTTCAATAATTTGCTGGCCGACGGTGAACAGCGGATTGAGAGAGGTCATCGGCTCCTGAAAAATCATAGACACGGCGTTGCCGCGGATTTTCCGCATTTCCTTTTCTTTAAGCGGCACGATATCCGTCCCCTTGAATACAATGCGGCCGTCCACAATGCGGCCCGGCGGACTCGGCACGAGCTTCAGCACGGACAGGGAGGTGACGCTTTTTCCGCAGCCCGATTCCCCCACCACGCCCAGCACCTCTCCGGGATTGATGTAGAGATCGACGCCGTCAACCGCAGGCACTTCCCCTTTTTCAGTAAAGAAATGCGTATGTAGATTCTCAATTTTCAAAATAGGTTGGATCAAAGAAGTTTACCTCTTTTCGGTAAAAAATTGAACGTGGGTCAAATTTGAATAAAATAAAAACTCTCCAAAAGTCTGTAGAGAGCACCGAACCTGACATTACATGAAAGCATTAACCTAACATTGCATGAAAGAAATGCCGCTTTAAACCGGCAAAGGTGTTATATTTAATGACTTTACTATATATAATCTGCCCCGACAAGAATAAATTTTGGAAACTCGGACTATCCTTTTTTTTCAGTTTGCATAAACTTACATGCGGTTACATAAAAAAAACACTCAAGAAGAAACGGCCGCGCCGTCCTGTTAGGAGCTTAAGCTTCCGAAGTGGCGGTACGAGTATCGCTTTTAGGTATCGTTTCTCGTAGAAATATAAGACAAATGATAAGCGCGAAGCTTATACTTTCTTATATTTTAAAAAAATGACTGCGCTATTTATACAGCGACAGCCACTTCTCAATTCGATAGCGGAAAACCTCCCGGTAATGGGAGGGCTCGATAATTTCCGCTTCCTCTTTAAAATTTGCCACCCATTCAATGAACTCCCTGTCCCGCTCAAGCGACACTTCAAAACAGGCGTATTTGCCCTGGGGTTTCATTTTTACAGGTGCGATTTCCGGCTTGCCCCGTTTGATTTCTTCCAGTGCACTGTCAGAAAATCTAACCTTGAACTCCACCCGGAGGCTGTCTTCCTCCACGGACCACTTCTGCTTCGTGAACGCCTGCAAATTGAACGGTTCTTTGGAAAAAGCCCTGTCCAGCAGTTTAACATTCGTCAGATCATGGGTGTGAAAGCTGCGAATGCCCTTGAAGCTGTGACAGTAACCGATGAGATGAAAACGATTGTCCAGCGGAACCAGGTAGTACGGATCGATCTCAAGTCCGTTCTCCTCTTGTGAATTATCGCAGTAATCGACGCGAATGCTTTTTTGTTTCAGCACAGCGTTCAGAATATGAATCAAATGGGGCTGTTCCGTCCCGGCATCGTACCGCTCCAGCCAGAAAGAACCGGCTTCTGTTTTGGCGCTTTCCATATTCTCTTCCCTATCCGCTCTGTATTTATATTCGGCCGCCATCAGCTTTTCATAGGCGCTCTCGAAGCCTTCGGGCAGCCAAGGTTTAATCTTATCTATATTGACGCGAAGCTGCGAAAAAGCGGCCGCTTCTTTCGATGACCAATCCAGGGGATACAGCGCAAAATTACCGATAAAAGCATATCCCTTCCCGTGGCCCATATGGGTAATTGGAATATGCATGGCGCTCAAGGCATCCATATCCCGATAAATCGTTCTCTCACTGGTGCCGCAGCGCTCAGCCAGTTCGCGCGCCAGAATGCCGGGCTTGGCCTGAACGAGCGTAATAACACGCATCAGACGAATTAATCGGTCTGTCATATTAACTACTCCTTGCCAACATTAGTAAAATAAATTCGTCTTTAAGCCAGATTCGGATATATGCACTATACCAATCAATAAAATTCCATATAATGGGATATGTAATAGAACTATTTTACTATTTTAACACAAATAATAGTGTATTTCTAAGTTTATCCCTAAAAATAATAAGTATAAAGACTCAATAAAATATTAGGTATTAATCCCTATATTCATTATCAATTCAACCGCTTGCATATTGGGATGGGCTGTTTTCTTCCAAGCATGGACTCGTCTTCCGTTCGCTCTGCATATAGAGCGACTCGGCTTCCCGCGTAAGATCGGTATCTCCGGAACGTACAGCCAGCAGCAGCAGCTTGTCCGCATGACGCCGCAGCTTCTCCCGGGCTTCAGTCTGCCGCCCGTCAGCGCTCAGAGACAGAGCTTCCGCAATGGACTCCTCCACCATCAGCAGTTCCCTGTGCTTCTCCACGTAAAAAGAGCAGACCTCATCCATGCATCCGGTGTGGCGGCTGTATTCCAGCGTCAGCTTCTGTACAGGCAGTTCGCATCCGCGTTCACCTGTCTTCTGCCGGTACCGCCACTGGAGCCAGAGCATTTCATACCGCCCGGCCGCTCGGGGTTCCAAATCAAAATCCAGAGCGATATACTTAGTCTGCCCGGCACGGATTGTCCCCAGCGGGAGGAGGAGCGCCCGGTCTCCGCTGTCCGCCTTACGGCAGCCGTGCAACCCGGTCAGGTTGACATGGGGCTCAAGCCATATTTGCAGCTCAATATCTCGCGCGGCCACTGTATGAGACTTCTTCCGCCCGGTAATCGGCTGTGCGGTGCCGCGCCATTCGATGAGCAGAATGGCTTTTTGCGATTTGCCGGAAAAAATGCAATCGCGGCTCCACGTGTAAACCGGTTGAATGCTGGCATGCATGATTTCCACCTCTTTCTTTTTTTGGGTCTTCTATATAATGTACCAATATTGGCGGACAGCTCCTTGTCATGGAATGTATGTTCGGTTTGATATTATCGACAAAAAAAGAGCAAATTCACCCGAAAGTAAACCGCTCTTGGAGAGCAACCGCTATAAATTGCATAAATGCATTGAATTATTTCATTCTTCCCTGAAGGTTTTCTCTTTCCCGCCCAGGACGCGCGGATCGAAAAAACGAACCCAGCGCCCGCTTGGCGCAAAGCAGCGCAAAGAGAAAAAACAAAGCCGCCCAAATCACAGCCGGCATTCCGGTAAGATGGGCCAGATTGGCGGCATCGCCCGCCCGCGATGGCGAATAGAGGGCTGCCGAAACCAAATAGAGCGTGCCGGCAACGGATTCCTCCAGCGTCAGAAAAGCCAGAAGCAGATAGTAGAACTTCCGGACCCCTTTTCCAAGGAACAGCATGACGATATTAAGCCCGGCAAATCCAGCCAGCCATAGCATGCCAAAGCCGCTCCGCACATAGAGCACAAGCATCACAAGCGCAATGCCGGCCGCCAATATAAGTCCCCATTCCTTGCGGCCTCTTGCATACAAATAAAAGAGCAGAAGCGCAAACAGCGAAGCGGAAGGATAACCTGCGAGCGACACCAATACCGAGCGGAATCCCGCCTGAACGGCCGAGTAAGTAACCCCGCTGTGATCTGCGTACAATTCAATCCGCAGCACCTGCCCCGACAGGAGCAGTGTAACGAGCGCATGGCCGAATTCGTGGATCATCGTATCCAGATTTCGAAACAGGCTGGAAAAAGGAATCCATCTTGTCAGCAGGGCCGAACCGGCCAGAAACAAAATGGTCTTCAGCCAATTGTTCAAATGAGATCAACCCCTTTACAGGTCCAAAGTATAAGGCAAATACCGCTTCCCTACAACAAAACGATGGGCGGAGGGCGTCTTTTGCCGCAATCTGCCCGGATGCTGACATGTTATAATCAGTATAGTAGTATAGAAGAAACCTAATTACATGTCAGGCGGTGATCAACTTATGAAATCAAAGTTTCCCTCGCTGCCGCGCCTGATGGCCGCCTTTATTTTGATGGCTTCCATTTTTTATACCCTTCCGGCATCAGCCGCCCAAGCAAATGTATTCAGCGATTTGTACCGCGGGCTGGAGCAATTCTCCGAGCTGCCGGATCAGGTTGACGAGCTGCAGGAAAGCTATCATCAGACTGTAAACGAGCTGGAGCAGACGAAGGATCAGCTTGGACAAACTATAGATCAGCTGGATCAAACTCAAAATCAACTGCAAACGTACCGCAGCGAAAATGCAGCTCTGCAAGAACAGAATCGGCAGCTTACCGCGTTAGTCGATGAGCTGAGAGACGAGCGCGCCGCCCGTGAAAGCTATGTGCACCGTCTTAAAGTGACCGTACTTACAGGGCTCGGACTGATTGCGGGTTATTTTATACTGACCAGGGTCATCCGCCTCAGCATGCGCAGCCGTTCCAGCAGAGGAGACAGAATGCGTTAATACACAGGTCCGGCGAAGGATGCCTAGACGATTAGGAAGGAGTGCGACACGGTGAACGCGGAAGTCCAAGAGAAAGGAAACTCCTCAAGCGGCCAGGCTTTGACGTTCACGCTGGAGGAGAATGAGGAAATTCATGTGCTGCATCCGCAGCAGATCATAGCCTATCAAGGGCCTTCATCCGGACGGGCCGACCGGTTTATGGATGTAAAGGGAATGTACCGCAAACGCAAGCTGATCCGGGCGGATATGACCGGTCCATGCCGGTTCACGGCGGCGCTGCCGCCGGGTTACCGGGTCAAAACGGTTAAGCTGGAGGGCAAGGACGACCTGCTCTATGACTTCAAGCACCTGTTCTATTACAGTAAAGGAATCGCTATGCAGACCCGTGTCCTTAGCGTAAAAAATATGATCGTGACCCGGGATATCGTCAAGGTCAAATTCTCCGGCAACGGCAGCATCGGCATTCTGACGGAAGGAACCGTATGCGAAGCATCTCTGGACCCGGTGGAGCCTTTGTATGTCGATGCGGGCAGTGTGATCGCTTATCCAGAGAATGCCCGGCTGGAACTGACCGTCTACGGAAATCATCTGGCCAGCCAGCATATGAGCTATCACTGGAAAATGACCGGCAGCGGGCCTGTCCTCTTTCAGGCCGGCCGGCAGAACCGCAGGTTTGAACAGGAGAACCATGAGGACGGCATTCTCAAGCGGTTCCTGAGGGAAGTTCTTCCCTTCGGCGGCGTATTCATCAAGTAACCGCCTCCGCAAAAGAGCGGCGGCAAAACAAAATGGCCGGTTCCAGTCAGAATCATGACTGGAACCGGCCATTTGGCGCTGTTAAGATGCTGGGGAATACTTGAATCTTCCAGCGCGAAGCCGGCCGTTATACGTTCTTAGCCGAGGTAAGCGTTCAGCATCCATACATGCTTCTCGACACTTGTCCGGATACCGATGAACAGATCGCCTGTCGGTTGATCGCCGGACTCCTCTGCCAGTGTAATGCCGGCGCTCAGCTCTTGTGCGAGAAGCGCGTAATCTTTGGCCAGAGCCGCCACCATTTCCTTGGCGCTCTCGCCGCCGGTCGCTTCCTGCAGGCTGGACAGAGCCAAATATTCTTTCATTGTGGAAGCGGGCTTGCCGCCGATCGCCAGCAGACGTTCCGCCACAGTATCCACATATTCAGCAGCTTCGTTATAATACTCTTCGAATTGGCTGTGAAGCGTGAAGAAGTCCGTACCGGTAACAAACCAGTGGTAATGATGAAGCTTAATTCCCAGCAGTGTCCAGTTGGCAGTTTGACGGTTCAATGTGGCATGCAGTTCGGTTTGAGTTTTCAGATCAGTACTCATGATTCATTCCTCCCGGTCTTTAAAATATTTTAATATTTAGACTTATTCTAAATCTATATTTAATTTAACATAGATCTCTCCGTTTTGCAATCCGTTAACCGTATTTAATTGGTGCATATTTTACCACGATTATCTTGGAAGGAACTGTTAATTCGGTCACACCCGTTTCCCTTTTCCTGTTGCCTTACAGGCGGCAACAGGAAAAGGGGCCCCGTGAGGAACCCCCTTTCTTTCGTCATCCTTTATATGAATACCGTGAAAAGTTTGCCGGTTTTCATTTATTTTACCGATTGCCCGCGCTCTATGGCATTGGCTTCTTCGATAAGAGCCCGAACCTCCTCCCAATAAGGTATAGATGGTATGGCTCCTTTGCGCGTCACACATATCGCTGCTGCTGCGCATGCCCAATCGACCGCTTCCTGGGTTGTTTTACCTTTAACAATGGATGAGGCCAGCGCGCCGATGAAGGTATCTCCCGCCGCTGTCGTATCGACCGCGTTAACTTGGAGCGCTTCCCTAAAATACTCACCGTTCCGGTCCAAGTAAATGACCCCTTGTTCACCCAAAGTCAGTACTACAGCATTTCCGCCCAGATCGAGAAGGCGCTGCGCGGCCTGAACCGCCTGTGCGCGATCCTTGGCCTGTAATCCTGTAAGCGCTTCCGTTTCATGCTGATTTACAATCAGAAGATCAATGGAGGGAAGGATCGTCACCGGAAAATGCTCAACGGGCGCCGGATTGGCCAAGACTTTCACATTTCTGGCCCGCGCTTCTTTGATAATGTAGACGGAAACCGCCCATGGGATTTCGTTTTGCACGATTAGTGCCTTTGCCTGATTCAGTTCCGGCATGAGCGGCAGCAGATCGGCCTCGCTTAATTTCCCATTGGCCCCCGGCGACACGATAATATGATTATGGCCCGCGCCGTTAACCGTTATAAACGCCAGCCCCGTTAAACCTTCCTTTACGATGATCCGTTCCGTATTCACGTTCTCGCCATTTAGCAAGGCCAACAGTTCCTCGCCGTAGGAGTCGGTTCCGACTGCGCCTGCCAGGGTGACTTGACTTCCCATTCGGGATGCGGCAACCGCCTGATTCGCCCCTTTTCCGCCGGGTCCGGTCTCCGTCTCCAGTGCAGAGATGGTTTCGCCGACTGACGGATGCCTTTCCACTTTGTTAATGATATCCATATTAATGCTGCCTACTACAAGAATATCGCCCATCCGATTCTCACCGCCGTTCCTTTCTTTTATGACCAGTCCCTGTTTAAGCGTTAATTTCCGCCGGGTTTGTCGAGACTGGTATCTCTTTCGTCGCTTTTGTCTTAAGCAGCATAGCCAGCAAGCCCGATGACACCAGACAGACAACCAAGAATACTTCTCCCATGATGAAGCTGCCCGTGGTGGAGATCAGGTAGCCGACAATATACGGGCCGATGAAACCGCCCAGATTTCCAATCGCATTGAACGTGCCGACTGCAACGGATAATACGGAATCGGTTAAATATGAGGTGACGGCCGACCAGTAGACGCCATAGCAGAACATGAAGCCCAGACACAGACTCAGAAAAGCAATCGACAGGACAGGATGACTGCTGCCGGCCAGAATGGAAATCAGCAAACAGATGCCGCCGGATAAAATCGGGATTGCGATGTGCCATTTATAGTCTCTCGTCTTATCGGAGTGCCGGGAGTTCAGGATTGAACCGAACATCGCGCAAATCCAAGGGATGGCCGTAAGGAGACTCGTTTTCATCATGCTTCCGTCGGAAACCGACTTAATCAATTTCGGCAGCCAGAGTCCAAACCCGTAAAACCCGATTTGCAGCAGGCAGAATACGAGCAGCAGCACAATCACGTTCCGGTTTTTGATGGCCTCCTTAAAGCTGCCTGTCGTTTTCTTAATCTCCTGTTTTTCACTTTCCAGTGTCTTCTCCAGGTATTCGCGTTCTTCTCTCGATATCCACTTCGCCTTGCTCGGCGATTCATCAATAAAGAACCACCATATGAGTGCAAAAATAATCGGCGGCAGACCTTCAAGTATAAACAACCATCTCCAGTCCAAATAAGTAAGAATCACACCGGACAGAGGAGCCGCGATGATCGATGCCGCAGGAATACACAGGTACCAGTAACCGTTCGCCCTTGCTCTTTCGCTTAAAGGAAACCACTTGGTCAGCAGGATCATCGTTGCCGGTGAAACGCCGCCCTCGGCAAAGCCCAGAAGAAATCTTATGATCAACAGCTGCGATAAGTTCTGAACAAAACCCGTCATTACGGATAAGAGGCCCCAAACCAGGAGCGAAATCATGATGAATTTTTTGGCGCTCCATTTTTGGGCCAGCAGTGCGCCCGGCACCTGAAGAAACATGTACCCGAAGAAAAACACGCCTGCCGCAAGTCCGGCATAGGTTGAGCCGATGCCTAGATCCTTCTCCATTCCAAAGAAGGCGAAGCTGATATTGTTCCGGTCCAGAAAGGCTATGGTATACATTAAGAAGGCAATCGGAATGATTCGCTTCCACCGCTGAGCGGGTATGCTTGGATAAACCATATTGAAGTCCTCCCTTGTATTTCTGTAATCTCCAATTAATTAAAAGCGCTTACAAATATGGTTTTAAAAAACCGCATCCTATTCCGTTCCCATTTATATATTATAATTGAAAACCGCCGGATCGCATTCTCTTTGAAACAGCCAGTTAAACGATTAACTACTTGCCGGTGAAAAGCGTCTTTTCCATATCGTGAAGCTTCTGAACACGTCTTCGGCAGTCCTCATCCGTACTGAACTCCGCTTTCAAAAAATGCTCAACAAGATCCGCGGCCAACCACGGGCCGACGATTTTGGCGCCGATGCACATCACATTAACATCATCATGTTCGACGGATTGATGTGCGGAATGGATGTCATGGCATACCGCCGCGCGTATTCCGGGTATTTTATTCGCCGCTATACTGGCCCCAACGCCTGTTCCGCATACCAATACGGCTCTATCCGCTTTTCCTTCAAGGACTACCCCGCATACCTCCCGTGTAATATCGGGAAAATCAATAGGATTTTCATCATAACAGCCATAATCCGTAACTTCATGGCCCAACGATTGTATAGCGCTTATAATGCTGCTTTTCAAAGAGAAACCTGCATGGTCGCCGCCTACTGCTATATTCATTTATTCTTCATCTCCCCGAATTTTTTAGTTAATCGTTTAACTGATCATAAAAATTAATCATCTTTGTTCCTTAAGGAAGCCTTATCCGTCCATACTCATTCCTCCCTTGGTTCAACATCCACAAGACTTCCTAGCTATGAGTGAAGGATTTAAATAAATCTCTTGTGGCTCGCTCTGGTTTCCGGTTTTAATTCTTTGCATAATCAGCTGAGCGACACGCTCCCCCTGCTCGTAGTCCGGCTGCCGGATTGCGGTTAACGGGGGATTGGCGATCCGGGCCCAATCGGGATCATCAAAACCGACAACGGCCAAATCGCCCGGCACGCTTATGCCGGCATCATGAAAGAAATGATAGGCGCCAAGCGTCATGAAATTATTTGATATGAATACAGCTTCGGGCTTCATGCTCTCGCTCATGAAATCCCTCATTAAACTGTATCCGCTTTGCACATTGAAAAGACCTTCTTTAATCAATTTATTATCCACTTCCAAACCGTACTCGTTCATCGCCTGCTTGAATCCCTTTAAACGGTCTCTTCCAGTGCTTATGTAAAGAGGTCCCGTAATGATTCCGATTCTGCGGTAGCCGTGTCCAATTAAATGCTCAGTCGCAAGATAAGCCCCTTTGACATTATCCGTTGTGACGACATCCGAAATTAACGGAGCCGGGCAGCGGTTCAGAAAAACAAGCGGAACATCGATATCGGCCATTTCTCTGAAAAATTGCTCGGTATCGCCTGAAGAAGACACAATTAATCCGTCGATTCTCTTGCCAAGCAGAACCTTTAAGTATTCTTTTTCCTTATCGATATTGGAATCGGTATTGCATAGCAGAACATTGTAGCCTTCCTTGGCCAGCGTATCTTCAATGCCTCTTACAACCAATGAGAAAAAAGGATTGGTAATATCCGAAATCATTAATCCGATCAGCCGCGATTCTTTAACCCGAAGACTTTTAGCCACATCATTCGGAACATAGCTCAGTTCCTTCATCGCGGCAAAAACCTGCTTCTTCACTTCGTCGCTTACATATTTCGTTTCATTGATAACATTGGAGACGGTGGCGGTGGATACCCCGGCTAACTTTGCAACTTCTTTTAGTGTCGCTTTCACGCATCTCTTCCAACTCTCTGTTAATCGTTTAACCGCTTACATTTCCATAATACCAGCAATCTTTATTTTGTCAATATGAATATTTCGCCTGTTCCGTCAACGAGGGCCTTTCGCTTGTGAACCGGCCAGCTTAAGCTTCATTGCGAGCGGCGAGATGGTCGTTCCCTGAATGACGGCCGAAGTCAATACGACGAAAAAGACTACGTTAAAGAACATCCTGCCGTGCTCTAGCCCGGCCAGCAGAGGGTACATGGCGAGAACGATCGGAATGGCACCCCGCAATCCTGCCCAGGAGATGAGCGTTTTTTCGGGAATGGAGTATTTAAAGAAGATAAGGCTTAAAAATACGCCGACCGGCCTTGCCACCAGCATCAAAATAAACGATAGCAGCAGCCCCTCCCAGGCGATATTCGCCAGTTCCTGGGGGAACACCAGCAAGCCGAGCAGAATGAACATGAAAATTTGCATCATCCAGCCAAATCCGTGATTGAAGCTCATGATCGTACGGTGATAGGTAAGCTCGGAATTTCCGAGGACAAGCCCCATCGTATATACCGCAAGCAAACCGCTGCTGTGCAGCAGAGCGGCCGAGCCATAGGTCAGCACTGCAAACCCGAAGGCCATAACGGGATAAAGCCCGGAGGAATCCAGGTTGATCCGGTTGATTGCCTGAACGGTGATTTTGCCCATCGCCAGGCCTACGAACAGGCCGATCCCCATCTCCCATATAAAAGACAGCAGCAGACTCCATACCGCGGTATCCGGCTGGTGTATCCATTCGATCAGCGACACGGTAAGAAAGACCGCCATCGGGTCGTTGCTGCCCGACTCCGCCTCCAGCGTCGAAGTTAAACGCTTGTCAATATTTTTGCCGCCCAGCACGGAGAAGACCGCCGCAGCATCCGTCGATCCGACGATGGCCCCGAACAACAGCCCTTCCGCCCAGGAAACATCCAGGACCCATGTGGCGAACAGCCCTACTACGGCGGTTGTCACCAGCACACCCAAGGTGGAAAGCGCCAAAGAGGGACCGATAACCGGCCTTATATCCTTGAAACGTGTCTGCATGCCGCCCTCAAACAAAATGACGACGAGGGCGAACAGGCCCGCAAACTGAGTTAATGGCACATTATTGTAGTATACAAATCGGCTGAGAATCATACCGACGGCGATAAACAGGACCAGAGACGGCAACCCGAAACGCGAAGAAAATTTGGTTGACAACACCCCTACCAGCATGAGGGCAGCCAGCAGCATAATGATGGAATCGGCCTGATGGGTCATCTTGTCGATCACGCCCTTTCCAGGAATATCGGCACCGCCAATTCAAGCTCCGGCGTCTTCGCCTACTCTCTCGAATATATTTGCAATTCATGGATGGACCAGAAATTCCCGCCGGCTCCGGTCTGAACGATTCTGATATACCTCCCCCTTGCCGGAGCAAAAGGATACATGTTGTTGTCCTTTCTTCCCCTGCCCGAAGCAATCTGCTGCCAGTTTTGCGCATCTTCCGATACATAAATGGTGTACACCCTCGGATAATCGTAAGGCGACTTGGAGGTGTCCATTTGGACGGCCTCCATGGTATGTGAGGTTCCCATGTCAATCTGAATCGTTTCGCCGGAAGTCATATTTTTCCCGCTATCCCACCGGGTACTTGGATCTCCGTCGATCATATAAAAACGCTTTTTTGGGCTCTGATTCATATTGTCCGAGACCTGCCACCCGGTCCGGTCCAGCGGCACAAGTCCGGTAGCCGTAATTTGCGCCTTCGCCGACAGCAGCGTTTTGCCCGTTACCCGCACCCCGTAAGTGTAAAGAACTCCCTCTTTCAGCGCACGGTCGGTGTAAGAAGTGGTTGTAATCTTAGAGGCGATCTGTTTCAGTTCACTTTCCGCACCCTCCGCGCGGAGCACATCATAGCCGGTTCCGGGAGATTCCAGCCAGTTCAACTGTACGGAGGTCCCTCTGACGGCGGTGGCAGTCAGGCTTTTGGGCGCTGCTTCTCCTACTGCCGAGGAAGGCTGCAAAATATATTGAACCGCTTCTCCCGGAGCCAGCGTTTCCGTAAAGGTAAGATCAGGTCCTGCTTGCAGCCCGGTCACATAGCGGCGCGCTTCTTCATACGTGTCGCCGTCTCCGAAACGTTCTCCCTCGTACGCCGTTTGCTTGGGCATGTTGACTTTGACGCTTACGGTCTGCGGCGTGTTCTCGAAGTTGACGAAGTTCACCAGCACTTTGTTCGAGGTCGCGTTGCTCCCCGCGAGCGGAGCCAGCTTGGATGTATCCACGGCCCGGACGTATACCAGCTTATCGGCGAGCATGCTTTTGTTCAGAAGACTGTAGGTAAGCGGAGCGCCGTGAGTCGCATAGGCCAAGCTCATTCTGCGCATGATGCGGACGCGGGAATCCTCGCCTTCTTTCGTGTAGTAAATCTCCGTCTTGGCCGGATCATGAGTTTTCAGATTGACGTTTTTGAACTGAAACAGACTGAAGTTGTAGAAAAAGGCGGCGTGCTGCACGAACATATCCGCATAACCAATATGGGCTCTCATAATCCGGTCGAATACCGCTGACGTTCGCTCCTTCGCCCCATAATGATAATCGTCCACATGGGTGTCGGAGGTGCCGAACTCTGAGACCAGCATTTTTTTGGGAAGTCCGTCATTCGAGCCTTGGAACGTCTTCAGGTTCTCGGTAAAGCTGCCGCCGTTCTTGGCGACGTAAGAGTCTCCGTAAGAATGTCCGTTCGTCAGATCGGTAACCTTCTCCAGCTCCAGCCGCTGCGCCGAATCGCGTTCCCAGCCGTCCGGATCGCCGCATTGCTTGACGTCTCCCCTCTGGTTTCCGCAGGAATCTTCCTTGTATGTCGGCCAATACGCCCAGCCGGGAGCAACCGTCTTGAGATGGGGCGCGATTTGTTTGCCCTCCTTGTTCAGCCAATCGGCAATCGCCAAATTGACCGCTTTGGAGCGGTTAAACAATCCGGGTTCGTTGTCCACCTCGTAATACTGAAAATAAGAGCCGTATTGCTGAAAATAATCGGTCAACTTCTTTTTCGCGCTTTCCGGCAAAGATCCGTCGCTGTTCAGCTTGATATCCCCGGTGTACAAATACAGCGCAACCGACTGCATATTGTAATCCTTAAGCACTTTATAGTAATTCTCCAAATCGGAACGGGAAAAACCTACATCGCTGGCGCCGCCCGTCCGCATAATATTGCCGCTATAGGCCACGCCCAGCCATTTCATAATGTACGGCAGATGGGTAGTGGCGCCTGTATCAAAATAAAACTGCTTGTTGGCGACCATCGTACCCGTAAGCACGTAACTGCCGTGAATCGGCTCGCTGATCGGGGAATCCAGCGACCGCAGGCTGAGATCGTCCCACGTCAACCATGAATATTGGTCCTCCGCATTCGACGCATACAGGGAACGGGCCGCTTTCAGCTTGAGCTCATTATTGCCGACCTTCAGTTGTTCCTTAGGAATATACAATTCGTATGTTTTACGAAAATCGTATTCGCTGCCCGTTCCCGCAACGCCAGCGATCTGAATAATCCCCGACAGCTGGCTGTTGGAGAAAGCCGCCATCTGCGGAACCGATTTATAGGCATCGAGAACGCTGACCTGCAGCAATACCCCGTTTGCGGGAATTTTGTTCAAGCTATACGATACGCGCAGTTCGGGCAAGCTTTTGCCGTTAAGACCGGAAGGCACTTTTTTAAGCTCCCTCGTGTCAAGCGTCGACGTATCCATGCTGACGGTGCTCGCCGCGGACGAAGAATCCTTAGGCGCGAACTCGCCGGCCGATTCATTCCGGCTGCCCAGCTGCCAGATTGTTTTCCCCGGCGGGGCAACGGGCGCTGTCTTATACTCGGTGGAAAGCTTCGGCATACCGGTTTCTTCCGCGCCTTCGTTCCCAAAAAAAGAGACAGACAGCAGAAATAAGATGATAAATCCTGCAAGCTTTAGAAGTACGGCTAAGGGTTGAGCTTTTCCTGGTTCTCTCATTTCCTGTCCTCGCTTTCTCAAGGAGTCCGACTTCCCGGTTGGGACTCATTGTTCAGTCGGGTAGAAAAAGCACTTTCGGGGGAATGACCTCTTCCGGCCGCCCCGGTCCTTGCCAGAGCAGCTTGATATCGGCTTTGCCTTTGTTCTCGAAGTACTCCACTTTGATGTCGTAAAAAGTGTTCTCCTTGAATTTGATAGTTCCGGCTCTGGCAACATCGTTCTGAGGCACCCAGCTGTCGATGATAAGCTTGCCTCCGATCCAAATTCGCACACCGTCGTCGGACACCGCTTTGATCGTATAGGTCCCGGTGCCCGGAGCTTTGAGGCGGCCTTGCCATCTCACGGAGAAGAAGTTCGTGTCCACAGCTTCTCCAGGCGCCCCATCCTGCCAGCTCAAGTCCAAATTGGCATCGGTCTTGCTAATAACCGGCTTGCCTTCCAGTTCCTTGTTGGCAAAGTAATCTCCCCGCAGTCCGTTGCCGGCGGCTACAGTCTCCTTATCCAGCAATTTGATAAAATCGTCTCTGGACAACGTGTAGTCAGCGTTCATAAAGCTGCTGATGGTTTGTTTGCTGTTATTCTCGGTCAGCATTTTCCCCCAGGTCATCACATAGACCCATTTGTTCTGGCTCTTGGCCAGCACCTGGGGATCGGGCAACTCGCCGCTCTCGCCGATGGCAATCGGCTTACCGTCCGCAAGCTTCAGCAGACTGTCGTAATACGACTGTTGAAAATCATTATTGTAAATATCCGCTGCCAGGATATCGACTTTGTCCGCACCCGGATAATAGGATGCGTAGGCGTCGGCATACCCGTTGGGTGCATTCGGATTCCATACCCAGAGCAGATTGTTTAATTTATGTTTACCCACAAATCGGTCATACATAATATCCCAAAGCGCCGAAAAATTATTTTTCTTTCCCCACCAGAACCAGTCGCCGTTCATTTCATGGTAAGGTCTCCACAAAACGGGGACTCCGGCGCTCTGCAACTGCTTCAAATACACAGCGGTCCGATCCAGATCGGCAATCAGGCTATTATACTGGTCCGTGCCGGGAGTAACATAGGCGTCGAACTCGCTTTGGCTCAGACTCATGGAGACATTGGACCAGGCCGGAGAGGTGCCGGGAAGATTTTCATGAAAGGTCATGGCTACGATCCCGCCGCTTTTGTGCCAGTTGATGGCGCTTTGCACAACCGCATTCCGCTGACGGTCGATCGTGCCCTGCGACTGGCCGTTGATGGCTCCAAGCTCGTAACCGTGAAGCACGGCATATTTGCCGGTAGCCTTCTCGAGCTTGTTATTGAATTCATCCGGGCTTTCCAGATAATCGTGCTGGCCGGATATCAGGCTCTTGCCGCTTAAGCCCGCCAGGTAACCGAGCAGATCCCGCGCCTCCGCCGAAGCCGACGGATTGACGGGAACGGACGGCGTCTGAATTACAGACTTGGGCAGGGTTTCGGAGTTGATCCAGGGCAGCAGGGACATGATCAGAATCAAAGGTACAACTGTAACGAACAACCGATACTTGGAGGATTTGTTCAAATTCATCTTCCTTTCTTAAGCCTGGATTGCCGCCGGAGAAGCCGTCTTCCCAAATGAGGGAAAGACGGTAATTCCCCAAATGGGGCTTATAGCTTAGAAGCCCTGCTGTAAAAAGCAGGGCCTGGCAAGGCTTAAATGAACAGAATGCAATTGTAATATGGATAAGTACCGGCGGTCACCCGCGAGGACTGCCGTAAAAGATATATCAAAGAGAATCGGAAAGGTAAAACGCGCTGGCAGGAACGGTTTCCTTGATCTGGCTGCTGCTTTCCCACATCAGACGGGCTTTGGCGCTTCCCGTATTATCGTAATATTCAACTTTAATGTCGTACAGTTTCCCGGCTTCCAGGTCGATTCTTCCCTTCCGCTCTACTCCGTACTGAGAGGACCAGCTGGTAATGACGGCAACTCCGTTGACCCATACTTTAATCCCATCATCCGAGCTTGTATAGAAGGAATAATTCTCGCTGTAAAGAGGCTTGATTTTGCCGCTCCAACGGACGGAGAAACGGTCGGGACCGACTGTACTGTCCGGCGTTCCTGATCCCCAGTTGAAATCGATAGCCGATTCTTCCCGCACCAGTGCAGGCGTTCCGGAAAGCTGCACGTTGGCAAAATATTCGCCCAGAAGACCGTTGCGGGGCTGTGGCGCAGTCTGGTCAGAGTCTTCCGGCAGCGTCGAGTTTCCTGTGCCCGAACCTTCGCCTGTCAGCTGATTTGTTGGCGTCGGCGCGGGTGTTGGTGTCGGCGCGGGTGTTGGGCTAGGCGACGGTGTTGGCGTCGGAGTTGGGCTCGGCGTCGGCGTCGGAGTTGGGCTCGGCGTCGGCGTCGGACTTGGCGTCGGTGTCGGGCTCGGCGTCGGACTTGGCGTCGGTGTCGGGCTCGGCGTCGGACTTGGTGTTGGCGTCGGTGTCGGACTTGGCGTCGGACTTGGTGTTGGCGTCGGTGTCGGACTTGGCGACGGCGTCGGTGTCGGGCTTGGCGACGGTGTTGGCGTCGGACTCGGCGTTGCGCTTGGCGATGGGCTTGGCAACAGCGTTGGCACCGTATACGAAGCCATAGCCGTAATAATCTCATCGCGGGTTAACGTAAATCCGTTGTTCAGAAAGCTCTTGATTGTAGTCGTACTGTTGTTATCGTAAAGCATTTTGCCCCAAGTCATCATAAAGACCCATTTGCTCTGCGATTTGGGCAGCATTGCAGGATCGGGCATTTCGCCATTCTCGCCAATGGCAATCGGCTTGCCGGCAGCCAAACTGAGCAGGTCGTCATAATAACTCTGTCTGAAATCCTTGTTGTAAATGTCCGCCGCCAGAATATCCACTTTATCCGCTCCGGGATAAGACTTGACGTAAGGATCGGCCCAGCTGTTCGGAGCATTCGGGCTCCACACCCACAACAGGTTGTTCAGATTATGAACATTGACAAAACGGTCATACATAATATTCCAGAGGTCGGTGAAATTGCTCTTCTGGCCCCACCAGAACCAGCCCCCGTTCATTTCGTGATAAGGCCGCCACAGAACGGGCACTCCCGCATCGCGCAGGGTTTTCAGCGATACCGCCACTTTGTCGAGTTCAGTAATCAAACTTTGGTACTGCGTAGTTCCAGGCGTAACATACTTGTCGAAATCGGCTTGGGACAGCGACTTCTGCACATTGGCCCAAGTGTAGGTCGTTCCGGGTAGATTCTCGTGAAACGTCATGGCGACGATGCCGCCGGCCTTGTGCCATTTGATTGCGCTGCTCACGACATTTTGCCGGAGCCATGTTACGGCGCCGTCCGTTTGGCCGTTGATCGCGCCAAGCTCATATCCGTGGAGAGCCGCATATCTGCCGCTCGTTCCCAGAAGCTTGTTGCTGAATTCGTCCGGGCTTTCCAGGTAATCGTGCTGACCGGTGATGATGCGGGTTCCGGAAATGGAATTCAGGTAACTCAGCAGCTTGACCGCTTCGGGTGAAGCATCCGGGTTGACAGGCGCTGCGGGCGCAGCAGCCGCTGAAACGGTCGATGCACTTCCTCCGCCCAGAAACGGAACAAATGCCAGGAGCAGAGACAGAGATACCAGCATGCAGAACAATCGATACATACGATGAGCTTTCAATTTAATCTTCCTTTCGGTGGCCAGGCTGCCTCTCTGAAATCAAGAGGCCCTGTGGCTTTGCGTCCCTACCTCGCGATAGGTTTGCCTTTGTCGTATTGGAAGGCTTAACCTTCTACCGTACATATCGACGTTATGCAATTATTGATGAAGACTGATTTTCATATTCCTTTAATAAATGAGCCAAAAGACCCGTTTAGTCACCTTCTAATATGGTTAATAAATAGGTTAATAGTCATTCATCCCTTTTAAGAGATAAATTGTTGCAGTTCAATATCCTTCCAATCCAGTGTTATGCGAATATTATCCTCTTCCACCAGCTCCGAGCCGGTCTGTACTTCGATGAATTCCACATCAGTTAAAGCGAGAATGCTGTGCTTCGTTCCTGCCGGTATGCGCACAACGTCGCCCGCTTTTACCTTATGCATTCTCTCGTTAAGGATAATGCTCGCTTCCCCGCTGATGAATGTCCAGATTTCACTGCGTTTGAGATGGTATTGGTAGCTGATGTTTTTTCCTTCGCCGATAAATATCCGCTTGGTCAGCACTTCATTGCTTTCCTCGTATTTCACATAATCGATGACCCGGTAGTGGCCCCAGCGGCGTTCCTCGTACATCGGTCTCTGCTCGGTGCCCTTCAGCACTTCCTTGATGCGCGGGCTTTCCGATTTGTGGGTGACGAGAATGCCGTCGGGACTCGCCGCGATAATCACATCCTGTACACCGATTACCGTAATCGGAATATCAAGCTCGTTGACAAGGCAGCTGGTCGAGGAATCCTCGGTCATAACGCCCCTGCCCATTTGATTGCTCGCCATTTCCTCGGTCAGCGTATTCCAGGTGCCCAAGTCCTTCCAGAACCCGTCATACGGCTGGACGACGATCTTGTCTTCCTGTTCAACCACTTCGTAATCGAAGCTGATGGAAGAGAGCAGCTTGTACTGCTTCTGCAGCTCCTCGTAGGTTAAAGGCAGCCCTTTTTGCTGCAAAATATTAAGCAGATACCCCAGCCGGAAGGCGAACACGCCGCAGTTCCACAAAGCGCCCTGGCCGATCAATTCCTCGGCCCGCAGGCGATCCGGCTTCTCAAGGAAACCGTTCACAGGCATAACCCCGTTCTCCTGGGCTTCACCGCCCGAAGGAATAATGTAGCCGTATTTCTCCGAAGGATGCTCCGGCACGACACCGATCAGCGCCAGGTTCGCGCCGGTGGCGTCAAGCGCCTGCTCCAGCTCTGAAACTGCGCCGAAGAAGGAGCCTTCCACATATGGATCGACCGGCAGAATCGCCACGGTCTCATCCGGCAGAACACCCTCTACCGAATACAGATAGACAGCCGTGAGCGCAATGGCCGGAAAAGTATCGCGGCGCTCGGGCTCAACGATAATCTTGACGTCCCCGCCGAGCTGGCTCTGTATCATTTCCACCTGTCCGCGGCCTGTCGCCAAATACGACGATTCCGCGAGTCCCGCTTCTCCCAGCTGCCGCCATACCCGCTGGACCATCGATTCCGGCTCGCCGAGCGGGCTTTCCAGCACCTTCAGAAACTGTTTCGACCGAGAGTCGTTGGACAGAGGCCACAGCCGTTTTCCCGAACCGCCTGACAATAATACCAGTTTCATAATGATACCCTCCCTCAAAATGGTCATGATATAGCCGTGAACTGCCTGCTTCCTAACGGGACATCCTTTGGAGCGGCGGCGCCGCGGTTAACTTGCTTCCTCTGCGGCCTCGCCGTTTGGCTCAGGCCTCCGCGGGCCATCCACAATCACATTACACCGCGCCTGCCACACTTGGGGAAAAGCCGCTGAGTCCGCCCATACGCGGGCGTCCCACCGAATAATATTCCAGTCCGGTTCCTTCGATTTGTTCTTTGGAATAGACGTTGCGCCCGTCGATCAGGATCGGCTTGCGCATTCCTGCGGCCAGAAGGTGCAGATCGATATCCTTGAACACGGCCCAGTCCGTCAGCAGGCAGAGCGCATCGCTGCCGGATGCCGCTTCCTCCGGTACTGCGCACCAGTGAATCAGCGGGTGATTATACTGCTGCCGGAAATTGTCTGCGGCGATCGGATCGTACACCTTCACATGCGCCCCTTCCTTAACCAGCGCCTCGATGATTTCCCTTGCCGGTGATTCCCGCACATCGTCGGTGTTCGGTTTGAAGGCGAGTCCCCAAATGCCGATGCTCGCGCCCTGCAGGCTGCCGAGCGATTCATGGAGCTTGGCAAGAATCATGAACCGCTGCCCCTGATTGACTTCGACCACCGATTTCAGCAGCTTGAATTCGTAGTCGACGTTCCCCGCAATCTGGATGAGCGCCTTCGTATCTTTAGGGAAGCAGGAGCCGCCGTACCCGATGCCGGCCTGGAGGAAGGAGGCGCCGATGCGCCGGTCGAGGCCCATTCCCTCGGCCACCTCGGTCACGTCCGCGCCGACCTTTTCGCAAATATTGGCGATTTCGTTAATGAACGATATTTTGGTTGCCAGAAAAGCGTTCGAAGCGTATTTGATCATCTCCGCGCTGCGGATGTCGGTGACGACAATATTTTCAGTGAAGCCCTGATGAAGCTCCCGCATGACGGGCTCAAGGGCCGGGTTGTCAAGGCCGATGATAATCCGGTCGGGATGCAGCGTATCCTGGATGGCCGAGCCTTCCCGCAGGAATTCAGGCGCCGATACGATATCGAACGGATAACCAGTGTTGGCGGCAATGATCTGACGGATTTTCTCGTTGGTTCCCACGGGAACGGTGGATTTCGTCATGATAATCTTATAGCCTTCCATCGCCCGTCCGATATCCGCCGCCGCGTTTTCGATGTACTGCAAATCCGCTTCGCCGTTCGGAAGAGAAGGCGTGCCGACAGCGAGGATGATGATGTCCGAGCGGCGTACCGACTCCTGAAGATCGGAAGAGAAGTGCAATCTTCCCTCATTCAGGTTCATTTCGATCAGCGCCTCGATTCCCGGTTCGTAGATGGGCGACTTCATTTGACCCAGTCTGGCTATTTTGTCTTCATCCTTGTCGACGCAAATAACATGGTTACCCCCAAGTGTAAAGCATACGCCGGATACGAGGCCGACATAGCCGGTGCCGATTACCGCCAGATTCATATCTTCATCCTCCTTTTAGAAAGTTCACATACGCCTGTTCGACATACTGCTTGAACTGCACCATAAAAGTTTGTTCATCAAATTTCTGCGCGTGCTTCACAATTTTTCCGACATCCCACGCATACGATTCCACTTCGGAAATCGCCCGAAGCAAATCGTCAACCTCCTGCCGTTTGAAAAACACTCCGTTTACATAAGGCACAATCGTGTCCAGCGCTCCACCCGCCTGATAAGCGATAACCGGTCTTCCCGCGGCATTCGCCTCCAGCGGCGTTATGCCAAAGTCTTCTTCCCCGGGAAAAATATAAGCCCGGCACTGCGACATCAGCCCGGTGACCTGGTCGTCTTCAAGCCGGCCGAGGAATTTCACGTTGCTCTTGGCCATCCCCTCCAGCCGCTTCCGGTCGGGGCCGTCGCCGACAATGAGCAGCTTCAACCCGTTGCGGTTGAAGGCTTCGACCGCCAGATCGATCCGCTTGTAGGATACCAGCCTGGAGACGATCAGATAATAATCGCCGATGGAACTTGAGCTGGTAAAGCGGGATGTATTAATGGGCGGGAAGATAACGTCGGCGTCCCGGTGGTAGTAGTTCTGTATCCGGCTCTTGACGACGGAAGAGTTGGCAACGAACTGGTTCACATTTTTGGAAGTCCGCTGGTCCCACATTTTGAGCTGTTGGATGTAGAGCTTCAGCACTCTTTTGAATAGACCGGAATTTGACTGCCGTTCCATATAGGTGTCATAGTCCCAGGCGAATCTCATCGGGGTGTGGCAGTAGCAGAGATGAAATGTGCGCTTGGGCACCTGAATGCTCTTCATAAACGCGCTGCTGGAACTCAGAACGATATCGAACCCGCGGAAGTCCAGATCGCGGATAGCCATGGGATAAAGCGGCAGCACCCCTTTAAAATTGGCCTTCACTCCCGGAATTTTTTGCAGCCAGGAGGCCCGGATATCCGCGTCCTTGAGATTCTCGGTCAGGCCGCTTCCGTTAAAAACCGTCGTGAAGATCGGAGCTTCCGGATACATATGGTGAAAAACCTCCACCACCCTCTCCGCCCCGCCCATTTGGATTAAGTAATCATGCGCTATCGCAATTTTCATGTGAATCATCCTCAACGTTTGATGGAGCAATGTTTGTCAAGAAGCGGCTGCCATGCCGCCTGCTTGCTTCACAGGTGATATCCGCTCTTACGTATGTTCGTCAGATGCCCGCCAGCAGGCCTTTATAGTAAGCGACAATCTCTTTAACCGTGTTCTCGATCACAAAATGCTCTTTTACACGCTTGATCCCGGCCTCCGCCATTCTCTCCCTCTCTTCGGGATGATCGAGCATCCAATTGATCGATTCCGCAAGGATGGCCGGGTTTCCAGGCTCAATGAGCAGTCCTGTCTCTCCCGGCACAACGATTTCAACCGGTCCTCCCTCGTTGGACGCGATTACCGGCAGACCCGCCGCCATCCCTTCGACGATCACCTGGCCGAAAGGCTCCGGCGTAATCGAAGTGTGCACGAGAAGATCCGCTTGTTGCATCAATCCCTGAATGTCCTCGACATGTCCCAGGAGACTTACATTGTTCAGCCCCTCGCGCTCGATCGTCGCGAGCAGCTTCTTCTTATATTCGTCTTCGCCGAAGAGGGCGTCGCCAGCCAGCCAGAACTTGACCCGCCCGTTGCTCCGCAGCTTCTTCGCCGCTTCCAGCAAAATATGCTGCCCCTTCCATTCAGCCAGCCGCCCTACCAGCAGAACGTTGAAGTCCTTCTGGTCCCCGCGTCCGGCCACGCCGCCGATCGCTTTGGCGAAGGCGGAATAGACGACCAGCGTCTTCTTGGAACGCGGCAGCTCAAGCGCGCTGAGCGTGGACTTCGAGTTGGCGATGACGCCGTTGGGCAGCAGACGCGAGAGCAGCCGGATGGCTTTGGCGACAACCGGCTTCAGGTAAGGCGCGCCAATGTGGTCGCGGATATGCCAGATCAGCGGTACGCCAGCCATCTTGGCGGCAACCGTTCCGTACAACGCCGATTTCAGGGAATTGGTATGCACGCAGGCCACCCGTTCTTTCTTCAGCAGCGGAGCGAGCCTCCGGCCATAGGCCAGCAGCTTCATGGCCGCAGCCGGCGCGCCGAGATTGACGGTGTTGCGCCCGCGGCTTCGGATACTCTCGTCCAGCGGAACGATCCGGACGTCGATTCCTTTGTCGCGTAAGCGGTCGGCCAGCGCGCCTTCCTCCGCCAGAATTACGAGCGGGTCAACCTGTTCTCCGATATGGGTAAGAATGTTGAACAGCGCCACTTCGCCGCCGCTCCATCTAGCCGTGTGATCGATATACGCCACTCTGAGCATTCTGCGTCTCTCCCTTCCCCATAACCTCTCTGAATACCGTTTCCACCTGATCCGCGACATGCTCCCAGGTGTACTTTTCCAGCACATGTTCTCTGCATTCTTCCCGGCTGGGAAGGAGTCTGCGGTTGCCCAGCATATGGGAAATCCCTTCGGCCATATCCGCGGCGGATGAGCTCTTGAAGAGCAGCTCCGGGCGGAAGTTCTGCAGAATTTCCCGGTTCCCGCCAATCGGCGTCGCCATTACCGGGAGACCGCTCGCCAGCGCCTCTGCCGTAATCAGGCCGAAGCCCTCCAGAGCCTGCGACGGAACGACGAACAGGTCGGCCGCCTGATAATACGAAGCCAGTTCGTGATCGGGGATATAACCGAGCAGTCTGACCTTGCTCGCCAGCCCGTAATCGGCGATCCGCTCTTCCAGCTCCGCCCTCAAGGGACCTTTTCCGCCGATCAGCAGGATGGAGTTCGGGAAGCGCTCCGACACGGACCGCCAGGCTTCCAGCAGCTGCAAGAGTCCCATCCGGTTCACCAGTCTGCGGACCGTCAGCACCGTAGTCGCGCCTTCCGGCAGGTTCAGCATCCGCCGAACCGCGAGCCGGTTCCCGGATGGAATGAAACGGTCGATGTTGGCCGCGCCGGGAATGACGACGATCTTGTGAAGCGGAATACCGTGCAGCGAGTGCAGAATATCGCGGAACGTCTCGCTGAGGACGATGAACTTATCCGCCAGCCGGTAGGCCTTGCGTTCGATGGACTTGGCAATCGCGGTCTTGACTTGATGCTTAATGCCCTGGCCTTCAATTTTCATTTCCTCATTCCAAGGGCCGTGGAACGTCATGACGACCGGGATTCCGTGCTTCTTCGCCTCAATGGCCGGGCCGACTCCGTAAGGAGCAAAATGGGAGTACAGGATATCAATCCGGTCCTTTCCGCCGCTAAACAGTTCCGACGCCTTTCTCTGAAATGCATCTTTTCGCTTCCAAATCGCTTCTTTCGGATCGCCGGCGTTGTGAATAATCAGCTCCTCGGACGTTTCAGGCCTCTCCCTGCTGCAAATCAGCGCCTGCACCCGGTTGCGGGAAGAGAGCTGCTCGCAGACGGATTTGAAGTACGTGTTGAGCCCTCCGGGCTGCACCGACGGCCAGCTAAGGCCGGTCGACATAATGTTCAATCCGTCATGATAAGACATAGCTTCTTCCTCCCTTCTCCCGTACTTTCTCCGCCTGGCTTGACCTTAAAGTCCGTAATGCCCGGAGGGTTTGAAGCCGACTATGAATTCGCACATGATCCGGGATGTCGCGGCTGTCCGCGATCTGCATCGCCCCATCCCCGCTTCCCTCACCCCACACAATCTCTTCGGCGAACGGCCGGTGTTCATTCCGGATTTCGTCATTTTGGACGGTATTGACCGCGGAAATCGGATCGCAGCCGGCAAGCATGCTTGACACTGAATTCATGCAGGTTTCCTCCTTTTTCTAACCGTTCGCATCCATTGTTTTCTTGCCCATATAGGAATTCATTGTCGTCTTCGTCTCAACCGTAACGACTTGCGGAACGGCCGGCATTTCGAAGCAGCCTGCTTCTCCGCACCGAACCTGCGCGCTTACAGTTTCGGATTCGATCGCGGCTTGGGCCGTTTCCTTCTTTCTGCTGTTCATCCTCTCTCTGGCGCCGAGGCCAAGAGCGATCAGCATCCAGATCAGGTAGCCCTTAAGTCCGGAGAATCCGTTGTCCGACACAAGCCCGGCCACTGCGCCGACCCATGCCGCGAGGGCCAGCCTGCCATACAGCTGAAGCTGGTTCGTGCTGGCGACTCTGGGGAATATCTGCTTGGCCACCGCGCCGAGTGCGATAAAAAACAGCAGGCCGCCCGGAGCGCCGAAGGTGAGCATCAGGGCAATGAAGCCGTTGTCCATAATGCCGTATTCGCCAAGCTCGCCGCTGTTGCCAAGCTTCGTACTTTGTCCGACGCTGCCGATCCCCTGGCCTACCGGATTCGATTTAATAGCCGGAATCATGCTTCCCAGCAGGTTGAGCCGGTCATTATACGAGCGATCCTCTTTAATGGATGAGAGGGTCTCCATTCGGGCGGTCAGCCCCTCCGCTCCCGGAAGCTTCGGCACGATCCAGAATAGTGCGAGTGCCACAAAGAGCACCTGAACCAGCGTCTTCCACTTGCCTTTGGAAGAGGAGGAAGCGATATAGACGAGAAGCATAACAAGCAGTACAAGCCAGGATGCGCGGACGAGCGTGGTCAGCAGACAAACGACCACAAGCAGAACGCCGATCCAGCTGAAGGCCCCCCGCCACCGCTTCTCAAGGATCATCGGCACCAGCGCAAACACGAGAAAGGTTGCGGCGGGTCCCGGCGAGTTCAGGGTGGAGAAGACTCTGACCTCCAGCGGATGCGGCGTACCGATGGAATTCATGCCTGAATTCCGCATCCAGAAGGCATCCCACGCGGGCACCGTTAAGTACTGAATGATGCCGTACACGGCGACCATAACCGCGAGATTGGCGTACGTGCCGAGCAGCTTGTCGATATCACGGGCCGTAAACGGCGTTACCGCAAAATACGGCAGCAGCAGCAGCGGAACCAGGTAATTCAGGAGATCGTACGCCGAACCGACGCCGTTCTTGGCCATGCCGATCAGGGTGGCGTATCCGAGCGGAACCGCGAACAGCAGCATAAGCCGCATAAAGGGCCGCTTGATGGTATGAATCTCGCGCATAACCGGTATGGCGACTGTCGCCCCCGCGAGCAAGGGAGCCAGGCTTAGCAACGAGACGGAATGGTAGACTCCTTCACTCCAGTCGGCGAGCCGACGCAATTCGGGAGCGATGGCCCAGACCAGCAGCGTGTAGGAAATGAGCAACCGCGGCTTCAGCAGGGCGAGCAGAAAGGCAGGAAACAGGAGAGCCGACACGATAGCCAGCTGCAAGCTGCTCGACGAACTGAGCTTCGCGCTGACAAAGCCGATCATCAGCGGCACAACCGCACACACCGCCGTAAAGATGCCCGCTGTTGCCAAAGCGCGAAGATTCCCCGGCAGCGGAAGGCCGGTGCTGCTGCCCGAATAGCGGCTTGTCATCGTCTCATACACCTCCAGTTCCTTGCGGATATGCCTTTATTCGAAGCTCTGTCCGTTCGCTTTTTCCCGTTTGCGCAGTTCCTTCAGCAGAAGAACCAGAAACTGAGCATCGTCGACCAAATACCGCTTCCACAGCCTTCCCGGCTCCTGGCTTAGCCTCCAGAACCATTCCAGCCCCGTTTTTTGCATGAAATCCGGGGCCCGCTTAACCGATCCAGACAGAAAGTCGAAGGTTGCTCCGACACCGATCGAGATCGGCGCCCGGTAGGACAGATAATGGCGGTAGATCCATTTCTCCTGCTTGGGAGCCCCAACGCCGACGAACACGATGTCGGGCCGGGTTTCATTGAGCATACCGATGATGCGCTTGTTCTCTTCCTCGTTGTTCTCGAAGCCGTAGGATGGAGAATAGCAGCCGACGATGTTGATGTCCGGGTATGCGGCCTTCAGGTTCTTCGTGGCCCGTTCCGGCACGCCTTCGGCGGAGCCAAGGAAGAACAGCCGGTATTTTCGCTGCTGAAACGCATGCCCCAATCTGCTGAACAGATCGGCTCCGGACACCTTCTGCTTAAGCGGCTTGCCCAGTATCTTGGAAGCCCATATGAGGGGCATCCCATCTGCGACCACAGCGCCCGCTTCGGAATAGACCGTCCGGAATTCCTGGTCCTTGCGTAGCTTGATCACATGATCCACATTGCAAGTCAGAATGTAGGAATGGTTTCGTTCCCGGATCGCGGTATCGATATACTCCAGCAGATCCATGAAATCATAATTGTTAAAGTTGACATCGAACATGTTTACTTGATTCATCGTATCACTTCTTTTTGTGGGGAATCGGTTGGCTGCGAAGCCCGATACAGGCAGTTCAGGTACCAACAGAACGGAATAATGAATTGGACCGTCGACAGCGTATTATCAGAAAACGAATAAACCAGAAACGCTGCTATTAAGAGCAGGTAATATTTTTTTACCGGCGGCGCCAAAGCTCTGCAAACCAGAAGGAACACAGCCATTAACGACAGCCACAGCAGAATCGAGCCGATATACCCCCCGTCGAAGTAAAACCGGATATATTCGTTGTGGGGAACGACAAAGCCTATAAACAACGTACCGTCATTGGCCACCGTCACGGCGCCCAAGCCTCTTCCCGACATAGGAGAACCCGACGCTTTTTCCAAAAAGTAAGTCCAGGCTTCCGACCGTCCCGACAAGTCGATCCCCTCGCTGGTCTGCCTTTCGAAGGACCGCTTCTTGATATTGTCCCACTGCATGAACACGGCTCCGGCAATGACCGCTACCGAACACAGCAGTGGAATCAAATAACGGGTTTTACCTTTCAAATAGCGCCGGAAAATGTCGAAAAAATAATAGAGAGCCATTGGGAGCAGCGCGAGGAGGGGCCCTCTAGTTCCCGTACCGATCAGCGTCACGAAATTCACGGCCAGTATGCTGTAATAAAAGCGCTCATGGCCCGGATTTCGCTTCAGCTCAATGAACGGAATCACCGTTCCAAGAAAGGCGAGCATCGCCAGATGCGACGGGATATTCGCCCCTTGAATCCGCACCGCGCCGGTGAATTCCACGTTCAGCATGGGGTGAAGATGGGCCGCCTGCAGCAGCGCTCCGACCACCAGGCTTACCGTCGGGAGCAGGCAGATCAAGTAGATGTGCCGCTGGGCCACTTCTTTTTTCCAGTTGATCAGCAGGAACATGAACGGCAGAGACAGTCCGATGAATGCCTTGACCGCAATCTGAGATGTCATCTGGGGGAGCCAGATGGAGACCGTAAAGGTCATAAATACCATCGCGAGCAAGGCCCACAGCGGATAGCTGAGCTTGAAACGCAGGCCGTTGACGAGGATGCAGGGCACGAGCAGCGCCAGCATGGCCAGCTTATACAGCGACAGTATTTCCATTCCGAAAAGGCTGCCGCCATACAGAAAATTGATTGATATTGCCGTGGTTAGGAGTACGAAATAGCTGATATAATCCGGCCGGGTCAGGGATACGACGAGCATAAGGAGCAAACCGACAGCGGCAACCGCGACAGCCGGCTTGTAAATCACTGTCGTACCGAGAAACAGGGCCGACATGAGAAAGAGCATTCCGTACGGCAGTGCATACAATTTGGAAGCCCGGTGGCCGCTTATCATCATCCATTCACCCCGTCGCCGATTCCCGATTTCGATTCCGCAGCATATGGAGCGTACCGCGGACGCTCTCCAGCCTGCATTTGTTCAGCAGCCTTCTTCCCTGGCTTCCGGATATCGCGGACAAAACGGAATCCACGGCGATATACAGAAGTTTGGCTCCCGTCTTCCCCCAAAGAAGCAGGCTGCCCATCGGGCCGCCGCTTCCGAGAGCGTTGGACAGCCCCTGACTGTAGTACCGTTTCATGATCCAGTCCTCCGTCAGGCGGCTCGCCGGAACGAAATGGTCCACCGCCATCTGCGGATGATACAGAATGGATTGTCCTTCTTTCCGGATTCTCCCGAACAGCCAGGTTTCCTCGCCCGACAAGAGCGACTCCCCTTTGCGGCCAAGCTCCAGCGGGAAGAGGCTCAGATTGAAGACTTCGCGCCTCATCGCCATGTTGGCGCCGCAGGGGTGGAACTTGCCGGGATACTCTTTGATCCGGTTGCCCAGATCCATGATTGTGTAAGGGAACTCAAACGGCTTGATCAGCCACTCCGGCCTCCCGTTTTCGAAAATAGGAGCGACCTTCCCGCCCATGGCCATTACGGCCGGCTTGCTTTCCATGGTGTTTACAATCGTTGAAATCCAAGTCCGGACAGGCAGCGCATCATCGTCAAGAAAGGCGATCAGTGTCGATTTCGCCGCCAGAATTCCCGAATTACGGGCCGCCGACAGTCCTTGAACCGGCTCCAGCAAATATCTCATTTGGATCATATTTTCATACTTGTCCATGAACCGCTTCACGACGAACGCCGTATCGTCGGTCGAGCGGTTATCCACCACAATGACCTCCGCCTCATCCAGCATTTCGAGCCCGAGCAGGGAATCCAGCGTTTTGGATAACAGCCCGGCCCGATTATAAGTGCAGATGATGATGGACAGCCGGGGTACGTCTCCTTGCTCTAACATGGGCATCACCTAATTTCTGAATTAATAAGCGTTTTTCGATCCTAGCAGCATTAGGCCCGTCTTGACGATAATCTTAAGATCGAGCGCCGTGCTCCGCATCCGAATGTACGTCAGGTCCAGTTGGACCATTTCTTCGAATCCGACGCTGTTCCGCGCGTGCACCTGCCAGTAGCCCGTGCATCCCGGGGTGACGGTCAGCCGCTGCTTATCGTACTCCGTATACTGCGCCACTTCATCGGGAAGAGGCGGCCGGGGGCCGACCAGACTCATGTTGCCGACCAGCACGTTCCACAGCTGAGGCAGCTCGTCGATGCTTGTTTTGCGTAAAAACTTGCCCATCCGTGTGATGCGGGGGTCGTTCTTCATTTTGAACATCGCCCCGCTGACCTCGTTGTAAGCCATCAGATTCTTTTTCAATTCCTCCGCATTCGCGATCATGGATCTGAACTTGTACATCTCGAACGGCTTCTCGTCCTTGCCTACGCGAGTCTGCCGGAAGAACACTTTCCCTTTCGGGTCGTCAAGCTTAATCAGTATCGCGACTACGGCAAACAGGGGCAGCAGCAAGAAGAGACACAGAGCGGAAAAAAGGATGTCGATTACCCGTTTCATAACCAGGTAGGAATTGGCTTCCTGCGCTTCTTCGGCATGCAGCACATAAAGGCTCGACAGAATCTGCTCAGCGTCATCCGGCATTTTTTGCATGCTCATTTCCCTCTCAATCCTCCTTGAAAGAATGGCCCTTATAATGTGTGTAACGCTTTAATCTATCAACTTGTGGCTTGTTCCGCCTTGCTTAACCATTCGGCCATGGCATCCATGAGGGGATAGCGCAAATCCTTGTTCTGCAAAGCGAACTCCATTGTTGTCAAAATGTACCCCAGCCGTTCCCCGACGTCGTATCTCGTTCCATCGAAATTATAGGCATAGACCCGCTCGCTTTGGTTGAGCTTCTGGATCGCATCCGTCAGCTGGATTTCGCCGCCGGCGCCCTTCTCCTGCAAATCGAGATATTTAAAGATTTTCGGTGTGAACACGTACCGGCCCATAATGGCCAGGTTGGAAGGAGCGGTGCCCAGCGCCGGCTTCTCGACAAAGTTGTGGACGCGGTACAGACGGCCGTCCTGCAAATCCGGCTCGATAATGCCGTACCGATTGGTGAACTCGTCGGGAATTTCTTGCACGCCGATGACCGAGTTCTGCGTTTCCTCGTACTGGTCGATCAGCTGTTTGAGGCACGGCGTCTGTCCGGTAACGATATCGTCCCCGAGCATTACGCCGAACGGCTCGTCGCCGATAAACCGTCTTGCGCACCAGACCGCATGGCCCAGGCCTTTGGGTTCCTTTTGCCGGATATAGTGAATTTCAACCTTGGACGAACGCTGTACCTCCTTAAGCAGTTCCAGCTTGCCATCCTCAAGCAGCCTCGATTCCAGCTCGAAGGCGTTGTCGAAGTGGTCTTCGATCGCCCGTTTACCTTTACCGGTTACGATAATGATGTCCTCTATGCCGGAAGCGATCGCTTCCTCCACAATGTACTGAATAGTAGGCTTGTTGATGATGGGCAGCATTTCCTTGGGCATTGCTTTCGTTGCGGGAAGAAAACGGGTTCCTAAACCGGCTGCTGGGATAATCACTTTTTTCACTTTTTTCATCATCCATGCCTCCTAAAAGTTTTGTTAGCATAAGCATCCTTGAGCAACTTCGCAAAACTAGCTTCGTAAGCATCCACCAAGTTTTGTTAGCATAAGCATCCTTGAGCAACTTCGCAAAACTGACTTCGTAAGCATCCACCAAGTTTTGTTAGCATAAGCATCCTTGAACAACTTCGCAAAACTAGCTTCGTAAGCTTACTTGGCTTGATTTATGGCAATGCCGAGAATTGCAGTCCCGGCTTGTTCCATCAGCATTTTGACTTTGCGGATCGAATCTCGCTTGGACTTGCCGTAGCGGGCAACGATGACGACGCCGTCAGTAAGCGGCGCGAGCACGCGGGCATCGCTGTATTCCACCGCCGGAGGCGAGTCCAGCAGAACCAGGTCATGAGTTCCTTTGAGTTCCTCCAGCAGTTCCACCATCACCGCGTTGCCTAGCAGATCGGGCGGGCTAATGGAGGAAGAACCTGCCGTAACTATGGTCAGATTGGCAAGGTTGCCGAAGACGCTAATCTTGCCCGGCTCCTTCTGACCGCTCAGACAGTCAGCCAATCCTTCGCCATTCTCTACCCCGAACACCGTGTGAAGACCGGGGCTACGAAGATTGCAATCCACAACCGCCACTTTCTTGCCGTCCTGGACGAAGGAAACCGCGAGATTGGCCAGAACCGTCGTCTTTCCTTCTCCCGCTTCGCCGGATGTGAACAGCAGCGCTCTTCCTCCCCCGCCCTGCAGCAGCCCGAGCTGCCGGATGTAGGTGCGAAGCGAGCGGAACGATTCGGACACATGCGACTGCGGATTTCGTTCGGCAATGAGACTGTTACTTAACCGCAGCATAAGCTCCCTCCCCTACCCTTGCTTTGTTGTCTCCACCTTTGCCGAGGTCGCGTTTGCGGATAACCGGGATGGTGCCGATGACCGGAAGGCCAAACTCATGCTCCGCTTCCTTCTCGGAGCGAAGAGCGCCACTCAGCGTCTCCATCAGAAGGATAATCCCGAGAGCCGCCATCAGCGAAACGACGAAGCTGATAACCAAATTCATTGTAAAGCCGCCGTTTACAGGCCCCGGAACATCTTTAGGGTCCGCGGGTGTTAGGAAGGTGACGTTGCTCAGATTCATCAGCTCCGGCAGGGAACGAATGAAAGTCTGGGATACCGCATTGACGATTCCGGCGGCCTTGACATAGCTTTCATCGTTTACGCCGAGATTGATGACCTGGCTTCCTTCCGAAGATTTGATGCTAACCTTGGAGCTCAGCTGATCTCCGGTCAGCCCGAACTCCGGATGCGCTGCGGCCACGCGGTCCATAATAGCCGGCGATTTGATGACATCCTTGTAACTCCCGATCAGATTGAGACTGAAATTCAGATTGTTAAGGTTATTGCCTTCCGACAGATCTGCGGCGTTGTTCACCAGCAGCTGCGCTGTTGCGGAATAGACGGGGACCACGTAGTTCTTGCTGACATAATAGGTGGTACTGCAGGAGATCAGCACGAACAATACAATGAGCCACAGCCTTTTCTTAATCAGATTCAGGTAATCCAAAATCGTCTTTTCCACAGCGATCCTCCTTCCGTAGGATTTTGAAAGACTTCTGAAAATTTCAGATAACTTACTTTTATTCTATCAATCCTCATTTTTCGAGGCATGGTCCCTGCCATTACTTTCGATTTCACTTTCGAATAAAGAAAATTACCGCTTAAGGACAAACTATGGTATACTTTGGTACCATACAATATGGTACGAAGTTGTCTATTCCACTGCGGAACAGTTACCGATAAAATAAGTAACCGCAAATTGAAGTACTGGCCCAGACCTCAACCGGGTCTTTAGGGCTCCAAAGTTTATGATTTCCAAGAAGAAACGGCTTCGCCGTCCTTTTAGGGAGCTTAAGCTTCCGAAGTAGCGATACGAGTATCGCTTTTAGGTACCGTTTCTCGTAGGAATATAAGACAAAATGATAAGCGCATAGCTTATAAATTCTTATATTCGCACAAAAAAAACACGGACATCTTGTCCGTGTTCCTGAAAATGAATGATTCTGTCCGAGCTTATTCGACAGACATCTCGTATTTGGTTAGACCGACCGCGTTGGCATAAAGCGCCGCTTGAGTGCGGTCCGCGACCTGAAGCTTGGCCAAAATTTGGCTGACATGCTTCTTGACCGTGAACTCGCTGATGAACAGCCTGGAGGCGATTTCCCGGTTGCAGGCGCCCTGACCGAGCTCAATCAGAACTTCCCGCTCTTTGGGCGTCAATTCGTCGGTCGGGCTCTTGCCGCTCATCCTCATCTTGTCTTCCATCAGGCCAGGATCGTAATATTTTCGGCCTTTGTGGACCAGCTGAATGGCGAACAGAAGCTCTTCAGGGAGCGCCTCCTTCAATACATATCCGTCGACCAGAACTTCCTCCGCCTTGAGGAAATCCTCACGGCTCGCCGATGAGGTCAGCAGTATAAACTTACTCTCAATTCCGCGGCTCCGCGCCGCCTTGATTACATCAAGCCCCGACTCGTCGGCAAGCTTCAAATCAATCAGCACCATATCGGGCCGGATTTCTTCCAGTACGCGCAGAGCCTCTTCGCCGTTTGTCGCTTCGCCCGCAAATTTCACATTAGGCTGCATGGAAATGACCGCTGCCAGTCCTCTTCTCACAAGGGGGTGATCATCCACTATCACGATTTCCATATGCAAAGACCTCCTGTTATTTATTATGCGTTCTTTAGTTCAATTACGCCTACCGGAATTGAAATTAGAATTTGGGTGCCTGCATTTTCATTGCTCGACAACTGAAAATCCCCGCCAAGAGACCGGGTCAGATGTTGCATGTTCTTCATTCCCAGTCCGCCGGTGCTTTCCTCGGAATGGGTCCATAGCAGATCGGTGTCGAATCCTACGCCATCGTCGCGTATTGCCAGTCCAATCCACCTCGGCTTCAAGGTCAGCTCAACCTCGACTTTATGTGCGGCTCCGTGGCGAATAGCGTTGCCGGTCGCTTCGGAGATAATCCGAAAAAGGGCTTTGTGGTACGTATAGGGCAGACTGAAGTCATCACCCTTCACCTTGAAATCAATCTCGACATCGTTCAGTCTCGACAAGCTCTTCAGATGCGATCTTACCATGCCAAGCCAGGTCGGGCCGCCGCTTTTCTTGGAGCTCAGGCTGTAAATCGTAATCCGCAGCTCCTTGGCCGCCTTGGTCGCCGAATCATGGATCAGCTCGATTTGCTCCTCCAGCTGGGAGGGCGTCATTTTTCTGCAGGACTGCTTAAGGGAATGGGCCGCATATACAATGCCGAACAGGCTCTGAGAGACGCTGTCGTGCATTTCGTCCGCAATCCGGTTCTGTTCGTTCGTTACAATAAGCCGGTTCTCGGTAACGCTCAGTTCATGGCGTTCCAGCGTAATCGCGCTGAGCTCCGCCAGAAACATCAGCTGCTGGATATACCATCTTCGGCCCTCCAGCCCCTCGTGCGCTTCAAGCTTTACTCCGATCACACCCACAAAACGTGTGCTCATCCGAACCGGCATTAACAGCAGATCCCCAAAACCGGGAAAGCTCTTGAATATCGGTTCCTTCAAACGCCGCCACTCCGTCTCGTGCTTCTTCAGCTCCCCGAACAACTGACCTTCATCTTCGGGCAGCCAACCGGTCTGGCGGCTTACGGGAGACGGTCCTCCAGTATTGCCCGCAAACCAGAACAGCGCTTTGTTCAGCTTCGTCAGCTTGACGGCATAGTCGGTGATGACCTGTCCGATATTCATAAAATCGTGCTCGCTTGAGGTTTCCACAATGTGATACAACGATTTGATATGCTCAAGCATTTCGTCCGTTCGGGCATTCGCCTCCTCCCGCTGGCGCCTGAACCGCGACAGCAGCTGCATAAAGGTCACCGTTAGAGCAAGCGCCAGGAACAGGTTCCCGTTCTCCAGCAAAACAGAGGCAAACGTATCTTCCGCCGATTTATAAAAAAAATAGCAAAATCCAAAGAAAATGGCAAAATAGCCGGCCAGCAGACTCCAACAAAAATAAAAGGACAAAGAACCCGCGGCAATCAAAATGGGATTTAGCGTATACAGCTTGAATGGGCTGTTATAACCGCCTGTACAAATCGCCAGCAGAAGAATCAGCGACATCTCGATGCTCACCGAAGCCATAACGGCATGCGGCCTGTGCCGCAAACTCCGAAAGGAAATCGTAAACGCGTGGGCCAGCAAGGCCAGAACAATGATGATCGGAATTTTATAAAACAGAGAAGGACCCGTCCGCGTTATTAAGAACATCAGTGAAGTAAGAAACAGTGAAAAATAACGGAAAAATGTAATCATTCGATCTTCCGCAGATAACTTGATATTCATCCCACCACCCTATTCTCCAAATTTGTGGAAAATGCGAGCTTTTACCTTCATGGGAACTGCTGTGTTAAATGCATCATACAAAAGAAAAATGACAATAACAAGTTACCTTTTTCATTGTTAACGGTTACACGATTAAAATTTTAGTATATTTTTTTTATTTTTCCTTGTTTATTCCGTGCCGAAACGGGGTATGCAGAAAGTTTTTTTCTAATTTTTTACATTTGAGAGTCAGAGCCATGTTAGCTTAATTTCCGCTGACGACAAGCTTTCAGCCTTACACATTACACCGGCATTCCATAGGGGAAATCCCCATATATTTCTTAAACAGCCTCGAGAAGTAAAAAGGGTCGTTATAACGCAACATACCTGAAATTTCCTGAACCTGCAGCGGGGTGTTGAGGAGGAGCTTTTTGGCTTCTCCCATCTTCAACCGGTGAATGTAATCATGCAGGGGGTATCCGCTGCTGCGGAGCACAAGCCGCCTTAACGTCGACACCGAGATATGGTGCTTGCGGGCGAACAGGGAAGCGTCGAACACCCCATAAATGCAGGAGTGCAAATCTTCGCGGATGGCCTGCATGCTGTCTTCGGAATCGGGGCGGTGGCTGTCGCCGGCGCCGCAGCAATCCAGAAGCATCCTTTCCAGCAGCAGTGCCGCCCTGTCGGCGTCCCGAGGGTCTCCCCCCTCCATCCAATCCAGCACTCTTTCAAATCCTGCCGCCAGATCCTGCGCCGCATCTGCGCGAAAGACGATTCCTTCCGTCAAAAGTCCCGCCTCCCGCCATTCGTTCACCCGGTTGCCCGTAAAGTTGATATAGTACTCGTCCCAGCTCCCGTAAGGCGGGGGACCAAAATCATAGATGCGGCCCGGCTGGAAGAAGAAGAGGCTGCCGTCCCGAACCTGCTGCCGCTTACCGCCGTTCTCGGCATAGGTGCCGGAGCCGGAAACAACATAGACGAAGGCCCAATGCGTAAACGTTACGCCCGTACGGAACAGCGTTCTTCCGGGCAAGTGGCCGACCTGGCCCACCCGGATTGAGCTCAGCCGCAGCTTGGAGGCCTCCACCTTCGGATCGATGATTCTAATTGGATAAGGACTGATCATATAATCCATGTGTATGGACATGATTTGCATTCCTCCGCTCTTTTCGGAGTGATATGTTTATTGCCTAAGATGATCATATTCTACAGGATAGCGAGGTGCACGTCATTGTCCAAACCGTTCCAATCCCTAGTTCTGCTTCCCGTTCCCAAGGAAATGACCTTCCGGCCCGGTTCTTACCGGGTGTCCCGCGGCGACAAAATCGCGCTCGCCGGACCCGCCGACAAGCAGGCTCTTCCGGCTGCCCGAACCGTACAGGATGCCGTGTCCAAGCATCTGGGTCTAAATCTCCAGATATCCATCGGTGTGCGCCCCGATTCTTCCTGCGCCTTCATATTTACCCTTAATCCTAACCTGGACGATCAGACTTATGAACTGTCCGTAACCGAGACTGGCGCCCTGGTAACTTATGGATCGCCGCAAGCGGCCTTTTATGCCGCGGCCACATTGAAACAGCTGATCCAACGGACGGGCGGCGTTCTGCCTTGTCTGCACATTGCCGACGAACCCGATTTTCCGGCAAGAGGACTTATGATCGATATCAGCCGCAACAAAATCCCCAAGTTGGAGACGCTGCGGCGGATTGTGGATCTTATGGCCGATTTAAAACTGAACCAATTGCAGCTATATATAGAAGGAACTCCTTTCTCTTACGAATCCTTCCCGGGTGTCTGGGAGCTGGAAACCCCGATCACCGGCGAAGAAATCCTGGAACTTGATGAGTACTGCCGGCAGCGCTACATTGAGCTGGTTCCCAATCAGAACAGCTTCGGCCATATGGAAGGCTGGCTGTCCCGGCCGGAATTTAACCATCTGGCGGAAATTCCGGAAGGCTTCATGATGCCGGAGGGCATGTACGACTCCGACCTATACCCGGACGGCCTCGCCATGAGACCCGGAACGTTCTTTACGGAAGTGCCAGAAGTTGCGGAATTGCTTGAAGCAATGTACGACGATCTGCTGCCTTACTTCAGCTCCGGCAAGTTCAATGTCGGCTGCGATGAGACCTATGAGCTGGGCATGGGGCGGAGTCAAAGCGCTGCAGAGTCCCCAGGCAAAGGCCGTCTTTATTTGACCTTTCTCCTAAAAATCGCGGAGCTCGTCCGAAAACGCGGCAAAACGATGCAGTTCTGGGGAGACATTATTCTCCAGCACCCCGAACTGATTCCCCATCTGCCGAAGGATATCATCGCCATGGAATGGGGGTACACCGCAGAGCATCCGTTCGAAGCCGATACGCAAAATTTCAGCGCCGCGGGCATTCCCTTCTATGTATGCCCCGGAACCAGTTCATGGAATTCCATCACCGGCCGCACCGACAATATGCTGGCCAATCTGCGCAGCGCGGCCGTTCACGGCAAGAACAACGGAGCCATCGGCTATCTGATCACCGATTGGGGTGACAATGGACACTGGCAGCATCTTCCCGTAAGCTATGCGGGATTCGTGTACGGCGCGGCCCTTGCCTGGAGTGCCGATGCCAGTCTTGACGCCGATATCGCGGGCTACATGGACAGATTCCTGTTCGCCGATGATTCGGGACAGACCGGCAGACTGCTGCTGGACCTCGGGAACTACTACAAGCTGGAATCCGGCAATCCGCATCATAACGATACCGAGATGTCCATGCTGCTGCGCAGCGACCTGGACAATATGCGCCTGACGGACAAACTGCCGGACGAGAATTTGCATCGCCTTAAAGCCTATATCGAGGAAATCGAAGAGCGGTTTGACGGCCTCTCCCCACGCTGCGACGATGCCGGCCTGATTCTGGAAGAACTGCGGAACGGCGTTCATTTCGTCAAGCATTCGATCAGACTCGCTTTCCTAAAGCGCCGCCTCGCGGCTAATGACCCTGTATCGCCCACCGAAATCGGGGAACTGAAACAAGATCTCGATCTGCTTCTGCTCCAATACCGTCTGTTGTGGTGCGAACGCAACCGGATGGGCGGCCTTGAGCAGAGCGTCTCCAGGCTGGTTCGGCTTCGCGGTCAGTACGAAGCCCTGGAATCCGCACTTGCTGCCAGCGGCCCCGGCCTGAAGCCGTCCGGCTCCCGGAACTGAAAACACGGGGACCCTTGATTCATCGTCGTAGCCGGCCTCGTCTCCGTATTCCAAAATAAAGCGCCTGTCCCGCTTAGCCGCAAATGGCTTATGCAGGACAGAGCGCTTTTTGGTTCCTTTGTGATCAATCCGCTGTGGACCTTAAACGTTTCCTCCCGCCGAAGCCGAAGCCCAGGGCTGGGTCTGCGTAGTGACAGGAACGCCGCTCGCCGCGGCCCGCTGCATCTCCAGCGCCAGATAATGGTCCTGGCAGCCTTCAGCCAGGCTGTAAAAAGAAGGGCCGCCCCGGACGTAATCTCCCATTCTCGCCAAGGTTTCAGCGACGGCGATCTCATCGTCCGACAGCCGGGCCGGGGCATGGGGATTCACATACAGCCATTCCCCGCAGCCCATAATCCCCTTATGGTGGAAGCCCTCCAGATTTCCGCTATGTCCGGTATCGATCCGGCGCAGCTTGTCGTAAACCGGACTGTCGAAGGACTGCAGCCAGGACACTTCATCGTTCACGATCTCCCCGCGCTCTCCGCGAACCAGAATCCGCTTTTCCCGAATCCATGAAAAATACTGGTCGCCCGTGAAATCCAGCACGCCCAGTTTATTCCCGAAATCCAGCATGGCGATGATCTGCTGAGACTCCTCCAGCTCTTCCGAGAGCGGAGGACCGCCGCGGTCCGGACTCTTGACAATGGGCGAAGTAAAAGTCTGGGCGCGGATGACGGCATTCTCGAAGCCGATTCCGAGCAGCCTGCGGATGAGGCTGATACCGTGATAATCATGCGCCGCGGATACCTGGGCCTGGCTGACTTCGCCCAGCCTGCCGGAACGCGCCAGCCGGATTCGGGCCGCGTGCATCGGCTGGAACGCATACTGCTCCGCGATCTGGACTTTGGCCGAGGCTCCCACCCGCTCCCACAGACGGAGCAGGCCTTCCGCGCCGTCAGCGGGAGGCGTTTCCGCCAGCGCCGGGATACCGGCTTCCGTCAGCTTTTCGATGAATTCAGCGTTAACCACACGTTTTACGCTAACAACCGCGAATGAACATTCATTCCGGCATGCGGCGGTAAACTCCTCAAATGAGGTATACGTCTTAATGCCCCAATGCTCCTGCAGCTTGTCCGCCTTCCCCCGGTCTCTGACAAAGATGGCCTTTACGGCAAAACGCTCCGGCATCGCTTCGGCGATCCGCAGAAAGAATTCCGCCCTCCAGCCTCCGCCGATTAATCCGAACCCGATTCTTTCCATTGATCCAGCTCCTCCCGTTTCTTCGCTTCTCACGGTTTGACGGCCGGCAGTTTGACGATCACTTCCGTCCCTTTTCCCTTGATGCTCTTGAACTCGATGGTGCCGTTCATTGCCTCGATAATCCGGAAGGTGACCATCAAACCGAGACCGGTGCCTTTCGTTTTGTTAGAGAAATACGGCTCCCCCAGCCTGGCCAGCTCCCCGGACGTCATGCCTTCCCCCGAATCCCGGATGCTGATTACGACGTAACCGCCGGATTTCCAGGCAGTAATGATCACCAGCCCATTTTCCTGAAGGGCTTCGATGCCGTTTTTAATAAGATTGATCAAGGCCTGCTTGAATTTGGAGGAACTGAACTTCACATACAGTCCGTCCTCCAGATGGATCTCGATGGTGCTTTCCTGCATTTTGGCCAGAGGAAGCAGAATGCCTGCGACATGCTTCAATTCTCCCCCGACATCCAGGCATTCCACCTCATCCATTTGCGGCTTGGCGAATGTCAGAAAATCATTGATAATATGCGCGGCCCGGTCCAGCTCCGAAATAGCCAGCTGCAAATATTCCTTCTCCTTGCTGTCCGACCCTTCACCGATGATTTGCAAAAAGCCTCTCGTGACCTGGAGCGGGTTGCGGACCTCATGCGCCACCGAAGCGGCCAGCTCGCTGATGATTTCCATTTTTTCCGAACGCTGAAGATCGTTGTTGAACTTCTCCAGCTCCTTCGAATATTCGACCACCTGCTCATGATTCTTGGCGAATTTCTGCCCCAGGATAACAATCAGGGAAACAAGAAAAATGACGATGCCCCACTTCCACCAGTACAGATGGTACCCCTCGCCCGACATGTAGAACAGGGACAGCTCACTTAGAGCCGTCAAGGCGAACACGGCAAAACCCGAGGTGAAGATTATCGCTTCCACATTGCCTCGAAGGGCGTAACGGACCGCATGTCCGAGCAGAAACAGGAACTGCATGATCATGAGAACGCCTGCAATATCCACCGTGAACATTCTGTACAGGCCGTCAATACGGTAAGACAAGGCAATATTGAGGACGCTGAGTCCCAGGCAGAACAGAGAATACACCAGTTGGAACTTCCTCAGCCGGGTAACGCCGCCATACAGACCGGGGCCGAATAATTTCTCGAAAAAATAGGTGAACGCCGGCAGCAGCGTGAATAGCGATATATCAAAAAACAATTCCATCCATTTGGATCTGCTGCCCAGCACCAGCGAAAAATAAGGAGAGTAGTAGATCATCAGCACCCCGGACGACAGCATGATCAGCATCAGCAAAAATCCGCTGAAAAACAGTTCTCTTTTTAAAAAGATCGAGCAGACGCCCAGCACGACGGCCACAAAAATGAGCGCTCCGCCGATGATGATGTCCATCAAATCTTCCTTCAAGTAAAGATTCAGCAGCTTTCCGTAGCTCTCAATCTTGATCTCTCCGTCTATGCCGAGGCGGGTGTCAGGCCCTTCGCAGTATATGTATAATTCTTTGCCGGTTTGCGACGCGTTTAGCGGAATTAAAATCTTGCTTCCACTCAGGCCTACGCTGCCGCTTGAACTATAGACGAGCGTATCGTCAAGATAAGCTCTGATATTGTTTCCGTACACTTTATTCACAAGTGCGGCCGAATTGCTGCTAAAGGGAGGCAAAGAAGCGCGGATCCATACCGCAGCCGTCTCTCCGGGCACCTCGACCTGAGGGCCGGAAGACAATACGTCAATCCATCCTGTATCCCCGCTGGGAGGACGCTGCCCGCGGTCTCCTTCCGCTTCGCTCACCCATTTCAGCTTCCACCGAGAAAGCTCGGTACCCTCCTGTTTCCCCCGCTCCATGGAAATTCCGATTTCAATCATGGAGGCCAGCAGCAATATGACAAACACTACTGCCGCTATTTTGTGTAGTGGCAATTTCATAACAGTGGCACCTCGGCTATCCAAAATAGATATTTTGCTATAATTTTCGACCAACTTTCGATTCTTCCCTTTAAGTGGATTAAAAATAACCGTTTCACGAAAGAATACACATGAAGATCAAGAATAGAGTCCAAGGAAGGATTCGCTTGCCTCTATAAGGGTATACATTAATATATACCGTTGTCAGGGCAGATGCCTGATAACCAAGAAGGAGGGCTGCTCATTGGAAGAGTACCGAAACAAGAAGCGCAGCGGCTCGGAAGATGACGATTTAGTAACCGAGCGGGATATCGACGAAGAGTTCGGCCTGTTTCAGGAAGGAACTTTTCCGGATGCCCTGCCTGACAAGAATCAGATTAAAGCCGTACGGCATGCGCTTCCCAAGGAAGCGGATACCCATGATATTACACCTAAAAGGAGCTGAATAAAATGGCTGATTTCAATAAGACGGAAGCCGATTTTGAATACGAACGCTATGCCAAAATGGGTGGCGTCTCTCCGGAGCAGGATATTCCGGTTGATGACATCCGGCTTGTAGGAACAGAAACGGCGCAAAGCGTAAGCGAAGAAGCTTCCGGCAGCGTGCACGTTCCCATCGAATCTCCTTTTACCACCCATGAACGGGTCGGCGCCGATTCGATGGCCTCCGACGGAATCGTATATACCGCCGAAAATGAAACCTTGGCCCGGGACCCGGAGCTCGCGGCGGATGTCGGGCTTAACGCTCCCGAACGGGGACTGGGCGGCCCGCCCGATCTGGAGGAAAGCATTCTTTCAGGACCCGCCCCGAGCCGGGACGAGCTCCTGTACTCCGATGCGACCAAGGCTTTTTTTACCGCCGGGCTCAATGAAGGCTCCATCGAATACGCCGATGATACGGCGGAGGACGATACCGATCCGCTGGAGAATGTTCCCGACGCCGACGATATCCAGGCCGGCAGTCCGGTCGATCCGGCTTCCCCTTCGCTTGATGCCGTGCCGGGCACGGATGTGCTGAACGGCTCTACGGGCGAAGATGAATAAAGCAGCTAAGCGCCGCCCGATCATTTTTGGCGTCCGGCGGCGCATTGCCGTGCCCGGTTCGTTCCACCCTTGCCAAGCCGAGAAGGTTACTCCGTCCTGACGGCGGATACCTGGGCCTCAAGTCTCCGCGTCCTCACAGTCAGTCCCGCGGCCAAAAGCATCAGCCCATTGATCACGAACACCCACCGGATCGGAAGGAAGGCTCCGAGCAGGCCGCCCAGAATGGGTCCGGCCATGGTCGCAAGCTGGGAGACCGATTGGTTAAGGCTGAAAGCGCGCCCCCGGAATCCCGGCTCCGTTACCTGTACGATCATCGCATTAATGGAAGGAAGCACGCCGGCATAAAACAGTCCGTAGATAAACCGCAGAACCGCGAACTGGACATAGCCGGTCACGAAGAACTGCAGAATATTGCCGATTCCGCCGCCCAGAAGGCCGAGAAACAGAATGACTCCGAAGCCTTTTCGTCCCCCGATTCTCCCCCAACGGGGAGCCATCAGCATCGTGGCGATGCCCACCGCCGAGAAGACGATTCCCGAAGTAAGCGACGCACTGTCCTTCGAGATTCCCATATCCAGCATGTAAATGGGGATAAGCGGTTCCAGCAGCATTACGGAAAAGTTGCAGATTCCCGTCATTACCATCAGGGAAACGAAGGCTCCATTGCCCCCGGCTTCCCTGATATCGTCGCGCACTCGCGATCTTGGAGCCGACCGGTCCAATTTCCGCTCTTTCACGAACAAGGTGGCGATCACCGCCGACAACAGCACAATCGCCGACGAGAACAGAAAGGTGCTGCGGTTGCCGTAATAATAGCTGATCACGCCGCCGATGAGCGGGCCGATAATGCTTCCGGCAGCGCCCGAGGTCGACATAACGCTAAGCGCGTACCCGGTTTTCTCTTCGGGGGTATTCGTCGCCACCAGCGCGATGGAGGACGGAACGAACCCGGCCAGCAGCCCCAGCAGCACCCGTATAACAAGAAATACATAAGGATCATGGACAAAATAATTGATCAAATAAAGCGCCGCCAGGCTGAAGCCCGAACGGACCAGCATCGGCTTGCGTCCGTATTTGTCCGCCAGGGAGCCCCAGAAAGGAGAAATCAGCGCGCTGGCCAAAAACGAGATGCCGAAGGCAACGCCGGACCATACCTCCAGGTGGCTGGTCACCCCCAGATCATCGCCTAGAAAAATGGACATAAACGGAATCGAGATCGAATACGAGGTGCTGCACAGAAATACGCCTAACCAAAGGACGACCAAGTTCCGCTTCCACGAAAAGTTCATCATGCTGTACATCCTTTCAAGCTTCTTGGAAGCATCCTATTATTGTAAACCTGTTTGCGGCCGATGCCAATCCCGATTAACCCTGTGAATTTTGCAAAGCGGACCGGCTCCGGGTTATGATGCATATGACGCACGGATTAATGAAGTAAAGGAGCGACAGATTAGTGAGAGCTGCAAGCAAACATTCTTTCGTCATATGGGCGCTTCTGGGCCTTATGATGCTGATTCTGGCGTCCGGCTGCGGCAGTAAGCCTGACGCCTCGGGCGGCTCGAACCCCGGCGCATCCCCAGCCCCGGACTCGGGGTCGCAGACAAACGGCGCGCCCGCTAACGGAACGCCCTCCGATAGTGCGAGCCACCCCCTGGTTACCATCGAGATGGGGGACGGCGGGATCATCAAGGCCGAGCTGTATCCTGAGGTCGCCCCGAATACGGTGAACAATTTCATTTCACTCATTCAAAAAGGGTTCTATAACGGGACGGTCTTCCACCGTGTCATCCCCGGGTTCATGATTCAGGGCGGTGATCCGGAAGGCACGGGCATGGGTGGCCCCGGGTACGGCATTTCCGGAGAATTCTCCGAGAACGGCTTCCCCAACAAGCTCCTGCATACGACAGGCGTGCTGTCGATGGCCCGGACGAATGATCCCGATTCGGCGGGATCGCAATTCTTCATTATGACTGCGGCCGCGACGAGTCTGGACGGAAAGTATGCGGCCTTCGGAAAAGTCACCGAAGGGCTCGATGTCGTCGACGCCATCGTCAATCTTCCGAGAGACGCCAACGACCGTCCCGAAAATCCGCCCGTAATCAAGAAGATAACGGTAGATACCTTGGGCGTCGCTTATCCCGAACCGGATAAAATGCAGTAACGTTCATGCATGTCCGCCTAAGAAGAAACGCCTGACGGCGTCTTTCAAGACGCAAGTGCGTTTCTCGTAGAAATACAAGGTCTTTTATAAGCGTGAAACTTATAAATTCTTGTATTTTAAGAAGAAACGGCTTCGCCGTCCTCTGGAAGAGGAAGGCATCCGTTTCTCGTAAAAATATCAGGTTAAGGATAAGCGCGAAGCTTATACTTTCTGCCCTGAAAATAAAGTTGCTCCAGAACACTAAAAGTGTGCATACGAAAACAAACCCCAGATTGTATATTTTTTTGAATCAGCTGTCAGGCCGTTTGTTCCGTCAGATTCACTTGGTAGCCTAAGGATTCTAATCGTTTGATGGAACGGTTCATCACCATGTCGCGGTTTCGTTGATCGAAATAATCAAATCCTAGTTCTTTATATTCTTGTTTTCGCGTTAACAAGATATAAACGATCGTCAGGATGCTATGTCCGACAGCCACTGCTGCCCTGTTTTTTCCTCGCCTGCCTGCGATCCGGTGATATTGGGCCGACAGGTAGGTATTCTTTTTTCGTCCCGCGGCTCGTGCCGCTTCCACCAGTGCACTTCGCAGTTTCTTGTTCCCTTTTCGGGTCTTCGCTGACCGCTTTTTCCCGGCACTTTCATCGTGACCTGGAGTCATTCCTGCCCAGGAACATAAATGTCCCGGACTTGGAAACCGTGTCATGTCGGTCCCGATTTCCGCCAGAATTTGTTCGGCGGTTCGCTTACCGACGCCGGGAATGGTATCCACAACTTCAGGTCCTCTGCGAAAGGGGTCATTCGGCGTTCCACTTCTTCATCCAGTTCAGTGATTAACTCGTTCAGTTGGTCGATGTGCGACAGCTGTTTTTCCAGCATGAGCAGCTGATGCGGCCCCAGGCTGCCTTCAAGGGCCAGTTTTAATTGCTCTTTCTTAGCCTTTAGCTTTTTTTGCGCGAAGTCAGCCAGGATCGATGGATCACTTTCTCCCTGAATCATCGCTTCCAGCATGTTCCGTCCAGATACGCCCAGCACATTGGAGGCCACCGACGAGAGTTTGATATTTCCGCCTTCCAGCACCTTTTGCAGTCGGTTTACTTCCCGGGCTCGTTCTTCGATGATGCTTCGCCGGTAGCGAATGATTTCCCGAAGCTCTCGCTGCTCCCGACCCGGAATATAGCTCCCCTGCACCAGTCCATGCCGGAGTAGCTTGGCAATCCATTCCGCATCCTTTACATCCGTTTTTCGCCCAGGCACCGCTTTGATATGCTGAGCGTTCACGACGATCGGCTTGACATCTTCCAGTTCAAGCAGGTTATAAATCGGTTTCCAGTAATCCCCGGTACTCTCCATCGCGACATGGCTGCACCGCTCGCTTTTGATCCAATCCACCAGATCGACCAGTCGTCTGGTCAGGGTTTCAAAACTTCGAATCTCCTTTCCTTTCGGGGTGATGATACATGCGGTGATGCTTTTCTTGTGCACATCCAATCCACAGCAACGTTCAATCAGGATTTCCATGGTTTGCTTCTCCTGCCTGCTGGCGCTAATTAAGGCTGGTGCAAAGACCAATACTAAGGTTATTCTGCCCTGCGTGCTTCCCTGAAGGGAGCAACAATCTGTGATGCACCGGGTCGATGGGGTCCGTCTGATATCCGGGTTCGTGACACCAAGAAAGTACGACCTACCTTCGCCAGCCCAGTAACCAGTATCGCCCATATTTTCATTATTCAGTGGTGCCGCGTTAGCGGCATGGGAGTCTGATATTTAGAAAAAGAGCCTCTTGGCTGTTACCGATCGGTAAGTCGGTAGGGAGCTTGGAGGCTTTTTTGCCGGAAAACGTTCTTCCGACGCTTCGATCTTAATTATAAATTCTATTTTTTAAAAAAGCCCGGCCCGCTTGAACGCGGGTATACCGGGCCGTAGAAATCCGATTAATGCCGTTTTCTGCTCAGGTTGTGATGGCCATCGCGAAGAAAGGTGCTGCGGCTGTTTTTCAGCAGAGCAATCCGTTCCTCCGCCAGATGGTCGGCCGCCGCGTAGGTTGGAATGCCCTTCTCGCGCGAAATTTCAAGGACACGGGTGATACTGTCATAAATCTTCGACACCTGCTTCAGAGCCCGCTCCTTGTTATAGCCGTTCAGCTCGTCGGCAATATTGATAACGCCTCCCGCGTTGATCACATAATCGGGGGCGTAGACAATGCCTCTCGCATGCAGCGCGTCGCCGTGGCGGGACTCCTTCAACTGGTTGTTGGCCGCGCCCGCGATGACTTTGGCCTTGATCAGCGGCAGCGTCTGGTCGTTGATGGTCGCCCCGAGCGCGCACGGCGCGTAAATATCGCAGTCTACGCCAACGATCTCATTCGGGTCGACCGCTTTGGCGCCGTATGCGTCCACGGCACGGCGAACGGCCTCCTTGTTAATGTCGGTGACGATAAGCCGGGCGCCCTCCTCATGAAGATGCCCGCACAAGGCATAGGCTACGTTGCCTACGCCCTGAACGGCGATCGTCTTGCCCTCCAGCGAATCCGTACCGAATGCCGCCTTCGCCGCTGCCTTCATGCCCCGGTATACGCCAAAAGCCGTAACCGGCGAAGGATTGCCCGAAGAACCGTAGGATTGGGAAATCCCGGTCACATAATCGGTCTCCTGATGGATAATGTCCATATCATCCTCGGTCGTTCCAACGTCCTCGGCGGTGATATAGCGTCCGTTCAGCCCTTGTATATATCTTCCGAAGGCGCGGAACATCGCTTCGTTCTTATCTTTTTTCGGATCACCGATGATTACGGTCTTGCCCCCGCCCAGATTAAGTCCGGAGACGGCGTTTTTGTAGGTCATGCCTTTTGCCAGACGAAGCGCGTCGACGATTGCCTCTTCCTCGGAAGCATAGGTCCACATCCGGGTTCCGCCCAGAGCGGGCCCGAGCGTCGTGTCGTGAATCGCAATGATCGCCTTCAGCCCAGACGCTTTGTCCTGACAAAACAGCAGTTGTTCGTAATCGTCCCGTTCCAATACCGAGAATAAATCCATGTTCTTCATTTCTCCTGTCCCTTGTATGTTGCCAATGTTAGCTTTCATAACAAAACTAGTATACAATTGACCAATTGTCAATTCCTGCTGACCGAATTTCTCGATAAATCCGCTCATCCATGCAGCAAAAGAACTGAATACTGACTTCCCCTGTTACAGTTTTGCGTAATTTTCGGTGCCGTGAGCAGATGCTCAATCCCAATATTCGTCGGGCCGGTATTCGATTTCCGACTGGGCGGTCACGGTAAGACAACCCGAAGCTTCGTCATAGTCAACCGGGTTATCACCAACGTAATACCAATGCTTGACGACAGGCCCGCCCTCCGGCTCCTCGAACCGAAGGACGTTCAGCTCCGCCTTCAGCGTCAGGACCTCCTGTCCCTTATCCGCCGGTACACCGAAGATGGAAATCCGCATCAGTTCGCCATCCCGGCTGAAGGCGTAAGTCAATCCTTCCGCGCTGCTCAGCAGCATACGTCCGGTCACGGCATGTTTGACCAATACTCTTTCCCGCTGATTCATCATAAGGACCTCCTCATTTAACGCCTCACCGCCTACGGCAGATCGACCAGCATCACAAAAGCGGACTCCGTTGCCGCGAGCGAGATTGTATCTTCATCTTCGATCCGCGCCGAATCCCCGGAATTCAACTTGCTGCCGCTGACCTCAAGACTTCCCTCGATCACATATACAAAAATGCGGCGTCCCGGCTCCTGATGAAACGCAAGATTCTGACCGCCGCGCAAACGTCCCAAATATATCGTCATATCCTGTCCGATATCAACGATTTCATCCGAACCTTCGGCGGAAACTACCGGCACCAAAGCGCCGTCAAGCTTCTCCGTCCAGTATTTCCCCGCCTGGTACGAAGGCCGGGAACCGCGAACGGACGGCATGAACCAGAGCTGGAGCAGCCGCGCCGGCTCGTCCTTCGACGGATTGTGCTCGGTATGGATGACCCCGGTGCCGGCAGACATCCGCTGGATACCGCCAAAGGAACTCTCCGCGACATTGCCCAGATTGTCTTCATGGCGAAGCACGCCGGAGAGAATGATAGAGACAATCTCCATATCGCTGTGCGGGTGGGCTCCGAAGCCCTTCCCCGGAGCGATGGTGTCGTCATTGCATACACGCATGGGGCCGAAAGCGGTATTGGCCGGATCATAATATTCGCCGAACGAAAAAATATGGCTTCCTTTCAACCAACCGTGATCGAAGCGGTGGACCGATTCCGCCGTATACACCTTTATCATTGCGCTTCAGCCTCCTGTTCAAAAGCTTTCCGTCGTTCTTTTCGCGTCTAAAGCGGTCTCTGCCGTCATACCAAAATTGTAGCAGAAAGGGGCTTTAATAGCGAAATCCCGCCGGACGCTAACGAACCCCCGCCGGTTTGGCGGGGGTTCGCAATTAACTGCCATCTTCCGGAAGACGGCGGGGATTAGCGCCAAGATTGGATTCAGCCTTTGAATCCATTAAATTGAACCACATCTTCGAGCGGCAGGCGTGTGGTCTGGCGTCCTGCGGCCGCAGCATGACCTACGGCAATCAGCATTACGGTCGCATAGCGTTGCGGAATCTGGAACATCTCGCGGAATTGATCGGCATTGTAGCCGCCCATAGGCACCGTGTCATAGCCTTTCGCCTTGGCCGCCAGCATCAGCTGCATGGAGATGAGACCTCCGTCCACCAGCGCGATTTCCTTCTGCTTCTCCCGGCTGAGCGCGGAGTAGTTGTTCCAGCTGTTCTCCACCATCATATTCCGCACTTCCGGCGTCGCGTGACCGGCCTCTACCGCCGAATCCCAAATCTTATCCACGTTTCGGTAGGCTTCAAGGTCGCCAAGCACGGCAATAATGGCGGATGCTTCCACAACTTGCTGCTGGTTGTAGGCGATCGGCAGCAGCTGCTCCTTGAGCGCCTGATCTGTAATGACGATGAAACGCCAAGGCTGAAGATTGGAAGAGGACGGGGCCAGGACGGCATCGTTCAGCAGATCATGGATCTCTTCATCGGACATTTTCCGGGAAGAATCGTATTTTCTTACCGAATGGCGTTCCTGAATAACTTGGCTGAAAGACAGGCTGTTCTCTACTTGCGTTTCCATAGTTGGTTTCCTCCTGAATGAAAAATAATTCCGCCGGCCGGGCCGGGCGGCTGCTGCTCCCACCCTTAATTCTGTGTGTATAATGGCACAGTTAAAACCAAAAAAAATGTTACTTCCGGAAATCCGTCTCAACAATTCAACTGTTGTTTAATAAGCACAGTATAAAACAATAAAAAGCGAACTGTCAATATCCCGCTTTTCGAACGACATCGGCAACCGTATAATTTTTCAGTACCTCGGTGACGCTTCGGTCGACCTCTTCCAAAATGCCGCAGCATGCCGTCTTCATCTGAGTCCCGAAATCACTCACGCACATCGTGCCGCTGACCGCCTCATGACGGGCTTCTCCTACTTCCAGCGCGCGGTATACTTCGGCCAGCGTCAACTGGTCGGGCGCCTTGTTCAGCGTATATCCCCCATCCCGCCCTTCCCGGGTGACCAGGATGGACTCCTTCGCCAGCTTGGCCAGAATGCGGCGGAGCAGCGTCGGCTCGGACGACATCATCTTGGCGATCTCGCAGCTGGGACAGGTCCCCCCGTCCTTGGCAAGCACCACCAGCGCCTGAAGGGCCAGGCCGAATGATTTATATTGCAGGGAGCCTATATTGCGTTTGGTCATCCCATTCTCCTCCCTTCATTGAGTCCTTCTAATTGTACCAATCGAAAATCCAACAGGCAATCGGTTTGGGGCAGCCTTAATCAAGAGCCTGTACAGAAAAAAGGGAATCCCTGGCCGGTAACGGCTGCCGGGATTCCCTGCGCGCATCATTCCCGCGGAGCGGAGACACGGCTTTGAGGCCTGTCCGATAGCAGTGCGGGCAAAAAAATTTATTGTATAAACCTACAGCTTGGAAATCGTTTCGGTAAGGACCGGCACGATCTGCGATTTGCGGGAAACGACGCCTTTGAGCAAGGCCTTGTTGCCGTCCAGCTTCACATTGTAAGCTTGCTCGACGGCCCCTGCCGCGCTGCCCAGCGCGACGCCGACGGAATCGCTGTTCAGGATGTCCGTTACAACGAACAGGAACAGATCAAGCCCCTTCTCGTCGATAATGCCCTGCAGTGCGCCCTCAAGCTCGGCCTGGCGAGACAGCACATCGTTCGTGTCAATCGCGTTGACCTGGGCGATAATCACCTTCTTGTCGCCCATTGTAAATTCCTTCGCGTCCAGGTTAAGCAGCGTATCGATGCTCTTGTCGCTCAGGTCCGCTCCGGCCTTCAGCATGCTCAGACCGTAGCTGTCCGCGTCCACGCCGGCGATTTCCGCCAGTTCCTTGGCGGCGGCTACATCCTCATCCGTGCAGGTCGGGGATTTGAACAGCAGGGAATCGGACACGATGGCGGACAGCATAAGTCCGGCTACCGGCTTCGAAATCTCCACTCCGTTCTCCTTGTAGAGCTTCTTCAGTATCGTTGCGGTGCAGCCTACCGGCTCGGCGCGGTAGTACAGCGGATGAGCCGTTTCGAAGTTGGCGATCCGGTGATGGTCGATAACCTCAACGACGCGCACCTGATCGATGTCGTTCGCGCTCTGCTGGCGCTCGTTATGGTCGACAAGAATAACCTGTTTCGCTTCACTGGCCACATTTTCTACCAGACGCGGAGCTTCCACGCCGAAATGGTCCAGGGCATATTTCGTTTCAGAGCCGACTTCGCCGAGGCGGACGGCTTCAGCGTCCCAGCCCAGCTCTTTTTTGAGCGCGGCGTAGGCGATGGCGGAGCAAATCGTATCAGTGTCGGGATTTTTGTGTCCAAAGATCAATGTTTTTTCCATTTCCAAGCTCCTTACTTTGGTTTTATTCCATTTAATATACCACAGATTGATAGGGACAAGCCAGAATCCATGGAGACAATCGGCATACTTCTGAAGTATACCTCCCTATTGATCTCCGGCGATCTGGACGCTGCACCATGAAACACGTTTGTTCCTCTCCTGATTCACCGAGGATATTTCGGAGCCGGGAAGGGGTTAGGCGGGCGTTGAACAATAAGCTGACAGGCTCCTGTTTAAGGTAACCGGGCCATAAGACCAAACAAGAACCATCCCGGGAATACCGGAACGGTTCTTGTTCACATGTGGGAATTTAAAACTTGAATTGATCCACATTCTCCTTGGTGAATTCGGTAGGCGGCCCCATGATGACGGTTTTGTTGTCATCCTTCACTTGGATTGTGCCGACGTTGGGCACATCGTCTCCATTGGCGGGAAGCTTGCCTTCTTCCAGATTCTTGGCGAGCGATACCGTCAGGTATCCCAGATTTTCCGGGTTCCAGAGCAGGGCGGACGACATGGAACCGTCTAAGATATACGGTTTGGAATCGGTTGGAAGGGAGGCTCCGATGACGGCCACCTTGCCCTGCAGCCCCTTCTCCTGGATGGCCTGGGCGGCGCCCAGAGGCGCTACCGTCGAGAAGGCCAGCAGCCCCTTAAGATCGGGATACGCTTTCAACAAATCGAGCGTTTTCTGATATGCAACCTGCTGCTTCTCGTCGGTCGCGATTTTATCGTTGACGAGCTTCATGTTCGGGTATTTCTCTTCCGCCTGCTTTTTGGCCCAGCCGATCCAGGTATTGAGATTCGCTGCAGACATGCCTCCGGTCAGAATGGCGAATTCTCCGCTGTCCGAGCCGATCTTCTCCACCAGTTTATCCATCATGGTCCGGCCGAAGATTTCATCGTCGATCTGGTGAACGGACAGCTCGACCACCGACTGGTCGGCCGGCGTATCCCAGTCCATCACGTGGATGCCCTGATCCTTGGCCCGCTTGAGCACCGGCGTCAGCGACGCGGGGTCGTTCGGAGCCACGGCTATAACGTCAACCTTCTGGCTGATGAGGTCTTCAATGATTTTGACCTGCTGAGCCGCGTCGGCCTGCGTCGGCCCCGTATAGATCACATCGACGCCAAGGTCCTGCCCCGCCTTCTTAGCCCCCGTCTCCGAGGCGTTGAAATAAGGAATGCCTACCACCTTCGGAACAATCGCGATCTTGATTTTGCCGCCGGATGAGCTGCCCTCCGCCTGCGCGGCGCTTCCGCTCTGTGACGTCTTGACCGAGCAGCCCGCCAGAATCATCGAAGCCGCAAGGAGTCCTGCCACCGCTTGTTTCCATTTTTTTGTCATTTTGTAACAACCCCTTTCTGATCTTTGGACATGATATTGGGAATTGATATTGGGAAGAACGCCTTGAAGCGCGTTCAGCTTGCCGATTTGACCTGGAGCGCCTGCTTCACGCTCTTCTTCTTCCTGGTTTTGGCCGTAAAATAATTCAGGGTCAGGACCGCGATCAGAATCACGCCCATCATGATATCGACCACCGTACGCGGTACCCCAAGAAGGTTCAGGCCATTGGACAGCACCTGAAATATACCGACGGCATAGACCGTACCGATCACTTTGCCGTACCCGCCGGCGATGTCGGTTCCGCCAAGAACGGCGGCGGCGATGGTGAGCAACTGGTAGGACGAGCCCAGATCCACTTTTGCCGAGTTGTAGCGGGAGATCATGATCATTGAAGAGACCGAGGCGGCGAACGCCGAGAACAGGTAGACGCCAAGCAGCACTCTGGTTACATTTATCCCCGAGAAGCGGGCCGCCACAGGATTAATGCCGACCTTGTATACGCTTCTTCCCCACGGTGTTCTGTTCAGCAGAACCGAGGCGGCGAGAGCCAGCGCGGCAAATATCAGAATCGAAAGCGGGAACGGCCCTATGCTCATATTGCCGATCCAGCCGAACGCGTCCGGGAAGCCGGAGATCGCGTCGCCTTTGGTTATGCTTAAGATAAGTCCTTCAAACAGTACCATAGTTCCCAGCGTCACCAGGATCGGCGAAACACCGATGAATGCGACGAAGAAGCCGTTCACCAGTCCGCACAGCAGTGCAACGCCAACGCCGGCCGCGATGGCCAGCGGAATCGGATAGTGATGCGTCATCGTCATGGCCGCAATCACCCCGGAGAACGCCGCGGTAAAAGTAAGGGAAAGATCGATGCCCGAGGTGATAATGACGACCATCATGCCGATGGCGAGAATGGCCAACTCCGGGAACTGAAACATCATATTGCTGAGATTATAGGGATCGAGAAACCCGGGCGCCGTGACCGCCATGAGAATGAACAGCGCAACCAGAATGAGACCCAGCGTACTTTCCTTGGAAATTTTTATCACTTCGTTTCCCCTCCTAGGCTTCGACTTCCACTTTCAACAGTCTGGCTTCAGCCCGTTTGCGCTGCAGGTGGTCGTACGATACCGCGAACAGGATCACCAGCCCGACAACGACTTTCTGCCAGTAGGTGTCGATGTGCATCAGAATCAGCCCGTTCTGCATCACCCCGATCAGCAGGACGCCGAGCAGGGTTCCCCAGACGGACCCGCTTCCGCCCAGAATGTTCGCCCCGCCGATAACGACCGCCGATATGACGGTGAGTTCAAAGCCAAGCATGCCGTTTGGGTCGACTGATTTGGTATAAGCCATCTGCGAGATGGCGGCAATGCCGGCAAGGAGACCCATGAATCCGTATACAAACATCTGGGTACCTTTCAGGCTGATGCCTGCGCGGACGGCGGAGACGGGATTGCCTCCGATCGCAAATACGGCTCTGCCGATGGCGGTATATTTCATGATGAACCAGGTGACGAGCGTTACGGCCAGCAGCATGTAGATGATGATGGAGAAACCCGCGATTTTGATTTCGGAAAAGGAAATGAAGGCGGCAGGAAAATTGCTGCTGTTCAGATACACGCCGTTCGTGAAGAACAGGATGCTTCCATTAATAATGCTCATGGTCCCGAGCGTCACCACAATCGGGGGAATGCTGAGACGCGCGATCAGCGCGCCGTTGATCAGGCCGACAGCGACGCCCGTAACCGCGGCTATGCCGAACATCACTGCAATGGATAACGGATTGTCCGGAAGCAACTGCATGAGATGGCCTGTGATGACGACCGCCGCGCTTGTGGCGGCCCCCACCGAAACATCGATGCCCCCGGTTATGATGACGAGCGTCATGCCCATGGCCAATATGACAAGGACGGAATTCGCTTTCAAAATATCAAGCAGATTGTCGGCCGTCAGAAAGACGGGATTGCTGAATCCGAGCACAAGGCCCAGAAGAAGGAGTACGGCCAGAATCCCCATTTCTTTGGATTTAAATACTTTTCTCATGTTAATCACCGCCCGGTATGCTTATAGTTCTTGTTAATCATTCAACCTTACAGTTCTCGCTAGCCCCGGCCTGCCGCTCCCGCCGGGCTCCCCGCACGAGACTCCCCTAAAGGGCTCAGGCCGGGTCCGCCTGCTTGTTCCCCGCTCCGAGCACCGCGAGGTTCATGATGCTCTCCTGGGTAGCCTCGTCGGCGTTAAGCTCGCCGGTAATTCTCCCCTGCTTCATGACGAGGATCCGGTCGCTGACCGCAAGAACCTCGGGCAGCTCCGAAGAGATGACGATTACGGCGATGCCCTTGGCGGTTAAACGCCGCAGCAGACGGTGAATTTCCGTCTTGGCTCCGATATCGATACCGTTGGTCGGCTCATCGATAATCAGAATCTTCGGCTCGGTCGACAGCCACTTGGCGATCACGATCTTCTGCTGGTTGCCGCCCGACAGCTGCCCCGCGTTCATATCGGCGATCGGGGGGCGGATATCCAGAATTTGAATATACTCGCTGGCAAGCTGCTTCTCCCTGCTCCGCTCGATCAGTCTGAATTTATTGAGCATCTGGCGGAACACGGTGACCGAAATATTGTCAATGATGGACTGTCGCAGAAACAAACCTTCCGTTTGGCGGCTCTCCGGAATATAGGCGATCTTGTGCCGGATGGCGTCGCCGGACGATTTAAGGTCTACCTGCCTGCCGGATACTCTGATTATGCCGCTGTCGGGACGGTTAAGGCCGAACAGTGCCTGCGCCAGCTCCGTCCTTCCGGCTCCCACCAAACCGGTAATCCCGATAATTTCCCCCTCTCTCAGCGAAAAGGATATATCTTTGAAATTGCCCCGTTTGGACAAATTCTCGACTTCCAGCACAACCTGCCCGTAAGGCCCCGTCCCCACTTTGTCGACCGCTTCAAGCTGCCGTCCGACCATCAAGGCGATCAACTTATCCTCATCCAGTTCGGATTTGTCGTAGCTGCCTACAAATTTGCCGTCCCGAAGAACCGTAAAGCGGTCGGAGACCTTGAACAGCTCCTTCAGCTTGTGGCTGATGAAGATAATGGCGATGCCTTTGCGCTGTAGATCGTCCACAACCCGGTACAGCTGCTCGACTTCTCCGGAGGACAGGGACGAGGTCGGCTCATCCATCACAATCAACCTAGAGTCGAAGGCGAGAGACCTGGCGATAGCCACCATCTGCTGCTTGGCGATGCTGAGCTTCTCCACAGGCAGATCGACATCGACCTGCAGCCTCAGTTCCCGAAGCACCCGCTCGGCGGTCTCTTTCATATCCTTCCACTTCACCAGACCGCCGCCTTCTCCGCCGCGCCCGATGCAGATGTTCTCCGCCACCGATAAATTGGGGAACAGACTGAGATCCTGGTAGATAATCGAAATTCCGAGACGGGTGGCATCAATCGCACGGGCGAACCGGACCGGCTCTCCGTTGAAGCAGATTTCCGCTCCTTCATCCGGCTGCTCCACGCCTGCGAGTATCTTCATGAGGGTGGACTTTCCCGCCCCGTTTTCCCCGATCAGCGCGTGCACTTCTCCCGCCTTGACGGCAAACCGGACATTGTCGAGTGCCTTGACGCCCGGGTAGGTCTTGCTGATCCGGTTCATTTCCAGCAAATATTCAGCCATGAATTACGCCTCCTTCTCCTGCCGGCTCATGAGTTCCCGGTATGTCGCAATCTGCCTTTCCCGGCAGAACGCTTCAATCTCCCCCCATCCCGGGATACCGTCCTGAGCGCCTTGGTTAGAGACCTTTATAGCGCTTACAACTGTTGCGAATCTTACGGCTTCCTCCAGCGGGCATCCCTCATCAAGGGCGACGGCCAGCGCCCCCGCGAAGGAATCGCCCGCCCCTACCGTATCCACCGCTTGTACGGGAATGCCGGGAATCCGCGTCCCCTGTCCCGAGGAATAAATGAAGGACCCCTTCTCCGCCATCTTGATGATGCTCGCTCTTGCACCCGCCGCTTCAAGCCTCCTCGCCGCCTCCAGCGCCGATTGCTCGTCAGTAACGTCGATTCCCGTCAGATGGAGAGTCTCCTGTCTGTTGGGCGTGATCAGATCGGCATACCGGACCGCTTCGGGCTGAATGCCGTCCGCGGGAGCGGGATCGAGAATAACGAAGACGCCGAGCTCGCGCGCCCGTTTCATCGCATAAATGACCGTGTCATGCGGGATTTCCATCTGGACCAGCAGAACCTTGCTGCGCTTCAGCAGTTCGATCCGCTCTTCAATGTCGCCGGGCCGGATTTCTTCATTGGCTCCTTTGACCACAATCATGGTATTCTCCGCCGTATCGTCTATCGTGATCAGCACCACCCCGGTCGGAGAGCCTTGAGCCAGCTTCAGATGGGAAGTGCCGACCCCATTGGCCTTAAGGCTGTCCAGTACAACGCCGCCGAAGGCATCGTCTCCGGTGCAGCCGATTATATGCGTCTCCTTGCCCAATCTCGCGCAGGTGACCGCCTGATTGGCTCCCTTGCCCCCGGGAAGCATCTGTGCATCCTTGCCGTATCTCGTCTCGCCATGTCCCGGGTATCGGTCGATTCTGGCGATAATGTCCATGTTAATGCTACCTGCCACTGTGATCATCGTCTATCCCTCCCGAACGGCGGCCTGCGCCGGTTTAGCTTCAAGAAATCCCCTCAGTTCCAGAGCAGCGAGCTCCAAATCCGTGTTCGGCTTGAACAGGCAGGAGGTTCCGCATACCAGCAGATCCGCTCCCCTGTCCAGAACCCCTGGTATGGTTTCAAAGCTGATATTCCCGTCAACCTGAATCCGGACATCTTCTCCGCTGCGTTTGATCATCTTTTTCAAATCGGAGATTTTGCGGTAGGTGCTCGGGATAAATTTTTGACCCGCGAAACCAGGGTTAACCGTCATGAGACACACATAATCCGTTACATCAAGCACATATTCCAGACAGTTCAGCGGCGTGGAGGGATTAAGGGCGACCCCGGCCTTCAGTCCGCTGTCCCTGATCATCTGAAGCGCGCGCTGGAGATGAACCTTGGTCTCGGCATGTACCGAGATCCAGTCCGCCCCCGCTTCGACGAACAGCTCAATATAGCGTTCGGGCTCTTCTACCATCAGATGAATGTCAAAAGGTCTGTCCGTATACGGGCGAAGCGTCCTCAGCATATCGGGGCTCATGGCGAAGTTCGGGACAAAGGTTCCGTCCATAATGTCGAAATGGTAATAATCCACTCCTCCCCGATTTAAAGATTCCATATCCTTCAGCAGCCTGCCCATATCCGCGCACATCATGGAGGGTCCAATTAGCGTCATGCTCTTCGCACCTCTTATCTTTTTTTTACAGATATTTTACGTTTGTTTATGACATAAAAGCGATTTCATATCTGTATATTACAATATATTATTTTTGAATTCAACAAAAATATTTTGAAAACAAAGAAACCAGCCGACAAGGCTGATTTCAATCGTTTCTGTTATTCAACTGTTCGGGCCATCAGGTTACTGTAACGTTAATATCCCTGGCATGAAACTTCTCGCGTTCCTCCGGAGGGAGGCCCGAATCCGTCACCAGCCGGTGCACCTCCTCCACCCCCATCAGCCGGATTAAAGAGCGGGCCTGATACTTGCTGCTGTCGGCCAGAAGAATGCGCTCATCCGATATGGACATGATCTTCTGTTTAAGCCGGGCATGGGATTCGTAAGGCTCGGTAATCCCCCGAAGCAGGTCGAAGCCCTGGCAGGAGAAGAAGAACTTGTCGATATGATAGCCGTCCAGCATATTCTCGGCCGGCATGCCGGTCATGGCCATCGCGTCGGTGTCCAGATTGCCTCCGATTACAATAAGCTTGATTTCATTCTTCTTGATCAGTTCATTCACGATGACAAGCGAGTAGGTAATCACGGTCAACGGCCGGTTGGGCAGCTGCTTGGCCACCTGAAGGGATGTGGTGCTGGCGTCAAGCGCAATCACTTCCCCTTCCCTGACGAGCGAGGCGGCATAAATGCCGATTCCCTTCTTCTGCTGTTCATGAATGGTTTCCCGCTGAATAACGGGAGGCTCCATCGATTCCCAACGGTTCAGCACGGCTCCGCCGTGGGTCCTCACAATCAGCCCCTCGTTCTCCAGACGCTCCAAATCCCGTCTGACCGTCTCTTCCGTAACTTTAAAGCGTTTGCTGAGTTCCGTTACTTTAACAGCGTTTCCACGCTCCAGCAGCTCAATAATTTCCTTCTTTCGCTCGGCGGCGTTTGCCGGTTCGCTTTTCTCTCGGGATGGGTTGCTCATAGAATTTCCTCCAACCACAATTATGGATTTCAAAAAAGTAATGTTTGAAACAAATATATCGCATCCGAACCCCGAGCCACAAGTTTTTTGCCAAATCATGTTATTCGGCCTGGGGTTTAGACGGGTTGCAAATCCCGTCATTTACTATTAAAACTTTAGTAACTTAATATATTACGGTTAAAATAGATGTTCTGAACAAATCAGAACAACAGCGGAATGAAACCACAGAAAAACGGAGGTATTGTTATGGAACTCAAAGGACTTCACCATGTTTCCGCGATCACGGCCAAAGCGCCTGAAAACTTTAATTTCTACACTCAAGTGCTTGGCCTGCGTCTGGTCAAAAAAACGGTCAACCAGGACGATACCTCCGTCTACCACTTATTTTACGGCGATGAAAAAGGGAGTCCCGGCACCGAGGTCACGTTCTTCGAAATTCCGATGGCGGGCCGGAACCGGGAAGGCAATAGCAGCATCTCCGCTCTGTCGCTGCGCGTTCCCTCCGACGCCGCTTTGGAATATTGGAAGAATCGGCTCGGGCAATACGGGGTCGACCACGGGGAGATTGCGGACCGCGGCGGGCGGCGGACGCTATTCTTCCGCGACCCCGAAGGGCAGCGGTTCTTCCTCGTCTCGGACGAGAACAATCAAGGCGTTGCCGGCGGCCATCCGTGGGACAAGAGTCCCGTTCCCGCCGAGCATGCCATCACCGGACTTGGACCGGCGCATCTGACGGTGGAGAACGCCGAGCCTACCGCCACCGTGCTGGAGCAGCTTCTCGGATTCCGGCGCAAGGGCGTCTATCCCTCCACTGTCCCGGGCCAGCCTGACGTTATCGTGTTCGAGACCAGCGAAGGCGGCTCGGGCGCCGAGGTCCATGTCGAGGAGCGCAATGATCTGCCGGCCGAGCGTTTGGGCCGGGGCGGGGTACATCATGTCGCCTTCCGGGTGGACAACGAAGAGGAGCTTAAGCTGTGGATTGAGCGCCTCCGCTCCGCAAGCCTGCCCAATTCCGGATTTGTCGACCGCTTCTATTTCCGTTCCTTATACTTCCGGGAGCCGGGCGGCATTTTGTTCGAGCTGGCTACGGACGGGCCGGGCTTCGATACGGACGAGCCGGCCGACCATCTTGGCGAATCGCTGGCGCTGCCTCCGTTCCTGGAGCCAAAGCGCAGCCAGATCGAGGAAATGCTTAAGCCGCTGGATACAAGACAGTAACTTGAGACTGTTCAAAAAAGAGGATGCCCGGGGCGCGTGACCCTAGGTCATCCTCTTTTTTTTGCGAAAAATACTGCTGCTCAGGAAATCGGCTCTTCCCTGCCCGGACATCCTTCGCCGCCCGGGAGCCATCCCCCCGGCTTGCCCTCAGCTATAGGCCGCAGCTCGGACAATGACCGTATTTCATAGGTCGGTATGATCTCCGGGTCCCGGGGCTTTCCTGAGGGATTGAACCAGCAGGTGTCGATGCCGTATGATATGCCGCCCTGGATGTCCGATGTCAGCGTATCGCCGACAATCAGCACTTTGTGCTTGTCTTCGGCCGTAAGTCCGAGCCTTGCAAAGGCGTGATCGAAAATGCCCCGCTCCGGCTTCTGGCTTCCGACCTCCTCAGAGATGATGATATGCGCGAACGTATCGCGCAGCGGCGAGCCTTGAATGCGCGAGTATTGAACTTCCTTGATCCCGTTGGTAATCACCGCGAGACGGCACCCGGCAAGCTCATCGCACAGTTCCGCCGCCCCCTCGACCAGAAAAATCCCCTCTCCCAGATGGTTCAAATAGGAAGCGCTAAAGGACTCGGGGTCCAGATCAAGGCCATGCGCGGCAAACAGCCGGGTAAACCGTTCCACGCGCAGCACGGCGGAGGAGATCAGCCCAAGCTCCAGATCCCTCCAAAGCGCCTTGTTGATTTCTTTGTAGGCCGGGGCGCAAATATCGAAGCCCGACGGCATGCCGAACTGGTTAAAAGCTTCCCGCAGCGCATAGCTCTCCGCCTGCCCGTAGTCGAACAGCGTATCGTCCGCATCAAATAGAATGACTTCGTACTTCACTTGCAGTCTAACCTCCCGACTATCATGCATGGATTTCCGCATTCTTGATGATATCGTTCTTAAAGTTCAACCTTCACCCTGTGTATTCCTGCCCGTCCATCCTCATTCGGGAGAAGGTTTTATGAACGTCCCTCCAAAAACAAAGCAGCCTTCGCCTTGCAAATACAAGACTCGGCTGCTGGCGGTTTCACGACTGCTCCTAAAAAAGAAAGCTGTGAGAAAAGCGCGGTATTGACCCGGGAAACCGGATTACAGATCCGACCGTTCCCGGACCGACTCATTCAGCCTCCGGTAAATCCCGACAATCTCATCCATCGGCATCCGCACCAGCCCGCTGGAGGAAGGCGCGACGAACTCGCGCACGCCGTCCACCACCGGCTCCAGCGCCTCCTGGAAGCCCCAATCAGCCTGCGCCCTGCGGCTGAATTCCGTATATACGCCCTTGCCGACAAAGCAGGCGATTTGCGGCCGGTACTTCATTAGCTTGGTCCGAAGCAGTTCCCGCCCCTGATTGTACTCCTCGCGGGTAATATCCTCCGCTCCCCGGGTGGGACGGGCGACGATATTGGTGAAGCCGTAGCCCAGCTTCAGCAGTTCGCCGTCCTCGGAAGCGTCGTACAGCCGCGGCGTAAGTCCGCTGCGGTAAAGAATTCTCCAGAAATTATTGCGCGGATTCGCATAATGATGGCCGGCTTCTCCAGACCGCAGGCTCGGGTTGAAGCCGATAAATACAATTTGCAGCCCTAGATCTAGATGATCCTCCACCGGGTTCATGGCCGTTCACCTCCGTTACATTATATAATACCCGGCTCCGGGGCTTAACTCCAGCCGCAGTTCGACGCGTTCAATCCTCATTGCCCCTTTACGGGAACGGATACAAAAATTAGACAATTCGGATTCGTAAGTCCATATCTAAGAAGAAACGGCTTCGCCGTCCTCTGGAAGAGGAAGGCATCCGTTTCTCGTAAAAATATCAGGTTAAGGATAAGCGCGAAGCTTATCCTTAACCTGATATTTCAAAAAAAACGCTTCGCCCGAAGCGGCAAGCCGTTTTGGACGAAGCGTTCAGAGCCGTGCCAACGTACCGGACGGATCTTTTCAGTATATTTTCAGGGAAGCAGACTTTTCAGTTCAGGGGTCATTTCCGACGCATTCAGCCTATAATATTCGCCGTTTCCGTTCTTGAACTTCACAAGCGCGAAATACGAATCCGTCTTGGACGAATAGTTCCGCCGTATTTTCAGAATATCTTCTATTCGTGCCTTGTCCTTGACAATGACGGATCGGCCCCCTTCCCTCGCCAACCTGAGATGTGCCTCCGGGTCGTAATTAACGCCGTTGGGAAGAACGTCTTCGCTACTCTGTTTCGCCACTTCAACAGACAGCAAGTCATCTGCCTTGATTCTGACCTTATCCGCATAGCCTTTTTGTTCAAGCCATGCTCCCAGCTCATGAAAAGATGGGTTCCAGTTGTAGCCCTCGAACAAGTAACCCGAATAAGGATGATTCATTGATTCCTCGGTTGCGATACGGATTGTGGCCAGCGGAACTGCGTCGTCCGTCTGGTCTTTAAAGGACATGTTCAGGATCTCTTTCTTCAGAAGCATCTTGAACGCCGCGATATCCGCCGGTTCCGAGATCGTGACGCTCCTGACACCGGAACTCACCTGGATACTCGCAATCGGCTTGTCAAGCAGCGGCAGGAGATATTTGGTCCGCTTGAATTCGGGGGATTCCATCACCGCTTTAAGCTCAGGCTCGAAACCGGCCTGCGGCACATTGTACTGTCTGGTAATCTTGCTCCCATCCTTCAGCTTATAGACCAAGGTATAGCCGAATAATGTTCGCTCCGAATAGATCTTGTACCGACCCTCCCCGTCCCCCGGCCGCACCTGGACAAGCGCTTCATGGAGCTTGCGGACGTTTGTTATATAGGTCGGGTCTGAAGAGAACGGGGCTATGCCCTTATAGGGGCTGCCTATCGTATTGTAGTCAACGGAACTTACAGCCGCCGGTTGCGAATCCCTATAACCCTCGTAATTACTGCCCGCGTAGATCTCGCTGATGGTGTCCGCGGCCGGCACTCTCGCCTCAAAGCCGGTCATGGGCGACACGGGAAGGTACAGCAGAAGTCCGAGGACAACCGCGTAACCCGCAAACTGCAAGGGCAGCTTCCGGTTCAGGATTTGCCAGGATTTCCGGATTACCATTTCCGCTCCGGCATATCCGATAACGGCCCCGAGAGCGAAGCCCGTGAACGACCAGCCGCTGAGTCCGGAGCGCATTTGGGCAAAGTAGGTGCCGGAGATCAGCATGGCGCTCAGCATGACTCCGCCTCTAAACAGCGGATTGAAGTACGTAAAGGCCATCGCCTGGCCTGCCGTTTCCACCCGCCGCTTGCGGTACAGCACATACGACAGCAGAACGAACAGAACGATCAAAGCCGCATAGATGCCCAGCTCGCCCCAGGTATAAGGCTTGGCGGTTATTTCCATCATGTGAAGGAACGGCGACCAGTAGTCTATACCTCTCAAATTGTTCTGGTATGGGAATCCGTACAGGTAGATGGATAAATGATAAAGAACCATTTGCGAGAGCACGGCGGGCAGAATCAGCAAAATATAAACCACAATGCCCTGCAGCACGGTAAGACCGAGGCATATGCCGACGAAAGAAGTCAAGGTGAACAGGAACAGCGTCAACACGCTGACTATAGCTCCCCAAGTCCAGACATCCGCACCGCTGTAAAGGAACATATTGCCGTCCCAGTTTTGCATCACTCCGGCAGCAAGCGCCGTAAGCCATACCGGAACCAGAAGCAGAATGGAGCCGCTGAACAGCTGGACCGTCAGAAGATGCTTACGGCGCAGCGGAAGGCTGTGCGCCATGTCCGCCGCCCCTTTGTGCTGAAGGTAGCGGAACAGCAGCAGACCGGCCGCCACGGGCAGCGTAAGCGTGAACAGCATGGGCAGCGAGCCGCTGATCCGGAACAGATCGTCCACCTTCTGCGGCGGCGTGTCGGGATTTCCGCCAAGGAACATTTGCAGCGGAAGAGCGAACAGCAGACCGAGCAGGTAAACGGCGGCGATCCAGGAATGCTGCCTGAGATTTTGCCGGATCATGCCCCGGTTAAAGTAGAATCGGCGCGATGTCATAGCCCGCCCCCTCCATTTCGTAAATAAAGATTTCTTCCAAGGTCAGCGGCAGAAGATCCAGCACGTACGGATTATAGACACGGAACGCGTCCGCGATCCGCTCGCGGTCCCCTTTTACGATATAGAGGCAGACGCTCCCCCGCCGTTCGCGGTGCAGAATCTGCAGCTTGCCGGACAGCGCCCCCTCATGGCGTTCATCCCGGAAGGCCACCTGCACTTTATGCGTGTCGGATTTCAGCTCGTCAAGCTCCTTGTCGATCAGCAGAGCCCCTTCGTGCATAATGCCAACATGGTCACACAGATCCTCAATCTCGCGCAAATTATGCGAGGAGATGACGGCGGTAAGGCCGCGTTCGGCAACCTCCTGGAACAGCACATTTTTAATCAGCCGCCGCATCACCGGATCTAGTCCGTCGAGCGGCTCATCCATGATCAGCACATCCGGCATACAGCTGAGCGCCAGCCAAAAAGCGGCCTGCTGCCGCATTCCCTTGGACAGCCGGTTCAGCTTGCGCTTCGGGTCCAGCGAAAATAATCCGCCCAGCTCCTTGAAGCGTTCCCCGCTCCAGCGCGGGTAGACGGACCTGTAGAAATCGGCCATCTGCATGATGGAAGCCTGAGGGAAGAAGTAAGGAAAATCCGGCATAAATACGATTCTCCCCTTGGTGTCAGGGTTCTCAAACACCGGCTTACCGTCAATGATCACGCTTCCCGCATCGGGCAGGTAGATCCCTGCAACCGTCTTGAGCAGCGTCGTTTTCCCCGCCCCGTTCGAGCCGAGCAGCCCGAATATATTCCCTTTATGTATGGTCAAGGAAATTCCCTGAACCGCCTTCCGGTCCTGAAAAACTTTGCTGACCTCCCGTATCTCGATCATGGCTGATCCTCCTCTCCTTTTTGCTCCGATGCCTGCTTGAACAATTCAACGATTTCCGACTCCGTAAAGCCGAGGTAAACGGCCTCCGCTATCAGGCGCAGCAGTTCCTCGCGCACTTCCGCCCTTTTGGCTGCATTCGTCCCCTGCTGCGCTGGCGAAACGAAGCTGCCCTTGCCCGGCCGGGAGTAAATATAGCCTTCCCGTTCCAGTTCACGGTAAGCCTTCTGAATGGTGTTCGGATTCACGGTAAGCTGCGCCGACAGCGTCCGCACGGACGGAAGCTGCTCATCGGACCGTAAAATGCCGTACAAAATCAGCTCCTTGATCTTATCCGTCAACTGCTCGTAAATGGGTCTGCGGCTCCGAACGTCCAGTTCGAACACATGCGACTCCCCCTTCCCCCGCTCCCGGGATTATAGCTTCCCTGGCAGAGCAGGTGTATCAACTGTACTATTATTAATAATACAGTTAATCGGAATTGTCAATACAATCCTGCTAAATTGAAGAAGCCGTTCCCGCAGGAGATATGGGCATCTCCACAGGAACGGCAATAGCGGTTGATGCGACGGGGTCGCGCCAATTTAGAGAAGCGTGCCTTTCTCCGCAGCCGGAATTTCTCTTCCGCTGCGGCGCGGGGACCGGTCGCTCATCAGGGCAAATACAACGCCGGGAAGCAGCAGAAGGCCGGCGAGAGCAAAGGTGCGGCTGAATCCCTTCACAGCCGCCTCCTTCATTTCGCCGCCAATCCGGCCCACCAGCTCTTCCGTTTCGCGAATCTGGGCGGGCGCAGCTTGCTCAAGCGCCGCGCGAGGCGCAGGCGCAAGCTTGGAAGCGGCAGCCCGAAGCTGCGAGCCGACTGCCGCCGCCGCGCTTTCCGGCGAAGGGGGCGAAGCCGTGCCGACTGCGCCTCCGGAACCGGCGCTTTGCAGCGACGCCGCCAAGGCTTCCTTGACGGGCGGCAGCAGCCGGCCATCGTCCCGGATCATCTGTACGGCGCTGCTGCGGGCGGCGGCCGCCTGATCATCAAGATTCTGCTGGAGCGCAGTGACGATGATGGCCACGCCGAGCACGCAGCCGAGCGCCTTGGTCATATTGATGACACCCGAGGAGATGCCAACCTTCTCCTCGGGCACATTGCGCACCGCAGACGACATGACCGGAGCCATCGTTAGGCCAACACCGATGCCGGCCGCAGCTAAACGCAGCAGAATTCCGCTCACCGGCGAAGAAGCCGACAGTCCTCCGAGGGAATAAGTGGCGGCCGCAATCACCACAATGCCAGCAGCGGCGAACCATCGGCTTCCGTACTTCCCGGACAGCGGCCCGGAAACGGCCGAGGTCAATGTCGAGCCAAGGGCCATCATCGATAGGATCAATCCTGCCTTCAAATCGCTCATACCCATGATGCGCATTAGAAAAAAGGAGGTCAGCAGCGAAATATTCATCAGCCCCGCACCGACAATCAGCAGGGTTAACGCCGCTCCGTTGAAGGTTTTGATCTTCAGCAGCTCCAGCGGAAGCATCGGTTCCGCGCATTTACGCTCCATATAGAGAAAGAGAAGCAGAAAAAGAAGACCGGACGCGAAGAGCAGCAGAATGGCGGAAGAAGTCCAGCCCCAATCACCGACCCGAATTAAGCCGTAAACGAAACAGAACATGCTCCCGGTGATGAACAGTGTGCCCGCAAAATCCACTCTCCGCCCCGCGGAGACATCCTTCGATTCCCCAATGAACACTAGCGTCAGAATCACGCTCAGCACGCCGAGCGGCACATTGACAAAAAAGATCCACTCCCAGCTCAGCTTCTCCATCAGCACTCCCCCGAGCGCCGGCCCGCTGGCCGCGGCCAGACCCGAAACGGCTCCCCATATCCCGATAATCGCGCCGTGCAGCTCCTTCGGAAACGTCGAGGTCGTCAGCGGAATCGTCACCGGCACGATGATCGCGCCCGCCAGACCCTGTATAACCCTCAGCGCAATCAATACGCTGAGACTTGACGCAAATCCGGCGAGCAGCGACGAGACGGTGAACAGAACGATGCCGATAAGAAACACCTTTTTGCGCCCGAACTGGTCCGCAAGCCGGGAAGCCGTCAAAATAAAGACGGCGAAGGCCAAATTATAACCGTTCATTACCCACGAAATCCCCGCAACGTCGCCCCCGAAATGCTTTGTCATTTCCGGCAGGGCGATATTGACGATCGTCGTATCCAGCAGCGCCATAAAAAAACCCAGCACGATTGCCGTAAACGCAAAAACCCTCTTCATTTTTTCGCTCACCCGCAACCCCTCCATAAATATGAACTATAGTTCGCGTTCAGATTATATGAACTTTAGTTCATGTTTGTCAATGAAAAAACTGAACTAAAGTTCAATTTTCGTTTGACACTCTATTTCGGCTTCCTTACAATCTTGATTAAGGAGGGTTTGCGCGTGAACGAAACTGAAGAACAAATAGCGGACAAAACAAGAACACCCCGGCAGGACCGGAGCATCAAGACCAAGGATGCAATTGTTCAAGCGGCAGCCAAGCTTTTTTCCGAGAAAGGCTACCACCGGACGAACACCAAACAGATCGCCGCGGCCGCAAGGGTTTCGACAGGGAGCTTTTATTCTTATTTCACGGACAAGCGCGACGTGTTTCTTGATGTGCTCAAAATTCACAGCGAAGCGATGCAGGCCCATGTCGATTCCACGGTAGCGCAGCTTGGCACCCATCCGTCGGACAAACGGGTGATCATCTCGCATATGATCGACAGCCTTATCCAATCGCACGCCCCCTATATCAGCTTTCATCGGGAGCTCTCCCTTCTGCAGCTATCCGATGAGGTGATTAAAGAGGTCATGGAAAGCCAATACGACCTAGGCCGCCGGAAAACGCTGGAGTTTCTAAAGCTGAGCGAGCATGAGCTGCGCGCCTCTGACCTGGAAGCCGCCGCCGTTGTTGTCTTCGAATCGGTCAGCAGCGTTGTGGACCGCATCGTATTCTCCGGCGGAGGCATTTCGGCCAACCGCATCAAGGCGGAGCTGGTCGATATGCTGGTCCACTATCTGTTTGGCGAATAAGAGCAGCCCACGCTTCTTATTTCCCAAAAAAAGCGTCCTTCTGAACCGCACTGGGTTCTTCGGGACGCTTTTTTAACGGCTTATCTGATTTGCCGGCAGCGGATGCTCCTGTAGACGGGGCGCCGCATATCAATCACCGCGTATCATGCCAGAAATTCACCGGCTTAAGATCGGATGTGATGATTTCGTATTGATAGCCTTTCATTTGGAGATAATCCAAAATACGGGGCAGCACCTTGAGCGTCGTCTTCTGATCGTGCATCAGAATGACGGGCGCGACGCCGCACTTGTCCAGCTTGCTGACCTGACTGACCACATTGTTATAGATCGAATCGCCGGCGCTCCCATATTTCCAGTCCAGGGAATCGACGTTCCAGTCCCAGAGACGATAGCCGCTGCCCAGCACTTTATCTCTGAAGGCTTTCGTAAAATACGGCTTACTGCCGTAAGGCGTGCGAATCAGCTTGGTGGACTGACCGGAGACCGCCCCCAGATCTGCATTGTCCTGGTTCATTTCTTTAAGCGCGGCAGGCGGCGAAGCGTAAAACTTGCTCTTCATATGGGTTATGCCATGCAGGCCGAGGCCCTGCTCCGATTTAACCATGCGCTTCACCTGACCCGGATAACGCCCGATGTTCGGTCCCAGCATGAAAAAGGTCGCCTTTGCGCCGTGCTTCTCCAAAATATCGAGCAGCTGCCCGGTCGTCGCCGACGGTCCGTCGTCGAAGGTCAAATAAACGATCTTTCCCTGCGTTCCCGGCTTGGTAGAATTCGGGGCTGGCACGGAAGAATCCGGCACGGCCGGGGACGGGCTTGGAGCAGGCTGGGCCGGCTCTTCCGGCGCAAGCTCGTTTTTAAACTTCGCGGCAAACGCATCGTCATCGAGCGACTGCGTACCGTCCGTAATCCGCAGCAAATGCTGATCGGGCTTATAAGATACAGAATAGCCGAACAGCGGAACGATTTTCAGGGGCACCATCAGCTTACCGCCGCTTGTAAAGGTGCCCAGGCTTATTTCCGTCCCGTCTTCCATGATCCCCTTGCCCTCTTTCAAGATTTTGAGACTTCCGGCGCCGCCGGCAAGACTCAAATCCTCCGGTGTGCCCGAAAGGCTCAGCTTCAGCTTCTCCGCAAGCTCGCGCACCGGCACATAAAAGGTATACTCCACGGACACGGCGCGGATATCCGTAACGCTGTCATTGACTCCAAGCTTTATTTCGCCGCTTCCTGCGGCAAGCGCTCCCGGCCCCGTTCCCAATGCGATGATAAATATAATAGCGCATAACAACAGTTTTTTGATCGGCAAGGCGGCAAGTCTCCTATCCTATGTAGTTCAGTTCTCTCTAAACCTTAACATAAATAGAATCAAACGAATTTGAGAGAATGTAACCATCAGGCAAAAAACTTGTTACCACCGGCACTAAAAGCTGTGCGCAAGAGCAAATTATTTGTGACAAACTTAGCAACAATCTTTAATTCATGAACAATTTTCGAACAATTAAAATCCAGCGCAAAACAGCGTAACGACAGTGATCTATATCATATTATCTCGATTTTTGTAACAGTTTTTACACAGAAAATTAAACAAATCGCCATTTTATAGGATTTATATGGAATATAAACTATATTGTGCATTTTGCATTCCCCTTAAGGAATTTCTAATATAGATAGAGGTTAATGTTTTCCGGTTAATGAAAACCAGTATTTAAGGAAAGGAGTTCACCATGAACAAAAAAGGGCCTTTATACGCATTGTTTTTCAGCCTTTTCCTGCTGCTGCCCGGATGCAGTTCGCTCACCGTTCTGAATCCGAAGGGGCCTGCGGCAAAAACGCTGTCCGACACGATCATCCTGTCCATTCTGACGATGCTCGGCGTCTTGGCCGTGGTCTACATTCTCTACATTATCATGCTGGTGAAGTACCGCGCAAAAAAAAGCAACGAAGGGTATATTCCTCCGCATGAAGAAGGAAATAAATGGCTGGAAGTCACTTGGATCACGATTCCGATCATCATCGTCGCCTTCCTTTCGGTCGTAACCGTGAAGACGACGAATGCGGTGGAGAATGTTCCCGCAGATTACAAGGATCAGAAACCGATGGTCATTTACGCTTCGTCCTCCAATTGGAAATGGCATTTCAGCTATCCGGAGGAAGGCATTGAAACGGTAAACTATGTGAACTTCCCCGTTAATCGCCCGGTAGAGTTCAGATTGTATTCCTTCGGACCGATTACAAGCTTCTGGATTCCGCAGCTCGCCGGACAAAAATACGCGATGAGCGATATGACGACCTATCTGAATCTTGTCGCGGAATCCCAAGGCGATTTTCTCGGAAGAAACACGAACTTCAGCGGCAAAGGCTATGCCCAAATGGAGTTCACAGCGAGATCAATGAGCGCCGAAGACTATGACAATTGGATAAAAGACGTCAAGGAAACCGCTCCGCAGCTGACCGAAGACAAATTCAAATCGCTGCTGGCAACGGCCCATGTCGGGCAAGAAACGTTCTCGTCCACGCATCTGGCCTTCAGCCCTCCTCCGGGAGAGCACAGCGAGCATATGGATATGGACCACAGCAATATGGAAATGGACAACGGCAACATGGAGCACCAGGATAACAAGGACGTTCATCCTTCTCCCGCTCCGGAGAAACAGACGGAATTCAACAGCAAGCCGGATTCTGAACTCAACTCTCCTCTGCCCAGCTCGCCGGCGGATGAACACACGCACCAGAGCAACTAATTCCAGACTTACTTGAACAACTGAAAGGAGTCCTCCCAATGAATTTTGATATAGAAAAATTCAAGGTTCACGGCGAACCCCTGATCTACGGAGCGATGATCAGCATCGCTCTCGCCTCGATCGGGATTGTAGTCGGGTTAACCGTTTTTAAAAAATGGGGCTGGCTGTGGCGGGAATGGCTGACGACCGTTGATCACAAGCGGATTGGCGTTATGTACATTCTGGCCGCGCTGCTCATGCTGTTCCGCGGAGGCATCGACGCTTTGATGATGCGTCTGCAGACCGCCGCCCCGGAAATGAAATTTCTGGACGCGCAGCATTACAATGAGGTCTTTACGACCCATGGACTGATTATGATTCTGTTCATGGCTATGCCGTTTATTATCGGCCTTATGAACGTCGTCGTCCCGCTGCAGATTGGCGCCCGGGACGTCGCCTTCCCGCGCCTGAACGCGGTCAGCTTCTGGCTCTTCTTCTTCGGAGCCATGCTGCTTAATATCTCGTTTGTCATCGGCGGGTCTCCCGACGCCGGCTGGTCCGCGTATTTCCCGCTGGCGAGTCTGGAATTCAGCCCGACCGTGGGCAACAACTACTATTCGCTGGCGCTGCAGATTTCCGGTATCGGCACACTGATGACAGGCGTCAACTTTATCGTGACGATTCTGAAGATGCGCGCTCCGGGTATGAAGCTGATGCGCATGCCAATGTTCACCTGGTCCGTGCTGATTACGAACGTAATCATCGTCTTCGCGTTTCCGGTGCTGACCGTGGCGCTGGCGCTGATGATGTTCGACCGTCTGTTCGGCTCCCAGTTCTTTACGATGGCGAACGGCGGCATGGATATGCTCTGGGCCAACCTGTTCTGGGTATGGGGACATCCGGAAGTATATATCGTTATTTTGCCGGCCTTCGGTATTTACAGTGAAATCATCGCGACCTTTTCCAGGAAAAATCTGTACGGATACACTTCGATGGTCGCCAGTATGCTGATCATCTCCTTACTGTCCTTCGTTGTATGGGCGCATCACTTCTATACGATGGGTCAAGGCGTCATGGTCAACAGCTTCTTCTCGATTTCGACGATGGCCATTGCCGTGCCGACAGGCGTCAAAATCTTTAACTGGCTGTTCACCCTCCGAAAAGGGCGGATCAGCTTCACAACGCCGATGCTGTATTCTCTGGCTTTCATTCCGATCTTCACTATCGGCGGCGTTACCGGCGTTATGCTGGCCATGGCCAGCGCCGACTATCAGTACCATAACACCATGTTCCTTGTGGCGCATTTTCACTATGTTCTGATTCCGGGCGCCGTATTCGCCGTTATCGCGGGCTTCCACTACTGGTTCCCCAAAGTATTCGGCTTCCGCCTAAACGAACGTCTGGGCAAGCATGCTTTCTGGTGGATTATCATTTCCTTTAATGTGGCGTTCTTCCCGCTGTTCATTCTCGGACTCATGGGCATGACGCGCCGGATGTACACCTATTCCGCCGAAACGGGCTTCGGCCCGCTTAACATGATCTCATTCGCCGGCGCGCTCGGCCTCGCTATCGGCTTCGTCATTCTCGTTTATAACATTTACTGGAGCACACGCTATATGCCGCGCGACGAGAGCGGCGATCCGTGGGATGCCCGCACGCTCGAATGGGCGACCAAGAGCCCAATCCCGGAATACAACTTCGCGGTTGTTCCGAATGTTAAATCGCGCGATCCGTTATGGGCCATGAAGTATGACAAGCAGCCGCTGTTCGAAGACAAGATTACGAAGATTCATATGCCGAGCAATACCGGCAAGCCGTTTGTCCTTGGGGTTGTCTTCTTCTTCCTCGGATTCTTCCTGGTATTCAGCATGTGGATTCCGGCGATTGTTGCCGGCTTCGGCGTCCTGATTGTGCTGGCGGCGATGTCATTCGACCGGGATCACGGCTTTTACATTCCGGCTGACAAAGTGATCAAGACAGAAAAGAAATTGGGGGGTGGAACGGTATGAAAGTAGATACCTCCAAACCGCTTGAATACAGCACGCAAGAGAACAGGAACCGCATCTTCGGCTTCTGGATCTTTCTGGGAGCGGAGATCGCGCTGTTCGCCACACTGTTTACCGTATTCTTCGTTCTGGTGAACCGTTTCGGGGAAGGTCCGAGCGGAAGCGAGCTGTTCGAAGTCAGCCCGCTGCTGGCCGAGACATTCCTGCTGCTCACCAGTTCCTTTACAATCGGTCTGGCCGTTCACGCCATGCGCCATCAATACAAGAGAGCCATGCTCGTCTTCTTCGGCATTACGCTGCTGATGGGCCTCGGCTTCCTCGGCATCGAGATTTCAGAATTTGTGACCTATGTACATGACGGCGCGACGCTTCAGACGAGCGCGTTCCTCTCCAGTCTGTTCGTACTGCTAGGCACTCACGGCGCCCACGTAACCTTCGGTTTCCTGTGGGGCTCCGCGATTATGATCCAGCTCATGCGGGAAGGGATTAACCCGGCTACAGCCAACAAATCGTTCATCTTCTCGCTGTACTGGCACTTCCTGGACGTTGTCTGGATTTTCATCTTCAGCTTCGTCTACCTGAAAGGACTGATGTGACATGATGAAGCAGCTGTTTCCCATTCGCCATGTAATCGGCTATATTGCCTCTCTGGTCCTTTCCGCCGCGGCGCTGTTGGTTATTTACGGAGATTTCTCCCATACCGCGAACATCGTTATACTGGCCGTTACCGCTCTGATTCAGGCTTCCCTGCAGTTGTTCCTGTTCATGCACATCGGGGAATCGGCCGACACGAAAAAAGAGCTGTACATCAACATCGCCTACGCGCTGTTCGTTGGTCTTGTCACCATCTTCGGCACGCTCTACATCTTCGTCTGGGGCTGGTACAGTTAAATATCGGTTTACAAGAAGAAATATAAGACCAAACGATAGGCGCGAAGCTTATAAAAGTCTTATATTTTGGAAAAAGCGTCTTTGGCTGCTGCGGCGGCCGGGACGCTTTTTTGTTCGCTTCGCGTATTTTGATGCCCTGCGGCAAATCAAAGCTGCGCGAAGCATCGCAAAAAGGGGCCATCCCTAAGTCATCCAGGATGACTTTTGGGAGGGCCCCTTTTTTTTGCGTACGGGGATGAGAAGCCCCGTTGGTCAATTGGCGGATGGAGAGGGAAAAACTCCATCTAATTCATGAGAAATCGGGCGGTTGAACGGATTAACTGGAAAAACTCCATCTAATTCACGGATTCCGCCCGTTCGGTCGATTAAACGCCCCAATTAGCTGGAGGTTTTCCCTTATAATTCGGATATCAGCCTGTTATCCTGCTAATTTAACGGAGGAATTCCGCTTAGTCGTTCCTTAAGGCAGCCCGTAAGGGCTGGCTCCCGACTGGGACGTCAAATGGAGCCATCCCTAAGTCATCCAGCGATGACTTTTGGGAACAGCCCCTTTTTTATTTGTAAGCTGGATGCCCCTGCGGCCTTACAGCTTGAACCCGGCAAGATTCTTCTGCAGTTCCTCCGCAAGCGAAGCCAGATAACGGGCTGAACTCGACATCTCTTCCATCGCCGACATCTGCTCCTGGCTTGACGCGCTGACATCCTCGACGCCCGCTCCGCCTTTTTGCGAAATGTCGTTCACCATTTCCATAACGGCGACCAAATCTCCGGATTCTTCGGAAACATGCTTTACAGATTTACTGATCGTTTCGGTCTGCCGGATGGCATCCTGGATGGAAGCTACGATATCAGAGAATGCCTCGGAAATTTCGCCGCTTCCGGCCACGCCCTCTGTCGCAAGCTTGGCCCCGTGGGACATGGATTCCACGGCTTCTCCGGTCTGCTGCTGAATTTGCGTAATAATGCCGGTAATGTGAAGCGAGCTCTTGGCCGTCTCTTCGGACAGCTTCCTGATCTCTCCCGCCACGACGGCAAAGCCTCGTCCAACCTCCCCGGCTCTGGCGGCTTCAATGGAAGCATTGAGCGACAGCAGATTCGTCTGCCCCGCAATTCCGTTAATCGTCGTAATAATGTCGCTGATTTCTCCTGACAATTCGGCCAATGAAGCGATAATTTTCTGCGTTTCAGTCATGTTGGCGTTGATCTGCGTCATTTGCTCCGCAATTTGGGTGACCTTGTCCGCCCCGTGGTCGGCAGAATCCGCCGCCTTCGCCATCAGGGCCGACATCTGCCCGCTGCCGCTCTCCACCGATGAGATATCCTCCGCCATCGCCTGAATGGAAGCGTTCGTCTCGGCCAAACTGTATATCTGCGTTTCGAACCCTGCGGCCAATTCTGAAGCGGTGGAAGCAATCAAATTGGAAGCCAGCGAGGTCTGATCGGCGCTGGCGCTCATTTCCTCGGAAGAAGCGGACAAGGTCTCCGCACTCTCCGACACGCTCTGCATCATACGGCGCAGGCTCGCCAGCATGCCGTTAAACGAGCCGGTGATTTGACCGATTTCGTCCTTGGAGCTGTACGCCGCAGCCGCCGTCAGGTCTCCCTGCTCCGCTCTTCCCATGCTCTCGCGCAGTATGGCCAAAGGCTTGGTAATCATGCGGACGATAAAGAAGGCGCCCAGTTGGGTGAGAAGAGTAAAGACAATAATCAGGACAATATTCAGGTTCCGTGTGCTCTGGGCTTTTGCCATTGCGTCAGCGTACTGCTTCTCCGCATCCTGTTGAAGAAGACTTCCGGCATTGCCGAGCAGATTTACCATCTTGCTGCGCAGAGTGCTGAAATCTCCGGAAAAAAGGGCATACGCCTCAGCTTTGCGGTTAGCCTTAGCCAGCGTAATAATCCGCTCTCTTTGGCTCCGGTATTCCGGAAGCAGCGATTCGTATTCTTTCAGCTTATTCAAGGCTTCGGCCGTACCAAAAGAAACTTGAAGCAGTTTCTTAGATAGGGCATCGTTACTCGCCTTCTTCGATTCAACATCCTCGGCGAGCTTCGCATTGCTTGCCACGTTGTTGGTCATCATAAGCTCCAATAAATCGGATTCGATCAAACCGTTGTTGATTCGGATTTGGGCGGACCATAGAACAGGCAGGAGGTTCTCCTTATACATTGCTTTGGAACGATCCGCCAGTTGCTGCCCGGTAACTATCCCCACAACTCCCACACTGATCAGTGCAAACAGGACGATAAGCATAATAAGTCCCATTTTGTACTTCAATTTCAAATTTTTCATTATGATCCTCACTCTCCGGGTGACTTTTTACATATACAATTGTTTATCGGCAAAACTCCTTTGCAAATTGAATGATTTGAAACGATAATCGACAAATTACAACAAAAAAGCCGGGCAGATTAACAATCCGCCGGCTTGTCATGACACGTTAGCCGTTCTTTAACGCAGCAGCCCGTATTTTTTGCGAAAACGCTCAAGCACCTTAATCCAGCCTCCCGCCAAAATGGACAGAAAGACGACATTGGACAGCGCATGCGCCAGATCGAAATAAAAACTGGCGGCATATACAGTCGCAATAAGTCCCCAGCTGAAAGCGTCGGGCAGGCCAATCAGGTGCCAAATATTCATGATCCATCCGAATAAAAAGCCCCATATAAAGCCAAACAGCAGCAGCCCGGGTCTTGTCCTCATCCAGCGCGTGTTGCGCAGCCAGCCGGCGGTAAGCCCGACCATCCCCCAGGCAAACATCTGCCACGGCGTCCACGGCCCCTGTCCGAAATACAGATTGGAGACGAGAGCCGCAACCGCCCCGATCAGAAAGCCCGCTTCCGCTCCAAATACATACGCCGACAAAATAACAATGGCCGACACCGGCTTGACGCTCGGCAGCGCGGCGAACGGAATCCGGCTGACGGCGGCAAGCGCGGCAAGAACGGCTAGCAAGACCAGCTCTCTTGGCTCAAGCTTCCGGCGTTCCAGCCTTAGAAACAGCGGAAGCAGCGCGGCGCAGAGCAGCACCAGACTCAGCAGCAGATAGTGGCGGTCCTTGAGCGCGGAGGACAGCGCAAGCGCGCCTATAAACAGGCCAAACGCAATCAGGACCGGGAAACGAAATCGTACCATTGTGACATCACATCCTCTACGGTCAATGCTTGCGGCAGCCGATCGCGGACCATCCGGTTAACGGCTGTCGTATAGAAATAATTCGCGCCGAAAAAAGCCTCCGGCTGCCCTTCCGCCGCCATGCTTCCGTCAAATAACATAGCGCAGCGGGAAGCGTAGCGCGCTGCAAACTCGACGTCATGCGTAACGAACGTTACGCTTTTCCCAGCCTCCGCCAGCGCTCTCAGCAGTTCTGCCAAATGCTCCTTGGTGCCAGGGTCCAGCCCTTTGGTCGGCTCATCCAGCAGCAGAATATCCGGCCGCAGCAGCAGCACCATCGCCAGCGCCGTTTTCTGCTGCTCGCCGCCGCTGATGTCATGCGGATGGCTGGCGAGCACGCCTTCGAGGCCGAAAGCGTCCGCCAGCGAGGCAATCTCCCGCTCGCCCTCCGAGGCGGGCAGGCCCGCGTACTTCGCCATATGCCGCAGTTCTTCCGACACTGTGTCATGGCTGAAATACAGCAGCGGATTTTGCGCCAGATAGCCGGCGGTGACGCCTTTCGTGAGCGCCATCCGGCCCCGCTGCGGCTTCAGCAGACCGGCCATCAGCTGCAGCAGCGTGGACTTGCCCGCACCGTTTCCGCCAAGGATAGCGGTAAGCTCCCCCCGGTACAGCGAGAAATCGAGTTTCTTCAATATCTCGGGCCCGTCTTTCTCGTAACGGAATGTTACCTCCCTGCATTCGAGCAGCGTCTCCTGGGCGCGTGACGGCTGCGGCTCCCGCGCGAATGCTCCGGAGCCGGATCGTGAAAATGAAGATCCGACGCCCCCGTTCTCCCAGAGCCGCGCTCCCTCAATCGTGTTGCCTTTACCGCTCCCGCCCAGTCGGGTCAGGTCTATCCGAGCTGGACCGGCCGCATTCTTCTCCCGGGGGCCAGCGCTCGGAATGGCCCCCTCCGCAGAGACCGGGGACGCCGATTGCGCTTCTTCGACAGCCGACTCCAGCCAGCGTTTGCCTTCCCGCACGGTCAGGGGAATTATATCCGTCAGCGCGGCGGCCGGGGAGGCTGACAGGGCCAGAAACAAACGCGAAGCTGCAGGCAAATAGGCATAATGCCCTTCTCCAAGCCCGCTCCCCGCGGCGCGCACGATTTCGCGGGGGCTTCCGTCCGCCGCAATTCTGCCGTTCTCCATCACCAGCACGCGGTCCGCCAGCGGCAGCGCTTCTTCCAGCCGGTGCTCGCTTATAATGACCGTCATCGACAGCTCCTCATTCAGACGGCGGAGCAGATAAATGAACTCGCGGGCCGCTATCGGGTCAAGCTGCGAGGTCGGCTCGTCCAACAGCAGCAGCCGGGGATGCAGCAGCAGGACGGAAGCCAGATTGACGAGCTGCTTCTGTCCGCCGGACAGCTCATGCACCGGCTTGTACAACAGCGGCTCCAGCCCGAACAGCCCGGCCATCTCCGCAAGCCTGCCACGCATGACGGACGGGGAAAGACCCAGATTTTCCATGGAAAAAGCAAGCTCCTGCCATACCGTCTCCATCACGATCTGCGCCTCCGGATTCTGGAAGACCATGCCGATTTCCCCGGCCGCGGTCTCCGGCGGCAGCAGCGGCAGCTCTGAGCCTCTGTAATAAATCGTACCGCTGCCGCCCCCCACCGGGGTCAGCTCCCGCTTCAAATGCCGCAGAAGCGTCGTTTTGCCGCTTCCCGAGGGACCGCAGAGGACAACGAATTCGCCCTCTTTTATTGTGAACGATATCCCGTCCAGTGAAGGCCTTTCTTCCCCTGGATAGCGGAAGGACAGCTCCTGTGCGCGGAGTATCTCCATAACCATTTCTCCTTTCCTTCCACCCAGAGGGGAAGCGCTGCGAACAGACAAAAGGCGGCGTACATCGCCGCTTCCTGCCAGGTAAATACCGGCGGCTTCATCCGGGGATACAGCATCAGCATGCCGTATCCCTGAAACCAGCCCCACAGGGTACCCAGCCCGCCCGCTCCAAGCCCGGCCAGGACGCGAATATCGCGCCGATCCAGCCTGTACACCGCATAAGAGGTTCGGCGGCTTATGCCGTACCCGCGCGCTTTCATGGAGTCGGCGGTCTGCAGCGCTTCCTCCAGCGACCAGGTCAGCAGTGTCTTTAGCAGCGTCATGCCGTCCGACATACGAGAGCGCAGGCTGCCTTCGCGGACCGACACTCCGCGCGCGCCCTGAATCAGTGCAATCCGGCGAAGCCGTCGCTGAAACAGCGGAACGAAGCGGAGCGTCATGAGCGTTATCAGGGCGCTTTTGGGAGCCGCGGACGCGAACAGGTACATGAATTTATCCGGCGTTACTGTATAGTTGTACGAAAGAAAGATAACAAAAACCGAAATCAGCACAACCATCATCATCAGCCCGTACAGCACGGCTTCCAGCGTAATCGGCTGATCCATGAAATAAAACAGGATAACGGCTCCCCTATGCGAAAAAAGCGGGTTCAGCAATGCTGCGGGAATGGCGACGATCAGGCAAAAAGCCAGGCTCCCCGCTATCCGCCGTCCCTGTCCCTGGAGCAGCATCAGGCCGAGAAGGGCCCCGATTTCGGTCAGCAGGAACACCGGATGGAACAGCAGCAGCGTGAACAGCAGCAGCCCGGCGTAATAGACTACGGCCACCGACGGATGCATGGACCGGAAGCCGTTCACCTTGAGGCTCCCAGATCCTTGCCCATATCAAGCGTATACAGCCATTCAACCGTATCTCCCGGCTTCAGCCCGTAAGCTCCGGCGCTTTCGCTCGGGAACTTGCCGTTCACCCGGTACATCCAGCCGCTCTCGGCGCCCCGGTCCATCTCGTACAGGTTGGCGATGCCTTCCACGTAACCGACGGCTTTCGCTCCTCGGTACTCCATCTGGATTTTGTGCTGGCGGGTGACCCGCTTCAGCACATCCAGCGCGCTGTCGCCCTCCTCCACCTCTACCGGGGTCGGCGGCAGAACGGTTCCAAGCTCGTTGTCGCCGACAATGGACATTGTGACGGCGGCTTGCTCGGCGGCGGGCCGGTCGCCGCCGGATGAAGGCGACGGGCTGGCCGCCGTCGCCGTAGGCTTCGGCTGCGCCGGGGCGGCCGGTTTCACGGCCGCAGGCGGCGCAGCCGAAGCTGGCGGAGCAGCCGCCTTGGCGGGCGGCTGCGCGCCTGTGGACGCCGGGGCGGGCGAAGCGGCCCCGGCTGTCTTGCCCGCCGCCTCCGGCGCGGCGGCGGCGCGGTCTCCCGGCGGCTGCGAAGCGCCGGGAGATGTTGGCCGGGCCGCGTCGGCGGCAGGCCCGGCCGTGTTGGGCGCAGCGGCGGACGCATCAGCCGCTGCCGCAGTCCCCGGCGCCGGGCTCGCGCCGGGCGTGCCCTTGGCGGCTTCGGGCGGCGCCGAAGCCGGGGCTGCGCCGCCGCCGGTGCCCGTGCCGGCGGCGCTTGGCGGCGGGCTCGTTACCGCCGCCTCGTCACGGTCCGGCGCGCAGCCGGACAGCAGCAGCGCGGCTGCAAGCAGAAGGGGCGCTAGGGAACCGGCGCCCGCTTTTCGGATTGACATCAAGATGGGAACACCTCCGTGTAAAGGGAAAGAACGAGGGCAGCAGAGCGCCCCCGTTCATTGTATTAAAGCTTGTATGATTACATTCAGAAATTGCGAGACGGAATTTCTCCCGCTTATCCATCAGTAAAAGGGCCTCCGGCAAAAACAAACGGGAAAATCTCCATCTAAATCCGGCGATTTAGCCCGAAACAAAGGAAAACCGGCCGATTAACCGGAGTTTTTCCAGTTCGATTAACCGTAAACATCCTTTTAGCAAAAATAAAGGGGATATTTTCCTGCTTGTATCATCGGTTTACCTGAGATCGGGCCCTTTTCTTACCCTGCGGATCGAGCAACGCTGCGGATCGAGCGCGAGGCAGCCAACTCCCTGGACAATAGCTGCGTGCTGCCGCTCAAGTACACGATCCAGGCAGAATGCTAAGGCAGTCTGACTGCCACAACGGCCGCCATCTCCCGCGTTACGGCGGCAGCCGGATCAAACGACCCGCCAAAGCCGGTCATATACCCCTTCTCCGTTACCGCGTTTACGGCGTCAATCGCGTAGCTGCCGATTGCGGCTCCATCCTTGAAGGATGTTTTGGACGAAGGCGACAGTTTGTAAGCTCTAGCGATCATTACCGCCATATCCTGACGGCTGACAGGTTGGTTCGGCTTGAACGTGGTTGCCGTTACCCCGCCGATTACGCCAAGCTCTTTCGCTTTCAGAACATATCCATAATACCATGAATCGGACTTGACGTCGTCAAATCCGGAAACGGCCGAAGCATCGGCAGGCGTATTGCCGGTTAGCCTTACAAGCAGAGCCGCGAACTGCGCCCGGGTGATCGCCGATTTCGGCGCGAACGACGGAACCGCTCCCCCTACGCCTTCCATAAGCTTCTGGTCATAGGCTTCATGCACCGAAGACAGCGCCCATGCCGAGATTTGTTTCTCGTCGGCGAATATGGCGGCGGCTGTCGCCGGGGCCGCGGCTAAGCTATACAGCTTGCCTTTTCCGTTCATATAAAGATCGTATGCCGTCAGGGCAAGCAGTGCCTGCTCGGTCGCCAGCCCGCTGCTCTCGCCATTCAGGGTATGCGCATAGCCGCCGTCGCTGCGCTTGAACGTTGCCAGATTGCCCAGCAGGCTTCCCTTCGCTTTGACAAACCGGGCATCAGCCGGTCCAATACCTGCGGAGGAAAGGGCGATGATAACCTGCGACACGCTTTCGCTGTTCTCTTCACCGGACAGCTTATAGCCGCCGTCTTCAAGCTGCTGCGCCGACAGCCAGGCCACCGCTTTATCGAGGGCTGTCTGTACACCGGTTTCCTCCTTGTGCGCGGACAGCGCGGCGACAGCCATTGCGGTAAGATCTACATTGCTCTCTCCGCCATCTGCCAGCGGGAAGCCTCCGTCCGTGTTCTGGATATCCAATATCCACTTCACCAGCTTGGCTTGGGTCCATGGCGCATTTACCGGTACGGAATAGTTCCCGCTGTCCAGCGTCAGGAGCGCAAAGATCGGTCCATTGCTGCCCTGCTTCGTCAGGCCCTCGTTATTATAGATCTTGGCGATCAGGTCATATCCCGCCGCATTTCTCGGATTCCCACCGGCTGCGGCCACTGACAGCGCCAGCCGCTCGTAATCGGTCACCTTGCGGAATTCGCCCTTGCTCTCCGAAATTTGCTTCAGCACGCTTTCCAGATAGCCTGCCGGCAATGCATTGCCGGAACGGACCAAGCCGAAGGCCTGCCAATCGCTAAGCTCGCCCGCTGACAGGATCCATTTTGCCGCTGCAGAAATATCTGCTTTCACTCCACTTCCTGCAGCCTCCCATTTACTTCGGTCAACTACAGCGTATTTGGTAAAATGGCTCACCTTGCCGGTAATGGTTCCCGTCGACAGATCCAGCACGGCCGGAACCGGAATCCATTGATCGGTCTTTTCATCCAGCCAGGCCAGCGCCAGATTTTGCGGATTGCGCGCCCCTACTGGAATTTGGATGGAGAGATCCGTAGGTTTGGCAAATTTCGTTCCGTTTGGCGTGAACTCGTACAAGCCGGATACCAGCTCAGGCCGGGATGAAGGCTGCTCCTGCACACCGATGGTAAAGGCGATACCTTCTACCGCGCCCGCTGGAATTTGCAGCTGCACCTCGCCGGCCGCATCCTTCAAGGCGGTTCCCGCCGATGTAGCGAGCTGGGCAAAGGATACGCTGTTCGCTGCCAGAGTCTTGGCCAGTTCGGCGGATTTCTCCGCCGTCATCGGAGTGCCGCTGACCGCTGTTGTCGCACCAACCTGATTCAGCGGCAGCGTATTTGCGGGAGTAATCGACACGCCGGAAGCTGCCGGATTTTCTGTGCCAGAAGCCGCGCCGGTCGATGTTTCCGACGAAGAGGACACATACTTCCACAGCACCTCGTCCCCGTCTTTAAGCACATACTTATCGGCACTGACAGACGGTTCGCTTCCATTGACAAAATATTTCCAGCCGCTCTCGGCGCCCCGGTCAAATTCGGCCAGACCGTCGATCGAGTAGACGTACACGCCTCCCGAAGTTGTCCGCGATTCTACTTTGCCGCCCAACTTGCGGAGAAGAAGACTGTACGGACTGTCCCCCGCGCTGAGAGCGACGGAGGTGCTTGGAAGAATCGTTCCTTTCACGCTGTCGCCGACAACGGAAAGGGTTGCCGTGGAAACCGCCGGCGGTGCGGAAACGGCTGTCTGCTGCATATATCGCACCACGCTTGGCGCACCACCCGCCTGATAACCGGTCACTTCGATTGCATAGCTGCCCGCCGATAGGCCGCTGAACGAAGCGATGCCCTGGTCATTCGTTGCCTCCGTCTGACCTCCGATACTTACCTTCACGCCGGAAGCGGGTGAAGTGACAGGGTCGGAGCTGTAAGTTTCGTTATTCCACACCCATTGAACTTGAGTGACTTTAATCGTAAAAGCCTGCCCCGGCTGAGGCTGTGAAGGCGAAAGCTCCAAAGAATGGACAACCTGGGTCGAGTAGCTGCCGTAATAGACAAGCACCTTGTCCGAAGCCTGAAGTTCGAAGTCGCCTATTCCGACGCTTGGATAAATCCACTTGCCCCCGCGCTGAACGACAAACGACCACCAGTTGTTCATGTCGCCGCTGATTCCGCCAATCCCGCTGATAAAGCTTCCGTATGAGGATTGTGTAATATCCAGCGCCGTATGACCGGCATCGGCCAGTCTTTGAAGAGCCTCAAGCGCAACGGACCCGCTTATGGAGCCTTCCATAATGGTTCCCTGCGGCCCTTCTACCGACAACGACACCGGCACTTCCTTCGGCAGAACCGTAACAGACCCGGTATAACGCACGACAGTCGGCGCGGCATCGTCCTGGTAGCCGGTAATTTGAAGCGCCTGTGTTCCCGGCGTCAGATCGGTTCCAAAGGACGCGACACCCTGGTCGTTCGTAGCAGCCGTTTTGCCGCCGATGGAGACGGAGACGCCTGCCGCCGGAGAGGTTACAGGATGCGAGGCGAAAGTCTCGTTGTCCCACACCCACGTTTTTTGAATAACGCTGACCTCAAACGCCTTTCCTTGCTTCGGTTGCTGCGGTGAGAAGGATACGGAATCAATCAGTTGAGTGACGCCATAGTTCCCATAATAAATGTCGAGCTTGTCGCCATCCTTAAGGACGAAATCTTTCATGCCGACATCGATGGCAACCCATTCGCCGTCTCTCTTGACCGCATACGACCACCCGGACAAGCTGCCAAAAAGCCCCGCCGGAATGCCGCCAATATCCGTTACGTAACTGCCGCTCGGATTGACAACCGAGATTCCCTTGGTCTCCGCCAGCTTGTTCAACGCGTCCAAAGCGCTGCTGCCGTACACATTGCCCTCGCCCAAAGAAGCCGTCGGTCCTTCGATGGCTACGGACACTTGGACAAGCGGGTGCACGGCCGGCGGATTCGCAATAAAATCATACAGATTACTGTCGCCGCCGCCCGTGAACAGGCTGTATGCGGCAAGCGCCTGCAGCGCCTGTTCCGTGGCAAAAGCGTCGTTGCCGCCGGACAGCAGGTGGGCAAAGCCTCCGTCTGCCGTACGGAAGCTCATCAGACGGCTGATCAGATTGCTGCCGCTCTTGGTGAAATCGGAACCGGCCGGATCGACGCCGTATGCGGTCAGGCCGATAATGGCCTGCGAGACGCTTTCGCTGCTCTCTCCATAGCCTCCGTGGGTCGTATTCTGCTGAGCGGACAGCCATAGTACCGCTTTTTGCCCGGCGGTGGCGACAGCCGGATCGCCCTTGTAAGGAGACAGAGCGGCCAAAGCCATTGCCGTAAGGTCGGGCTCACTGGAGCCTCCGCTATTGAGGGCAAATCCCCCGTCGCCATTTTGTCTGGAAAGAATGTGCTGAACCAGCTTGTCACGGGTCCATTTCGCATCGGACGGCACCGTATAGCTGCCGGAATCCAGCGCGATCAATCCGTAGACGGCGTTGTTCAGGCTTTGCCCGGTAATTCCGCCGCTGTTGTAGATAGATTCAATCAGATTATATCCTTTAATATTGGTCGGGTCTTCTCCGATCGCTTTAGCCGCTAAAGCGTACCTTGCATATTCCGTAACGGCCGAAAAGATCCCTTTCGCCTTCTCTACCGTTTGGTTAAGCGCGGCAGAGTAGGAATTCGGCACTTTGTACCCGGCTTGGGCCAAGCCGATTGCCTGCCATTCCGAGGCTACGCCTTGCTTTATAATATACTCGGCCGCGGAATAAACGGCATCGGTTACACCGATCGACTGGGAAGACGGGGTAGCCGCAGCTGCATCCGCAGCGTACCCGGCATCGGCAGCACCCGTTGTCTGCGAATCCGCAGCCTCGGCAAGCGCTTGCCCCGCCGGAGCAAACGGCGCGCCCAATAATGAAAAAATCATCAATAATGCCATTCCCAGCGCAAACATTCTGGAAGAAATCCTGTTCTTCATTCTTCAACCTCTTTCTCTCCTGAATAATGTGGGAGTCTTCCGAATAAGAAAAGACCGCCCCCGGAGGGACGGTCTTTCGGAAAAATGAGCCGGAATCCATGCTGTAAGCCATTCCCAGCATCAGCCGCACGCAAATGTCAGATGCCCTCACCCCCCGAAGGACACCGAACTTTGACTAAAAAAGGCAGGTCTCCTGGCTTATGCCTCATCGCTTCCCTCTCGCCTTCCCGCTTTACGTGAACAGTGGCATGATTTCAGAGGGTTACTCCGCATATACAGTGGCGGGACCGCGCCGGATTCCAACCGGCTTCCCTTTTAAGCAGGCTTGTAATCGGCCCGCACCTTTTTTAAGACTATATTAAATTTTGACAATCTTTATCATATCGGTTATCGCAGAGGTTGTCCATACATGGCAGGCCATTCGGCCATTAATTAAAACGGGAAAATCACACGTTATTCCGCCGGAGGACTCGCGCTTGCGGAAGGAGCCGGGGACGGGGCCGCCTGCGGATCTTCCATCAGTACCAGCGTGTAGTCTTCGGCTTTGACCGCGCTTCCGGCGGTCAGCTCCGGAGAGGAAACGAGCGTCACCTTCACCTGGTAAGGCGCAAGGCCGGAAGTTCCTGCGCCGGGTGAGGCCGGAGCCGGGGAACCCGGAGCGATTGACGCTGCATCCGGCTCTCCTGACGGCGAAGGCGCACCGGCGGGAACGTCCCCGCCGGGAGAGGCTGGCGGAACGGCCGAAGCCGCCAAAGATTCCGCGGCGGCTTCGCTCTCATCGGCGGACGCCGCTTCCGCATTGCCTATGCCGCCGCTTACGTTCCCGGCCGTTCCGGCGCTTCCGTCCACCGTTCCCGAATCGGCTGCTTCTCCGGCACCCGCCTCGACTCCGGAATCCGAAGGGCTAGCGGATACCTGAAGTTCGCAGTTATGGGTCAGGCCGTCCACTTTATATACTTCAGCCTGTCCGGTCCCGGAATCCACCTCAATCTCTGCCGGGTTAAACTCCTGGCAGGCGGCTTGGGAGGCGAAGGCGAACAGCAGCGAGCTTCCGCCCTTACCGTCGCCATGTACAAGATACGCCGCAGCTTCGAGATAACTCACGCCTGACGCAGACTGCGAAGGCGAAGGCTGCGGCGAGGCTGCCGGAACCGCTTCGTCTCCTCCTCCCTTCAGCAGACGGGTGGCAAGGACTCCCGCGATCAGCAGAACGATGAGGGCCGCGCCGAAGATCATCAGCTGAAACCGGCGGCGGCGTACCCACTGCGCCAGCGGCGAGGCCAGCTGCGACCGGGCCGCGCCATATACGCTTTGCAGCGCGGGTCCGGCCTTGGCCATATGATTTTTACGGAAATCGCGGCTCTTGAACGCTTCACGGTCATGGCCCGCAAAATATTTCAAAATCGCCCGCCGGTAGCCCGGCTGGAGCTTCTTGGAGGAAATGGCGAACAGCGGATTGTCCTGCGACCAGGCCAGAAAGCGGTACACCGCTTCCTTATCGCCATCCGCCTTCTGGCGGAGATGCTCCAGCAGCGCGTCGTACTCCAGCGGCCCTCCCTCGCGGGCACGGCTGTGGTAGAAGGCAAGCGGCAGGCGGGCAAACGGCTCCGTTCCCCGGTTCTCCTTGAGCCAGCGCCGACCCAACAGCTGCACATCGTCCATTTCCTGCGGGGACAGGCCGTCGAATATATGCTCGTCCGGGTCCTCTTCGCCGAACCAGCGGTACGCCGTGCGCAGCACATTCGCCTTCCGTCTGCTGTGCAGGTCGAGCGGCGGGTCCCATGCGCCCATTTCAAGGGAATACCGAACGAACGACAGCTCCAGCAGCTGCTCCTGCGTAATATCGTCAAGCGAAAGACGCTCCAGCAAATACCGGTCCGCCGCTGCTGCCAGCTCCTTCTGGAGCGCCAGCGCTTCGGGGCGAATGCCGGCTCTTCGCCGGCGGTCTTTCTCCGCTTGCTCAATGCAATCATGGATCGCAGCCACAGCACCCACCGGATCACGCTCGCGCTCCAGCTTCTCCGGCAAATAATCCAGCAGCGCGTCATGGACGGCCGGTTGACGGAGCGCTTCGGGCATAAAACGATCCCAGTCCGCCACGAATTCCAGCAGGTCCGCAGCGTTCGCGGCGGATGCCAGCCGGGATTCCACATAAGGCTGGAACAGAAGGCGTCCAAAGACCGGGGTCGTCAGCAGCTTGCGGAAAAAGGCGGCAGCCAGCTCCCCGCCGCTCTCGACCACTCCGAACGCCTCCTCCAGAGAGTCCCCCCGGCCCGCATTCTGCGCGTTCAGCATTCCGTTGATAAAGTAATCGACAATCCGCGTCCGGTAATTATGGCCCTTCAGCGAAAAATAATCCCGGAAGCTTTCCAGAACAGCCGGCTCCGGTATGGCTTTCTGACGGACGGCGTCGAATTCGCGGTCGAAGCGCTCCAGAAACAGGTCGTTCAGCCGGATTTTCGATTCCAGCGCCCCTTCTCCGCCAAGATAGCTCAGCAGCCCGTTCAGCACAGCACTTTTGTTCTCCCGGTATAAAGCCTCGTTCCCCTGCTCGATCCGGTAAAACACGGCCAGCTCATTATAGGCCCCCAGCGACAGCTTCCGTTCCGCAGGCTCGCCTCCCAGCATCATGTCGGCAAACACGGCAAAATCGTCCGCAGTCTCCTGCCCGCGCAGCAGCAGTTCCCAAGCGAGCTCAAGGAACGGCTGGGGCGAGGCCGGAAAATCAGCGCCCAGCGTCCGTCCTGCTGCCAGATCAAAAATAAAGTCCTTCTCGGTTGCACGGTCTCCGGGACGCAGCGAGCCTGTTTCCACGAATGTCAGGTGGATGTACTTGCGGCTTTGGGGCTCTTTCGCATAGGTGATAACGCCGAGTCTGCGCCGAAATTCGAAGGGGAGACAGCCGAGCAGCACCTCGGTCAGGTCGGCCGCCCTCGCCGACAGCTCACTCACGGGGACATTCAGGGATATATAAATTTTCTTTTTGCCGGACATCGACTGCATGATCGCCTGAAGCAGGCTTTTGAACATTTCCCTGTCAATGCCGAGCGACTTCAGAACGTCCGCCGCGCGGGGACGGTTTCGGCGCGAAGCCGGGATGCCGCTCAGCTCCGGCAGGGCTTCGCCCGGTTCTCCGCTGAAGCCTTTTGCAAAATCCGCATGCAGGTAGCCGCCGTAATCCCGAATGATTTCTTCAGCGCGAGGGGCGGGAAGAACATAGTTGTGGGTGAAAAAAGCGCTGCGCAGACCCGTGAAATCCGCAGCCTGGAAGACGCTTTGACCGAGTACAGTCTCTCCGCTTTCCAGATGGAACAGATGCAGCGCGGGCGGATACAGAGACTCGTTCTTCTCGCCTTTTGCGGCCAGCTCCGCCGGAGCGTCGTACAGGCAAAAGGGGTGCAGTATTTTTTTGACGAAATTGTTGTCCAGGCTCTCCGACTTCGCCACCGTGTCAAAGCCCTCCGTGGAGCGGTACACACCGCGCCGCTGACGCGTATACATCTGCTGGGCGACGCCGGCTTCCGAATGAATACTCACCGTTTAATCGCTCCCCTCGATGAACTTCAGCTTGTGCAGCAGCCACAGGAACGGCTCATCCACCCGAACGGGGCTGACGACGCCCTCGATTTTTTGATCGACAGGATTGCTGCCAAGCGCCGAAACCGCGAAGTAGGCGGTATTGGAGAAATATACATCCATCGTATCCTTGAACGGACGGTCCACCTTCTCGATAAAACGGCTGATCTCCCCGTCGATATTGCCGACCTCGTCCAGATTCAGCGTCCCGCGGTGAACGTAGTTGTTGAATACATTGCTGTTCGTCTTGATGTAATCTCCGTCCTCGTCCTTCAGCGAGTGGAGCATGTCGCTTTTGGCCAGCACGACGGCGGTCGGGATATCCGTTCGGCTCTTCTCCTGATAGGCGATGAAATCGCCGAACAGCGTCAGCACCACGTCACGCGGCTCATCGTACTGCGACACCCATTCGCCGGGGCGGTCGCCGATATTGATGCGGATTTTCTCGCGGATGGAGCGGATTTGCAGCGGATCGACCATGAACAGGATGCCCGCCGAATTTTTGATATGCTGGCCGTGCAGCCCGAGGTAGTCCTGATCGACCATGCCCTCGCCCGCAACATCGAAGAAGACGAGTGTCAGCGGCGGCTTCTCCTCATTTTTGAATACGAATTGAAAAATAAACGGCTCCTGCATCTTCTCCTTCTGGGTCGAAGACAGCAGATCGCCGCGCTCGAACAGCGGGTCCTCGTACAGCGTGCGGAATTTCCGGCTGATTTCGGCGTTCAGCGGCATACAGGCGGCGTCGAAATGGCCGGCGGTCGTATGCTGGAGCGTGTGGATGAGCGAGGTCATGTAGACCGATTTGCCGACCTGGGAAGCGCCGATAATGGAGATGATATTACTCGGCACCTTGCCCGCCGTTACCGGCAGCTCATTGTGGCAGTAAGGGCACAGCCGTCTGCGCGTAAGCACCCCGTAGCGGTCGGTAAGGCCGGTCAGCACATGATCCGTGTAATGATGATGCTCCTCCGGAATGTCGGACGGCTGAATAATCGCTTCGAGATCGTCCACCGAGTCGAGCCCGAACTGCTCGCGGTATTTATTGAGCTCGTCATCTTCGCCGAGCGCGTAATCTTCGTCGTCCTCCCGGCTGTGCATGGCCCGAAAGGCCACTTCCGAAGGGGCGAATTTGCTGAAGCAGTACGGGCATACGATATCGTAAAAAGCGGCCGCGGCTGCGGCTGGTTTTTCTTCAAAAAGCGGCTGAAAAAAGACATAGGTTCACCCTCCTAAGAAGAAACGCGTGTCGGCGTCTAGTCAAGACGCAGGTGCGTTTCTCGTAAAAATATAAACATCCGGCGTTGCCCACAGCCATGCGATTTCATGCCAACCTTTCGCCTGTGTGCATCACAGAGCCGTCATGGACGTACCGCCGCCGCAGGCACCCTGTTTCATTCCGGCACCAGTTCGTAATAGCGGCCATACTTCGGCCCGTCGGTAAAAAAGATGCGAATGCGATCGTCCTTGCCGATCTCGATCGGCGGAAGGGCGTTGCGTCCTGGCGCGAAATCCTGCACAAACGGAAAGAGGATGCCATCCTCTTTCGCTGCCGGATAACCGCCGTGCTTTTTGACATAGCACAGCACATCTCTGCCGACGGGAACTTCTGCCGTAATCGTCATATGTACGGTTTGTTCCTTGCGGAACAAGCCCCGCTTGGTGTTAATCGCGTAATAGATCAGCGCCTTGCCCGCACTGACGGAAGCCCGGTTGAAGCCGTCCCGCTGCCGGACCAGCAGTGTCTCACCGTTCTCCGTCAGACGGGCGAACACGGTGTAGACCACCGGACCGATGTCTTCCAGCCGGTCATGATAACCGCCGTTCGCCTTGTATTCTTCACGCGTGTACAGCTTCAAACCGCCGGGCGGATGGCTGCCATCCTCCGGATAAGTGCCGACCTCGGGGCCCTTGTGGACATAGACGGCCTGCAGGCCGTCCGGCCAACGCCAACGGAGTGTGCATAGCCGGTCTTCCACGCGTGAGGTCATATCCGTGATAACCGGCAAGTCCGGTGAAAGCTCGATGTACCTCATCGCCGCACAGCCCCTTTCCTAGTATCTTTGCCTTGCTGCTAAAAGCCTTTGCTGCTCCGGTTCCTGCGTGGCGAGTAGCCCTGCGACGGACGCGCGGACGGCTGCTCTGCTCCGCGTCCGCGGCGTGTCAGCCGTCCTTCCCCCACCGGAACGACCGCGGTGAACAGCGCGATCACGCCCGCCAGCAGCAGCACGGCAAGCAGCCGCACCATCGCATTCAGGAAGACGTGTCCGCCGAGGCCGAATTCCAGCGTCAAGCCGGCCATGAAGCCGGACACGATGCCGCCCAGGCCGAAGCTTTTGGCCAGATGGCGGTTGTCAAAGACAATGCCGAGCCCGAGCCCGAGCGCGGCCCCGATCAATACGAGCGACAGAATGCGCAGGGTCGCGTAATAAGGACTGTGCTGCGTGTTATCTGTCCGCTCCGTAAGCAGCGTCCGGTCGCCGAGACGGTCGTAAATCTGGCGGAAGATGTCGGCCAGACGATTCGCATCGGCCACATCGTAATATTGCCCGCCGGTTGTCCCGGCGATGTCCCTAAGCAGATCCGGGCCTGAAGGGTCGTTGATGCTGAGTCCGATCGTGTTGACTGCGATGCCTCGGTCCACGTACTCTTGGAGTTCCGCCCTGGTATCAAGCTGGCTTACCCCGTCCGACAGCAGAATAACCATCGCTCCACGGCCGGCGGCATTGTCGCCGTTAATGACGTTCAGCGCCTCCGTCAGCGCTTCTCTGAGATTCGTTCCGCCCTGCGTCGTCTGCAGAGTTTGAATCGCCGCCGTCACCTGCTCCCGGTTCTCTGCCTTCGAAAGCGAAGTCAAAGGCTGAACGACCGACGCCACGTCGCTGAACGTCAGCACCGCGACCTTGTTATCGCCGTCCATCCGCGTCACAAGGTCCCGCGCTGCCGAGTAGCGGCTGTTGCCGGGGTCGCTCTGCTGCATGCTGCCGGAGTCGTCGATGACCATCACGATATCCTTGACCGGCTTCAGGCCGCCGAAATTGAGTTCATATACGAACTCCATCAATACCCCAACACCCAGCAGCATGGCGACGGTCAGCGGGAGTAGTTTCCACGACAAGCCAAGATACCGCCGACGCCACGACCAGCCATTCAGCCGGGGGGAAATCATCTCCGCCAGCAGACAGCCGAGTCCTACACCGAGCGCCACAATGGCAAAATAAAGGCCGACGACCAAAATGGACGGCCAGTCTCCAAGCAGGCGGCCCATCAGCAGCTCGCCGATAACAAAAGCGACCGCTCCGCCGATCAAACTAAACAAGAGAAGAAGCAGATTCAATTTGCGCTGCATTGATTCATCATCCTTTCGGAAAGCCTCTAGCGCAGAGCGGGAAGCGACTCTTCATCCACGCCGTGCAGCTCGTAACCGTTCTTCAAATAAGTCTCGTAATAGATCCTGCCATTGCGGTAGTAGAGCAGGTCCTCCAGATGGAAGCCGCCCATCAGATTCAGCTTCTCCACGCCGCTTCGACGCCGCTCATGCACAAAGCCCAGCCGGTAGATGCGCGTCGTCTCGTCGGCGGAAAGCGCGTAGCGCAAAAATTCCGAGCCGCTGTCGCCGAAGAAATATTTTTCCTCATGCCGGTGTTCCTGCGTGTACTCGAAGAGACGGACGTTGATGGCCGCTTCCTCTTCCAGTGTGCGGTACAGCCGCCGGAACAGCTCTTCTTTCGATAATACCTCCCGGTTGTCGTACGCCGCCGCGACATTTGCCCGCCGCAGAAGCTCCTCTTCGAAAGAAAGGGCAAAAGGCTCCGCCGTCAGAATCTCCCGCCCGCACACCTCGATCAGCCGTTCCAGCAGCACCTCGATGCCCCGGTCCAGCAGACCCGGCAGACTTCCCATATACCGCTCGCCCAGCAGGGCTCCGGGCCCGCGCCGGGCCTTAATCTCGTCGATTACTTCATCCGTTACGGCGCGGTAATACTCCATAATGTTCCGGCCAATATCACTTTCGGCCCGGCCGATGCTGTCCAGCGCCGCCGCTTTAAGCTCCTCCTCCAGCCGTTCCATCGCCTTCACCCGCTTGACGCTTGCCGAATGAAGCGACTCCAGCCCGGCTTCAAGGCGGGCGCACAGCGCAAGCTCGCTCTCCAGCAGCAGCAATTCATACTTTGCGCCGTAGCCTTCGGCGAACAAATAATGGATGAAGTTCCGCACCGTCCGCTTATCCATAAGCGGCACCCTTGAGAAGGGCTGTCGGTCCACACTATCCCCGTACAACAGCTCCAGCTCTTCCCGCGATGAGGCAATCGCGGCTCGGAGGCCGGCCATGTGCTGGCGGAGCCCATGAAGTACACTGCCGGCATCGTCCCGGTCGGCGGTCCATTCCGCCAGCTGGAAGAACGTGATTTCCGGACTAGCCCCGTCCGGAGCGGAGAGCAGCGGCGTCCATTCCCGCAGAGGATCGGCGGCTTCCAGCCGCTTCGCCGCGGGCGAGGCGAAGTTGCTGCGGAAGTAAGCCTCGCCCCCGCTGCCAAACAGCAGTTCCTCCGCTTCGCGGAGAGACAGCCGTTTGAGCTCATGGTAGGAGGGACGTCCAAGGCTCATCAGGCCTGTCATTTCGAGAATGCCCTCCTTGTCCGGAAGCAGCCGCCGGGCACGTTCCCGCAGACTGTCAGGGCTTAAGCCCAACAGCTCCAGCCGTTCACGCGGGCTGAGACGGCTGGAGCCGGACATCTCCTCCCTGATCCGCCGGAACGTATGGTACAGCACCGCCAGCGCGATCTGCCGGTTCGGCCGTTTGACGCCGGAGAAGCCGGCGGAAGCGTATCCCTGCCGGCCCGTGCTGCCCCTTATCCCGCTTTTGAACGCCATATTGTTGTAGCTGACCTGCTCCTGGCCGATGCCGCCGGAGGGCCGCATCACATTCTTCAACAGGCTGATGTGGGAAATAATCTCGTAATTGTCGTCCATTCCACCTGCCGGAGACGTGCCGCGCTCATTCTTGTCCGACAGGACGTAGACTAGGTCGAACAGCGGCGACGGGCCGTGGCTGACCGGAATGGACAGTCCATCCTCCGTAACGAGCAGCGGAGCGGTGAATTCGTAATCCGGCGACTGCATCCCTTCCAGTTCGCGCAGGAAGGCCATTCCCACTGAGCTCGAGAGGCCGAAGCTCTCGGCCTGGTCCCGCTCGCTGATCAGCGCGAACAGGTCGGTCTGCACCGATTTGAAGGACTGGCCGAGCACGGCGCGGGTCAGCAGTGTGATTTCCGGCAGCAGCACATTAAGCGGGTCGTCGACCCGCGTAATGATCGAGAGATGGATAACGTCGAAGGATGAGTACAGCCTGCCGTAATCCGCTATGCCGCCCGTCATGCGCCGCAGTGCGGTGTTCATCTCTGCAAGATAGCGTTGTTCCCCCTGAAATTCACGGAACAAGTCCCGGCGGACGGTGCGGGGATCGCGGCCTGTAAGCCGGGGAAGAATCAACGTTCTCAAATGGCCCGACGGCCAGTCGGACAAGACGGGCGCCGAAGCCCCGCTCCGAGCGGAAATGCCGGGAGCGGGGCTCACAGATGCGAAGCCGCCGGACGACGATTCCTCCTTCGGGACGGCGGATTGCTCCGCCTTCCAGCCTTCGGGAACAGCGTGCATCGCCATAACGCCGCCGGCATTGTCCCATTTGCGGCGGCAGCTGTCCAGCACGGGCCCGATGGCAGGCGCCGTCTTCTCACCTACGAACAGAAACAGGGCGGGGTAATGGATACTGCTGCGCCCGTCCCCCTGATCCTGCAGCCGGTCCTCCCGGGCGGCGTATTCCGCCGCATAACGCATTGCCAGCGATTTGATCATAGGCTTATTTCAACTTTCTGCGGATGCTGCCAAGCTTTCCGGTCATGCCTTTGTAGAAAGCGTACATTTCGTCGCCGTCGGCATGCTCCACCCGCTCGTATTCCAAGCTGTCCCGCGCTTCTAGGAAGGTTACATACAGGTTCTCCAGCTTGTAGAGCAGCGGGGACACATCCTCGGCCGCGGTCATTTCCGCAGCGCGCCGCGCCGCCTTGCGCAGCAGAACGCTGCGGCTCTTCTCGTCCAGCGCCCGGAAATGGCGGTAGACCGCGAATTCCACATAGCTGCGTTCCTTCATCAGGTTGGCGAACGGCTCCCAACCATCCTCTTCCTCGTCTTTATCGTACACGAACAGCGCGCCCTTCTTCACGATGGTATCGGAGTACAGGGCCTCCAGGAACTGGTCCATCCATTTTTCCTCGTCCAGGTACCGGCGGAGCACTGCGTTCAGTTCCTCCGATTTGACCGCGAGCGCTTCGTACTTCGCCAGCTCCTCGCGCACCCTTGCGGTAAGCTGCGGCGAACGGATCAGATTCTCCTGGGCCAGCTCCCGGTTAATGCTTCCGAATATATCCTTCACGCCTTCGCGTTCCAGCCCGTTCTCCCGCAGCCTTCCGAGCTCGTCGGCAGCTTTCTTCACTTCGCCCAGATTCGGTCGCGGCGATTCCAATTGAAGATCGTATCCGCGCAGGAACGCGTCGATGTCGAACGGTTTCGAGAACACGACCGAATAGCGGCTGCTCGTGTTTTCGTCCAGGCCTTTTTCGGCAATGACTCCGGCTTCCAGCGCTTTGGAGAAATCTCCGCGCACTCTTGCGTTATACTCGCGCACCCGTGCGTTGCTGTAGGTGTCGCCCCAGGACTGCTCCGGAATCGGCGACGGCAGATAGGTCCAGTTGTTCTTGTCGGTCTGCACCAGATGGCGTCCGATGCCTTCCTTATCGAGAATGGTCCGCTCATAGTTTTCTTCATACACCCGCAGCGGCGTATAGACGAACAGCGGCACTCCGTTGCGCGTATTCAGCCAGAAAATCCGGTTCTTGACTTCACTCTCCTTGACCGTGAACTGCGATTTGCCGAGTGCGTTATCCTGATAATTGCGGATGCCCTTCAGGATACCCGGCGCCTTTACCGGCACCGACACAAAGCCCCACGATGGAAAGTGCAGGCTGCCCGAGCTGTTGCTGAGGTGGAAGACCGGAACGGCTTCCTCATCGAGCTTCCCGGCGATCGTACGTTCCACGAGCTTGTCGAGCGGCTCCTCGCTGCCGTATTTCATCACGAGGAAATCCTCCATCGACCGGGTGATGAGATCACCGAACTTGTCGCTGAGGAACTCGGAAATGGAGCGGACGATGTCGATCTCCTGCTCTCTGACCCAGCGGCTGGAATTCCGCAGCATTTCCCGGGAAAAGTCGCGGATCAGATCGTCGCCGTCTTTTTGATCCATAATCTTCGAGATCGTCTGCGAAATGTCCGGCACGCTTACGATATTCCAGTAATACGTCTTGTTGCCCTTGTGGTCCGTCTGTTCTTCGCCGCTCGTGAGAATATCCCCGTTCTTGGAGAAGATCGAACTCAGCGCGTTCAAAATCTCCGTAAACACGCCGTAAATCCGGCTGTTCTCCTCATTCAGCAGCTCGAACAGGTCTTCATAGAACTCGATCATGCGCTCGGTGCGCTCCGTATCGGCATGCAGCCAATATTCGTTGATCTTCGCGTCGATATAGGCGTTCTTCTTCTTTTCCTTCGAGACAAAAGCGCTCCGCGCATCGCCCAGTTTGTCCTCCGCCGACTCCCGGGCCGTCTCGATATCGCGCGGCAGACGCAGCAGATTCTCGCGCAGCGCTTCAATGTAGGATTGGATCAGCTTCAGGATGCAGAAGCCTTTTTCCGTATAGATCAGCCGCGACACATAGAACGGCCCCTGCTCGGGATGCAGGAACGTCCGCTCCATTTCCTCGCCGAACCGTCCGACAATTTCGCCGGGAAGCTGCTTTCTCACCTTGATATACTCTTCTCTTGCCCGCGACAGGAAGTTCTGCTCAAGCTCGGTATCCATGTCGACGACCTGATGCTTGATGACGTTGGAATGGCTCAGGCGCTCGCTGTTCTCATAGCCGGGCAGCGGCTCCGGCACGCGGGCTTCAAAAGACTTAATCATGCTCTCCAGATCGATTCCAAGCTTGCGGGCAAGCTTATCGATATCCTCCTGGCCCGGGGCCTGGTGGAACATTTTATCCATTTTATCAAACAGGCGGTAAGCAAGGTAAGTCGTCATTTCTTCAATCGGCAGGACTGCTGAAGACGCACCGATAATGTTGTATTCGTAGTTGGCGGGATAGCTCTTGTGCATCTGCGCGATGTTCGTGCGGATGTTGCTGATATAGTCGTGGATGGCGAACTCCTCGCCCGACTGCTTCTCCTCGCTGGCCATAAAGTTCGTAATGTTCTCCGCCGTCACGTTCATGCAGTAATCGTAGGCATTCTCCAGCAGCTTGCCCTCCGTGTTCGTCGCCGAAATGAGATGGCACAGATTGAACGGAGGAAGCGGCGAATTGACGGTCAAAATATTGCCGTACTGCTGGCGGAACCGCTCGCCCCGGCTGTCCACGTTCATCCAGTAGTCCAGCTCCTTGAGCGCCGCGTATCCGTTCTTGCGGATGTATTCGCGGGTATGCTCGCTGAGGCTCTTGTTCGACAGGTTCACGTCCGGCGTGAACAGATACCCGAGTGTATTGACGCGGTCGATTCCGGCGGAGCCGTAATCACGCTCGATGATGCCGCGGACGATGTAGGCGATGTCCAGAAAAGCGCCGCTGCCCGTCCCACCGGACAGACCCGTTAGCAGGAAGACCATCAGCTTTTTGTTCGTGCCGACCGACAAAGTCTTGATCTTCTTGTCTATCGCTCCTACGACCTGATTAATCTTCGTGAACAGAAGCAGCCGTCCCGCTTGGCGCACCCCGGCGGCGCCGTTCATGCCGTCCGTAATGCTGAGCTCGGGCGACAGCCATTCCGTAATGTAGGGATCAAGAATGCTCCGGTTCTGCAGCAGCCCGCCGATTTCAGCGTTGGCCAGCAGCACGAACTCGTTCTGCGGGTCGAGGCCGATGCCTTTGTACTTCTTGCCGCGGTCCTGTTCGTTCGTCTCGAAAGCGAGGAACTCCACGTTGTCCGGCTTATCCCGCTTTTTCTTGGAAATCGGGTCCTCCGGCAGCTTAAAGCGGCGGTTGATCTGGTATTTCAGGCGGAGCAGAGCGTCGATGCCCGTACCGCCGAGACCGATTATAAGAATCGGATTGTCGATCGTGTCGACTCTGATTTTGTCGCTGACGATGCCTCCGCCAAGCGAAACGTCCAGCTGCTGAATATGTTCTCTTACGACCGGTTTCATGTTTATCCCCCTAAAAGTTTTACGATGATATACTTCCTCGCATATACTTCAGTAAAACTCGCTTCGAAAGCATACGCTAAGTTTTACGGATTTTATACCAAATACTCCAGCATAATCGTCTTGTCCACGCTTCTGAGCGGAACCGAGACCCGTTCTCCGCTCTTCAGCTCCAGTCCCCGGGAGGCGTCGACCGCACGGCCCGATTTCTCGACCGCGATCCCGTCGCCGCCGCGAAGCTGCAGCCGGTCATTGCTTCCCGGCGTGAAGACCAGCTTCTCGCTTTCCTTAAGCTCAGGGGCAAGCTGCAGCAGCTGGTGCAGGTTGAATTTACCTCTGAATCCCGTCAGCTTCTTGTACTGCGGATACGTCTTCTCGCCAGTATTTCCGTCAATCACCTCGATCACGAGCTGGCCGACAAAACCGCGGCTCGCTTTCTTCCACAGCATCCAGATGACGAAGGCGGCGGCCAGAACCAGCAGGATTCCGGAAATAACCAGAATCAGCGTCCATGACATGCCTCCGTCCTGAGCCTCATTCCCGCTTCCTGCCGCTGCGGGGGCCTGAGTAGCGGAACCGCCCGCGTTTATCTGCACGGTGTTGCTCTCGCGGTAGAAGCTGCTCTCTTCGGCCCGGACTTTCAATTCGTAGTTATGGCTGTCCTTTACCTCGAAGCTGCCCTTGAACTCGCCGCTGGAATTATCCAGCGGGAGCTCTGCGGTCTTTCCGGTATCAAGATCCGTCGCTAGCAGCACGGCCTTCATGTTCCTGTACAGCTCCGCTTCGTTCACCTGCGTGCCGCCCGTGAACAGGCGGGCGGAGATGCCGATCTTGTCGCCCTTCTTGTAAGTCTTGGACGCCGGAGCTTCCATTTTAAGCTCAAGGTCATAGTTGAAAATCAGATTGATGTCGATTTTATCCTTCGGAACGCCCTTGATTTGAAGCTTCCAGTCTCCTTCCTTCGGGGACAGGAGCTTCAGCAGACTATACGTCGATGACTTGGACAGCAGCACATTATTCGAAGGAATCGCCACGCTCGCCCCCGACGGGTCAGTCAGCTTCGCCGTTACCGGCTTCGAGGAAATGATGGAAATGTTGGCTTCCAGCACGCTGGCGTTCGGAACGTTCACCGTAACCTCCTGATAGCTGCCGCTCGCCGTAATCGACTGCACAGGAACAACCTTAAGCTTCAAATGGTCGGCAAAAATCTCACTCAAAATCTCGGGTAAATCGTCTGCGGTATCGGTTGCGAACGCCTTGCCGCCCGTCTGGTCGGACAGCTTGGCGAGACTTGCTTTGTTCAGTTTGCCGTCCGCATTCAGACCGATTGTGTAAATCGGATATCCTTTCTTCTTGGCGGTTTCTACCGCCGCGCTCAGCATCTTGTCCGACTCGCTCTGCTTCCGGCCGGAAGCTTCGTTCAGATCGTTGTTGCCGTCGGCAAGCAGCACGATCATAGGCTCATGGGAAGGGTCGCTGCCGTTCTGCAGCACCTTGATCGCTTCATCGACGCCGACGGCGATATCCGTGTAGGCGCCTTTATCCAGGCCACCGATAAAATCCTTCAAATCCTGCTTGTCTGAGGCTGAGTTAATCGTCAGCAGCGCCTTCTCCCGCTGCACCTCATCGGTATAGGCGACGACGCCAACCTTGTCTCCCTTCGCGGACAGCATATCTATGAACATCTTCATCGCCTCGCCGGCGATGTTGTTTTTATCGCTTGTCTTCATGGAATTGCTGACATCGAGCACCAGAACGGCATCGATTTGCGACGAGGCTCCAGAGGAAGAAGACGGAGCCGCGAGTACCGGAAACGCCGCAAACGGTCCGGCCGCAAGGCAGAGCGTCAGCAGCAGCGCAGGAAGAAACCGAGCAAAAAAAGACAAAACCCTTCTATTTCGAACATCTTTACGAAGCATGACTATAACTCCTCTTATAATTTGATAGGGCGGCGGCAAAGACGGATAAAGGCAGCTAAATTCTGTAAATAGCCTGCCATTATGATATAATTAAACCCTGTAAACTTCAACTTAAGGAACGCTGAGCAGGCGGGAACGGGCGGCGTCCGTAAGCCTTTTCGGACACTGTTCGAGCACGCCGTTCTCCAGGAAAGGACAGCTCCATGATTTCATACGTGATACTTGGAATTACGTTTCTTTATACCGTCTTCCGAATTCTCGGGTACTTCCTTCGGGGGCGCAGGCCTGTTATCCGGGAAGAGATCGACGAACGGCTGCTGGCCGCGCTGAACGGAGGCGACCGCACCCGTGGCTAACAAAAAACCGGTCGTCCTCCGTCCCTTCAAAGCCCCACGTTATGCCTTCGACAAGCTGCGTGTCTGCAAACGCTGCGGCACGTTCACCGCTTTGCCCGGGGAACGCTGCAAGCACTGCGGAAGGGCCGCCCTGGTATCCGTGGAACGCAGGGCGGCTTCGCTTGCCGGGCGCCGCATGAAGACCGCCCTCCTTGCCGTCGTCCTCCTGACGCTGGCCGCGGCTTATTTTGCCGCGGACTTCCCGCAGCTTGCGCTGTGCGTAGCGGGCGGGCTTGCCCTGCTGCTGGCGCTCTTCGCCGCCCAGCGAAAGGCGCGGCCGGCCGAGAACCTGCGCGCACTGGACGAACTGCTTGGCCGGAATATCGGCGCGATCAAGCAGGGCCTTGAGATCAACCGGCAGGAGGCCGTGTCCGTGCTGCGGGAGAACGATACGCTCGCTTACGAGAAGCTGCGCGAAATCGCCGTGCTGCTTCGAGGCGATCGCATCGCAAGGCAGCGCGTCGCCCTGCTGCACGGCTTCCGGCTGCGCAAGGACATGGATCTGGAGATGGAACAGCTGCTGCTGAAAGATTTCGAGCCGCTGCTCGCGGAATATATCGGCGAGGTTGCGAGACTGCGGCGTGATCTGATCAAGGACCGCACCCTGCGTTATGTACAGCGGTATGAAGCGCAAATTCTCGAAATGAACGACGGCTCCTCGCTGCTAGCCGCGGTGGCCGGATCGGCGGTGCGCATGAAGCGCTACGCCCTGCTCTATTCCGGCTTTATCGGCCGTTACGCCGATTTGCTGCCCCGCGACCGTTTCCTCCGGCTGCATCAATTGATCTCCGCCTATCCGCACGAGTCCTGGAACGGTCTCAATGTCCGTGCCGAGGAAATCCGGGCGGCCAAGTACCGCTGGGACCCCGATTTCGGTCAGATTGAGCATTAGAGGCGCAGGGACAAAAGCAGCTACTTTATTTGACGATCGAAATTCTGTGATACCTGCGGAAATTTATGAATTTTTGAAGAAAAGTGCGGAATTTGGGTCTTGCAGAGGAGAATTTAAGCAGGCAATCTCTTAAACTTGACTGAAAAGGTAGTTCCGGCCGGGCCCGTAACGACGTCGATTTTGGCGCCATGCTTGTCGGCAACGTTGAAGCATACGGCCAATCCCAGGCCGGATCCGCTTTCTTTGGTCGTATAGAACGGTTTCCATATATGCTCAATCTGGTCGGAAGGGATTCCTTTGCCGTTATCTTCGATGGACAATATGATGCCGTCCTCTTCCATATAAGTTCTGATGATTAAATGACCTTCAGGCGGCATGGCTTCCAGCCCGTTTCGTACCATATTCAATATGAGCTGGCGAATGAGCCTTTCGTCCATAAGCATGGGCGGAATAGGGCCAAGCTCGGTCGTTACCGTTTTGCCCGAAACCATCGCATCCGCTTGAATCAAAGGAAGGATTTTTTCTATCAGGGCATTCAGCACATCATATTTCATGTCGATCCTTTGATTCTTGGCCAGCCCGAGAAATTCGGAGATAATAGAGTTCGCCCGGTCCAGTTCCTCGATCATCACCTCCAGATAGCGCTGTTTCCCGGCTTCCGTCTTGCTCATAAGCTGAAGAAACCCCCGCACCGTGGTCAACGGATTTCTCACCTCATGACCGATTCCCGCGGCCATCTCGCCGATAAGATGAAGCTGGTCGAGCCTTACCATTTCCTTTTCATACTCTTTATGCTCCGTAAGGTCGCTGAAGACGGCCAGCATACCGGGAGTTTGATTGATGTCTAAGGAAACGGCATGGCATAAACAAATCTTCGGTTGGCCGGAAGCGTTGGGGAAAGATACTTCAATATTGCTTTTATGCAAAGCTTGCATGGAAGCATCCAAAATCGGTTTAAGCAACGAATCCGCCTTGTGCCGCTCGGGCCAATATTGGCCCAACAGCTCTTCCCGGCTGATGTCCAGCATAGATAACAGAGCGTCATTGCATTCAATGATTTGCTGAGCCTCCAGTGAAACGACAAGCACGGGACTGGGAATTACGGAGAAAATGGCGGCCAATTGCTTCTCCGAATGTTTGAGTTCTTTATTTTTTTGGGCCAACTCCCGGTTCTTTCTTTTTAGCGCTGAAATAAGCAGAATGCGGTCCAGCACGATGGACACTTGACTGCAAATCGTCTGCATAATATCCAATTCCAAATGGGAAAAAGAGCGGCGTTTTCGCGAACCGAATGACAAAGTGCCTACAAATTTCCCGTAAGAAATCAGCGGATGGCTTACATATGATTTTAAGCCGAAGCTTTTAATGAACACGACTCTCGGATCGGAAGAGCTTTGAACATCTTCGACGATTATTCTGGAACGCCTCGTTGCGGCTTCTCCGCAAACCGCTTCATCAAGGCCGAGCCACTCGATAGGTAAATATTCTTGCAGGCTGATTCCGTGGTAATTCATCAAATGAAGCCGCTGAGTCTCCTCGTCAAAAATATAATTAAAATAAACATCCAAATCCAAATGGGATGACAGTCTATTGAATACATTATCCAGGAGTTTCTTGGGGTCTTCATTCAAGATGAGCTCCTGTCCCGCTTCCGACAAGACTATGAGCTTAAAGCTGTTTTCGTCCGTATTCATCTTGATTTCCCTCCCAAACCGATTTTACCTTGCCTTCGTCCGGATCGGCAGCATTGCATTTCACAGATCACATGATCGAACCTCCGGCGCCTTCAAATCTTCTTCTCCTTTATCTCCTTGTCCTCTTCCGAAAAAAAGCACCGACTGCGTTCCCCGTCAGCGATATCACACCGTAAACCGCCGAATACACAAAACCGGTTACACTGCCTTCAAACACCGTAAGCACCGATATCGCAAATAGAAGCATGGGCAGAAGTGCCGCCAGCGGACGAAAGCCTGCCCGAAAACCAAGCTCTCCCGACAAAATAAAGATGGCCGCCGGACAGATCATCAAGAGCAGCATGACCAGCGCGCCCAGATCACTCATTGTGCCCGGATGGCTCCGCAAAAACAGAGGCAGCGCAAAAAACAAAACGGCATATATGGCGATGTGGAGCAGCATTCGTCTGTAGTCTAATTTCAGCAAGTTCCCACTCCTCATTAGCGTTCTTTCCTCTATCATAACGTCTGCAAACCGCAAATTATATGATAAAAAGAGCGGTATGAAGCGCCGCTCCTTCATTCGTGTTCTTCTTTCACCGCTTGCCCGCTTCCGAGTCCAGCTTCTGCACAAACGGAATATCCGCAGGCGCAAAAAGAAAACGTTCCAGCTCCCCCGGACGCTCCCAGCGACAGTCATCATGATCCGTCAGAATGATATCGCCTCCCCGGTATTCCGCTTTCCAGGCGATCAGCCGGATATGCAAGACGCCGCCGTAACGGTGCTCGTTAACGCCAAAATATTCATAAGGAACGATGGCGATACCCATCTCCTCGATCAATTCCCGCCGCAGGCAGGCGCAGGCGTCTTCGCCGTCTTCGATTTTGCCGCCGGGAAATTCCCAGAATCCCGCCTGGGACTTGCCTTCCCTGCGGCGCGCAATCAGCACCTTCCCCTCGGAATTATAAATGATGGCCGCCGCCACTTGAATCAATGAAGCCACCTCCGTCATGTTATAAATGGAATATAACGCTGCATACTGTGATTATCCAGTGGATTATTTCATTAGATATATATCTTTTATCCACAAAAATATAATTTAGATCTATTTTTCCACACTATCCACATTTTACACTGCGGATATGGGGATAAACCGTCCGAAAGCGGCGTGGAGCCGGGCGGCATGATATAATCAGATAGCGAAAGCCGTGGATAAAATGACTCCTGCGTCCCGGCTGGACCGATTCGAACAACGGAGGCTGACCCTATGCTTACTTTTCAACAAAAAATCGAGATTCTTGACTCCTATCCGCAGCTTCAGCGCAAAGACGTTTCTTTAGGAAGGGTCAACTACCATTATGAAGAAAGCCTGCACGACAAAAAGACCGTTGCGTTTCATCTCCATCCGAACGGCAACGGCTATGTATTCGCGGGTCTGCTGAAAGGCTACCAGACCGACGCCAAGGGCTTCGTCAACATCCGCGATTTCACGGAGGACGAACTGCGGCGCCTGCTGGACGCCTCCATCGCTTCGCTTTCCGAGCCTTTGCCCGAAGCGGCGCCGTCAGCCAAGAAGCGCAAGCGGCTTGCGGCCGAGACGAACTGGGTGAACGGGAAAGGCGAGAATCTTACACTTAAAGCCGAGGACGACCTGTGGTATCTCTATTCGGGCCTGAGTTTAGAAATGGCCTTTGAAACGCCGGAGGAAGCGAGAGAATATTTGGCGGAAGAAGGCTTTTCGCAGATACAGGATTAGCTTCTCTTGTCCGGGGCTTTACGTCTTGAAAAAGCGGAAACGAGCTTGGCCTCAAATATAGCCGGGCCGCTTCCGCTTTATTTTTTTTGCCGAGCGCTGCTTCCTCAGCAAAAAAATCGAAGTCAGACTATGAAGCAAAGCTAAACTGGCTTATATTAAATTTGAAGGCGATTCCATAACAGGAAGAAGCGTGCGAAGGATGGCATTTGAAATTGTGGAGACGACGATTACGAAGATTCAGGCAGCGCTGGACTCCGGCGAAATCACATCCAGACAGCTCGTTCTGATGTACCTTGAACGCATCGCGGATCATGACAAGAACGGGCTGACGGTAAATTCAGTCATTGAGATTAATCCGGACGCTCTGTTTATCGCGGATGCCATGGATACGGAGCGCGCAAGGCTCGGCGCCCGGGGGCCGCTCCATGGCGTGCCCGTCATGCTCAAGGACAACATCAACACGGGGGATAAAATGCATACGAGCGCCGGGTCGCTTGCGCTTGCGGATTCTTTTGCCGGGGAAGACGCCTTTATTGTGTCCCGGCTGCGAAAAGCGGGAGCGGTGATCCTTGGCAAGACGAACATGACCGAGTTCGCCAACTTCATGACCATGGGCATGCCGTCCGGATACAGCTCGCGCGGCGGGCAGACGCTGAACCCATACAATATTTCGAAGCCGACGGGAGGCTCAAGCTCGGGCTCCGCTGTGGCCGTCGCCTGCAATTTCTGCACGGTCTCCGTCGGAACGGAAACCTCCGGCTCAATCCTCAACCCCGCCAGCCTCGGCTCCATTGTCGGCATCAAGCCCACGGTCGGGCTGATCAGCCGCTCCGGCATCCTGCCGCTGTCGAACACGCAGGATACCGCCGGACCGATGGCGAGAACGGTGCACGATGCGGTGCTGCTGCTGAATGCCATGCTCGGCCAGGACGAAACGGACGCCGCCATGGGCGCCTCACTCGAGAGAAACCACGGCGATTACACCGAATTTTTGGACGGGAACGGCCTTCAGGGCGCAAGAATCGGCATACCGCGCGATTACTACTTCGAGGAAGTCGGCGAAGACCGGATTGCGCTGTATGAGGCGGCCGTCCGGCTAATGAAGGACCAAGGGGCGGTAATCGTCGATCCCGCAAATGTGCCGACAGCGCGTGAGGTCCGCTATTCCACGGTTCTGCTGAACGAGTTCAAAAATTCGCTGAACGCCTACCTGGCGAAGCTCGGTCCGGGCGCGCCCATGCGCACGCTGAAAGACATCATCGCTTTCAACCACGCCCATCCGATGGAAACGCTCCGCTATGGCCAATCGACGCTGCTTGACGCTGAGTACAGAACCTCCGGCGCTTTGACGGAGCCGCAGTATCTCCGCGACAGGGCGGCCGATCTCAGGTTGTGCAAGGAAGAGGGCATCGACGCCGTCATGCGGGAGCACCGCTTGGACGCCCTGCTGTTCCCCGCCGATTTCGGCTCAAGAATTATGGCCCGGGCGGGATACCCGTCGATTGTCGTGCCCGCCGGTTACACTCCGGACGGCGAGCCCTTCGGCGTGACGTTTGCGGGCATGGCTTACGCCGAGCCGACGCTGATCCGGCTGGCTTACGCGTTCGAGAGACACTCCAAAGCCCGCAAGTCGCCGTCGCTGCGCAGCTTTATCTAATTATAGGCGAAGAGGGAGACACGGGTCCGATTGGGCTTGCATCTCCCTCTCTTTTCGTTGAAAAAAATATTCTCCCCCCCGAAATAAGTGACAAATATCCTAGCCTTCGACTATATAATAGCCAACAGGATAACATTTCCATCCGTTGATTGGGGGAGTATGGTTTGTATATTTATGTTCTGTTTGTCCACATTGCCGCCGCTGTAATGGGGCTGGGGGCGGCCTTTGCTTTTCCGCTAATCGCCAAAAGCGCAAAAACGGTCAGTCAGGCCAAATTTGTCTTGTCGTTGCTGCACAGACTGGAGATCCTCCCAAAGGTCGGCAGTATTCTGCTGCTCCTGACGGGCATTGCTATGGCGATTCTGGAGCCGTCTCTGTTCAAAGCAGGCTGGTTTATCGCCTCCATCGTCATCTACTTGGCTGTCCAGGTGATCGTTGTGGGGATTCTTCCGAAGCAGATGAACAAACAGCTGAAAATTGTCAATGCTCAGAAGGGCGAGAACCTGCCGGAATCGTATAAGCAGCTGTCGAGGCTGTCGGCCAAGTGGGAAAGCGTCACCCATGCGGCCGCGTTCCTCCTCATTCTGCTCATGGTATTCAAGCCTTTCTAGCGGGATTGTCGGGATTATGGGGATTGTCAGGGCCGCTATAAGATGACGGCGAATCAAGGATTCGGGAGCTGCCTCGGCGGCTCCTTTCTTATTTGGCTACGGATAATCGCCGCAGTTTCGGCCGGACCCGGTTTCAGTCGTATGACGACTGATTTTCCTCATCCGCCATGCTCTGGATGTCGTCCATTGAAATCGTCAGCAGCGTGTACCCCGTCTCTTCCTGCAGCTTCACTGCTTTTTCTTTGATATACTTCGGGCTTCCTTCCGCCGCATCCGCGTCGTACACCAACAGCAGCCCGTCGCTTTTGCGCATCAGCAGCTCATCCCTTGCCTGGAACTGCCAGCTTCCTTCATAAGGACGGTTGCTGACCGCCCCGTAGTAATCGGCCGCCGCCGCAATCCGGCGAAATTCGTCCTGCTTCTCTTCCTTCCATCTTTCCTCCGGTGCTGCATGGGCTGTGATGATGCCCAGCTTCAGGCCGGGATAGCTGCCTTTAAGTTCAAGCGCGGTTTCGCACGCCCACAGGTCTACGCCGTACTGTCCGGGGGTGATGATCCATTCCAACCCCTCTTCCAGCAGCGGCAGCATACGGTTGGCGAGCGCCTTTTTGATATAGGGAATGCCGGGATGTTTATTGTCATAAATTCCAAGCTCATGCGCCCGGTAGCCGGTAACGAGCAGTGTTTTCATGTCATGCCTCTTTCCTCTTTCAGTCGGTCTTTCCATTATACCAGCCGTTCCCGGACTCTGCCCGCCGGCGGCGCGCAAGGAGCCCTCCTATCGAACTTCTCCTTTTCCGCAAAAAAAGCGGAGTGCCCGCAAGGTTCCGTGAACCCTGCGGGCATGCTCCGCTTCGCGCTTGATGCTATGTTTAGCCGATTAGTCGATCCAACTGTTTGCCTGAAGCATGCGGTGAATCAAGGCAGCCGCTTCCGCTCTTGTCAGCGTATCCTTCGGTCTAAGCTCGCGGGTACCGTCTCCCTGGACAATGCCGCTGTCAATAAGATATGCAGCCGCAGCTGCAGCCCATGGAGACAACTCGCTGCGGTCCCGGTAAGCAGACAGGCTGCCCGCCGTCTTCACAGGTTCCGCCGGCGGATGTCCTCCCTTGATGAGGGAGATGGCATTGTAAACGATCACCATAGCCTGTTCCCTGCTCACCTCACCGCCGCCGTCAAAGACGCCGCCGGGATAGCCGGTGACAAGCCCATACTGATGCGCAAGCTCCGCCGGTCCGTAGGCCCAGGAAGAGGCAGGCACATCACTGAAGGCGGGGGATGAAATCTCTCCGCCCATGAGCCCGAGGCTTCGTACGGAGAGCGCCGCCAGTTCCGAACGCGTAACCTTGCGTTCCGGCGCAAACCGGCCGTCTCCGTCGCCTGCAAGCATCAGGCGGCCCGCCAGGTCTGCGGCGATGCCCTGAACCCAGTGGCCCGGGGTGTCGGAGAAGGACGTCTTACCGCTCAGCAGCGCATACGTCCGGTAACCGGCAGCCTCGTGGATGACGGCATACCGTGTGTTATCCACCGTCCTAAGCGCAGCCGGTATCGCAAACAGCCTTCCTCCATCCTGAACCGAAACGGCGGCAATTCCGCCCTGCGTTCCCGCCTGCTCTGACGGAACCGGAATGAGCAGTTCAGCCGGCGCTTTTAAAGGCGCGGACACACTCTTGTCCTTGTAACTAAGCGTCAGCTTGACCGCCAGCGGATCGGCCAGCAGACGATATCCCTGACCCGCGGCTATCTTCTCCGCATCGGACGCCGCCGCGCTACGCTCAATGGACAGACGCACTCCGATGTCCTCCGCCTTCACATTGCCGCCCAGACCTGCGATGGCATCGCCAATCGAAAGCGAAGTCAGCGGCAGGGTAAGCTCCGGCGTGCTGACGGTGAGACGGCTTCCTCCTTGAAACAGCCCGTTCCACTCGGCGGCCGACAAGCCGGTTATCACAACGTCTTCCTTCACGCCGACCTTGATCTGAAGATCGGCCGCCTTGTCGCCGGCCAGCTGTTTCAGCGCGCCGCCGTCAAGCTTGATCGCCAGCGCCGAACCGCTTCCCTGCTCCGTCTTGGCAGCGGTAAAGAAGGCTGCCGAAGCCTGATTGACGGTGCCCGTCACGGCATCCCCCGGCTGCGGAGCCGCTGAGGGCTTCGGTGCCGGAGCAGGCGTCGGCTCGGGTGCCGGGGTCGGCTCGGCCGACGATGCCGCTGAGGGCTCGGCCGATGGCACCACTGACGGCGCTGCCGATGGCGCCGCCGACGGTGCTACTGATGGCGCTGCTGACGGTGCTGCCGATGGCAGCGGCTCAGGCTCTCCGCCGCCGGCCTCCACCTTCACGGCGCGCCATTTTTGCCGATCGGAACCGTCCGCGTCGCCAAGCGCGACCGTTCCATCCTCCCGGGCTTCCAGCGCCTTGCCTGGCTGGAACTTGGACAGGATCGTCAGCGTCCCGTCCGAGTTCCCGTTCACCAGCCAGCGCTGATTGTCATAGCCGAGATAGGCGTACAATTGAACCTTGTTCGCCCCCGTATCCCAGTCGAGCGATTTGCCGCTTCCCCCCGTCCGGATCGTGTAGGCGTTATTTTTGATCGGGTAATAGCTCCAGTATTGATTGACCGATTCCTGTTCAGGCGCCGTTCTCAGCAAGGCTAGGGAATTTTGGCTGTCGGCCGCAAGCGCCGCTCCCGTCCCCTCATTTATGAAACGGTAGACCGAATCATCAGCCGCCGTTGCCCCGGTTACATTGACGTTCTGGTAATAGGCGTCCCCGCCGAATACATTCACACCGAATGCGCCCTGACGATAGGTATCGTCGTCTACATCAATAATTTGCCGTCCGTCCAGCTCGATTGTGATCCGCGTGCCCACGGCTGTGATTTTGGCATGATGCTTCACTCCCGTCGTCAGAGCCATTGGCACTTTCGCCAGCACCTGCCGGTCCTGGAACTGGCCATCGGCCATATAGAACAGCCGCGCAGCCTTCAAATTGGGATCAAGGTTGAAATAGTAAGCGCTCGTACCGTCGGTGTTCGACCGGAACAGAATCGATCCGGCTCCGCCGGTGCTCGGGAGCATAACGTCGGCTTCATAGGTGAAATCCGCCGCCCGATCCCCCGACATATAGTTGGAGTCGCTGTCAAAGGTGCCCCGGATGCCCTCGGATGTCACCGCCCAGCTGGAATTTGGCTTCCAGTTTTTCAGATTCGTATGGAATATACCCACGGTCACTTGAATGACGGCTGACAGGCTTCCGTCAGACGTCTGTACGGTAACGGCCGCCGTCCCCGGCGCCACGGCCTTCAGCACGGCGCTGCCGGAACCGGACGGCTCGGCCTTGACGACTGATTCGTCGGCGGAGGTCCAGACTAACTCCTTCGCGGACTCATGCGGCAGCACATTGGCGTAGATCTCCTTGGATTCCCCGGAGCCCAGCTCCAGCACACTGCTGTCCAGAATGATCCGGCCGGCCGAGTCGTCCGGCTGAAACTCGCCGTTCCAAATATTTTTCAGCGGATATACCTTCAAGGACTTCACCTTCACCGCGCCGCCCTTGGCGTAAAAGCTCATGCCGCTCCGCGCCGCACCCGGAAAAATCACATCGGAGAACACCGCCGTGCCATCCGCTGCAAACACCTCGATGGAGGATTGGTCCACCAGAATGCGCACCTTCAGCGTGGAGTTCACTACCGGCACATGGGCCTCATGCAGGGTGGAGAACTTGGATGAGAAATCGGTCCGTCCGGAAGCGGAACGATCGATGAACAGCGTGCCGTCCCCTGCGCGGTAACCGATAGCGGTCCGCTGGTCGCCGCCTTCGCGCAATAAGAATCCGAATTCCGAAGCGGCTCCTCTCTGAGGCAGTTCAAGCTCGGCCTCAATTTCATAAGCATTGCCGAAGGAAGAAGCCAGGATATTGTCCGTATCCTCAGAGACGGAAGTATCGGTAACCGAGAATGGCGCGCCCCGCAAGGTCTCAAGCTCCGCAATCGGAGCCTGCGCCAGACGCAGGCCGTCCGCTGTCGTCTTCAGCGACAATTCGCGCGGCACCGTCAGCTCTCCCTTCCACGGCGAGGTCGGGAAGCTGAACGGATAGTCCCAGTTGGTCATCCAGGCCAGTATGATCCGACGTCCGTTCGGCGCGTTGGCGAAGGAAGTCGAAGCGTACATCTCTTTGCCGTAATCGGTTCTAAGCACCGTTCCTGCCGGGTTATCGTTGACGAATTTGCCCTCGGGAGTCAGATCGCCGATGAAATACTCCGCATCCGAGCCGTTCGTCTTCGGATTAGCGCCCGAGCTGAGCATCAGCACCCATTTCATGTTCGAGGCGTTGCCATCCACCGGCAGAGGGAACAGGTCGGGACATTCCCACACTCCGCCTCTTATATAGCTGCCGTAGCCGAAGGTGTCGGTCAGCGTCCAGTCGATCAGATTCTCCGAGGTGAAGAAGCGGATGTGATCGCCGCCGGAAACGACCATGACCCAGCGGTTATTCACCTCGTCCCGGACGACCTTCGGATCGCGGAAATCCCAGTTCCCCGGTTCATTGGGGCTTACATAGCCCGGATTTTGGATAACCGCGCCATCCCCGTAATACTGCCAGGTGCGCCCTTTATCCTTGCTGAAAGCCAGCCCGATTTTCTGGTTGCCGCCGGTCTTGTCGGGATTAAAAGAAGTGTAGTAGGCAATAAGGCCTTTGCCCCCGGAGTCGCCGAACAGCCCCGAGGCGTTCGTCTCGTCCGCAACCGCCGATCCCGACCAGATATGGCCCATGTCGTTCCATTTCAGCGCAAGCGGCAGACGCTTCCAGTGAACGAGATCGGTGCTGACTGCATGAGCCCACTGTCCGCCGTCCTGATGAAAGAGATGATATTCCCCTTCAAAATAAACCAGCCCGTTCGGATCGCTTGCCGAGCCGCGCGCAGGCGTATAATGATACGCCGGACGGTAAATTTCATTGTAGTAACCGCCGGAAGGCGTCAAATAGACATCCTGAAAATAAGCGCTGCCTCCTGCTACGGCAAAACCGGTCAGGCCCGAGGCATAGGTGCTATCCTCAAGCTGGGCGACCGCTCCCTTATAGCCGTCCACATAGACCGAGATTTTCGATCCCGCCGCATGAATTTCAATATGATGCTTCTTCCCGGGAGCAAGCGGAATATCCGAAGAGGAAGCCAGCACCTCCCGTCCTGCCGAACCCGACTTCACCAGCTTAACTGTGCCTTCATTCGCATTCAATTGAAGCCAGTAGCCGGAACCGTCTTCGTTTGCCCGGAACAGCAGCGCCGCTTCGGCAGACGGTGAATACACGGAAATCGTAACGTTGCCCTCCAGAACGAAATCCTCCGCCTGCGTTTCGGAGAGATGCAGGGACCACTGTGCTCCCTGCGCCGTTCCTTTAAGGCCCTGAAAGTCCTTCATCCATAACCCGTCCGCGTTCGACAGACCTTCTATATTTGTAAGCAGATCGCTCACTTTAATATTCTGAAACACCGCGGTTCCCGCCCCGCGAAGACCAAGTCCCTTATTGACGGAATAAAGCTCCGTTTCGGCGCTGATTATGGGATCGTATTTGCCGTTCCAGTAGACTTTAATCCGGTTTCCGTCCGCTTTGACCTTTACATGGTAGCTGACACCCGGAAGGACCGCGATGCTCTTCTCGATCCAAAGGCGGTCCGATTGTCCGCTGCCCGCATCGGCCAGCCGGATTTTGCCGGCTTTGCCGTCCACCTGAACCAGCAGCGCATTGCGCCCTTCTTTATCCGAACGCAGCAGCAAGGAGCCTGCCGTATCCGCTGACTTTAGCATTATGTCGCTTTCATAAGTGAAATCCTGGGCGTAGGTGTCCGACATGACCGTAACCGCTCCCGATGCCGACAGTTGAAGGCCTTCGGGACCTGAGGAAGCGGTTCCAATTCCCCGCTGCGTCCAGCCCGTCAGATTGCTGCTGACGCCGGACATCTCTATCGGCTGCGGTTCGCCGAGCGGGCCCGCATAAATATTCTGGAATACCGCCGCGCTGTTCCAGACATGCATGCCGAAATACCCGCCGGTGTGGGCGGTATCCTCAGCTTCCAGCAGCGGGTCGCTTCCGCCGTTCCAGTACACCTTCAGCGACGCGCCGTCCGCCGTCACCTTGAGGTGATATGTCTGTCCGGCTTCCAGCGGCACGCTCTCCGTCTGCAGCACCCGGTCTCCGTCCGCGTCCTTCATCTTCAGGATGTCCGCGCCCGGATCAAGCTGGGCCATGTACGAGCCCCAGCCGCTGTCGTTTGAACGGAAAATGAGCGACACCACGCCGCTGTTCTGGAGCAGCGTTACGTCCGCTTCATAGCTGAAGCTTTCACCCTGCTCCGCTGACAGCGCGAAGCCGTTCTCTGAAGAGGAGAGCCTCAGCCCGTCTGCCGTCTCCTCGATGCTCCCTTTGTCCTTCGCCGTCCAGCCGCTCAGGTTGCCGTTCACCGTTCCCGGCTTCGTCTCCGTGTTGATGACCTGCATATTAATATTCTGGAACACGGCCGAGCTGTTCCAGACATGCATGCCAAAATACCCGCCGGTGTAGGCGGAATCGCTTACCTGAATCAGCGGCTCGCTTCCGCCGTTCCAGTATACCTTAAGCGACGCGCCCTCCGCCGTCACCTTAAGGTGGTACGTCTGTCCGACTTCCAGCGGCACGCTTTCCGTCTTCAGCACCCGGTCGCCGTTCGCATCCTTCAGCTTGAGGATATCCGCGCCCGGATCAAGCTGCGCCATGTACGAGCCCCAGCCGCTGTCGTTCGAGCGGAAGATGAGCGACACCACGCCGCTGTTCTGAAGCAGCGTTACGTCCGTTTCATAGCTGAAGCTTTCTCCCTGCTCCGCCGACAGCGCGAAGCCGTTCTCTGAAGACGACAGCTTCAGGCCGTCCGCCGTCTCCTCAATGATCCCCTTGTCCCTCGCCGTCCACCCGCTTAAGTTGCTGTTCGCGCCACTAATTGAAACGCTCTCAGAAATGCTTTCACCATACGTAACGTCTGCTACCGACGCCGCCCACGCCACCGAATATGAACCCGGGAATATAACCGTTCCCAGCAGCAGTACGGCAACCCACGCGTTTAACCAGACTTTCCCCCGAAGCTTCTTCCCTCTTCCCAACGCATTCACTCCCATTCTTAATATCATGTAAGCGCTGTCCATTACTGCTGAAGAAAAGCGACCCAAGTTTCAGGCCGCTTTTTCCTCTAGTTCATTCTGTCTTGCTTAAGGGTATTCGATTTCTTCCCTAGCCATAGCAGGCATACCCCGGGGTCCAATTATTCAACTGCTGCCGCCGCCTTATCCGATTCCAACTGCCAGATATTCAGCGTTTCAAGCAAGGTATCTCCGCCTCTTGAGAACAGCTTGAGGCCGAGGCTGCTTTCCAGCGGATAAATCCGGTTCGTAATGGTCCGGCGTCCGTCATTGGCGAACAGCTCCACCGAAGAGCTGTCAAGGAACAGGCGCAGCTTGATCCGTCCGTCCTCCGTCGGAACGAGCGCCGCTTCATTGACTCCGCCCTCGCCCGCTCCGGCGTGATCCCGGTTCATTCGCAGCACGCCTTCAGATGCCTTATAGGAAATTTCCGTATACTGCAAGCCGTCTTCCGAGCAGCGCACGCGCAGGCCGAATTCGGCATCGGATGAAGAATCGGCCACAAATACGGCTTCAATCTCCAGCGCGCTTCCCGCCACTCCATCCGGTGTAAATTCTTCGCCGTTCTTCAGCAGGATGTTGGCCGCGTCCACATGGCTGCCCCGCAGCGCCTCCAGCTCCTCGGCGGGGTTGGCCAGCAGGCTGCCGTCTTCCGCGAGCGTAAGCACGCGCGGCAGAGTAAAGGCGCCCATCCAGCCGTCTTCCTTCTCCGGCATCTCCGCTCCCCAAATATTCATCCAGCCGAACATGATCCGCCGGCCCGACGCATCCTCGAAGGTCTGCGGCGCGTAGAAATCGAAGCCATAGTCCACCCGGTCCTTATGCTGGTTGCTGAATTTACCCGTGTCATAGTTGAACTGTCCGGACAGATACAGCGTCTTGACGGGGGCAATATTCATCGGAGAGAACAGGAGCACATGACTGTCCGCCCCTTCCCCAAGCGGGAACAGATCGGGGCATTCCCACATATCGCCCATCGTTCCGTCGCTTTCCGCCGCAATTCCCTCATAGGTCCATTCATTCAGATCGCTTGAGGTATAGTGAAGCGCCTTGCCTTTGCCGTCCTTGCCGTAACCGACGACCAGATGCCATACCTCGCCGCGCTTCCACACCTTCGGATCGCGGAAGCCGAAGCACTCCGCGTCCGGAGGGCCATCAATGACGCTGACCGGCCCTTTTTCAAAATGGATGCCGTCCGTACTGCGCGCGATGCACTGCACCTCGACCGGATCATTGCTCTCCACATGCCCCGTATAAATCAGGGTCAACACGCCGCCATCGTCCACCCCGCTGCCCGACCAGCAGCCGTACACCGTATCTTCGCCGCTGTCGTAGGGCATGGAGGGGGTCAGCGCGATCGGAAGATGCTCCCAATGTACGAGATCTTTACTCTTCGCATGTCCCCAGTGCATAGGACCCTGCCAAGGACCGTATGGGTAGTGTTGATAGAACGCGTGATATTCGCCTTTGTAATAAATCAGTCCGTTCGGGTCGTTCATCCAGCCGACAGGCGGCATTAAATGATATTGCAGCCGATACCGGCCGTTGGTAATAGATACTGTCTCGTTTTGAATTGTGTTGCTCACAGTAGATCACCATCCGATTCCAAAATAATTATTTTCTGTATTTTGTTTAAGTCCAAACCGATTTCAGAGGATACACGGTAAAATGGCTGAACCTGGCGCTTCCGCTATGGGCGAACAATTCCAGTCCGCCGCTGCTTGGGCGGGGATAGACAAGCGACGTGAACACTTCCTCGCCGTCTCCAACGAACCACTCGATGACCGAATCATCGACATAACCCCGCACGGACAACCTGCCGGCTTCGCCGCTCTTCGGCGCCCGGAATACCTTGGCGAAATTCGCCGTTCCGCCCGTGCGCTTCGGCAGCTCGCTGAAGCCCGACTTGCGGCGGTCAAGAAACAGCTCTTCGCGTTCCGGGCTGAAGCCAAGCACGGTATGCTCCTCGCCGTCACCCGATACCCTAACGCGGATTCCCCATTCCGCCGCCCGATCCCAGCTTACTTCCGCTTCGAATTCGTACGACAGGCCCGAGAAGGGAAGTCGGAGAATTTCATCCTTCACTTCCAGAGGACCGAAGCGGACCGGTTCTTCACGCAGTTTCTCCAGCTCTTGCACGGGTTGCTGCACCAGACGAAGCTCGCCGCCCTTTCTTGCCAGCCCCACCGTCCTTGGAATCGACATTCCGCCTTTCCAAGGCTCGGTGGGCGAATGAAACGGATACTGCCAGTTGGAGGTCCAGCCGAGCCAGATCGTCCGTCCGTCCTCCTGAGGAATATCCGAATAGGAAACGGCGGCATAGAAGTCCTGCCCGTAATCGGTCCACCGGGGAGCCCCGTCCTCATGCTCGCAGACAAAGCGGCGGCCGTCGAAGTCTCCGACGAAATACTGGGCGGTCGACCCGTCCGTCACCTCGTTGTCCCCGATGCTGACATGCAGCACCCAGCGGCTCTCGTCCGGCTCTCCCAGGACGGGAAGCCGGAACAGATCAGGACACTCCCAAACTGCATCCTGGCAGCCGACGCCTTCAAACACGCTTTCAAACCGCCATTCACGCAGATTGGGCGAGCTGTAGAAATGAATGGCCCGGTCCACGCTGACCGCCATCGCCCAGCGGCCCGTCTCTTCATGCCACAGCACCTTCGGATCGCGAAAGTCATTCAGGCCGGGATTGGGAATGACCGGATTGCCCGAATACTTCACCCAGGTCCGGCCTTTGTCCGGGCTGTACGCGATGCTCTGGGACTGAAGGCCATCCTTGAAGTGAGTGAAGATGGCAACCAGACCACTGCCTCCGCCGAAGAAACCGCTGCTGTCCTTCCAGTCCACCACGGCGCTGCCTGACCAGATGTCACCCAGTTCATCGGATACAAGCGCCAGCGGCAGATGCTCCCAGTGCAGCAAATCCCGGCTTACCGCGTGGCCCCACCTCCCAGTAAATTGATAAAACTGATGATATTCCCCTTCATAGAACACCATGCCGTTTGGATCGCTCATCGGCCCCTCCGGCGGTGTCAGATGAAATTGCGGGCGGTAAAGCTCATGGTACGTTTCAGTCATGGTCAACCTCCATAGGCCCGACTTCCTGGTCTCTTTTCAAGCACGCTTTGATAGGCATATCCGACCTTCATTAATTTACATTGATCATTACAAATGTAAACAACTTTGACGCAATTGAAGTATAGCGCTTCCAATTCCAAGTGTCAATCACTTTTAAAGCGCTGTTTTGTAAAATATTTTTCCGCTTGATCCAACCAAATCTTTGCATATCTGAAGTAGAGACAAGCCATCATCGTCATTTTCAACAAAAACGCTTTCCAAGCTGATTTTATGGACAGGATAACCTATGCAACCGCTGAAAAAGGTTATATAATAAGATGTTAAAACGAGGAAATCCGTCCATACTAAATAGAGTTCTGCTGTTTGTGCTTTTCATTCTTTTGTTTTGGGCGTTTTCATTTGCATTTTTCCAATTGAATTTTTCTTTACATTTTTGTTTACTATCGCACACTAAAATGATATAAAGATTGCACTTCGATGAAAAGGCGTAAACGCGTCAATCGCATATCCCAGTAAATATAAAAATCGTGAGCCAAAAAGGAGCATGCTGTCTATGGCTGAGAGAGTGACCATTCAAAATATCGCTGATGCTTTAGGATTGTCCCGCAATACCGTTTCCAAAGCGCTGAACAACCATCCGCAAATTCCCGACGGGACCAAGGAGAAGATTCTCCAAAAGGCGGCGGAGCTGAAATATAAAAATTTCTCCACCATGAACATGGGGAACATTGCGCTGCTCACCCGCGGAGATATTAACGTCATCAGTTTCTACGCCGAGACAATAAAAGGTATGGAAACGGCGCTGAGCGCCCAGGGATTTAATCTGATTCTGACCCTGGTGAAGCCCGAAGATATCCGAAACAATGCGCTGCCGGCCAACATCAATCCGTTTAATATCGACGGCATCGTATGCATCGAGATTTTTCATAAGCCTTATATCGAAACGATCCTTGGGGCCGGCATTCCGACCGTATTCATCGACTCCCTGCCCAACACCGTCTTTGACAGCCACAAGTACGACATCGTGATGGTTGAAAATGAATTCGCCACCTATACCCTTACCAAAACACTGATCGAAGAGGGGCACACGAATATCGGCTTCATTGGAGATTTGTACCACTGCCGCAGCTTTTACGAAAGATGGCTCGGGTTCGAGCGCGCGATACGGGCATCCGGACATGAGCCGAATCCTGCCTTCAGCATAACGCCGGACGACACGCAGCCCTACCTTTCCGTCGAGTGGATGACAGCCCAGCTGAAAGACCTGGCCCAACTTCCAACCGCGTTCGTGTGCGCCAATGACGATATCGGCATCTGCGCGATTCGCGCGCTCAAAGAAATGAAGGTTCAGGTGCCAGGACAGATTGAAGTGACGGGGTTTGACGACATTGCCAACGCCAAAATCATCGACCCGCCGCTGACCACCGTTCATACCTATCCTTACGAGCTCGGCATCCGCGTCGTCGAAGCGCTGCTGAATCGGATTGAACAGCCCGACCGCCACAAGGAAACCATCTATCTGGATACCAGCGTGGTTCTGCGGGGATCGACCCGGCGGCGTAATGAGGTGGGCGAAGCCGCACAACTGCATTCAAATTAATCCATCTTTACAAATAAGAAGAAACGGCTTCGCCGTCCTCTGGAAGAGGAAGGCATCCGTTTCTCGTAAAAATATCAGGTTAAGGATAAGCGCGAAGCTTATACTTAACCTGATATTTAGAAAAAGGACGGCTTCTTCACGTAAAGCGAAGAGCTGTCCTTTGCTGTTTCTTCCTGCCTCGGGTCAGTGCCGTATCTCCTGCCGGGTGCCCCGCGAAAGTCCGGTTCATTTCCGCACGGCACGATTCAAGCAACCGGACTTGCAGTGCTATCCCTTCAATATCATTACTCCCTTCGCTGGAACGACCGCTGTTCCGCTCACCGCCCTGCCGGTCAGCAGATCGGTCATCCCGGCGGAGCCGATCTCTGCCGTCAGTTCCCCGTCGGTGTGGTTCAGAAGGAACAGGTACGGCGTTCCGTTCTTCACCCGCCGCGCAGCTTCGATTCCCTGCGGGGCTTTGACGAGCGGCGCGATATTCTTGTCGGCGCACAGATTGCCAAGGAGTCCTTGCAGAAAGCCGGCGTCCGGGCTGGAAGCAATATAATAGGCTTTGCCCCCGCCGAACCGGTTGACGGTAAGCGCCGGCATGCCCCGATAGAAATCGGAGCCGTAACGCGCCAGCGTCTCCGCCCCCTCCGAATGAATCAGATCGCACAGAATGCCGCATTCATAGCTTCCGCTCAGCTTTTTCCAATCCCGCTCCATGACGATTTGATTGCTCATGCCCGGCAGCAGCGCGTCGATCTCCTCCGCCCATACGCCAAGCAGCCGCCGCAGCTGGCCGGGATAGCCGCCGAGCGTAACGAGATCATTCTCGTCGACGATTCCGCTGAAGAAGGTCGTCACGAACGTACCCCCCGCCTGGACAAAAGCTTCCGCTCTCGCCGCAAAGCCCGGCTTCACCATGTATAGCACCGGGGCGATCACGATTTCGTACTTGGTCAAGTCCTCCAGGACGCCGACCATATCCACCTCGATATGCTGTGCAAACAGCGCATCGTAATACTTATGCACTTCGTCCACATAGTTCAGCGCGACCGTCGGCCCGCTAGACAGATTGAGCGCCCAGCGGTTCTCCCAGTCGAACAGGATGGCGACCTTCGCCGAGCTCCGGGCGTCCAGCAGCTCGCCGCCGAGCAGCTGCAGTTCCCGGCCCAGTTCCGCGCATTCGCGGAACACGCGCGTATGCTCATGCCCGGCGTGCTCGATCACGGCGCCGTGGTACTTCTCGCAGGCGCCGACCGATCGGCGCAGCTGGAAGAACAGGACGGTGTCCGCTCCGCGCGCCACCGCCTGGTAGCTCCACAGCCGCATTACGCCGGGCCGCTTGAGCGAGTTGTACGCCTGCCAGTTCTGCTGGCTCGGCGTCTGCTCCATCAGCATGAACGGCTGGCCGCTCTTCAGGCCGCGCATCAGGTCATGGGTCATCGCCGTAAAGCTGACGGGCGTATCCAGAGAAGGATAGTTGTCCCAGGACACGACATCCATATACTTGGCCCACTCGAAATAATCCAGCTCCGGATAAAAGCCCATCAGATTCGTCGTAATCGGCACATCCTTGCTGTGCTCCCGGATCGCGTCGTATTCCAGCCGGTAGCACTCCAGCAGGCTGTGCGACATGAACCGGCGGTAATCGAGCGAAATGCCCTGGAAGTTGGTCCGGCTGCCGTTCCACTCCTCGCTCAGCTCGCTGGGGACGACAATCTCCTCCCAATCATAGAAGGTATGTCCCCAAAATCTCGTATTCCACGCTCTGTTCAGGGCGTCCAGCGTGCCGTAGCGCACTTTCAGCCACTCACGGAAGGCCGTCTCGGACTGCTCGGAGTAGTCGTATCCGCCGTACTCATTCGAGACATGCCAGGCCACGAGCGCGGGATGATCTTTGTACCGCTCCGCCAGCTTGCCCGCAAGCCGGGCGGAAAATGTACGGTAGACCGAGCTGTGCGGGTTGGAGTTATGCCGTCCCCCGAATTTGCGTTTCCGGCCCTTGACATCGACACGGGTCACCTCGGGATATTGGCGCGCCATCCAGGCCGGATGCGCCCCGGTGGCCGTAGCCAGGCAAATATAGGTCCCGTTTCTGTACAGCCGGTCCATCGTTTCATCGAGCGACGAGAAATCATAGGTTTCTTCATCCGGCTGAATCATCGCCCAGGAGAACACATTGATGGTAGCGACATCGATGCCGGCCAGCTTGAACAAGCGGTCATCCTCGGCCCATACTTCGGCGTCCCACTGCTCGGGATTGTAATCTCCTCCGTACCAAATCTTCGGCAATTTATCGTTGATCACACGCGGCACATCCTTTACAGTATAAGTATATTCTCATTGTAATCGCTTAAAGTTGGCGTTTAAATATAACATTTTCGCACCACATATAAGAATATGGAACTTGCACAGACTACACAGATCCTTACCGATCTCTGTATATTCAAGCCCCAGGAGGTTAACCGCATGGCTACTCACGGACACCGCCGAATTATTTTCGCTCCCGAAGCCGGAAGCCGTCTGCCGATTGCCCTCGACAGCATCGGGTATAATCCCGAGCAGGAGCGAGTCAGCCGCCCCGACGGCTATCCGGCCTATCACTGGCTTCAGACGGCGGAGGGGCAAGGACTGATTCATTTCGGGGAACAGCGGATGTTCCTTCCCCAGGGGAGCGGCGTGCTGCTGCCTCCCCGTTTCCCCCACCGCTATGAAGCGGTGCAGGACGGCTGGCGCACCTGTTATCTGACGTTTGCGGGGAGCGCCGCCGACAGTATTTTGCAGTCCCTGGGCATAGCCGGCCCCACCTTCCTCCAATGGGAAGATGATGCGGCTGTGGGCGGTATGGTGGAAGCTCTGCTGAACCTTCAGGAGAAGGAAGCAGATCCCTTCGGGCTGAGCGCTTCGGCGGGCGCCTATCGATTTCTGCTCGCATTAAGCTCCTGCGGGAGCACGCATAACCAGAAATCCATTTCCGGCAATCTCGGCAAGCTTCAGCCGCTGCTCGCATGGATGGAAGAAAGCTACGGCAATCCCGATATAGGATTGGAGGACCTCTCCGGGCATATCGGGATATCCGGACGCTACCTCAACAGCCTGTTCCTGCAAACGTTCGGCTTATCTCCCTATGCCTATTTCGTCCGCCTGCGCATCCGCAAGGGCAAGGAGCTGCTGATCGGCCGCCCGGAAGCCACCGTCAAATCCATCGCGCAGCGGGTCGGATTCCGGGATGCCAGCCATTTTGTCGCGACATTCCGCAAGCAGTCCGGAACGACTCCGGAACAATTCAGGAAGCTGCATTAGTAGCGCATGACGCTTCAGGTAATTCCGGCCCATCCGCAGCCATTTAGTTGAGTAGAGAAGCCTTGAACCTCAGCGAAAAAAAGCAGCCGCCTCCCAATGTCAGGACGGCCTCGGCCGCACGCGAATCATCAGGAGGGGCTGCTTATCATAGTTTCGAAGAAGCGAATGCAAAATAAACGCAGAATGCCAGGCACAGCAATCCGACAAAACCGTAGCCGCCGAACACATCCCAGCGGGATGAAAAGTAGCCGAACCCCAGGCCTATGGCGATAAGCGCCGCATTCAGGCCCAGCGACTGAAACGAATCCATGGTCGCTCTCATGGACGAACCGATCCGGTGATGCAAATATCCGGCCGCGAGCGGTTCAATTACCCCGCCGGCCAGACAGATCAGGAAGATCGCCGCCAGGCCGCTGACGTTCCGCGCCATGGAGAGATACAGGAAGCCCGCGGCCAAAACCGCGGTAACGGCCGTCAGCAATGGCCTGCTGCCCATGCGGGTCTTCAGCTTATAGGCAAGGAGATTGCCCGGAAGCCTGAGCAGGAAGATCGATGCCGAGAACAACCCGAAGGCCGCAGCCGGAATCCCGATTCTGTCCAGATACAGCTGCCAGAATTCATCGATGAAGTTCAGCGACGCGCCTGTCACCATTCCGGACAGCATCACCAGCATGACGCCACGGTTTCTTCTGAAAAAGCGCACGGCACCCGCAATAGAAGCCCCAATCGGGATGCTCTTCTCCCCCTCCGCTCCGCCGCTTGCAGCGGGCTCTACCAGCATGAACGTAAAGCTCAATGCGGCAAACGAACTTGCCAGCGAAATCCAGTAGTTCAGCTCATAGCCGCAGAGACCGGCGAGAAAGCTTCCGCACATTGCGGCGAGCATCGTGGAGGAAATGTCGACGGCATTTAGGCGGCCCAGCACTTGCTCAAAAGACTTCTCCCGCCCGGCAGCCTGCAGCGAATCGTAGAGCAGAGCATTCTCCGCCCCGCTTCCCGCCGATCTGCCGACAGCCGCGAGAAATACGGCCAGCGCGAAGTGCCAGAACGATGTCGCATACACCAGAATGAGAAACTCGAAGCAGCCTAGCAGCGAGGCCAAAACCAGCATCCGTTTGCGGCTCCATCTGTCGGCAATATTGCCGGTCGGAAGCTCCAGCAGCACAACCGTCACCGCATAAATCATCTCCGTATATACGACCATTTGAATGGTCATGCCCCGCTCTTCCCAATACAGCCTCTCGATCACATAAGCCGGAATCAGACTGCCAAAAAAACGGACCGCATACAGCACCCGTAAATTACGCAAACCCATCATGCGCGGATCTCCTCCCGATTCGGATTGGATTGTTCCAACCGGAATCGAGGCGGAGCGCGCTCAAGGACCGATTTTAGAAATTAACAGGGAGGTCTTGCCTTCGACATGTTCATCGTCTCCTTTTGCGGAATTTGAATGTCCACATGCCAAGCTCACTCTAATTATATAGGCAATGTCACAAAATAGACACATCCCTAAAGCCTTGCCCCGGGTATTTTTTCGCTGAAATTCGGGTTATATCTCATCCTTGCTCAGCGCCTCGATCACCCTGTCGCACCATTCCATATAGCTCTCTTCGTTTCTGATCCCCATCTCAATGACCGCAATCGAGGAGAACAGCGGGTCCCTGCTGGGATAAACGGCCTGCTGCTCGCGGAAGCCCGCGATTTTGGCTCGGTAAATCTTCAGACGTTCTTCATGCTCTGTTCGTTTCTCCCGCAAAATACCGATCATCGCCTCCGGCTCCACCAGCCAGGAGTTGTACTGCTTCAGCATAAAATCGTCCAACGATCGCGGCTCCTCCGCCTCCATCACCCAAGCCTTGAGGAAATCAATTCCTTTGTCCGTTATGCTGTACACCTTACGCGCCGGACGGTACGACTCACGCTCATGCGATTCCAGTTGGACCAAGCCTTCCGCTTCAAGCTTCGCCAGGGTCGGATACAGCTGGTTGTTATTGATTTTGTAAAAAAAACTGACCCGCCCGTTCATATGCTGCTTCATATCATATCCGCTCAGCGGTTCTCTGGCCAGCAGACTTAGCAGGGCGTATTTAATCGAACTCATCCTCTTCACTCCAACATTAAGTTAAATTTAACATAAGTTATTATTGACATATAGTTTGTTATGTTATAGGTTAATATTAACCTATTATTCAGTCACACACAATTCCATGAACCATAAAGGAGCGAAAAGTTGATGAAACTTATATTTAATGATGAGGCTTTTTCTTTTGAACTGCTGCGGACGGTAAGCTACGCGCCCTACGGAGGAGCGGATATCGGCGAATGCCTGGTGACCGCCTCCCGCATAGTCGAAGGCGATTTCGAGAGCTGGCACAAGGAATGGTTCCGGGTCGCCGAACGCGTGCATGCGCTGGGGGATGAAGCACTGGCGGCCGGCCAGCGGATCGGCGCCCGGGAGGCGTATCTCCGCGCCTCCAACTATTACCGCACCTCGGAGTTCTTCCTGCACGGGAGCCCCGAAGATCCGCGCATGCTCTCCACCTGGAAGCTGAGCCGCGACACCTTCAGACAAGCGGCGAAGCTGATGGACACCAAAGTGGAGCAGGTCAGCATTCCGTACGAAGGAACGACGCTTTCCGGTTACTTCTATACAGCAGCAGACGCCGTGGAGCCCCGCCCGATCCTGATTATTCACGGCGGCTACGATTCCACGGGCGAAGAGCTGTATTTCGGCGGAGCCGCCGCCGCTCTCCAGAGGGGCTATCACTGCCTTACCTTCGAGGGTCCCGGCCAAGGCTCCGTCATCCGTGAGCAGCGGATTCCTTTCCGCCACGATTGGGAGAAGGTCATTACGCCGGTCGTCGATTATGTAATCAGCCGTCCCGAAGTAGACCCCGGCCGCATCGCGCTGATGGGCATCAGCTTCGGCGGCTATCTCGCGCCCCGGGCGGCGGCCTTTGAGCATCGCCTTGCCGCCTGTATCGCCAACGACGGCGTGCATACGTTCCGCTTCCGGGAATTGGGCCAGAAATTCATGGCAGGCCGAACAGACTATACCTTCGAGGAGTACGAAGCGACCGTAGCCAAGGTTATGCAGCATCACAGCGGCGTTCGTTGGGCGGTTGACAACGGCATGTTCACCTTCCAGGCGAGCTCTCTCAGCGAGCTGGTCGAGAAAACGGAGCCCTGCACAATGGAGGGAGTCGCAGACCAGGTTCTCTGCCCGACGCTGGTCTGCGAGGCGGAAGAGGATCACTTCTTTGCTGAACAGCCCGGGAGACTGTACGATGCGCTGAGCTGCCCTAAGACCTATCTGAAGCTCACCAAAGAGGACGGCGGGGAGGAGCACTGCCATTTCGGCGCCCTGCTGCTGTTCAATCACCGCGTCTTCTCCTGGCTGGATGAGACGCTGAAGATCAGCGCCGAACCGGCAGGCGTACTGCATTAATATAAAAGCCTCCAGCTAACGCGGCGGATGGGGAGTGACCCCTGTCTCACTAATAGGGTCACTCCCGTTCCTAACCGTGTTGTTGCTGGAGGCTTTTTGTTGTTCTCAGGGCGGCTTTAGGCCAGCGTCAGGCGGAACGATACGGCTTCGGCACCCGCTGCAATAGCAACGGCGGTTTCGCCGGTCCGTTCCGCCCCTCGCACCGAGGCAATCGTTCCGAGGCCGTGCAGCTCCAGGCTGAACGGCTTGCCGCTGCCTTCGGCATCCACGATGATCTTGCTGCCCTCACGGCTCGCGGTGACGCGCAGCTCCGGCAAGCCGCTTAAGGATCGCACGGTGGCGGAGGCCGAAGCCCCGTCTTCCAGCGAGTAAAGACCCAGCGTCACGCCGTCCGCATACTCGTAATCCGGACGGTGATCGGTCCGGCCCTCTGCGAGCAGCGTATTCGGCCGGACGAACAGCGGCAGACTCAGGAAGCTATGCCGCTCCCTGCGCCAGGAACCGCCCTGCACCGTCTCGCCGGTCAGGAGAGAGGTCCAGCTGCCTTCCGGCAGATAGTATTTGACTTCGCCCGACTCGTCGAAGACCGGGGCGGCCAGCAGCGAACCGCCGAGCATATATTGGCGGTCCAGCATTTCGCAGGCGGGGTCGTCCGGGAATTCCAGCAGCATCGCCCGCATGCAAGGCCAGCCGTTCTCCGCCGCCTGACATGCCGCATCGTACAGATACGGCATCAGGCGGCATTTCAGCCTGGTGAAGAAACGGGCCACCTCGACGGCCTCCTCGTCGTAAGCCCACGGCACGCGGTACGAGCTGCTGCCGTGCAGCCGGCTGTGGCTGGAGAGCAGGCCGAAAGCGAGCCAGCGCTTGAACACATGCGCAGGGGCCGTGTTCTCGAAGCCGCCGATATCGTGGCTCCAGAAGCCGAAGCCGGACAGGCCGAGCGACAGGCCGCCGCGCAGGGATTCGGCCATCGACTCGTAGTCGGCGTAGCAGTCGCCGCCCCAGTGCACGGGGAATTTCTGCCCCCCTGCCGTGGCGGAACGGGCGAAGACCGCCGCGTGATTTTTGCCGAGCTTCTCCTGAAGAACCCCGAAGACGACCTCATTGTACAAGTAGGTGTAGTAGTTGTGCATTTTGTACGGATCGGAGCCGTCATGATAGACGACATCGGTCGGGATGCGCTCGCCGAAGTCGGTCTTGAAGCTGTCAACGCCCATATCGACCAGCTCCCGCAGATAGCCTGCATACCACCGGCGCGCTTCGGGATTCGTAAAATCGACCAGAGCCATGCCCGGCTGCCAATGGTTCCACTGCCAGATGCCGCCGGCCGCTTTTTGGACCAGATAGCCCTTCGCTTTGCCCTCGGCGAACAGACGGGAACGCTGCCCGATGTACGGGTTGATCCAGACGCAGATTTTGAGTCCCTTGTCCTTCAGACGCTTCAGCATGCCCGCCGGATCGGGGAATACCCGCTCGTCCCACCGGAAGTCGGTCCACTGAAATTCGCGCATCCAGAAGCAGTCGAAATGGAAGACATGCAGCGGCAGATCGCGCTCGGCCATCCCGTCCACGAACGCGTTCACCGTCTGTTCATCGTAATTGGTCGTAAAAGAAGTCGACAGCCATAGCCCGAACGACCATGCCGGAGGCAGCGCCGGTCTGCCGGTCAGCTCCGTGTATTTGCTCAGAACCTCCTTCGGCGACGGGCCGTCGATGATAAAATAGTGCAGGCGCTCGCCAGGAACGCTGAACTGGACCTTTTTCACTTTTTCCGAGGCGATTTCAAACGATACGCGCTCCGGATGATTGACGAATACGCCGTAGCCTTTGTTCGTCAGATAAAAGGGGATGTTCTTGTACGCCTGCTCCGAACTGGTCCCTCCATCTTCATTCCAAATATCCACCGTCTGTCCGTTCTTCACAAAAGAGGTGAACCGCTCGCCCAGGCCGTATACCCACTCGCCGACGCCAAGGTCCAGCTCCTCGCGCATAAAGGTTCGTCCTTCCGGGGCTCTCACATGCGCCATTGACCGGGTGCGGCTGCCTGTCAGCCGCTTCCCTTCGCGATAGAAATCGAGCGCCCACTCCGCCCCCTTGCGGATGACGGCGGTCAGCCCGCCGCTTGTCAGCATCGCCTGCTTCCCGTTCTCCTCTATCGTCACATGTCCGCCCGCTCCTTCGTTAAGGGCGAATGCCGGCCCCCTCTCCGGAGCACCGTCGTAATGAACCAGCTTGACGCCGATAACGCCGGGCAGGGGAGAATGGATCTTGACGGTGAGCAGCGCCGCATCGATCATATTGCCGCGTCCGCTGATAGGCACAGTGGAAATATAAGCGGTCAGCTCGTCTCCCGCCCGCTCTACATCGTAGGTATACACCGCGCTGTCCAAAGTAATGCCTTCGCGAATGAGCCAGTTTCCGTTGGTAAATTTCATGAATGAAGCGCCGCCTCTCCTTATCGTTGCAAAAATGGCAGGCCGTGTGGACCGAAGCCTTGCTATTATCAACAATTGCATTATACTGATAATGAAAGCGCTATACTTATAATATACTGCTGATTTATAGCATGATTTTGATATTGAGCAGACAAGGAGAATGGTTATGGATCGAACCTCCCAGCGGATGCTAAAAGAAGACCGGGTTCACGGCAGCCCCCTGTTTCCGGTTGCGGTTTACTGGATGGAGCTTCCGGGCGGCGCCCGTGTGCTCGATGCCCATTGGCATGAAGAGGCGGAATTTTTCATGCTGCTTGAAGGAGAGATTCTGTTCCAGACCGGAGCAGAACGCTTTACGGTGAACGCCGGCGAGGCTATCTTTATCGATCCCGGCGAGATTCATGCTGCCTATCCGCTCGGCGGGGAGCCCTGCCGGTTCTGCGCGCTCGTATTCCATCCGGAGTTTCTCGCCAGCGCGCAGTATGACACCGTTCAGCAGCTTGCCGTCTCACCTTTCCGGGAGAAGCGCCTGACGTTTCCGCGCAAGCTGACGCCGGGTATCGATTGGCACCGGGAGCTGCTTGCTCAATTGCGGCGCATGACGGACGCCTGGAGCGGAGAAATGCCCGGCCTGGAGTGCTTCGTCAAGGCCTCCCTCCTGCTGATGCTGTCTCTGATCGCGCCGGAAGGACGCGGTGCGGTCCGCAGCACGGACAATGCCGAAGCCGACAAGGTGAACCGGTTGAAAATAGCGATCGAGCATATTCAGGACAGCTACCGCGAACAGATCCGCATCCGGCGGTTGGCGGAGCTGACCCATATGAGCGAAGGGCAATTTTGCCGGTTCTTCAAGGCCATGACACGAAAGACGCCTGTCGACTATATCAACTCCTACCGGATTTCAAGAGCAGCCGGCCTGCTTCAATCAACCAAGCGCCAAATATCCGACATCGCGCTCGACGTCGGTTTTGATAATGTCAGCTATTTTATAAAAGTGTTCCGCCGAACGATGAACTGCACCCCCACAGAGTTCAGAGCAGGCGGAGGACCGCCGCACGGCTTGGGCTAAAATGGATGGCGGCGTGTCCGCCATTGATTAAACCTCGAATAGAGCCGGTAATGAAATCCCGATAGAGCGTTTGACAAGCCTTAATGAGCTTTGATGAGCTTTTGAAGGGCCTTGTTGAGCTTGTTGAGCTATTGATGGGCCTTGTTGAGCTTGTTGAGCTATTGATGGGCCTTGTTGAGCTTGTTGAGCTATTGATGGGCCTTGTTGAGCCTAGATGAGCATAACTGGGATGAGTCTAGATGAGCATAATATGAGCCTTGATGGAGCCTGGATGAGCTTTAGATGGCCTAGGTGAGCTTTTGATGAGCCTAGATGGGCTTTTGATAGGCCTTTAATAAGCCTGGATGAGCCTCCGGTAAGTCTATGTTGCCTATCCCCCGGCTGTATGCTATATTTCACTTATTCGGTAGTTCGATTTTAATCAAACTTAGGAAGACATTTTTGATTTATCTGTACTGGGGGTACAATTGATGAACAAGGGGATCCTTTATGCGGTCCTGTCCTATCTGGCATGGGGGTTTTTACCTTTATACTGGCGCCTGTTTACCGCGATACCCGCGTGGGAAATATTGGCGCATCGTATTGTCTGGTCTTTTGTCTTTGTGGCCATTCTCATTACCGTGTCGAAGCAGTGGCAGCGGCTAAAGAGCGTAGCTTCCAGCCGAAGAAGTCTCGCTGCCGTAGTTCTCTGCTCCATTCTGATCAGCTCGAATTGGTTTCTGTTCATTTGGGCCGTCAACAATAATCATGTGATCGAAACGAGCCTGGGGTATTATATGAATCCCCTGATCAGCGTTTTGTTCGCGGTGGTTTTCCTGAAAGAACGGCTGTCGCCGGGACAGTGGCTGTCCATCGTTCTGGCCGGCGCCGGCGTTCTGATTATGGCCCTTCAGTACGGACATATTCCGTGGGTGGCCATTTCTTTGGCTGTTTCTTTTGCCTTATACGGACTTGCCAAAAAAATAGCGAATCTCGACGTCCTGCTGGGCCTATCCGGAGAGACGATTGTCGCGCTTCCCGCCGCTCTTGTCTACCTGATCTACGTTCAGTCCCACGGAGTGGGAATCTTCGCTTCCTTGCCGCCTTTCTCGATCGTGCTGCTCCTGCTCGCGGGCGTAGCGACAGCAATGCCTTTATTCTGGTTCGCCAAAGCCATGCAGCTGCTCCCGTATTCACTCGTCGGGTTTATCCAGTATATCGCTCCGACGACAAGCCTGCTGCTTGCCATTTTCCTGTTCAACGAACCGTTCTCACAGATCGAATTGGTCAGCTTTTCCTTCATTTGGCTGGCTTTGATCATTTATTCCTTCGTTACGTTCAGGAAATCGAAAGCGGGGGTTATCCCCATCAGGCAGGTAGACGTACAAAAGAACGCAATCGCAAGCAACAAATAATGATGGGAGGCTTTTGCCATGAAAGTGCTGAATCATCCCGACCGCCAGGATATTCAATTGTCTTCGGTGCTGTACGCGCTCAGCGATCCTATCCGGTTATATCTTGTGGATGTGATCTATAAATCGGGCGAGCGGAGATGCGGCGACATCGTGGTTCCCGTCGTTAAATCGACGCTTTCCCACCATTACCGGACACTCCGGGAAGCCGGCATCGTCCGCGTTCGCGTGCAGGGCACCCAGCGCTTCTCCAGCATCCGTACGGACGATTTGGAAGCCCGCTTCCCTGGACTGTTAGCCTCGGTATTGAACGCCTATCACGCCTCGGGGGAGGCGGAACGGCTAATGGCGTCGATCGAAGCCTCCGGCAGAGAAGCAACGCAGAGCTGAAACGTACCGCGGTTAACCGGTTAAAGTTAAAGTTAGAGGCTATCGAAATCACTAAACCAGCAAGGTGTTTCCTGCTCAAGCTGCTGTTTCCTATTCAAGTGACTGTTTCCTATTCAAGTGACTGTTTCCTGCTCGAGCGAGGGAAGGACGGCAGACTTTCTTCAATTGAACAGGAAAAGCTCCCTTTTATTACCGCAATTAGCACCTTATCCGGACCATGAACGGGAAAAGCTCCAGTCTATTTGCCCGTTTTTGTTGATTCTCAGAAAAAGTGCCAGATTAAGATGGAGAAATTCCCGCTCAAGCTTGGTGTAGGGTGCTTTTTGTAAAAATAAACGGGAGGAATTCCCCTCCAGGATTACGGTGTTCCAAAGCTACGGAGTTGCGGGGTTCCAATGTTCCGGGGTTACGGGGTTACGGTGTTCCAAAGTTACGGAGTTTCGAGGTTCCAATGTTACGGAGTTACGGGGTTCCGGAGTTTCAGAGTTCCGGTGATACGCTGTTCCGAACCGACCGCTTTCAAGCAACTGCGCTCCCCCGCTGCCCCTATATTATTCAGCGGTGTAAATCGGAGGCAATGGAGAGAGCCGCCGCTTCTCCAAGCGGCATTCCGTTCTATCCTCCGCTGTCGGACGCCGCACTCTTCTTCCCCGTTCAGCAGTTCACGCCAAAAAACCTCTCTTGGTTAAAAGGGTTGATTCACCAACCCTTTCCAACCTAACGGAGAGGTTTCTTTGTACATTCAATATTACGGTGGGGCCCACTAACGAGCACCTTGACCAGCCGTTGGATTTAGCGGCAGCCAGCCCCGGCGAATCGCCACCTTCATAAGGTACGCGCCTCAGCAAGCCGCTGGCCGGATCATGCTCTCTATGTCGCCACCTTCACCTGTATGACTCTCTATGTCGTAGCCATGCCCGCTATGTCACCGCCCCGCCCGGTTCACCCGAACCGCTGCCGGTACCCGCATCTGCGGCACAGCTCCTCTACCGCTTCCCTGCGGGAGAAGCCGTAGAACAGATTGTTCGCCCGCTCTCCCTCCACGATCTCGGAGAACGGCTTCTGGTGGACGTTGCCGAGGTTAATGACGCCCTCCCCGTCCAGACAGCAGGGCACCACCGTCCCGTCGACCAATATTGCGGCCTGGCTGCGAAGGGCGTGGCAGAATCCTTTGCCTTCGTCTTCGGGCGCGCTAAGACTGGGCCACTGAAACTCATGGTCCTGGTTCAGGAAGACCCTCTCGGCAATCTTCACGCTGCTGCCGGGAACAATCTTTTCCTCGATCCGGTAGTCCAGGCCGAATGCCGATTCCAGCACGGACAGTGTCTCCCTGTTGCGGTTTCTTTGCAGATTCGTCAGATTGTCCGGCTTGAGATTCCACAGCCGGAAGGAGATGAAGACGCCCTGCGCCGCAGCCTCCTTGGCAAATTCAAGAATTTGCGAAAGATACCCTTCGCGGTCCTCGGAGCCCTCATGCCCGTCAAAGCTGTGCAGCGAGAAGTTCATCTGCCGCAGCGCCGGCTTCCCCAGCAGCTTGTGCCCCGCCTTGCGGATCAGCGTGCCATTGGTCGTAATGTTGACCTTGAAACCTTTGTCATGCGCGGCATCGAGCAGCTCGTGAATTCTCGGATGCAGCAGCGGCTCGCCTTTGACATGAAGATAGATATGCGAAGTGTGCGGCTTGATCTCGTCCAAAATGGAGATGAACGTTTCCGTATTCATAAACCTTGCTTGCCTTGCCGTTTGCGGGCAAAAGCTGCAGGCCAGATTGCAGACGCTTGTAATCTCGATGTATACCTTTTTAAATGTCTTCAAGCTCCGCTCTCTCCGTTTCCCTTACCATTGATCCGCGGCGTACCTTAGTCCGATCTGCCTCCGCGCATCCTCCATAATTTCCGCAGTCGCCAGCGAGCTGGCATGCGAATTGACGGAGCTCTCGCGTTCCCCCGTTTGCAGCAGGCGGATAAATTCCTGAGCTTCGTAGTACATCGACTCATAGGTCTGCGGCAAGGTCAGTTCCTCGACAATTCCGTCTCTGTAGCGAATCTTGACTTCGTAAGGCTGACTGATCTTGTCAATGATCATCGTGCCGTTCTCGCCCTGAATTTCCGCCGGCAGATAGGATTCGGTAATTTTGGAGTACATCACGACAGCATCCATATCTCCGTAGCCCAAAACGATGCTGCCCTCGCCGTCAACGCCGGAGGACAGCATAACGCCGGTGGCCTTCACCGTATCCGGCTTTCCGAACAGCACAACCATGGGATAAAGACAATAAATGCCGAGGTCCATCAGGGCGCCGTTGGAGAATGCCGGATTGAAGGCGTTCAGCACCGTCCCTTGAAGGAAAGCGTCATACCGCGAGGAATACTGGCAGTAGCTGGCGAAATAGCGCCGGATCCGGCCAATTTTATACAGGTTCTCCTTGATGATATTGAAGTTGGGAACCAGTGTCGATTTCATCGCTTCCATGAACAGCACATTATTGCGCCGCGCGGCTTCGATGACACTTCTGAGCTCCGCCGCGTTCGACGCGGCGGGTTTCTCGCACAGCACATGCTTGCCGTGATTAATGCAGGTAATCGCATGCTCCGCATGCAGCGAATTGGGACTGGCGATATAGACAGCATCGATTTCGTCGCTTGCCGCCATCGCCGCCAGATCGGTGTAGACGGAGGCTCCGGCGTATTTCGCGGCGAACGCCTTCCCCTTCTCCTCACTGCGGGAATACACGGCGGTCAGCAGAAAATCTTCATTTTCCAATCCCGACTCCAAAAAGCGGTCCGTAATCCAGTTGGTTCCGACTACGCCAAAACGAATGGTCATGCAGCTATCTCTCCCTTAAATGGCATTCTGTTATTCCATCCTTATCCGATTTCGGCGGATAGCGTATAGAAAGCCTCGAGCTGTCTAGCGATCTCCGCCTTGTCATGCTCCACCACGGTCATATGCTGCGGCAGCGCCGACAGACCGGCGATCTGTGCCGGGAATTCCTGGCTGATCTTCAGCAGGGAAATGGCTTCATCGAACTTGGCGGGATGCGCGGTCGCGAACGTAATGCCGATCTCCCCTGGCCCGTTATACTCTTCATAAGCGGCAATACCGCAGGCGGTATGCGGATCCAGCAAATAGCCGGATTCCTGCCGGTACTTGCCGATTACGTTCAGGCACTCCTCATTCTTCACGCCAAGCGCGGCAAATTCGGACTGCACCTGCTCAAGCAGCGCCGGTTCAACCGAAATGGCTCCATCGCGCTGAAGCTTCGCCATGTAATCCGATACCTTGGCGGAATCCTCACCGGCCAGGTAGTACAGATAGCGTTCGAAGTTGCTGGCCACCTGGATGTCCATCGAAGGGCTGTGCGTGCTTTTGAAACCGCCGGGCTTGTACTCTCCTGTCTTCACGAACCGCTCCAGAATGTTGTTCTCGTTCGTGGCGATGATCAGCTTGCCGATCGGCAGACCCATCTTCTTGGCGAGATAGCCGGAGAAAATGTTTCCGAAGTTGCCGGACGGCACGCTGATGTTGACCGTCTTGCCCTGCGCGCTTTGCGGCAGATGCAGATAAGCGTAGAAGTAATAGACCGTCTGCGCCAAAATCCGCACAAAGTTGATCGAGTTGATCGCCCGAAGATGGTACCGGCTCTTGAAGTCCAGATCGGCGAACAGCTCTTTGATGATTTTCTGGCAGTCGTCAAAATTGCCTTTGACCGACAGGTTCAGCACATTGGCATCATCCACCGTCGTCATTTGCAGTTCCTGCACCTTGCTGACCTTGCCCCACGGATGCAGAATGCAGATCTTGATGCCTTCCTTGCCGCGAACGCCCGCGATGGCCGCCGCTCCGGTATCGCCGGAGGTTGCGCCGAGAATATGAATAATTTCGCCCCGCACTCTGGAAATATAAGAGTACAGTTCGCCCATGAACTGCAGAGCGACGTCCTTGAACGCAAAGGTCGGCCCGTGGAACAGCTCCAGCACATACAGCGAATCATTGATTTCTTTAAGCGGCGTCACTTCTGGATGGCGGAAGGAAGCATAGCTCCGCTCGACCATTTCCTTCAGGTCTCCGTCCGGAATTTCGCCGTTTGTATAATAGGAGAAGATCTTCAGGAACAGCTCCTGAAAGCTTAAGGACCGCCACTCTTCCAGCGTCTGTGCAGACACGGCAGGAATCACGTCCGGAATCATCAATCCGCCGTCATCAGCCAGGCCCATCAAGACCGTATCAATAAAACCTTTCGGTTCGACCTTGCCTCTAGTGCTAATATATTGCATTTTTCTACTCAGCCCCCTGAATTTCGCGCTTTCGAATTTACCTTATATATTAACACGTTTATGTGTTAAAGTCCGGTGTATATTGCACGATTTCGCCAGTTTCGCGCATTTTCCGTTTCACCGCCGCTACAGTACCGGTTTCTGTAATTCTTTCCAGACGGTCTTGTTGCTGTATTTCTTCTCTTCGCTGACGTCCTGCCCGAACCAATCCGGCGCTTCGAAGCTCTGAGCCTCCTCCAGGGAATGAAATTCGACCTCGACGACGGACAGCTTCAATTGATCGTAGATATCGATTTCCACCGTTACGCCGTTCCATTCGCCGGTAATTCGCTCCTTGATCAGCGGCACGGCCCGGACGGCCCGAATCATTTGTTCGTACAAGCCCTGCGAGATATCGTATTCGATTTCCTCGCGGCTGATGCCAAGCCCGTTCTTGAAGGTATGTGTGTAATGCACCTCGCCGGAAGCGAGATCTTCGATTTTGCGCACGCGCAGCTCCTGCGGTCCGTCCATTGCCAAATACGTCTGCTCGATGCGCTGCCGGCTGTGAATGTTCAGCTTTCCCTCCTGAACAAGCTGCTGCGGAAACTCCGGAAGCAGGAACTTTCGTTCGATTTCTATTGCCATCTATATTTCTCCCCTTTTCACGTAGTCAGGTTAGTAAATTGTAAAATGGCGCTCAAAGGAAGTCAATCCGGGAACAATTTGCTAAAATAGAAGAATCGGTGCGAGAAATCGTACCAGTCCAACATATACGGAGGCAACTTTTGTGGATTATATTATTCTGGACATTGAATTCAACGGCCGTAAGTTTGCCAGCGAGCATCCGATGGAGGTTATCGAGATCGGCGCCGTGCGGCTGGATGCCTCGCTGCGTCCCGTCGACGAGTTTACTTCGCTGATCAAACCCGTGTATTTCGCTACTCTGAATTCTTTCATTAAGAAAAAAACGGGCATCCCGCAGGAAGAAATCGATATCGCCCCACGTTTTCCCAAAGTGATTTCCGCCTTCCTGCGCTGGCTGGACTTAAGCCCGGACGGCGTGCTGCTGCTGACCTGGGGCGGGGAAGATATGAAGCGCATCATCCAGGATACCCGCATGCATAAGCTGGACGACGCCTACTGGATGAAGGCGCCTTACTACGATCTGCTCAAAGGTCTCCTGCGCGCCCGCGGACTGAAGAACGATGTCAGCGTGGAAAGCGCTATGGAGCTTCTGGGCCTTGAATCCGCCGGCTCCGCTCACCGGGCGCTGGGCGACGCGCGCATGACGGCAGATATTTTCCGCGCACTCTTTAGCGAGCTTGATCTGGATCAGGTGAAATATTACAAAGACACCTTCTCCAACGCCCGGGAGCGCAAGACGGTCAAGATCGCGATCAAAGCGATACTGTCGCAAAAAATCGTCCCCACCTGGGAGCTGATTGTGGAGCATTATTTTGCCGGCAAAGTTCCGCTTGACGACCCGCGCAAGGTCGAGGAACTTCAGCGATTTTTTGATGCGGAGCTTGCAAAGACACCCGCCCGCTCCACTTTTTCTACTCCCCCGTCTCCGCCAAATCCGCAGAGCGAAGGCTGAAGTTTAGCAGTCCAGCCTCTTGGGTACAGCCCTTGCTTCGGCAAGGGTTTTTTTCGCTTCAACAAATGTTTGACATTGACGCTGCGTAAAGGTGTACATTGAACTTGTGAGGAGGTGCCAACACGGAATACACAGTGCAAAAGCTCGCGAAGCTCGCGGGAATCAGCGCGCGCACGCTGCGTTATTACGATGAATTCGGGATTTTGAAACCGGACCGTAAGAGCTCCTCCGGCTACCGCATTTATGGCCGGCCCGAGGTCGATCTGCTGCAGCAGATTTTATTTTACCGCGAGCTCGGTCTAAGTCTGGAGAACATTAAGGCTATCGTAACCTCACCCTCGTTCGACGGGACGAAAGCGCTGAGGACGCATCACGGCAAGCTGCTGGCCAAAAGAGAGCAACTCGACCGGCTGATCTCGAATGTGGAGAAGACGCTGGCCGAAAGGGAAGGAAGGATTTCAATGAGCGACACCGAGAAATTTGAAGGCTTCAAGCAAAAAATGATCGATGACAACGAGCAGACCTATGGCAAGGAAGTGCGCGGGAAATACGGCGATGAAGCCGTCGAGCGGTCCAATAAACAGCTGAAGAACATGACCGAGGAACAATATACAGCCATTCAAAAGATTGAAGAGGAGATGTTCGCTTCGCTCGCAGAAGGCATGAAGACCGGCGATCCCGCCGGCGAACCTGCGCAGCACGCCGCCGATCTTCACCGGCAGTGGCTGACGTTCTACTGGGGCAGCTACTCCCCGGAGGCCCATGCGGGAGTCGCGCAGATGTACGTGGACGACGAACGCTTTACCGCTTACTATGATAAGCGCGGAGCAGGGCTTGCCCTTTTCCTTAGAGACGCCGTACTGGCCTACACGGGGAAATCAAACTAAAGGGTTTATCGAGTTTCGCTAGGCTAAGCCAGGGCAAAATGTTTTTTGCCCTGGCTTTTTAAGCTTCATATTCATATGTATGGTTAGCCAGTCGCGGTTTCGAGCCGCTACACCAGCCCCCTCATTACGGCAGTTTTTTCTTCGGTCAGGCAGGACAAAAAATTTAGATCGAATAAATGGGACTTTTGTTGTATGATGGGTGGGATTGTATAATTATTCCTGGGTAATTAAACCCTGGTAGGTTGGTCTTAAGTCAATCTGTAGAATAAGAAACGGCAAATCCGTACGAAAGTCGGAGACGCAAAGCCACGGGTCTAAGCAAGGTCGCTCCTTGTACGACAGCCGGGTTGCCTATATCTCTTCACGGGTTGGCTTTTTTTTGTTGCCATTATTAAAGTTATGAAAGGGAGATTGTATGTTGGGAAGGTTATTAGGTAGAGTCGCATTCATCGTTATGTTTTTTGTAGTGCAAGTCTTATCTTTCTCAGGGCTCTCGTATGCAGAAAGCCAAACTTCATTAAATGACATTAATCGTCATTGGGCCGAGGAAGAAATAAAAGAATGGATAGGCAATGGATTGATCTCGGGCTACGCCGATCGAACCTTTCAACCTGATAAAGTCATCACCTGAGCAGAATTCATATCGCTGGCGAACAAAGCGTTTGGTTTTTCCCATAAGTCTGACCAGACCTTTAAAGATGTCCCGCAGGGAAAATGGTTCTACAACGATGTATCCAAAGCCAAATTTACCGGCTACATTTCGGGGTTCGGAGACGGCACTTTCAGGCCTGATAAACCGATAACGTGAGAAGAGTCTGCCAAAATCATTTACCAGCTTATGCAGTTGGAAGAGGGGACAGTAACGAGAGATACTGAAGCCTTTCAGGATGAACAGCAAATGTCTGCCTGGAGTAAACCATACATAAAAGCGGTTGCTTCCAAGGGTTATCTGAAGGGATATCTGGATAAAAGCTTCCGTCCTCAGAAACCCATCACAAGAGCTGAAGCTGTAGTGGTGCTAGATCAAGCTGTAGGTCAATTGATACACCAGCCTGGAACTTATGAACCGAAAAATACGGTTGGCGGGAACTTGACGATCAACAGCGGCGGCGTCACCCTAAAGAATGCTGTGATTAAAGGCGACCTCATCCTGGCAGCGGGGATTGGCGAGGGCGAGGTGTTGCTTGATCACGTAACCGTTGAAGGAAGAACCATTGTGAATGGCGGCGGGGAAAACAGCATCGTCATTCAAGACTCGACGATGAACCAGGTGATGGTTCAAAAAGATCTCGGCAGAGTCAGAATTTTTACGAAGGGTGATACCAGCATAAGCAATACTGTCATCAAATCGGGAGCGAAGCTGGAAGAAGAACAAGGAAACGAAGCCTTTAAATCGGTTTCCGTTGAAAGTACGTCAGTAAATGATCTCGTGCAATTTGAGGGGACTTTTGTAAAAGTCGCTGTGAAATCGACGGTAACACTCGAAATTTCCGAACAATCCACCATAGCTTTGCTTGAAACCTATACTGGTTCAGAAGGATCTGCAATCAAGCTGCTGGACAAAGCCGTATTGAAAGAGATCATTCTTCAGGCAGCCGCGAAGATCACAGGAGAAGGAACTATCCTTAAAGCTGAGATTAATGCGGAAGGTGTTAGCTTCGAGCAACTCGTAAAGGAGTATATTCTCTCAGCGACAGTGAAGGTCGTGGTAATTGGCGGTAAGGAAGTAGGGAGCAGTAATCCGGTTCCAACGGTTCCTTCGCCAGGAGCAGGGATTAACTCTCCGGGACCCGTCTCTCCCGCGCCCGCATCTCCGGCACCCGTACCTCCGGTCGTGAACCCTGGAATTCCTGTTTCTCCCGGACAGCCGCCTGTAGAGCAGCCTGCCCCCGAACCGGGTAAGGTACTGGATATTAGAGCTGCTTTTATCGTACAGGACAAGCTATATACCCTCTTTCCAACAATCGATGATTATTCGGCCGTAAAATGGAATGTTGCAAATTCGGTCACACAGGAAACACGTACCAGACCGAATACGCAGAAACGGTACAAGACGTTGGAATCTACAGCATTTCAGGCGGAGCGCTTCCTCCGGCGGCGTATGACGTTACCAATCCGAACTCGTCTCAGCATTATTCGGGGGTTATGTTATCCAGCGTTACGGTTAACGACAGCGTGTATGCTAAAGATTATTATAGCGGCGGCGAAATAATCTCTTATCAAATCAATGACAGCTACGCCGTCCATGATCTTGACGACCAGATGCCGAAACAAGCGGTTCCGCTCGCTGCAGGAGATTCCTTGGCGATGGTTTATGGAGATCAATTTCAGATTTTTGCAACATGGAACGGGAGCGGCTGGGAGCTTGATGCGATTAACGATCAATTAGAGACGCCAACCCATCTAACGGCATCGACGGTATCGAATAAGGCGATCGCTTTGCAATGGAATCCGGTTGCGAATGCGGATCAGTACCACATTTATTACAGCGCAACACCTACAGGCGATTTTGTTTCCTTAAAGGATCAGGACGGTCAACCTGTTACCGTAACAGGAACAACTTATGTTGACAGCACGAATCTTCCGCATACGACAAGATATTATGTGGTTACTGCAGCGAAAGCCGGAATTGGCATGGAATCGGGACCAAGCAACGTTGCTTTTGCCACAACCTATTATAATGCACGCATAGGCTTGGATTTTGAGATAACGGATGTGGTAAGACACCCGTCGGAGCCGATCCTCTATATTACGGATAAATCGAATAAGAAGCTGTATCGCATTAATTACACAACGGGCGAGAAAGACACCATTTCCCTTGCCCTTGCCCCGGAGAGTCTTACGTATGCAGACGGTAAAATCTATGTATCCTTGCTGAAAGCGGAGCATTCTTCCTACACATTTATCGAACAGCAGCAAGGGGCTATTGCGGTAGTGGACGCTGCCACCTTTACGCTTGCGGGTACACACGATATTGCAATTGACCCGTACGATATCGCTGTCGATCGTTCCGGCCATCTCTACGTGGCCTCGGGTTCAGGACAGTGGACCAAGATCAAATCGTACGCTTTAAACACCTTTGCGGAGATAGCGTCCAGTAGTATTAGGCAAGCGAGCTATATCCAGATGCATCCTGTATTGAATAAGCTCTATACGATTACAACGGACACGTCGCCGAGAGACCTAAGTGCCTATAATTTAACGAACGGACAATACGTTGAGCCCTCCTATCCCGGCGGGTATGATTCACCGTATCATGGCGAATACAATATGGCGCCGAACTTTACGATATCTCCGGACGGAGCCTATATCTTTAACGGAGTCGGCAGCGTATTTATGGCAACAAGCAATAAGTACGACGATATGAAATATGTATACGGACTTGGACAAGCGTTCACTGATATCGCCTTTGATCTGCCAAACAACAAGTTTTATACGGCGAAAAACAATGCAGTACAAGTGTATGATTACAACAACTTTACGCAAACCGGCTTCTATCACTTGGACGGTAACGCAAAATACGTGTTTAACTATACTGATCAGTTGTTTGTTATATCTGCTTTGTCAGGAAAGAACATACTAGAAATCGTCGAGAAGGATGCGATTGAAGTGCCCGCTCCTGTCGGGGTATCCGGTGTTCAACTGGATGGCATGTAAATAACGAGTTAAAGTCCATACAGAAGTAAAACGGAGTATGACCCGTAAGAGGTCGCCTGGAATAAGGCAGACTTTTTACGGGTCATTTTTCCACCGGCTTCCTTCAGATTCTGCGTCACGACGGCCCCCTTGCCCTTGGCTAACGGTAGGCGCACCAACCCCCGTTCATGACTCAAACCCTAAAGATGATGCTCATGTTAGGCGTACTGCCAAAAAGACACAGGGAAGCATCCCTGTGCCTTTTTTTCGTGCGACTTTCAACCACGCAGCCGGCATTGCTTTTCCTGCACAAGCCAAGCCGCTTATTCCGTTCTCCCCGCCTCGCCTTCCTTCTCCATTTGCTTGTAGAGCTTGATCTTGTCCCTTACTTTTCCCATATCACAGATTCCGAGGGTTGCCTTATAGCGCACTCTAAAGTGTAATCTGAATTCCGTAAGCAACCTACTCAAATTAATCGGAGGGATCTATGATGACGAATGAACGTTTTGAACGGGGATGGGAGAAGCTGCTGGAAGTGGACGGGGAAGGCGGCGCAAGAGTGGTCGAATCGCTGAAAAATATCGCCCCCGATCTCGCCCGCTATGTTGTCGAGTTCGCCTTCGGCGACATTTATTCCCGTGAAGGACTGAGCCTGAAGGAGCGGCAGTTGATTACAATTTCCTCCCTGCTTACGCAGGGCGGCTGCGAGCCCCAGCTCACCGTGCATCTTAATGCCGCGCTGAACGTCGGCCTCACTCCCGGAGAAATTGTCGAAGGAATCTTGCACTGCATCCCTTACACCGGATTTCCGCGTGTGCTTAACGCGATGCTGACCGCAAAGTCCGTATTTCAAGAACGGGGAGTTCTCGCGGCGGAAAACTGAGTGGTGGAAAAAGAGCCTGTTCCCCGTCCGGCCTATGGCATTGCCTTTAACGTTGCCTTCTGGAAATGGAAGCTTCTCCAGATACCCGTTTCTTGCCAAACGAACCCGTTGTCCAACGTAAGCTGGTCAACGGGTTCGTTCTTTTTTTAAAGGCTGCGGTGCAGCAGGGACAGTACGTTTCGAAGCTCGCTTACCGCAACCTGCCCTGGCGCAGACGCCTTCTTCGCCGCGCCGAACGTCAGGGCGGACCCGAACACTTCTCCGCTTAGACGGCTGACGACGCCGATTCCCGACATGGACATCGTTATAATCGGGCGGTCGGCATATTTTTCTTTCATTATATGGGTTGCTTCAAGCAAGGTCAGCACGTCAGCCGGACTGTTCGGCATCACCGCAATCTTGGGGATATCACCGCCAAGCTCCTGTGCTTTCCGCAAGCGGGAGATGATTTCCTCTTTGTCCGGCGTCTTATGGAAATCATGGTTGGAAATAATGACAAAGACTCCTTGCTTGTGCGCTCCATCGATAAGTGTCTTAACCGTCTCATCGCCCGTAAACAATTCAACATCAATCATATCGACCAGTCCTGTCTCGGCAATCGCTTGATTAAGCGCTGCGTAATACTCCGTGCCGATTTCCTTCTCCCCGCCTTCTTTGGCGCTGCGGAACGTGAACAACAGCGGAAGATCGGGAAGAACGGAACGGATGCCGACGAGCGCCGTTTTAACCGCTTCGATGTCCTCCACCTGCTCAAAGAAATCCACCCGCCATTCCACCACATCAAGATCCAGCGGCTTCAGCGCTTCGGCCTCTTCCTTCAGTTGGGCGGCTGTTACGCCGACCATGGGAACGCAAATTTTCGGCTCGCCTTCGCCGATGACGACTTGTTTTACGGTGACTGTGCCGCTCATTCCTTTCAACTCCTTAGTCTTTCGGTAATCCGGCCTGAACGTTCTTCGGGCGTTCGGCACATTTACTCCTTAAGGTAACGCATATTTACGATTATAGCCAGCAGGACGCCGAAACGGAGCATCTGCGCAATTCCGAAATTTCGCCATCAGTTACGGAAAACATACCCGAAGTCCTTTCGGGTAGAACCGTCCTTGGCTGCTTCGGTCCGCATCCGGCTGCGGCTATTGCCGGCTATTGCTCCTTGCCGCTCTGCACCGTCTCCTCCAGGAAACGTTCGACTTCTTCTATGTACGGCAAAGACGCAATCGCGCCAACTTTGCCTACGGCGAGCGCGCCGACGGCGTTTGCGAAGACGACGGCTTCTTCCAGCATTCTGCCCTTTGCCAATTGAAGGGCAAGCGCGCCGTTGAAAGAATCCCCCGCCGCAACGGTGTCCACCGGCTGAACGGGAAATCCGGGAATATGGACCGAACCGTTCTTGTTCACAACCAGTGCCCCTTTCGAACCGAGCGTCATAATCACATGCTGAACGCCTTTATGCAGCAGAATCCCCGCGGCTTCCCGGGCGCTGTCGATACTGTCCACAGTGATCCCTGACAGTATCTCCGCTTCCGTCTCATTGGGCGTGAGATAGGTAACGAGCGACAGTAGCCCGTCACCAAGCTCCCGGGCCGGTGCCGGATTTAGGATGACCGGAACCCCGTGCTTGCGCGCGATGCCTGCGGCATGTTCCACCATGTTCAGATCCATCTCCAGCTGCAGCACCAGCACTTCGGCTTCGCCGATCACGGACTCCAGGCCAGCGATATCCTCCGCTGAGAGAGCAAGATTCGCCCCAGGCACAACAATGATCCGGTTCTCCCCGTCTTCCTCTACGACGATGGAGGCGACCCCCGTCGACTGTTCGGCAAGTTCAGCGATGTGCCGGGTATTTATGTGTTCCCCTCGCAGAACCTCCAACATCTCGCGGCCGAAGGCATCCTGTCCCACGCAGCCGATCATCGTGACTTCCCCTCCCAGCCGGGCCGCCGCTACGGCCTGATTACCCCCTTTTCCCCCGGGGGATAGCGCAAAGCTCTTGCCAAGCAGGGTTTCGCCGGGACCCGGAGCACGTCCGGTTCGAACTGTCATATCCATATTCAAGCTTCCAACCACTACGATCATACCCGATCCTCCGCCCATTCTATTAGGTCTTTACTCTACATATTAGAGCCTGCAGCACCTTTTATCAAACAAAGCTTTTCCAGGGCGGACAAATCCGGAAAACGTTAACAAAAACGTAGTTACGCATGCGGCCGATTTATGCTAGAATAGTTTCGCAATCGTTTTCAAAAGGCGATCCGTATCTTTCGGCACAAACGTTTGCATCTACGATAAAGCCAAGAGAATTCGTTGCAATTCAATCTAATCCGAAGATTAGGGAGGCTTATCCGCTTGAGTGAGAAGAACTTACCGTCAGTCGCTTATTTCAGCATGGAGTACGGTCTGCATTCCGATTTCAAAATGTACGCCGGAGGGCTCGGCATTCTGGCCGGCGATTACATTAAAGGTGCCAAGGACATCAATGCCCCAATCATTCCCATAGGCCTGAAATGGAAGCAGGGCTACACCGACCAGAGAATCGACGCGAACGGCAATCCGTATGATTCCTATCACAACTATGTTTACGATTTTCTCGAAGATACCGGCGTTAAAGTAACCGTCAAAATCCGCGGCCTAGACGTAGTATGCAAAGTATGGAAGACGGAGCATTTCGGCAACAATCCGCTCTATCTGCTGGATACGGACATTCCAGAGAACGCCGACGCCTGGATTACAGGCCAGCTGTACGGCTGGTTCGGGGAAGAACGGATCGCCCAGGAAATCGTACTCGGCATCGGCGGGGTAAAGGCCCTGCGTGCGCTGGAAATCCCGGTGGATGTGTATCATTTTAACGAAGGGCATGCCGCGCTGGCGGCGGTAGAACTGATCCGCGAAAAAATGGCCGGCGGCGATACCTTCGAAGAAGCCTGGAAAGCGACCCGGCAGGAGGTTGTATTCACCACGCATACCCCAATCAAAGAAGGCAACGAGTCGCATCCGCTCAGCCGTCTGGAGTATATGGGCGCCTTCAACGGGCTGACCCGCAGCCAGATGGAGCGCATCGGCGGAGAGCCGTTCAACATGACTGTCGCCGGTCTGCGCCTCTCACGCATTTCCAACGGGGTAGCCAAGCTCCATGCAGAGACTGCGAATAAAATGTGGAAGGAAGTCCCCGGCCGCTCACCGATCATTGCAATCACCAATGCCATTCATACACCCACTTGGGTGGATGAACGCATCACCAGAGCCTACGAAGAGGACGGGGATCTTTGGAGCGTTCATGCGGAGATTAAGAGCGAGTTGATCGAGTTTATCGAGGAGCGCTCAGGCATCCGGCTGAATGAGGATAATCTGCTGATCGGCTTCTCGCGCAGGGCCGCCCCTTACAAGCGAAGCGATCTCATCTTCTCGCGTCCCGACATTATCGAGTCCTATCTCGAATCGGGCAAAGTGCAGATCGTCTTCTCCGGCAAGGCGCATCCGCTTGACGACAACGGCAAAAAAATCGTCAGCAACCTGGTCTCCATGATGAAAAAGTATCCGAAAAGCGTCGTATTCCTGGAGAACTACGATATGACGATCGGGGCGATGCTGACGCGCGGTTCCGACGTGTGGCTCAACAATCCGCGCAGACCGCTGGAAGCGAGCGGCACCTCCGGCATGAAGGCCGCCATGAACGGCGTACTCAACTGCTCCATTCTCGATGGCTGGTGGCCCGAAGCCTGCATCGATGGTGAGAACGGCTGGCAGATCGGCGACGGCTTCGAGACGACCGATTTCGAGCTGCTGGACAGTCATGACAGCGAGGCGCTGTATGATACGCTTCTGAACCGCGTCCTGCCGACGTATTACGAGAACCGCGAGAAATGGACGCAGATGATGCGCCGAAGCATTGAGACGACTCGCAACGAATTCGCGACCAAGCGCATGCTGGAGGAATACTACGGCAAAATGTACATCCCCTCCTGACCGTCCGGGTTAATCCCGATTCATCCTATCCTTTACTTTCCCCACCGTCCGCGTCAGCGGGCGGTTTTTGCTGTGTCTTCTTGTCACAGCCTTTATCTCTTTCTTTCCCGATCTCGTCCTTTAATTAAAATTATTATAAATAAAGATTGATTTTTATAAAATTAAAGTTATTATATACTTATACTAAATCTAAATTCTATGAGGTGATGTTTGCATGAGTTCAAATCCTAAGCACCTAACGACCAGCTGGGGCGCTCCGGTAGGAGACAACCAAAATTCGCTGACCGCCGGCTCGCGAGGCCCAACCTTGATCCAAGACGTCCACCTGCTTGAAAAGCTGGCCCACTTCAACAGGGAGCGCATCCCCGAACGCGTCGTTCATGCCAAAGGCGCCGGAGCTCACGGTTATTTTGAAGTCACCCGGGATATTTCCCCATATACGAAAGCGGCCTTCTTGTCGCATGTCGGCAAGCGCACGCCCATGTTCATCCGTTTCTCCACCGTTGCCGGCGAGCTGGGCTCTGCAGATACGGTCCGCGATCCGCGCGGCTTTGCCGTCAAGTTCTATACCGACGAAGGCAACTATGATCTCGTCGGCAATAATACCCCCGTCTTCTTCATACGCGACGCCATCAAGTTCCCGGACTTTATCCATACGCAGAAACGCCACCCGCAGACCCATCTGAAAAATCCGACCGCCGTCTGGGATTTCTGGTCCCTTTCTCCCGAGTCATTGCATCAAGTTAGCATTCTGATGTCCGACCGCGGTATTCCGGCGACGCTGCGCCACATGCACGGCTTCGGCAGCCATACCTTTAAATGGGTCAATGCGGAAGGCCAGGCCGTTTGGGTAAAATACCATTTCAAAACCGAGCAGGGCGTTCAGAACATGGACGTGGATGTGGCGGCCAGAATCGCCGGCGAACATCCGGATTACCATACGGAGGACTTGTTCAACGCAATCGCAAACGGCGATTTTCCGGCATGGAAGCTGTACGTGCAGATTATGCCGATCGAAGATGCGGATACGTACCGGTTCGATCCGTTCGACGTCACCAAAGTCTGGTCGCAACAAGATTATCCGCTGATCGAAGTCGGACGCATGGTCCTGGATCGCAATCCGGACAATTATTTTGCCGAAGTGGAGCAGGCCACCTTCTCCCCAGGCTCCTTCGTTCCGGGCGTCGAGGCTTCTCCCGACAAAATGCTTCAGGGCCGTCTATTCGCCTATGCCGACGCCCACCGATACCGCGTAGGCCCGAACCATAATCAGCTCCCGATCAATCGTCCGCAATGCCCGGTGCACAACCATCAGCGCGACGGCGCGATGGCCTACGGCGACAACGGCGGCTCCTCTGTGTACTACGAGCCAAACAGCTTCGGCGGACCGAAAGAGTCGCCGGAGCATAGGATTTCCCCGTTCGAGGTTTCCGGGCAAGCCGCCAGTGTCGCTTATGACCATAGCGACCACTACACCCAGCCGGGCGATCTGTACCGCCTGCTGAGTGAAGATGAGCGCGCCCGCCTTGTGCGCAATATTGTTGACGCCATGAAGCCGGTGGAGAGAGACGACATCAAGCTGCGACAAATCGGCCATTTCTATAAAGCCGATCCCGAATTCGGCACCCGGATCGCCGAAGGACTTGGATTGTCGGTAGCGGATGAGGTATAAGCCCCGCCACGGTCTCGAATAGGAAGCTGCCTCCAGACGTTCATATCTCTTTAGGAAAGCCCCGAACCAAACGGTTCGGGGCTTTATGCGTTTTTCCAAAGACGTCGAACCCCAAATAATTTGAAACTTTTGGAAATTCATTGCGTCTATTTATTGAGCCTCTGCTTATTAAAAGACAAATAACCGCCTAAGGAGGTACCAAATAGTGAACAGCGTTTATGGGAGCAAACCCGCTTTCAAATGGACCGCCGCGTTCCTTCTTGTGTTTCTTGTCGCCGGCCTGATTCCTTACGCAGGGAGAAGCGCAGCCGCAGAAGAAGCGTCTAGCTCAACCGTCGAACAAGTCGTGCTGGACCCCGGCTTCGGGTACCGCAGCATCTGGGAAACGTTAGCAAATGAACTGTACAAATCCAGTCCCGTGACCGCCTATCTCCCTACCCGCTTACCGGATTCCGGCCAGTTGTACTACGGCATTTCAAGCCGCCTGACACAGGAGGGCTATGCCATCCAGCTTTACACAACAGACAAGGTTCCTGCCGCCGCCAGCAGCCTGCCCGGTACGGCATCGCCTGCCAGGAAACCGGGCGACGTCTTGATGGAAGCTTCGGCCGGAGCGGCCCAATCGTCATTTCCGCATGGAGATACCCTTCTGCTTGCAAAGAACGGTTGGGCGATGTATGCCGATTCCGCCGCAGCAGGAACGGAGAACCGCAAGCGTCAGCTTGTTCAGGCTTTCTCCCAAGCGGCGAAGTTCGCGACGCCTTTGTCCGCTGATTCAAAAGGCATCATTAACGTATCGGGCACCGGCAGCAGCGCCGTTTACTCCGCGTATTGGTCTTATGGCGGCAAGTCGGGCTACACGTTGGTAAGCCATACCACCCTGACTGATTTTGTGTCGGTACTCTACAGCTTCCGGCCGGTCATTAATCTGCTGAATCAGGCGGATGTGGTGCTGCTCCCCCTCGGCATGGAACTGAACTGGCAGCTTGGACGTACATCCGCTTTTCTGCCCCGGGAAAATAAGCGAATTGTCCTAAGCAGCGCCCCCATCCTTGTGAATGGAAATCCTTATTTCCCTTTAAAAGATGCTATTGCATTTATTCAAGGGCATATACAGACCGTCCCGTCAGAGAATGCCGTGTATTTCTCGGAGAGCGGATATTACAATCAGCTTAAGCTTAATTTAAAAACCGGCCAAGTTTATAAAGGAAGCCAAAAAATCGCCACGATCAAAGTCCGCAGGCAAAACGGCATTACGCTGGTGCCGCTCAATTTTTTGCATGAGCATTTGGGGCTTACGTTCAGCTATACTTCTGCAGCTAAGACGGGCAAAATCCAATACAGCACTTGGTTCACGAACAACCGGCCCCTTAAGGCATCCAGCGCCACTCTCTCCGTGTCCGTTTTAGGAACCGGGAACTTTTTCTATGAAAGCAGCCGGATTGGCTCATTTGGTTCATACAGCTATCAACAGAGCAAGCCTCCTCAAGGCTATAACGGGCGAAAATATAGCATGTACCAGGTCAGCATTCCTCTTCTACCCGGGGAAAATGAATTCGTATACCGTGACTCTATAACCGGACGCATCATCAACACGATTCCAGTCAATTCCGCATTAACCGCGGCCGACATTCCTTTCCGCTACAGCGGCAACCCGGCCTATGACTCCTTGACCCTTAATCTGAAGCTGACCTCAAGCGACGGAACCGACTGGCCGGCGGGCTACGCCGAGACTTCCTCCTATGTCGATTTAAGCGGTGTTATACAAGCCGGAGGCAACAGCTTCTCTTCCTTGAGGCTCACTCTTCGTCCGGTTAACGGCAGAGAAAGCAAGGCCGTTAGCTTTCCGGTGGCCAAGGATGGCCAATTCTCTTACCGAATCAAGCCGGACAAGGGGAAAGGGAGCTACACCGTTACGCTGTATAATCCGCCGCGGAGCGTTCCTTTGGCCGACCTGGCCGCCATTGTCAGCTTCACCATTGTCGTAAAATAAGCAGTAAACGATCGAATAGGAGGGGGCGGCATGTCCCCGTCCTCTCACACCATCGTACATGCAGGTCCGTAAACGGCCCCCCGCTTTAAACTAATTTCGGCTACAAAAAATGACCTCACCTTCCACATGACTGCGGATTTTGAGGTCATTTTTGGGTTGCTTCCATCTACTCCGAACACTTTTTGGACAGCCTCTTGCTATATGAGACCGGTTGGTTTCGACCCGGTTGGTTTCGACCCGGTTGATTTCGGATTTATTCCTAAGATTCCGAAGCCTCGACTCCGCACGCCAGCCCCTCCGGCAGATGCTCCTTTAGCTCCTCGATAAATTTATGAAAGGCGCTCGTCATGTACAGATCGCGCCGCCGAATAAAAACCGTCGGAACTTCCCGGTACCTCTCCGGAAAGGGATAGCACCGGATGCCGTCCTTGACATTCAGCTTATTAAAATAAGATACAGGCAGCACTGCAAAGCCGATCCCCGCTTTTACACAGCCCAGCAGCCCTTCCATCGTTCCGAACTGCATGATTTTGGCTAGACGGAAGCCTTCGTCCCGGAGCCACTCTTCTAACTGCAGCCGATACATGCAGTCTGGGTTTAAGATCAGAAGTGTCCTGTCCTGAATGGTTCGGAGCCCGCGAAAATCCATCGTTTCCGGTATGATCAGACCCAAACGTTCGTTAATGATAAGCTCCTGAATAATGTCCGGATGCTCGACCGGCCCATCCACAAAGGCTCCGTTAACGGAATACTGCAGGACGGCATTGATGAGATGATCGGTTAATCCGATTTCCAGATGGACTTCGACCTCAGGAAATTTTCCGCGATAGGCGGATAAAATAGAGGGCAAGCGTATGGCCGCCGTCGTATCGGAGCCAATCGTAATGGAGCCCTTGGGAATTGGCGAATCCAGAACTGCTTTCTCCGCTTCCTCCAGCAGGTTTAAAATCTTCTCGGTATACGTCATAAGGGTCTGACCCGCCGAAGTCAGCGTGATCCCCCGGCTGTGCCGGTAAAAGAGTGGAGTCTTCAGCTCCTGCTCCAGCTGCTGAATTCTTGCCGTTACATTCGATTGTACATAGTTAAGAGTTTGAGCCGCTTTTGAAATGCTCCCTTCCTCGGCGACCGCCATAAAAACCTTCAGAAGGCCAATATCCATCCCAGCACGCTCCCCTCTTTTTAGCTATCAGCCACAGTGATGTCCTCCATCATTTCCCTTCATTATACATGATTCGTATCTCCCATTATGATGGAATTACAAAAGAAATCCATTGAAGAGGAGCAAAAACCCATGGAAAATAAACGTTGGCGTTTTAAAGTGTCCGGAGCATCGGACAGCAAAGAGATCATTATCGACACCACGGAAATCACGAGTGTGTATGACGTTCTGAAGAAGCTGAGAAGCGCGGAAGAAGCAGTTCCCCTTGAAGTAACAACGGCTCCCCGCCAGGAAACGAATCAAGAATCCCCCGGCAAATCTAAAGCCGTATAAGAACAACAGTGATGCGGATAGATATAACAAAAAAGACCTCTGCAGCGCAGAAGTCTTTATGACGCAGTAAGCGGGTGATGGGAATCGAACCCACGCTATCAGCTTGGAAGGCTGATTCTGGCATATGACAGTAAGTCCGAATCGCTGAAAAACCGCATATTATATAGAATAAAAAGAATATATGAGCGGCCAAAACGGACTATCTTTGCCACGGCGAAACGATTTTATTGCCCCATTTTTGCCCCATTAAAGGGGATGTTATAAATGAACATTAACGACATTACGCCAGGCCAACGCGTCCTGATCGCAGAGAATCACCCAAGCGGTTACGGCGGCCGCACCGGCAGAGTCTTGGCCAAAGGAACCAGAACTGTCTTAATCGACATCGGCGAACCACTTCTGGCCAGTATCGAGCCGGAGTACTTGGAGCCGGCTCCGGACGATCCACTTCCGCCTGGATGGGAAGAAGTAGACGTATAATAGTAAGAAGCCCGTTGACTTAATGCTCAACGGGCTTCTTACTATTATACTATTGTTAAATCAAATACTCGCTCTGGAGTAATTACTTTAGCTTTCGCTGGCAGCACAGCCCCCTTAGTAACGAGAGTAGCCTTCACCAATATATCTAAATAGGTTCTATCGGGTGTTACATCAAATATTATTTCGTGTGTATCCACAGCTCTCCCCCTCCAGGTGTCTTGATTCGTCGACCAGGACGAACCATTGCTATGTCTCATCAACTTGTAGCGTGCTATAATTTAGTTGAATGTCTATTACCATCTCCATTCCATAAGGAGCTAACGCTAAGTGGCTAAAATCTCCCGTGGGAGATGCCGACTGAGATACTTACTAGCAAGGGCAAAGACCTCGCAAGCGGAATTGTCTCGTAGGACAGGGTATTCCCGGCAACAGATATCTAACTGGGTGAATAACCGAGAAATGATGTCATACGATGCAGCCGCTACAGTTGCCTATGCACTAAATTGCCAAATGGAGGACTTATACGAATTAATGGTACTCCACTGAGCCAGTCGGCTCTCCCCGGAAGATTGTATAGCTATGACTATACAAATATTGGAGTAGCGTGTTCGTTAATGTGTATTGTAATATTTACCTCTTAAATAATCTGTCGATATCTGTCGAACGAATGACTTGTAATTTTAACTAATAATTAACATATAAAAACCATTTTTTGATAAGTGTAAATGATTATTCTTTCGTCGTTCCGTCCCGCTTGCTGAACGCCAGCTCAAACAGGCCCGTAGCCGACAGGCCGGCTAATGCTCCGGACCAGAGCCGCAGCGTCAGGCCAAGGTCCGTAAACGGAGCAGCTGCCCAACCGATCACCAGGCCGATCACAACGCCGATCAGCGGGATGATGTTCTTCGGGATGTTGACGGTGTTCTTGACCAACTGTACGGCGGCTAGCACAAATACGGCGATGAGACTGGCAAAGGCCAGAACGTCAGTCAGGTTTTGGTTTTCCATGAATTAATCCTCCTCGTCTATGGCCAGTAGCCCCGCACGGTACAACACAGTCAGAATCCGGTACAGGTCCACGCTGCCGCCGTTTGGCATGTCGATCAGCCCAGCGTCATGCGCGGCTTTCACGGCCTTGTCTGCCCACACTGGAACTGTAGGTAGCGCTGCGCGGCGCTCCAACCCGGCCACCCGGTCCACCACCTTGTCGATTGTGTTGCCTTGCTCCAGGACCGACTTCTTCAGCACGTCCCGGCTCTCGCCAAGCTCAGCTATGGCCGCCTCCAGTGTGTCCAGACGCTTCTTATCCTCTGCACTCAATTCGTCCGCCTCCTTAAGTTTAGTGAGTTGCGAAAATACGGCGTTAACCTGGGGCGCTATCGGCCGCTTGCCTGCTCGAAAATCTGCCGTTGATAATCCGAACGTCATTTCAAGATGCGGCATGTCCTTGAATGTCCGCCACTTGGCCCCGGACTTGAATCCGCAAATCTCCGCTTCGTCAATCGCTTCAGACCAGTCCGGCAGGCTGTCTATATCCGCGTCCCGGAGCGTATCCCAGGACACGGTTCGGCCATCCTCCAGCAGTAGTGCAAAGTCGATAGCGTACCCAAAGTTGTGATTGCTCTCCCCGCCTCTGGCGTTCGTGACAATGTCACCTGGCACGGTCCGCCCCAGGGCGTAGAGCGCGTCCTGCTCGGCGCAGGTACGCAAGCCTTGCGTAATAATCACCGCGACACCACGCCGCGTATAGCACCGCTCTATCCAGAGCAAAGCCGCCGCCAGCACGACGGGCGCGAGTCCCAACAGCCGCTTGGCTGATTTACTCTTTACTTGTTCAAGTGTTAATGTCACCTCATTACCTCCTATGCGCTTTGGTCATTGCCAGGTTTGTTGTCCGGATGTTCCGGCTTGGCCGGGTTATTGCGGGCCTTGTCCTGGTTGAGTTGCAGGAGGTAATCCCGCAGCTTGTCCGGCAGCGGCACGCCGATCACGCCAAAATTTTCGACTACGCTTAACCCCTCGCGTCCAATATAAAACATGATCGCCGCCGCCCTGAACACTGGCGCGCCCGGCTGCACCCAATCATCAACCAGCGCGGCGAGGCCGACAACAAAAAGGACGGTCGCCTTGCGGACGCCGCCCCAGAACATAATGTCCGATGATACCGTCTTGGTCTTGAACGCTCCGGCCAACCCGCTTGCGTAGTCAGCCAGCATGAGCACGACGAGGAACTGCAATGGCTTGTCGTATCCGCCAAGCCAGCCTGCGGCCATCGCCAGCAAGCCCGCTATCACGCTGCTGCCGCCTACGGCGATCTCCCGCGGCCCCGATCCTACCGCTGCTGTAAAAATTGTAGTAAAGAAATGACGCAGTTGATTGACCATGATGATCCTCCCTGTCTAAAAATTAGCCCCCGGCAATCCGAGGGCAAAATAAAAACACGCCTGCATGAGACGTGTCAGCTATGTGCTATTAAATTTGATCATACCGGGAGTATCACCTCCTCTGCTGCGCAGTATGGTCCTACAAAGTAGCATCTTGTTTAAGATATTTTTCTCTTTTTAAATTTTTTAGTACAAATTGTCTTACCTTATTTGTATGTTTTTCGGTGTATCGAGAAATCAATAAAGCGTAAAGTATTACCGTCAATAGTATTAATGGATTTATCACAAGCATACTTACCAAAGAACTCAAATTAAGGTCAAAGTCGGGTGACAAAGTATAGTCTCGAACAAAATGCAAAATAGGGTAGTGAGTAAGGTATAGTGTATAAGAAAAACCCGCAAGGTACTTACATAACTGAGGAATTTTTAGTGATTTATCCTCCCTGTTATCGTTATACAAGGACATAATAACATAACATAAAACGGAAAATGAAAATGCTACTAAATAATCAATGAACAACTGAACCTCTGAGTCCAATGCGTGATTTGTTTGAAAGATTATATATAACAAGTTTATTGACAAGAAAGTGAATAAAGCAGCTGCAAAAATAATCAGTTTCCTATGAAGCTTTTTTAGTATCAATAAAGGTTTTATTAGTACTACTAGTGAGCCTAACAGCCATACTGGAAAATATATCAAAATTTCTTTACCAAGAAAAAATAAAAGTAGCACAACAAAAGCCAAATATAATGCCTTAGTTGATTTTTTTGGAGCATAAAAAATATGAACAATACAAGGAAATAAAATATAATACCAAAACTCATAAGCTAAACTCCATAAGGGTCCATTTAGAGCGAACACAGGGGTAAATATTCCCTGTAAGAAAAACATATTTCCTAAAAAGATATCTGACCCTAATCCTCGTACAAATTTCTCTTCATTCCCGAATATACCTATTCTCAATTTAGCCCAAAATAGTGCTAAAAATAATGCAGGTATTAGCACAACCCAAAGTCGTGAAAGCCTGTTAACAAGGTAAACCTTCCATGACCAACGGTTTTCCGATATTTGTTTAACGACACTTGAGGATATAAAAAGACCACTTAAAACAAAAAAAACCATTACCGCTTCGTATCCAGGCACTAATTCAACCCCTCCATGAAATACCACAACCATTAGGGCCACCATAAATCTAATCAAATCAAATAAAGTTGAAGCTCTACTCTCATGCTTTACCAGGTTTACTCTCACTTAAAGCCCCTCCAAAGAAAAGTATTAAAAAATCAAACAATCCCACATCCCCCTTTAACCCAACATGGACAATAATACCAAAAAGGGGAAATTAATTATACGACTTTTTATACTTTTCCGAGGGCGTCCAAATACCTAAGTTATGCCGTTCATTAAACAACTTCTACCCAGGTGCCAATCATATTGATAATTTCCCAAGAGGAATACTTTGTTGCCCTGAATGTTATCGAAGCGCCGATTTGATTGCTGGATAAACCTTTTCCTACCCCATTCGTTAATACTAATAATTGTTCAGTTGGTATAGGGTATACTTTTAAATCAAATGCCGCTCTTACTTTGAAGGTGATTTCAGTATCTTCCTTGGCGGCCGTTAAGGTTAGTCTTATTGAAGTTGTCGCCCCCTCATTCGTTATGACTTGCCCGTTGTGTTGAAGTTGACTCGCTGTTCCTGTTGCAGTTTTGGCAAATGTGTACTTTCTGTCATTAACCACTCTACACCTAATCGCTGTATTACTAAAATCAAAAGGATACGAGTAATGATTGATTGATTCACAGTTATTAAAATCAATATCGTACGGCGTTAATGTACTCGGATTGATGGCGAACCCTTTACTTACCATTGGTATTGCCCGCCTGTCGATCGATTTGCAGTTTGTAAACTTAGCATTTCCGATACTGGACGGTGCGTTTGTTGGTCCGTCTGTTATTAAAAACGAACAGTATTTAAACGTGCTATTGTTACTAACATTCGAATCAACTCCGGTACAACCCTCCGATTCAATCCTCACGCCGGTAGCGCTGCAATTAGTCAAATTGAATGCGTTGTATTCATTTAACTCTCCGATACAATCTTTAAATTTGACAATACCTTTCGTATTGTCTTTTACATTTGTAACGAAAAATCCGATGTTGTCGCCTAGGGAACGGCACCCTTCGAACAAAACATCAATAAACTCACTGGTCGAATCCTGCGCCCACAACAGAGCGCGAAACCCATCTTTTACATTGTTAATACTTCTACAATTTTTGAATCTTACGTTTTTCAGACGATCCGTTGCGAAGTTGGGTTCCAAATCTACCCCGCATTGAGGCGAAGTTCCACTAGCGTTGGAAAAGGTGCAATTTTCAGCGTAGAAACTATCGACTGAAATAAGGGAAAGGTTATTTCTCCTGTTGTTATCGAAAATGCAATTAACTAACCGAATGTTTTCACAATACGATTTCGTGCACCCTACATTCCCAACATAAAGTCCATCGCCGCCACTGTCTTTAGCCACGATATTTTTTATCTCAACATTGGTGCACCCATTTAATTTAATGACATGGTTCCACTCTGTGGTATAAACGGACTTATTCATATACAATTCAGCCATGTTACCATCAATGAATATATTTGATGTGTCCGTACTGAGGAATAAAACTTGAGCGTTTAAACCTTGCGTAAGTGTGTCAACCGCTTTGACTTTAGTTCCTGGTTCAAAAATGATTTTGATGTTGGATGGAAGCGTCAATTGTCCAGTTAAATAATTAGAACCTTTTTGTTTGTTCCAATACAAGGTTCTACCCACCGCGTCATTTAAAGCCTGTTGGATGGACGCAGTTTCCTCTATGTTATCACCGTCTGCGTAATTGCTCATATAAACATATGCGTTATTCGTAATATCCGCCAACTGCGCAGCAAGCTCGGAGCGCTCCGTGTCCAGACGATCCTTAAGAGTGCCATAGGTTGTGCCAGTCGAGCTGACCCGTGCCTGGTCCGCTGCTGGGCTGCTGTCGCCGGACACAACGGCCGTATTCAGCTGCTCCTGCACGCTATCCACAGCGGCCCCGATGTTAGCGGCTCCGGCGACCGAACCGGCATAAGTAATATGCTCGGCAGCATGAGCGGCCGTCGAACCTTTGTGCCCAGTCAGATCCGTATCGATCCGCTCCGACTCCGTGACTGCAGCGTCTATTTCAACCTGAACATTGTCGAATCCGTCATTCAGCTCGTCCCAATTCTCCCGAATCGGTCGTGTTCCGTCTAGGTTCAGATACCGGTTTGTCATCATCTTCAGCTCCTTTCTTTGGCTGTATTGCCTTCAATCGCTTTTCCGTCGCCTCGATCACACCGCGCAGGATAGCTTCTTCCTGCGCGGGATGGTACGGGACCACAGCCATGATAACGGCACATATCTCAGGAACCGGATTCCGCGGGTCAATCTCTGCAATGATTTTCGGCTGGATGTTGGCCAATCGTAACACCTCCATATCTGCGCAACACAAAAAGCCCCGCCAGATTGGCGAGACCTTTGGATGCGAGATTTAATTTATTGTTGAAGCGCGGCGATCTGTGCGTCGATGTCCGTGAGCTGCTGTTGGAGATCGGCGAGCTCGGCTTTGCGCTGTTCATATTCAGACTTTCTGGCGTCGAGCCATTCTTTAGCTTGCTGCTCATATTGGGTTCCCTTGGCGGTATCGTATTTTTCTTGAGCGCTGGGAATGTACTTGGTCTCGTACACCTTTACCCCGCCTTCAGCGGCTGTGATTTTTTTAAGTAACTGCGTCCTTTTAAACTGCACAGCACTTAATTGAACGGCCTTTTCATCATCAGTGGTGGATTCATTCATAATGATTTTCTTCCCCTCTACACTCAAAGATGAGCCTGAAGCCTGAGAAACAGCCCGGACAGGAGCGTAAGCTGCCCCATTTATGACATAAGCGTCAGCGATCTTATTGCCACTCTTTTCGATAGACATCAAGCCTTGTATTTTTACCATTTTCCCCACCAGACTAGCAGAATCAGCGAATACAGTAACGCCGCTGAATAGCAACGCTCCGACAATTACACCCATGATAAACTTCTTCATTGCAAAGCCCCCTTGGCAATAATTCCTAACTAAATAGTATTATCGTCATAATCCGGGGAAAGTTTCAACTATTTATGTCGCGTCTGGTATATTCACCTGTGCCAACAGAAAGCCGCCTCTGCTCCAAAGCTTCAAGTTTCTGGTCGATGGGTCAAACGTTAGGTTTGATGCAAGATAATCCATTGATGAATCCAAGTTATTAAGTTCTTCCTGCATGGAGACTCCTGTTTCTTCGCTTCGAAGCTCACTCCAACGAGAAACATAGGCGCCGTTATAGCCGCGAATGAAAATATTCATAGCCTCCATTGTGATGGTATCGTCGCCGTATAAATACAGTCCAGAGTTTCCAGAAATTACGGATGTTTGGCTGCCGTTGATAAAGTTTATTCCAAGGGATGCGCTCGGATAGCCGAAGGAAGTTATCTCGACGCGACTTGATGATGAAGCGGCAACGGAGAATGTTTTATCCGTGCTGCTCATGGCCGCCCATGGATAAATACCAGCTTCTGACGTTTGTATGAGAGCACCTGTAACTGTCCCGCCGTTAATATTCGCCCCGTTGATCGTTGAAGCGTTGATTTCCCCTTGAAATTTCGCGTCAACGGCATCCATATGCCCTGCCATATCCACCTTGAACGGCGCATCAGCATAAGTCGAATCCCCAAGCCAGATTCCCCAGCTGTTGGCCTTGAAGATGTCGTCTCCGCTACCAATGGCGATCTCGCCGCCGATGAACCGGCCGCCCGTTACGTCCCCAGTGAAGGTCCCTCCTGCCGCCGACAGATCGCCGGAGAATATACCGTCCACGGCCTCCAGTGTGCCGCTGAACTTGAACCGCCGGCTAATGAGGTCAAACCACAGCGCCCGGTCCCCGTCGTCCGTATAGAAGCTGAGCTCATCGGCGTTTAGCACCGACTTTGCCCCTGCGTCCGTCTGAACGGTCAGCCCCTCAGTCCGGGTTACGGTCACGCCATAATAACGCTTGGCCTCTTTGACCGCTGTCTTGTCCAGCTTGTTGACCTGAGCAGATAGCGTGCCTTCAACGACAAACTCGCTCTGCTGCTCGGACACGGACGGTGCCTCGACTTTCAGCTGCAGGCCGCCGCGGAATGTCAGCGTCTGGTGCAGCACATAAGAGCGATACTGCCGGACGCCGTCCCATGGAAGGTCCTCATCCATCCACGGCAATAGAGCCTCCATCCAACTACTGCCCTCGTACAGCCCGAAGGCGATCCGGTCACCGGTCTCCAAGTGTGGGAAGCCCCGAGCGTCCATCTCATGGGGGAGGTAGGAGATACCGCTCAGCGAGACGCACAGTGCGTCTGCTATGGCCTGCGTTGCCAACGGGTTCTCCAGATACAGCGTATGGTTCTCGTCGCCGGAGCCTGATTCGTAGACCATATCATCCTCGGTATCATAGGTGACCACGACGCGGCTATAGGACTTGACCGGGTTGGTCTGCTTCGCCCGGATGTAATCGGACAAGCCCATATTAAAGACAGGCTCATCATCCGGCACGAAACGCTTCATCTTGAGTAAACCGTCTTTACCGATGAAGAATGATCCGCAGTTCGCCCCCGCGATGTACCCTAGCACCTGACGGCAGCTTAAGCCAGCCTGTGCGATCGGCACCGTATAAGCCGGATTAATAACGACGCTGGAGTCAACTGTGAAGCTCAGCAAGCCGCATATCTCTGCAAAAACAGCCTGCTGGGTTGCCGGGTAGGTCAGCGAAGATACGTATGGCACATCGGCCATAACCAGCTTATCGTAGCAGGTGTAAACCCATACGTTGTTGACCTTTTCCCGGCTATCGACAAAAAACTCGCCAAATGGCAGCCATTCCGAATTCCCGCCCTCCCACGGCAGCGGATCGTCCTGCCAGGCGATTGTTGCCTCAGCCCAGGTCATGCGAGCTAGGGAAACAGCGATGTAGGGGACAATGCGCTCATTGGCCGGCAGCTCGGGGAGACCCCGCAGCCGGATGGTCATTTTCCCCGGGATTGCGTTCCCAATCTCAAAGCCGTCTGAGAGCGTCAGACTGTTCTCAATGGTCAGGTCAACGATTTTGCTGCGGTCATGCTCCTCGCTCCCGATGAGTGCCTTAACAACAAATTCCCGGTCGAAGCGCCGTAGGTATTCTTCATAGATCGGTGATATGGCTTGCATATCAGCGCTCCGTCAGTGTGACCTTAAGGCCGTTCCATAGGATTTGGCCATTCTTGCTAACCGCGGCGGGAGACGGTCGGTTACCGACATACATGGATTTTGTTTCATATTTTCCAGTCATCGGGTCCGGATAGTAGAAATCGAAGAACACGCCGCTCATTGCCTTAAGCACCGACGATATCTCCGCCCAGGTCAGTACACCAAAAGTCATGTCGATCTGCCGTTTGACAGCCACCCGGTCCCGATTCAGCGTACCGTCTGCTGTCCGGACCGTGGCGTCTCCGTCGTCCAGATCCAGCGGCGTAACGCTGAAGTTGGACGGATAGGCGGCGATCTCTTTCCCGTTAATTTTCAGTTGCATGAATCATTCCTCCTATACGTCCAACAGCGTCCGCCCCGCCTGCCGCTGCGTATTGTTAATTGCCTTTATCGCTGCTCGGCCAAACTCCGTCTCTCCGAGCTTGAATATGGCCGTCTGATTACCGCTGCGCAGCGCTTCGAGAATCTGCAACAGCACCTCGACCACGGCCTGATTACTTCCGCCCATGATGTCCTGCAGCTTGGACAGCGGCGAGATAACTTCCGGATCGGCCGCAGCTCCCCGGTTATCACCGACCATTGCCAGCGTCGGTCCATAAGCCAGGCCGCCTTTGGCCAGGCGCGGGATTTTCGGGATGCTGATTCCAAAGGATTGCCCTCCCATCCAATCCGGCAGATCAATGTCGATGCTGTTCAGGCCGGAAATGACCTTGTTGATCGCATCAATGATCAGATTCAGAGGCGTTTTCACGATGCCATAGAGCGAGTCAAAGACGCCCTTGAAGATCATCTTGACGCCATCCCAGGCCTTCTGCCAATCACCGGTGAAAACCCCTGTGATAAAACGAAGGATTCCTGTCAGTGTCGTTTTCAGGCCGTCTATCACGGTTTTAATGCCATTGAACACCGTTTCGAACGCTGGCTTCACGCTATCCCAGAGAACGTTAATAACCGGATTGAGCACATTCTTCCACAACCAGGTCAGCACATCGATGATCTTTCCGACCACCGGGATGACCGTCTTACTCATGATTTCATAAATCGCCTTCCAGGCCTCTGCCAGAACGCTGCCTATCGCTTTGGCCAGCGGCAGCACAACATTCTTCCACAGAGACGTCAGCACGTCTGTGAGGATCATAATTACAGGTTTCAATACCATCCCGATATAATTTGCCAAAGGTACCAGCACCTGCTGCCAGAGCTGTTTGAACACAGAAATAAGTTGCGGCAGGAGCGTCTTCAGAAAGAAATTAATTGCCGGCTGCAGGATCTGCTTCCAAGCATCCGTCAGCACAGTAGAAACGAAAGTCGCCAATGGTTCCAGCGCCTGTTTCCACGTATCACCGAGCTCCGCAATGGCTGCACGGAACGTCTCGCTCTCTTGGTAGAGGTCCACAAAGCTATAGACCAGTAAAGCGATGAGAGCAGCGATAAGGTTCACCGGACTGAATATGGCGCCGAAGGCTGCCGCTAATCCTTCTAAAGTTACGGCCAGCAGGGCTCCAGAAGAAATGAATTCCCCCAACAAAACCAAGAACGGCACTAACTCTACAATAATGCCGGCTACCTGAAACGCGGCAAAGAAGCCTCCGATCAGCAGGGCCCCCTTTAGGAAGGTGTCTTGGTTCTGATCAATCCAGCTTGATATTGAATTCAGACCTGCCGCGAGTGAGCGTAGGCCATCAACGATTATGCCACCTGTCCAGGAGGCTACCGGCTGCAGGAAGTTATCCCATAGCCATACCGCAGCAGGCTTAAACGCATCAACGACACTGTTTACTACGCGAATACCACCTGCCAGAACATCCAGGAATGCCGGCAGCGCCTTTTCTACAGTCCACTTTGACAACGGGACCAGGACATTGATATAGAACCACTTGAGTCCCTGTCCGACATTCTTGGCAAAGGGGTTAACTGCATCCCACAGCCCCTTCAGGGACTTCCGCAAGGGATCTAAGCTGATTTGTGACAAGGAACCAAATGCCCGCTTCATGTCTGCTACGAAACCCTGAACCTTTTCTTTCACTGGATCCACGTTGATATCCGGCGTGCCAAGATCCAGATCTCCGAAGCCTCCGCCAAGTCCTGCTCCGAGACCAGTGAGTCCGCCAGCTGCGTCTCCAGCGTCACTTGCTGCATCCGCTGCAGACTTCGCCAAGGTATTCAACTGGTCAAAACCAGCTAAACTTCCCTTGACGTCCTTGCCGGCCTTCTTGGTCTTTTTCCCGGCAACCGTTGCCGCCTCTCCCATATCACCCAGAGAGCCGCCAGCGCCGGCTGCTGCGTCACCTACGCCGCTAATAGCCCCAGTCGCTTCAGTAGCCCCGCCGCCCATCGCATTACCGAAGATCAGCTCCGTGAAGGCTTTGAAATAAGCTGCCGCGATCTGCAGCTTCGCAATAAGCCAGTTCAGCCCTCGCACAACCGGGGTCAGAATATTTATGAAGCCCGCGCCCATCGTACCCTGGAATATCTTCCACTGCTCACCCATGACCTTAACCTGATTGGCCCAGCTGTTCGACGTCCGGGCAAAGTCGCCCTGAGCATCAGCCGTGACTTGCATCAGGTAATTGTACCGAAGCATGGTCTGCTCTGCCTGTGTCATGGATAGCCAGGCCTTATCGATACCCTGTGAGAGAGCAAAGGCTTCCATATTCGCTACAGACATGTTAATACCGAGTTGTTTCAGTGGCTCTGTCTCTCCGGTCATTCCAGAAAAGACCTTCTCAAAAGACATTTGATTGCTTAAATTATAAAAAGAGGCCATGTCCGCTGACAGCTCCGTGAGCCTTTTGGACATGCCCTCCATTTGTATCCCGGTCAAGCCGGAACTTTTAAGCAACGCCCCCATGGTGGAGGCATACTTCTTTCCAGACAACTCGGATAGTCCAAAACTTTCTATCAGGCTGCTGGACCAGTTATTGATGTCCTGTGCCATCGCGCCGAACGTAACGTCCACTACATTCTGGACTTCCTGCAGATCAGACGCGAGGTTAATCGCCTCACGGCCAAAATCCACCAGTCCCTTAATAGCAAAGGCCCCGGCGATAATCCCTCCGAGACCTTTGAATGCACTCCCTACCATGCCGTTAGCCGTATTCGCGATGCCGTTGAGTTGGCGCTGGAAGGCTCCGTAATTAAGCTCAAGATCTAAATCTATTCGTCCTGCACTGCTTCCTGCCACGTAGCGCCACCTCCTCCGAACATGCGGGCTAATTCAGCTTCCAAGCTCTTCGCGGCCTGCTCCAGCGTTTCCGGACTAGCAAGCTTACTGTCTGCCTGCCGTTGTCGCCACTCCCTGTGTATCCGCCGTTGTTCAGAGCTGAATCCTTTAATGACCTTTCGGTCCTTCTCAGCTCTTATCGCGACAATGCTACCCAGCGGTGTATCCGGCATAAGCCCGGCGACAAGGGAGCAAAACTCTTCCCACGGCATATCACCGTGCTGCCGGATCCGGATGCTATACTGTTTCGCCAGGCTGGCTTCAATCAGCGGCCAATCATCATTCAGGTCATACCAGATATCAGCCTTGTTCGGCTGACCGGCGAAATCGGGCAGCTGCCTCTTCATAGTTGATATTGGACTGAGCGGCCAGGATCCCTGTTGATAAAATCTGCAGGTTACCAAAGGCCATCTTAGGAATGTTCAACTCTTCGTAAGCCTCATCGCCCAGCGCACCTTTCAGTGCGTTCAGCATGCCCTCGAAACCTGAGGTCGCGGCCTCCTGGAATGCCAGGACACTCTCCACGCTGTCATCGATCGGGTATTTCTTGTCACCGATCTCGATAGTCGGTTTCTCCGTGCTAAATTTCCCCGTGAGTTTAATATTGTGTGCAGCCATTAATTAGCCCTCCTTAAGGTGTGACTGGCGCCGGCGTAAAAGTCGGCTTGCCATCAGATAAAAGTTCAAATTCCAAAGCATCAATATTTGTAGAATCGCCGCCTGCAGGAGCTGTCAAGTTGATTACACAGTCCATAGTCAGCTTTGCACCGCTCGGCAGCGTCCACTCGAATTTGGTTTCGACTTCCTGGCCAGTACCGATCATCAGGCCAGCGATATAATCATTACCAGGATCCCCGTAGTGCCGCTTACCCGTGAAGCTAATCGTCATCCCCTTACCGGTTACTGCCCGGCGGGTCCAGCCGCCCTGATCCATCGGAGACCACTCTTCCGTATTGCCATCAATGGAGATAGAGAAGTTCTCCAGATCCTTAATCTCGATCATTTCAGCAGCTGTTGAAGCTCTGCCTAAGGAGCCGACTTTAAAAATATTATTGTGAACCGGAAAAACACCTGTTTCCAAAGCAATCCCCTACCTTTCGTAATAAATCGTTGTCTCAATCACATATTCGAATATCCCGGCATCATCAGTACCCACGCTGACAGGCTCTGTGATCCGCATCTGAAAATTGATCACTCTCTTACCTGCAATGACCCCTGCCTGCCCAAATAGCGCAGCATAGACCTCCTGGGCCTTCTGCTCCGCTGTATCTGCATTCTTTGTCCAATGCACCAGGATGGACACCGCCTTGGCTGCATAGCTTGTGTTTGCCAAGCCTCCTATAGCAATAATCGGTGATCCAGAATTCAGGTTGTACAGGCTGATGCACTGCTCTTTGCTGGTGTCGGCTTTACCGATATACCAGGCAGGGCAATCGACTCGAGTCTTGAGCCAGTCACGCACTTGCGCCAGAGTCATCATCGTATGAAACCTCCTGCCAGCTTCTTGAGCAAGGTTTTAAAGGCCTGGGTTACTCCCCGGGTCTTCTTTCCCTCAGCCCATGCTCGCAGCCACTCTCCTTGCGCATGCCGGTTCTTGTCGCGTCGGAAGGTATATTCCGGATGCCAATAGAGACGGCGTGCATAAGGCGTATCGTAGGTGATTGTCACCTTGCCCCGTTTGGACTTAGAAGCGTCAATGGTCGCACTACGCTCCAGCTCACCGGTCTGTTTAGGGACGACCTCGGCTGACATGATATCCGCCAAGATGCTGTCCTTGGCGCCTTCTACGACTTGAATCAGTGCTTTCTCAGGAGCCGTACGGAGTCGGTTCATGGCTCTTGAATTCATTGTTGTTCTCACTTTGACCATTTACATCAGCTCCAGTTCCGTTGAAAACACGCTGCCATCCGGATTCTGCGGCCGTGAAGCGCTGAATATAGAACGCTCGGCCCCACCAATTCGCACAAGGCCCTCGATCAGCTGTCCAGGAAGGATATCCCCCTGGATAATCACCTTACCGGATAGCGTCACCAGGCGCCTCTCCTTGTCCAGCTTCTGCCTCATCTTCTCTTCATAAGAACAAAGCCCGGAGAAGATTAACTCTTCCACGGGCTCACCGTCTTCGCTGGTTTGCGTTCTTAAAACCTGTATGGGCGTGTTTAAAATCCACTTCGGGAAAGGCAGTTTACCAAACATCAGATCAGCCTCCTTGTCGTCAGACCTGTAAGCGCCAGAAGACTGGAAACACTCTCCGTAGTCTGTATGCCGCCAGCACCGGCAACGGCCTTAAATGATACCGACACACTGCCTGCTGAATAGCCTGTCAACGGGCTGTTGATGTAGTCCCCGTAAGTAAAAAGGAAGTCCGCCTGTTGGCAGACTGCTTTAATTACCCGGTCCCTCTGAAATGGTGTAAGTCTGGTGATGCCGTGCGCTGCAATCCGGTTATAGGTTAGCAGATCAATCTGATCGCTGGCCCGCTCGAGCAGCGCCGGCAGATTATCCTCTGGAATGCCCCCTGCTCCGTACTGGAGGTATTCCGCTACTGTGGCATACGACATAGGATCACCTACTTGTCAGCTTTAGCTGGTTTCTTGGCGTCGGCCAGTTGAACCTTCAGCGTCTCAATCTCTTTCTGAGCATCGGCAAGTTGGTCCTGCAGCCCTGCCAAAGCCTCCGGAGTACCGGATCCGGAAGCCGCGATCTGCTTCTTCAGATCAGCATTCTCCTGGGCAAGCTTTTGATATTCGGTGAAGGATACCGTCTTACTCGGAGCGTTATCCACGACCTTCAGATCGTCACCTTCTTGCTCAGCAATGTCATACCCCATCTTCAAGTACGTATCACGCTCCGCGTCATCGATGCGCAATTGTTTGTTACCTTTTACTGCAAATAACATATAGTCGGTCTCCTCTCATTTGGCCAATGGCCATTTATATTAGGCTTGTACGCTGAGCTGAATAGCATCCGCCTTGCGCTCAATCACAAACAAGTCAGTATATCGACGGTTTTGATACAAATATCCGTCTCCACCGGTGTGGCTGCCTGGCTCCCACAGATAAATTGCGCTGTGTTTGATCGGAGCCAGCACGCAGTGCGGATGAATCAGAATCATGTTGATCTGTTTCGCGCCTACGCCTGGAACCGCGCCATTTGTGAAGTCGAAAACAGTCTTCATACGACTAGAAGGCACTTTGACCAGGGTAACATCATCCAAGCTGCGGACGGAGCGGTTAATCTCGCCGTTATTGGCTGTAACTGAAATATAGCGCTGCATATTCTCAGCCTGTTTGAGCAGCGTATGCACCGTAGGAGTTACATACAAGATACGACCATCCTGAGGGATCTCAGCTTCATCCATATTCTGCATGAGTTGGTCAAAGATTTGCAGGGCATTGGCAATGGTAAGCGCAGTAGTGTTCGGAACTTTACCAAGCGCCACATAATCGGAATAGATTTTGCTATACCGATATTTATCGAGCTCCGGAATCGCCTGCTCTGTCTCAAATACGTTGGTGGTATTGGCGGCCGAAACAATCTGGTTGGTTTCGTCCACATCCATAGCATCAACATAAAATTCTACGTCACGGTCAAAAGTCAGCACCTTGGTTTCAAAGTCGTTGCTGATTGCCTGGCGATTCCATCCACCTGCGCGGCTGTGATCCTTATAGCCACCAACATCCAGGCGCGGAATTTTTATCGTTTTTGTGCCGATAAAAATGGCGTTTTGGGTAGTCAGTCCAGAAGATGTAAGCTCCCGAAAATATTTTTGCTGCAGTTCCGTGAGGAAACTGTCTACGTAATTGTAAGGCATGAATCATCTCTCCTTATTTTTGAGGTGTATTACCGAAAATACTTGCTAATTGTTCATTTGTTGCTGTCCCTTGCCCGCCACCGCCGCCTCCGCCAACACGGAAACCGCCTTGACCGCCATTCCCTCCACCTTCTGGTTTGAACAGGTAAGCGTCAGATGTCTTGAGTCCAGTAAGCTGCTCATCCAGACCGACAACCTTATCCCCATCGACAACCAGCTTTGTCTTGTCGATCAGTCCAGTGACTATCGCCTCATTGTGGACTTTGCCATTCAGTGCAGCCTTAATAGCGTTGGTCAGCGTCATGTCCTTCAGGCTCGCCTCGTATTGTTCCTTGGCAGTCTTGTTCTCGCCCTGAAGCGTCTCAATTTGCTTCTTCAATTCCTCGGAAGCACCGGCAGCCTTGCTGAGTGTGTCCAGTTGCGCATCCCGATCCGTGATATCCTTCTCCAGCTTCTTCTTGGTTTCGGTCAGATCGTTATACTGACTCTTCGGCACAAAGTGCTTCGGCAGCTCTTTGCCCACATCCCCCACCAGCGCGTCAATCTTGGACTCATCAAATCCGGCTTTCTTCAACAACTCTTTCAACCATTCCATTTATCATCATCCTCCATAGATTTATATAGCTGCTCTCCAGCTCTGGGAGTGGGGCTGTTATGCTCCAGCCCATGAGCAATAGGCCCCAGCAGTCTCAGCAGGGGCCCAGGTTATTTAGGTGGTATCTGTACTTTCTCACGGCTGTAATCTCGCCGCAGATTCTCATGGGTCTTGACGTGCTCACGAAGCCGCTTCTGCCACTCTTTGACCTTGGCCTCTGCCTTTGCCTGATTGATCGGATCCACATTACCCGCTGCGCGGCGTTTATACCTGCGGATCTGCCGCTCCATGTACCTCTGCTTCTGTTCATCCTTGAAGTTGGCCAAGGCCTCGTCGTCGTCCACCGGCTGTGGTAAACGGCTCTGACCAGGAACGAAAGTGCTCATGTTGTGCCGGCAGTTTGGATGGAACAAACCTGCGCGCATTGCAGAACTGAGCAGAGGATAGGGGCCTTCGCCGGCTACGCCGCCACTATACACATCATCAATGTATACCTTGCCTTGCCAGGGAAGACACAGCTCAGAGCAGTTATTGTGTGCCGATATGACAACGGTATGGATGCCAGTTGCCCGGCGTTTAGCTCCTTCTCCTTCGAACACAGCCCGCTGTGAGGATGTACGCAGCGCCATTTCAGCATAAGAAGCAATGTTCATTCGGCGGCCGCCGGCAAACTGGATGGAATCGAATCCCTTATCCAGGAACTCTCCCGTAGCCATGTCAATCGCTTGGCCAAGTGAACTTGCACCGCTGTTCAAGTAGAGCTGAGACTTGAAAATCGTCTGCCGGAACACATCGTCTGCCTGCCGAAGTACAGCAGCGTTGGCAGCTCTCAGCTCACCCTGAGCCGCACTCACTAGAGCATTTACACGGCCTTCGTTGAGTCGGAAGAAATTATCATCAGATATACCGTCTATGTCCAGCATGCGCGGAATCAGTTTGCCCAGCAGCCGTTTGCCAAAATTCTTGATTCCCGCAAGAAATCCGCCTTTAACTTCCTGTTCTACCGCCTCTTCGATCACTGGTTCAGCCTTACGAACGATCTTCCGGGCCTCTTTCTTATACCTGGCCAAGTCTTCCAGCTTCTTCTGCTGCCATTGTGGCCACTCAAAGCCCTCTTTCTTCTGCTCATTCTCATGCCTGGTCAGGTTACGCTTCATGGAAGCTATCAGGTCGATTTCCATCTGCGCAAAGATGCGGCGGATGTCATATTTTTTCCTCATTCGGCACCATCTTCGTTCGGATCAGCGTCCCGTCGCAGTTCAGGATCATCAATAGTCGGCCCTACCTGCTCCTCCTTCAGCCTCGCTACCTCTTCCGCCTTTTCCTCCGCGGTCCAGGTATCACCGTAGAGCTCCTCCACGGCACGCTCAATGGACATAACACCAAAGGTTCGAGCCTTGCCGACAGTCTCCACCACGGCATCAAAAGATGGGCTGGCGTACTCCCCGAAGGTCACACTAGCCTCGTACTCGGCGGGTCTTCGTCCTTGGAGCGTGTCATAGACCTTCATAACTGTGTCTACTAACTCCGGAATGACCTCATTCAACCGATCTACGATCTTGCTGCGAGTGTACAGTGTGGCCTTCTCCTTCTCGCGCTGCGCTTCGGCATTATCGGTCTTTTTGAGATCGATTCCCAATGTGCTGGGTGACACGATGCCTTGAAGGCACATATCCAAAGTGCTACTGTAGCTGGCCACAAACGCCTCGTAGGCTATCTGCGGCTGTACCATGTCGATTTGACCCTTCGCATCCTCGGCCAGGCTGCTACCCATCTGGATAAACTGATTATCAAACGGATTGGGCCTTGTCAGCTCTCCAGTCTCCGGATTCTTCGGAATCAGATCCTCCGGAATGTACTTCTGAACCCTTCCTGCTCGGATTGCATCCACCCACTGGCTGATAACCTCGTCTAGGGCGTCGAAGGAATCTGCCTTGCTGTCGAATATGGACTTGCCGCGCCCGGGCCATTTGCTACTCTTAAAGATCATCAGCGGAACGGCCATCAGAAAGTCGCCGTCATACTCCACGTCCTGAAGATCCGCAATCTCCGGCACCAGAGACAGCGGCACCTCTTTGCCATAGGCGTCCAGCAGTTTATTGCGGATATAGCCTCGCCCGAACGTCTCCACCAGCCGATAATCCTTGCTGTTCACGGTGTAATCCGTAAAGAAAAGGACTTCCTGAAGTCGGCCCCGCATCCGCTTGTATTCGACCTGGTCACCGCTATAAAACTCAATCAGCGGATATTCGCTCACCAGCGGGTCCACTGTTACCTTAAACGCCCCGTCTCCGGTCGTCAGCGTCTCCGTGATGGAACCGCCCAGAAGCTCCGGGAAGTCGTTGTCCTCGCTGATCTCCTCCCACAGGTCCGTCTCGTTCTGCATCTTCAGCGAGATGTTGTCCATATCCGCAATAACGATATCCGCCAGACGGTCCGCGACCATGGCCGGCAACCCAGAATGGATCTTCCGAATGCCGAGGCCCGCTGTCGGAACGGCCGCCCAGAAGCGGGAGCGGCTCACGGCATCGTATTTGGTCTGCTTGTAAAACTGGTCCAGCTCCGACGGATCGCCGCGATACCATAGCCGGTTACGCAGCACGTTCGCCTGGTAGCTGTACGGCTCTTGGATCGTGATGACCTGGCTGACCGGCGCCGGCGTGATCCTCAGCATTTTTATAACCATATTCTTGAACCACCCCACTTTCTACACCTCCAGTCTCGGCTTGAACGGCTGCACCGCATATTCGGAGCTGTCCAGGCAGTCTACCGGGTAGCTGCCGTCATCGGTCCGCGCCCACTCACCTTTCTGCCGTTCCTCCTCGTCCCAGGTCGCATTCTCCAGCGCCTCGATCCAGGGCTTTAGATGGCCCATAACCTTGTAGCGGCCCTGGTTGATCAGGATGTTCGTCAGCCGTATCCGGTCGATGATGCCTTCCTTCTTGTAAGACGGCGTGACCGTGATGTTGAAGCCGCGGCGCTTCAGCTCGTTGGCCAGCGCCTGGCGGAACAACTTATCAGCTGACTCGGCGAAGATGCGAGCGGACAGCAAAAAGGAGCGGTACGTTTTGGACCACTCCTCGATCTTATCGACAATCTCCTTGGCATACCGGTCATGCGTGTATCCGGTCTCCTTGCCTTGCTTATGATAATAGCCGTCCAGCAGCATGACTTTACCGTAGCGGACCGTGAAGCCCGTCAGCGTGGCCACCGTGGCGTCCGTGCCGCCGACGTCTATGCCAACCGAGAACTCAATGAACTTCTCGTCCTCAATGTCCTTCCGGCTGATCAGCACGTCCTTGACCGTATAGCCGGTATATATCCGCCCTGTCGCCGCTGTCCGCTTACCCTTGATGTCGGCCATGTACCAGAGGCTCGTCTTGTCGTACGTGGCCAGTACGGTCTTGAGCCGATCATCTGGAATGCTCATATTGTCAAACAGCGTGAAGTGCTCGTAATTGTAACCCGGGTTCTCCCCGCGCTCTTTCAGCAGGTCCTGGTAATCCAACACGTCCCGATAGAACCAGTGCGCCGGCGGCTTCGGGTTCAAGTCGAAGAACAGCTGCCGCTTCGAGCTTGCCAGTGTCCGGTCGAATACCTCCTGTACGAAGGATTGATGACACTCGTTCACCTCGGTGATATATACCGTACCGTATGAGTTACCCTTGATCCGAGCCGCGTCGTTCGCCTTCCCGCCGCCGGCAATGATGACGATCTTCTCGCCGGTCTTGGTCTGGATGAACAGCGCGTCCCGGTTCTTGTATTCTCCCTCACGGCATCGGCCCGCAAACAGCCATTGTAGGCCGTATCCGTTGGAGTCAATGACGTTCATCTTGGCGGCTGCTAGGGAAACGCCAGCAACCAGGTGCAACTTGTCCGGGTGAACCTCCAAGATCATCGCATAGGCGATTAGGTTGATAATGTTCTTGCCTGCCCGCTTGCCGCCCTCTGCGACGTTCAGCCAAGAATCTGTGCAGCGGCGGATGTAGTCAGCCTGCTTGCCCGTTAGCGGCGCATACTCAATCATCGTCAATCACCCGTTCCGGAACCGGCTTGTTTATCAAATCGGCAAGTGCGGTGATCTGCTCATTAGGATCCGTGCCGCCCTGATTCGGAATCTTGGAGCGAATCAGCTCAATGCGGGCCCGCTGCTCCTCCGTGGCCAGATCGGACTTCAACAGCTCATCATAACGACGGATGAGACTTTCCAGTGTGCCCATAGCGCGGCTCTGTGCCTGGAGGAAGGTCGCCTGCTTGTCCCAGGCCTGCTGCACTTCCCATTTCTCACCGATAACATTCCCGTCCTTATACTCGATACGCTCAATGGTCTTGTCATCCCGATCATGGACGTACATGATCTGCTGCGCCCGAATAATCGCCGCGTACTGGAACATGATGTTGTCCCAAACAATGTCGATCGGCGACTTGGTCTGCAGCTGCTCCATGATCTCCAACGATTCCGCCGGAAGATACTTGCTGAACAGGCCGTGCTTCTCGGCATTCTTATTACGCTTCGGGGCTCCGCCATTATTGCCGACTGCATTCCGGTTGCCCGGAGGCGCACCGCCTTTATTGGTGTGCGCCCCTTTCGGTTTGTGTGCGCCCTTTTTTCGATCCCAACCGTGACGCTGCTTCCAGCTCTTGACCGTATTGAGGGAAACGCCGTATTTTTCAGCAATCGCCTTATATTTCATGCCGGCCTGGTAATCCTGCTCGGCGAGCTTGGATGTTTCAGTCATTTACACGTTCACCACCCCCGCGGGTTAAGTTGTTTTGCATGGGAGCCGTGAAAGCTCCGGATTCTTTGATTTTCTAATTCCTCGCTACAGAAGCATTAGCCCAGAACACAGCCTCTTCCAGCTTTGTCATGGCCACTGAGGCCTCGCGGCTCTTCGGACACTCCTGATCGATCAAATACGCCAGTTCCTTCGCCTTACTGCGGATCGTTTCGTACTTTTCCGGCTGGCCTTCCTTCGGGGCATGGTAACTGAAATTGTTCTCGATTTGCGGATTTGCCATATGTGCCATCTGGATCGTCTCCTTGGAATTTGATTTTGAACGCAAAAAAGAGCCGCTCGAAAGCGACTCTTGTATATAGACAGACTTATAGCACTGCATGTTGTATGGCTCGTTGTAGGGCAATACGTAGGGCAAGCCTGCTAAAAATCTTGCTTAATCTTGCATTTTGCCCGGTTCACATAGTCCTGAACCGAAGCTCTTGATATCCCAAGCTTATGTGAAATCTCCTGCAAAGTCAAGCCCTGCGCCATGTGAAGCAGAAAACATGTTCGCTCCCGGTCGCTCAATGCAAGAAGTGCCTCAACCATCTGTAGGCGCTCGGCGTTGCCCATCTTCGTGCCGGATAGCTTTATGAACAACTCGCGCTGCCGATACACGTCAGTCCGCTCGGCCCCTCGACGGCTCCCTGGGCGACGTCCCCGTTTCATCCAAGACAAGGCGTATCGCATATCGGCCAGCATGCCAGAGACAACGTCAGCCTCCTCTGCCGCTGCCGGATCGGCCACGTCCAGCGAATCGCGGTAGCGTTCCAGGACATGCGTCTCGGAAGCATATTGCCTGATCAGATCTTCAATCCACGTCACGCTGCTCATGATTGTCCTCCTTCGCAATTACACGATTTATAAACCATTGAGCTTTACGTAAGTCCTCGACGCCACCTTTACGCTTCCAGCGCCAAAGATATTTAATCGCTGTGCCTATGCAATACGCTTCATCTGGCGGCAACCCCTCAATCGCCGATTCGATACCATCGATGCACTCTATGTTCCCCGCAGTGTAATGCTGCGGATGATTCACTGGATCGTTCATAATTTCACCCTTTCTATTCGAGCCTTGACTGCGACCATCAAGGCGTCCTGTCCTACTGCCTTTCCCTTCAGCGCTGCCATGACATCCTCGTCCATCGTGCCCTCGGTCACCAGATGGTGAATGATCACACTGCGCTGCTGTCCCTGGCGGTGCAGCCGGGCGTTAGCCTGCTGGTAAAGTTCAAGGCTCCATGTCAGCCCGTACCAGACGATGATGTTCCCCCCGTCCTGAAGGTTAAGCCCGTGTCCAGCAGAAGCCGGATGAGCCGCCAGAAGCCGTATTTTCCCGGCATTCCAGTTCTCGATATCCTTCACGCCCTCAGCTCCTTTACCAAGACTGTGAGCCTGCGGGAAACGTTTCTGGATACGTTCCAGATCATGCTTGTAGGCGTAGAATACAAGAACCGGATGCCCGTTTGCTGCCTCGATCACGTCCTCTAAGGCATCTAGCTTGGATTCGTGAATCTCACGAACGCCTTTGATCTCGTCGTATACCGCTCCATTCGCCATCTGCAAAAGTTTATTACTCAGAACGGCAGCCGTATTCGCAACAACATCCGCATCCATGAAAGGCAGCAGCAGATCGCGTTCTAGCTGCTTGTACTGCTCCCGGGCTTTATCGTTCAACTTCACGGGAACCGTGCGGTCAATCCGGTCTGGCATGTCCAGCCAATCCTCTGCCTTCATGCTCACCGCGATATCCGAAATTTTGGAGTACACGTTATCCTCTGCTTCCGGCTTTGCCTTCCAGTCGTATACAACATGCGGATTGGCTTTATCCCGCTGCCCTGCGGTCAAATATCGGTCGCGGAACCCGGTAACCGTCTTACCCAAACGCTCTCCTTGGTCGATCAGGTACATTTGCGCCCACAGGTCCTGCAATCCGTTAGGAGCTGGCGTCCCGGTTAACCCGACAATCCGGTTGATCAATGGGCGGACCCGCCGGAGAGCCCGGAAACGCTGCGACTGTCCGTTTTTGAAGCTAGAGAGCTCATCAATCACCACCGTATCAAAAGGCCATTTGCTTCCCGTCTGTGCTACTAGCCATGGGACATTCTCCCGATTGATCACGTATATGTCAGCATCAGTAGTCAGGGCTTTTTTTCGCTGGTTTGCGGTTCCCAGAATCTTGCTGATCCGTAAATGCTTCAGGTGATCCCACTTCTTCGACTCCCGGGCCCATGTGTCATCGGCCACCCGTAAAGGGGCAATCACCAGAATCTTGTCAGCGTCAAAATAGTCATTCTTCAAAGCCTCCAGCGCCGTCAACGTGATTACTGTTTTGCCGAGACCCATTTCAAGAAACAACGCTGACCCAGGGACGTCGATAACATGCTGTATGGCATACTGCTGATAGCCGTGAGGTTTAAATTTCATGGATGCCCGCCTCCGAATCAATCACCCGAACCTCAAATCCCAAATCTTGAAGCTCTCTATGCCGTTTGAGTTGCAGCGGTCGTGGCTGCTCGCCTGGAGCTTTCATCTCGACAATTACCAGTCTTCCGCCAGGCAAGAAGCACAATCGGTCCGGCACGCCTGCCGTTCCCGGTGACACCCACTTCCAGCACTTTCCGCCACGCTCACGAATAGCTTTGACCAAGTCTCGTTCCAATTTTGACTCTCGCAAATTATGATCACTCCTTTGGACAACAAGAACATTATTACGCGCGTATGCGTTCAAAAACGCGTTTAAGTTATATTTCCTCCTATATATAGGGTTAATATACTAATTATCTTATATAGAAGGTTTTTAATGTCCTTGTTGTCCTAAAGTTAATTTTTCCTTACTGCCGCAAGGGTTTCAGGTAGGACAACAAACCATTTTTTTAATGTCATGTAATGTCCATTGTTGTCCTTCTGGAAATCTCTTCTTGTCCTTAATGTCCTCATTTTTCAGGTAATGTCCTGCCTTCTTGTCCTCTATTTTCAAATGCAGTCTGCTTACCATAAAGCTTAAAATTAACCCTGCCTTTCTCCCTTTCATACCAATTCGGAAGCTTTCGTAGGATGTCATAAATCCCCCTAGCTTCCCATCGGCCAAACTTGGCAGGGTCCTGCCCCAAGGCTTCTGCCCAAATCTCCGCAGCGCAGACACGGGTACGCGGAACGCTTCCGTCCGGATCATCCAGATACTCGCGGCGCTGCCAAGTATTTAAGCTTTCCCAGTCTTCTGGTAGCGGTGTATCCAGGAACTTCATTATCAGACCTTCGCGTGGGTCCTCCTCCAGATGCAAGCCTTGTATCCGCTCCGCTTCGTCAGCGGCTTCCTTATCCAGCTCCAAGGCTTCCCCGCCCCTATATAGGTGTAGTGCCTCCGCCCAGATTAACCCTACCAGCTCATCTGTGAGATGGTCCCAGTGGCTCTCCTGCCGCATACTCGGGTCACAATTAACCGGCCAAAAACGGCGGTTCCCCGTCGGGTCCTGAAGAAAATTATGATTATTAGTGGTCCCGAAAAAGACGCATTTACGTGGAAATTCGGATACCTGTCGATCATACGCCACCCGGTACCGGTCATCCGTCTTCGACAGAAACGCCTTGATCTCTTCAACCTCCGCCTTCTTCATGGCTGACAGTTCGCCAATCTCGAATATCCAGGCCCCTTGAAGGTGTTCTCCAGCCTCTTTATTCTCAAACGTACGCAAAGAGTCAGAGAACCATTTCCGCCCCAGCTTAGCCAGCAGACTACTCTTTCCCGCGCCTTGTGGACCGACTAGCACCAGCATATTGTCGAATTTGCATCCAGGTTCATACAGCCGCTTGACGGAAGCCACCATCATCTTGCGCGTTACAGAACGCGTGTAATGGTCATCCGGCGCCCCCAGGTAGGTCACAAAAACGCGGTCGAGTCGTTTAACCCCGTCCCAGTGCTGCGTTTCCAGATACTCCTTGATAGGGTGAAACGTATTGGTATGAACGACTTCCGTAAAAGCATTCTGAATCGTTGTCGCAGATTTGAAATCGTACATTTTTCCAAAATAGTGCAGCATTCGCTTATCATCTGCCCCCAGCCAAGGCTCATATTCCCGCTGCGGCCGTTCCCTTTCTCGCCAAGGCAACGCTTTTCGGATCACTTCTGTATTACCGAACGCATCATACGCCAGAACACCCTGAAAAACGCCATTTCGTAAAATAAGCTCTGCATTCTTGGCTGTAGAGAGAGGCTTCCCGGTCTTGGAGTGAACATCCAATTGAGCCATCCAATCCGGATCGTCGTCTTCAAAATCGCCGAAGTCCTGCGTTAGCCGCACTTTTTTTACGGCCGGATCATTGGCTGCAAAATCGAGCATGGCCTGATGACTTGGCCGTTTAGTCCCCGGTGTATTGGGTTTGACCTCGTCGTCCAGATCACCGAATTTATGAATGCGGATAAGATCAAAAATATTATGGCAATGGCCGTCGTTCGCCGGATCGCTTTGGTGTTCGGAATACGCCCACCAATCATCGTATACCCGCATCCCGCCGACGGACGTACCGCCTGTAAAAGTGTATCGGTCCTCATGGGTAGTCGGCTCATAAGTTTCAGATAGGAATTTCTCCAGTCCTTGGATCATACTGTACACCTGACAGAATGCGCCGATGACACCCGGCTTTTCCGTCGGATCTCCGAGTTTATTCCGCAATGCCTCCAGATGCTTCACGTCATCCGGATGACGTGGCCATTGCGCCGGATCTCGCCAGTCCTCATACTCGCTTAATAACTCGTCCACCGTTGTCGGCGGACCATCCGCGATATGCAGCTCTGGCTCCGCATCCCGGCTGCAGCTGGGCAGATACATCAAGCGGTGAACGTCAAATGTCGTACGGTCAAAGTAATGCAGCCCGATCTCGTCCGCCCTACGCCGGCTTACGGCAGCATGTTCGTCCGGCGACATGGCACGATCCATAGGAGAGACAACCCGATATTTGCGGTTATCCGGGCGGCTGCTGTGCGTGGAATAGACGGCGTATGCCGACGCTCCGAAAGCCAGCTCTACGTTAAACAAGAAGTCGTCGTCCGCATTATCTGCATCTAGCGTTAGAAGCCAGCGGGACTCCACGTTCTCCTTCTTGCGGCGCCCGCTTTTAACCAGCCCGCCGACGAAAGCCTTGCCGTCTTTGATCTTCCCTTTCTCGGCATTGGTCATTCGATCATACTCGGCCATCGTCTCCCCGGTCCGCCGCACCTTTTTGAGCTTTTCAGTGAACTCTTCCCAAGATAGGTATTCAGGTTTCCAGTTGGTGTCTGATCGATTTTTTCCAAACGATATATCTAACATGGCGGTCGCCCTTCCTAAAGCAGCATGTCGTCAAATGCTTCTTGTGCCGCGGTTTCCAGATTCATAGCTGCTGACCGGTAGTAACTTTCCTTAAGCTCAACGCCAACGAAGCGCCGGCCCATTTTGATCGCCTGATAGCCTTCGCTGCCGATGCCAGCAAAAGGCGAGAAGATGACGTCGCCTGGATTGCTCCATAGCTCCACGCACCGTGCAATCACATCGAGCTGCAGCGGGCAAATATGTTTCTCGTCCTTTTCCTCCCGGGATGATCGATATTGAAGCGTGTTACTTTGCCGGATATCCATCCAAACAGGGCTTGCATATCGACGCCACACTTGATGCGAATAGACCTCTCCAGCCGGCTCATCTTCACCATAAAACTCAGTCAGGCCCTCCGGGTGAGTGATAGGCTCCTGGTTATCTCCAGGCTTTCGCATAGTGAACACGTAATCCGGCAGGCCTTGCCGACTAAGATTCGAGTCCTTCATGAGCTGCTTGTGTAGCAGTCCGAGCGCCTTGGTACGGGTCGCCTCGACCAGCGGATCTTTCCAAATGGTCACCTTCGAGTGATAGATAAAACCCTCATCTTCGAACAACTGCCGGATCTGTGCCGGGAAGTCCTTGATTCCGATGAACCCGTCTCTGGACTTCATGGCCGGTACATCCATGCAGTGGAAGCTGACCAATCGTCCCGGCATCGTGATACGGAACAATTCCTTAACTAGAAAACAGAAGTGTGTATAAAACTCCTCATCGCTGGCGCTGTTGCCCATATCCCGTTCACTGTTAGAGTAGGTGTAGAGCGAAGAGAACGGCGGACTGAAAATAGAATAATGAATGCTGTTATCGGGGATGCCGCGCGTGACCTCCACACAATCACCGTGATATAAAGCGAAGTCGTCGGTCACGGTCTCGTTTAATGTATTAACCTGCATACTGCTCACCTCTTAACCATTTCGGGATTGTCATAGCCCGCTTTGCAACATAGGCCGTAACCTGTCGCTCAGTAGACCGGACATTCTCAGATGTAATTTTCTGTGTATATTGAACCATCTCGGCGACCATCCGGCGGAAGTCAGCCTCCTTGCGCTTGATATTCTCTGCCGTGGCGCCTTCTCGGCTCGTCGTGATCATTCGGGCAGTGACAGGGCGCGTCTGTCCAAAGCGGTAGCAACGCCGGATCGCCTGGAAGACCTGTTCAAAGCTGTCTGACAATCCTACGAAGGCCATGTCCGCGCAATGCTGCCAGTTCATTCCGAACCCGGCAATACTGGGCTTGGTCACTAGAACGCGAATCTTACCTTCTGCGAAGTCAAGAAGCGCCCGTTCTTTATGGCCAGGCTTGTCTGATCCTTTAACCTCCACCGCTCCTGGGATTGCCGCTGTCAGCAGCTCCGACTCGATGTTCAAGTCACACCAGACCAAAAAGGGCTCATCGGTTGCGTTGACGATCTCTGCGCAGGCCGATACACGCTGTTCCACCGTCTCGCGTCGCGCCTTCTGCCGCTGAGAGAGCGTCTTCGCCGGTTCTCCATCGACTTCAATCACTAGATCCTCGACCGTAAGCGGTGGTAGAATATAAGCTCCGTCCTCATAACCGAGATCAGACGGCTTTTCGAGAACGATACCCCAGGAAGATACCCATTCCCAGAAAACATCCTCTGCATGACCTTTCAGCCGCCATTTTGCCGTGTCCCCGCCGTCATGGACGAAGTACATGGACAGCATCTCGGAACGGCTCATGACGCCCAGGAATTCGGCATGATTGCCAAGCTCCATATAATCATTGGGCGCAGGAGTCGCCGTACAAGCGAGTCGGTAGGGAGTGTAAGCGAAAGACTCAATCAGCTCTGTCCGGACCTTGCCAGCAAATGATTTAAGAATGGAGGACTCGTCCAACACAACGCCGGAGAACAGAATAGGCTCGAAGTTATGGAGCATTTCATAATTGGTGATATTAAGCCCGGGCTGAACGTCATCTTGGCTCCGGCAGAAATGAATGGTGATTCCGATCTCTGCGCCTTCTCGAATAGTCTGGGCTGCCACAGCCAGCGGAGCCAACAGCAGCACATCACCGCCTGACAGCTCATGAACCTTCTGTGCCCATTCAACCTGCATCCGGCTCTTTCCTAGCCCTGTTCCAGCGAAGATCGCTGCCCGACCGCGCTTTAGTGCCCAGCGGACAATATCCTTCTGAAAGTTGAACAGACCAGAATTCAGACTGTTACGGTCAATATCAAAACCGGACGGCAGCGCAATGACTTTCTTGCTTTGAATGAATGATTCGTACTCCATCCGTCAACCTCTTTTCTGAAAGATAGGTGCTCCAATGTCGCCATGAAGCTCTTGTGTTCTCTGCTTTCCTCTCCGGCCTGCCTCCTGCGGCGGAACCTTTCCCTCTGTAGCTGCCCGCTCATAGCTCCATCCGTGACGCACCCGCCAAGCGAAGCGCTTGTATGGTACACCGTTCTTCCGGGCCAAATCGATGTATTCAGCCGGATGAACCCTAGCAGCCTCCATACCCAAACGGCCATGCCTTGCACGATCTACATCCGTAGCAATCGGCTGAGTGGCCGCCCGCTCCTCACTCCATCCGTATTTCAAAATGCGCTGATAGAACAATTTACGAGGAATGTCGTTGGCTTCGGCTACCTTTCGCCACTCGGACCGGTCTTGCATTGGACGCGGCGGCGTTGTGATCGCACGTTCTTTTTCCCAAGCCCACGAGCGGATACGGTATTCAAGACGCATTCGGCTTACTCCGTTCGCTTCAGCCCGTTCGTATTCTTCGGGTGTAATGTAGAACTCATAAGGCATTTTCCTTTTCGCCTCCTTGGTGGAGCTGCCGGGAGAGTCATGAAGACCTCTCCAAGCACCTTGCCGCTGTCATCTGTAATAATGTCCCATGGTATGTCTTGAAAATAAGGGTCTTCCTTCATAGGCTTATGCCTGAGCAAGCATTGCAGGGTCAACCGACAGTTTTACAATAGCCGGTAAATTGGGAGATACGTCCTCAACCTCCGACAAGTCCACCCCGAGCGCTACAAGAGCTTTGTAAGCTCTCGCCCCATTAGCTTCTGCACCAATAACGCGGTTCAGCTCATTTTCCAGAGTTGATAAATCTGCGAGCTTTTTAGAAAGGGGCTGAACGTCCTTTTGGAGCTGACGAGTTGCATTTTCCAAGGCTTCATTATTAAGATTGACCTCGGACCGAGTAGGATGGTGCACATAGTCACAAATGTCATCCAAGATGCGATTCCGCATGTCGGTACCAAGAGGGAAAATCGTCCGGTTTAAAGATCGAATTACATTCTTGACATCCCATGAAATCGCGCAAGGGTAAAGCTCTGACAGTTCTGTCAACCGATCCGCTAAATTGCTTGCATCCGTTTCGATCTGTTTAACCTGAATCCATTCATTCAAAATAGGGTTAATGGTTGCACTAATTAAGGCTTCAATTTCCTTCCGCGCTTCTTCCTTTTGAAATTTAACTTTTTTTTCCACAAAGTTATACAGCGTTTGCTTAAGCACTTTTTTATGATCCATGAATAATCGCTCCTTAATCTTTTCTATAGAAGGTTGTTTCGAAGCCATCTGCCCGCAGGGGCAATCCTGGCGCCCAAGGAATAGGCTTGCCCATGATATCGGCGATTTCTTCCAGTGAGTCCTGTTCCTCAGGCTCATCAATAATGACCTCATCATGAACGTGCATACGGAGCTGATATCCTCTCGCGTCCAGTTGAAGCATGCTCTCCGCCAGGCAATCCCGGGCGATGGCTTGGACGATATTCTCCACCAGCTTCGGTCCATATGTGTCGATACGGCCCCAGGTCTTCTTCGTCTGATCCACTCCATCGTAGGTCAGCGCGGGCTTGCCGAATTTTCCTTCTTTGATCTGCGGATTGGCGTAGGATAGTCGGCGCCCCGAAGGAAGCTGAAGGAAGAGATAACCGGACTCATAGAGGAAGGAGATTCCGAATTGCAGTTTTACCCGCTTCCGGTCCTGCACAGCAGCCATTGCCGCAGCGTCCACATCCCACCAGAGCTTTGTAATCTTCGGATTAGCTGCTCGCCAGGACTTCACCAGCGGCAGCAGTTCTTCAATTGACAATCCCATTTTCAGAGCGCCCATCACTTCCAAAGCACCCACGCTGCCGCCATACCCTAAAGCCAATTCCGCGATCTTACCCTTCCCGCGTAGATCCTTCGTAATCTCATCAATGGGCAGGTGGAACATCTGCGCAGCAGAGGCTTCATATATCTTGCCGTGGGAGTTAAACACATCAATCCGCCACTGCTCTCCCGCCAGCCAAGCAATTACCCGGGCCTCAATGGCCGAGAAGTCGGAAACAATGAATCGATTACCATCCAGCGGAATGAACGCTGTCCGGATGAGCTGAGACAGAACACCGGGCACACTATCGAACAACAATTCCAGCAGTTCATACTCACCGGCTAAGAGAAGATCCCGGGCAAGCTCCAGATCCTTCAGCTTGTTCTGTGGCAAGTTATGTACCTGGACCAGCCGCCCCGCCCAGCGTCCGGTCCGGTTCGCCCCGTAGAACTGGAGCAGTCCCCGCACCCGATTATCCTGGCAAAGTGCCCGGGACATGGCCTCGTATTTTTTGACGGAGGTTTTGGACATTTCTTGCCGCAGCTCCAGCATGCGCCGGCTGTTCTCTCCTTTTACCTGCTCCAAAAGTACGGGAACCGTATCTTTGGTCAACCCCTCAACGGTTATTCCCTCCTGCTCTTCCAGCCAGGTCTTCAGCTGCGTTACACTGTTCGGATTCTCCAATCCCGTCAGCTCCCGCGCCTCTTCCGTCCGGCGTCGCTGGAAGTCGGCGTCGCATTCAATAGCCCGCTCAACCAGCAGAGGATCAATTCGGATTCCGCTATCGTTAATTTTTTGATCGAGAACCCATAGGCGGTGTTCAAATTCTGAAGGTTCATATTTGAGGAGCTTCTTGCGCACATCACGTTCAGTCTCGACGTCCTGCCCGCAGTAGGACTTAAACCCTGCCCATTTGTCAGGATCATGATGTGGGAAATTCCGCGTCCGTTGTCCATTCGTCTTTGTCGGCTTGCACGGAACGCTGAAATATTTGATGAGTGCTTTCCCCCAAGAGTCCTTCTGTTGCTCCAGCTTCAGCACCTTAGCAACCTGATCCAGTGTGCCAGGCAGACCCATCGTAAGTGCCAAAACAGATGTGCAGCGCCATTGTTCTGCCAGCATCGGCTTTTCGAAGTGTCGGGCCAGCGCCGTTCGTTCGAAATTAGCGTTATATGCCGTCTTGATCACGTCAGGATTCCAGAGTGCATCCAGGACGCGCTGCGGAATATCCTCAAAATCAACCAGGTCAATTACCTGAACCGGCTCATCGTCAAAAGCGTAGCCGAACAGCAGAACTTCAAAGTCAGACGCCTCGACATAGGGGTAAACACCACATTTGGTGATGTCCACGCTGGAAAAAGTTTCGATGTCAATTTGGAGAACAGTCATAGCACTTTCCCACCATGCCGTTGCGGCCACGTAGCATTGAAGGCCATCTTCTCTGTGATCGCCTGTTCCAGATCGATGCCGTAACGACCGCAGGCATCAAACACGCGGATGACAATATCAGCCAACTCGGACGGTATGCCGCAGGGCTTCCAATTCTCGTCTGCTTGATAGTCTAAAGTGAGTACAGATCCCGTACTGTCCGGTCTCGTATATAACATTTTTGCCGGTTGATACCCGTTTCGGAAATCCTCCAGAGCCTCCGATGCCTCGGAGTGAATCAGAGCGATGGTCTCCACGAAACTGCGATCTTCTTCCCACCAGCCTTTACTGACCGCATTGTCATGAGCGGCTTTTACCATATCGTTAATTTGCATACCGATTCCTCCGTTTCCAAGGTTTTTGCGTTTTTATCGGTTAAGAAAAGGGGACCCTTGCGGCATCCCCTGTATCCGTTTAGTTCATGTAGTCTTCATCGTCGCTGGCAAATTCGTCGTCGAAATCATCCTCAGCTGAGCTGCGGCCACCCAGGTAATCGCCATCAGACAGCTTCTGAACATTGTTCAGGCCTGCGGCAATTCCCTTGTTGCCTTTCGTATCGAAGGCATAGAAATTAAGGCTGACGCGCCCAAAGCAGCCGCTATATACCTCCGTGGAATCAAGCACTTCCTGCTTGTCCCGATCAATCACGCCCGGCTTCTGCTTGCTGGTTGCGTTGATAAAGTAGTGACCGGCATATTCCGGGTAATCGTCCGTATCTTTCTCCGAATCCCCGTCGCGCAGCGGCTTCTTCAGATTTGGCGGGATCTTTCCGCCCCATTTGCTCTTCCCGGCTTCAATGGCGGCGTTGATCGCGGCTTGGATCTTTTTCAGCGTCTCCTTGTCCGATTTGGGGATTAAGAGGCACAGGCTGTATTTCGGGTCCTGACCGGCTTCCATTGCCTGCGGCTTGAAAATGTGGCAGTAGCTGAAACGTACCTTTCCTGTAACTACCTTTGTATCTTTGTTAGTAACCGCCATGTGTATATCTCTCCTTTGAGTTGGTTGTGGGATTTTCCTTACTTCAAAACGCCATTTATAGGCGTCCTTGCCGATTTTATTGAAAAGAGCCTTCCAAGCCTTTCTCTTTGTTGGTTGGTCAATTCCAAAACAGAACTGCTTAGACCAGGTGCTCCAAATACCATAACGCTCAGTCATCAGTGAAATCCGCAGCGGCAGATGCAGTCGATGATAGTTCTGGCCGAGGGTCTTTCTCCGGCGCCAAAGTCGGCTTACCCGTAGGCTTGATAATAAGTTCGGACAGTAACTCTTCGAACTTTTTCTTGCCTACGGCCTTCTCCATCGCTGTGATACCAAGCAGCTCCCGAGGCGTCAGGATCTTATCTTCTACAAACCCAACAGCCAGCAGCGCGGCCTGAACAGCATCACGGTCTGAATAGATTCGGTTACTGCGTCCTTCGACCAGCTTCCAGCCTGGGTAACGCACTCCGTGCTTCTCGGCTTGATCCAGGGCGTGTTTCTTGATGTCCTCGGCCCACTTCTGCAGCTGATCGATCCGACCAAGTACGTCCCCTACTTCATCGAGTGAAAGCAGAGAACCGTCACGGAATTCATATTTTGCTAGCTTCAAATTATCTTCTGCACGAGTCCGGCATGTTGCCCGGGCCTTGCAGAATCTGCAGTGGTCGCCAGCAGCAAACTCTCCTTCTCCGGCTGCTGCCATAGCTGCCCGGGGCTTCACGTAATCCTCACCCCAGGAAAGCAGGTCATCGGCAGTCAATTCCTCTGTTGATACGCTGTCTAGGCGTGGCTGAACGATAGTCATTCGAACGGTCTGAATGTCGTAGAGGTACCCGTATCCATCAAGAGCGCCCAAACCATAAAGACGCATCTGACTGTTCTCCTCAGCTGAAACAGGTACTCCTTTCCCATACTTCAGATCAATGACTTCCATTATCCCGTCTGCAATGATCAGCACGTCACCCGTGCCGAAACCGTGAGGAACCCACTCACTGAAATCGAGTCGTTGTTCCAGTAGCACGATGGCATCCTTGGATCGTTTGAAAGCTTCATTCGCCCGTTCCAGCACGATGGACACATAGCCTTGAACGTAATCTTCCATTTCCCGCGAGTAATACTTACCTTTCTGAGCCTGCTTCCACAGCTCGCCATGATCCCAAGCCTTGATTTGGGAAAGGTGGTATTTGAGCCAGATTTCAGACAGCTCATGTGCTGCCGTACCCTCTTCGGCAAAACTTGATGTACTATCTTCGAATTGAGCCTCAAGCTCCGCGCTCGGGGTGCAGGAGAGCCAGCGCTTGGAGCCGCTGGCAGACAATTTCGCATGCGCCCGATTGGCGTGATCGGCCGTCATTCCACAAGCGCCTTCAACGCAGCGAGAAACTCGGCTCTTTTCTCAGCGGGAACGGTGCTGACGGTCTTCGCGCCAAACTTGTCCAGCAGAGCTTTAACCTCTGCCTTCTTGCCCATTTGGCCGACCTCTCCAGCTTTCGCACGGATATCTTCGACGGTGACCTCTTGCAGTGGATCAGGATCCTCTTGCTTAGTCTCGGGCTCCGAATTGGCGGCTTCCTGCTTGATCTCTGGTTCCGAATCCGCGGTCTTTATTTCAGGTTCTTCCTGCTTTTGCGTTGCTTTACTGCGTGTCTTAGGCTTGTCCACTACGGGAGCAGCAGGAGCAGAGCCGGTGAAGGCAGCAGAAAGAACGGCAAATTCGGAGATGGCTTCACTGGCGTTTTCGCCATTAATCGTAATTTGAACTGACATATATAAGTCCTCCTATAAGTAAAATTGGTTATTCGACTACAACAAACTGACCGTCTTCGAGTTTGTACCAGGTATCCGCCTTGATGACCTCGCCGTCGATTTGAACTGTCTTGACGCACAGCGGGACAAGCCTATCATCGACCCAGCCCCATTCGGCCAAGGTGATCCAGCATCCCACTGTGCCGCGAATCCGGTTCTCTCCCGATCCGATAGCAGCGCCGACGGAATCAGAACCTTTCAGATCGAGCTGGGCAGAGTCTCCGCTGCTGGCGAGCTGGGCATGGCGTCCGCTGCTGGCGAGCTGGGCAGAGTCTCCGCTGCTGGCGAGCCGGGCAGAGTCTCCGCTGCTGGCGAGCTGGGCATGGCGTCCGCTGCTGGCGAGCTGGGCATAGCGTCCGCTGCTGGCGAGCTGGGCATAGCGTCCGCTGCTGGCGAGCCGGGCAGAGTCTCCGCTGCTGGCGAGCTGGGCAGAGTCTCCGCTGCTGGCGAGCTGGGCATTGAATCCGGAATCCGGCTCAGAAGGATTGGAAGAGCATTTCTCCCAAAGGAAGTCGAATGAAGCCTTAACGAATCCAGGAAGACCCAGCTTTGCGCCAACGTGCAGTTTATTGGTCACGGACTTGTTGTCTTCCGTCTTAACATCACCTACGGCTTCCACTTCCGTAAACTCGGTGAGATCACCGTTTCTGTCGATCAGCGGGTAGTAATCCAGGGTATCCAGTGGGTTCTCGCAGAAGTGGAAGCCGGAATCACACGGCTCGATACGGCCTGTGTGCTCAAATACTTCATTCTCCTTGTACTGAAAATTCCGGCAAACCAAACCTTTACCAAACGCTTTGTAACCTTTTGACATCTTGCCTCTCCTCTCGATCAGTGCTAAACTGACCTCATAATAGTGGTTTGTATTGCGGACGATTCTAAGGGGTAGGAGCCTGAGAATCGTCTTTTTCGTTTTCTGAAGCATCACCCCTTTCAGGGCTGTCGTCTGCCTTGATTACTACAGCGCCAATGCCTTCGCATAAGCAGTTATTCCCGCAATACAAATCCTTGCCGTGTCTGACTACTCTCTGGCCAAACATAATTTCAGCCTGACATTTTGGATTGGCGCAGAAGTCAATGACTTCGGCCAGCTTCGTCACTTTGCTCAAATGGTTCACCTCCCTTCAAGCTCTGCGATCTCGCCGTCCAGCCAATCCAATGCTGCCGGCGTCACCTCCGGATTGCACTTGGCGCGTCCGTTGTTAATCTGCCATTTCAAACGCTTGAGCTCAAGCCGGCGCCAAGTCGTATCAGCCGACGTCTGAGAATTGCAACTGACTTTCACGGCCAGCCTCCTCCTTTACGCGGATAGCGTGTACTTCTGCGATCTCGTATCTGGCTGCCCCGAGCTTTCCAAGGTGCTGTACTCTTCGGGCGGCCAGTTCGGCTTCGATGGCCTTGTCCAGATGCCATTTTGCGAGGGCTAGATGGTCTTTCACAGTCAATTCGTTATCCATATCCAAGATGGTTATTCTCCTTTCTGCTCTCGTTTGGCGACCCATTGGTCCACCGAAGTCTGCCGGAAATACATCTGCCCACGCTGCCAGAAGTGCGGCAATTCATCATCTTTAACCATTCGCCGAATGGTTCGATCGGAAACCTTCAGATATCGGCAGAGCTCCTTTACATCAAAGATGTTGCTGTACAAGCGCTGATCAATCTCGGGCTGAAGCTCGGCCAGGATTTCTTCGCGGAGCCCCTGCCGGATGTCGGCGCGTAGAGCTTCGATCAGATCATTCGTGTTTGGCATCAGCCGTCCTCCTCAATCTCTATACCTTTTGGTAACGATCCTTCAAACCTAAATAGACTCAGCCCTGCCCCCTCACAAGAGAGTAAACCGGCTATGAACTCATTTCCGGGCGAGCGCTGTCCCTTAAAAACACGGTAGACTTGTACCTTGGAAACTCCGATATTATTCGCCAGATCCTTGTCATCCCAACCTTTACGCTTCATGAATTTCTCTACCGCCTTCACGTTGAGCTCAAGCCTCAAGAGTATTACCTCCTCTCTGTTACCTTATGGTATGTATGATACCCCGAACGATACCAAATGGTAAACATCACTTTTTCGTCGAATTTCCTCGTATTCCTGCATATTCATTGAAATTTCACTTATAATACCTTTTGGTAATAGTTTTTCACCAAATACCTTTACCTTTTGGGACAATTCGATTATATTTATTACCAACAGGTAACAAACTGGAGGTTGCTTATGGACGCTAAGGAATTCGGTAATTATTTACGCGCATTGAGAGAGGAAAGAGATTTAAGTATCAATCAGTTGGCACTTTATTCAGGGGTTAGCAACGCCCAAATATCCCGGATTGAAAATGGTCTGCGGAAACCACCTAAACCAGAAACTCTTCGTAAATTGGCGCAAGCACTCAAAATAGACTACGACGAATTGATGGCGGCAGCCGGACACGTGAATGAAGACGCTCAGCCTGCCCCTGAGTGGGCCACGACCAAAGATAAGCGTGACTTTAAGAAGATGCTGGAGGAAGATGCTCCAGTCATGTTCGATGGCGTGCCGATCAGCGACGAAGATAAAGAGAAAATTAAGCGCGTTATGGAAGCAATGTTCTGGGACGCTAAAGAGAAAAATAAGAAGACGTATGGACGGAAGAAAAAGGGTGATTAAACTACATGGAAATAAACCCCGTGATCCGAAGGCTTCTCCGCAAATACAACACAAATTGCCCCTTCCGACTAGCGGAGTTTTTAAATATAGAAGTATGGTTCAGAGACTTAGGTGAAAATACACGTGGTATGTTCAGGCGTACACTGCGCAGGAAATATATTGTGATTCATTCCGGGATGTCTGAGCAGTGGCAACGATTTATCTGCGCTCATGAATTGGCACACGCCTTACTTCATCCCGGGATCAGTAGGTTCTGGATAGATGAGCATTCCTTCTTCTGTACTGGTCGTTTTGAACGAGAGGCTAACAGATTCGCTGTTCAACTCTTAATCGGCGATGATAGCTTAACAGCTGGAGAAGCCATATACGATATATTGCGCCGTAACAGCATCCCTATTGAAATGTCGCAATTTTACATATAACCTTTCGTGATGACAACCGCAAGGCTATTTACATATGCCGTTAAACCGAACACCAGTTCTTGAAAGGAGGTGAAAAAGACAATGTATTACAAAAATGAAATGATGAATGTCGGGATTTCCAGAGAAGTCCCTGTCTTCAGGCGCATTATCCGTGAAGGAAATGAATTGATTGCCATCATGGAAAACACGAACCGCAGAGTCGTAATCGCATATGTAAGGATGGTGAATTAGGATGGCTTGGAGCGAACATCTTGGAGGAAATAAGTATAAGCTTGTCGAGCGAGACCCATCAAAAGCATCCAGGCCCAAACGATCTATGGTTGTGGAGATGCCACCAGAGATCGTCAACGCACGGTCAGACAAAAAAAGAGATAATTGGCTGGCCGTTCAAGAAGACAAATGGAGCCAGCTCGTGACAACTGGAAAGTACCAGGACAAAGGCAAGAATAGAAGCCGCTCGAAAAAGAAAACCTTTAAAGAATTTATTCCTACATGGAAAAAGGTCTATGCTCAAGAGAATATGAGCGGGGAAACCATTTTTAACAGCAATAACATTATCGAATCAAGATTAATTCCTGAATTCGGTGATTCTTGGCTTGATGAGATTACAACACTTGAGCTTGCTGAATGGTTTGCCGACCTTCGAAATTTGAAGAATGGCAATTTGCTTGCTACAAACTCCAAATTAAATATTTATAAATGCATAAAGTCAATATTTGATAAAGCTCATGAATGGGGAGTGATAACAGAAAACCCGATAGATGGCGTTGATCGGCCCTCCATGAATAAGAAGGAGAAGAAGAGAATCAAGGATGTAAAGCAGAACTATACAAAAACTGAAGTTGCCGAGCTGCTGCTTACTATGTACAAACTGCCTACCAGATGGAGATTATACTTTACTGGGGTTATGTTGGGAGGATTCAGGCGCGGTGAATATTTAGCCGTCGAGTTACCTTGTTTGAATTATGAGGAATCAATGATCTATATCGAAAATCAAATCACGATTGACGAAGAAGGTCAGAAGGTCGAAAGTGAAGTCAAAACAGTTGAATCCGAAGGATGGGTTCCGATGCCTCAATGGTATATGGAAGAATTGCGGGCTTATGAGCGCCAGTGGCGAAAAGAAAAGCTGCAATGTCGTAAGTGGTTAGGCGGAGATAAGCAGTACCTCTTTCATAGCGGTAAGGGCGTTATGTACTACCCCTCTACTGCAACCAATACTTGGGCGAAGTTCTTAAAACGGAACGGCTTCACTCATGTAAAGCTGCACGGCCTACGGCACACAGCTGCAACTTTGCTCCGGGAGCATGGGGCCGATCAACGGAGTATCCAGAAATTTTTGCGACATGCAAAATTGGAGACTACCGATCGTTATACGCATGAGAAAGAAACTGTCCACCGCAGCCTAATTTCTCCACTCGAAGACATGAATCCAAGAAAGCAGAAAATTGCCCCATGAATTGCCCCATAAGCACAAAGTCGTCTGTCATTTGTCGAAAATGCGCAAAGAAAAAACCCTTGCGCCACAAGGGTTTCAGTAAAAGTTTAGGGCAAAGCGGGTGATGGGAATCGAACCCACGCTATCAGCTTGGAAGGCTGAAGTTCTACCATTGAACTACACCCGCAGGTGTAAAATCGGGATGACACGATTCGAACATGCGACCCCCTGGTCCCAAACCAGGTGCTCTACCAAGCTGAGCTACATCCCGTTAATATAATAATGGCGCGCCCTGAGAGATTCGAACTCCCGGCCTTTTGATTCGTAGTCAAACGCTCTATCCAGCTGAGCTAAGGGCGCAAAATATGGAGCGGACGACGGGAATCGAACCCGCGACCCTCGCCTTGGCAAGGCGATGCTCTACCGCTGAGCCACGTCCGCAATAAATATGGTGCGGTCGAGAGGACTCGAACCTCCACGGGGGGTTAGCCCACACGGACCTGAACCGTGCGCGTCTGCCAATTCCGCCACGACCGCAAAAGAATGAAACATGGTGAGCCATGAAGGACTCGAACCTTCGACACCCTGATTAAAAGTCAGGTGCTCTACCAACTGAGCTAATGGCTCGTGTAAGATGGGGTCCCCGAAAAGTACTCGGAGTCATCATCTAAGCTTAACTTCACTTTTTGGGGTGAAGTGGCTGGGGATATAGGATTCGAACCTATGCGTGACGGAGTCAAAGTCCGTTGCCTTACCGCTTGGCTAATCCCCAACAACGATACGTAAATTTTTAAATTAATGGGGCGATCGATGGGACTTGAACCCACGAATGCCGGAGCCACAATCCGGTGCGTTAACCCCTTCGCCACGACCGCCATAGTAAAATGATTCGGTGTAATGGTTGTTCAAGAATAGGTAAGTTAATGGCGGAACCGACGGGATTCGAACCCGCGATCTCCTGCGTGACAGGCAGGCATGTTAGGCCTCTACACCACGGTTCCACGAGGCTTCTTCTCTAAGAAGAATTGGTTGCGGGGGCAGGATTTGAACCTGCGGCCTTCGGGTTATGAGCCCGACGAGCTACCGGGCTGCTCCACCCCGCGTCAGTAATACAAGTATTTATTTTGTAGTATCATGGTGGAGGCTGAGGGGATCGAACCCCCGACCCTCTGCTTGTAAGGCAGATGCTCTCCCAGCTGAGCTAAGCCTCCATATAAATAGTAGTTGGTGACCCGTAGGGGATTCGAACCCCTGTTACCTCCGTGAAAGGGAGGTGTCTTAACCCCTTGACCAACGGGCCATGCTATAAATATGCCATCATTATCCCATCCGACGAGAATCCAACGGAGAGAGAGGGATTCGAACCCTCGAGACGCTTTTGACGCCTACACGATTTCCAATCGTGCTCCTTCGGCCAACTCGGACACCTCTCCATGATGTGTAAGGTACCCCGGAAAGCGGGTAAATAAACATTGCTGTCCATTTATTGCTTTCCGGAGAGGTAACTCCCCGAACAGGACTCGAACCTGTGACAACTCGATTAACAGTCGAGTGCTCTACCAACTGAGCTATCAGGGACCATGGTGGGCCCTAGTGGACTCGAACCACCGACCTCACCCTTATCAGGGGTGCGCTCTAACCAGCTGAGCTAAGGGCCCTCTTGGATAATATGTAAACGTTGCGGGCAAAAAAAATACCCCAACGAAAATATATGACTGTCCGCTTGGCGGCGTCCTACTCTCCCAGGACCCTTCGGTCCAAGTACCATCGGCGCTGGAGGGCTTAACGGTCGTGTTCGGGATGGGTACGCGTGGAACCCCTCCGCCATCGCCACCAAACGGATGTTTTCCGGTCGCTTCGCCTCCCGAATCTCTTCAGGAAAATCATCGACTACAGAAAACGCGCTACAGAGATCTTACTCCCTGAAAACTGGACCGAAACGAATCTTGCATTTTAGAAATTTGGATAAGCCCTCGACCGATTAGTATTGGTCAGCTCCATGCATTGCTGCACTTCCACCTCCAACCTATCTACCTCGTCGTCTTCAAGGGGTCTTACTAATTGGGAAATCTCATCTTGAGGGGGGCTTCACGCTTAGATGCTTTCAGCGCTTATCCCGTCCGTACGTAGCTACCCAGCCATGCTCCTGGCGGAACAACTGGTGCACCAGCGGTACGTCCATCCCGGTCCTCTCGTACTAAGGACAGCTCCTCTCAAATTTCCTACGCCCACGACAGATAGGGACCGAACTGTCTCACGACGTTCTGAACCCAGCTCGCGTACCGCTTTAATGGGCGAACAGCCCAACCCTTGGGACCTACTTCAGCCCCAGGATGCGATGAGCCGACATCGAGGTGCCAAACCTCCCCGTCGATGTGGACTCTTGGGGGAGATAAGCCTGTTATCCCCAGGGTAGCTTTTATCCGTTGAGCGATGGCCCTTCCATGCGGTACCACCGGATCACTAAGCCCGACTTTCGTCCCTGCTCGACTTGTTGGTCTCGCAGTCAAGCTCCCTTCTGCCTTTGCACTCTTCGAATGATTTCCAACCATTCTGGGGAACCTTGGGACGCCTCCGTTACTCTTTAGGAGGCGACCGCCCCAGTCAAACTGCCCGCCTGACACGGTCCCCGCACCCGATGAGGGTGCCAGGTTAGAACCTAGATACGATCAGGGTGGTATCCCAACGGCGCCTCCACCGAAGCTGGCGCTCCGGCTTCTAAGGCTCCCACCTATCCTGTACAGATCGTACCCAAGTTCAATATCAAGCTGCAGTAAAGCTCCATGGGGTCTTTCCGTCTTGTCGCGGGTAACCTGCATCTTCACAGGTATTAAAATTTCACCGGATCTCTCGTTGAGACAGCGCCCAAGTCGTTACGCCATTCGTGCGGGTCAGAATTTACCTGACAAGGAATTTCGCTACCTTAGGACCGTTATAGTTACGGCCGCCGTTTACTGGGGCTTCGGTTCACAGCTTCGGGTTACCCCTAACCGCTCCCCTTAACCTTCCAGCACCGGGCAGGCGTCAGCCCGTATACTTCGCCTTGCGGCTTCGCACAGACCTGTGTTTTGCTAAACAGTCGCTTGGGCCTTTTCACTGCGGCCCCCTCGGGCTATTCACCCTACCGAGGCACCCCTTCTCCCGAAGTTACGGGGTCATTTTGCCGAGTTCCTTAACGAGAGTTCTTCCGCGCGCCTTAGAATTCTCTTCTCGCCTACCTGTGTCGGTTTGCGGTACGGGCACCTTCTCCTGGCTAGAGGCTTTTCTTGGCAGTGTGAGATCATGACCTTCGCTACTGTAATTTTCGCTCCCCATCACAGCCCAGCCTTATGGTGTACGGATTTGCCTATACACCAGCCTCGCTGCTTGGACGGACATCCATCAGTCCGCGTCACTACCCTCCTGCGTCCCCCCATCGCTCATAGCGGATTACGGTGGTACAGGAATATCAACCTGTTGTCCTTCGACTACGCCTGTCGGCCTCGCCTTAGGTCCCGACTTACCCTGAGCGGACGAGCCTTCCTCAGGAAACCTTGGGCTTTCGGCGGATCAGATTCTCACTGATCTTTTCGTTACTCATACCGGCATTCTCACTTGTATGCTGTCCAGCTGTCCTTACAGTCAACCTTCAACCCACATACAACGCTCCCCTACCCCTGATGCAAAGCATCAAGCCATAACTTCGGTGGTGTGTTTAGCCCCGTTACATTTTCGGCGCAGAGTCACTCGACCAGTGAGCTATTACGCACTCTTTCAATGGTGGCTGCTTCTAAGCCAACATCCTGGTTGTCTGTGCAACTCCACATCCTTTCCCACTTAACACACACTTGGGGACCTTAGCTGATGGTCTGGGCTGTTTCCCTTTTGACAATGGATCTTAGCACTCACTGTCTGACTCCCGGTGCATCAGTAGCTGGCATTCGGAGTTTGACTGAGCTTGGTAACCCTTGCGGGCCCCGCACCCAATCAGTGCTCTACCTCCAGTACTGTTAATCACCGAGGCTAGCCCTAAAGCTATTTCGGGGAGAACCAGCTATCTCCGAGTTCGATTGGAATTTCTCCGCTACCCCCACCTCATCCCCGCACTTTTCAACGTGCGTGGGTTCGGGCCTCCAGTGCGTGTTACCGCACCTTCACCCTGGACGGGGGTAGATCACACGGTTTCGGGTCTACGCCCACGTACTTAAGTCGCCCTATTCAGACTCGCTTTCGCTGCGGCTCCGGCTTCTCGCCTTAACCTTGCACGTTAAACGTAACTCGCCGGTTCATTCTACAAAAGGCACGCCATCACCCCTATAACGGGCTCTGACTTCTTGTAAGCACACGGTTTCAGGTACTATTTCACTCCCCTTCCGGGGTGCTTTTCACCTTTCCCTCACGGTACTGTTTCACTATCGGTCGCCAGGGAGTATTTAGCCTTGGCAGATGGTCCTGCCGGATTCATACGGGGTTTCACGTGCCCCGCACTACTCGGGATCCGTCTCGGAGGGAACCAAATTTGGGCTACAGGGCTTTTACCTCTATCGCGGGCCTTTCCAGACCTCTTCGCCTATCTTGTTCCTTTGTAACTCCATGTGAGACGTCCCACAACCCCAGGGAGCAAGCTCCCTGGTTTAGGCTGTTCCGCGTTCGCTCGCCGCTACTGACGGAATCACTCTTGTTTTCTCTTCCTCAGGGTACTTAGATGTTTCAGTTCCCCTGGTCTGCCTCCACCTACCCTATGAATTCAGGTAGGAGTGACTGTGCATTACCACAGCCGGGTTTCCCCATTCGGACACCCCCGGATCAACGCTTGCTTACAGCTCCCCGAGGCATTTTCGTTGTTCGCCACGTCCTTCATCGGCTCCTGGCGCCTAGGCATCCTCCGTGTGCTCTTAGTAGCTTAACCACATGTTTTCCCGTTAGGGAAAATCATGAACCACTATTCACTTCACTTGATCAATCGCTTGACACAAGTTCAGCTAAAAGATGTTCTAAAACGCAATTTTCGTTTCGGTATCCAGTTTTCAAGGATCAAGATTGAGAGTTTGAGCTCTCAAAACTGAGCAACGAGTGAGTAACAGGCCTAAACCTGAATTTTGGAAGCTTAGCTTCCGTATTTGAATGTTTCCGCTCGGGAAACGATTCTCCATAGAAAGGAGGTGATCCAGCCGCACCTTCCGATACGGCTACCTTGTTACGACTTCACCCCAATCATCTACCCCACCTTCGGCGGCTGGCTCCCTTGCGGGTTACCCCACCGACTTCGGGTGTTGTAAACTCTCGTGGTGTGACGGGCGGTGTGTACAAGACCCGGGAACGTATTCACCGCGGCATGCTGATCCGCGATTACTAGCAATTCCGACTTCATGCAGGCGAGTTGCAGCCTGCAATCCGAACTGAGACCGGCTTTATAAGATTGGCTCCACCTCGCGGCTTCGCTTCCCGTTGTACCGGCCATTGTAGTACGTGTGTAGCCCAGGTCATAAGGGGCATGATGATTTGACGTCATCCCCACCTTCCTCCGGTTTGTCACCGGCAGTCACTCTAGAGTGCCCAGCTTCACCTGCTGGCAACTAAAGTCAAGGGTTGCGCTCGTTGCGGGACTTAACCCAACATCTCACGACACGAGCTGACGACAACCATGCACCACCTGTCTCCTCTGTCCCGAAGGCCGCGCCTATCTCTAGACGATTCAGAGGGATGTCAAGACCTGGTAAGGTTCTTCGCGTTGCTTCGAATTAAACCACATACTCCACTGCTTGTGCGGGTCCCCGTCAATTCCTTTGAGTTTCAGTCTTGCGACCGTACTCCCCAGGCGGAGTGCTTACTGTGTTAACTTCGGCACCAAGGGTATCGAAACCCCTAACACCTAGCACTCATCGTTTACGGCGTGGACTACCAGGGTATCTAATCCTGTTTGCTCCCCACGCTTTCGCGCCTCAGCGTCAGTTACAGCCCAGAAAGTCGCCTTCGCCACTGGTGTTCCTCCACATCTCTACGCATTTCACCGCTACACGTGGAATTCCACTTTCCTCTTCTGCACTCAAGCTGCCCAGTTTCCAGTGCGACCACAGGTTGAGCCCATGGTTTAAACACCAGACTTAAACAGCCGCCTGCGCGCGCTTTACGCCCAATAATTCCGGACAACGCTTGCCCCTACGTATTACCGCGGCTGCTGGCACGTAGTTAGCCGGGGCTTTCTTCTCAGGTACCGTCACTCTTGTAGCAGTTACTCTACAAGACGTTCTTCCCTGGCAACAGAGCTTTACGATCCGAAAACCTTCATCACTCACGCGGCGTTGCTCCGTCAGGCTTTCGCCCATTGCGGAAGATTCCCTACTGCTGCCTCCCGTAGGAGTCTGGGCCGTGTCTCAGTCCCAGTGTGGCCGTTCACCCTCTCAGGTCGGCTACGCATCGTCGCCTTGGTGAGCCGTTACCCCACCAACTAGCTAATGCGCCGCAGGCCCATCCCCTGGTAGCAGATTGCTCCGCCTTTCCGCCTTCCAGTATGCACCAGAAGGTCTTATCCGGTATTAGCTACCGTTTCCGGTAGTTATCCCAGTCCAAGGGGCAGGTTGCCTACGTGTTACTCACCCGTCCGCCGCTAAGTCCTTTTGAGAGCAAGCTCTCAAAAGGACTCCGCTCGACTTGCATGTATTAGGCACGCCGCCAGCGTTCGTCCTGAGCCAGGATCAAACTCTCCAATAAGGTTTTTTCGTGCGGTTACCACCCGAATCACTCCGAGAAAATAACCATCCGAAAAGTTTATCGATAGAGCGATTCGCTCATTTTGAAACATCTGACGAGAATTTGCATTCTCTTCATTTTGGAACTCGCCAGAAGCGAATTCCCACTCACTCGTTGTTCAGTTTTCAAAGATCAAACTTGTTTGTCGCCGTTCAACTTAATGTCTCAGCAGCAACTTTTATAATATATCATATCGGGCCGTTTAATGCAAGCTCTTTTTTTAATTTCTTTTTGAAGCAGAACTCGTATTTCTTGGCCGGAATTAGAATATACCATGAACTCAAAATGAATGCAAGCATTAATTTGATTTTGACTTCAGGGCCACTCGTTATTCCGCAAGCTGAAATCCATACCTCGTCCAGAACCGTTCTTCCAATTCGGTATAATACTCCGGAGAGACGACTGGGCGGGCTCCGCGCAAAATTTCCCGGAGATAGTGCCCTGGCGGGGACATCTCTAAGTTTTTGTCCACAACAACGAACGTTACCGCATCCTGCACGCTTCCGTCTTCGCACTGAACAGGCAGAACCGCTGGACGATACATCCCGCTGTCTACGCCTTCCCTGAGATATAGGTACTCATCAAGACATTCCGTTGGTATCCGGTAAAGCTTCCCCTCCGTTTTGCCCCCGGTTTCAACGAGATCGGCCCGCCCGCCGTCCTTGGCCCTATACGTAAATAGAAGATTGAATCCGTCCGCTGCCGCACGCCCCTTCACATCCTCAAACCATCCTGCAGCTCCTGCGTGAGTGATTCTTTCCAAGTCCATGCAGCTTCCATAGGCAAAATAAAACACATGCGAATTCTGCCTCACCAGATGCAGCTTCCAGTCCCCGTGGGCAATCACGTCGTCCTGCTTCCGCTTCAGGTATACATACACCCAGGCTTCCTGCTGTCCGCTGTCCGTCGTCACAACCGCTCTAATCCGCTCATATTCATTCGCCGGATCCCCCTGGCCGTAATAATCCTCCAGTTCATCCAGCCGGGCCAGCACTTCCGGTGACACTTCATACAGCTCGCCTGCCACCACGCCGGAGCCTTCCTGTACCATAGCCGGATAGCCCTGCCGCGTATCCATTAAAACTCCCTTGGTTTGCGCCATCAGCGCAATCGGCCGGGCGTTGCACAATAGATGATGATTTTCCTCACCCTGCCGCAATGTTCCGTATACAAAAACAAGTTCCATGTTGTGTTTTCCCTTCTTATCAGGATGTAGACTTTCTTTTCGCTCTATCATACCACTCACTACTTACTATGAAGAGATTTAAAAGGACAGTAAATTGCCTAACCGGATGCTTTAGAGCACATGGATTACAAGTAAACGGGTTACATTAATACCATGCTTATCGCCTAAAGGAGGAGAACCATGGACAGTACCCATGAATTTGTAGAAAAATTGCACGACACTCAGAAAAAAGACGAAAAAAACAAGCACCGCGCAAAAGGCAATCAAGGCAGCAAGCTCCCGAACAAGCAGCACAGCACGAACAAATAGCATGCGCTATGGCTGTAGCGTTAGCGAATGGTAATGGACCTTACGCAAAAAAGCGCCCCGAGCTTATGATGACCGGGGCGCTTTTGCATTATATGAAGATAAGCCTATCAAACACCATATTCTCCCGAAGCAAACTCGTTCTCCGAAATCACCTTGAACCCTTCCCGTCTCAGCAAAGCCGCCGTTACGCCTTCTCCAGGGATTTTATTGCCCGCAAACCAGCCGTCATAAATCATGTTACTGCCGCAAGAGGGGCTGTTTTCTTTTAGAACGATGAGCGAAGCATGGTGCTCCCGCGCCGTTTCGAGAGCTTTATAGGCCCCCGCGACAAAAAGCCCGGTTACATCCTTGCCGAACCGGTCAATGACCTTGGCCTTCCCGGCTAAAACGTCTTCTCCTGTTCCAAAGGCAATCTCGGCCGGCTCGCGCGGCGTAGGACAGCCGCCGAACACTTCAGGGCAGACAAGCACAGCCTTGTTCTCACGGGTCAATTGTTGAATTTTCTCCTGCACATTATGTGAGCCGTCATACCTGCACTCGACACCGGCAAGGCAAGAGCTGACGAGAATCATGGCTGTTTCCTCCTTTGCTGGAGATACTTAACCGCAGGCTGGAGCTGCTCTCTGGCTGCCAGGCACATCCCTGTTTAAAATCTGGTTCGGTTATTTTACCGAAGACCATTTGCTTTCCAGCCACTTGTCGAAGCCTTCGCCCTTTTCGCCTTCATAGGCGTCATACACGTCGATTCTCATCTTCTTCAGCTTCTCTTTGAACTCTTCATACGTATGTTCCCTGGGAAGGCTTTTCTTGATCCGCAGCAGAATTTTGGCCAAGCCTTTGAACAGCTCGGGCTTGTCCTTGGAAGGCGCCGCCACACTCTCACCGAATGCTTCAAGCTTCCGGTAAGCCGCTTCCTGCACAGTGTACACCGGATCGCTTTCCACCAGACGCGTCAGGATGTCGATAACCTGTCTGTGAGGGTAATTTCCCAGCTCCTCGACCGCGGCAAGACGGGCTCTCCAATCCGCGGAACGTCCTGCAGCCTTTTTCAATTCCGCATAATTCTCAGGCAGTCCATTGCTCGCTTCTTCGGTGCTTATTTCCTCAACGTTCATTTCTTCATTATTCAAACGGCACAATCCCCTTCTGTGATCAATCTTGTGATAGGGATATTTTAGCTTAGTCCGGGGCAGGACTCAACATTCGCACTAAAACAGGGCTCTTTATGTAAAACGGGGGAGTCAGATATTGCTCGCTTTTTCGGATCAAAGCAAAAAAGGGCGGCCACCCCTTATGGGACAGCCACCCGTTCATGTATAGCCATGCATTTCCCGTATAACTGTTGCCTCAACCCTACCGTACCTCCACCTTAGCCTTCCGGTAAATCAGCGCCCCGAGGGAGAACGCCGCCGCGCCCCACAGGGTGAGGATGCCGATGCCGCTCCAGAACGCGGCGTTGAAGAGGCCGGAACCATATACCATGCCGTCCCGCATCCCTTCCACGAAATAGGTCAGCGGCAGCACCCGGGTGACTGGTTTCAGCCAATCGGGCAGACTGCTGGTGGTGAAGAAGACGCCGCTGATGAACATCATCAGGAAGCTGGTGATGTTCGCCACGCCCATGTAGGACTCCAGGGATTTGCTGAAGGAAGAAATCAGATAGCCGAGGGCGTTGAAGGCCAGAACCCCGATGAAGAAGGCGATTATCAGCACCGGCAGATTAAGATGCAGGTTCGCGCCGAAGCCGAAGACGCCGATGACGGTCAGCAGGACAATCTGCACGAAGCTGAGCACGAAGCGGACCATCATCCCGCCGAGGCCGTACAGCCCCATCCGCATCGGGGTCATGCGCAGCCGCTTGAGCAGGCCGGACCTGCGGATCTCGACCATGTCGACCATCCCGAACAGTCCGGCCTGGGCGATGGACAGGGAGATCATGCCGGTCAGAAGGAAATCGGCGCTGCTGATGTCCTTGCTGCCGCTGGACACCGACGACGTCTGCAGCCGGTAAGCCGGTTCGATTCCCGCCGCGGCAAAGCTGGCTTCCTGGACGTACCGGTCCAGAATGCCCCGGATTGCCTGGGTGGTGGCGTTGCTCTCATTCTCGGCATTGACGATCAGGCGGATGTCGCCGCCGCTGCCGTTCTCCGGCAGAACGATGGCCGCGTCCACATCCTTGCCCTTCACCCACTTATCAGCCTGGGCACTATCCACGGCCTGCTCCGACTTCCACTCGAAGACCGGAATCTTCCGCAGTCCGGCCTCCAGAGAATCGCTGGCCGCACTAGACGCCGGCTTAACCAGCGCCACCTTCGCCTTGAAGTCTCCGCCGTCCCCGCCTCCGCCGAAAATAACCATAAACAGCACCATGAGAATAACCGGGAAAAATAAATTCCAGAACCAGACCGCCTTCTCGCGGAACATCGTCTTCAATTGAGCAATAAATAATTTCTTGAGCTGGGTGCCTGCGTTCATGATCAATCCCTCCATTCCTTGCCCGTGAAGGCAATAAAGACATCTTCAAGGCTCATTTCGCGAATGGATACATGCTCGACCCGGTAACCCTGCTCCTTGGTGAATCCAAGCAGTCCGTACAGCGCCTGCTCCGGTTCAGGCGACCAGAGCGTCAGGTTCGCGCCGTCCCGTTCCATCCTTACAATTTCTTGAAGGTCCCTTAGCGCTTGCTCGGTCCGCGCAGCCGCATCTTCCCCATCGAAAAAAGACAGCCGCACTTCCCGCTCCCGCGTCAGCTTGCCGATTAGAGCCGCCGGCGTGTCGAGACTGATCACCGTACCCTGATCGACGATGCAGACGCGGTCGCTCAGCTTCTCCGCCTCTTCCATGTAGTGCGTCGTCAAAATAATCGTCGCGCCCAGCTGCTTCAATTGGAGAATAATATCCCAAATGTTGCGGCGTGCCTGAGGGTCGAGTCCCGTTGTCGGCTCATCGAGAAAAATCACCTGCGGGTCGTTGATCATCGCAAGGCCGATAGCCAGACGCTGTCGCTGCCCGCCGGACAGCGATTTAACCCGCTTGTTCCGGTGCTCGGTCAGATTGATCATTCCCAGCACCTCTGCAGTCGATTTGCGCTTAGGGTAAAATGAAGCGAATAAGTCCAGATTCTCCTCGGCGGTGAGCAGATCGAACAAGGCGCTCGACTGGGGCTGTACGCCGATCCGCGTCTTGATCTCGCTCTCGTCCTTGCCCCAGGACAGTCCCGCAATGGCAATACTGCCGGCATCCGGCGGCTGCAAGCCTTCGATCATCTCCAGGGTTGTCGTCTTGCCCGCTCCGTTCGGTCCGATAATCGTAAAGACTTCTCCCGCTTCCACCGTGAAGCTGATGTCTTGAACAGCCTTGACCTCGCCGAAATATTTTCTCAAGTTTTTAACCTCAAGGATCGTCAATGGTACCCCTCCCATATCTCCGTTTCTGCAATTCAGCTCTATTATAATCCGAAGGCCGAAATGGCCCAAACCGTCCGCAAGCCGATTTTGGACTCGGTCCAGGGACGTAGTCAAAAATAACCCGCTTCGTCGTTTGGGCCGAATGCGGGTTTTAGTTCTGTAGGCTTCTCAGAAGGCGCGCTGCTCATTTCTCCTCGCCAAATGCTTTTCTCCATGTCCATAAAAAGGGCCGCAAAGCGAAGTAAAGAAAGTGCAGGCGCCTCGGCAGCGGCAGCGTCTTCGCATCCGCCGCATAAGGATGCAGAAATCCGAGCGCGTATAGAAGCTGCTGCCCCCACGACAAAATCGCCGGCTGATAATACCGGTAATGCCGCTCTACTTCAGGCGGCAGCGGCGGATTATGCAGATTGACCATTCGCCCCACGTAGAACATGGCAAGCCGGGCCAGGCGGCGGGCTTTTGGCCTCTCCGCCAAGCGGGACAGGCCGGGATCGATCGGCGCCTTCAATAAATCGGCGGCCAACAGAAGGGCCTGTCCTCCGACATCATCATAGCCATACCGATGAAGAAGCCGGGTCAATGTGCCGGGGTCCGGCTGCTTCAGCAGCAGTTGCTTGATATCCAGCAGCCATCTCAATCTTGACCAGCCGTGCCTGGCTCCGTGCGCGGACAAGAACAGAAACAAATCCTCCGGTCCCAAATAATGAATATTCCGGCCCAGGAGGTTGCTGGTCCCCCTCCGCTCCCACAGTTCATCGAAGTCCGGCTCTCTGGAAGGCGCCGGATTCAGTCTCCAGTGGACCTCGGCCTTAATATTGTTGCCGGGGTGGTGGAACGTCTTATGATGCTGCCTCCATTTCCAATCTCCCAGAATAGTCTCGAATTCTTCTTCCTCTACATAGCCGAGCCTGACTAGCAGGGCTTCCGCTTCGGCCAGTTTGCCAATGGGCACGATAAAATCGAGGTCGCGGGACGTGCGGAGCGAGATATCGCCGTACAAATCCTGCGCCAGCACCGGCCCTTTCAGGAAAAGGGCCGGGATGCCCGCGTCAGCCAGCTTATCGGCCAGCCTGCCCATTTCGCCGCTGAGGTGGAGCATCTGAACGGTATTTTTACAGTATTCTTGCTTCAGCCATTGGACGAGCTCTGAAGGAATCCGCCCTTCACGCATGCGGCTAAGCTTGGGATACAGAAAAGGATACACGCGATGATGCATGGCAAGCCGCATGAACTGCTTCCAATCGATGTCCGCGAACATCTCCGACTGCCGGTCTGCCACCTCGTCAACTTTGTCCGCGGCAAGCAGAGCAAGAAGAAGCAATAGTTCCTTAGATAAAATCCCGTGATCTATCACATTCCGTTCATCCATAGGGAATTCTCCTTCTGCCGCGATGTCTTTTGAAGAGAGCGTATCACCGCTGCCAGAAATATGTCAAACTCTATGCCTCTCTTGCATTAGCTGGCTACTAATCATTACTAGGCTACTAATTCCGCCTGGTCTAATTCCCATGGCCCCCTCAGCGGATCGGCTGTTCAGGCGGAGCCTGTGTTTTCCTGCAAACCTGCAGGTTTTGTCGGCTGATTTACTTGGAAAGAAGGAAATAGCTGCGATCGTGCAGGCATTGGATGCATACACGCCGGAATGAGGAGAATGGAAGTGTAATGCATGCATCTTTGCAGGTATTGGGTTTGGAGTAGAAGCTTATAGAAAAAAAGGTGTACACCTGCAGGCATTCCTCGCAACTGCCGCCACTTTGGCCACCTTGCCTTGAAGGGGATCAAGCTATGTAAAAAAACAACCCGCTCCGGCGTTTAGACCGAATACGGGTTGAAGCTGTCGTTTCATTTTGGAAATGGCGGACTGCCTTACACCATTATTTTGCAAATATCGTTTGTGAACTCCACCGGATCGCCGACCGGCAGCCCTTCGATAAGCAGCGCCTGGTTGTACAGCAGATTCGTGTAGAGCGCCAGCTTCTCCTTGTCCTTGTTCTGGGCATCCTTCAGCGACTTGAAGACGTCATGGTTCACGTTGATCTCCAGCACCTTGTCGGCCTGGACATCGCCGGCGTTCGGCATCGCCCGGAGCGTTTTTTCCATCTCGATGGTCAGATCGCCTTCAGAGGACAGGCAGACCGGATGGGATTTCAGCCGTTTGGACGCCTTGACGCTCTTGACCTTGCCGCCGAGCACGTCCTTCATCGCTTCGAACAGATCCTTGTTCTCGGTATCGGCGCTTTCCGCCGCCTTCTCCTGCTCCTCCGTGTCGATGCCAAGGTCGCCGCTGGAGACGGATTTGAACTCTTTGTCCTTGTAGCTCATCAGGATTTTGATGGCAAATTCGTCGATATCGTCGGTAAAATACAAGATTTCGTAGCCTTTATCGGCCACCAGCTCCGTCTGCGGCAGCTTCTCGATCCGTTCGATGGACTCGCCGGAAGCGTAGTAGATGTATTTCTGATCCTCGGGCATTCTCGATACGTATTCGTCCAGGCTGACCAGCTTCTTCTCCTTGGAGGAATGGAACAGCAGGAGATCCTGAAGCGTATCCTTGTTGACGCCATAATCATTGTATACGCCGAACTTCAACCCTCTGCCAAACGCGTTGTAGAAAGATTCGTACTTCTCTCTCTCGTCCTTGAGCAGACTTAGCAGAGCGCTCTTGATCTTGTTCTTGATGTTCTTCGCGATCAGGCTCAGCTGGCGGTCATGCTGAAGCAGCTCGCGGGAGATGTTCAGCGACAGATCCTCGGAATCGACCATGCCTTTCACGAAGCTGAAATAGTCGGGAAGCAGGTCGCCGCATTTGTTCATGATGAGGACGCCGTTCGAGTACAGCTCGAGGCCTTTTTCATATTCCTTGGTGTAATAATCGAAAGGCGTATTCTCCGGAATGAACAGGATCGCGTTGTACACCACCGCGCCGTCGGCGCTGATATGGATATGCTTCAGCGGCTTATCGAAACCGTAGCGCTTCTCCTGGTAGAAGTTCTCGTAGTCCTCGTCCTTCAGCTCGCTCTTGTTCTTGCGCCAGATCGGGACCATGCTGTTGACGGTCTGCTCTTCCGTAATTTCCTCGTACTCGTTCTCCGCGCCTTCCTTCGGCACGCTACGGGTAACGTCCATCTTGATCGGATAGCGGATAAAATCGGAGTATTTCTTGATGATCGATCTCAGCCGGTACTCTTCCAGATATTCGTCGTAGTTGTCTTCCTCGGTGTTCTCCTTGATCTTCAAAATAATATCGGTGCCGACCGAAGCCTTCTCGCAAGGCTCAATCGTATAGCCATCCGCGCCTTCGGACTCCCATTTGAGAGCCGTATCGCTGCCGAGCGGCCGGCTGATCACCGTAATATTGTCGGCTACCATGAAAGCGGAATAAAAGCCTACCCCGAACTGGCCGATAATATTATGGCCGTCCTTCGCTTCGTTCTCCTTCTTGAAGGCAAGCGAGCCGCTCTTCGCGATAACGCCGAGATTGCTCTCCAGCTCTTCCTGCGTCATGCCGATTCCAGTATCGGAGACGCTCAGGGTGCGGTTCGCTTTGTCGACAGTGATTTTAATGAAATAATCCTCTTTGTTGAATGTGAGCGTATCGTCGGTCAGCGCTTTGTAATAAATCTTGTCAATGGCGTCGCTGGAATTGGAAATGAGTTCGCGGAGAAAAATCTCGCGCTGCGTGTAAATCGAGTTGATCATCATTTCCAGCAATCGTTTGGATTCCGCTTGAAACTGCTTTTTGACCATGCCTAGTCTCCTTCCAAGATAAAATACAAATGAACGGTTCGTTGTAATGTATATTTTAGCACTCTAACTCATTGAGTGCTAATCCCTATTTTTATATACCACATTCATAAAATGAGGTCAATATCCTAAAGTCGAATCTAAAATTACCCCTGTGGACAGTTGACTTTGGTATAGCTGAATGTTAACTTATTATTATAATAACGTTCTCTATAAAGAACATGGAATCGTATTGAATTCCTTTGATTTATCCTCCCAAATTTCCTATTAAGGAGTGGATTATCAATGATGAAACAGCCAAAGATTTTATCGATAGATACCGTTCTTGTTCAATGCGAAGGAAACATTGTCAGCGATATGGATGGCGAAAAGGTGATGCTGAGCGTACAAAAAGGAAAGTATTTTAACCTGGGACAGGTTGGAGGAGATATTTGGAGCGCAATCAGCACTCCCCGGTCTGTAAAGGAAATTATAGAATCTCTTCAGCAAATCTATGAAATTGACGCTGACATTTGCGAGCAGGACGTCATTCCTTTTTTACAGCATCTGCTGAAAGAAGATCTGATCCGTGTGGCTGATGCCGAATGAAGCTCGTAAGCAAACTCCGGTTGTTGTTCACATTGGACAAGACTACCCTTTTGTTTTATTTGGAAGCCTTTGTGCTATTGGGATGGGCCCGCACCCTCCTCTTCTACAAGTTCTCCAAAGTGGCGCCTTCGCTCGGTGAAAGAGGACAAGAGACGGATCGGGACAGCGATTCAGAACATACTCCCTCCATGAGGCATATTGCCAATTCCATTAATACGATCAGCAAATATACACCGTGGGACAGCAAATGCCTGGTAAGGGCTATAGCGGGTATGAAAATGCTGGAGAGAAGGGGCATCGGCAGCACCCTTTATTTAGGAACGGCCAAGGACAAGGACGGAAATCTGATAGCCCATGCTTGGCTTCGCAGCGGTCCTTATTATATTTCCGGAGCGGAAGTCATGGATCAGTTCGTTGTTGTCGACAAATTCGCCAAATCTGCGGGTACCAGCTAAGTAACGGAGGTCAGCTATGATCGGTAAACGGATACAACAGCTTCGTAAAAAGAAGAACTATTCCCTTACGGAATTGTCCGAAAGAGCCGGAGTTGCCAAATCTTATTTAAGCTCGATCGAACGCGGAATCCAGAAGAATCCCTCCATTCAGTTTCTGGAAAAAGTCGGCTCCGTTCTGGGCATAACCGTAGAAGAATTCCTGCATTCGGATCAGCGGAAGGAAGACGCCGAGCAGACGGATATGGAATGGAACGACTTAATTAAGGAAGCAATGCACTCCGGCATCAGCAAAAGAGAGTTTCGCGACTTCCTGGAGTACAACAAATGGAGGATGGAACGACGGTAGCCAGCGTGAACTTATACTTTCTGATATTTCAAAAAAAAGCCCTCTCTCCAGCAATTACGCCTTCGAGACGGCTCTGTTTTACTTCGCTTTTTCCAGTTCACTCTCCGCATAGCCTCCGGGATTCACCGATTGCCACCGCCACGTATCTTCGCACATCTCTTCAATTCCGCGGACAGCCTGCCATTGCAATTCTTCATTCGCCCTGGACGTATCTGCGTAGCAGACGGCGATATCGCCCGCTCTTCGTTCTGCAACCCGGTAAGGTATGGCCTGGCCCGACACCTTCTCGAAGGCCCTCACCATCTCCAGCACGCTTAAGCCTCGGCCCGTTCCCAGATTGTACACATCCACAGAGGTGCGCCCCATAATCCGCTCCAGCGCCTTCAAATGGCCATGCGCCAGATCCACGACATGAATATAATCTCTTACGCCCGTGCCGTCGACTGTCGGATAGTCATTCCCGTATACGCTGAGCGTGGCCAGCTTGCCGACGGCTACCTGGGAAATATAGGGCAGCAAATTGTTCGGAATGCCGTTCGGATTCTCGCCGATCCGCCCGCTCTTGTGGGCTCCTATCGGGTTAAAATAGCGCAGGATCGAAATGGCCCAGCGGGAATCGGACACCGCAACATCACGCAGAATGTGTTCGATCATTTCTTTGGTGCGTCCATAAGGATTGGTGGCGCCGACAGGAGAATCCTCCGTAATCGGCACAGACTCCGGAGCGCCGTATACGGTCGCCGATGAGCTGAAGACAATGCGGAACACCTCGTATTTCTGCATCACCTTGCACAGCGTCAGGGTGCTCAGCAGATTCGTATGATAGTACTTGAGCGGGTTCTCCACCGACTCCCCCACCGCTTTAAGCCCCGCAAAATGAATCACGGCCTCGATAGGGTGCCGGGCAAATACGTCGTCCAGCCCTTCACTGTCCAATAAATCGAGCTCATAGAATGGAAATGTCCGGCCCGTGATCTCCGTGATCCGCCGGATTGCCTCGGGATGGCTGTTGGCGTAATTATCGACAATCACAATTTCGTATCCCGCTTCGAGCAGTTCCACCGCAGTATGGCTGCCGATATAGCCGGCGCCTCCGGTAATTAGAATAGCCATGCCATCATCCTCCGTTCTTCAAATGGGGCTTGAACTTTAAGGTGACTTTGCCAAACATAATCTTGGTAATGCCCTGAAGGTATTTAAATTCTTCCTTCCGATGAAATACCGCGAAGTAGATCAGGTTGACGGTTGCAAACGCGACAATTCCTTTCACTATCAGTTGTGAAAAATTCCCCGCATGGATAAAACCGCTTGTATAGTACGCCGCAAAAAAAGCGCTTATCCCAATCAATGAATAATAGGCATATTTCAGGTAATAGTCGGCGACGGGCAGATGGAACACCTTTTTATAGACCAGATAGGGCGTCGTCCAGAAGGGCATGGCCAGGGTGCCGAACAGGGAGCCGATAAAGACGCCGGCAATGCCGATCTGCCGCACAAGAATAATGGAAACGCCAAGTCCGAGGACGGCCTGGGCCAGCGGAACGAAGCGGTCTTCATGAAAAATACCGGCCGTCGTCTTCACTGTGCTGATTGGATTGCGCATTCCCCGTTCATAGAACAGCAGCAGCAGGACGAGCAGAACCCCGCCGGTCATCAGGAACTTTCCGCCGATCCAGAGCGCAATAAACGGTTCGATCAGGAGATACAGGAGGATCGTGAGCAAGGAATACAGCCAGAAACTGAGCAGCAGCATCACTTTATAGACACTGTATATCTTCTCCCCGCTCTCACTGGATACGAGATTCCCGACACTGTGGTACAAATTGCTGAACACCTGATTGATAAAGGTTCTGGCAATATCGATCAGCATTTTATAGTTGGAATACAGGCCCACGGCCGCGATGCTGACAAAGGTGGAAATCAGAATATTCTCCGTCCCGAGCACCAGATAGCTGCCGATGTTCTGGATGACGATCGCTTTGACATTTTTGATGATTCCGCCTTTGGTTTCCGCGTCGAGCTTGCCTGCGGCCTTTTGCCTCAGATAGGGATATTTCCGGTTGGCGGTCATGGTCAGAAATACCGAGGTAACGATAGTCAGGATGCTGTCGATGATCAGGAACAGGATATAATTCGCAGTAAAATACAGGATGCCTATTTTGAGACTGGTTGAAAGAATGGAGGATGCGGAATACGCCACAGTCACGATATAGCTCTTCTGGTTCACATTCAGGAATGAATTTTTATAAGAGAAGAGATAAGGCGTCACCGTATTGAGCAGGAATATTAGATAGATAAGATATAGATGATGTATGCTTGTGTTTTTGACGATTTCATCAAGAAAAGGGAGAAGGGACAGGCCCAGCGCCGTGACGACCAGTGCGATGACCAGATAGGCGCTGCGGTACAGCCGCATCAGCTTGTTGATCTTCTCGTAATCGTTCTCCGCAATCGGCTTATATAGACTGTACATAATACTTGTTCCGATTCCCGCCTCCGCCAGCGTCAGCATCGCGAGAATATTCGTGAACAGTCCATTCACGCCCAGATACTCGATGCCGAGGCTGTTAATGAAGACGGTTCTGGATACAAAGCTCAGCAGGGTTATTACCAGTTGATTGCCGATGCCCGCCGTTATGTTGATGATGGAGTTTTTTACTCTCATGGCCATCCCCTATATCCTTTTCAGTGTGCTTGAACGAGCTAGGGCCGCTGCAGCATAAGCTTCCTCAGCCGCACCAGACATGTGGCGGTGAATAAAGTCAAAGGATGTATTTCCAAATAGCGGGCCGCCTTTCTCAGACCGGTTCTGCCTCCCACAAAATCGTAGTACAAGTTGTAGTTGGAAAGCCTTCCCCGCAAATCATAGTCATAATGCTTAATCTGCTGTTTGATATAAAGAGCCGTTCCTTGCGGATTTTCTGAAAAAATCCGTTTCATATTATGGGTCAACCCATCTTCGAGGTAGTCGCAAATATAAATGGTTTGATTAAACCACCTCAGCTTCAGACCGTCGTAGGCCATGCGGTCCCACACCGTCGATTCCGTAATGAATTTTTCGCCCTCGATTTCGTCGAACTTGTAATTTCTTAAAATTTCTGTATAAAAAACCTCGGCCTTATCGCCGGTAATGCCGAGCCGGGTTCTTTCCAGCGAGGTGGCGTCCACATATTCGCCCTCGAAAGTGGTCCCCAAAACATGCTGTTCATTCGCTCCCCGGTTTCCGGCGACGCCACAAAAACGGCTCTTGTCCGTAAGCCCCTCTTCCCATTTCATGATGCTCTCCAGCGCATCCGGCGTCAGGCGGTCGTCCGAATCGACGATAAAGAACAGCTCGCCTTCCGCCAGATCCACCCCCTTGTTGATCGCCCGGTGCTTCCCCCCGTTCTCCACCCTGTAATAGCGGACAGAGAACCGGTTCTGCTCTCGCAGCCAGGTGTCAAACAGCTCATGCGTTCGGTCGTTCGAGCCGTCGTCGATCACCAGCCATTCGAAATCGGCGAAGGTCTGGGCCTGCAGCGATTGATACAGCTCGGGGAGGATATACCCCCGGTTATAGGTCGGGGTAAAGACGGTTATTTTCATCTCGGCTCCCCCTTCTCATGGAAAGTGTTCAGATACCGGTTGACCGTGCGGATCGCATAGCCTTGGGTAAAGGGCAGAACATCGAACAGCATCGAGTAGACGCCGATATCTTTCGTGTCTCCTTGCGAGAAATCGACGGCTCCGCTGCGTCTCGTCACCCCCATAAGGTACTGCATGGCGGTTTCTGCCGATAAACGGCAATCCGCAGAAATGCGTTCGATGGCGGAAGCCCCCATGAGAAACCAGGACAGGGTAGCCGCCGCTGAAGAGTCCGGCCGGCATTCGCCGCGGGTAACCGTCCATTTCCAGCTGCCGTCCGGATGCTGGAAGCGCATGACCGCCCGGGCATACCTCTCTACGCTGCGTTCAAGAGCGGACTTGTGCCGGTGATCCGGGGGCAGCTGGCTCCAGGCGTCGATGAGTCCGATGGCGAACCAGCCGAGCCCCCGGCCCCATCCGTACAGCCCAAGCGGGATACGGTTCTCTACTTTGTAGGCATGCACCGGGATATGATGGGAGTCAAGCATCCCGTATTGCTCGTATTCGGCAATCTGCTTAACCGCCAGATCAACGCACTCCGGCTGATCGTACTTTAAGCCGTAGGCCACAAGGAAAGGGCAGATGAAACCGACCGTGTCCACATAGCGGTACCCTTCCATCGATTGGCGGTAGCTTACGGTCCCGTCGCCGCCCAGATGCTCCCGGATCAGTTCCCAGATGGCGTGCACTGCCGGCTCATACCGGTCAGAATCGATAAAATCAAGGCTCATGATCGCGTAGGCAAGAATAGCGGTGTCCACATGCTTCGGCTGTTCTTTCCATCGGCCGCCGCCGTCCAGTTTCGAATCCAGGAATTTCATGATGCTCTGCCTGGCGGCAGGATCGTCGTTATGCCGCAAATATTCGCTGAGGCCGAGCAGCAGGGCGGCCTCCTGCCAATGCTGGATCGCGCTTTTCGTATAATTCCCCCTGAGCATATCCAGCACGATGAGGCGGGTATTATCGGTGACTTTAATCGCGGGCATTCTGCTAAGCCAGAATAAGCCCCTCACGGTCAGAGCGCGGCTCCAGACCTGCTTGTCGCTATAGCGGCCGATATGTATCCGCCCAAACCAGCTTTTCCAGACAGGGATAAGATCAATGGCAACGGCGATGACAACAATAGCAAGAATGAGATAAAGCAGAAGCTGTATAACCATCTCGGGCAAATCCTTTCGGGATCGTATTTAGGCTCAAGGCTCACTTCACATAGCCGACGGAGCCGTCCATCAATTGATCCGACATTTGTCTGCACATATCCGGCGAAATCCGGCGGCCGATCGTCCAAGTCTCGTCGTACAAGTCCGACTGTTCCATCTTCTCCTTATGCTTTTGAATATACGCCTCGGTTGTGGACAGAACTCTTGCAGGATTGCCTGCAACGACCATGCCCTCCGGCACGGATTTGGTCACGACGCTGCCTGCGGCCACGATTGAGTTCTTTCCTACGGTTACGCCCGGCATTATCAAAGCTCTTGCTCCGATAAAGGCCCCGTCTTCAATGACGATCTTCGCTATCTTCGTATAATCCAGATGCCGCTTGGTGCTTGCGTCGTGAGCCAATAAATACACCTGCGGAGCGAAAGTGACATTATCGCCGATTTCGATCAGCCAACAGTGCGCGTAGTCGATTGTGGCGGCGCCTAACCCGTGGCAGCCCCGTCCGACCGTCATTCCCTGGTTGATACATGCATTGATGTTCAATTCCTCCGCGCTGATTCTCCCCAGCCGAAATGCGATGGCTTTCTTAACTCTCTCGAACATGGGCTCACCCCTTCACGAGATCAATTCATAAAGTTTATTCACTTCCGCTTCCGTCCCCAGCTTCTCCCGGGACAGACGTTCCGCCCAACGGGTCCTCAGCGGTACGTCCTCGATGACTTTCCGTATTCCCTCGGCAAGCTCTTCCGGATTCATCCCGGCGATCCAGCCGTTTAGCCGATGTTCAATCTGTTCCTTGGCGGTGCTGAAATTGGTGACGACGATCGGTTTCGCCATGATTTTGGCTTCATCGACGGCAATGGATTTCCCCTCGAACCGCGAGGGCTGGACGTAAATGTCTGCCGACTTCAAGTAAGGATAGGGATTATCGACCGTTCCCAGCAGCTTGAAGCATTCTTCCAGACCGTATTGCCGGATCAGCCGGGTGCATTCCTGCAATTCCTGATCGGTCCCGTAACCGAGAACATTCCAGCGGATTCGGTATCCTTGCTCCACCAGAATCCGGCAGGCTTCTATCGCAATGTCGATTCCCTTCACTGGACTGAGCCGCGCCACGGTTGTAATATTCGTACAATCCTTGCCGGAAGCGGGCGGCTTCGGCATTGCCAGATCGGACATCCGCCGGATAATGGATGGTGAAACGATATTATGGATCACCTTGATCTTGCTAGTTTGATTCTTAAACGCCTTGTGCAGCGCGCTGGCGCATTCGTCAGAGACGGTAACGATATAATCCAGCCGGTCAAAAAAAGGCCTGTCGATCGCCGCATCCATCCGCAGGCTGGCGTAATTGGTATGAATCCAGCCGATCTTGACCTTCGCATCCACCTTGTCGATGACGCAATAGATCGGATTCTTCTCAAGGAAACCGATGGCCGCATCATATTTGCCGCCAATCCGGGGGATCGAAGCGGAAACATATTTCCACGCCCGCTGCTCGGAGCGGGCTTCATTCTTCTCGGTTACAAAGATGTACTGCGCGAACAGCCGGGCAAGGGCCACCTTGAGCTTGCCTTTACGGAAGCAGTCGGCGAACGCCGTTTTGATCGACATATTAAAATAAAGATTATCCGGAGGCGGCTTCATCAAATTCACGGACCCCGGAATCTGGGACATGAACAAGCCCTCATGCCTGAACAGAAACAGGTCGACCTCGTAGCGGGAATAATCCAATGTCTGCAGCAGAGAAATCAGGGACTTCTCCGCGCCGCCGCAGTGAAGATTATTCATAATGAACAGCAGCTTCTTCTTCATTGCGCCTCACCTACAAGCTTATAAAGTTTATCGATCTCTTCCTCCGTGCCCAGCTTCTCCCAGGAAAGATTGCGGGACAGCCGGGTTCTCAGCTCCGGGTCCTCAATCAGCCGCACGATTCCGCGGGCGATATCCTCCGGATTCATTGTGGCAATCAAGCCGTTATGCTCATGTCTGATCTGATCCTTGGCGGTGCTGAAATTGGTGACGAGAATCGGTTTATTCAGGATTTTCGCCTCATCAATGGCAATGGATTTGCCCTCGAACCGGGAGGTCTGCACATAGAAGTCGGCATGCTTGATATAGGAGTACGGATTGGTCATAAGCCCCAGCAGCTTGAAATTCTTCTCCAGACCGTTCTCCCGGATGAGCCTTGTCAGCTTGGCCTTCTCCTCTCCGCTTCCAATAATATTCCAGCGGATATCGTATCCTTGGGTAACCAGGAGCTTGCAAGCCGCAATCGCCAATTCATAGCCCTTCTGGGGATGCAGGCGGCCAATGGATAGAATCACGATTTCATTCCCGGACCGTCCGTAGACGTCACCTTTGGCCTGATCGGCCATTTGCCGGATGATTCTCGGGGAAATAATATTGTAGATCAATTCAATTTTGTGCCGCTGCTCCGGAAACCGTCTGCCGAGAATGTCGGCGCATTCCTCCGACACAGTGACAATGTGGTCCAGCCGCTGAAAATACCCTTTGTCAAACTCCGGGTCCATGCCCAGTTTGTCGTAATCGATGTGAACCCAGCCGATCTTTTTGACAGCGCTCACTTTATCGACGCAGAAATAAGTAGATGTCTTCTCAAGGAAGCCGATAGCAACATCGTATCGTTTCTCCAAGGGCTCCACCGACCTTGAAATATACTTCCAGCTGTATTGCTCGGTAACCGCGTGGCTCTGCGAGGTGGCATTCTTGAAAGCAAACATCGCCCGGCTGTATGCCAGAGGGAGCTTTTGCCGGAGCACCAGCTCCTTGACGGAACGGGCAAGCGGCAGATTGAACAGCTTGAAGCTCTCCGGAAGCGGCAGCACATTTACCTCTTTGGGCAGGAACTCCATAAAAATCCCTTCGTGGTTGAAGAGGAACAGGTCGACGGCATATTGCTCGAAATCAATCTGGGAGAGCAAATTAACCAAGCTTTTTTCTCCTCCGCCGGCGGACAGACTGGGCATGACGAACAGTATGTTCTTTTTCATAACGGGCCTCACGCCAGTTCTTTTAAATAATCGACGGCTTTGTATGACATGGCTTTGATTTGGGGAATGGACTTCTGCAAGGTGTGCCTGATCCGGTCCTCTTCTCTCAGCATTTCGTCAAATTTATGAATCAGCTTGGCTCCGCTGGATATTTCCTCGATCCCGAGCACCAGCTTCTCCTCGCCGAAAATATCTTTGGAGATGCCCTTCGACTTCACGCTGTAGCCCAGTACCATGGTCGGCACCAAATTGGAATAAGCGGCTATCGTGGCATGGGTCCGGGCTCCGATGAAAAATCTCATTCTCGCGATATATCCTTTATACTGGATGGCTGTTAGATGATCGGGCAGCAGGATCACCCGGCCGGTATGCTTAAACTCCTCGAAGTATTGCTTCAATACCTCATAATCATTATTCCCGTTCTCGATAACATGGGGAGTGAGAGCAATCGTCATATCTGTAGTGTCCAAAATGTAACGGATCAGTTCCCGGGCGGCTGTACCGGATTGCTTGTTGCGGTTCATCACCAGCGGGCTGAAGTTGAAGCCGACCGTATTTCCGGTCTGCCAGCCTTCGGGCAAGGGCAGCTCTTCTTTTTCCATCGTAAAAGCCGGATCAGCGCATAAACGGACATTGTGCAGTCCCTTGCCCCTCAGCATGTCATAGGTCAGCGATTCGCGGGCCAGGATCAGATCAAACCGTTTCAGATCCTCCAATTTCAGAGCGGTCATATCCTCCTCTCCGATGGAGCAGCCCCACAGGACAAGCTTCTTGCCCTCTTCCTTGACTCTACGGTCAATTTCATACCACCCCGGCTGCTCGCCATAGCAGTAGTTGTCCCCGCCAATCGAGAGATAGACATCCATATCGTTGATGTGCTTAATAATGTTGTGATGGATTTTACCGAAAATAAAGGATTCATCTTTAAAAAACTTCACTTTAAACGAGGACAGGAGCCAGTCATACGAGTACTTCCTGATCGACTTGTCAGACCCGTCGTAAATCCCGTCCAGAGCCGTGATCACCCGGTCGCTTTCCGGCCGGTTCGAGGCCAGATAGACTTTGGAATCATTGATTTTCTCCTTGATGATGGTTGTGGAGGAGCGTACAATCGCCTCGCATCCCCTGTTTAAACTCCCGCCATGTAAAAACATCATGATCTTCATGGCTCCGCCTCCTCGTTATCTGTTTCGCATTCTGCTGTATGCAGTTGCTAAATATAAGCCTGGCACGACCTTCCTTCGGATCATTCCAAGCAGCATTCTCCGGTACCGGTCCGAGTTGCTGAAATGATTCTCCAAATAGATGGGCAGTGCTTCCCTCACGGTTCGGCTGCCGATCATGTTCCTGATATACTTGTATCTTTGGCGCAGCCCCATCTCCCGGGAAGGCTCAAAATATAGATGAATGATGGACATCACCGTATTGATCAGCTTCTCCGATTTCAATTCGGCAATTTCCTTCTCGCCCAGCAGGCCCGTATAAATCTGCGGCAGCCGGGCTTCATAAACCTGAACCGCCCTGGCGAAATAATCCTTCTCCGCTATATTCCGGGTAGCGCTGCCTGCCGTTTCTTTGTAGTGGTACCCGCAATAATCGATGTATACCGCACTGTCCGCCCCGCTGAAAAAAAGGACATTAAAGTATCCGTCCTCCCCCAGCGCAACCTTTGCGGGAAAAGCGACCCGGTTTTCTTTTACAACCTCCGCCTTATACAGCTTGTTGCATACGGAATTGAGCACATCCGATTTGATAAATTCGGGCAACAGCTGCTCGCGGATATATCCCCGGTCAAGCTTTACGTTTCGGGGCAGCGGAAAACTCGTAACGATGCGATGAGAACCTGCGCTGCTTTCAAAATCGGAAATGACGGCATCGCAGCCCCATTGAACGGCGCCGGTATATAACACCTCAAACATATCGGGTTCCACGGTGTCGTCGGCATCCACGAACCCGATATATTGTCCTCTGGCTGCCTTAAGGCCCGCATTGCGCGCGATGCTGACTCCCTCATTTTCCTGATTGATGAATCGAATTCTCGGGTCAAGCGGAAGATGTTCTTCTATAATCGCTCTGCTGTCATCCGTAGACCCGTCATTCACAAAAATAAACTCGCACTCTCCGAGCGTCTGCTTCATCAGAGATTCTATGCATTCTCTAAGATGGGAGCCCGCATTATATACCGGAATAACAACGCTCACTTTAACACTCATAGGTTTAGGCGGCTCCTTCGCATTCATTTAGGAAGGGATCAGCTCATAGAGCTTGTTCAATTCATAGCTGTTGCTGTAGTCTTTATCTTTAAGATTATGAATGAGGACGTTTCTCGTCTCGCGGCTTTGGTACAGGCTTTGAATGGCTTCCGCAATCCCTTCCGGACTGAGCTCGCAGATTCTTCCGTCGACTCCGTCTGTGACCTGGCTTGGCGCCGTGGGGTAATTCGTGATGATGACGGGCTTGCCCAGAATCTGCGCTTCCGTAATCGTTATGGCTTTCCCTTCATAGCGGGACGGCTGGACGTACACGTCGCATCTTTTGATATAGGGATAGGGATTTAATTTTTTGCCCAAAAGGATGAAGCTCTCCTCCAGTTCGTTTCGGGCGATCTGCTCCTTCAGCTCCTGCTCATAGCCTCCATATCCGATCACATACCACCGGATGTCGGTCATCCCGCGGTCGTGCAGCGTCTTTAAAGCCCGAACGGCCATGTCGTAACCCTTGACATAGGATAGCCGGCCGACAGACACAACGTTAAACGTGTTCGTAACCTCGGGCGCATCTTCCGCAGAGGACATCTTCTTGATGAATTCGGGAGAGATAATATTTTCGATCTGGACAATTTTGTGGCGGAGCTCCGGATATGTACTTATAAAAGAGGCCGTACAGTCGTTTGAGATGGAAGCGATGTAATCGAACTCCCGCCACACCTTGAGATCCATCCTGTTGTCGATTTCCAGCTTGCTGTAATCCGTATGAATCCAGGCGAGTTTTTTTCGCGCCTTCACCTTTTTGAGGGTGATGTCATGCGGCCAGCCGTTGCTGATAACTAGATCGTACGTTTTACGGAGACCGGGAAAATAATAGGAAGACAGCTTGGCCTCCCACTGCATCTGGATATAGCCGGGACCTTCGTTCAGCTTTCTTCGCATAGCCCGGATGCGGGCCATGGCCTTCGAGACCAGCCGCACGCCAGCGGCGAGATAGCTTCCGTCCGTAAGACACTCTCGAAGCGACTTTCGGAGCACGGTATACGGCTTCTTTTCCGGCAGCAGATTTACGTCCCGGGGAATCATCTCCATAAAGTCTCCCTGGTGACGGAACACGAGCAGATCGACCTCGTAACGCTCGTAATCGAAAGCTTCCAGCATATTGATCAGACTTCGCTCGATTCCGCCGATTTCCAGATCGTACACCGATATGAGGATGTTCTTCTTCATGGCTGTCCTCCCGATACGGCAGGCGCCATAGCGAATACGTTCGCCCCTGCAATTTCTTTATAGCTGTTCTCCCGCTTGTTAAGGAACAAGGTGTACGGCGGCACCGTCCCTTTGACCACACTCCCGGCCGCAACCACTGAATGGTCGCCGATCACGGTTCCCCGCAAAATCACCGTATTCGCCCCGATCCATACATGGCTGCCAATAATGACCTCATCCTGAAGCAGATGGCTTTCCGAATCCGGCTTATAATTATGGTCATGATCATTGATGCAGACATTCGGGGCGATTTTTACATAATCGCCGATCGCGATGCGGTGAACGCAGTTGATCGTACAGTTATCGTTGATGAACGTCTTATCCCCCAGGCTCAGCTCGCCGCCGTGATCCAGCCGGATGCTGACATTCTTGCGGATAAAAACGAAGCTGCCGAGCTTCAGTCTGGAGTTCCTGTTGAAGATCTCGATCGTGCTGTTGCCCTGCATGGAGAACGGGGCATATGAAATGCTGCCGAAATATATCAGCTTATAGAACAGCCCCCGCACAAATCCGATGAAATGAGACAGGTTCATGGCCAGCGTACTTAACAGGCCCCGTTCGCGGTACTGCCTGTAGACCGTCTTCAACACTTTTCCAATCATCTGTAGCCTCATCTCCCTTCGTTAAGCGGCCGAAGCCGAAATCAGGTAAAGCGTTTGCTCTTCCTCCAGGCCCATAAAAAAGGCCGGAGCGGAACATACAAGAAATGCAGCGGTTTGGGCAGCGGCAGCGTCTCCGCATCCTCCGGGTAGGGAAAGAGAAAGCTCAGGATGAATACGAGCTTCTGAACCGGCGCAAACAGCGCGAATTGATGCCGCTTGTGATAGGAGGCCACATCGTCGGGAACGGGGAGCGAATGCAGATTAACCATCCGTTCCAGATAGAACATCGCCGCCTGCGCCATCGCCCGCGATTTCGGAGCGCGCTCCATTCGCCCAAGCTCACCTGCGATCTCGGCGTCCAGCAATTCCTGGGCCAGAGTTAGCGCCTGTCCGCCGACGTGGTAGTAGCGGTACTTGCGAAGCAGAGCGGTCAGCTTGCCGGCATCCGGCCGCTGAAGCAGCAGCTGTTTAATATCCAGCAGCCACCGCAGTCTCGACCATCCGTGCCGCGCCCCATGGGACACGAGGAACAGAAACAGGTCTTCCTTCCCCAAATAGGCAACCGGCCGGCTGGTCAGCCCGCTGATCCGTCTTCGTCCCCACAGCTCCTCGAAATCGGGTTCTCCGGAAGGAGCCGGATTCAGCCTCCAATGAAGCTCCACCTTGACGCCTTTTTTCGGATGGGTGAAGGTCGTGTGGTGATGCCGCCACTTCCAATCGTTCAGAACGGTATGGATATAATCGTCCTTGATATACCCCAGACTGGACAGCATGGATTCTGCACCGGACAGTTCAGACATCGGGATCAGGAGATCCAGATCGCAGGAGGTCCGCAGGGAGATGTCCCCGTACAGATCCTTGGCAATGACAGGCCCTTTAAGAAAGAGCGCGCGGATATTTCTCCGGGCCAGCTCTCCGTCGAGAAATTCCATTTCAGCGCTTAAATGAAGCATCTGAAACGTATTTCGGCTGTAGTGCGCATACAGGCAGCCGATCACTTCGGCGGGCACTGCATCCTCCCCCAGATTCTTCATCTTGGGATAGAGATTGGGATATACGCGGTGATGCAGCGCGAGCTTTACAAACTCTTCCCAATCCGCCGTGCGGAACAGGTCCGGGAAGCGATCCGGCAAGTCCCAGGTCTTCTCCGCCGCGAGAAGCGCCAGCAGAAGACGCATTTCGGTTGACAGAACTTCCGTCTTCAGGGCAAATAGATTTCCCATGGGATATCTCCTTACTATCGAGAACATAGCGAACGAGAACATAGCGAACGAGAACATTGCGAACGAGAACATAGCGAACAAAAATTATCATTTTTGTTCTATTTAACGAACACAAGTAAAGCGTAACACTCCTGCCTGAAAGTTGTCAATTGCTAAGTTGCACAAAACTATAAATTGATCCGGGATCGTTGGCGGTATGCTATATTGAAATCAGAAAGGGGGACTGAGGTTTGAAGAAAAACATCGTCGTATTCGGAGCGGGAGGACATGCCAAAGCGGTGACTGATGCCATTGAGCGAGAAGGACGGTACCGGATCGCCGGGCTGCTCGACAGCTACAAGGCCGCCGGCTCCGAAGTTTATGGATACCGGATTCTCGGAAACGAACAATATCTTTTGGAGCACCGGGAGGAAATAGACGGCGGCATCGTCGCCATCGGAGACAACTGGGGCCGGGCAGGCATCGTCGACCGCATCTCCTCCCTCTGCCCGGATTTCCCCTTCGTTACGGCTGTCCATCCGGGCGCCTGGATCGCCAGGGGAGCCGTATTGGGACAAGGCACCGTCGTGATGGCGGGGGCTGTCGTTAACAGCGACACGGTCATCGGCGAACACTGCGTGCTGTATCCGAAGGCATCGGTCGATCATGACAGCCGGGTCGGGGATTATGCCACGCTGGCGCCGGGCGCCACGACCGGCGGGAACGTGTCGATCGGCGAATACAGCGTTCTTTCTCTGGGGGCGAACGTCATTCACTCCGTTCGCATCGGGGAGCATACCGTAATTGGGGCGGGGGCCACCGTGCTTGCCGATATCGGCGGATACGCCGTGGCCTACGGAACGCCTGCCGTCATCGCAAGATCGCGCGCCGCGGGCGAGCGGTATTTGTAGATTTGTAGCGGCAGGGATGAACGGGGAGCGGCGCGGCGGGGATGCGCGGTGCAGCCGCACCGCAAGGATCCCGTTGGCGGCGACACCGCAAAAATCCCGTTGGCAGCCGCACCGCAAGGATCCCGTTGGCGGCCGCACCGCAAGAGTCCCGTTGGCAGCCGCACCGCAAGATCTCGTTGGCGGCGACACCGCAAGAATCCCGTTGGCGGCGACACCGCAAGAATCCCGTTGGCAGCCGCACCGCAAGATCTCGTTGGCGGCGACACCGCAAGAATCCCGTTGGTTACGGATTAGTTTTGGTCTCCTGCTGCAAAACGGCGAAAGTGCAGGTTTTTTCGAGCAGAAACGAGAGTCAGCGGGAAAAACCTGCTATGGTGCAGGAATTTCAGGCTTTTCCGGCTGGATTGGAGAGTTGAACCGGCAATAACTGTATTTTTGCAGGCATCCCATCCAGTGAAAGCTCCAAGTCCGAAAAAAGATGTACAATTTCAGGTTTTTGCATTATTGGGTTCATTTGGTTCATGAGTTCGTTTGGTTGATGGGTTCATGGGTTCATGGGTTCATGGGTTCATTTGGTTCATGAGTGCGTTTGGTTCGTTTGGTTCGTTTGGTTCGTAGCACCTCGCTGCAGCTCGTATCGAACCACATGTTTGCCCGTTCCTCCGATCACGGCGATAATCCATGCCTGTTCCCGATTCCGCAAGGTTACGGATTCGCGAACAGCGGGACCGTCCGGAAATCCGGGCGCCTAACGGGCAGGGTTCGCTACCTTCCCCAGTGAGCGCTGAATGCATTCAATCACCCGCTGCTGCTGATCCAGGCTTAAGCTCGAGCCGGAAGGAAGACAAATTCCGGACTGGAACAGCCGCTCGGATACGCATAACGTCTCGCTGTGCGGATAAAAGCGCGAGCCTTCGAACACCGGCTGAAGATGGAGCGGCTTCCACAGCGGTCTGGCTTCGATATTATCGGCGGCAAGCGCTTGAAGCAGATCGCTTATTTTGACCGCGGCTTCCTCTTCGTCAACAGTAAGGGCGGTCAGCCATCGGTTGGAGTGCGTATTCGGCAGTTCCGGCATGAACTCGATGCCCTTCAGCTCACCGAAAGCCGCCCGGTAGTTCTCGAATATCTTTCTTCTAGCCTCCACCCGCTCTTCCAGAACCTGAAGCTGGGCTCGGCCCACTCCCGCGAGGAGATTGCTGAGCCTGTAATTATATCCCGTGACGCTGTGCTGGTAATGCGGCGCCTGGTCTCTCGCCTGCGTCGCCAGGAAGCGCGCTCTGTTTAACGCTTCTTCGTCATCGGAAACGATCATGCCTCCGCCGGAGGTCGTAATGATTTTGTTGCCGTTGAACGAGTAGATGCCGAACTTGCCGAGCGTGCCGCTCGCCTTTCCTTCATAGGTGGAGCCCAGCGATTCCGCGGCATCCTCAATTACCGGCACCTCATACCGGTTGCATACGGCCAGGATTTCGTTCATCTTGGCGCTCTGCCCGTACAAATGAACAACGATGACCGCCTTGGGCAAACGGCCCTCCCGATCGGCGTCCTCAAAGGCCCTTTCCAGCGCTTCGGGCGACATGTTCCAGGTCTGCGGCTCGGAATCGATGAAGACCGGCTCGGCCCCGACGTAACGCACGGGATTGGCGCTCGCTATGAACGTAAAGCTTGAGCAGAACACCCGGTCCCCGGGTCCGATATTAAGCAGGGAGAGCGCGATATGAATGGCGGCCGTGCCCGAGCTCAGCGCAGCCGCTCCGAGGGCGCCGGTATATTCGGCAATCTCCCTTTCAAAGGCGTCGACATTGGGGCCGAGCGGAGCAATCCAGTTCGTCTCGAACGCTTCATCAATATAAAATTGCTCCCGGCCACTCATATGGGGCGGGGACAGAAATATCCGTTCTTTTGCCATCATCATCAACCTCGACTTCCTTCTTCTTTGTTCACGCCTCCCTGAAATACAGGCATGGTCACGTGATTTCCGCTGCTGATGCCTTCCGATTTGACTACTTTAAGCAGGGTCAAGACCAAAATTTTCAGATCCAGAGCGAAGCTCCAGTGGTCGACATACCACGTATCGAGCTTGAATTTCTCTTCCCAGGAAATCGCGTTGCGTCCGTTCACCTGGGCCCATCCGGTTATTCCCGGCTTGACCAAATGACGTCTGGCCTGCTCTTCCGTATACAGCGGCAGATAGCTCATAAGCAGCGGCCTGGGGCCGACCAGACTGATATCGCCTTTGACCACATTCCACAACTGAGGAAGCTCGTCAAGGCTGTATTTCCGGAGAAATAGTCCGAACGGCGTAAGGCGGATATGGTCGGACAACAGCTGTCCCGATTCGTCCCGCTCATCCGTCATCGTCCTGAATTTATAGACATCGAACGGCTGACCATGCAGTCCGGGCCTCTGCTGTTTGAACAGAACGGGCGAGCCGAGCTTCAGACGGACCAGCAGCGCCGTCGCCGCGATAACGGGAGAGAACAGGAGCAATACCGGCACCGACACGGCGAGATCAAACCATCTTTTCATCCTCTTCACGACCCTTGAGAAAATAGCTTTCGCATTCTCGCGATATTATTTGGACCCACCACACGGCTGACCGTCCGCTTCACGCCGCTCCTGATCCTGACGTGAAGCGGCAGCCAGGACTGCGCGAAATGATGAATCGTATAGCTCTCTCCGGTCAGATAGCTACCGCCGTTTATGTAGTCGTAAGGGCTGAAGTAAGTCCGGGGAAAAAAGCTTACGCCGTTCTCCGTCACCTGATACTGTCCGTTAAGCTCCAAACCGTGCCGCATACAAATCTCGCTGATCACCGCGGTGTTCGTTGTCGTATCGGGCGAGCCGTCCGGCAGAAGAAAGCTCCGGGTTTCGTAATAATCCAGAAGTTCCTTGATCCAGGGATGCCCGGCGACCGCCCCCATCGTGCCGGATTGCAGAAAATGCCCATCCTCGAATCCGGAAAAAGCCTCCAGCTCCAGAAAACGGTCCAGCGGTCTGATGACCTCAACATCCGTGTCCATGTAAATTCCGCCCTGACTATATAAAGCATGCAGCCGGGCATAGTCACTGACAAAAGCATATTTCCGCTGTTCGTAGGCTTCCTGTACATACCGGTTAACCGTCACATCGAAGTTGTCCTCGTTCCATTCCACGAATTGAAATTCAGGCAGGTGCTTATGCCAGCTTTTGATGCACTTCTGCAGCTTTCTCGGCTTCTCTCCGCGTCCGAACCAGCAATAATGGACAACCTTGGGGATCTTCTCCGAAGAATTCATCCGGCTGCCTCCTTAATTAAACCAAGTAATGAAATTGCTTCGATATTCAATGCCGAGAGTGAGCACATTTTCATAAAAGAAATAGACAAGGTACACACCCAGCACAATCATGTAGATCAGCTTCTGATCCTTCTTCCGGAACGCTTTCACGATCCAAGCCACTAGCAAAATCTGATAAAGGTTGAAATAGATCGCCAGTCTTGCAAAAATCCAGTTCTGGGTAGAAACGAGCATCAATACGAAGCCGATCAGAGCCATATTCACGATCACATCGATGTCGGAGAAGATTGCGCTCAGCTTCTGCCTCCCGAGGTAAGCAACAGCCAGCGGCAATCCGTAAAAGACCACCCGCAGCATGTTGGCGCCTCCCTCCGAGAAGGTCTCATACTTGCCGTAGTTCGTATCCTTGATCGCCGAGAACAACAGCTCCGAAAATTGGTTGAAGCCGAAGACGATGATGACCGCGACTCCCAGCAGCAGCAGGGTCGAAACGGTCCAGGCTTTTCTGCGGACGATGAAAAAAATTGGAATAAGAACCAGCGCGCTTTGATGAAACAAAGAGGCGAACAGCACAACCGGGATATACCTCTTCCAGTTGCCTTCAAAAAGATATTTCATCGCGGCGAAAACGATCGAAGCTGCCAGAAACTGCCGGATTCCGTTCATCGAGACAATAAACGAGCCGGAAGTGATATAGATAAATACGCCGAGCTCGAACAGCCGGGCATATTTGTAGAGCACCATAATAATGAGCATGTTGGTGACAAACGCCGTAATCAGAATCATATACTGCGGGTTGCCCGTATACATCTTCAAGATCTTTTGAAAAATATTGAACCCGATGTCGCCCGTCTTCCAGATGTACTCCCAGGTGAAATCGGCGGTCCGGTAGGTGTGGATATACGTTTCCGTGTCTCCGATATTTTTTCTCAGCCCGGAAATGAGGCAGAACCACAACGCTGTCAGGAAGAACAGAAGACGATTCGGTCTGACGTTTACAGGAAGCGCCGCATCCGGGGTGGAGAAATACCTGGCCGAAAGCGAGAACAGATAAGCAAATGCCAAGTGAATCCATAACACGGTCATTGCGCGTCACTCTCCTGCACCAGCCTGGCCGGATTCGGCGTTTCCGGCGCGGAGACCGGCGCGGAACGCTGCGTCCGCCGGATGTACAGGTACAGCAAGATTCCGAGCGGAGACGCCAGCAGCGTCATCCCCTTGCGGGGCGACTCCGCAACAAACTGGCGGTTCCCCATGATCAGGCTGCTGGACACATAATGAACGGCTTCGCGGAACCGTTCTTTAAACGACGGCGCATACTGCATCGCCACTTTCCGAAAAAAGGCGAAGCCCTGCGGGTTCTTGCGGTATTGGTTAAGCATGTTCAGGCTTGAGCCGTCGGTTCTATATTCCACATGGCACAGCACCTCGTTCATAACCAGCAGCGGAAGCTGCTGATCGATCAGCAAGTATTTATACGAGAGCGGGACATACCGCTCGCCCTGATAAATCGGGTATGGCGGAACGCCGCTTGTCACCCGCGTGCGGTAGACCAGCTTCTTGTCGCCCTTGACCTTCCACTTGGCGTACAGGCCGCTCAGCGTGGAAGCCTTCAGCTTCTCCGGCATTTTCGTTCCGATAACCTCTCCGTCAGGCGAGGCGTCAAGGCCCACGATGCCGGCATATTCCCCGCTTCCGTGCTCCCTCCAAAACGAGATGATTGTGTCCACGGCGTCATCGGCCAAATAATCGTCGGAGTCGATACATACATTAAGCTCCGTATCGATCCGTTCATAGGCGGCGTTATGCGCGCCGTGCATTCCCTGATTGTCCTGGTAATGGTAACGGATGGGCACCCTGCCCTCGCGTATCCAACCCTCTACCAGGTCCTTTGTCCGGTCCGTCGAGCCATCGTCGATGATCAGCCAGACAAAATCGCTGCAGGACTGCCTGATCAGGCTCTGGTAGCATAAATGCAGCGTATGCGCTCTATTGTAGGTCGGGGTAAAGACCGTAAGCGTTGGGGCCATTTTGCTCACCTCTGATTAAGAATCGGCTGACATTCCGTATGGTAAAAAGAGGCCAGCCACTCTGCGGTCTTCGCGGAGTCATATCCGCTTTCGCGCAGCTGCTCCGATGTATCCGCACGCTCACAGGAACTGTCCAGAATCTCCCGCGCCCAAAGGTCGGCCGGCTCCTGAAGACTGATGAACCTCACCCTGCCCGTCAAATCCGACTCCGGGGTAATCGAGCTGGAAGCGATGCATCTCAGTCCCGCCGCCTGCGCTTCCACCAGAACGACCGGCAGCCCTTCGAACAAGGACGGGAACAGGAACAAGTCCATGCCCTGCATCAGCCTTGGGATATCCGAACGGACACCCAGAAAGGCGACATGATCCTTTAATCCGAGCTGTTCGACTTTTTGCCTGATCGCCGGCTCCAGATATCCCTCTCCGACCAGAACCAGGAGCACATTGCGGTTCCTCTGGTAAACGCTGTGAAAGATGTCAATCAAGAACGAGTGATTCTTCTGCTCGTTGAACCTCCCGACATGGCCGATAACCAAACGTTCGCCCGCCTGAAACTCGCTCCTGACCTTCTCGCGGACGGCGGGGTCAAAGGCGAACTCCCGAAGGTTGACCGCATTATTCATCACAACGAGAGAGTTCCGTTCCTCAATCTCTCTGCCGAACAGCCAGCGTCCCGCTTTCTTCGAGCAGGCAAAATACCGGTTGGGATTATCCTTCATCACATATTTGGCGTATACGCGGAAAGGAAATTTCAGGTCCAGCCTTAGATCGCTGAGGTGGCTGTGGGCAATCCGGCACGGAATACCGGCTCTTTTGGCCTCCCTCAGAACAAAGCTGCTGTTCTCGTTGATATGGGAATGGACCACCCTGTATTCATGATGCGCATGAAAGAACTCCGTCAGTTTATTGAAATACAGCCGGTAATTCCCCGGTTTGATTGGCGGCATCCGATAGATGACCCCGCCCATAGACTCGATTTCGTCGTCATAGTGCCCCCTTTCCAGCCTGTGTACCATAAAATCAAACTGAATGTCGGCGCGGTCCATCTGGCGATAGTAGTTCATGAGCATGGTTTCCAGTCCGCCCCTGTTCATGACGGTGACGACCTGCAGAATTCGAACGGGCTCCATTATCCACACCTCCCGTCTTCCTGAAACGCAATCGGTTGATTACGTTTAACATGAGATACATCCCTGCAGCCATTTTCCATTTGCCCATCAGAAAAAAGATCTTCCAGGCCCCGGTGCAGTATTGCAGTTCAAATCCGGCAAAGGAGGATGCCACCTCGGGCTTTGCAACAAGCGCGCGGATCTCCTTGATTTTGGCGAATGCCGACGCCTTGTAATCCTCGCTTATAATATTGAGTCCGAGCCCAAAGGTATTGACGCAAATCCGGTTATGCAGCGCCGCCGTATATTCCTCCGGCAGCCCGCGCTCCCGGATATAAGATTTCATGTGGCCGTACAGATTATTGAATTTGCTCTCCAACAAGGGATTGTGGCGTGAGGTGATAGATGAAGTGTTGGCCTTCCAATAATGATAGAACGGGCGGCTCAGAAAGACGAAGGAACGGGCATGGTGGCATACATGGATGTTGAAGAGCGAATCCTCGTTGGTTCCGATCGTCTCCAGGTCGATAAAAGAGGCTGCCGCCCTCTCGATCAAATCCGCACGGTACAGCTTGCCCCACACGGTCCCCCAGGCGTCCAGATAATCGGGCTCCGCCAATTCCTCTCTTAGCGGACCAAACAGCCGTCTTGTAATCCGATCCTGAACCTCTTGGAGACGGTATACCTCCATATCCGGAATCCGGAATACTTTCTCTTTCGCATGCGTTCCGAATTCACGCATATAAGTGCACATGACGATGTCCGCATCTTCCCGCTCCGCCGCTTCGCGCATCTCCATGAACATATCGTGCTGCACCCAATCATCCGGATCGACAAAGGCGATGTACCTTCCTCTTGCGTTTCTGATGCCTTCATTACGGGCAGAAGATACGCCGCCGTTGTTCCGGTTGATCGGGATCAAGCGGTCGTCCCTTTCGGCATATTGCCGGAGGATGGAGAGGCTGCCGTCCGTCGACCCGTCATTAACGGCGATAATCTCCAGGTCGCTGAAGGTTTGGTTCAGCAGGCTGTCCAGAGAACGGTGTAAATAGGCTTCCATATTATATATGGGCATGATAATGCTGATTTCCGGCTTCATAGCTCTCCTCCTCCCGCATATGCCCTATGTAGATGGAACCAAGCTCCTTGACGACCGACGTCAAATTATACGTTTGGACAAGCTCCAAACTCTTCTTCCCCATCCTGCTCCGCAGTTCGGAGGATCGGCTAAGCTCAAGCATATATCCGGCCATCCGCTCTTCTTGCCCGGTTCCGGGTTCAACAAGATATCCATTTTCCCCGGGCTTCACAAGCTCCGCATGCCCCCGGTTTCTTGTGGCGATAACGGGAAGGCCGCAGGCCATCGCCTCCATAATATTGACCGGCAGCCCCTCCCGCAGGCTTGACGAAACCGCCGCGTCGCACAAGGGCAGCAGCCGGTCAATATCTTTCCGGTAGCCGAGAAAATCCACCTGGCCCGCGACCCCAAGCTCCGATGCCAGCAGGCGACACTGCTCCTGAAGCGGACCTTCCCCCGCGAGTAGAAGCTTGATTCCGGCTCCTTGATCCTTGATCCGGGCCAAAGCGCGGATGAGCAGCTGATGGTTCTTGTTGCCGTTGAACTCCCCGGCATAGAACATCAGCACCTCCTCCGTTCCGTATGCAGACTGCTGCCGCAGCCGTTCTTTTTCAGCGGGCGCAGCGGGCTTGAATTTGTCCGTATTTACGCCCACGCCGTGCACATGTTCAATCTGCCCGGCTCTAAACCCCCGGCCCACGGCCAGACGATAATCTTCATCGTTGATTGTAATCAAACAATCCGTCAGCCGTGAAAGACCTTTCTCGATCGGATAATAGAGCAGCCAGCTCGCAAGCGAAGAGCCTTGGCAGAAATGAAAACCGTGGGCAGTGTACAGCATCCGGGTTCCCTTCTTGCGTGAGCCGGCCGCGGCCAGCCGGGCAAGAACACCGCCCATCGGCGTATGCGCATGAATAATGTCATAGTCGTTGCGCTTCATAATATCCTTCAGCTGTCGGTAAGCCGCCCAATTCCCGCTGCGCAGCGGCGACCGTTCAATGGAGATATTGAATTTCCTGTCGACAGAAGGCAGATCGAGTTCTCCGCGTGCCGCGATATGAACTTCCCAGCCTCGCTCTTTAAACCATTCCATTACAGGCAGATGAAAGGCTCTGAAATGAAAGTCGACGGTTGCGCAAAACAACACTTTTCGGGACATGGGCGGCCTTCCTTTCCTTGGCGTCTAGACGACCGTTGCTTTCATAAGAGGCACCTTTTCAATCCGGTTGTTGGCAATATCGAGCAGCAGGCTTCTCAGCTCTTCGATGGACAGCGAATCATAGACCTTGAGCAGGTGATTGATGGATTCAAAGTTCACTTCGTATGACTTGCCGACATAAATCTTGGGATAGACCTGCCCATCATGAACTTCCGTATCCCTCAGCAGCTCTTCATACAGCTTCTCTCCTGGTCTCATGCCGGTGAACTCAATGCCGATCTCCTCGATGGAGTATCCCGACATGCGGATCAGATTTTTGGCCAAATCGACAATTTTGACCGGATCGCCCATATCCAGCACGAAAATTTCTCCCCCGCGCGCCAGAGCGCCCGCCTGAATGACCAGCCGCGACGCTTCGGGAATCGTCATGAAATACCGGACCATATCGGGGTGAGTAACGGTCACCGGTCCGCCCTGTTCAATTTGGTTCCGGAACAGCGGGATCACGCTGCCGCGGCTGCCCAGCACATTGCCGAACCGGACGGCGACAAATTTGGTTGAGCTGAACCGGTCCATATGCTGGATGATCATTTCGGCGATCCGTTTGGTCGAACCCATGACGCTGGTCGGATTTACCGCTTTGTCCGTCGAGATCATGACAAACGTTCCCACTCCCGACAGGCTTGCGGCCTGCGCGACATTCATCGTACCGATAATGTTATTCTTGACCGCTTCCTCGGGATTGCGCTGCATCAGCGGCACATGCTTGTGGGCAGCGGCGTGATAGACAACATCCGGATGATGAAATTTCATCAAGCTGATAATTTTGCTCTCATCCTGCAAATCCGCGATCTCGGTATAAAATTGAATGCCCGAGTCCCGGAACATCGCTTTAAGCTCGATTTCAATCGTATAGATGCTGTTCTCTCCATGACCGAGCAGCACCAGCTTTTTGGGCCGGAATCTGGAGATTTGCCTGCATACCTCCGAGCCGATGGAGCCGCCCGCTCCCGTGACGAGAACGACCTTGCCCGTTACATATCCCGAAATGCTGTCAAGATCAAGCCGCACCGGTTCTCTGCCAAGCAGATCCTCGACCTGAACGTCCCGGAATTGGCTGACCGCCACTTTGCCGCTCGCTATGTCCTCAAGCATTGGAATCGTCTGGGTCTTGGCGGAGGTCTTGGCGCATTCTTCGCAGATTGCCTTCAGCCGGTCTTTGGGCAGTGAAGGAATGGCGATGACAATATGGTCAACCTTATACCGCCCGGCCAGATATTCAATATCCTTGATTCTGCCGGCAACGGGAATCCCCATAATATCAAGACCAAGCTTGCTCAAATGATCGTCGACAAAAGCGACCGGCTTCAGCTCCTTGTCTGATCCGGACAGCAGCTGCCTTGCAACCATTGTTCCGGCCGAGCCCGCGCCGATGATCAGCGTCCGTTTGGCGCCGTCCGTCGTGCTGCCCGTCTCCTGCTTCGCCTGAGCGGTCCTGAGTACCCGCCAGCAAAAACGCGATCCGCCGATCAGCATCATATGAAGCATCCAGGTTACCAGCAGCAGCCGGTATTGAACGTCAAACGAGAAGACGAATTGCACGGTAGCCGCCGCCAGCATGGAGAAAGACACCACTTTCGCAATGAGGAGGCTTTCTTCAACACCCGCATACTTCCAGGCTTTGCGATAGAGATGGTACACAAAAGCGAAGATGTGATGACTGAAGAGCAATGTGACCGAACTGACAATCACCGGATATGTAAATACGTTAAGAGTAGCGTTTACCAGAAAGCTGCTTGCAAATATAGCCGTCAGCACAATAAACGAATCCAAAACAATTAAAACGGATAGACGATGCTTATAAAACAACGTTCACTCACCCCTTCCCTAAAACAAATGAAGTGCGGCTATCGTCCCTATTCCTAACTCCGGTTAAGCAGGCTGCCTAAAATTTTCACTTTCCCGAAATCCAGCAGACGCTTCGCTTCAAAGGCATTCTTCTGCTGTGTCTTTCCGCTGCGAAGAATGAGTACGACCCCATCGCACCGGCCCGCCAGCGCAATCGCGTCGGGGGAATCCAGCACCGCCGGGCTGTCGATCAGGATAACGGTATATTCGGCTTTGGCCCGCTCCAGCAATTCCTTCATCGCCTGGGAATCCAGCAGATCGGCCGCTCCCGGCATAGGCGACCCGCCAGGAATGACGGTTAGCCCATCAATGTTCGTCGGATATACGATTTCGTCAAATTCAATGCTGGTGGCCAATCCGTCGGAGAGCCCGGGCCATTGCTTGATGCCAAATACCTGATTCAGAATCGGGTTCCTGACATTGGCGTCCACAAGCAGCACCTTATCTCCCCGCTGGGCGAAGCTGATCGCCAAATTCACGGCAGAAGTCGATTTCCCTTCCCCAGTCGAAGGAGAAGTAATGACCAGTGAAAGCCGCTCTTTTTTACCCGCAGCAATCCGAATGTTGTTCCTTATCCTTCTGTACTGCTCGGAGGCAGCCGCCGCGGGGTTATTATGAACGAGAAGACAGCCGTGAACCGACCGCGAATCCAATTTTTTCTCCCTATGAGCCAATGGCTTCACCTCGTATATACTCATTTTTTCGTCTGGAATTGCCCGAGAAGTTTTTCCGCTGGAATTTGGAGACCTGCCCCAGTGAATCGATGCCTAATATCTGTTCAATGTCTTTCTCGGAGCGCAGGGTGTCATCCAGCGAATCCAGCAAGAAGGCCAGACCCAAACCGATGACAAGACCGGCAAACAACCCTACCTTCAGCGCACGGTCGCTTGGCGGATTAATCGGCGTGGGATTCGGCGATTCCGCCGCTTCCGTAAGAACACTGATCCCGGTAAAGCCCATACGCTTGCTTACTTCATCGGCAAAGACGCGAACGACGGCATTGGCGAGCTGCGGCGCGACCGCAGGGTCCGTGTCGACAACCGAAATGAGCGTAATGATGGAATTGTCCACACTGTCCACACTGATCTGACCGCGCAAACCTCCAGGCGATCTGGGGATTCCCGTCTCCTGGATCACTCGTTCCAGAACGACCGGTTCCCGAATGAATACTTTGATTGTGCTGAGCTGCTCGGGTGTAGTCGCGGGAATCATGATTCTGGCCGAAGAGGAGTACAGGGGCACTTCCGGCTGTGAACTGTAGAGTCCCCCCAGCACGGCAAAAAGGAGGGTCGGCAGGAGAATAATCCATATTCTCCTTTTGATGACTAAAGCCCATTCTTTCAGATTGATTTCCTTGACCGGGGCTCTCGCTGGAGATTCTTTTTCATATGCCGCGTTCTCATCTTCCATGTTTTCACCCACTTTAAAGAGTAACTTAATAAAGAACGTTGTGCGTTAATTTTAGTTCTTTATATAGAACATGTCAACTATTATCCCCTTAATTATGTTGATTTTGTTTGTTATTAAGATCATCATTCGTTCGTTTACACGCACAAAAAAGAAGCAGCCGCCAGTCATCCCCACATGACATTTGGAGCCGCTTCTTTGCCCGATCAATATTTAAGCTGCTGCAATATATTATTATTGACTCTATCATTGGCTTTCAATGAGAGCTGCGCATTAATAAGAGTGTTCCCTTCTATTGTATAAGGAGGCGCCTGTATTCCGGCATACTCCGTCGAGATTCCTACGGCCTGCAGATTGCTAGTAATCTTGTTCTTCCGGATCACGGCGCTCCCCACATCGTACGGTTCGTTCCGCTTCCAATAATCGTTGATTTTAACAATCTCCGTACTATTGGAAGTCAGATGCTCCGCGTTCACAACATTATTCTCCACAAGGACGCTTTGAGCCGCCTGAATACTGATAGCCTGCATATTGCCGGGCACCTCGAAAGCGCTGTTCTTCACCGTCAGCTTTAATTGCTTGTTCTCGGCGTACAGCATGCCCGCACCGTCGGTATTCCCTCTAAAAGTACAGCCATCAAACACATACTCTCCGGCCTGAACGGCTGAAAGTGTGCCGAACTTTCCTCCCTCGGACGCATCGAACCGGCTGTCTTTGTAAGTCCCAGGGGGCAGGGACAACCCATAAGCCGAGTTGTAGCCTATAACCTTCAGATGATCAAACACACTTCCGGAAACCGCGTTTCCTGAAAGACTCCGCAAGGAGGGCTCCCCGGTTATCGTGACATTGGACAGGCGCACCGGTTGATTGTTGACGCTTAAACCCGCATCCACTTTTTGCGTAATTGTGATATCGATATTGGACACCTTGATTCCATAGGCCTTTTTTGCGCTTAAGGCGAGTATGCCGTTCGTGATCTTCATTCCATCAATAACAATATTCGGCCCTTCGAAAAAGGTTGCGGAATCGTTCATGGCATTATTTTGCAAATAGACATCATGGTAGGCATAGATGCGCGTACCGTCAAAATGGTTATCCGATACCCACGCGTTGCTGAATGGCGGGGATATCGCAAGTCCAATGGTTCCCTTGGATGCAAAATGATTGCCGTCCACCCAAGCGTTCCGGCCGTCGTAAAGAATGGCGTCATATGCGGCGTTGTTGTAGAACTGATTATTTTTAATCGTAATGTTGGTGTTCAGATTTCCGTTCTCCCCGTATCCGCCCTCCACATCAATACCGGACTGAGGAGCCGTTCCCTTGATATCGTGAAGCCGATTTCCGGTAATCAGAACATTGTCGGCTCCGCCGACCGTAATGCCCTGGCGGCGGTTGAATGCGGACTCCGAGTTCCGGACCGTAATGTTCCGGCTTACGACACGGTTCCACACTTCCAGATAGCCGCCCTTGGAGGACGCCTGATTCAGCACAAGATGACAATAGGCGGCTCCGGGCGGAATGGCCATTTGGTCACGGGCCTTGGCCGATATCTTCTTGATGAACTTTCCGCCGCTTTGGTAGAAATAGACTTCAAACGTATACGGCAGCTTTTTGACGTTTGAAATTTCAAAAATCTTTTCCGTTTGAAGAACGGGAGCGGTAAGCGGGATCGGCGATTGGGTGCGGATTTTGTTCTTATTATTCACGGCATATCCTTTGGCATCGAGCGCTCCGGGAACAAACCCTCCCTCATACAAGTCTTTGATCAAGGTGCCAACGCCGCCGATCGCCATTCCGTCTCCGGTAAAATTAACGGTCTTGACGCCGTCGACCACAACATCTGACGCTCCCTCCATCAATATGCCGTATCCGTTCTCATGCGTACCCGGGCTGTGCGGGCTGTCCTTTTTGGAGAAATCATGCCGGTCCTTATCACCGCTGTATGTTCCGCCCTTTAAGGTGACATTATCGACCCCGTAGCCAAGGAACATCGTTTCGTACCGCTCTTTTCCGTTTGCTTCCTTTTGCAGCACCGCGTCATCCGGCAAAATAAACGTCATATCGCTGACCATGTTAATACGGCTGTCCTTATCAATCAGGTACGTGCCGGACGGCAGTGTCACAACTTTAACCCCGTTGTTATGCAGCATGGCTAAAGCCGCGTTGATGCCTTTGGTCGTTTCCGACGGATGGGTTCCGTCATTGTAAATCTTCCACTTGGACAGCTCAATCGTCACCGGCTGCTGCGGCTCGGGTGAATCCTGACCATAGATCTGAGGCGGCACCCCCGAAAGAAGCAGCAAAACGATCAAAGGCAGAATCAACCTCAATAATGGTTTGCTCATTTCGATCTCGTCCTCCCGTTCCAGATTCCATCCGCATATCATACGTTCTTTAAAACGAACCACTCTATTTTAGACTATCACGTTTGTTTTCGAATGGAAAGGCTTAAGTCCCACTCCAAAAAAACAGTTCTTTAGACCCGCCTTTTTTCCTTAAATCTCCTATTTTACGTCTTCAATCCGTTATTGCGAATTCCGATAAACTATGTCAGGCATCCATTTCCATTGATAAAATTTCCATGAAGAAGGGATAATCATATGAAAAACACAGCATTTACCCTCATTGTTTTTATTATCGTCGCCTTGCTGACGCCGACATTCCCCCAGGCGGAGGCAGCCAGTCCGATTCTGTTCTCGGACATTTCGCCCAAACACTGGGCACATCAAGAAATCTCTCGCTTAAAAGAGCAGCAGCTTATCGGCGGTTATGACGACGGAACCTTCCGTCCGGACAATCCGATTACCCGGGCGGAAGCCGTAAAAATCATCGTGCAGGCAAGCGGCATCGGCGTTGACTCCAATGGGGATGATCCGCAGGCTATTTCCGATGTGTCGTCGGAATATTGGGCTTATCCCTATATTAAAGCCGCGAAGAAGTCCAATCTGATTACCGGTTATGCGGACGGCACGTTCCGCCCCGGCGAGACGCTTACCCGGGCCGACAGCGCCGTGCTCATCGCGCGCGCCTTCAATCTGGACAGCCAGGGCGCGAATGCCGCAGCCCATGTTTCCGACATCGACAACCACTGGGCCGCTTCGTCCATTTCCAGGCTGGTAACGAACGGCATCGCGGCCGGAGACGAGAACGGCAAGTTTCAGCCGTCCAAAATGGTGACTCGCTCCGAATTCGCCGCCCTGCTCGGCAGAACGCTCTACCAGGATCTGCGGATCGGCGCCGCCGGATCGCCCGACGAATCGGCGCCGCCGCCAGTCAGCCCATCCGCTTCGCCGGAAGGCGTTCCCGCGAGCGAACCGGCCGCCGCGGGTTTGATGGCTGCCATCGGCGGTGGTGGCGGAGCCGGCGGCGGTGGTGGCGGGGGCGGTGCGGCCCCTCCGGTTGCTCCGGCTCCATCGCCTTCGCCTTTGCCAACGCCGCTTCCTTCCGCCTCTGCCGATCCGGCTGCGGCGGCTCCGGCACCCGAGCCTACTCCCACTCCGGCTCCTGAGCCGGCTCCGGCGCCCGGCATGACGCCCGCTCCAGAGCCGACTCCCGCTCCGAGCGAAGCGCCTGTGCTGCAGGAAGTTTCCGGCTTGAAGTCGCTCAGCGGTAAAACAGGCTTGTCATTTACCTGGTTCAACCCGGCGTATCCCGATTTTAAAGCCGTTAACATTTATAAAGAAGGAAGCCTGAAGGCAGCGACAACCGATACGTTCTATCAGGAAACCGGTCTGCTTCCCGGCACAACCCACCACTATGTATTGAAGACCGTAAACATGACCGGCATGGAGTCCGCAGGCACTGAGTTAAGCGTGACGACAGCGCCTGCCAGTCTTCCGTCTCCTCCGGCCGGACTGTCCGCTTCCGCTTCGGACGGAGCCGTACTGCTAAATTGGACGGAGAACGGCGAGAGCTCCATTATTGGCTACAATGTCTATCGGGACGGCACTAAGAGCAATACCGCTACGGTAACCGGAGACACCTATATGCTGAACGGACTGAAGAACGGCCAAAGCTACAGTCTGTATGTGACCGCTGTAAATGACGCCCAGATTGAATCGGGGCCTTCAATCCCGATATCCGCTACACCGCAAGCCGCGGATGACTCGGCTCCCGAGGAAATCAGCGGGTTGACTGCTGTGGACGACGGCACATCCGTAACGCTGACCTGGAACAATCCCGCCTCCCCCAATTTTAACCGGGTGGATATTTACCTGGGCGGCGTTCTGATCGGTTCTTCATCAGACGGCAGATACAAAGCGGAAGGACTCTCCGGGGAAACAGAATATTCTTTCACACTCAAAACAGTTTATACGGTTGTGAAGACTTCAAACGGCATCGGCCTTTCCATCCGGACGAAGGACATTGTACCGCCGGCTACCCCCGCGCAGGTATCGGCCGCGGGCGGTCCAAGCAAAGTTTCCATCTCCTGGGCGGCCGGTACGGAAAGCGATTTGGCCGGCTACAATATTTATGTGGGCGGACAAAAAGTGAATGCCGAGCCTCTCTTGCAGAACTTTTACGAGGCTAAAGGGCTGGATTTCGGCGTGGCGTACACCGTTCAGTTGGAAGCCGTAGACACCAGCGGAAACCGCTCGCCCCTGAGCGCTCCCGTGTCGGCATCGCCGACGCACTATCTGATTGAGCTGGCGCGGTGGGGCATCTATAACGACGGCACACACCCGGTGGAGACCGTCAAGGGCATTAACAATGCCTTGATCTGGGCCCGCCAGAAAGGCATCACGGCAACAACGCTTCCGCCTGGAACCTATCTCATCGACAAGAACAGCCGGATCGCCATGGTCGGCGATATGCTGTTCGATCTGCCGATGGATGCCGTCCTTCAGAAGGAAACCAACGGCAAAGAACGATACGATGTCATGTATGTCGGGTACGGCGCCAACAATGTAACGCTTCGCGGCGGAACGTATATTGGCGACAAGCAGACCCATGACTATTCCCAGCGGGACCCTTATAATACGGGCACCCACGAAGGCGGATACGGCATTTTCGTTGAAGGCGCGAAGAATACAACGATAGATGGCGTCAAAGCGATGTATTTCACCGGCGACGGGCTGGTGCTTGGCGGCTTTGGCACCATGTTTAAGGATCTGTACGCCGCCAGCTTCGTCTCCGGCGGAATCGGAGCAAGCGGCCAGCCGATCGGCGACAGCACAAAGGTTCGGACAAAAGACGGCATTTATTTTAACAACGCCATCTTCAAGACGGAGCGGACCTTTGAAATTTCCAATATAGCCAATCTGCCCAGCAACTTTACCGTGTATTTCTATCGTACGGACGGGTCCTTCATCAAGAGTCAACCGGCTTTGGCGAGAGAAATCATGACGATACCGGACGGCGCGGCTTACTTCCATCTGGTATTTATTAAAGCCTCGTCAACCGGCGCCTATCTGGAGGCTTGGAACCGGACCGTCACCCAGAATCCGGTCGTTAAAAATTCCGAGTTCGCTTATAACCGCCGCCAGGGTATTACGGTGGGTGGCGCCGACAATGCGCTGATCATGAACAACATCCTGCACGACATCAAAGGAATCGCGCCGCAGTCGGGCATTGATGTGGAAGGCGGATACGGCGAGAACGGAAACCTGAACACCAACATTTTTATTAAAAACAATGAATTCTACAATAATGCGGTTTATGACGTCATCCTGTATGACGGGCATGACGCGACCGTTGAGGGCAACCATCTCGCTTCGAAGGGCACCATCGGACTTGCGGTATCCGAGACGTTCAAAAATGCAAAGGTCGTAAACAATCACTTTGATGCTACCCGGATTATCGCCTATCATGATGCATCCTTCCTGGGTAACCGGATGAATGATTCCGGCACCTTCTTCCAAGGGCCCAATATTGTCATCGACGGTATGGAGATCACCAACGGCAAACTGTCCGTCAGCGCCAAGAATCCGAAAGGTGTCAAAGTCTCCAATGTGAATATTCAGATTACAAAGAAAGTGGATGCGGGCTTTGCAGTAAGCGGAGAACCCATTGAGGTTTCCAATGTTACAGTAACAGGAGAGGCGGCGTTCGCCAGCTTCAACGGCAATCCCAAACCGGGATCGGCATTCAATAATATCAAGGTGCTCGGATTCAACTCTGCCCAAGGCATGACTTTACCGCAGGGCATGTACACGAACTCTATATTTGAAGCGGCGGACGGCAGCCGGTTCGGGTCAACGATTGTCGCTAGTGGCGTATACAGCTTCGATAATTGCACTTTTGCCTCCAACGCTACCGGCAACAATGCCCTTATCGCAAGCCATGCCAATCTGGATCTGAAGATCACGAACTCCAAGTTCAACGTCAAGGGTGATGCTTCGGCCATTACGGTTGAAACGGCTAATCGAGTCGTTCTCGAAAATAATACGGTGACGGCCATGAAGCTTGCGCGGACTTCGGTAGAGCTGATCAAAATCAACGACTACTGGAAACGAAATGATCCTGCCGATGTATTCAACGTATCGATTATCAGCAATACCGTCACTTCCAATATCGCCGCTGTAGGCATTTCCACGATCTATGCGGGTACAAATGCGCCGCCCTATACAGTTAAGAACAATATCCTTAATAAGGCCGTGCTGGCTCTTAAGAGCAATGATGTTCAGAGCGGAAATATCCAGCAATAAGTAAGAAGAAACGGATGCCGTCCTCTGGAAGAGGACGGCATCCGTTTCTCGTAAAAATATAAGACCAAACGATAAACGCGCAGCTTATAAAGTCTTATATTTTAAAAAAATGGCCCGGGGAAAATCCCGGGCCATACTAATTCAGTAAGAGTAATACTTTTTCCACAGCTTGTAGGAATCATGCTGATTGTCCTCCCACCAATCCCTTTCATCATCGCAGTCCCTGCCTTTTAGCCAACTTAACCAATTACCATATGTGTTGTTGCCGCTGTGGGACGTTGTTGCTTCCTTGTCAAACCAGGAGGCAAACACGTTGGTCAATGAGGATAAAAAGGAGGTCGCATAAGAAGAGGAATACTTCGCTTCTGCCGAGCTGGAGGATGCATAGGCAGAGGCCGGCAGCATAACCGCACTGAGAAGCAGCACAATCAGCGTGAGCCGTGTGTATTTCTTCATACACGTTACCATACTTCCGAGTCCTCTCTTTCATATAGTCTAAATTAACTACAAGGTAGTTCTTTATAAAGAATATAATGGAATGGGGGATTTGTAAATACATCTTGATTTTTGATTTATCTTTGATAGACTTCACCTTAAGACCAGAGGCATATCCAAGTATTTACTTCCGTTCGTTTCTTTCAGCGAACATACCCGCACTTTAGTCCCTGCTTTAACCGTTACTTTTTTCCAGCAATCCGGCAGATTGGGGAGATTACGCATGAACAAACTTAGGCATCTCTTTAACACCGATATTTACCGCTGGCTGACACAGTGCATGAAGAGAAAATGGGGTGCGCTGTCCGCGATCATTCTGCTCAATGTCATCATTTCTCTTAGCGGAGCGGCCCTCGCCATCGTCTCCAAGCAGGTAATCGATCATGCCGTGCAGAGCAGCATGCGCCTTAGCGGATTATACGCCATCGCCTTTGCCTTAATTCTGATTCTCCAGTTGGGCCTTTCCTCCTTGCTGACCTTGAGAAGCGTTAAGCTGAGAGAAGCGGTCAACAATGATCTGCAGCGGAGCTTCATGGACCGGCTGTATAGAACGGAGTGGAGCGCCGCCGGGAAATACCACAGCGGCGATCTGTTGACCCACCTGACAAGCGATTCGGCCAACGTCACCGATGGATTAATCAATACCTTGCCGAACATCGTCGCATTGATTGTCCAATTCGCGGCCGCCTTTTTTACGCTGCTGTACTTTGACAAAACGCTGGCCCTGTTCGCATTCGTGCTTGGACCCGTGTCCGTACTCATCAGCTGGTATATCGGCAGCAAGCTGAAGAAGTTGCAGCATCAAATCCAGGCCGCCGAAAGCCGCTATCGCTCCCTGCTGCATGAATGCGTCCAGAATCTGCTCATTGTTAAAACCTTCGAGAATGAAAAAAACAGCTTGGAGAAAGTGCAATCTTCCCAGCAGGACCGATTGTTCTGGATACTTAAACGCACCCGTTTTAACGCGGCGGCAGACCTTACAATGGGAATCGGTTACCGGCTCGGATTTTTCCTGGCCTTTATCTGGGGCGCTTTCCGAATATCCACCGGGGCCGCGAGTTTCGGGATGTTTACCGCCTTTTTGCAGCTTGTAGGACAAATTCAGGGACCGCTTGAAGGTCTGGCCCGCACTTTCCCGATCCTCATCGCCATGGTCACATCCGCGGAACGATTGATCGTATTTCAAAAATTGCAGCCGGAAGCTAAAAAAGAGACCGCCCCGGCCGTCAAGGAAAGCTTATCCGAACTGCGCATGGAACATGTCTCATACAGCTATGAAGCAAACAAGCCGATTCTTACCGATGTTTCTCTCCGCATTCATCCCGGCGAGCTTGTCGCCCTTATCGGGACTTCGGGGGAAGGCAAAACAACGCTGCTCCGGCTTCTGCTCGCATTGATCGAACCGCAGAACGGGAACATCAGCATCATCGGCAAGGACCGCGAACCCGTCAGCCTGTCGGCTGATACCCGGTCTTATTTTTCCTACGTTCCTCAAGGCAACACGTTATTCTCCGGTACGATCGCTGACAATCTGCGGATCGGCAATCCTGCGGCTACAGAAGAGGACATACATGCCGCCATTGAAACAGCCTGTGCCCGGGGCTTTATAGAGAAGCTTCCGGAAGGCATTCATACGGTTATCGGCGAACATGGCTCCGGCTTATCCGAGGGCCAGGCCCAGCGGATCGCCATCGCCCGGGCCCTGCTGAGGCCGGCGCCCATCCTGCTGCTCGATGAGGCGACCTCCGCCCTGGATATGGATACGGAATGGGCGGTCCTGCAAAATATCCGGAACTCCCAGCCGCCAAGAACATGCATTGCCATCACCCACCGCTTGTCTGTATTCGATGTCTGCGACCATATCTACCGCCTGTCTGGTGGCGTGTTATACCAAGAAGAAACGGCATCGCCGTCTTTTCAGAAGCTTTAGCTTCCGAAGTGGCGATACGAGTATCGCCTTTAGGCACCGTTTCTCGTAGAAATATAAGTAAAAATGTTAAGCGCTCCGCTTATACAGTCTTATATTTGAACAACAAGAGCTTGTTACTCAAAGCAAGTAACAAGCTCTTCATATCAAACCGCATTAAAAGAGACCTCAAACCTTGAACCCGTTTGAGGTCTCTTCCGTTTTAAATGAATTAGCTGAAAGAGTAGAAGATATGCGTGCCGTCAGTGTAGGTGGCATCAACCTTAGGTGTAATCTTCGTACCAAACTCTGTGCCGCTCACTTTCAGTTCCTTCACTTCCGGCTTTTCCCATACTTTTTTAATCATATACTCCACCTCCTGATATTTAAATATCGCCGTTGCCCCGCTTATTCCCCGTTTAACCAAGATGCCGCTGGCAATATTTGATATAACAATACAATAGATATTTCAAAAAATCAAGATCATTCGGTCGTTATTGAGAACATTCTTGGCATAACTATTGTCATAATATCATTAAAATGCCATAAAAATCCTCCATCACCCTATAAAATTCCGTTTAATTTATGAATTATGCCCTTGATTTGTTCATCCACTGTAAAACCATTCTCTGGTCGTTCGATATGAAAAACACGAATCGCTGCGGCAAGCGCGGAACATCGCATAAAATGCTCACCCTGTTTCCCCATAAGCTCGATGAACTCGGAGCGATAGATATTCCGTAGTATAACCATCAGCTTTTCCGGACCTTTCACCTCGGAGACGATCACCTCGGAACCCGGATGCGTGGACAATTCAAAGAGGGCGTCCAGCCTTTGGGGAACCTCAATAAATCCGCCGTCCATCGAAACATGATACTTATCCCGTATACCCGGAATCCGGTCCAATGAATCAACACTGCCATAAATCTGCTCGGCCGTATCCCGCCACAGCTTTTGTCTTGGGAAAGAGGGCACAATCCACGGCTCTCCCCTTTCGTCCTCTTGGAGCGCCGCGATATCATCGGCTAAAAAAGCGCAGCCGCGCTTGGTCAATGCCGCTGTCAGCGTAGATTTGCCCGCACCGGAATGCCCGGTTACGATGATATGCTTCCCTTCCAGCGCCAATGCGCCGCCGTGGACCGGAAGCAGGCCGCGCTGGAACAAGAGCACTCCTATACAGGTTCCAAGGATGAATAGAACATGGGCTCCCGGTTCGCAGCCTTCACTTCGTTCTGCGATGATCTGTGTGCCGTCCGTAACGAGAAATGTGCCGATGTCCTTGACGCGGAAAGCAAATCCGTCTGTGCCGACTCTAGTGTATCCATAAGAATTCGGAGGACCGGGCAAGTCGACGGGCACCTTTCCCTCCTTGATATAGACTTCAGGTTCGCCGTCCGCCGGCAGCAGGCCTTCGATCAGGAAATTGGAAGCGATATTCAATCCAAACGCTTTATAACGAAACCGGAAATCAGGACCGCTCATTTTACCACCTCGGGTGTCGGATTAAATGCTGCTATAAATCTGGAGAAAATGACGGTAATCACTATAGACCGGATTAGATTTTCCTCATTCTTGTTTATGTCCCGGCTGGCCTTGGCAAGCTTCTCCCTCAGCTTATCCTTGTCCACGTATGGCTCTAGATCGCCTTGCTCCAGGACCCTCTCGGCTTCGTCGAGAACCTCGGGCCACTGCGGAGCCAGCCTATAGATCCAATCCGCGCTTTGAAGCCCTTTGGTCCGGATATTCAGCCGGATCGGGTCCGGAAGTATCCCTTTCATGGCCCGCCGCAGCAAATATCTATCCTGACCATTCCGCACAAATTGTTCGGATGGAATGGCCATGCAGAATTCGAAGACGCGTTTATCCCGGGAGGGATCACGGATCGTAATTCCATTAGCCAGCGATAATTTGGTCTCCACCGCTCCGATGTGCGCAAACGGCAGAGGACTGGTTCTCGACTTTCGATCCTCCTCATAATCCGGAAAACGGCTGATCGGCGTATTGGCTCCAATCCGGTCGAGCCCGCTGATTACATCCCATTTTTGGATCAGCGACCTTTTCACCACCATATTCTCAAAACGGTCAAACTCCCGAAGCTGCCTCCGGTTCTTCCAAACTTTCAAACGGTACGGCATGACTACGGGAATCGCGCTTTTCAGCACTTTCCTCACCGGCGCATTCGCCAATTTGCTGAATTCATAAATTTCCCTGGCCGCCGCGGCGATTCTCCCTTTTCTATACAGCGTCGCCAATTGAACCCCGAAATTGCCATACGAGATGGTACTGTTCCCAGTCTGGCCGTTCAGCATCACCGTACAATTTCTTTTGGCGGCCATCTTTAAGAACGAATGATACCATGTCATGTTTTGAAAAATTTTATAAGGCTGCTCAAAGATTCGAAGCAATTCATCGGCATCGGTCAGGCAATTTTTTTCAGCAAAGCTCCCGTAAGTGATATCAATGTTAGGGTAAGCCTGTGCGATAAGCTCGACTTCACGGGATTCATTATAGATTGCCGTTCCGGACGGCTGCTCGCTGAACCCGGGCACCGGAACGGATGTGAATCCATACAGCTTTTTCCCCTTATCGGCTAATTGGGGAGCAGCAACAGAGGCAATCGAACCGGAATCCATCCCGCCGCTCAGAAAAATCCCCGTCTCGCCCAGGCTTCTCAGCCGGCACGATACCGCTTCCGAGAAACACCGGTTAAAGGCTTCAACATACTCTTCATCACTGCCAAAAACGATCGGCTTAATGTCCCTTAACGGCTCCCAATACCGCTTTTTGACCAAACCCATAGCATTGACTATTCCATAATGGGCGGGCGGCAGCTGGCTGATCCCCCGGTAAACAGTTCCTTCGCATTCCAGTTCATGTTGAATTCCGTCTATCGATAAAAAATCGGTAATCCATTTCTCATCCAACTCGGCCCGCTTGCCGAACAGACCCAATAATGGCTTCTCTACTGTGCAAAAGGAAAAATAACCGTCCTCACAGGTATAGTACAAGGTCCTTGATCCCATGGCGTCACGCGCGATAAACAGCTCCTGCTTGCCGATATCCCAAATCGCAAATGCGTAATCGCCGATAAGATGCCCGGGACAGGCATGTCCCCAAGTTTCGTATGCCCGGATAATCAGTTCGCTGTCGGTCACAACTGCCGGGTCACCAGGTTGCAGGTTGAATTGTTCCAGCAGCTCAGCCCGGTTGTCAATAATTGCATCCGCCGTAATGACCAAGGCGCCATTGTCATTGCAGCGCGGCAGCTCTTCCATTTTCGATTCAGGCGTGTTGTATAGAATTCCGCAGCCCAGATGCACGGATTGATCCACCCATTCTCCTGTCCGGTTAAAGGAGTAGGCTTTCAATTTCCCGAAAATGGACGAGCCGGCCGGGGCGGCATTCGTATCGCTTCCAAACATGTAAATCCCGCTGATCGCACCCATCCTGTCCCTCCAAATCTCATCTTAATGCTCCTGCATGTAAATGATGCCGGCAGCGCAGGCTGCAAGCAGCTTAGATTTGTTTTTAATTTACCATCTTTTCCGTGCTTAATAAAGAACAAACTCTTCAAAAATATTAAGAGTACGGGTCTCTTTGACGGCTCCAGGCCGCTTGTCTCTTGCTTAATGCCAGTATCAGCGTTCCTGCCAGACATTCCAGCAGCGTAATCAGCAGCACGATCCATCCCCGGGTAATCTCCAATCTGGCGACATCCCATTTCAACAGCAAAAGGTTGATCTGAATGAAAGGAATATGGCCGAAAAAGGTCACCATACTGAATAGATTGATAGTCGAGTGATAGGCCTGGATAGAGCGGCTCTTGATGCGAAGCACTCCATAAAAGAACAGGACGGTATTCGGAATCATGCAAAAGGCCAAAGAATAATCAGGGGTCCACTTGGCTCCAAGCATAAGAAGCAGCGTTTCAATAAGAGTAAGCACTGCAGCCGGAACGAGAAAGAACCTTGCACCCAGCCGCAAAAACCGTTCTTCATATTTGGCGATGAAAGCTCCCGCCGTTACGAACGTAAGACCGTAGCCCAGATAACGCTCGGCGAAGAGCTCCAAATACCCGCCGTAATCCGTGTCCAAAAAGGGGATGCCGCCCGTTATAGCGTCCAGAATCGCACGGAGCGTACCGAATAACGTTTGAGCGAGCAGAAATCCAAGCAAGGTCAGGACGGCCGCAGCCCGAAGAGATGTTCTTCGGAATAGAAAGTAAGCCAGCAGCATCCCGAACATAAGCGGCGGAATAAACCACAGCTGGATAAAGGGTCCGTTCAGCAGGAACATCGCCGCCATTATTTTGGCCTGCAAAAAAAGGTTGGACGCCGTTAAACCTCCCCTGATCAAAGCCGGAACGACAAACTCCCCGGCAAAGATGAGACAAAAGAAACCGTAGACCACTAAAATCCGGGTCAGGTACTTGCGTACATAGGCGGCTGGATTTTCGGCCCCGGACCACCCCCGATAAGCCAAAAACCCGGAAATCATATAAAAGCAGGGCACAATGACTTTCATGGCGTTAAAAATATAATTCATCTGCCCATTCGGCATCTCACCGAAATACCGGAACAACATTACATGCGCGATCAGCACTATCAGCGAGCCGGCGAGCTTGAATATCGTGATCCCGGGGTAGTATCTACGCATTTTTCCTAAGCTCTCCTATCCGTTCCAGAGCAAGTCCCTGAATGGCGGGAACCGCAAGCTTCCCTGTCGGCGACAGCGGGAGCTCGTCAAGGAACACAAAATACCGGGGAATCTTGAAGGCCGACAAATGCGGCGTAATCTCCATCCGCAGCCGTTCCTCGGTCAGATTCGCCCCTTTTTTCCCGATTACGCAGGCGCAGACGAGTTCCCCGTACAGCTCATCGGGAATGCCGACCACCATAGCCGCGCTTACGTCCTTATGATTCATGAGGACGTTTTCGATTTCAACCGGACATATTTTTTCCCCGCCCCGCGAGATGATGCGTTTCATTCTGGCGGTGATTTTCAGATGGCCCCTGTCATCCAAAAAGCCCAAATCCCCGGATTTGTACCAGCCGTCCTCCGTGAAAGAACAGCAGGCTTGGTTCTCCTTGAAATAGCGCATGACCCGGTGGCTCCGGATTTGAATTTCGCCTTGTTCGAGGCAGGAAAGAACGGCCCCCGTCTCCGGATGCACGATCCGAACTTGAACCCCGCGGTCGACCTTTCCCCCGAGGCTGCAGTCTCCGTCTTCAAATTCGCCGGGATCGATGCGCCCGCTGAGCAGATTGGAGTAATTCAACAGTCTGAACAACATGGACCACGCCGCATTCTTTCTGCGGTTCACAAAGCAGACGCCGTTGGATACCGATCCCGCTTCGGACGAACCGTAGCTGACCATGAAGAAGACCAGCTTCAGTTGAGGATCATGGATCATATTTTTCAGCAAAGAGCCATTTACCGCCGACGACGTAAACACGACGCCCAGTAGTGACGACAAATTGTATCCCTCCCGTCCCGGGACGGCAAGCATGTGCTGAATCATAAATGGAGTTCCCGACAGGATCGAGCACCTCTCCCGCTCCACCGCCGATAAAGCGCTCACAGGATTAAAGTGGCTGAGCATGACAATCCGGATATTGCAGGCTTTAAGCCCGGTAAATATGGAGGCAAAGCCGCCCAGATGGTACAGCGGAAGCAGGTTCATGAGCGAAAATCTCCGGATCATGCGGTCGCTTAGACGGGTAAGCCATTCAGCCATTTTGCCGCGCTGTGCGGAGCCGCCGTCCGATACCAGGAAGGAGGAGGTCGAACGAAGAACCCCCTTGGGCCGTCCGGTCGTTCCCGAGGTATACAGAAGAATAAGCGGATCTTTGCATCGCACGGCTGCACACACTTCCACAAACTCTTCTTCCCGTATCTGGCCGGCCAGCGCATACAGATCCGAAAAAGGAAGAAAAGGGAGTTCGGCCTCCTCTTCGCGGCCCACCACGAACACATGGGCGGGAATCCACGGGCGTTCCTTATCCGATTCCGCGAACATTTCCCGGACAAGCGTGGGATAGTGGTGGCCATGCCCTTCTGTTCCAATAATCAGCAGTTCAGGCTTTGAATCGTCCAGATAGCCCTGAAGCTCATCTTTTTTGGAATAAGCGTTAAGCGGAACGACAATGGCGCCGATACAAGCCGCTCCGAACATGGCAAGGATCATTTCAATCCTTCCCTGCATGAGCAGCGCGATCCGGTCGCCCTTTTTCACTCCCAGGCGCAAAAAGCCTTTTGCCAGAACGGCGGCGTTCTCCCACATGTCGGACCAGGTATAATGCTGCTCCCATTCCGGGAAACTGTAGGCAATATCGCGGGGGGCATAGGCCGCCCGCTTCTTAAGCAATTCGAAAACTGTATCCCTGTTGAACTCTTGCGTATTCTCCATGATCCGTGCCCCCAATGCACAATGGATTATTCGGACTTGTATCTAATTTATCACCTTTGATTTACTTTATAAAGAACAACATTCGTTATTTATAAAGTCCGAATCTAGGATAGCTGCACCAAGAATTTTTTTATATTGACATCAAATTTAGCATCTGGTACTAAGAGTTCATGCTACAATAGGAGAGAACAAATATACTTTGATGAGTGAAGACGCCTTGTGCCTATAAAGGAGATGTTGGTATTGGATAATGAGCAATGGATAGCTCCGGAGCGTTACAATATGACGTCGGAGATGGAACGCCATCCTTCCGGCAAGCTTGCGCTGAAATGGTTAAGCGACAAAGGCGAGTATGTGGAAATTACGTATGGCGAACTGCTGAAGCGGGCCAATCGGCTGGCCGGAGGTCTGGCTGAGCTTGGACTGCGCCAGGGCGACCGGGTTCTCGTTATGGTTCCGCGCCGAATCATCGCCTATGTGATCTATCTGGCGTGCCTGAAGCTCGGGCTCGTCATCATTCCTTCTTCCGAAATGCTGCGCGCGAAGGATCTGGCCTACCGCCTCCGCCACTCCGAAGCCAGAGCGGTGATCTGCTGGTCGGAGGTTACGGGAGAAGTGAATAAAATTGCGGAGGATCTTCCGGCTCTCGATTTCCGCCTCTCGGTATCCGATGGCGCCGGCGAAGCCGAAGACGGCTGGCTGAACCTGGAGGAACTGATGGAAGGACGGCCGGATACCTATGCCGCCGCTCCCACCGGCCGGGACGATATGGCGATCCTCGCCTACACTTCTGGCACCACCGGCAACCCGAAGGCGGTCGTTCATACCCACGGATGGGGCTACGCGCATTTGCGCATCACCTCGCTGTGGCTCGACATCCAGGAATCGGATACGGTATGGGCCACGGCCGCTCCCGGCTGGCAAAAGTGGATCTGGAGCCCGTTCCTGTCCGTGCTCGGCAACGGTGCCACCGGATTTATCTACAACGGGGCTTTTCATCCGAACCGGTATTTGCAGTTGATTCAGGACCGGGATATCCACGTCCTGTGCTGTACGCCGACGGAGTACCGGCTGATGGCCAAAATTGACGGACTCGGCCGGTATGACCTTTCCCGCCTCCGCTGCGCGGTATCTGCCGGGGAGCCTCTAAATCAGGAGGTCATCAACGAGTTCAAGCGCCACTTCGACATCATGATCCGGGACGGCTACGGACAGACGGAAAGCACGCTGCTGATCGGTACGCTGAAGGACATGCCGATTCGGATCGGCTCGATGGGCCGGGCGACCGCGCAGGGCATGATCGAAGTGGTGGACGAGCAAGGCATCCCGCTTCCTCCAGGAGAGGTCGGCGACATTGCCGTTCATGTGAACATGCCGGCTCTGTTCCAGACCTACTATAAAGACCCGGAACGCAAAGCGAGCTGCATTCACGGCGATTACTTTATTACCGGCGACCGGGCATCCAAGGACGAGGACGGCTATTTCTGGTTCGAGGGCCGCGGCGACGATATTATTATCAGCTCCGGCTACACGATCGGACCCTTTGAGGTGGAGGAAGCGCTCATGAAGCATCCCTTGGTCAAAGAATGTGCGGTCGTAGCCAGTCCCGACGAAGTCCGGGGCCATGTAGTCAAAGCCTTTATCGTTCTGCGGGATGAGAGCGCCGCTTCGCCGGAGCTGGTGAAAGAGCTGCAGGCCCATACCAAGGAATGGACGGCTCCTTACAAATATCCGCGTAAAATCGAGTTCATCTCCGACCTCCCGAAGACAAGCTCGGGCAAAATCCGCCGGGTCGAGCTGCGGGCGCGGGAACGCGCGGGGAGCGAGTAAGTCCTGCTGATTGGTTTTTCAATTCTAAAACAGTTAACCCCGTCAGGCATTGGTCTGACGGGGTTAACTGTTTTTTCTTTTCCCCAAAGCACTTTATAGCGCTCCGGGCATCAATCCTTCCGATTCACGGATTCATAATGATCGCGTATTTCCCGGTTTTTAGCGTATATATACAAATCCAAGGCTTCGATTCCTCTACGGGCAAGTTTAACGAACAGAACAAACGCATAGATCCCCAATCCAATGGATACGAGCCACCCGATAAAAACGAGAGGCGCAAGCCCGCCCCAAAAAAAGAAACCTGGTTGGTGCATGGATTCTCTATCTCCTTTACGCAAGCAAATTTGTTCCGCTTTTTATTTCTCGTGCCATCCCGCAAAATCCGGCGGTATTCTGCGAGCCGATCCGGTCCGGATCGCCGCCTCGATGACCGCGCCGCGTACGTGCTCAACCACTTTTTCATTAAAAATGCTGGGTATAATATAAAGCTCGTTCAGTTCATCGGGCTGAACCACCGCTGCGATTGCCTGGGCGGCCGCCAGCTTCATCTCCAGATTGACGGTCCTTGCCCGGCAGTCGAGAGCGCCACGGAAGATGCCGGGGAAACACAGCACGTTGTTGATCTGATTCGGATAATCGCTTCTTCCCGTCGCCAGAACGCGCACATGCGGCTCCGCCAGCTCCGGCTGAATTTCCGGAATCGGATTGGCCATCGCAAAGATGATGCTCTCCGGGGCCATGCTTTGGACATGCTCGACGGTCAGGATGCCGGCGCCCGCCACCCCGATGAACACATCCGCACCCTTAACCGCTTCTCCTAGCAGACCTGTAATCCCTTCCGGATTTGTAGATTCGGCAAGCTGCCGCCATTCTTCGTTGGTGTAGGGTATGTTTTTACAGAGGATACCCTCCTTGTCCACCGCGCAGACATGCCCCGCCCCGGCGGACAACAGCAGATTGCAGATGGATACGCCCGCCGCGCCGATTCCTGCAACGACGATTCGCGCCGTCTCAAACGGCTTGCCGACCACTTTGAGCGCGTTCAGCAGGCCCGCCAGAACGACGACCGCCGTACCGTGCTGATCATCGTGGAAGACGGGGATATCAAGCGCCTCCGCCAGCCGCCGCTCAATGTCGAAGCAGCGGGGCGAGGAGATATCCTCCAGGTTGATGCCGCCGAAGCCGGGGGCGACCGCCTTGACGATTCTGACGATTTCATCCGGATCTTTCGTATCGAGACAGAGCGGAAAAGCGTCGATTCCGGCCAGCTGCTTGAACAGCATCGCTTTGCCTTCCATTACCGGCATGGCCGCTTCCGGTCCGATATCTCCCAGTCCAAGCACCGCCGTCCCATCCGTCACAACCGCAACCGTGTTGCGTTTCATCGTCAATGTATACGCTTTCGATTTATCCTCCGCGATAGCCATGCTGACCCGCGCCACCCCGGGCGTATAGACCTGTGACAGGTCCTCGCGGTTCTTGATCGGCAGCTTCGGGGTGACCTCGATTTTGCCGCCAAGATGGGCCAGGAACGTCCGGTCGGATACATTGACAACTTTAATCCCCGGCATGCCCGACAGCACGCGGATGATCTCCACATTGCCGGCGTCCTGCACATTTACCGTAATGTCCCGGGTCGTTACCTCCCTGCCTGCGCGGATAACGTCTATGGCGATAATATCCCCGCCCACCCCGGCAATTCCGGAAGCGACATCTCCGAAAGAAGCGACCGACTTCTCGATATCCAGCCGGATAATCATCGTTGTTGAAATCGTCATTGTAAGCCCCCTTTGTCCTGTGACTCCTGCTTCCACTATACCACAGACACCATTCATCTTAATCTTCCAATAGCAATACGACCGACAAATAACCCTATCTGCTTTCAGGCCCCCGGCAACAAACCTCATAACTATGATAAATAAGCTTGAAAAAAGCATTCTCTCTTTATAAGATACATTTATGTTCTTTTTAAAGAACGAAAAGAGGAGGAACTCCAATGTTACGATCACTCACTACATTTCGGTTCATCGCCGCATTAATGGTATTCCTGTTTCACCAGAATTTGTTCTCCGGTTATCAGCTTGGCTCAGCCGGCGTCTCCTTTTTCTTCATTTTATCCGGCTTTATATTAACCTACAATTATCAGGACAAGCTAGGTGAGCATAGCGGCAACACGATTAGAGCTTTCTATGTCGCCAGATTGGCAAGAATCTATCCGGTTCATTTGCTAACATTCCTGATTTCGTTTCCTCTGGTGGTGTTAACCTTTCATCCGAACGGCCTGTACATGATTAAACTTGCGTTTATGTCAGGTATCAATTTGCAAAAAGGAGCCGACAACCGAAAAGGTTCTTCATCAAAACGGAGCTTCAGCATAGTCAACATCCGTGAGACAGCTTCATAAAACAAATATTGACAACGAACCGGCAACGTAGTAACTTGACATTGAACATTGTTCAATAAATAAACAGTGTTCATAATCCGAACCCCAAAGCAATGAAGAAAGGAATCATGAACATGCCTCTGCAGTTATTAACAACGTTTGCGATTCTCACAGTTTTTGTTATCGCGCTTGTCACCGTTATAAAGGCAGGCCGCCTGAGATTTAATCAAAATGCCAAGAAGCAAGCAAGACAATTGCTCGGCGCAAGTCCCAACAAATCAACCGAAATCATTCGGCAGGGAGACTTGGCGGTTCTGCCTCTTCCCGTACAAAGATGGCTGGAGAACTCCCAGATTGTCGGAAAAGAAAAAATCACATCCGTTCGCTTGAAACAAACCGGGCGGATGCGAACAAAAGAAGGCGGGCGATGGATGCCGGCCAAGGCCGTGCAATATTTCAGAGCGGACGAACCCGGATTCGTCTGGCAAGCCGATGTTCAAATGGCCCTTCTGCTACATCTGTCCGGACTGGATCACTACCGGGAAGGCAAAGGCAAAATGAGCATAAAGCTTCTGTCTTTATTTCCGGTCGTAGATGCACAGGGTCCTGAAATGGACATTAGCACACTGCTCCGATATCTGGCCGAGATGCCCTGGTTTCCGACTGCGGCTTTAAATTCATATATCACATGGGAGCCGATTGACGAAAACTCCGCACGGGCTACCATGACCTGCCAGGGAGTAGGCGCCTCCGGGGTGTTCACTGTCAATGAGAAGGGGGATCTAACCAGCTTTACCGCCAAAAGATACAAGGAAGTAGACGGGCAGTATATTTTGAGCGATTGGGGCGGAGTTAATAGAGAGTTTAAAGAGTTTAACGGAATACGGATTCCTTCAAGGTCGGATATCATTTGGAAGGAAAAGACCGGAGATTTCACCTGGTTTCAGTGCGAGATTACGGAAATCGAGTACAATAAACCGGAACTATTCTAAAGAGGAAAAAGAGGGTTATGGTCTGGATTATCCTTGGGATTATGGCGCTTCATGGGTTGATTCATTTAATGGGGGGCCTGAACGAACTGGGCCTTGCCAAGATTCAAGAGCTTTCCGGAGAAACGCCCCCGTCCATCAAGACCGCCGCCATCGTTCGAGCTTATGAATGTTTCCGGTAAAGAGGCCTGTCAGAAATTTCGGAAAGCCCATCTCCACCATCTTCTGCTTGACTCTATCCTTCATTTGTTCCGCCGTCAGGTCAGGCAGCGTAAACTCGCCATTCTGGTAACAGTGGCTGCAATATTTTTTGCTTTTGTCGCCGTTTGTTTCCGTACCGCCCTGCTGCTCGTCGCGAGATAGCGGCATGCCGCAGCTTTGACAATTTTTATATTGTTTATCCATCCTCATCGCCCCTTCAATCCTCACATGATTATTGTTCTGCTCTCGCTTTAAGAGCCGCATTCATCTTTATAAATCCTTCACGGGTGTCTTCAAAAAGCGCCTTGTCAAAAAGATTGGTCAACGCGACGAGGACACCTTTGAATTCCGAGAGATTATGTATTCCTTAACACGGTTATGAACCCGTCCAGTATTTGGTGACTTACTTTGAATCCTTTGCCCAGATAAAACTTCAGCGCAGAATCATTCCCGTTGGAGACGAAGATAAACCGGTCGCCGATGGACTCAAATGAATCCAACCAATCCATGGACCTTTCGAACAAAACGGTGCCAATGCCCGTATTCCGGTAGCACTCTTTTAAATAAAACTGCGAAAGACAACCTACATCCTCATTTTTTACAGAATCCAGGTCAAAAAAGGTCGCAAATTCATTAGAATAAGTCTCTTTTGGTGAAATATTGCTGTACACATATCCTACCATTTCATTCCCGTCTTTAGCCACCAATATAAAGTTGGCTTTGGCACTCTGGACGGATGGAATCATTCTCGTTTCAAAGCACATGCTGTCAAACAATTCGGGACGGATATGCGCTTTAGATTGTTGGTAAGCCATTAATTCATTACACAAGTCTTTAATGCAGCTGATATTATCTTCAGAAATCAATTCATATCGGATACTCATATTAATTTTCCTTTCTACTGTCTTCCAACTAACTGCTAATATTACGCACTTTTGAACTTGTAAGTAACACTTTCCCTTGCCGTCCCAATCGTTCTGCTGCCTGTACCGCTTTAGCTACTTCGATGATCTGCTCCCGGCCAAAACGGTGCCAATGCCCATTAAAGCGTCATAGCATGCCCATACCTTGTTAGAAACTCCTGCTTTTCTTTATAATCCGGCATAATACTTCCAACACGTCTCCAAAATGATCTATCATGATTCATGTGAATAAGATGACATAGTTCATGGATGATTACATAATCTATAACTTCCATTGGAGCCATTGCCAGACGATAATTAAAGGTTATTTTTTTATCCGAACTGCAGCTGCCCCACTTGGTCCTGGACTCTACCACCTCAACGGTCTTGGGCTTTACTCTCAGTTGTATTTGATAACCATTTATCCGTTCTCCTACGATCTTCTTACAGCTTGAGAAATAGAACTTCTTGAGATTTTTTTTAAGCTCTTCTTCATTTAACCCTCTGGTCTCTATTAACTCATGCAGAAAATACTCTTTCCCAAGATACAGGAACTTCCCTTCATCTTGATACTCTCTGGGCTTAGGGGTTTCCCGAGCCTTCGCAAGGATATGCAATTTCTCCAATATTAATTTAGCATGACGTCCCACAGCACTTTTAATCATCTCTTCACTTGTATCTTTGGGGACTTTAACAGTTATGAGACCTAACAAATCTATATGAAGGGAGAGCTTCTTTCTGTTTCCATATTGAACATTAAACTCTATTATATGATTTTCAAATTCAATTTTCATAACCACCATCGTTTCTATCCGGTTATTTCTGGCTCTTACATTATTCCGATTTTTGCAGATATTAATTTGCCCATAAAGGTTAGTATTATATTGAGTTTTTCAGCCTCTTTCATTCATTTTCATTTGATTTCAGATTTAAAGAAGGCCCGTGCGAACCGTTATTTTTTCTTTTTCGATTTGGCTTCTGCTTTTTCCATGTTGCTTGCAACTCTGTATTTCACGATTCGGCTTATGAGGTCATAGGGCAGCGGCTGATCAATCGGGAATTGCAAGGTTCCCTTCGACTTGTGGTATTCCTTTAATTCTTCCTTGAACGCTTCGATTCCGCTCGGGGCCGGATAGAAACCGATGTGCTTTTTGAACGCCGCAAAATGCACAAGATTGCCATGGAGGTCGAATGTAGGCATCTGGTAGCTGATCTTTTCCTTCGCGTCCGGCGCCGACTCTTGGATCACTTTCCTTAACGTTTGCAGAATGTCCTGAACCTCAGGAGTACAGGTTGAAATATACTCATCGATCGAGCCGTAAGTGATTTGTTCTTTCATGGGAATCATTCTCCTTTCTCGGGTTGGCCCTCACTTAATGGAATATAGACCTCGGCTTCGTCCGGCCACACCGGATGATCAATCGGGTAGATTTCCAAAGCGAGGGCACGCCGGTCATTGTGCAGTCCGTTTCTGTTCAAATGGTCGTGAATGCATTGATAGGGGTCCTCTTTGGATTTTACTTTTGCGTAGCGGTGAGGAGGAATGGTAAACCCTATCATGCCTTTGGGTATGTTTGAAAGAGATTCGACTTCCATACAGATCAAGTAAGTGAACAGAACCTCGGATGAATAACTCGGGCAGTAATATCGTTCCGGATGAATGACGTGTTCGATTTCGCCTTTCCGGTTATTAAATTCCCGTTTCATCTCTTCCACTCTAACCGGGTCGTGGTCCTTAAACGGAGAAGTGAGATACAAGCCTACGAAATGCATTTCCGGCAAATCAATAATCTGAACTTGATTTTCTATAGTCATGGAATAATCATCCTTTCAACAGCACTCCGCGGTGCTAAGGTGATGGTTGCAAAGAAAGCGTCAACACTCCTACAACAGTCATTACATCCATAATATAATGGACGATCATGATGGGAACAAGCCTTCTTGCCTTAATGTAAATCAGGCCTACAACGAGCGCAAGCGGAATCATTCCAAGGAAATGCCACATCATATAGGTTACATCCGTAAGCGCCTTGTTCTGCTCGGATATCAGATGAAGCTGGCTGCTATTCTCATGCAGCAGCTGCTGCATTTCTTTATTGTGGTCGATGAAGTGATAGAAGCGTTTGCCGATTTGCGTGACCCCCCATAGAACAAGGGTCGTTTGCAGCACGAATATGATCGGGGCATTGGCCTGATTGCTTTCGATATGCGGAAAAAAGATATCTTTCCAGTATACAAACCCGAGCGCCCGCATTCGCTCCCCACCCGTAGATATTGGCTGTATCGAAAAAGTTGATGCCTGCATCGAGCGCTTCATCCATAATGCGAAATGCGGTCTGTTCGTCCGTATCGACGCCAAAATTCATCGTGCCTAAACATAATCGGCTTACTCGTAGCGCGGTTCTTCCCAAAAATGTATACTCCAAAATAAATCCCCCCCTAATTATTAAGGAACACTTAACCTTAACAACCAAAATGTGACAGAGGAACCTGTCGTAATGGGAAAACCTGCAACGCTACAGCTTTTTCCCCGCAAAAGCTTGGCCTTCTCCGTATTCCTGCAAAAATGCAGGCTCTTCGGCTCCAACTATCCATCTTGACGATTCGGCTTCAAATTCCCGCACTTTCGCAGGGACTTCATCTTTCCTGCCGCTATCCACCAAATAAATCTGCATTTTCGCAGGAAAATCCAGGCTGCGCTGCGTGGCGCGATATCGTATAGATTCTGCAGCACATCAATTATTTGAACGTAAGGCATATCCGCAGGTTCCGACCAAAGTAGAATACTCCTTGAGCGAAATCGGACAATAAGCTTTCCCGGTGTTGGACGACAAAAATTAGGGGTTCAAATCCCCTCTTTTCTATTTCCGTCTTTCAAATCGAGTTAGTGAACCAATTATCATGTATGATGATTCACGCACAAACCCTAGTTCAAGCAATGAATAATATATAGAGAAGTAAAAGATTATTGCTATATATTCGGCATTTAATATTTAGAATTGAAGACATAAGCGTTCAACTGTGGCAGCGGGCGTTTCATTAATCAAACGGATAAATCCTTGAACAACTTTGCGAATTTTTTGTACCGAGTCGAAGAAGACATTATGAATTACGGATGATTTTAACCAGCCCCACAATTCTTCAATCATGTTCAAATTCGGACTATACGGAGGCAAATAAACCAAGGTGAGTTTGGCTTGATGTTCTTTTAAAAAAGGCTGGATGAGGTCTGCGTGATGAATTCGTGCATTGTCCAAAATCATCACGATTCGGTCGCCTTCATACTTTTCCAAGACGCGTTCCAGAAAGGACAAGAATTCTTTGGCGGTATACTGTTCTTCTTGTACGCAAAACACTTCGCCGGATTCATAATCCAGCGTCCCGATCAGCTTCGCTCCCCAATGCTTGCCGTAGGTGGGAATGATTTTTTGCTGCCCCTTGGGAAACCAGGTACGAGAAAGCGCTTGGTAATCCCGGATCATGGACTCATCTTCAAACAGAATCCGGTCGATGCGCCCAGCGAGGAGTTTTTTTTAACTCCTGAAAGTGTTCTTTGAATTCTTCTTGTTTCTGTGGGTCTGCTTTAGCCAGTGTGTAGGTCGGCTTCGTAAAGCTAAGCTTCAAACGGTACAAAAGGTCTCGTGTCCCTCGATCCGAATACCGAATATTCCACTTTTGTTCGATCCATTTCCGAACGAGTGGAGAAGTCCAGTTCATCTGGGAAGGAAATCCTTGATCCTCGGGCGTTTGATTCGTTATCACTTCATACACTTGTTGCTCTTGTTCAGCAGTTAACAAGCGATGTCGTCCTGGAGGACGTCCGATTTGTAGCCCCTGCATCCCTTGCTCTCGGTAAGCTTTGCTGTAGTTATATAAGGTCGCAACCGTTCGTCCTGTCACTTCGGAAATTCGTTCGTAGGATTCGCCAAGTAACAGCAGGAGGATCGTCTGATACCTTTCGTGCATCCGTAAATCTTTGTTTATTTTCATCGCGGCTTTGATTTCCAGAATGGCTGCTGCTTTGTGTTCTTCTGCCACACCAACTCGTACACTCATTTGTATCGTCTCCAATAATCATCGTATTGAAGACTATTATACTGGAATTTATTTCTTTGTGGGTTGTGCATGATCGCTCAACTCAATTTATTTTTCGCCGGGTATATAGCATTGCTTCATAAATAACTTTATGAGGAGAAGAAAAATGCAGACAAAAAAATCTATAAATCAGGCTGCTCTCGTACCCGATCCGGCTACTGGGTATCTGATTCCGGACTACTTCGGTACCGCCAACTGGGCCTTTAGTCCGCCGCTGAGAAAATTTGTTGATGCAATGGCGGGGCTTGGACAGGGCAGTACAAACGCTTTAGGTCAGTACATCCCGATTGCCGCCCCTGATACGACGACTTATCCGGGTTCTGACTACTATGAAATCGCTGTGGTCGAGTTTAAAGAACAGATGCACTCTGATCTGCCACCCACCACGCTCAGAGGCTATGTACAATTGTCTACAACAGCCGTTCCCGGTGCGCATGTTGCTTTGACCCATAAAGGTGTGCCTATTTTGAAGGGAGACGGTACTCAAGCTTATGGAGTGGATGCTCCCCATTATATGGGGCCTGCCATTATCGCCACCCGTGATGTACCGGTTCGTATCAAGTTCTATAATCTGCTTCCTACCGGAGCCGAAGGCAATCTGTTCCTACCGGTGGATACAACCGTTATGGGAGCTGGGCATGGGCCTCTAGGACATGATGCCATGCCTATGGATTACACACAAAATCGCGCCAACATCCATCTTCATGGCAATAATACCATCTGGATTAGCGATGGGACGCCTCATCAGTGGATTACCCCGGCCGGAGAAGACACTCCCTATCCTCAGGGTGTCAGTGTAGTAAACGTCCCTGATATGGAGGATGCAGACGACCCGCGCGATGGTATACAGACCTTGTACTACACCAATGCACAATGTGCACGGCTGATGTTCTATCATGATCACTCCTATGGCATCACTCGCCTTAATGTCTACGCCGGAGAAGCCGCAGCTTATCTATTGACAGACAAGGTCGAACAGGATCTTACTAACGGCACCAATACAACCGGTGTGAATCCGGGCTTGCAAAAGCTTCTTCCCGAGCTCGGAATCCCCCTGGTTATCCAAGACAAAACTTTCGTTGATGCCAACACCATCCTAAGTACGGATCCCACTTGGGCATGGGGAACAACGGCAGGGACACCAAATACCGGCGACCTCTGGTATCCTCATGTCTACAGCCCGGCCCAGAATCCCTGGGACCCAAGCGGGGCAAACGCGTTTGGCCGATGGATGTATGGCCCGTGGTTCTGGCCGCCGACAACGAATATCGAGCATGGGCCGGTTCCGAACCCTTACTATAATCCTGTAAATGCGCCCGAGCAGCCGCCAATGATGCCTGCGACGCCTAACCCTTCGATGCCGGGCGAAGCGTTTATGGACACCCCGCTTGTTAATGGTACGGCCTACCCCTACCTGCAAGTGGAGCCCAAGGCTTACCGTTTCCGCATCCTGAATGCTGCCGATGACCGTTTCTTTAATTTGCAAATGTATGTAGCTGATCCTTCCGGCTATATCTCACCCGACACGGGATATGCTACAGAAGTCAAGATGGTACCCGCTTGTGGAACACCGGGTATTCCTGCAGACTGGCCAAGCGGCGTGCCCGATCCTGCCTTAAAAGGGCCAGACTGGATTCAGATCGGCACCGAAGGCGGTTTCCTGCCGGCACCTGTGGTTATACCCAGTCAGCCGATCACATGGAACCTGAATGCGACAAACTTCAACTTTGGAAATGTCGATCAGCACTCGCTCCTGCTGGGAGCCGCAGAACGGGCAGATGTCATTGTTGACTTTTCCAAGTATGCCGGGAAAACCCTCATTCTTTACAATGATGCTCCCGCAGCTTTCCCAGCTGCCGATCCGCGCTATGACTATTACACGGGCAACCCGGACCAGACTGCCGAGGGTGGTGTGCCGTCCACGCAGCCTGGCTACGGTCCCAACACCCGCACGATCATGCAGATCAGAGTGGCAGCTTCTGCTCCCGCACCTGCGTATGACATTCCTGCGTTAGAAGCAGCTTTTTCCAAAACAGATACAAAAAGAGGCGTCTTTGAAGCAACCCATGATCGGATCATTATCCCACAGGCTGCCTACAACTCCGCCTATAACGTTAATAACTTGCCCACTGACGCAGCCAGCGCCTACGTGCAGCTTCAAGAGTTCTCCAAAACCTTTCGTCCGATAGACGCGAGCGGAATTCTTCAGCCGCCTGTTACCCTTCAGATTGAACCGAAGGCTTTACAAGATGAGATGGGCGAAGTCTACGACACCGGCTATGGACGGATGAGCGGTATGCTTGGATTGGAATTTCCTGTATCCAGCTCCAACCTCAATCAATTTGTAGTCTATGGCTATGCCAGTCCCCCTGTTGAAATTATCAGAGGCACAGCAAATCTTAATGCGACTCCGATTGGCTCACTTGATGATGGAACTCAGATCTGGAAAATCACTCACAACGGCGTGGATACCCATACCATTCACACGCACCTGTTTTCTGCTCAGCTCATTAACCGGGTTGCCTGGGACGGAGCTATGCTGCCGCCTGATCCCAATGAACTGGGCTGGAAGGAAACCTTCAGGGTAAACCCGCTTGAGCACACAATCATTGCGCTCAGACCCAATATTCCCGCACCTGAACAGGTACCTTTCGAGGTACCGAACAGTGTTCGTCTGATCGACCCGACAATGCCCGAGGGCGCTGTACTGACACCGCCGCCGCCTGTAGGATGGTTTGATCCGTTGGGAAATCCAATTAACCAGATTACTAATCATTATGTGAACTTTGGTTGGGAATACGTGTATCACTGCCATATTCTAGCTCACGAAGAGATGGATATGATGCATGCTATGGCGTTTGCCGTTCCGCCAAAAGCGCCTTCCAGTCTCGCAGCCAATCTTACCGGTTCCTTCTTCAACAAGCGTGTAGTTTTAACCTGGACGGATAATTCCACAAACGAAACTAACTTCACTGTCCAGCGGGCAGCCAGCAGTTCTGGCCCGTGGACTACTTTAGCAACGCTGCCCGCCGATTCAACTTCATACACCGATTCAATCGGCATCATGATCAAGACTTACTACTACCGGGTGGTTGCCTCCAACACTGTCGGCGACACCGCCACTCCTGGCTTCCCAACAATGACAGTCGACTCCGGCTTTTCCAATGTCGTGAAGGTTATTCCAAATCAGGTTCAGCCGCCGGCGGCTCCATCCAATTTGACGGCAATACGGCTAAGCGGATTACGAGTTCGTCTGACCTGGAGGGACAATGCCAATAACGAGACCGGTTTTGTAATCGAACGCTCTGATAATGGTGGAGCCTACATCGTAATTGGACTGGGATTTTTGGGCAGCGTCAGCTTCACGGATAGATTTGTCTTGCCTGGCCATAAATACACCTATCGGATAGCAGCCGTAAATACAGCAGGAATGTCGGCTTACTCGAACACGGCAACCGTAAATATGTAACCCCGCAAAACGTTAACAAGCACCGGAGATGGAGGGAGCCTATGCTTCCCCCATCTTCGGCGCGCCTCAGAAGTCATACTGACCGTTTGTTTCCGGCTCGCTGCTCCCTAAGAGAGCAGAACGATGACCAGCAATTCAAAAAGAACCAAAGTGAGGATCGCTTCATCGCTGGGTCCGTAAAAGGAACGAGGATAGCCCGGGTTTTTAACTCTTAAATATAGCTGCCGGTCGTCGCATCCTACAATAACGCCTTCATGGACATGGCCTGACAATGTCTGAATACGAACGCGCCGATTGACATACGTTCTGCAGATGTGATGGGTCCGATCCTTAATGGATTTTAAAGTCTGTACGCTGCTCGGATCTGCCTGGTAAAGAACCTGCTGCTGCATGGCTGGATATTGAACACTCATGAATATAACCTCCGTAAAAAAGCTTCATAAATTCTTTTCATACTATGCGTATACCCAGTCTAAGGTTCTTTCTTCATAGACAGCGGAGTTAATGAGATTACGATCAGACCGACCTTACAAGCCATATAACCCCCGCTTCTGAAAAGAACCTCACAAAAAACTGACCGTCCCCCCATGCCAGGCATGGAGAGGATGGTTTGTGTGCTGGGCTAATTCCAAGAATCTTTTAACCGGATAACAGCTACCTGTACTCTATTTTCAACTGGTGATGCTCGTCATAATGAGCAGTAGGATGATATGGAATCGAAGGTATCGCGGAGAGATTTTGAAGACGCTTCTTATATTCGTCCAGGTACCGGTTTCGTGCCTCCTCATCGCGCGCGGGCGTCCAGGCGATAAAAGGCTCGACAGGCTCAAAACCGGCAAAATAGAGCATCCCATGATGAATGTGATAAAGAATCTTCTCATGAATATCCCCATCCATTCCGTAAGGAGTATAGGCCTGCCTGGGAGATCCGGTTGTCGTGGATACCATCGCTTTTCTGCCTTTAAGTCCGCCCTGATCATATCTGCCGATTCCCTGGCCATACACAAACCCCGAGGCAAACACCCGATCGAACCACCCTTTCAGAATCGCAGGGACAGAGTACCACCATAGGGGGAACTGGAAAATGACGAAATCGGCCCAAAGCAGCTTTTCCTGCTCTTCTTTAATATCTTGGGAAAAGGAGTTTGTTCTAGAAGCATGTCCCTGCTCAAGCTGGTATTTGAAAAAATCCGGGTTCTCCGGCATCATAAAATCATCGCGGTCTGCGGCAGCCTTGAAATTCATGGCATACAAATCGGACACTTGAACCTGATGACCTTCCGCGGTCAGAGCCGCAACGGCCAGATCCTTCAATGCTCCGTTGAATGACTTCGGTTCCGGGTGGGCATAGACAATGAGTACGTTCATTACGGTTCGCCTCCTTTTAGCCTGCTATGGAGTTGGTTTTAGACTCCGCACTGGATTTATGAAATCCCTGTTTTCTTCGTATCTTTTTGAAATCGATCTGGGCGGCTAGTACACTGAGCAGCACCAGACCGGCTCCCGCATAGCCTTGGATGGTCATTCTTTCCCCCGCAAAAGCAAACGCAAACCATGCCGCAAAAACGGGCTCAAGTGAAAAGAGCAGCCCTGTATGGGTTGGAGTCGTATATTTTTGGGCAGCCGTCTGGACGATAAAGCCAAATGCGCTGCAAAACAGACTCAACCCCAGAACCGAAACCCAGGCGTCCGGCGTGTTTGGAAGCTGCGGTTGTTCCAGCCAAGCGGAGAATAGCAGTCCCCATGCTCCCGCAAACCCGAGCTGCAGAACGCCAAGCGTAATGGAATCCACGCCCTTGGTCAGTTTCCCTGTAACGACGATGTAGATCGCATAAATCAACGCGCCTAAGATGCACAAAAAGTCCCCGGCATTGATCATAAATTGATTTTTTAAAGTTAAGAAACCTATACCTGTCAAAGCTAAGAACACTCCGAGAATAACTCTATTTTCGGGCATCTTTCTATACCGTACAGCCAGCAGCAGCGGCACAAATACGACCGTTAAACTAACCAGAAATCCGGCATTGGAAGCCGATGTGGATTTTACGCCAAACGTGATCGAGGCGAATACGAGAAATAAAATCGTGCCCTGCCAAAAGGCATATTTCACCGTTTTAAAATCGGCATGAATCAGCCGCCTGTGGAATACCAGTCCGGATAAAATAAAAGCCAGTCCAAAACGCAAGGCAATCAGGTTGAATTCCTGTACATCTGTAAGCCCCATCTTCATAAACAAGTAGGACGAGCCCCAAAACATGGTCACGATCAACAGCATAAGATTAGCTTTGAGCTGAGTGTTCATAAATACTTCCTTTCGGCATGAGATATTGCTTACTTCGAAGTATACGTGTACATTTTATATAAAGAAAATGAATGTTATTAATGCCTTAGTTGAAAAAAAATAATGCAATGGAGCGATGATGATGTCACTTGCCAAGTTTGAGATCTTTCATACGGTTGTAGAGTTGGGGAGCTTGTCTCAAGCTGCGGCGGAACTTGGTTTTACCCAATCTGCAGTCAGCCATGCCATTGCCAGTCTGGAATCGGAGTGGGGATTTTCTATACTGAGCAGGGGGCGTGCAGGAGTCCACTTGACGAGCAGCGGAGAGCTTATCCTGCCCTACATTCGTGAAATTTTAAAAGGGAATGAGCTGTTGAAGCAGCAAATTGCAAATATCAACGGGCTGGAAGCCGGAACGGTACGTATCGGCACGTTTGCGAGCGTATCCATCCGGTGGCTGCCAAGAATCATGAGTTATTTTGCAGAAAGCCACCCCTCCATAGAAATGAAACTGCTGGAAGGAAGCTATGAAGATATCGAGCACTGGATTGCAAGCGGTGCCGTTGATTTTGGCTTTCTCTCTCTGCCCGCACCGAAGTCATTTGAAGTGATTCCATTGAAAAAAGACCGAATGGTCTTGATCGTTCCCGAGAAACACCCTTTTGCTGCACAACATGAGGTTCGTTTTGAACAAATCAAAGAAGAACAGTTCATCCTGCCCAAGAAAAGCTGCGATAACGATGCAAGGCGGATACTCAAAGAAAACCATGTGTCCCCCAACATTAAATTCGAGCTGGAAGATGACCAGGCGATTATCTCCATGGTTCAAAATGGTATGGGGATCAGCATCCTTCCTGAAATGGTGCTGCATCAAGTTCCGAGCCATATCCGAATTCTTGACTTGGAAGGAGACCATTACCGCTCCATCGGCATCGCGGCCCCATCCTTGAAATCCATGTCCCCGGCAGCGAGAAAAATTGTTAAATATGTTCAGGCGTTTTTGGATGCAAATTAAATGGATTGGTAGGTGACCTCGTTGATTACGAATCTTTATTTTGTTCGACATGCTCTTTCTATTTATTCTGCCGATGAATTAAACAGACTCTTATCTGAACTGGTCAAACCCCCTTTTATAGAAACTGAAAAAAGCCCTAGGCTGTAAGCCGGGGGCTTTTACGGTTGGCTTTTACAGTTGGCTTGTCCGGGACATTGTATGCGATATCGGCGGATCTCACACTGATACTAGTCGAAATCCCTACTCTCCGGCATCCATCTGAACAGACCGGCCGGAGCTGTCCCCGACCGGTCTGCCTGCTTGGCGGCCCGCCAACCGTTACTATAGCGACCCGGTCCGCTATCTGACCGAAGTCTCTTCCCAAATGCTCTGAAACTCCTCCAGCAGCCTATCTCTCCCGATCTGTCCGCCGATATAAGCCTGCAGCCGTGACGCCATCCGCGAGGTGGTCGCCTCGTATCCCGGAAATCGCTGCCACAGCCAGGGAAGCGTCTTGCCCGCTTCGATATAGGACATCAAATCGGCCGCAAGCGGGCCAAGCCGGCTGATATCCACTGGAATGCTCTTGAACGCCGGAATGAGCTTGGCCTCGTCCACGATGAACGATCTGCCGGTATCGGAAGACACGAGCCATCGCAGAAAGGCCTTGGCCTCCCCCTTGACTCTCGAATTCTTAAGAACCGCCCAATAGTTCGCCACGCCCACCTGAAGCTTATCCATGGACCCGGCATCGTCATTCACGGGTATGGGAAGAAATCCGATCCGAAGATCCGGATTCAGCTTATCAAGCTGCAGCTGCGTCCATCCGCCCTGCTGCATCATAGCGGCCTTTCCGTTCGCGAAACTGGTGACCTGGGAGTAATAATCCGTCTGAAGCGAACTTGGCTGGCCGTATTCGACGGTGGTATCCACCAGATTTATCCATTCTTCCATTGTCCGGTTGCCTGTAAGCTTGGCGCTGCCTTTATTCAATCGTTCAATGAACCCGATGGGGTCCGGCTGCAGGGCGAACGCGGTGTTCACGAGATGATTGCCCAGTAGCCACCATTCGGCATAACCGTTCTCGAACGGAACGATTCCCGCGGCCTGCAGCTTTCGCGTCGCCTCCCGCAGTCCGCTCAGGGTGACCGGCTTCGAGTCGACGCCGGCCCGGCGGAAGAGATCCTTGTTGTAAATGAAGCCCCAGCCTTCCAAGGCCAAAGGCATTCCATATATCTTGCCGTCTTTGGTAATCGCGGGCTTCGCCAGATCAAGCATGTCCTCTACCCAGGGCTCGTCGGACAAGTCCTCCAGATATTCCTGCCACAGATCAAGATCCGTATACCCCGCCACAAAGAAAATATCGGGCTTGTCGCCGGAATTGAAACGGGTCTTCAGTTCGGCGCTGTAATCGCAGCCGCCGCCGCAGGTATCCAACTCGATGCGGATACCGGTCTCTTCTTCATAGCGCCTGACGAGCGCGTCCAGTTGCTCCGCCATTTCGACCTTGAAATTAAAAATTTTGAGCGTCCGGGCAGGCTCCGCTCCGCTCTCCGCCGAACCCGGTTCGGTCCCGACTTCATTTCCGCCGCATGACGTCACGAGGAAAGCGGCAAGAAGCAGGATCGCAAGCATCAGTCTCCGTTTAAGCATCATCAAATACTCTCCTTTGTGGGTCAGGATGGCTGTACGTTTAGTATATACGCCACTCCTTCAAAGGCGAAATCCCCCCGGATTCCTCTTCCCGATACGGCCTAAATTCTCTACGGTTTACCTCGGCCAGCGCTCCTCCTTGGACATCAGGGGCTCAAAAGCCTGATGAGGCTCAGTCTGATACCAGTAGGCAACCGACGCGACATCGTCCCGACGTTCGAACAGCCCTTTCTTATACACGCCGATCTGCTGGATCGTCACTTTCAAATCCTCATAGAACCGGATCGGGTCCGGAATATGCCACCGGTAGAAGCCCCGCATCGGCGGCGCGTCGTCGTTATGGTAGAGATTATGAACAGCCTCGTCATGGCTAGAGTAATAAGGGTAGCCCATATACGGCGTGCAGTAGGTGTTCTCGACGGTTCTTCCTTCCTTCTGGGTCGCGAAGCTCCAGGCGCCTCCGAAATAATCTTCGGTACCGGTGCCGCAGATGGTGGGAAACTCCTTATCGCCGTCGATATACATCTTGATTTCCCCTTCACCCCACCAGTACCGCTCCAGGGTCGTCAGCGCCATATAGGTGCCCACATAATGGCCGCGTCCTCTGACGTTGTCCAGAATGACGTAATCCTCCGCTTTGTTCGTCACCCGCTGCCGCTTCCACCGGGCATGGAAATACGCGGTATCCTCCGGCAGCTCGTCATGCAGGCAGTAATCGATTTGATAGAACAAAGCCGGTATCTGGGCCTCATGCTGATTCTCGATCACAATTACGGCCTTCTTGCGAAAAGGCATCGGAAAATAGCAGTTGAAGCCCCGGGTCGGATTTACGACGATGGCCTGGGAATTGACGGTACAGCCTCTTCCGAAGCCGCAGCAGAAGAAATCGCCGAGCGGACTTTCGACGGAAGGCTCGGTTTCATCGTCCCAATACATCCGCAGCACCAGATCCCGCAGCACGAAGATATCCGTCTCGGTATGATCGGTCACCGTGATCCAGATGTGTTCAATGACGCCGGGACCGTCGATTTCTGCCAGCGTAACCGTGGCTCCGGGCGCGACGTCCCGGATACAGGGCGAGCCTTTGCGGGAGGGGCCGAGATGGCTGGCCGCCATTCCCCCTTTTCCTTTGTCCCCGCGCGGATTCTCCGCGTTAATTGCCCGGCTTCGGCCGGATTTGAGCATGGGGAGAGCCGTAAGTCCTCCCATAAACGGATTCAAATTCATTTGTCAAAAGCTCCTTTCCATATAGAGGCATCTCCAGCATATCAGCCCTTCACGCCTCCAGCCATAATGCCCTCCATGATCTGCCGCTGAAAGACGGCGACGAAGATAATGATGGGCAGAATAATGATCCAGCCCATGGCGCTTACCAGGTCCCAGGGAACGGCGTACATATTGTCCCGAAGCGGTAGCTGCGTGATGGCCGTGGACAGAACCGAGATGCCGTTCGAGTAGAAGAGCGGCGTGAAGAAGTTGTTCAGGCATGTAATGAAGTTGACGATGCAGACTGTCGCCAGCGCAGGCCGCAGAAGCGGCACCGTGACGTAGTACATCGACTGGAAGAAGCCGCAGCCGTCGATGGCGGCCGATTCCTCGATGGAGACGGGGATATCGCCCAGGTAATTTTGCAGAATCAGAATGGAGAACGGCAGCAGGCCGCTGATATACAGCAGAATAAGCCCCGTGTACGTATCGTATAAATGTACGCTTCGCAGGAAGTCGTAGAGCGGCCGAGCCGTAACGACGTCTGGAATAAGCATGGACGCCAGCAGGAAGCCGACGGCGATCGTTAAGCCTCTGCTGCGGAACCTCGCGAAGCTGAAAGCGGCCATGACGGATACTATCATGCCGATCAGAATCGACAAGCCTACAATAATCGCCGTGTCCGTAATCTTCGGAAGCAGTCCGACATTATTGATCAGGTAGCGGTAGCTGTCCAGCGTCGGATGAGCCGGCCAATATTTGATCGGTTTGGAGAACAATTCTCCGGCGGGCGTAATGGATGAGACGAAAATCCACCACAGCGGAAACAGAATCAGGAAAGCGACGATCGCCGCCAGCCCCCACATCAGAAGGATCAGCGGCAGAGGCCTTGAGATTTTGTCAGCCATTGTACGGGTCCCTCCTTAGTAGTCCAAGCGCTTGGCCGCGGACATGCTGAGCCAGCTTAGAAGAGCCATGACCAGGAACAGCACGACCGCGATCGAAGCGGCATAGCCGGTATTCAGATTCGTGAACGCCTCGGTCGTTACGCGGTACGCGATCAGCGCCGTGCTTTCGCCCGGCCCTCCGCTTGTCATCGCATACACCACGTCGAACGACGTGATGCGCCACATCGTGAAGAAAATACTGAGAATCAGAATGTTTCGGGACAGCAGCGGCAGCGTGATTCGGAAGAACGAACCGAGCGCTCCGGCACCGTCGATCTTAGCCGCCTCGTACATATCGGCCGAAATGAACTGAAGGCCGGCCAGAATCAGAATCGCAAAGAAGGGAATGTCCTTCCACAAATCCACGCCGATAACCGCAATCCGGGCCGTATTCGTATAGATCAGCCAGTCCAGGTTAAACGACGAGCTGAACCAGCGGATGAAATCGTTGATCAAGCCGTACTCGTTGTTAAACGCCCACTTGGAAGCCATCGCAATGACGACCATAGGCATCGCCCACGGGAGCAGCACAATGGTGCGGAGCATCTTCTGCCCGCCGAATTTCATATTGAGTATCAAGGCAAGGGCGATTCCCAGAATGATATGTCCGATCATCGAGCCGACCACAAAGATGAGCGTAAATTGGATCGAGGTGATCATTTTGGAATCGTGGAAGATCTGGATATAATTCTCCAGACCTACGAATTTCCGTATCCCCTGAAGCAGCCTGACCTCGAAGAAGCTGATGCGAAAGGTTTCGAGAATGGGATAGATCGTCGTGAAGATCCGGATAATCAGCGCCGGAAGCACGAGAATCCAGGCGATGGTCAAATACTTTTTGCCTGCATACATATGAATACACCTTCCTTCGGACGGGATGCCCGGCATAGCCAAAACTCCGTCGGCTGTCCCTATGCCGGGCAAGGACCTTTTGTATCGTAGACTGACGCGGACGCCGGTTATTTATAGCGCTCGACCGCTTCCTGCGCCTTTTTGCAGAAATCGTCCAATGTGATTTTGTCCTGAATGTAGTTCTGGAACAGCGTGCCCATCTCGGAGATGAACTCCATGGTTTGCGGAAGCATCGGGCGTCCATGAACCTCGTTGGTCTGCTGGATCTCGGTGTAAATCCCCTTGATATCGCCGGAGACCGCTTCATTGGACGCCACATCCGCTCTGGCCGGATAACGGTCGAAATTCTTCCAGCCATTCAGTTCGCCGTCTTCGCTGGCCGCGTACTGAAGGAACTTGATGGCCGCCTCTTTATTCTTGGACGCCGAATTCAGCACATAGCTCCAGGAATCGGTGAAGATGCTCCGCTTCTCGAATTTGGGCATGTTGATCATGTGAATCTGATCCGGACCGTACCGGTTCGCCTGCTTGTAATCCGTTCCCGTTCCCCACATGAACACGGCCGCGTACTTCCCGTCGATGAACTTCTGGTTCATCTGCTCATATTTGTCCGCAATCTGATCTATCGGCGTTACCTTCCAGGTGTTCGCCATATCGTACATGAACTTGACCGCCTTCCGGCTGTTCTCGTTCGTCCAGTCCAGATAGTCTCCGCCGAACAGTTGAACGAAAGTGGCGACTTCATTGAATACGTAAGTCTTCTCCCAGGAGCCGCCGTATCCGTAATGGCCGTCCTTAGTCGTCGCCTTCAGGAAGTTCACGAAATCCTCCTCGGTGTCGATCGAGGTCATGCCTGCTTCGTCGAGCTTCTTCTGATCCACCCACAGCGCGAGATAGCCCGTATAAGTCGGCACGCCGATGACATCCCCCTTATTCGAGGTCAGCATATCCTTCATATAGCCCTGCGGCAGCTGCTTCAGAATGTCCGCCGTCAGCACCTTGTCCTGAAGCGGCTCCAGCCATCCGGCATTCTTGAAAGACGTCGCCATCTCATCATTGATCTCGAGAATATCCACGGAGCTGTCGCCGGAGGACAGGATCGTGGAGAGCTTCTGCTGGCGGGTGTCCGAGTCGGTCGGCGCGGCGACCCAATTGATCTTCACGCCGCTCTTCTCCTCCGTCTCCTTCAGCCATTCCTGAAAGTTGGGGTTCGTAGATTGGATGGTGTACAGGGTAATCTCATCTTTGCCGGAGGCTTGCGCCGGCTCCGTTCCGGCAGCCGGACTTCCCGTCTCCGAGACTGATCCGGAGCAGCCTGCAAGCACTGCGGATAGAGCGAGGAAGCCTGCCAAGATGACTGACGAAAATTTCTTCATACCATAACCTCCCTGTTTGAATATCTTGTAAGCGTTTCACACACTCAGTATACTAGGTGTACCGGAGACGAAAATACAGCCGCTGTTGATCAAAAATGTGTAAGATTGTGACCTGACCCGGGAGCCGGAGCGATCGCTCCATGAATCTCCCGCCGCATGATATACCTAAACCTTTGCATTTTCGCAAAAAAGGAGGACCGCCATGAAATACCGCAGCAGCATCCGTTACAAGCTGAGTGTATTCCTTATGGCCGCCATCCTTCTGCCCATAGCGGCATCCATTCTCATCTCATATATTTATACCAAACATTCGCTGAAGGAGGACGCCATCCGGGAGAACTCAACATCGGTCCGTCAAGGAGCGACCAGCCTCGCCAGTTTGTTGGGCGGGATGAACAGCATTTCGCTGTACGCCTATAACAACATCCAGATGCCGGGGAGCCTGTATAACATTCTCGTTCAGTATCACAACGATTTCATGGTCGAGAACAATATCTATACCGGTCTTCACGCCATCGAGCAATCCGCTAAGGATATCCAGCAGGTATATCTCTATTCCGATTTGACCGATCAGTCCTGGCTGCTCATCAACGGCTATTTGAAGCGGGAGGCCGGCAGCGTGGGCTTGAACGGCCACTACATTCAGCCTATAGACAAGAACGATCCTTATCTGGAGCCCCCCCACCTCTCGCACAACTACGGGATGGAGGAGTTCCCCTACAGTCCATCTAATACAGTCTTCACCGTTCATCGACCGATCTACCGCGCGCCCTTGAAAGAGCGGATCGGCATTCTGTCTATCGATTTCAAACTGGACGGATTTCGGGGCATTATGAACATGCTGTACGACAAAGGTAATGAGAACATCTACTTGCTGGACGATACCGGCACCGCGATATACAGCTCCGAAGACGATCTTATCGGACAAAAGCCTTCCTACGCCTGGCTGCAGCATGCGCGCTACACCTTCGACAGGTCGGGGCACTTCGACTGGAAAGAAGACAACGGCTTTCACGGCATCGTCGTCTTCGAGAAATTCGAGCTGATCGGCCGGGTCTGGATCGTCGCCAAGGAAATACCGGACAGCTATCTCTATAGCAATGCTTCCCGCGTGCTTAGGATCAATATGGTAGTCCTGATGTCATTTCTGCTCGTCGCCATCGCGGCGACGCTGTGTGTTTCGGTCTGGGTTACCGCGCCGATCAAGAAGCTAACCGAGTCGATCCGACGGATCAAGCTGGGCAAGCTGCATTTCGATCCGGATCTGGAACGCAGCGATGAAGTCGGGGTTCTCGGCAGCGCGATAAAGAATATGGTGGATACGATCGACAACCTGATTATGCGGGAGCTGAAGCTTGAACTGGCCAACAAGGACAACCAGTTGAAGGCGCTCCAGGCCCAGATCAATCCGCATTTTATCTTTAATACGCTGCAGTCCATCGGGTCCGTCGCGCTCCACCACAAGGTGCCCAAGATCTATGAGCTGACCTCCTCGCTGGGTCTGATGATGCGCTATAACATGAACACGGAAGAATCCGTCGTTCCGGTCTCCAAGGAAATCGCCCATGTGGAGGCATATCTCGAACTGCAGAAGCAGCGTTTCAAGGATAGGCTGTCGTATACCCTGGACATCGCGGAGAACGCCAATCTCGAGCTGCAGGTTCCCAAAATGATTCTACAGCCCATTGTCGAGAACTGCTTCAAGCACGGCTTTGAAGACGCCGCGCAGGCTGAAATTACGGTTGCCGCCCAGGCCGGCGAAGACCGGCTGACTCTGTCGGTTCTGGATAACGGGCCCGGTATTTCACTGGATCGCCTCTTGGAGCTCAACCGGAGGATCGGGCGGGAGGCATCGGGGCGTACCCCAGAGGGCAGCATAGGCTTGGTCAACGTAATATCCAGACTGCGTCTCTTCTTTAACGGAGAGGCCGAGGTGTCCATCAGCAACGCTCAGCCTTCGGGGCTGTCCGTCGTAATTATCATCCCTGTACGAAAGGAGCGGTTGCCTTCATGAAAGTTCTGATTGTTGACGACGAGACGGATGTACGGGATTCCATCCGGCTTCTTGTGGATTGGGAGGACTATCGGATCACCGATGTCCTGGAAGCTTCGGACGGGTCGTCGGCGATGACGCTGATTGAAAGCGAGCAGCCGGAGATTATTTTCACGGATGTGAAAATGCCCAATGTGGACGGAATGACGCTGCTTCAATGGATAGAGGACAACGCTCCCGATTCGAAGCGCATCGTCATCAGCGGCTATGACGATTATGCCTATATCCGCAAAACGATGATGCATGGCGGGCTGGATTATCTGCTGAAGCCGATCAAGCGCAGCGAACTGCTCGATGCGCTTCGCCGCGCGGTTGACACTTGGCTGAAAGACGAAGAATCGCGCAGGCTGAATATCCGAAAGGATGTCGAAATCAACAAGACCATGCCGATGTATTGGGATAAAATACTCTCAAACGCCGTTTCGCAGCCCGGATTCTATCCGACCGTCGCCAACGAGCTTCACGCTTCCTTCGGGTGGTCCGCGGTCCGGGAATGCCGGGTCGCCATGATGATTACCGATCCGCTGCCCAGAGTCGTGCTGGATAAATTCGGCGGCAACCTGGATCTGCTGTATTTTCTGATGGGCAATATCTGCAACGAGGTGATCGGCCCTCCGGAGAACGGTTATGCCTTTAAGCACGCCGATCCCAATTATGGACTAATCCTCCTTCTGACCGGGGACCTCACGGCGGCGGACGGGAAGCTGAGAGCCATGAATGACGCCTTGTACAAGGTGTTGCGCGCCCGTTTTCACTGTGCTTGCAGCAGCACGACGGCGTTCCCGCATCGGCTTCACGACGGATTTGAGCAGATGCTGCAGGCGGCTCGCGGCGTGTCCTTCCTGAAGAATACGGACCGGATTCATTACGAGGGCGATACGCCTCCCCCGGTCCCGGCCCAAAGGATCGCTCTCGCCGACTTCGCCAATCCCCTTACGGCCGCGGTCCACAGAGGTGAGCCGAGCCGGATCGGAAGCGCGGTCGCCAAGTGGATACAGACGGTAGGGGAGCTGGAGGCGGTTACCTGGGAGCAGCTGAAATACTGGCGGTATGAGTATGAGCTGCTTCGCGGCCGTCTGCTCAAGGACACGGACCGGACGGCGGATACGCCGGCCCACGCATCGTCTCCCGGACTGTTCCCGATCAGTCCGGACAGCCGGCTGTCGCTGGAGGACTGGCGCCGGGAGTGGACCGACGACTTGTGCGAAATCGCCAAAGCGCTGAAGGAAGCCAGCCTCAGGGAATACGACGTGATCCATTCGATCAAGCAGTATATCGACGCCAATTACAGGGAGAACCTGTCGCTTCAGGATATCGCGGGACAGTTCTTCTTAAGCCGGGAGTATGTTTCGCGGAGGTTCAAGCAGGTGTACAACGAGAATCTTTCGGATTACCTGGAGCAGGTCCGGATCGAGCAGGCCAAGCTTCTGCTTGCGAACGGACAGTACAAAGTGTCTTCCGTCGCCGAAATGGTGGGCTATCAGGACGGGCGGTACTTCAGCAAGATCTTCGGCAAGCTGACGGGAATGACACCGAGGGAATGGAGAAAGGAAGCCGGACAGGAAGCCTGAACACCGAAACCTCCCTGATTATAAAGTACGATTGGCTTCGATGATAATATTTTCCTTGGGATCGATTGTTATTTCCGCCCGGCTGTCCACCCTTACAATTTTGAGCACTGATAGGCAGTAACGTCACGGAAGAGCAATTCCGTGCCTTTCAGAAGCAAATTGCGTTGTTTGCACAGCTTGACATTGAGGATGAGCAAGTTCTAAAAACAATTGCTCCATCAGGTAATTGAAAAGATAGAAGCCCATCAAGATGGCTCTATCAAGATTCATTATAATATCGCCCACCCTCAGGGATTGGGCGATTTATTTCAGGGGGCTTAATCGGAAGCCCCTTTCCATTTAAGTAACACTGAGCACTCCACATGTGTTGTGTGGCTATCACGGATGGAGTTATGAATCTATCATGCTGCCGTATGCCGCGGCTTGTGCAAAAAAGCTCCGCCATGAAAACGGAAGACACAAAAATCGGCCTTATGCAATAGTTTTTGTCTTTATCAGTGAGGCCAAAAAACAGCGAACTGCAACACAGACACGGGTACGATATAGCCACCTCCTCGGGTCTGTTAGGCATGCAACTGATTTGGTACTAATAGAACAGTCCTAATCATATTTTTATAAAAGAAAACCATAAGAAGGAGGTTAAGTTAGTTGACAAAAGTTAAAGTTAGTTTACGGCCCATTGTTGGTAAGATAAATTTACCTACTGTTTTGAAAACAGCTATACTTCCGGGTGACTCAATGGAAAGATTATTTATTGCAACACAGGTAGGAGAGATCTTTTACATTAGAAACGGAGTTATAAGGACTTTTTTAGATATTCGCCCGCGAATCATAAAACTAGGTTTTTCTGGTGGTAGATATGATGAACGGGGATTGCTAGGGCTAGCGTTTCATCCCGAATTTTATTATAACGGTCTGTTTTATCTTCATTATTCAGTAGTTGGAACACAAGGTCCAGGTGCTCTTCCTAGTTCAGAAGTTTCAAGACAAGGTCTTCCTGAATTTTTCAAGCCTAACCCGTGTGACCCCAGAACCTTAAACTTAAAGTGGATAAATAGAGAAATTCAATATGATCATATTGATACAGTTGAAGAATGGATTTTACAATCGAATGGTCAACCTCAAAAACGGCGGACATTACTTCATTTAAGAAGACCATTTTTTAATCATAATGGTGTCAATAGCCTGAACTTTTCACCTGAAACAAGAAAACTTGTTTTAACAACCGGAGATGGTGGATCAGGCTATGATCCATTTAATTTAAGCCAGGATGATATGGAAATCGCCGGTAAAATAATTGAAATTGATGTAGCTAAGAATACATATATCAATAATCCACCGGTAGTCACACGTTTTAATGAACTTCCCGCACCTATTCAGGAAACGCTTACGGTAATTGCCAAAGGGGTTCGCAATATACCGGGCATTTCATTTCAAAGGTTTTATAACCAGTATATCAAATATGTAGGAATTGTCGGACAGGATCTGGTAGAGTCGATTTTTTCATTCGTTCATTATAAATCAATACCGGTTCCTCAGCTTATTCAAGCTTCTTTAATGAAATCTGAACCTGACCAAGAAGGATTTATTAATTTTGGCTGGCGAGGGTGGGAAGGTGCTTTTCCCACTTCGATTATAACCGGCTGCTCTGCAAATCCAACTTTAGAAGAGAAAACAATTGCCTATTACAATGATGCAGTAAAAACTTCAGTGCAGCGTATTCAGCCTCTAACTAGTTATTTTCATAAAGATCCAAGGCCGGATAAGTTTGGAGGAACTGCACTTACGGGAGTCCAGTCATATATGGGAAATGGAATTCCCAATTTAACTGGAAGCGTTGTGTTTACCGATTTTGCCCGGAATGAAGAATCTCAACCTCCGAATCGAGGGGTTTTAGCTTATACCAGGGTAAGACCAGATTGTAAACTAAGTGATTTTAGTGTTATTGAAACCGATTATAATTTTGGGTCTCAATCAGCTTATTATGCTAGTTTGGGAACGAATCTGGATCAAACCAGACTATATTTAGGGGTTTATGGCTCTATGAACGTGACTGATTTAAACCAAGGTACTATTTTTGAAATTGTTCCATGATTCATAAAATATAAAATAAACGAGAGAGCAATCCTGCTCTCTCGTGCCTTCCCTTGTCTGTGGGAACATATAAATATGATTGTACTCATGCAAAGCGATTAACATCTTACATGCTTGCGTTTGAAACCAAGCTGCCCTTTTTCTACCGCCTTTTGAATACTTTCGGAAGCGAGCAAGATACTGCTTTTCTTCTTGTCCCGTTTAACTTCTACTGGGCCTACTGCCTTAGCGGTCTCGACCGCCTTATCATGGAGCGGCAGATAGGATACCCCTACTGTGTACATAAAATTATTCATCGAAGATTTCGTTCGTTCGGGAGAATCGTGGATCGTCTTTCCCACAATCTCCAGCATGTTAGCGATTTTGCTTTCGGCAAACTGAGCGTCCGGCCGACTGCCCAAAAGCCAGCAATAACAACTCCATCCCGCTGACATTCTTAGCTCTTCGCCGCTTGCGATCCATTTATCGGCAACTTCTTGCGCAATACCAGTTTCCGCCAAGGTTACCGCAACCACGAAATCGGACAGCATGTAAAAATAAGCCCCATCCATCCAACGCTCAAAATCCGCCTCGGTCATCGCTTTCGGATCCGCAATGATGCCAGCAAAGTACATGGCGTCGTAGTTGCCTGTGGCGTAAAGCTGCTCAGCCAAAGGTTGATTGATTTTGATTTTCCTGGCTATAGGCTTCATAGCGCCTGTCGCCACGCCAAAAAGCGGTTCGTGCGCTCCATTGGACAAGTACATTTTTTTGAGTCGTTCCTTGCCGAGAGCTTCAAGCTCCTGCATGACTACTTCTAAATTCATGGTTTGACACTACCTCCTAACTTTAGGCAGAAAGCAAGCAAGACATCTTTACTTCCCGTTCCAAACCAACAGTGTGCAGCACTCCACATTTGTGGATAACACAATATAGACAACTCCCGATGTGGCAGTATTCGATTGCTTAACAGCATCCACCAGTATTTAGACCCTTAGCGAGCCACGGAACCCTCTAGCAGCATAATAGGATTCTGCTCCATTGTGGTACATGAAGACAGTGTCATAGCGACGATCGCAAAAGATGGCCCCGCCGAGTTTTCTAATACTAGCGGGTGTTTTCACCCAGCTCGAAGTTTTCAAATCGAAGTTTCCAAGTTTCTGCAGCTCCCGGTATTGTTCTTCTGTTAAAAGTTCAATATCCATGGCAGCTGCCATTTCTATCGCATTGTTTTGCGGCTTATGTTCTTTCCGTGACTCCAGCGCTTCACGGTCGTAACAAACACTTCTGCGACCCTTAGGACTTTCCGCTGAACAATCGTAAAAAATGTAATCGTCCGTCTTATTGTCATGACCAACGACATCCGGTTCGCCGCCAGTTCTCTCCATTTCATAGAGCGACCATAATTTATCTGTTTGAGCTTCGAGCTTTGCTTGTACATTAGCCCATTCAAGACCTTGATGGCGGTTCATGTTTTTCTCAAAACGTGCTTTCAATATTTTGAGTAGTCCTTCATGTTGTTCCGGAGATAACTCCTTGTTACTGCTCATGGGACTCGTTGTCATATTAATTTCTCCCTTCAAATATGCTACTCCCTCACCAGCAACACACAGCACTCCACATGGCTCGTCTGCGGGAACATATCGACAGGCTGGACCCACTGGATGGCATAGCCGCCGTCCAGCAGCACCTTGCAGTCCTTCGCCAAGGTCGAAGGGTTGCAGGAGACATAGACGAACCGGTTCGGCTTGGTGCGCAGCACCGCCTCCAGAAACCGGGGGTCAAGCCCCGTCCGGGGAGGATCGGCGACGATGACGTCCGGGGTCAGACCGGCCTTGGCCCAGCGCGGCAGCAGCTCCTCGGCGGCTCCGGTATGGAAGCTGACGTTGGCGCGGCCATTGCGGGCCGCATTCTGCTTCGCATCCTCCACCGCTTCCGGGATCGTCTCGATGCCGCGCACTACTTTGGCATACGGCGCAAGCCATAGCCCGATCGTACCGGTGCCGCAGTAGGCATCGACTACCGTCTCCCTGCCGGTCAGCCCGGCAGCCGCGCGCACCGATTCGTACAGCTTGACCGTCTGCTGCGGATTCAGCTGGAAGAAGGCGCGCGGCGACAGCGAAAATTGCAAATCACCCAGCGATTCTTCCATCGTGTCTTCGCCCCACAAGGTAATCGTCCGCTCTCCGAAGATTAGCGGGGTCTTCTTCGGATTGACATTCAGGGCGATGCCGGTTACTTCCGGCAGCGTTAAGCGAAGAAGGCGGATCAGGTCGTCCTGGCGGGGCAGTCTGGCGCTGGCCGCGACAAGCGTCACCTGCAGATGGCCGGACTGAAATCCGTGCCGGACCACGATGGTCCGCACGCCGTCTTTGGCGCCGTTCTCCTTATGCAGCGGAATCCGCATCTCTTCCAGTACGGATTTTACTTTCTCCACCGCGCTGTTGACCTGCGGATGCTGAATTGGACAGCCGCTGATGTCGACAATATCGTGGCTTCCCGCCTCATATAGACCGGCGATGACTTCATTCCCCTTCCGCTTCAATTGAAGCTGAGCCTTATTGCGGTAATCCCAGGGATGTTCCATTCCGAGCATCGGTTTGATTTTGACTTCTTCCAGACCGGCATAGCGTGAGAACGCCTCGCGAACGAGCTCCGTCTTGGCCCGAAGCTGGCCTTCGTAGGAGATATGCTGAATCTGGCAGCCGCCGCAGATTCCGAATACCGGGCAAGGAGGTTCGATCCGGTCGGGAGACCTTTTCTCCACCTCCAGCAGCCGGGCCTTGATGAACTTCGGCTGAAGCTGCGTTACCTCGGCTTTCACTACTTCATCCGGCAGCGCCCCGTCAATAAACACGGCCTTGCGCCGGTAATATCCGATGCCTTCGCCGTTAATGCCGAGCCGCTTGACCGTTACAACGATACGATCCCCGGGGCGAAGCTCCTCGGCATGCTCCCGTCCCGTGGCTGCAGCTGGCCGGGAATCCCCTGCCTGCTTGCGTCCGGCAAAGAGCTTGTCCGGATTCTGCCGCCGGCTTCGCTCTTCCTGTGCTTTACCCGTTACGGCACGGCCCTTATCACTTCTCATGCGGTCTTTACCGGACCCGGCGCGTACGCCCCCCGGCTGTTCCTTATATGATGATGTTCCCTTGGAGGGACGCTTGTGTTCATTCATGAAGGTTCTCCATCCTCTTCGCTTTTTCGTGTCCACTATACCATGATGCTTGAAGGAAAGCCATCGCCAAGGCAGGCGCCGTATGCAGAAAGAAACGGCTGCGCCTCTTCCCAAGAACGGCAGCCGTTTCCCGTATACACTTTCATATTTTTCACTGTTCGAACCATTCCCTTGCCTTCTCGCGGTGTTCGTCTTTCACATGCATGCTGATGCTTTTATAAGCCGCCCAGAACGCGGCCGCGTCGTCCGTGAATCCCAATACGGCGATGAAGTCCGGAATGATATCAACCGGAAGAACAATGTAGGCAAGCGCTCCGATTGCCGTAAGCTTGGCCGTAATCGGAGTCTGCCGGTCCATCGCGCAATAGTACATGGCAACCGCCTCACCCGCAAAGGGGATTTTCGCCGCATTCTTCTTGATCTTCTGCAAAAAGCCTTGCTTCACATACTCCTCTTGCTTGGCCTCGCCGCCAATCCTGGAGAGCCAGCGGCCGATATCCGGCGCCGCCTTCCCGGGAGTCTCCGAAGCGTTCTCCGAACCGGAAGCAATCTCCGCAATGGATGATGACGGCGGCAGAGCTGCGCTGCCGAAGCTGCGCTTGCACGCCCCGCATAGAGCTTCGCCGAACCGATCCGTCTCCACATTATTCAACTGTCCGCAGTATGGACATTCCAATGTCTTGATCATGGCGCAACAGATGCTCCTTTCCCAAAAGGTTGAGCCGCGCGCTTTTCCGCCGCCCTGCGGCAATTGCGGATTTACGCGCTCATTATCTATCACCCATTATTCGCCCCGCTGATTCCTCATCCCAGGATTTGTACGATTTGAATGTCCCGGTTCCGGCTAAGATCAAGCAGGGAATCATCAATCTTAACCAGGGGATGCAAGTCGTCAAAAGAGTTAATATGAATCACTTCCGCCACACGGCCGTCTGAAAGCAGCACTTGTCTTCCCAGCATGGCATAAATGAATTTATCCAGAAGAAGCGAGACGATTTCCGGATTCAGTTCTCCAAACGAGCCTTGACGCATCAGGGTTACGACATGATAAAAAGGCATGGAATCCTGGTGCGGCCGCTTGGACGAAATCGCGTGGAACACATCCGCAACCGCGACGATCTGGCTGAAAAAATCGATCTCCCCTTTTTTCAAATGCAAAGGATACCCGGAGCCGTCCAGCCGTTCATGATGCTGCAACGCGACAAGCATGACACGCGGACTTAACCCGATGGTGCCTTTGAGTATTTCATATCCGTAGATGGTATGCCGCTTCATTTCATCGAACTCTTCTTTTGTCAGCTTTCCGGGCCTCAGCAGAAGCTCTTGTGGAATCCTAACCTTGCCAATATCGTGAAGGGTGGCCGCCAGCGACAGCAATGCCAGTTCCGATTCCTCCAGATTCAGCCACTGCCCAATCATCGTGGATAGCACGCCTACGCCGATATTATGCTGATGCGTGTATTCATCCTTGGCTTTAACGGACTCGAACAGTTCAAATAGATCAGGGTGCCTGGAGATTTGGCGCACCACGGGGATAAACTGGTTCTTGATTTCGATTAGGGGCACCTTGCGGTCGAAATTAAGCCGGTCAAATAAATATTTGGAATAATGAGCAGCCTCTTGGATCAACTTTGAAGGAGAGTCAGGTGTATGCTGCTCCTCTTTTACAGCTTGTACGACGACATCGAAGGGGTTGATTTCATGCTGCTGAAGTAAACGGAGAGTAGCCGGATTGAGGACCGAGTCGGCAGGCACCAATACCGCGCCATTTTTGTTCACAATGTCAAATTTCACTTTTTTACCCGACAAATGTTCGAAAGACATCTTCATCAACTCCGTTTTCTGCCAAACGCGTACAAGTAACATTGACACTGATGGCCTGACTTGCTGGGCAGTAGATTCTTGGAACTATTATGCATTCGTTTATAAAAATCCAAGTTAAGGAAATCAAGCATCCTTCTTTACGATACAGGTAAATCTCGTACCTGCCAATACGTTTATGGAAAAATTACGGAATTACTGCTTACCGCATTCACTTGCGGGAACCCTTCTGAAATACAATCGAATAGTACGTATCTGTCCAGATATCCTCATGGACCCTTTCCGCACCACAGGCATCCAAATAAAGCTTCATCGTCTCAAGGGGGATACGGTGGCCCGGCTTGCCGTCTTCCCGGGGATGCAGCCACTCCACGACAAGTCCTCTGCCACCGGGCTTCAGGACCCGGCACATTTCCCGTATCCCTTCTTCGGGAGACTGCAAAATATGCAAAAGAAGCGACGCGATAGCCACATCGACCGAGCCATCCGCCAGCGGAAGATGCTCCGCCGAGCCTTCTGCTACCTCAACATTGGCTTTTTCCAAATCACGAGCCCGGCTGCGCAGCACATCGAGCATCACAGACGAAGAATCTACCGCATACACACGCCCCTTCGTCCGCCCCGCGGCAGAGAAGGTAAAATAGCCTCCACCCGCGCCGATATCCAGCACATCGTCATGGTTCCTTACCCCTGCAAGGTCGAGCAGCCGTTCCGGAGGCATTCCGCCTAACCGCTCCTGCGATTCCAGCCGCTTAAGTCCCTCAAGTTCCTTCTTGTGATCGTTCATGGCGGCTCCTTTCCTTGTTATCCGTTATATTTCCTCCCTTGAACAAGCCGAACATGCTCCGCTCTGGCTTTGGGATCTGTAATGTTCAAGGCATTCACTTTTGCGTGGATGGCATCCACATGTTCAGGTGTGAAGATCGGTGTGGAAAGCTCCGATTTTAATCGGGCTATTTTTCGCTGAAGAAAATCGTATAATTCCACATCGTAAACAATAAGCTCATCCGAACCGATCTTGCGGAGCTCCGGATCGATGCTAAATCGGCATCTCATCGTAAAAGAAATCATCGAAATATATTTGGCCGCTATAAATTCGCCTAAATGAGCTTCAAGTGCCTTGATGTGTCCATAATTTTGCATTAGAGGATTATACATTTTATAACGGTTGCTGACGCTCCAATATTTATCTTTGCGCCCGCCCTTGATTTCGCCGTTATAATTCTTGGTTTCGATGACAAATAATCCGTACGGCGAAATGACAAAGTGGTCAATTTGGGAGTACCCTCTCCCGGATTTGTGATTCGGCAGCAGGAGATCGCTTAAATGCCTGCAGTCCTTGGGCAACTGATCGAGTTGAATGTTAATTTTATGCTCGCCCAGTTCTCCTATGCGCGTGGATTCAACTTTTCCTGAGTGTGTTTTGGTTGGAGCGTTTTTCTTCGAAACGTTGGTGTTCCCCTGTCTCTTCCGGGGCTGATCTTGTTTAAATAACGCCAGCAGCTTGCTTAACATGTCGATGACTCTCCTTTAAAAAAATACCGTCACCTTCCATACTGAACTAAAATTAACGGACTTGCTCGAACATTCCTTCAATTATTACTTTCGGTTTTCCATGGTAATCCTCGATAACTTCCTGCAGACTCCTTTCATTCCAATCCGTAAACAGTTCTCTGCAGGATTCCAGGCTGTAATAATAACGTTCAATCGGATGCTGTTTCGGCGCTTCGGTATCGTTAACCGAGTTCAGGCGAACGAAAAACAAACCTCCAGGCTGCAGCATACGTCCGATTTCTCCGATGATCCGGGTCATCGAATCCTTTTTAAAATAGTGCAAGGACAGACTCGAAATAACCGCATCAAAGGACTTGTCCGCAAAAGGAAACGGGTACCGTGTGTCATGCAAGACAAGGGTCGCTTCCGGCAGCTTATCCCTGACTAGGGCAAGTGCCGCTTGCGAGAAGTCGGTGGCGGTCACTTGATAGCCATCTTCCACAAGAACCCGCGTATCGCTTCCGCTTCCACAGCCGATTTCGAGAACCGGCTTACCATGTATCTCATTAAGATACGGTTGGTACCTCCGCAGCCAGGATGAAGCATTCTCAAACTCTTTACCTTGTATCCGATTAAACACTTGATTCCAGTAAGCTTGTGGAGTTATGGATTGCAATTCGGACGTCCTCCCCTGTTTTGTATATAAATAACATTACTGAAAGACAGTGATATATTCAATGAACTTCTAGCTTAACCTCTCCATCCGGTGTCGAATGAAACAGCCGCTCCCCAAGGCGGGAAGCGGCTGCGCAGCATGGCTTTCTTTTTGCAGAAGTAGTGATATTCCAGATGTTACTTCACTTTATTGTATACCCGGTAGAGGATTTGTGCGGTTTCCGCTCTTGTTGCAGTACCGGCAGGGTTCAAGCCCGAACCGCTTCCTTGTACGATTCCGGCATTAATCATAGCGGCCACAGCATCCTTGGCGTAAGAAGCCACCTGTGATTTATCCCGGAACCGGCTAAGATCGGTTTCAGTTCCCGACAGCTTCAGCTTGCCGTTTACCTCCAGGGCACGCATCAGCAGCACCATCAGATCCTGTCTTGAAATGGCCTCTTTAGGATTAAACTTTCCTCCGCCCACACCGGTGGCGATGCCAAGCTGCCGTACAATGCCCGCAGCTTCATAATAATAATCGGTAGCGCGAACATCGCTGAAGTTGGAATTGAAATCGGCCTTCAGATCAAGCATCCGGACCAGCAGCACCATGAAGTCGGCTCTCGTCATGTTTTTGGCCGGGTCAAAGGTTGTATCCGAAGTTCCTTTAAAGATACCTTTCTCCGTAAGTGTATCAATTGCTTCCTTGGCCCAATCGTATTTACTGCCTACGTCATTGAATGGAACAGCCGTTGGAGGAACAGTCGGCGCCGGAGTTGCGCTCGGCGTCGGTGTTGGCGTAGGCGTAGGCGTCGGAGCAGGCAAGGCAGCTGCCGGCGTTTGGGTCGGCACCGGTGCCTCCGAGACTTTGCCGGCCGTGAATCCCCAAATGTCGGAGCGGGCCGAACCGCTGTATGCGTCTTGAGCGACTGCATACCATTGATAGTAGCCTCCTGCCTTTAAGCCTTCCCAATGTATGCTCGCGTTACTGCCGCTGGCTACGCCAGTCTTTTCGTCAATCTGTTCGCCGGTGTACACCTTCACACCGAAATAGTCGGTGGCCACCCTTTTCTTCATCGGCTGAAGGTCCACATCCAGATCGAATTCATCCTTGCCCGGATGTTCACCGGGTTCATAGAAATTATAATCGTCCAGATAAGGCGAGTAGGTCTTCACATGAATCTTGTTGTTCTTGACATCGAACTGCAGCAGCCGGATATAGCCGAGGCCGCCCATTTCAGCTCCTTGATAGTCGGCCAGCATTTGGTACACCTTGCGGTCCGCCACGCCGTCGCCGTTGTCATCAATTTGATCGACTAATTCTTCGGCGTCGTGATAATGTCCGCTCAGCACTGCGATGACATTCGGGTTAGGCACAACGACACGTTCATAAATCTTGTCCGCAATCGGAGCACGGTTCCCGGATACAAGCAGATACTCGTGGAAATTGAGGATCGCCTTGCGGTCCGGGAATTTTTTTACAACCTCATCCACCCATTGAATGTCTTCGTCGCGGATATCCCAGCCCATATAGACAACGACAAAATCATTCCCGCCTGCCGAAATCAGATCGTAGTGGCCCCTGTTATTGAGATAGGAACCGCCAAAGGTAGGCTGGCTCTTGAAACGCTGATCCCCGAAATATTGGTAAAATTTAGTGTAATCCGAATTCTGATGCGATACATCATGGTTGCCTGCAAGCACCCCATAAGGAACTTTGGCATCCTCCAAAACCTTCATATCCTTGTCGGCTTCCTGCCATTGATATTCCTTATCGGCCTCGTCGACGACGTCTCCGGTATGAATTACATATTTGATGTTCATATCATCTTTATGGTCCACAATCCACTTCACATTGCCTCTATATATTTCAGGATAACTCTCAGAGTAATACTGCGTATCCGACATCCAGACAAAGCTGAAATCGTAAGGGTCCTGGCTAACCGGAATTTGGTCCTGAACAATGACATGAATCGTTCCATCCACCGCATAGTCGCCTGCCGGCACTTCCGCGGTTAACGTGAAATCCTCATTCCCGGCAACCCTTCCGTCCAGCTTGTTCCACACCTTCGATGCCGGGCTCCAGGCATACATGCTGACCTGGCGTCCTCCCAGCGATTTACCCTGCCAATCGATCACCACCGAATCCGTGGCTTTGACGGAAGGATCAAGCTTCACCTCAAACCGGTGATATGGGAATTTCTCGTCGGAATCGTTATTGAGATATTGCTCGTCGGCGGTGCCGATCAGGCTGTACTCTTCCTGCGTAAAGGCCTGCTCGCCTTCCGGCTTCAGCATCCCTGGAGGCTCCACCTCCGATGCGTTCTTGTAAGCCATGAATCCGGCTTGATGCGAAGCATCGAAGAGATAGCCTTTATAAAAGCTCACCTTCATTGGATCGCCCGTCGGGTCCTGCACCTTAACCGTCAGGTCGCCTGCGGCGCCGGACTGCTCATTGGCAGGAAATACAAGATCCGGCTTCAGCGGATTTTCATTGGGTACATTGAAGGTAATGTTCTTGTCCGCGGCATTGCCGATTTTGTCGGCCGCCTTAATGGTCAAGGTGTGATTGCCCGGTTTCAGCTTGGACGAAGAGGTTGCATAGGGCAGTTCGATCGTTTCCCCGTCCAGAGCCGCTTCCGAAGATTCGACGCCCGCGAGGGCATCCGTGATTTTGGCGTTCAGCGTAAATTCGCCGCGATACGTTTTGCCTTCCTCGACACTCGCAACAATGGCTGGAGCTGTATTATCTACCGTAATATCAACGGTCTTTTGCCCATATTCGGCGCTCTGCACGGCTACTTGATGCGGACCATCCGGCAGCTTGGTCGTATCCCAGTCATAGGCTTTGGATTTGAGCTGTTCATCCGGCAGATTGAAATGGAAATCAACAACCGGGAATCTCCCTGCGCTGTCTCCCATTTTGATTTCTTTAACCGGATTTGCGTATCCCGGATCATAAACAACCGTTCCATCCGCAAAAACAAGCCGGATATTCTTCACGGTAAAATCATCTTTATTCTCTTCCGGACGATCATCGAAAGGCGAGGATTTCGTTCCCGCGCGGACCGAGATCACATTGTCGCCCGCCTTCAACCGGGTATCGGCAATCGGCACGGAGAGTGTTGTATAGGCGTTGATCGGGTCCATGAACGTATATAAAATTTCATTGCCGATCGTTACGCCGTTCTTGAAATAATAGTTGACCGAATTGGCGTCAAAAGCAAAGAACGCGTCCTTCTCGGCTGCATGATACGTTCCGCTTGTCAGCGGCTTGCCGTCGATGTCAAGCCGAAGGGTATCCGGCCCGGCCTGCTCCGCTGTTCCCTTGACCGTCTTGGTTCCGCGGATCAAATCGCCGTCCTTGATATTGAGCCGAAGCGCACTCCGGTCCGGCCCGCCGGTGATATTTACTTTATAAATATCCGAGGTGACCTCCTGTGTTCCGTCCGATACCACGTAATAGTATTGCACGGAGGACTTGCCGATCAAGTCCGGAGAATAGAGGGTAAAATGATACATTGTGTCATTGTAATCCACGTACAGGTAGCGGCTGGAATATTCACTCAGCTGGTCCGATTTATAATAGAGCTTCACCGATTTGACGCTTTGATTATCCCCGGCGTCGCCCACGATCGCAAGGTTCTGAGACTGGTCGATGCTGCTCGTTCCCGTCATATCCGCAATCGTCGGCGGCTCGTTGTCATCCGGTACCGATACCAGGATTTGAGGCACTTGAGCCGGATTAACGCTGCCCGGGGACGCTTGTTCCGTTCCGGAGCTCAACTTAATCATGTTCGTGCTGCCGTTGGCCGGATACTTATACTGAATCCCCTTGTTATCGGGCGTTTCATTGGTCAAAGCTCCGTCGTAGTACGCTGCGGATATATCCGCATGCGTGTTGGTGCCGATCGCTACACCGCGCTTGGAGCCATTGGCCATACCGTCCGAATAGATTTTATAGATATCCTGATTTTCTGTCAGATGGGTATGGAAATTCGCGTTGAAGTCGGCGACCTTCTTGCTTCCATTGCCGTTGTTAATGACCCAAAAGACAAGCGTCTTGCCCGGGCCAATCATCATCTCTTCCCGGTCGGTCCGCCAGACGAGATCCGCATCCGGTCCCGAGTCCGTGTACCGGTAATAAATTTTGTAATCCTTCAGATTGATGGTCTTGTCCGTATTGTTATAGATTTCGATAAATTCGTACCCGTCCGCGCCGTTGACATTGGTCGTATTCGGAGTCAGCTCGGTGACCAGCAGCGGAGGCACCTTGGCCGGATCGAAGTCGAGCACTTTAACCTGGACGGTGTAGACTTCGGTCTTCTTCGTGACCCATCCGTCGTTAGCCTCTATGTAATACTGCAGCTTGTCCTCCGTCAGCCGTTCCTTCGGAATCGAAGCCTCAAAAGCAAAATTATCGTTCGCCGATCTCTCCGCGTTAATGCTCATCGGAAGCCGGGTATACGCAGCCTCGGAGTCCAGCTTGTAGTATACGGCCGCGGTTACGTTCGTCGGGTCGCCGTATACATTGGCCGTCACACCGGCCGTAAGCTTCAGATCGATGTCATCGATAGCTTCAGTAACGGGGACGTGCTGAATGGCAAGTTCAGTGGCGGAATCATCGGATGTGCGTTCCGGCATAAATTGGCTTTCAACCGTTCCCGGCGTCGCCCCATGCAGTCCGGCCGCATAATCGCCCGTTCCCACCATCGTCATAGCCGTACTTCCGCCCATCGGATAGGCATAAAAAATTCCTTTGTCCGGCTTAGTCTGATCATCATTCTGATAGGACGCCGAAACGACGACCTTCCCGTAGCTGTCTTTAAGAAAAAAATCCCGTACGGCGCTGTTGTGCATGCCATTTCCACCTGAAACACGGAACAGGTTTCCTCCTTCAACCAGCGAGGTACCGTAATTGCCGTTAAAATCGGCGGCGGTAAGCCCCGTATTTACGCTGTTCATCACCCATAACACAACCGATTGTTTGGATGGGATTACCGGATTGTCGGCCAATGAAGTCAACGACCAGACCGCATCAACATCTGAGCCGCTCGCATTCAGATAGTGGTAATCCAGACTGTAATCCTTCAGCGAAACCGGCCGGCTTGAATTGTTGTAGACTTCAATGAATTCATAAGCGTCGGAACCTGCAACGTTCGAACTGTCCGGCACCAGCTCCGTGATCAACAGCTTGGGAACTTTCGTATAATCGAGCCCTTCCCCCAACGCGTTGGCACTCACCTTGCCCGCACCGTATGGTGTTAGCAAGCCAGACAGCAAACCGGCAATTGACGCATGTAACGCCAGCTTTTTCAACATTCTTCTTTTCAATGGCTTTGCACTCTCCGTTCTCCATATTAATCTTGATAGTATTTCAATGATGAACTGCCCAACATATGCCCACCTTTTTCCAAACACTAATTATTAAAGTAACAATACACTGTAAAAACTCTATTATTTCTAAATCATCAGATTGTAAATTTAATAGACAACTAACAATTACCATAAATTGCCTTCCTCATTTTTATGGGCTTTTAACATTATTCCGACACACAAATAACATAGATTAATCACAATGGTAACTGTTCGGATTTCTTTTCAGCGGCGCGACAAGCTGCCAACAAATTAGGCTGGATCATTATTACACAAAGGGAGAGATGAGTTTTGAGAACGGTTAGGAAGGGTTTAATCTTCTCCGCTCTGGCGGCCATGCTGGTGTTCAGCGGATGCTCCACTAAAGGACAGGCCTCGCCGGTGGAGAACGGCAGTGAGAACAGTGCCAAAATTTCCGGGAAGCTCTCCTTCTATACTTCACAGCCTGAAGAGGATGCGACCAAACTCGCGGCTGCGTTCAATAAGAAGTATCCGGATGTCAATGTCGCGATCTATCGTTCGGGTACCGAGGAAGTGATGGCCAAGCTCCAAGCGGAGAAGCAGGCCGGCCAGATTCAGGCGGATGTGCTGCTGCTCGCCGATTCGGTCACCTTCGAAAACTTGAAGAGACAGAATCTCCTGCAGGCGTACAAATCTCCGGAACTTGGGCAAATCCCTGCCGAGCTGGCAGACCCGGACGGGATGTATGCGGGTACGAAGGTCATGGCGACCGTGCTTGCAACCAACACCGGGAAGGTGAAAACTGCCCCTGCCTCGTGGAAAGTGTTGACGGAGTCAGCAGCCAAGGATGCCGGAATCATGCCCAGTCCGCTTTATTCGGGGGCGGCAGCCTATAACATCGGCGTATTCAGCCGTACTGACGGCTTCGGATGGAATTTCCTGCAGGCCGTGAAGGATAACGGCATGGCCGTCATCAAGGGCAACGGAGCGGTGATGAAGGCGGTGGCCAGCGGTGAAAAATCTTACGGTATGGTCGTCGACTACATGGTTGCCCGTGAAAAAGCCAAAGGCTCGCCTGTGGAGCTGACTTATCCGGAGGAGGGCGTGCCGATTATTACCGAGCCGATTGGCATTATGAAGGATGCGCAAAATACGGCGGCAGCTCAGGCATTTGTCGATTTCGTCCTCTCCGAGGACGGCCAGAAGCTTGCCGCAGAGATCGGATATTCTCCGATCCGCAAAGGAATTTCCGCTCCGGAAGGGCTAAAAAGCATTTCGGAGATGAAGATCATTTCCGGAGACCTCGCCAAGCTGACCGATGAACGCGAAGCGGACAAACAGAAATTCATTGACGTGTTCGGAAAATAAATGATTGGAGCCTACTGAAATGAGTGAAGTAAGACCGCATTCCATTTCCATACCGCAAAACGGAAAGGATCGAAAGATCCTTTCTCCGTTTTTCCGCAGGTTCCGGGGAAGCAGAGCCGCAGGGCTTCTGGGAATGCTGGCGGTTCTGCTTCTCTTTGTATTCCCGGTTATCAAATTAATATTGCTCAGCTTCCAGAGCGATTCGGGCTTAACGCTGGCGCATTACCGCGAACTGATGCATCAGGAACGTTTTTGGACTACGCTTCGCAATACCGGCACCGTAGTTGCAGGGTCTACTTCGCTTTCTCTGCTGCTCGGAACCGTGTTCGCCTGGGTGGTCGCCTATACGGATATCGGCCGAAAAAGAATGCTTCATCTGGCCATTTTATTGTGCTTTATTTTGCCTTCTTATGTACTGACCCTATCGTGGTCTTCTTTTATTGGGCCTCAGGGCTGGGCGGCCAAGCTTCTTCAATGGGTTAATCCCGAACTGGCTCCATGGAGCATGTACAGCATGGGCGGGATTATTTTCGTTATGGGGATTCATCACTTCCCGCTGGTCTATATGTTTACGCTGGAAGTGTTCCGAAAAATCCCGCGTGATCTGGAATGGGCGGCCAGAGCCGGAGGTTCCGGAGCATTCAGAACGTTTTGCCGGATAACGCTGCCTTTGGCGCTGCCGGGTCTGACCGCCGGCGGTCTTCTGGTCTTCCTTGCATCGCTGGACAACTTCGGTATACCGGCTTTTCTGGGAACTCCAGTGAATATTTCCGTTCTTAGCACGCTAATTTATGAAGAAATCATCGGATTCGGGCCATCGGCATTCGCTAGAGGCGCTTGCCTTTCCGTACTGCTTGGGGCAGCCGCGGTGTTGGGAAGTTTGATTCAATGGATGCTGCTCCGTAAAAACCATGCGTCGGATACGGTTCAACCGGACTTTGTCCCGCGCTACACGCTTGGAAGATTCGGCAAAGCGGTATCCGCCGCATTGTGGATATTTTTGCTGCTGATAACGGTTGTGCCTTTGTCCTCAATGATAACCATGTCGTTAAAGAGAGCCTACGGCCTCGGCCTGACGGCTTCCAATATAACCTTCGACAACTACCGTTACGTTCTGTTTGAGAATCCGCAGGTGTGGATGGCCATCCGGAACAGTCTTGTACTCTCACTCGTTACCATGCTGGTCTGTCTCGTTGCCGGCTCCTTATTCGCTTATCTTCGTGTCCGCAAGCCGTCTGGCCTGAATAAAGCAGTGGAAATTGCCGCTTCCGTTCCCTACACTCTGCCGGGCATCGTATTCGCTCTGTCGATGATTCTCGTCTGGATGGAGCCCATACCCGGATGGAATCCCGGCATCTACGGCACCATGTCGATCTTGTTCATCGCTTATATCTGCAGGTTCCTCATTCTGCAAATCCGTTCGGGGGTAACTGCATTTATGCAGATTGATTCTTCCATAGAGGAGGCGGCCCGGGTATCCGGAGCGGGCATCCGGCGAAGATGGACAGCGATACTGCTTCCGCTCGTATTTCCGGGTTTACTGACTGGAGGAATCCTGGTCTTTCTTACGGCGCTTACGGAGCTCACGGTATCGGCGCTGCTGTACGCATCCGGCTCACAGACGATCGGTGTAACGATTTTTAGTTTTGAGCAGGCAGGGGATACCCTTTATTCTACCGCGTTGTCCAGTCTGATCGTCGCGCTCATCGGGGCGGGGGGAGCTGTACTGCTGCTCATCCACAAATGGACTTCGCGCCAAGGAGGGCCAATTACATGAGTATTGAACTGAATGCAGTCAGCAAATCGTTCGGCAGCTTCGAAGCGGTTCGTTCCATCGATCTCACCATTGGCGAAGGCGAGTTTGTGGCGATTCTAGGGCCTTCCGGCTGCGGTAAAACAACACTTCTGCGCATGCTGGCCGGATTTGAGCAGCCTACCTCCGGGCAAATCCTCATCGATGGACGCGTTGTTGCCGGCAGCGGCGTCATGGTGCCACCGGAGAAACGGAGAGTCGGGATGGTCTTTCAATCCTTCGCCTTATGGCCTCATATGAACGTAGCCGAGCATATCCGGTTTCCGATTCGCGCGCATAAAGAAACGCCCGAGCATATTAAACGAAATGAGCGGGAACGCGTAGAGCAGGTGCTTGATCTCGCTGGTCTTGCCCCGCTTGCTTCCCGTATGCCGCATGAGCTGTCTGGCGGACAGAAGCAGCGGGTATCCATTGCGCGAGCCATTGCTTCGGAGCCTTCCCTGCTGCTCATGGACGAACCGCTCAGCAGCCTGGATGCCATGCTCCGCATGGACATGCGCCGTGAAATACAGCATGTTCACCGCCGGACCTCTTCATCGATTGTATATGTAACCCATGACCAGGGAGAGGCATTGGCTATGGCTGACCGCATTATCGTCATGAAGGATGGAAAGATTGAGCAGGTCGGCACTCCGTCTGAGGTTTATTTGCATCCGCAGACCATTTTTGTCGCCAAATTTGTTTCGAAAGCCAATCTGGTCAAAGGCCGCTGGATCAACAACCGGTTTATTCCGGAAAACAGCATCAATACCTCCTGGTCGGGTGAAGGGGCGGGCAGCAGCTTTAAACTCAATCGGATCTATCCGGTCCGGCCCGATCAATTTCTTATTTCACAGGAAAGTCAAGCCGGAATAAGCGGAGAAATCGTAAATATTCAGTTCCAAGGCCGTGAGTTTCACTATCATATCCGTAGCGGCTCCGATCATCTGGAGGTTATTTCCTCCCTGCCGTTCCGGTTATACGATAAGGTAACCTTGAGTCTCAAACAGCAAGTCGGGTGAGGCTGAATCGGCAAAAATAGAATAGCTGCAGCAACTTCAAAGTCATTTTCGCCGAAAGATGTCCTCCACTGCAAAGCAAAGAACCCGAACAATGATTGTCCGGGTTCTTTCATTTTATACCTTCCTATTGCCTCGCATGTCTTTCTTTCAACTCGCCTCTTGAGCGCTTACATTTTTCACAACAAACAACTTTTTACCGGATAATGTAAAGATTGAAATCATGGTAAAGATGAGAGCAATGGAGCCAAGCAGCAAGTATGCGCTTTTAAATCCAACCGTATCATACATATTCCCCGCGATGGTCGACAGGAAGATCGCTCCTACCTGCTTCGTGAACTGGAAGCCGATCAGATAGATCGTCGCCGACAATCTCATATCGAAATTCGCCGAGATGTACTTGAAGATGGCCACAAGCAGGATCGGAACTTCCAGGGCGTGCATTAATTTCAACAAGCTGATCGCGACCGGTCCGTCCGCCAGGCTGGAGCCCAGAATCCGGAAGGACATGATGAACCCGGCATATAACAGCGCATTCTTCGCTCCGATTTTATTGATGATAAACGGCGCCAGAATCATTACAATCGCTTCCAAAAAGATTTGGAAGGTTACGAGATTGCCGAACATCTTGGTGCCCGCCTCCGGTGTGGTAAAGAAATGGGTGAAGTATACGGCAAACTGCTGATCATAAACATCGTACACGCAGCCGACTCCAAGCACATACAGCATAAACATCCAGAACTTCTTATTCTTGAAGAGAGCGGCGGTTGACCCTTTGGGCGGTGCTGTTTCTTTTCCCGCATGCGCTTCATTAGGCTGGGCGTTCCCCATCTTGGCGAAGGAGAACACAACAGCCAGCAGCAGCGCCATCCCTGTACCGATCCAGAAGACGAGATCCGGATTGGTATTAAACAAATGCCCGGTAACAAAAGTGCTTGCCGCGGCGCCAATGTTCCCGAATACTCTGACCCGTCCGTACTCAAACCCGTTCAAATGGCTGACTCTTTCGATATAAGCTTCGATCGCGCCGACGCCGCCATTGAAAATTGCTCCCAGGTAAGCGCCGCCAATTACAGCCGCCAGAATGATATTCGTCTTCAGCAAAGCCGGAAACAAGTAGACAAAGAACGGCCCGATGAATACCAGCAGTCCAATAAACAGCCAGAGCAGGCTCTTTTTGAGTCCCAGCTTATCCGACACGATTCCGAAAAAAGGCTGAAAGCACATCGCCGCGATGGAAATAGCCGAAAAGATAATACCCGTCTTGGTGGAATTGAGGCCTCCCTCTTGTGTCAGCCATAAGGATAAAAACATGGTAGAAGCAGCCCAAATGAAGAAATACAGCATAAAGAAAACACCAAAAATCCAATAATTTCTGTTAAGCGTTCTCAATTCATTTTCCTCCTTAACTTGCTCTTTTTTTTCTTACCAGGTAAAACACTTTCCGAAAGTTAACTAGTTAATTAGTCGATTAATTTACTAAACCGAGTATACCAAAGATAACGCATACATTCAATAGAATAATTAGATTTTTCCCATTTTTTATAAAATGTTAATGGTTTTTTTGACAATAAAGCGAATTATCAGAAAAACGGATAACTTTATCGATTATTTTACTGATTTATTAACTAAATTACCCAATCTGATGAAAGTGAAACGGCCTCTCCCGCAAGAAGGGAAAGGCCGCAGATTGATTTCGCTATGCGATTTATGCTTCAGTAAAATGCCAAACGTAACTATGGAAATCCCGCTCCGCCTCAGCAGGAACACTCAACCCGACGTAGGCAAGCTCGTCTCCGCCGTATACCTCATCCGTGCCCGCCAGACGGTATTTCTTGGTCACGTCGATTCCGTTCAGCTTCAGGTATTTTAACGGGGCCGCCGGTTCGGCCACCACATTGAAGAAGAAGGCCATGACTTCTTTCTTCTCTTTGTCCGCGAACAGCCATGCGGTTTCATTGCCCTCAAACGGGCTAAGCAAGCGGTAGAAGTCACCGAATTGAATCAGCCTGCGGATCTCCTTGTACTTGGCTACCTGCTGCTTGACCGTCTCTTTTTCCTCATCAGAAAGCTTAGTCAAATCGAGCTCATAGCCCAAATTCCCGGACATCGCCACGTCGCCCCGCATCTCCATCGAAGTAATCCGGTGAACCTGGTGATTCGGAACTGCGGATACATGGGAGCCCATTGTAATAATCGGGTACACGAGGCTTGTGCCGTACTGGATTTTTAAACGGGAAACGGCGTCTGTGTTATCGCTTGTCCACGTCTGCGGCATGTAGTAGAGAATACCGGGATCGAATCTTCCTCCCCCGCCGGAGCAGCTTTCAAACAGCACTTCGGGAAAAGAGGAGGTGATCGCATCCATAACTTTGTACAGTCCAAGCATATAGCGATGCGCCGTTTCTCTCTGTCTGTCCGCCGGCAGAGATGCGGAGCCGATCTCCGTCATATGACGGTTCATATCCCACTTCACATAAGACACCGGAACCGTCTCCAGAATCGCGCTTACCCTCTTGGTAATTTCTTCACATACATCTTCCCGGGAAAAATCAAGAATGAGCTGATTGCGGCTCTCGGACCTTGGACGATTCGGCACATGCAGACACCAATCCGGATGCTCACGGTATAAATCGCTATCCACCGAGATCATTTCAGGCTCAAACCAAAGCCCGAACTGCAGCCCCATTTCATTTACCCGTTCTGCCAGATGGTCCAGCCCTTCCGGCAGCTTGTCGCGGTCCACGAACCAGTCGCCGAGCGAGGACTTGTCGCCATTTCTTTTTTCAAACCAGCCATCGTCAAGAACAAACAGCTCGATCCCGAGTTCCTTGCCGGCGCTTGCAATATCGAGTATTTTATCCGCGTTGAAATCGAAATAAGTCGCTTCCCAGTTGTTAACCAGCACAGGGCGTTCTTTGTCGCGGTAGCTTCCTCTCGTTAACCGGGTGCGGTATAAATCATGGAAGGTTCTCGACATTTCCCCAAGGCCCTCCGAAGAGTAGACCATAACTGCCTCGGGCGCCTGAAATTCTTCGCCGGGATCAAGCTTCCAGCTAAAGTCGAAGGGATTAATCCCCATCGTCACTCTGGTATTACGGAATTGATCCACTTCGGCCTGGGCCAGGAAATTTCCGCTGTACACAAAGTTAAAAGCATAGACCTCGCCGGAGGTTTCATTCGCGCCTTGTCTCAGCAGGGCTACGAACGGGTTATGCTGGTGGCTGCTGGCGCCTCTTGTGCTTTCAATGGACTGGATTCCATGTCTGAGCGGCTGTCTTGCGATATGCCTCTCTTTCACGTGGGCCCCGTACAAATGAAGGAAATCGAAGTCGGCATCCTGAAAATCCACGCTTAAGCTTAAGGCTCTCAGCAGCTTCAGGGACTCGGACCCTTTATTCACGAAGCGAACGGATCTGGTAATTACATTGAACTGCTCAAACACGGTGTAGCTTAACAGCACCTGCAATCCGGATACTTGATCTTCCATGACAATTTCAAGCGTTTCCGCTTCCTGATCATCCTCTGTGTAAATGGAGGGAAGGCCTTCCAGCCCATGTTTTCCTTTAAAAATAGTATGCGACCGGTAGCGCAAATCGGAAACTGTCGATCCGTTCTCCAGCTGAACCTGATAGGCGGGCTTGCGGTAATCGGTATTTCCGTACTGAGGGTACTCCTGCGGAAGCGTATCGAGCGAGAAAGCGCGGTCTTCTTTATACGGATTTCCAGAAAATCCCCGATCGAGCAGCTGAATCCGGTTGGAATGATGATATACGGCGATTTTTCTTCCCCAATACAGGTGCAGCAGGTATTCATCCCGAACAATGCCGATTACATAACTGGTATCTTTGGCTTGCAAATGAAAGAGTCTGTTCTCTGCATCAAATTGTACTCCCATTGACTAGATCACTCCTAATGGATTTTTATGATAAGGGGCCGCTGCTTTCTCTCACAACGAGTTCGGTCGGCAAAATGACTTTGAGCGGCAGCTCCCTGCCGTTCTTCATCCGGTCAACCAAAAGCTTGACTGCGGTCCTTCCCATCTCTTCCGTGTGGACTTTAACCGTAGACAGCGTCGGATTCAAAAAGGCGGAAGCCACGATATCGTCAAAGCTGAAAATGGAAATATCGCCGGGAACCTTTAGGCCCGCCTCATGCAGCGCCTTCATGGCGCCAATCGCCATGGGATCGCTGGCAATCACAACCGCGCTCGGAAAGGATTTTTGGCCGATCAGCTGTTTCATCAGGGTATATCCGCTCATTGGTCCGAATTCCCCTACCAGAACATTATCCGCTTCAAAAAGCCCCTTCTCTTTCATCACTCTCTCATAGGTTTTCAGCCGGATATCATCTTTCTCAATCGTTCTTCCGTTATGGATGCTCCGGATTAAACCCTTTCCGCCGATGTACGCAATTTGACTGTGACCGTTACTAAACAGGTGGTCCAAAATCTTACGGGTTGCGGTTTCAAAATCGGAAATCACGACATCCACATTCACTTCCTCGGGTAAAAAATCAACAAAAACAATGTTAGGGTTGTGGCTGTACACGCCTTGAAGTTCCTCGCTGTTCACATCACCCAGAACGATAAGGCCATCAAGCTGGGCCATGCTGTCGGAGGAAAAATTACTTTTGCCGATATTGAACACCGAGGCGATTTTCACCGAATATTCATCGCATGCGCTCTCGACGCCTTGTCTGATGGACATGAAATAAGGATCTATGGCTTCATCATTTGTCAAAACAAGGCCTACGTTGTAGGAGTCTTTGTCCTGAACCGCTTTGGTCCTCTTTCTTCTTCCGGGCTTGTAGTTTAATTCATTTACCACTTCCAGAACTCTTTTCCTCGTTTCACCGGAAACTGAAAGGGAAGGATCATTGTTCAATATTCTGGATACTGTGGCCGTTGAGACATTGGCGAACTCGGCTACATCCTTAATCCTTGTCATCCTGCTCATCAACCCCTTTTATTTACTAATAATTTTACTTAACAGCTAGTAAACTTCATGGTAACAATATATCAAAGAAATCGTTTTCATGCAATAATTTATCCAAAAAAACCCGGGCAGGCTGGTTTAGGCTCGCTCGGGTTTCTCATCAATTTTCACTTTTCATAATAGGCACGATGATTTTATTTTAGTCCAAACTCATTTTTCAGCGTCTGCGTCATGACATCAATGGGAGCCTCCACGCCGGTCCACAAGGTGAAATTAAGCGCCCCCTGATTGACCAGCATGCCCAATCCGTTGATCGTCTTCGCCCCGCGCCGCTCCGCCTCCCACAAGAACAAGGTGTGGGGATCGTTAAAGATCACGTCGCTGACCGTCATTTCAGGCTTGATCGTATTGTAGTCCACATCGGGCTTGTCGTTGACGTTCGGATACAGCCCCACCGAAGTGGCGTTGATCAAGATATCGGTGTCCGCCGGCACCTTGAGCGCCGTATCCCAAGAGAGATACTCCGCGTCCGCACCGGTGCGTTCATTAATAAGTGCGGCCAGCTCGGTTCCTCGCTCGGCGCCGCGATTGGCGATATTTACCTTGGCCGCGCCGTCCAGCGCGCATTCCACGCTGATGGCCCGCGCCGCGCCGCCCGCCCCGAGCACCGTGACCGTTTTCCCCTCAACCGTGATTCCTTCATTGCTCAGTGAAGTCAGGAAGCCCTTGCCGTCGGTATTCTCTCCCCACAGCTTGCCGTCCGTGTTCACGACCATATTGACGGCGCCAATCAATTCCGCCGCTTCCGACAGCTCGTCCAGATAGCGCAGCGCCTCGACCTTATGGGGAATGGTCAGGTTGATTCCGCGCATGTTAAAGGCGCGCACCGCCTTCATTGCATCCTCAAGATCGCCCTCGTTTACTTTAATCGTCAAATACCGGTAGTCTAGACCCTTCGCTTGAAAAGCCGCCTCTTCCATGACTCCGGTAGGATTCTCGTCAATCGGACAGCCGAAAGCCCCTACAAGCTCCGATCGGTAATTCTTTTCCATCTGCTGATCTCCTTTCCTCTTTAAGGCGTATACACGGCGGTTACCTGTCCAATCATGCCGCTCTGTGTTGCTTCTTCGGTCGTATATTTGACCGCAGCTTTCGCCGTCGCCCGTTTTTTACCGACCGCAATCGTTCCCTCATACAAGATCCGGTTCTCCCAGCGGGTCGTTCCCTCCACATAGAACCGGTAATTTCCCGCCGGAACAGGATGTCCGTACCGATCTTTGCCGTCCCAAGTAAACTTGAGCGGACCGCTGGAAAGCGTCGCTCCCGAGACCGCGTCCGCCTCTTCCGAAGAAGCCTTCGCAAGCCCCGAATGTTTCACCCAGGTCGGAATGGCCTCCGGCCGCAGCTTATACCCTCCGGTAGCGATAAACCGGGTGGCGTAAAGCGTTGCGACAAACCGGCCTTTGCCATCCTCCACCCATACGGCGAACTGATTGGTCGCGATTCCGTCCTGACGGACGAAAGGAAATGAGATTTCCAGCTTCCGGGACGCGCCTCCTGCGGCAGCCTGCACTCCGGCGGCAGAGGGACTGCCCGTGGGAGCAGCCAGCGATGAGCCAGCTGCCGTCCCCGTCAGTGAATTTGCCTCCCGGCTGCTTGATGCCGCCAGATCGCTCCCGCCGCAAGCCGTCGCGAGCGGCACAAGAAGAAGCGCCGTCACTAGCAGCCCGGCACCCTGTATTCTTTTCATGACCAAGACTCCTTTTTCGAATGATAGCCCCACAAAGTGAGGTCTACGCTTCGATGCTTATTCCCTTTTGCCGTCGAAATCCTCTTTCAGCTTGTCCACGTCCAGCGCCGCCCGAATGTGCAGAATATGCTCTCTCATCGCCTGGTAGGCGGCCTCGCAGTCCCGCTGCTCGATGGCACGGACAATGCTGCCGTGATAAGCAACCGATTCCTCAAAGTGATGCGGGTTCACCGTGTATTTTTCGGCAAAAATATGACGGCTCTGCCCTGCATGGCGAACGGTATCGATGATTTGCAGAAAGAAATTGTTATGAGCGGCGGCGGCGATTCCCAAATGAACCTCGTTGTCGCATTCCAGAACGGTTGCGATATCCGCCTCTTTCTCCGAATACCGGCGCACCGTTTCTTCATGCCTGAACATAGCCTCTTTAATTGTGCTTAAATCCTCGTCGGTACGGTTCACGGCGGCCAGCCTGGCCGCATCGGCCTCCAGAAGAACCCTCGCTTCAAAAATCTCCTCGATCAGGGAACGGTCAAATAAGCGGTACGTCCGGATGATTTTGCCAATCGCGCCGGGGTTATACTCGCTGATGAACGTGCCTTCTCCCTGGCGGGCCTCCAGAATGCCCAGCGTCGACAACGCCGAAATCGCTTCGCGAAGCGGAACCCGGCTAACGCCAAGCCGTTCCGACAACTCGCGCTCATTGGTCAGCTTATCGCCGGATTTCAACTCGCCGCGCTCAATTCTTTCCAAAATATGCTGAATCACGTATTCTCTGATGTTCTGTTTCTCCGCCGGCGGCATAGGGTCGCTCCTCCGCATTCAAAATGGTTATACCAATAGTGGTATAACCATTGTAACAACGCTCTATGGGAGAGGTCAAGGAAGGAGAGGATCTTTTACATACCATTTTTGATATGAATCATATGATTAATATTCATTTTATTTATGTTGGGTTTTATTGTATCATCGGATTCAGAGATCAAATGGCAATGCTTACTCCACCCGGATAGGGTGACTCGGAATGCGATTTCCTGAAGGAGGAAGAATCATGAGTTTGATAATGGTAGATCAAGACAAATGTGCGAAGTGTGGGATTTGCATAAGCGAGTGTCCGGAACAGGCATTGAAGCTTGGAGAAAATGGTCCAGAAGAAGTTTTTCCACAAAACTGTATTGCCTGCGGCCATTGTGTAGCGGTCTGTCCCAGAGAAGCTATTGATAACGAGAAAACACCGCTTGCTGATCAAACGAGTTCAAAAAAGCTGCCTAAATTAAGCCCCGAGGAAGCGGAAAACTTCCTTCGCTCCAGACGTTCCATCCGGTCCTATAAAGCCGCTCCCGTTCCAAGAGAAAAGCTGATACAGCTTGTTAATATCGCTCACTATGCCCCTTCGGGAAGCAATCTGCAGGGCGTCTCCTACATAATAATTGACAATAAGGATGTCATTAGCCGGGCTGTTGCAACGGCAGTTGAAGAATTGGAAAGGGATGCCCAGCTCAGTCAGGGACGGGATAACTTTTTCAAGCCTTATCATGAGAATGGGATCGACACGATTTTACGGGGAGCCCCCGCTCTTGTTCTGGCCATTGCTGATGAGAATTTCCCAAGAGGCAGAGAAAACTCCATTCTTTCCTTGGCCTATTTGGAGCTGTATGCGCCAACGCTTGGATTAGGTTCATGTTGGGCCGGAATATTTGAGAAGATTGCGCTCAAGGATCATTCCCCGCTGTTGAAATTATTCAATATTCCCGAGGGGAAGAAAATAACAGGCGCCGTTATGGTAGGCAGCCCGAAGTATCGTTATCCAAGATTAGTGGATAGAAACCCGTTGGAAGTCAGTTTTTATGAGTCCGATACGGAGACATTCCACTAATTCAGTTGCCGGGAGATACTCTACTCCTCTTCACGTATCTTCTTGTAGTACGCGGCGGGCGACAGTCCGGCATATTTCTTGAATACTTTGCTGAAATAATAGATGTCCCCAAAACCGACGAGATAGGCGATTTCACCGATACTTAAGTGCGTGGCCTGCAGCAGCTCCTGAGCCTGGTCGATTCTTACCTTATTGATATAATGGGTGATCGAGTGGCCCGTCAGCTTGTTGAACGTTCGGTTCAAATAATCAAAATTGCATTCGAATAGGGCTTCGATATCCCGGCTTGTGATTTTACTCTGATAGTTGGTGTGGATGTAATCCAAAAGACCGTGAGCCTTGATAATCGCTTTCGTTGTCCTTTTCCGGTTGTTCTGCAGCTCCTCCAGCAGACTCTCGCGCGAGAGCAGAATGAACAGCTCGGACAGCTTTAGCGCGGTCAGGCTCCGGTTATAATTTTTGCGCCGGTACAGCTGCAGCATTTCATTCAGGCTGTTGTAGATCTGGGACAGAACCGATTTGTCCGTAAGGGTGAAGTGCTTCGGAAAGCAACATTTGACGCTCTCTTCGGCGCCTTGATCCTCGAAGATAAATCTTTTGGCAAAAGACTCCGGGTCCTCCACACTAAGATGCGTTATATCCGGATGCTTGAAATGAATGTAGTAGTAGTCGCATGTATGCTTCTCGAACCCTTCATGATCCAGATTGGGCTCAAGGATCAGCACATCCCCTTTTTGCAATACATACCGGTGCCCGTTCTCTTCAATATGGAGCTCGCCGCTCTTGATCAGATACATAATGTACTCGTTCACGTTGCGCTTGAAATGAATCCACGGACTCTTATAGGAAACAAACCCCATCCATGTGATGCGGGGCACGAGATCGATATTTACGGCCAGCAAGCAGAGCACCCCCATCAGCTTAAATCGTTCCAAAAGTCGCTATTGTACAAAAAGAGTCTAGATTCGCCATCCTCATTCATTCTATCACAGACTATACTGACAAAGGAGTCTCCACCAATCTTAACCGTTAGGATGATGATGAATATGGGGAAATTAAAAATCGGTATGATCGGACTGGGCGGAATCGCCGACTTTCACAGCAAAGGGATCTTGGAAAGCGAAGACGCGGAGATTTGGTCCATTTGCGACTGCAATGAAGAACGGCTGGCCGCCCGAAGCAAGGAGTGGAATATCCCGGAGTCCCGCACCTATTTGAACTATGCTGATCTGCTTAAAGATCCGGAGCTGGACGCCGTAACGATCGGCACGCCGAACTACAATCATTTTGCCATTGCTTTGGCCGCAATTGAGCACCGCAAGCCCTTCGCCCTTGAAAAGCCGGTTACTCTGGAGGCCAAAGAAGCGGCGGTCCTCAAGGAAGCACTGGAGCGCGATCCCATCCCTCATATGATCTGCTTCTCTTATCGCTACAAAACAGCCGCGCGGTACGCCAAATGGCTGATCGAAGAAGGCAAGCTGGGAACCATTCATCATGTATACAGCCAATATCTTCAGAGCTGGGGCATTAAAGAGGAGGTCCCGCTGGTGTGGAGATTTCAAAAGGAGCTTACGGGCTCCGGAGCCATGGGTGATCTCGGCTGCCACATTCTCGATCTGACCCGCTTTCTGGTCGGTGATACAGAGCGCGTCTTCGCCGATGCCGGAACGATCATCCATGAGCGGAATCTTCTGGACGGACCGGGCACAGGAGCGGTTGACGTCGATGACTATTGCCATGTCCTTTCCAGAATGGAAGGCGGAATCTCCGCCACCATGAACATCTCGAGATTTGCTTACGGCCGCGGAAATTACCAGCAAATTGAGATTTACGGAACCAAAGGCGCTCTTGTGTATAATCTGGATGAAGAAGATACGCTGCTGGTGAAATTGGCCGACAAGGAAGATAAGCAGTTCCGCCAGGTGCAGATTCCCGATTCGTTCAAGCTGGGACAAATGCAAGCCTTTTTTAATCTATTAAATGGCCGCGGAGACGGCAAGAACGCCACAATGGCGGACGGATATATTAATCAACTGGCCGTTGACGCTATCGTTGAATCTTTTACCGAACAAAAATGGGTATCCATCAAACAGGAGGTTATCGCAAATGAATACGCTTAAAGTAACTGTGTGGAACGAATACCGGCATGAAAAGGTCAATCCGCAAGTGGCGGGCATTTACCCTGAAGGGATTCATAACGCCATTGCCGGCTATCTGAAAACCGCCCCCGGCCTGGAAGTCGCAACGGCGACGCTGGACGAACCGGAGCATGGATTAACAGATGATGTCTTGGACAATACCGACGTGCTCATCTGGTGGGGCCACATGGCGCATGACGAGGTCCGGGATGATATTGCGGATAAAGTAAGGGACCGGGTTCTAAAAGGAATGGGCCTCATCGTTCTTCATTCGGGGCATGGCTCCAAGGTATTCGAACGTTTGCTGGGCACCAAGACCGGCGCGCTTAAATGGCGGGACGACGGTGAGAAAGAACGGCTGTGGGTCATTGAACACGGCCATCCCATCACCGACGGGCTGGGTGAGTATATCGAAATTCCCAAGGAGGAAATGTACGGGGAGCGGTTTGAAATTCCGGCCCCGGACGAATTGGTCTTCATCTCCTGGTTCGAAGGCGGCGAAGTGTTCCGCAGCGGATGCTGCTACCGCAGGGGCAAAGGCAAGCTCTTCTATTTCCGGCCGGGGCATGAGACCTTCCCGATCTACCATCAGCCGGAGGTGCTGCATGTAATTAAGAACGCCGTACACTGGGCGGCTCCGACGCAAGGGGCGAATATATCGTACGGCCGCGTAGCCCCCATTGAACCTTTGCGGGAGAACACCGTTCTCAGCTAATCTTCCTTATAAGTTGAAAAAGGGTGCCCGGACAGCCATTGTCCCGGCACCCTATTTTTAAGCCCATTTACCGAAAGAAATTCTTCCGCGAATGTCATTCTGTCAGACCGAAACCTCCTCTGCGCAGGGCATCAGCGCCTTGCGTTCCCATGCTCTGCTTCTCCAGCGCATATAGAGGACCAGTCCCCGCACCCACTCATCAATAATAAATCCGGCCCATATGCCGTATAGGCCATAACCCAGATGAATCCCGAGCAGATACATAAGCGGCATGCTGAACAGCCACATAATGAGGATTGCCGATTTCATGGCGAACCGCGCATCGCCCGCCGCCTGTAGGGAGCGCTCGAAGATGATGTTGAAGTTTCTCCCCGGCTCCAATAGGAAGCCCAGCAGGATCAGAGTGGCCCCCATCCGGATAATCTCTTTCGATTCGGTGAACATTTCAAGCATTGGAAAGCGGAAGAAGCAGATTATGGCGACGGCCGTAAGCGTAATCAACATACTGCGGAACAGATTGCGGAGCACTTGCTTATAGGCTTCCTCACGCTCGCCCGCCCCTATCAGATGACCTACGATGATCTGGATGCCCCTTCCAATCGATACGGCGATGATCATGACGATGAACGTGATGTTCTGCGTATAAATCTTGGTGGTCAGCATCATGGGGCCAAGCGACGTAATGAACGAGGTGATCACGATCTGGCTTACGTTGTACGACAAATTGACCGCTGATGAAGGAATGCCGACCTGCAGCACTTTGGACACAAGCTCGCGTTTCCAATGAATCAGATTGAACCATTGAACAGGAATGCCGACCACCTTCCGGAGGATGAACAAATTGATCGTTAAACCGATCAACTGACTTACGTTCGTTGAGATCGCTACCCCCGTCACGCCAAGCTTGGGAAACCCCATGGGACCGAAAATAAACATATAGTTGCCGAAGACGTGCAGCAGGTTGATCCCGACGGCTACCATCATCGTGTGCCGGGTAAATCCGTGGGATTGAATAATCGCGACCGTCACCGTGTTCAAAGCCTGCAGTACAAGCGCTCCGCCGGTAATCAGCAAGTAAGTGCGGGCCATTTCAAACAGGTCCGGCCCCAGATTGAATATATGCAGCAGCTTCCCGCTGAACAAGACGACAATCAGGCTCATAAGGAGGCCAAATACAAAATTGATTCCGAGCGATGAAGCCACGATCTTCTCGATTTCTCCCGTCCGGCGGGAACCGAGATACTGGGTGACGACAACGGTAGAACCCAGTGCGATAAAGTTGAATGTCAGCAAAGCAAACATGATAATCTGGTTGGACACGCCGACAGAGGCAACCGCTTCATCCGAAACCTTGCTCAGCATCAGTGTATCCGTCGTCCGCAAGAGCACTTGGAGGGCGGATTCAATAAATATCGGCCAAGAAATAGCAAACAGGGATAAGCTCCCTGCCTGGCTTCTGTTCATGCTAGACGCCTTCTTCCTTATGTCCCGTAGGCTTTCTTGATTTTGTTGATTCCGTGCGAAGCCACTTCCACGGCAGACATATCGCCATAATCCTCATTAAAAAGCTCCAATGACAAATAGCCGGTGTACCCGATTTGACGCAGCAATTCCCCCAATCGCGAGGATGGCGCGGCACCGTCACCCGGGAACAAGCGCTCCTGGTCAGTAACGAGCAGCGGATCGGACGAGGCCGGGTAATCGTTCACATGGACAATGCCGATCCGGTTTCCGTTCAGGCAGGACAAACCCTCCAGCCGGCTTCCTCCGGTGTGCATATGGAACGGATCCAGCAAAATCCGGGTGTCCACCCGCCCGCTTTCCGCTGCGACATAGATCGCTTCGCTGAGCCTCGCCAGCTTCTTCGCCCTTCCCCAAAACTCCAGGTAAGGCACGACTCCGGTTTGATCGCCGAGTTCTGCCAGCCGTGCATAGTTCACGGCCATCTCATCAAGCGTGACCTGCTCCACCTCGCCGAAAGGCGGCGCCGCAACGGCAGGGCAGCCCAGCTCGGCAAGCATGTGCATCTCGCGCTCGGCCTGCCTTAATCCGTCCTCCCTTACTTCCGGCGATTGATCGGCCCACTTGAAGAAAGCGATTGCATTTACGAAAGAGATTCCGGTGTCGGCGATATACCGTTTCAGCTCCCGAATGGAACCGCCATTCATTACATAAGCTTCCAGGTCGCGAATCCAGATTTCGAAGCCTTCATATCCCGCTTCGGCAGCAATGCGAAGCTGCTCCTTAATGCCTAACCCGAACGGAAACAGGGTCGATGCGTTTAAAGATAATTTGAACGGAAACATAGATCAACTGCCCTTCTTTTAGCGTTAATTCTTTAACCAGTATAAAAGAGCATAATCCCTAGAGATTATGCCCTTTCCGATCCCCATATGTTTCCCTTCTTATTTGCCGTTTGCCGCGCGCCAAGCGTCAAGCTGTTTTTGCGCTTCGGCGATGACTTTATCAGCGCCTGCCGCTTTTTGCTTCTCAAGCAGCTTCGGAAGATTTTCCTCCGGATCGAGCTGGCCGGACTTGATACCGTCTACGAATGCTTTGTTGGCATTGTCGATAGTGATCATTTCATTCTTCACCGGTTCCGGGTCAAAGACGAATCCGAATATCCGGGACGGGTTACCGGAAACCAATGCGTTAAACTTCTCATAGTTCTGATATTTGTTCGGATCTTCGCCTACCCGAGTGTAATTCAGCATCTGATTCCCGATTTGCCACATAATATCATGATAGAATCCGACATCGTTGTTGGTCTTGCCATCAGGCAGGGCAATTTGGCCGTCTTTCAGCACATAGTGCGTTCCTTCAATACCGAAGTTGAACAAGGTCAGCAGATTTTTATCCTTGAAGAACAGGTTGAGGAGCATCATCGCGCGTTCCGGGTCTTTGGACGTTTTGGAAATCGCCTGCATCGTCGCCGTCATTTTACCGGTTTGCAATCTGTCGACATTGAGCGGAATTTGAAGCATTTCTCTTCCGGCCTTGAGGGAACCGTTCGGCGATTTCGATACCGAGCCGATTTCCATATTTGCCAGGATGTCCATATCCCCTACAAGCGCGAAACCTTGGCCCGCCTGAATTTTTTTCCAGGCATCCAGACCCGGAGTCAGGGCATCTTTGTTAAGATATCCGGCTTTGAACCATTTGTTGGTCATCTTGGCCAGTTCCATAAAGCGCGGAGTGCTGTACATATTAGTGACGGTGAAATCATCAGGCGCCGTATCCTTCACATTCAAAGCGGCTAAATTGCCGATCTGATCCAGCGTGCCGGAGGAGTAATAGGCGTCTAGCGGGTAACTCGGCATAACGAGCGGAGTGATGCCGGGCTCGTTCTCTTTAATCGTCTTCAACATCGGTTCCAGCTCTTCGACCTTGCCCGATTTAAACGCGCTCAGATCAAATTTATATTTGTCGACCAGCGCTTTATCGAGATAAATGCCCTGTGCGCCGCCCAGTTCCTGATGGGTATGAATGCCGTAGAGCTTTCCTCCGCGTTTCGCCGGATCATGATAATCTTTTTCCACTGCCTCGATGTCCGGTCCGTACTTCGCAAGCAGGTCATCCAGAGGAAGCAGTGCCCCCTTGGTTACCTCCTGTTGGAAACCAAGCCAGTCCGCGGTAAAAATCGTATCAAACTTGTCGCCCGAGGCCATCATCAGATTCGTCTTGTCGCTCCAGGCTCCCCAATCGATCGGATTCAGCTTGACCGTCACGTTCATGTCCGGGTAGGTCTTTTTCAGATAATCGTTCATTGCGTTCTGAACCAGCTCATTATCCTTCTGCGGCGCGTCGGGGAAGACCATAACCACTTCATACGGCTTAAGCCCGCCTGCTGCACTGTCTCCGCCGCTGGATGCCTGGAGTGAATTGGCGTTGCCACTGTTATTGCTGCTGGAACATCCTGTCGCCGTCATAGCAACCGTCAGCATAAGTGAAGACAGAATGACGGAACCTTTCTTTAACCATTTCATATTGCAACCTCCCTAAGTTCGTCTAATATTTCTATATACTAATCCGGTTTGTCCCGGTATTAGCCTTTCACTGCCCCTACCGTAAGCCCTTTCACGAAATACTTTTGCAAGAACGGGAATACGAGCACCAACGGTCCGATCGCAATCATGGCCATGGCCATGCGGATCGATTCCAGAGGCTGGGTAACCTGCGCTGTGGAACTGTAAGCCTTATTGGCGATACTCTGGAGAAACGAAGCATTCATCAAGGTTTTGTTCAGCAAATACTGCAGAGAGAACAGCTTCTCATTCTGGATAAAGACCAGGCTTGTGAACCAGTCATTCCAGTACGATACGGTAATGAACAGGCCGATCGTTGCCATAACCGGCAGCGAAAGCGGAAGAATGATGCTGAAATAGGTTCTGTATTCGCTGGCTCCGTCAATCTGGGCGGAGTCAATCAGCGACGGCGGAATGCTGTTCGTAAAGAAGGTCCGCATGATGATGACATTAAAGCCGCCGATCAAGCCGGGGATAATCAGGGCAAGCAGCGTATCCTGCACATGGAGGAATCGCGTGTACACCAGATACCAGGGAAGCAGGCCGCCCGAGAACAGCATCGTGATCAGGATGTAGATGCTGAGTGCGCCTCTTAGCGGAAAGTCCTTACGGGACATGGAGAACGCCATCGCCGAAGTGACGAACAAGCTGACGACGACGCCTATCACCGTAACGAAAATGGATACTCCGTACGCTCTCAGAATCTTCTCGGCGTCCTGCGCCAGAAATTGATAAGCGACAAAGCTGAATTTCTGGGGCCAGAAGCTGTATCCGTGCTTCAATACTTCTTTCTCATCGGCAATGGATATCATCAGCACGAGCCAGAACGGAATCAGGCAGGCCAGGCTGAAGAGTGACAGAACCGCGATGATCAGCGGGTGAGTCCGTTTTTGTGTCGACATATTTCCCTCCTAAAATAAGGCGTTATCTTTGCTGAATTTACGTACGATCAGATTCACCGACACGACCAGGATGAAGCCGACCACCGACTGAAGCAAGCCTGCCGACGAGGCCAGTCCGGTATCGCCCGTAACCATCAGCGCGTTGTACACATAAGTGTCGATAACATCCGTTGTCGACTTCAGCATGCCCGACGCCATCGTTGCCTGATAGAACAAACCGAAGTCCGCATTGAAGATTCTGCCGATCGCCAGCACCGTCAGGATGATAATGACCGGAGCGATAAGCGGAATCGTAATATTCGTCATCTGCTTCCATCTGCTCGCGCCGTCAATGACAGCGGCTTCATAATATTCCTGATCAATGCCGATAATCGCCGCCAGATAAACAACGGCCGCATAGCCGACATTTTTCCAGGTGTTTACAATCGTTAAAATATAAGGCCAATGCTCCGGCGTGGCGTACCAGTTAACCGGCTCCCAGCCCATGGGTTCCATGATGAACTTGTTGACAAAACCGAGATCCGGATTGAGGAAACCGTATACAAGATAGCCGACAATAACCATGGAGATGAAATTCGGCAGAATAACCGTGCTCTGAAAGAACTTAGACATCACCTTGTTCTTGACTTCGTTCAACAAGATAGCCAGCAATATGGCCAGTACGGTGTTGATGATGAGGAAGGCCAGATTGTAAAAAATCGTATGCCGGATAATCACCCAGGCATCGTTGGAAGCAAACAGAAATTTGAAGTTGTCCAGCCCCACCCACTTGCTGGCCCAAATGCCATCGGTGTAATTCAGATCCTTGAACGCCAGGAAAATGCCGAACATGGGCAAATAATTGTTGATAAACATTAATAGGATTCCGGGCAAAGCCAGAATGATCAGCGACCGGTACTTCCACAGCTTTCCTTTTCTTGTCTTACTTCGCGTTATGGAAGCCTTTGCTTCCAAGACCTCTACCGAAGCCATAAGTCCACCCTCTTTGATTTGGTATGGCTTCATTATACGTTTGGCAAAGGATCGTCCCCACCGTTTTTGTAACCTCAGTCTATTCGTTTTGTGACATTCCGGTATTCCTGCGGATTTACTTCAAATTGCTTCCTGAACATTTTGGTGAAATGGGAAAAGTTGCAATAGCCCACCTGCTGTGCGATGGCGCTGACCGTCATGCCTGTGGTGTCCAGCAGTTCCTTCGCCCGGTTCATTTTGGCTTCAATCAGGAAGTCGATCAGGTTCTGTCCGGTTTCCTTCTTGAACAGCCGGGACAGGTAAGCGGGATTCAGTCCGACGTGAGCGGCCACATCCTCCCGCGACAGGTCCTCCTCCACATTATGGTGGATATACCGGATGGATTTCTGGATGACTCCGTCCCTTTCATCCGGCTCAAAGGCCGCCTCCATTACGGCGGAGACCAGGCTCTCCGCCCAATGCATATAATGGCGCAAGCTGCGGATTTGGGCCGATGCCCACATCGGAAACTGGGGAACATGATTGGCGCTGATCCCTTTAACCTGAAGAAAATGATAAATAATCTGCAGCGTATCCTGATGAAGGGTCGACAAATGCTTCCCCTGAACATTCGGCGTCGCTTCCAGTCTGCCGACAATCCGGTGAATCAGCCGGATCATCATCTCCTTGTCCCCGTTCAGCATATAGTTGGCCCATTCCGAAATATGAATCTCGCCCGGACCGGCGGAGGGCAAAGCCTGAAGAGTCTGGGGAGTATATAGCAGAACGGACTGCGTTCCGGTGATATTGTCACGCTCCATATTTTTCAAATTGTCGCATAGACCGGGCAACTCCTGAAGCAGGGCATATTTGCCCACGTAGCAGGTCACCGAACAATAAAAATACTCCCGGCACACGTTGATAAAACGACTGCCTGTTTGTATCCATCGATCCAAGCTGGAATCCGTCTTGCTTGCTGCTGCGGCATCCTCCGCTGAACCGGAAGCGTACACGACGACGAACATCACGCCGGCTTTGTCCGTAATGACTTCTCCAGGCTGGCCGGCAAGCCAAATTTCCTCCGCCGCCTTCTTGACCGCATACTCCATGATTTCCTGATTCCGGGAATCCATAGGCTTATTCCATTCTTCAATACTGATCAGAATAGGCAGCACCCTGTCGTCCGGATGCAGATCAATCTGCGCATCCTGAAGCGCGCGTTCCAGAAAATCGCCGAAGGAAAGGAGCCTCCGGGACAACAGATCCTGCCAAAAGCGTTCTACGAGCCGCGGTTTCTGTTTCTTCCACAGCGAATAGTATTTACGGTACATCTCGGTGTAGCGCTCATGCTCTTCCTTTTCCTTAATGGCTTGCACCATGCGGGTGACGGCCCCGGCCAATTCCTCCCCGTCTACCGGCTTCAGCAAATAATCGAAGCTTCCGAGATTGATCGCCTGCTTCGCATAAGCAAACTCCGAATGGCAGGTGAGGAACAAGGACTCCGTGTGGGGAGAGCACTCTTTTACCCACCGGACCAGCGACAATCCGTCTTCATCAGGCATTTCAATATCGCAAATCAGAACATCGATCCGGCGGTCCCGCATAATCTCCCTTGCCTCATCGGCGTGATTGGCTGTGTGCACTTCGTTTATTCCAAGCGCTTTCCAGTCGTTGCAGCGGCAAATTCCTTCCACCGCAAATTTCTCATCATCCACAATCAGCATTTCTGTCATTTTCTCACTCCTCAAATATATTCGATGGGCAGAATCATCCGTACCCGGAATCCTTTTGGTTCGTTGTGGCAGAGATCAATCTTGGCCTTTCCCCCATAACGCATCGCTATCCGCTTCTTCACATTCCAAATCCCGATATGCTTGTCTTCCGATGCGGGGGCATATTCCGGGGAATTCAGCTCCTCCAGCTTATCATCCGGGATGCCTTTGCCGTTGTCCCGCACATCAATGCGCATCAGCCCTTCCTTGTCTTCATAGGGACCCGCTGTAATCTGAAGCGTAAAAGACTCGCCTTTCAGGCTCATGCCGTGAATCATGGCATTCTCCACAAAAGGCTGAATGAGCAGAGGCGGAATGCAGGCGCCAAGCCATTCATCCGAAATCCGGATGTCAAAGTCAAAGGAATCCTGATAGCGCATTTTCTGAATTTCGAGATAATTGCGGATATGCTCCATCTCTTGGCCGAGCGTGATCGTATCTCTCTTCGACTGCAGCATAAACCGGAAATACTGCACCAGATGGCGTACCGTTTTCTTCACGAGTTCATACCGCTGCAGCTCCGCCAGTTGGTAAATAATGTTCAGCGTATTAAGAAAAAAGTGGGGATTGATCTGCGTCTGCAAATGCTTGAGCTCGGCGTTCTGGGCATTCAGCTTCTCCTCATACACATCGATCTTCAGGTATTGAATTTCCTCTACCATACTGTTAAAGGCATGATTGATGCTTTGGAATTCGACCAGATTGGAATCCGGCAGTTTCGTCTCCATCGCGCCGCCCCGAATCCGGTGGATGGCGCTGAGCAGTTTCAGGATGGGCCGAATGACCGTTCGGCGGAAGATATAAAGATAAAGCAGCAGAATCAGAAAGACGAACAGCGGCAGCAGATTCACCAAAGTCTGAAATTCATTCAGTCCCTGCAGCAGCTCGGAATTAGGAAGAACGATCGCCATATTGATTCCAATCTCGGGAGATTGGCTGGAGATGACAAAGAGCCGCCTGTGCTCCTCCGTTAACGAAAAAGAAGAATTCTTGCTCATTTTATCCGCCGGAAGCCGGAAGCCTTCGCCGAGGGACGCAGAAGGAGAGGACAGTACAATTCCGTCGTTGGCGACAAAGAGGACATCTCCCCCTGCCTGCAGATTGAGGCTCCCGAGAGCAGACTTCAGTGAATTGATATTGATCAAGGCCCCGATATAGGCGTTATTGGTGAGATCGTCGCTTAAGATCCGGTTAAAAAAATACTCGTCTCCGATCCGGACAATCGACCATTTATAGAGCAGTTTCTCCAATGATTTCGGATGATGAATGGAGCCGGTAATCCAATTTTTGATATTGTCCATATAGCTTTCCGTAGAGCCGAGGATGTTGGAAGTGACCAGCACATCATTCGGCCTGGAGTAGGCGTAGAACATATCGACGGTGTGGTAATAGGCTTGATAAGCTTGGTTTCGCTGGATCAGTCCCATCTGGGCAAAATAATAATCGGAATCCGAAAGGCCCGGCCGCCCGAACCTCTGGAAATTCTCGTCGTGATCGACCATATCAATCATATTCGTCGTAATATCATCCAGGCTCTTTTCGATCATCTGAAGATTGGAGTTGACCAGATTCTGATAAGATTTGGACACCTGTGCGAGCACGACATCCTTGGCATAATAGCCCGCTGCAAAAAGAACAGCCAGAATAGGTATCATAATGGCGGCAAAAAGTAGTATCAGCCGAAACCCCAGCGTATTCGTTTTAATCCTCATGTTTATCCCTCACCTTGTAATGTAAAAGAACCGTGAAAACTTCCAGAGTAAGCGTTTACGTTCTTCTCTATATGCTAAACTAAAACCAGAAAAATTACATCAAAAATCTCATGTGGAAACAGTGAAACCCCTTTTGTCCAAATAAAAAAGAAGGCCTCGTAAAATGTTTTACGATATGCCTTCCATCTTTTCAAATCCATTCGTTTTCTTTCCGGTATAGGGCGGGTCTGCGGTCGTAAAACGGAGCGACGGTACCTCGTTCACGGTTCTCGCGAAGCATCGAAAAGTCGGCGGTTGCAATTACCAGCATGCTCTCATTAACCACCCCTGCCTGGATCACGCCATCCGGAGGAAAAGGAAAGTCGCAGGGCGCAAACAGCCCCGCCTGGCAATACCCCCGATCCACCTGGGAGCGCTTCTCCTTCAACTCTCCGACAATTCCGCTCAAGGCGACGAACAACTGGTTTTCAATGGCTCGCGCCTGGGAGGTATTCCTTACCCGGTAATAGCCGCTGACGGTCTCCGTATAGGAAGGGCACAAGATAAGCTCTACTCCTTTATCAGCAGCGATTCTGGCCGCCTCGGGAAATTCGATATCGTAGCAGGTCAAAATCGCCAGTTTACCCCACGGAGTCCCAATCACGTTCAATCCATCCCCATGCCCAAGCTTCCAATCCTGCTGCTCTTCCGGAGTCAGATGAAGCTTGTTTTGCGTTTCCACCCGGCCGTCGGGGAAAAACAGCGACGCTTTATTCACAAACCGTCGCTCATCTCTGCAAATATGGGTTCCCGCCAAGATGACTATGCCGGATTTTGCGCTGGCAGACTGGAAAAAGTCGCGATACACCGCCGTAATTCCGTCTAGATACCCGCAGGCCTCTTCATAGCTCATGGCGGGAACGATGGACAGCAAATGGGCCGTCGTGTACTCGGGAAAGACAAGCAGATCGGCCTTTTCTTTCACAGCCTCATCGATTCTGGACTGCAGTCCGTCCCAAAACTGCGCTTCCGTTTGGATAGGACTCAGCCCATACTGCATAACGGCTATTCTAAGTTGTGTCATTAGCTGTCCTCTCTACGAACGGACGTGAAGCGAATAGATGTCCGTCCTCCGGTCACTCATCGTCAGCACGTCCTTCGTTTTTTTGTAACGTTGCAGCACTTCCAGATCCACTTCCGCCATAATGGCGGTTTCCGTATTTTCACTGCATTCCCCGGCGATCCCGTCCCTCGAAAAAGAGAAATCCGACGGTGTATAAATGCCCGATTGCGCGTACTGGATATCGACATTGTCGACGTGGGTCAGGTTTCCGACGGTTCCGGATGTCACCACAAACACCTGGTTCTCGATCGCTCTTGCCTGTGCGCAGTATTTTACCCGAAGGAAGGTCTGGCGGTCTTCCACGCAATACGGCACGAAAATGATTTGCGCTCCCTCTTCAGCTACAATTCTCGAAACCTCCGGGAACTCAATGTCATTGCTGAGGAGAAGGGAAACCTTCCCGCAATCGGTATCGAACACCTCCAAATCATTCCCGCCGTTGATTCCCCACCACTTTTGCTCATTGGGAGTGATGTGAAGCTTGGTCTGCTCGGAAATCGTACCGTCCCGCCGGAATAAATGAGCTACATTGTAAATCCGGTTGTTTCGCTCGACAAAATGGGACCCTCCAATAACGTTAACATTGTATTTAACGGCCAGTCCGGAGAACAGTTCCATATAATTCGGGGTGAATTCCGCCAATTTGCGTACGGCCAGGCTTGGAGACCTCTCTTCGAGGAATGAAAGCAGCTGCATCGTTATATTCTCCGGAAACACGGCAAAGTCGGATTTATAATCAGACGCGACATCCACGTAATGCTCGCACTGCGTGGCGAATTCCTCAAAGGATTCAATCTTTTTCATCATGTACTGCACTACGCAAATCCGTACGGGAAAAGACATTTTACTATGGATTCTGGATTTCTTCGGCTTATACTCAATGTTGTTCCACTCCAGCAGAGCGGCATAGGTCATGGATTCCTTATCATCCGGCAAATAATCCGTAATAATCCGTTTCAGAGTAAAGCCGTTCATCATTTGAAAGGTAAGAACGGGATCATAAATATTTTTCTGCAGCACCTCTTCGGCATACTCCCGCGGAGTCAGCTTGTCGCTGTATTTATGGTAAACCGGTATCCGGCCCCCGACGATGATGCTCTTCAGATTGAGCTCCTCCGCCAGTCGCTTCCGGGCCTCGTATAATCGTCTTCCGATTTTCATGCGGCGGAAGTCCGGATGAACCATAACCTCCATTCCATATAAATTTTCACCGTTTGGATTATGGTTTTTAATATAGCCTTTATCCGTGATTTCGTCGTACGTATGCTGCTCCAAATATTCGTTGAAATTGACGATTAGACTTGAACAAGACCCGATAATGCGCGAATCGTATTCCACACATAACTGCCCTTCCGGAAAAATCCGGATATGGCTTTCGAGCTGACTCTTTTTCCATGGCTCCATGCTCGGGAAGCATACCTTTTGAAGCTCAATAATATCGTCAAAATCCTTGCGTTCAATTCTGCGTATAATGATCTTTTTTTCAAATGGTGAAATATGCCCGTCATCCGCCATAGTAACTCCCCATTCGTCAGTAAAGTGTGCTGCAGTTCAACTCTTTACCGTTAATTATCCCGCAGCGCATGGAAAGAAACATAAATAGTGCCAATCATGCAATTGCTCATGCAGGCTGGTCTTCTGTAGGGAGTATACCCACTGGCTTCTTAGGCTATGGCTCAATCTTGGGCAGCGGCAGTCCTTCTCTAACGAGCTTCACGCCCTCTTGGCATACCCCATATGATTTCCACGGACAGGTTACGCATAAATTCTCGATGTCGGAAGGCTCCACCTGCCTGGCTACATACCCGCACACCTCCCGCCACTCTCCCTGATAGCCGGGCGCAAGTCCGAGCTTGGTCAAAACCGCCTGATCGAGTTCATGCACAGTTCCATCACAATGATTATCTTGATCCGGCGGATACGCACGGCAAATATCGTCTACGCCTGTGACAATTTCGATCCGGGTATCCGGCTTCGTTCGAAGGGTCTCATAAATCCCCGTCATGTTCACGCAAAAATCCGCGGAATATCCCATCCCGCGGTATCCCAGCAGGCAGAGCAGATGGTGCCCGCGCAGTCGTATCGTCACTTCAGTCTTCCCCCTTATATATTCAGCTTACTGAAAGGAAGAGGGTTCTACAACCATTAAGGAAGATGATTTATTTACGACGCGTTCAGCTGAACCTCGGCCTGCTGTTTTTTTCGCCGTCTTTTTTTATACTGCCAGATATAGATACCGGTAAACATCAATATGGAAGGCATCAAACCGACGATGGAGTACAAGACTTTGGTTATTATCCCTCCATAAGAGCCGACGTGCAGAGGAAATACCCACGTTTGGTAAAACACGTTATTGATTTTGGGGTCCCATTTTTCCAGCACCTTTCCGTTGTACGGGTCCATCCACACCTTCACATTTCCGGTATGTCCGGCTCCGGGATCGTAGAAACGGGTTAGACGGATATCAATGTTCTTCTCCGGTTTAGTAGGCAGAATAATGAGGGTTGCTTTGCTGTTCGGTGTGGTCTGTTCGGCAAGCCGGACCAGCTCGTCCACAGGCAGCCTGCCTTCGGGCTTAACTTGAACGGCAAGTTTTTGGGCCGGCGGCGTCCAGCCTGTGCCGAACCAGCCTAATATCTTCTCGCTAAACGGATAAACGGCGCCGGTGAATGCAATGATCAAGAGGACAGGGATGGAATAAATCCCGATTAACCGGTGAAGGTCATTCTTTTTAATATACGGATTCGAGGCCTTCCTTCGTTTGAAGCCCTGCGCCATACTTTTGATTCCCGGCCACCATAAGTAAAGACCCGATATGAGAATGAACGTGAACATGAAGCCGACGATCCCGACAATCTCAAACCCGTGATACTTTTCCAGCAGTAAATTACGATGAAACACGCTTAGCTTATTGGGAAAGGCGCTCTCATCCAGCGTTCCGAGTATGTTCCCGGTGGCAGGGTCCAAATATACATACACCCTTTCGCCATCATTATTGATCCAGAACAGGAACGCGCCGCCTGTAACCGGTTCATCGGGGGTGTAAATTCTCAGAAACTGCGCTTCGGGATATTGGGCCAAAATGGACTTTTGTGCATCCTGATAAGAAATCCTCTCCCCTTTGGTCACTTTAAACAGCTCCGGATACATGGTTTGGGTAAGCTCGTTTTTAAATACGAGAACGCTGCCTGTCAAGGAGAGAACGACAATGAATAGCCCGGCCAACAAGCTTAGAATCAGATGAATTTTGAGGATTACTTTTCTAATCTGCATATAATCCCTTCTTTCTTCATTTGAAATGGTTGTCATTCGCATTCAATGTTTCCGCCAGAAAATCTTTCACAGGAGACAACAGCTTGATGCCTTCATGGGCAGCGCCCGGAACTTCATCATACCGGACGCGAATCCCATTCGATGTCCAATTATCCCTCAGCGACCGGATTCGTTCCAGCCGCGTATTCCCGGCAATCTCAACGCCCGGAAGCCAAAAGGGATGCTCCTTGCCACTGGGCAGCCTTTGGTTATCTTCGCTTCCAATCACCAATTGGGCGGGAACATGGCGCATCTCCTCTATGGGGAGATCCATACCGAATTCTTCCTTAAAGTCGCGGGTTCCCGTAAACCAATCCATGAAGGGATCAAGCAGCGTAACGTTACCCGGGGCGGCAACCGATACCCCCAGCAGCCTGTCAGGATGAAGGTAAAAGAAACGGTGAACAAATTGTCCGCCGCCGGAAAAGCCGAACAGCAGGAATTGCCGCTGCGAAATTCCATATCGGGCCGTAAACTCTTCAATGATCGCCAGCAATACGCGGTCGAAACGAATGTCACGGTACTTAATCATCTTGTATGAGTTCAGTTCTCCCGGTTCTCCGATGCCTGCCGGAAAGAGCGGCGCCAGGACAACGGCGCCGGTGCTGTCGGCAAAATCCTGAAACTCGTCCCTGTACCGCTGAGCGGAACGGTCCGTCCCGTGAATCACGACGAGCAGCGGGCGCCGCCGCGGGCCGGTATCGTTAGATGAGCTTGGAATATAGGCACAGTAAGAAAACCTTTGATCGTATTGGCATGCATATAACGAAGTTGCGCCGCTTGCCGGCGTTATCGATGGCTGTCCGTCTAATCTCATGCCCTGTCTCCTCCGTTAGTTGATATCTTCCGGTGATACACTCCGGCCCCGGCTTGTCCGCCTCACTTTCGCATTAAGAGTACAAATGACAGGCGACGTATCGCCCCTCCACTTTCCTAAGCTCCGGCTTGTCCGTCTTGCATATCTCCATGCATTCGCTGCATCTCGGGTGGAATGTGCAGCCCGCAGGAGGATTGGCCGGGCTTGGAACATCCCCTTGCAGCACAATCCGCTCCTTTTTGATTAACGGACTCGGCGACGGGACGGCTGACAATAAAGCCCGGGTATACGGATGCTTGGGGGAATCGAACAGGTCCCGCTTGTCGGCCAGCTCCACCAGCCTTCCTAAGTACATCACGCCGATCCGGGTGCTGATATGCTTCACCACACTTAAATCATGGGCGATAAATAAATACGTCAAATCAAATTGCTCCTGCAGATCCTGCATCAGATTAATGACCTGGGACTGAATGGATACGTCCAGGGCGGATACCGGCTCGTCGGCGACAATCAGCATGGGGTTTAGCGCCAGCGCCCGGGCAATCCCGATCCGCTGCCGCTGTCCGCCGCTGAACTCATGCACATACCGCTTGGCATGGTAGCCGCTTAAGCCGACGGTATTCAGCAGTTCCTCGACCCGCCGTATTTTTTCCTTTCCTTGGGTAACGTTGTGAATCTCCAGCGGCTCGGCAATAATATCGAAGACCGTAAGGCGGGGATCGAGGGAAGCGTACGGGTCCTGAAATACCATCTGCATATCCTTGCGGACCTTCCGGAGTTCGGCCGGAGACAGGCCTACCAGATTTCTTCCCTGATAATAGACCTGGCCTTCCGTCGGATGGAGCAGTTGGAGAAGCGTTCTTCCCGTTGTAGACTTACCGCAGCCGCTTTCCCCCACCAAACCGAGGGTTTCCCCCTTATAAATCGTGAAATCCAGTCCGTCCACCGCTCTGACATGGCCTGCGGTCCGGCCAAAGATCCCTTTTTTAATCGAAAAATACTTCTTTAAATTTCTGACCTCAACCAAAGACTGCCTCATGGCGATTCCTCCCCTTCCCCGGATGCATGGAGCCAGCATCTTGTGAAGTGTCCCTGCCCGATTTCCGTAAGCAGCGGCTCCTGTCTGCGGCAGACCTCCATCGCAAATTCGCAGCGGGGAGCAAAATGGCATCCCCCCCGCAAGCTGCCGGGAGCCGGCACGCTTCCCTTGATCGAGTAAAGCCGCGTCTCCTCCGAGTCCAGCGTCGGCATCGACTTCATCAACCCTTGCGTATAGGGATGCTTCGGCTCTGTAAAGAGCGTTATCACGTCGCTTTCTTCCACAACCTTGCCTCCGTACATAACCACCACGCGGTCGCACATTTCCGCCACAACGCCAAGATCATGCGTAATGAGCAGAATCGCCGTACCGTGCGCCGATTTCAGCTCTTTCATCAAGTTCAGAATTTGCGCCTGAATCGTTACATCGAGCGCGGTTGTCGGCTCATCGGCAATCAAGAGCTTGGGATTGCACGCCATGGCCATCGCGATCATTACCCTCTGCCTCATCCCTCCGGACAGACGGTGGGGATACTCGTCGACAATCTGTTCCGGTCTCGGGATGCCGACCAGCTTCAGCATCTCGATGGACCGGGCTCTAGCCTGCTTCTTGCTGTACTTTAAATGAATCCTGACCGCTTCTCCAATCTGCTGCCCGACTGTAAACACAGGATTCAGCGAAGTCATCGGCTCTTGAAAGATCATCGCCATTTCATTGCCCCGGACATCCTGCATTTGCTGCTCGGATAAAGCGAGCAGATCTTTGCCGTCAAACAGAATGGAGCCTTCCATTACTTTCCCCGGGGTTAAGCGCATCGCCGTTAAGGAGGTGACGCTTTTTCCTGAGCCGGACTCTCCGACAACGCCTACGGTCTGCCCTTCCCGGATGGTGATGTCTACGCCGTCAACGGCCGGAACCACCCCTTCATCCGTATAAAAATAAGTCTTGAGCCCTTTTATCGCCAGCAGTTCACGTTCCAAAGCCTACCCTCCCCCTTGTGCACGGCATTTACAGCTTCATTTTCGGATCGAGCGCGTCCCGTATCCCGTCTCCCAGCATATTAAAGGCCAAGACCATAAACATGATGGCCAAGCCGGGGATCGTGCTGACATGAGGATCGGATCTTAAATAATCCCGGCCCGAGCTCAGCATCGCCCCCAGCTCCGGCGTCGGCGGCTGGGCGCCCATACCGAGAAAGCTTAGTCCAGAGGCTGTAAGAATGGCCGTCGCTATACGCATCGAGGACAAGACTATAATTGGAGCGATACTGTTCGGAATCACATGCTTGAAAATGATGCGCATATGACCCGAGCCCATCGATTTCGCCGTCTCAATGTACTCTTTGCCGGTCACCGACAGGACGGAGCTGCGGGAAATCCTCGCAAAGGCGGGAATCGAGAAGATGCCGATCGCGATCATCACATTCACCATGCCCGGGCCGAGTACGCTGACAATAGCGAGCGCAAGCAGGAAGCTTGGAAACGCCATGAACACATCCATAATCCGCATAATCAAAATGTCGGCTTTGCCGCCGAAGTAACCCGAAACTGTGCCGAGAGCCACACCGAATACGATGGAAATCAGCACCCCGACAACTCCAACCATCAAGGAGATTTGCGCTCCGTAAATCACCCGCGATAGAATGTCCCGGCCGTATTCATCCGTCCCGAACGGATGGCTCAGCGAAGGAGCGTTCAATATAATCTGCATATTTTGCGCAATCGGATCATACGGCGCTAACCATCTCGCGAAAATTGCGATACATACAAAGATGACAACCATCCATAATCCTACGATGGCGCGTTTATTTTTTTTGAACCTCTGAATCATCAATGTCCACGGCGAGCGCCGATGATATACAGGGTCCTCTGTTTCTCGGCTCATCAGAAGGATTGAGCTCTTACTCATTGCTTACGCTCCCTCCTACTCATACCTGATTCTGGGGTCCACTGCGCTGTAACACAGGTCAACTACGAGATTGACAACGACGAAGATCGTCGCGACGAACAAAATGCAGCCCTGAACAGCCGGATAATCCCGGAACTCGATGGATTGGATAATAAACCGCCCAAGTCCGTTCATCGAGAATACCGTCTCTGTCAGAACGGCGCCGCCGAGCAAAGTGCCAAACTCCAAGCCGATGATCGTAATGATCGGAATGAGCGCATTTTTCAAGGTGTGCTTATAGATAACGAGCCTTTCCTTGACCCCTTTGGCGCGCGCGGTACGGATAAAATCCTGATGAATCACCTCCAGGATGCTGGAGCGGGTTAGCCTGGCCAGCACACCGGAGGAGGACAGCCCCAGGACGATAGACGGAAGAATGAAATGTTGGAACCCGCTGCTTCCTCCAGAAGGAAGCAGGGGCCAGTAATAGGAAAACAACAGAATGAGCATCGTTCCGAACCAGAACACCGGCATCGATATGCCGAACAGCGAGAACATCATCGTCACATTATCCCGGATGCTGTTCGGCTTCGTCGCGGAGAGGATGCCTGCAAACAGGCCGATGATCACCATAATGACAACGGAAAACACCGTCAGCAGGATTGTGTTAGGAAACCTCGTCATAATTTCCTCGAGGACCGGACGCTCGGATTGCATCGACTCGCCCAGATCGCCCTTGACCAGATTGGACACGTAGTTGAAATACTGCTCGAGTAACGGCCGGTCCAGACCCAGTTGTTCCCTGACGCTCTGCACCTGCTCGTCCGTCGCATCGACTCCCGCGATCAAATGCGCCGGATCCCCCGGAACCGAGTGGATGATGATGAAGCAGAGGAGGGATACGCCCAGCAAGGTCGGAATCATTTGCAGCACCCGTTTGACGACATAGCTTAACAAAAGGATTCCTCCTTCAATTCAATATTCGTTAATTCTTGACCGCCTTGCGCAAATCATAGACATACGTAGGGAGGAAGGTGATTCCTTCAACCTTCTTGGACATACCGTAGCGAGCCATATCCTCATGTAGGAAAATCCACGGCGCGTCGGTCTTAACCAGCTCCAGCACCTTCGCGTAACTCTCCAGACGCTGCGTCTGGTCAAACTGCTCTTGCCCCGCAAGAATCAATTTGTCGACTTCCGGATTGTTGTAATGGGCATAATTCGTAGCGCTGGTCGATAACAAAGCATCCCGGAACAAGGGATCGGCATCACCGGTGGTCGCAAGCGCGCCTCTGACGAACAAATCGTATTTACCCGGGTCTTTAAGCGTCTCTAAATAGGTGCCAAGCTCCAGCGTTTGCAGTTCAATATTGAATCCCAACTGCTGCAGACTGTTCTGAACAAATTCGGCGGCCGGTTTATCTTGAACGACGTTGGCGGCCAGAATTAACCGGAACTTGTAATTCCCCGGTACGATTCCCGCGTCTTTCAGTATTTGCTTCGCTTTTTCCATATCAAAAGGATAGGATCCTACGTTGCTGTACCCGATCGTTCTCGACGCGATGGCGGAGGTGGCAACGGTAACCCGGCCGTCATACAGTTTGTTCACCAGCGTTTCTTTGTCAATCGCATAGTTCAGCGCCTGGCGCACAGCCGGTTGATCAAAAGGCTTGACCGTCGTATTGAACCCGATGTACGCGATCCGGTTAGCCTTGATCGGATTGATGACCAGCTCGCTGTTCTGCTTCAGCCGTTCGATTTCCGTAATCGGAACGCCTTCCATCAGGTCGGATTCTCCATTTTCGAGCATGATGACCCGGGAGGCGGTTTCGGGAACATTTTTGAAGGTGACGGTGCTGATCTTTGGCGCCCCGCCCCAATAATCCTTATTGGCTTCAAGCACCACCGCATCCCCGGTCGTAAACTTTTTCAATTGGAACGGGCCGGTTCCAACCGGGTTTTTGGCAATTCCCTCTTCGTTCTCTTTAATGGACTTGGGACTGAGGATACTGCTGGCAACGGAAGCCAGGTTCCCCAGGAAGGCTCCCTGCGGGGCTTTTAAATGAAAGACAACCTCATTCTCGCCGTTCGTGGTAATGTTATCGATAAATGAGCCTACCAGCGAATGCTGACTCAAGTTTTTCCCTTCGTCGGCTACCCGCTCGAAGCTTGTCTTTACCGCTTCCGCATTAAATGGAGTGCCATCGGTGAAGGTGACTCCCGTATTAAGCTCGAAGGTCCAGGTTTTCCCGTCCTCCGAGGTTGTCCAGCTTTTGGCCAATTGAGGAACAACCTCCATCTTCTCATTGAAGGTAACAAGCCTGTCGTAGATTTGATAGTTGATAAGGCTGGAAATGGTATCGGTCGTATTTTGAGGATCGAAGCCGACAGGGTCACCTTTCAAGGTGATAACCAGTCCCTTGGCTTCTGTTTTCGTTTCCGTCTCCGCCTTCGTCCCATTCGCCGCCCCTTGACTCGAACCGCATGCGGACAAAATCATAGCCAACACAATCAACATCAATCCTACTACCTTCCCCGCCTGATTCCATCGCATACTTTATTTCCTCCTTAGATATGGTCATATGAACGACAAGACGTCTTTTAAGCCTACATCATGGACAACCTTTCATTATGCTTAACGTCGCTTAGATGGGCGGTCATTGCCCGGCTGAAGAGGAGTGTATCAATAGGGGGAACTGTGAAAAAGTTGGCTCCCCATTTGGAATACTTGTCCACCTCCTCTGCCGTAAAAGCCGGAATGCCGACGCCAAGCCCCACCTCGCGGGCCGTTCGGATAATCGCTTCGATGGCTTCCATGACGATGGGATGATCGAATTGCTCTTGGCAGCCAAAGGAAGCGGCCAAATCCGCCGGACCGACAAAGAGCAAATCCAGACCGGCGACACTGACAATATCGTCCAGATTGGTTAAAGCCGATTCGTCTTCAATCATGCCGATCACGGTGACCCGTTCATTTTGGCGTTTAAGGTGCTGCTGGAAAGGAGTTGTGCCGTACTGCGCGGTTCTTGAGGAGCCGTCGAGTCCGCGGGAGCCGACCGGACGGTATTTGGCGGTGCCGACGATTCGTTCGGCCTGTTCCCGCGTGGTGAGGTGGGGAACCATGATGCCATCGGCTCCCGCTTCGAGAACACGCAGCATGGCGCCATAGTCATTCTGGGGAGTTCGAACCACCGAGGCCACCTGCACGCATTCCGCTGCCCGGATCATATGCTCCACCAGCCCGAAATCGATCGTCGTATGCTCCATATCAATGATGGCAAAATCATACCCGGCATGTCCCAGCATCTCCACGACGGCGGGGTCCTTCAGCGTTACGATCATCCCGTAGGCGGACTGTTGATTATGCAGCAGCTTGCTCAATTTATTCATTAGAATCGGCTCCTTCCGGGATCAAATCAGGGATGAATACAGCTCGGGTCTTCGCTGTTCATACGATGGCAGCTTGGAACGTACGCTTGCGATTCGGGAAAGATCGAGTTCACAAGCGATCAGCGCTTCGTTCTCCGGTCCGGCGGCCATCAGGACGCCCATCGGATCGGCGACAAGGCTTTGTCCGCTGTAGAAATCGCTCACCTGGTTGCAGGCAATCATGAACACCGTATTTTCCAATGCCCGAACCGTGATCAAGTGGCTCCAATGCCGCTCCTTCATCGGCCCGCGGACCCAGCCGGAAGGGACAATAATGATTTCCGCCCCCTGGGCCGCCTGATAGCGGGCAATCTCGGGGAAGCGAAGCTCATAACAGACGAACAATCCGAGCTTGCCAAATGGGGTCTGAATCGGCTCGAAAAGACGGTCGCCGGGCATGATCGTGTCGGATTCCTTCAGCCCGAAAGCGTCATACAGATGGGTCTTCCGGTACGATCCGGCGATCGAGCCGCCGCTATCAACAATGACTACCGTGTTGTACACCCGGTCCGCCTTATGCTCATCCACCAATTCCTTCATTCCGAAAATCAACCATACGCCATACTCGGCAGCCAGCTTCCTCATACCGGTGACAAACGGACCTTGAAGGGTCTCGGCGTCATCCACGATGATATGCTTTGGAGTGTGCGCGGGGAAAAAGCTCATAAATATTTCGGGGAAAACAACCATTTGGGCGAAGTGGCCGCAAGCGGCTTCCCGGACTGCCGATACCGCTTTTTCATAGTTCACTTGCTTGTCCGATGTCGATTCCAGCTGCGCCATGACTACTCGAAATTTCAAAGCAATGCCGCCTCCTGTCGTTTCAAGCGTTACAGCTTCCCTTTTTCCAAATGCTCCACCAGATGTTGAATCGCAGCGGGGATATCCTTCCGGATGATTGCGTTCAAAATGGTTCTGTGTTCTTCTATAAAGGTCTGCAGCACATCCGGCTGATGTTTGAGCCATTTTCCGGCCCGTACCGTGAACTGCCGCTCCCTCGCGTGACGGTACATTTTGATGAATTGCGAGTTCCCGACGATCTCCAGCAGGTAATGATGGAACAGCGCGTCTTTCTCGACCAGTTCGGCAAAATCCCCGGCGTGGTAAGCCTCTTCCTGCATGCCGATGATGCGGGTCAGCTCCTGAATGTCGTTGTCGGTAATCCGGTCAGCGGCTTGCCTCAGCGAATACGTCTCAATGGCGATCCTCATATCGATCAGCTCGTTGCGTTCCTTGGCGGATAGCTCGGTGAAGACGATGCCCCGGTTCGGCAATATCCTTAGGAAGCCTTCATACTGAAGCCGGTTTAATGCTTCGCGGATCGGAGTCCGGCTCATGCTTAACTCCTGAACCAGCGTATTTTCCGAGGTGTATTCCTCATCTCCCCGGATCATTTTTTCTTTGATCTTGTCGTATGCGGTATCTTTTAAAAGAACTTTCTCACTTTTCTCTATCAACAGAATCTCACCCTTTGCGGCATGCGCTCTTGCATGCGTTACTTGTATACCAAGTTGTATACAGGTTTAATATAAAATAAACGCCCCTCCTTTTCAATAGGGTATTTAAAATTTTATCTACCTGGCCAATCCGGGCATTCCTTCAAGCTTGGGCATCCGTACACGAACGACCGTCTCCACCGGACAAGGCTTGCAGCATTGGCTCATCTGCACGTCACCCACCGCGCCCATCAGCAAATAGGCATCCGTCGGCGTCAGTTCCCATCGCTGGACGATCATGCTCTGCATGTCTTCGCTCGCCTGCCGTATTGCCTCCAGAACATCGTGATCGCTTGCGACGGCATGCCAGGAATCCTTCGTTTCGACTACGGGAGCGGTAAGCGGTACGCCCTTCAGCACGGTCAGGCGAACCTCGACTTCTCCGGCGGTTTCCACTCCGGTTCCGCACATTTCCCCGTCGCCCATGCGGGCGTGAAGATCGCCAAGCCCAAACAGAGCCCCGGGAACGAACACCGGCAGATACACGCTTGCGCCTTCCGCGATGCAGCTCGAGTCCAAATTCCCGCCGTGCCGCCCGGGATGCCCGCAAGCGACCTCGCCTTCCGAAGGTGCCACGCCTATGACTCCAACCATCGGGGCGCACTCGAACTCAATCCTGCCTGAGAACTGTACGCGCCTTCCTTCCCGGATTTGCACCGTCTTCGACCGGATCTCCGAATGGTGAATTAACGTCCCGATGTCCGGAAGCGTCGTGATAACGCCTTGACCGTCCAGGGAGATGCGGATAATCTCCGCCCTCAGTATGTCCCCCGGCTGCGCTCCCTCCACAAAGACCGGTCCGGCCGCCGGATTGATTTTTCCATAGTCGATGGAAGTAACAAGATCCTGATCCCCCCGGATTTGCCCAGAGAAGCAGTCGTTCGTCCGTAAAACAACCCGGTCCCCGCTCTGCACAGTCAATACCGGCGGGTGATTCCCGGAGAAGCTGAATACGAATTGGTCACGCTCCACAACATGCATGCGGCTTCCTCCTCTCTTTTTAGAAAAAATTCGTGCCGCTCGTCTGACGCTCCAGCATCCCTTTGAGCATCGTGCCGATATGCGCCGCCGCCTCCAAAGGAGGCGTCCCGCCCCTGTGAATGTTCGATATGACATTCCGGTCCGATTCGATCATGCCTTTGCGGGGCTTGTAGCACATATAAGCGCTCATGGATTTGGCGGTTACGAGCCCGGGCCGTTCACCGATCAGGAGCACGAGCGCATCCGGCTGAAGCACCTCCCCGATGTGGTCCATGCAGGCGACTCTCCCCCCTTTCACAAAAAATGAGGTTCCCGGGTTCAGATCATTCGCTCTCAAGGAATCGAGCAGAGCCGGATACACATCGGGGAGGTTCGCGGTGATCGCATCGGCGCTTAGACCGTCCGACACGACAATCTGGATTTGCGGCTGCTTGACGCATTTTTCCCGAATAACCGCAATGCCCTCGTCTGTAATGATGCGTCCGAGATCCGGGCGTTTCAAATAGGTTTCCTTATTCCCGTAACAGGTCTCCACGGTGAATAATCCGAGCTGCCGAAGGATCGTCTCCTCCACTTCCCCGTACACGGCATCCACGGCGGCGGCATGATCTCTCCGGAATTGCAGCATCGTATGCGTCAGCGGCCGGGTTCCCGCGCGCCCCACCCCGATCCGTGCTGGAGTGCTCTTCTTTAACGCCTCCAATTTCTCGCGATCTTCCATGCCGCACCTCCGCAAATGTAGTTTATCCCATAAAAAGGGTCGGATCGCCGGCCGCTTCCGTCAGCCTGCCATCGGCCATAATCCCCATCTTGATCAGCCATTCTTCGAACGCCGGTGCCGGCCTTAGACCAAAGGTTTCCCGCAGGGCGGCGAGATCGTGAAAGCTGAGAGACTGGTAGTTGAGCATGCAATCATCCGCCATCGCCACGCCGATGAGAAAGTTGACGCCCGCCGACGTCAGCAGCACGCCAAGGTTCTCCATATCGTTCTGCTCCGCCTTCATGTGGTTCGTATAGCATACATCCACGCCCATCGGAAGCCCATGCATTTTGCCCATAAAATGGTCTTCCAATCCGGCCCGAATGACCTGCTTGCTGTCATACAGGTATTCCGGTCCGATAAAACCAACGACGGTGTTGACGAGGAACGGGTTGTACTGCCGGGCCAGCCCGTAGCATCTCGACTCCAGCGTCACTTGATCAATCCCGAAGTGAGCGTATGAGGACAGCTCCGAGCCCTGCCCGGTTTCAAAATACCAGTGATTCGGCCCCTGTGAAGCCCCCTTCATGCGCATCAGCTCATCCGCTTCGTTCAGCAGCCGGATATTCACGCCGAAGCCCTTATTGCCCTGCTCGGTTCCGGCCAGACTTTGAAACAGCAAATCCACCGGGGCTCCTTGCTCGATCGCTCTCATTTGGGTCGTCACATGCGCCAGGACGCAATTCTGTGTCGGGATGCTCCACCGGTCCATCGCCTCTTTGGTTGCGGACAATATCGCCCGGACGCTCTCCGCCGAATCAATCACCGGATTGATCCCGATGACCGCGTCTCCGATGCCATAGCTGAGCGCTTCGTACATCGCGGCCAAAATGCCGGGAATGCTGTCCGAGGGATGATTCGGCTGCGCTCTTGTGGCCAGCACGCCACGCTGCCCGATTTCGGTATTGCACCGGGTAACCGTGCGGATTTTGGAAGCGGCCGCAATCAAATCGAGATTGGACATCACTTTGGCGACCGCGGCAATCATTTCGCTGGTCATGCCGGAACCGAGCCGCTTCAGTTCATCCTGCCCCGCTTTATGGGACAAAATATACTCGCGAAGCTCGGCGATGCTCCAGTTCCGAATCCCGTCATACACCGTCTCTTCGATCCCCTCTCCGATCACCCTTGACACTTCATCTTCTTCGGGCGGCAGCAGCGGATCATTCCTGATTTCACTAAGCGTCAGGTCAGCCAGCACAAATTTGGCGGCGATCCGTTCGCGGGCATCCGCTGCTCCGATTCCGGCCAGCTGATCGCCCGACTTCTCCTCGTTCGCTTTGGCCAGAATTTCTTTGAGACTGTCAAAACGGTAGGTCTGCCCGAGCATGTTCATGCTCTTGATCATCCATTCGCCTCCTTTCCGCATCGGTTATGGTTTATCGGTTATGGGTTATGAAAAAGCCAAGGTCTTGATCACAACAGGGACGAGAAAGCCGGGCAGCGGTTCTCCGATGTCGATATAATCGCCGCGCTCCACCCGGATTTGATCGATGCACACGATGCCCAGACGCTTCCCGCAGCGGATGGACAACGCCTGGCCCAGCGCCTTGGCCATGTCATGCTCGCAGACAACCGCCATTATCTTCGCATCGGGAAAATGACTGGTAAATGTATCAAGCAGTGTTTGAGCTACCAGCTGCAGTGCAGAGTACGAGTGGATAACGGCTCCGCTTAAAGCGATAGCGCAAGGAGCCTCGGCTTCCGGCAGAGCGTACCTTGCGGCCTCCAGCATAGCCTCATCGGCCTCCCGGTTCCAATCCTCGGGCCTAATCCCCGTGTACTCCAGATGGAGGACCGGAAGATTGCGGAGCGGCAGCAAAGACGGATCGATATGTACGGTGGAGCCGCTGATTTCGACGCTTTGCATACCGGCGCCGATGACGGTCGCCCGTACGGTTTGTGCGGAGGTGACGATCCGGAACGGCCACCGGTCTTCTTGCTGCCGCAGCGAGCTGGCCAGAAGCGGCCCGATGTCTCCGTACCTGGCAATGGCAGTCATGGATTCCGGGACTTCCCGGTCCGCCATTAAGGTGCTGATCCCTCCGGAAATCATGAGTTCGTCTATCTCCGGCAGCGGTCCGGCGGGCGGCGATCCGGCGATTAAATGCCGAAAAGATGAATCGACAGCTTCCTTGGCCAAATAAGCCAGCATTTCGCCGCACATCGCGGAGGCTATCCCTTGGAGCTGATCCGGGGTCGTCTTGCTTCCTGCCGCCAGCGGAGTCCGGCGTTCCTGCAGCCATTTCAGCATATGCGGAGAAACCGAATGAACATTACCCCGATCATCCAGTCGGATCAACCGCCCCCCGACATGGATGGTGACGGTACCAATCGCTCTCCCTTGCCGAAAATAAGCGACATTCGAGGTACCGCCTCCGATATCGACATTCGCCACAACTCCCGGAAACTCCCTGGACCGTTGTTCGGCACCGGACCCTTTACCGGCCAGCAGTCCTTCCAGATCCGCTCCGGCGGCAGCGACGACGAAATCCCCGGAACGCTCCGCCAGGTAATGCACGACCCGGCGGGCATTCGTCTTGGTTGCCATTTCTCCGGTGATGATGACGGCTCCCGATTTGACCTCGGATAGGCTCAAACCGATATGATCGTATTCATCCCGCAGAATTCGGGCAACCTCATCCATATCGATTTCATCTTGGGACAGCAGCGGCGTGGAGTAAATCGGACTTGCATAATGCAGCTCCCGTTCTACAATTTCATAGCGGGGTAAATGGGAGGCCCCTGATACCCGCCCCAACCGAAGCCTGCTGACAATCAGTTTGGTCGTACTGGTTCCGATGTCGATGCCGACGCTTGTAAATGACAGCTCATCCATCCATTGCCCCATCCCTCCCTATAACGTGCCCAATGAATTCGACGCGCTATCTTGAATACCAACTTGTATACAGGTTTCATGTCGTTATTATAAGGCAGGGTTTTGCATTATTCAATAAAATTTTAATTAATTTTCAGAAGAATTTTCAGAGCTTCAATCTGAAATGGGTATCGCTCATAAATAATAAAGAAGGATATGGTAATCTTAAATATGAAATATATTGTTCTGGGGGGTTCTCTAATAATGAAACCATTTGCTTTTCTCTCCGATTTTGACGGCACGCTTTCGCAGCGGGATTTTTATCATTTGATGATTGACCGTTTTTTCCCGGAATGGGGGCATCAATTTTACCAGGACTGGAAGAAAACAACGAAGATTAATGTGGAGTTTCTTAACCATATTTTCGGCAAGCTTAATCTTACGGAAGAGCAGCTATTGGATGAGATCCGCAAAATCCCGCTCACGCCGGGGGCGATTGATTTTGTCCATGAGGTTCAGGCGCGCGGGGGAGACTTTTATATCGTAAGCGCAGGTACGTCATGGTATATCGAGCGGCTCATGCAGGCGCTGGAAATCCCGAATGTAACCGTCATTTCCATGCCGGCCGTACACGAAAACGGCGCGCTGCGGATTGTTCCCGACACCGCGAACCCTTTTTTCTCGGAGATTTTCGGGCTGGATAAACGCAAGGTGCTTGAGGATATCCGGGGGCGCTACCGCACGGTTTTATTTGCCGGGGACAGCGAGCCCGACCTTGAAGCGGCCAAAGCGGCCGACATCGCTTTTGCCCGAGGCGAGCTGCGCGATCTGCTGACGCGGGACGGAATCAGTCATGTACCGGTTGACGATTATCATGCCATTTCCGGCTATTTGAAAGAAAAAGGGTGGCCGCAATGAAGCGCCAGGCCCATGAAATCGCAATTCCTGCGCTTCTGGAGGTTGGCGACCAGGTTCTTTCCCATTTTGGGGCGCTGCTCTGCAAGGCCGGGTTTTCCCGCATTGTCCTCTGCTTTGGCGAAGGCATTCGCCCTCTATGCGAGCCGCAAATTGTTCAATCGTTAACGGAGCAAGCGCAGCTTGAAGTGCTGGACAACCGGGATGTTCTGGACAACAGCCTTGAATCTATTGCGAAGACCGCCTTCACTCTTCCGGCTCGTACAGAAGCTGTTGTCGGAATCGGGGGAGGGAAGGGACTGGATATTGCGAAATATATCGCGTTTTTAAACGGGCTGCCGTTTATCAGCGTGCCGACTTCAGTCGCCCACGACGGCTTTGCAAGCTCCGGCTGTTCCCTTTATGTCCAAGGCCGCCGCACGTCGGTTCCCGCCCGGATGCCTTACGGCATTTTGGTGGATCTTGGACTTGTCCGGAATTCGCCGATTCAGTTCCTTTACAGCGGACTAGGGGACATCCTCTCCAAAATCCCGGCGATTTTCGACTGGCGGTTTGAGGAATCCCGCGGCGCAACCCGCGTGAATGACTTTGCGGTGATGATGGCCAAAAAATCGGTAAACAGCATTGTGCGCATGCCCTATACCGATATCCGCGAGTTCTTTTTTATTAAAGAGATTGTGGATTCCCTTACGCTTTCCGGAATTGCCATGGAGATTGCCGGAAGCAGCGCGCCTGCAAGCGGCAGCGAGCACCTGATCTCCCATGCCCTCGACCAGATTGTCGAGCGGCCGCAGCTGCACGGCATTCAGGTGGGCGTAGCTTCTTACCTGATGTGTCTCGTGCAGGAGCATCGGGTGGAGCGGGTTCGCAAATTCCTTGGCGAAACCGGATTTTTCGATTTCGTTGCGACGCTTGGGATGAAGCGAGAGGATTTTGAACGGGCAATTGCGTTGGCCCCGTCCATTAAACCGTCCCGCCGGACGTATCTGCATCTGCCGGAGATGCGCGAGAAAGCGCTGGGTCTGCTTCGGAGTGATGAAACGCTGCAGCGGATTTTGACTTAATTAAGGAAGGATGTCTAAGGAACTTCAATTTCCGACACCCGCCGCTGCCCCTGTGTGCTATGAGTCGGAACGGTCCTTCTGTTAGAGCGTAAACGACGCAAAAAGACGCTAGGCTAAGCTGCATCCAAGCGTCTTCTTTTGTTTAAACTATCGCTATTTACTGACTTCAAAGCCAAACTTGACTGCATCTTCATAACTTTCAACTCTCTTCGCTGTAAAATACTTCAAGAATTCTTTTGTCCACATATCCATCTCGTCTTCGATTTCGGTAACTTCATTCAAGATGAATACAACATGTTTGCAATCTGTATTGGCCATAGCCGGAAGCAGCACGAAAAATCCCCATTCCACATCTTCTTGTTCATCTTCAAATCCGTTTCTTGCATCTACAACAAAATTACTGCCCGGATATGTCTTAAGCAGTTCCAAAGCAAATGATGTTGGGGTTCTATAGTCGTCATAGCAGCAGAACTTTTTCCATGTAAAATCCCGCGCTAAAGCAATTCAGCAGTATGAAAAAATGGGCTTTGTGAAAACAGCCGACACCATCGAAGCCCTGGCCAAAGAAATCAACGTTCCGGCGGATCAGCTGAAAGCGACACTGGGCACCTGGAACAGCAGCGTGAAAAATAAAAAAGATGCTGAATTCGGCAGAACCACAGGAATGGACAACGACCTGTCCGCAGCGCCATACTACGCCATCAAGATCGGCCCCGGAGTCCACTACACCATGGGCGGCGTAAAAATCAACACGAACACCGAAGTGCTGAACAAAGAAGGCAAACCGATCCCGGGCCTTTTCGCCGCAGGCGAAGTCACCGGCGGCCTGCACGGCCAAAACCGCATCGGCGGCAACTCCGTAGCCGAAATCATTATTTTCGGCCGCCAGGCAGGTATTAAAGCGGCTGAGTTTGTAAAGTAAAGAGACAATAAGATTCGCTATATAGTGTTATTGGAAAAAAAGTAACCGCTTGGGCCACAAGGTCCAAGCGGTTTGTTTTTTTCGTGGATAGAGGCTGCCGAAACTTATCACCGTAAAATAGATCTTCATGGCGTCCCTCTCGCCTCTTTTAATCGCTTTGCGAATATTTAACCTCCACTACCTTCCCTAAATCCACGAACTGATCATGGTCTAATTTAACTTTAACCCTACCCTTTCTGCGCTTCTCACGCCATTCACGAAGGTCTTCCTCCGTTTCTAGGCGAAGCTCAGCGATTTCAAGTGCTCGATCTAGAATATACTTACTCGTAAACAAGACCGTGTATATCCCTTGTCCTCCTAACGCGATGGGGGTTTCTCTCCTCATCCATTTCTCAACCGTAAATCTCACGTAAGGTTTATCTTCCTTATCGGGCTTAGAAGGGATTTCCCTTATCTCTTTACGCCGCAGCACCTTCCAATCCACCACTTTACCTACCCAGTGAATCCCCGTTTTAGCAGGATCATAAAACTTTCTTCTGGATTGGCACATAGCAACATATTCGATTTGGGTCAGTAACTTTTCGTCAGAAAGATTCTCTATTGGCACGTGGTAGAAGGAATGCTTTAAGGCTATCTCTACTTGTTCGGGTCCTCGAACGGAACCAACCAATACATTTTTACCTGTAAGCTTATTGGTGTAGTATTCTTTAGTTCCACGTGGACGTGTTGATCGTTCAAAGGCTTTTTCCGGACTATCTTGGATAATTTCGTCTAAGAATTGCTCCACCAAGCTTGTAGAGTTAGGCAAAAAGGGCAGTGCTCCAATATTCAAAAGTTCGATACTTTTATAGAAACGGTGGCTCTTGAACCGCTCTTCGTCAGGATAAGGAAATAACACGTAGGCACCAAACATGCTTCGTTCATATTCCCCTGAGCCTTTCTCCTGATAGACAATGGCGTCTCGGTACCTGTGCATCGTATTGATATCGTCTTCTTCAGGTCCAGGCTGGCCGTAAACTTTGTGGTAGGGGGTTCCCTCATACGCTGGATTCAGTCGGTATTTCGCATCGAACACATACTTGTATTCTTTTACTTCGCCAGCATCCTTCTTCTTCAGAGTAAGGACATTATCCGGACGCTGACTCAGAGTCGGGGTCTGTTCCGAGCTAGGAATCGCATTATAGTACAAAATAAACTGCTCTCCGTTCGTAGGATTCTCATAAACCATCTGCGCACTCCGCGAGCGATCTAAGGTCACGAAAATCCCATTTCGATTAACCTTAATGATGTCCTGCTTAACAAGCCTATACTTCTGTCCTAGCAATTGATTCAGCTTCAAAAAGCACCAATACTCATAGAGCTGAGCCACATCCTTCATGGATAAGCGGAATAAATCACTCTGAATGGATAATCCTTTTAAGAGCATTAAATAACACCGATACACTTCCCGATATCCCGGTGCCATTTGGAGAACAAGCGTAACGGACATCTGTTTCAGTGCCCCGACCTCTCGCAAAAAATCCACCTTCATTAACCGCTCCAACTGGGCGATCATCGTGTCGATCCTCTTCATTAGAAACGGGTCTTGAGTGCGGCTTTTTCCCTTCCAGCGGCCCTTCAGTTCCTTCAGCTTGGTATGAATTCGTTCCAGCATCCACCGGATGAACCGGTTCTCATTAGTATCATAGGAGAGACGTCTACGCGTCTCCATTAAATGAGTAGCTGTGTATTTTCGATCTCCGATAGACAGGAATCCATAGGTCAAGTCTTCTCTTATTCGTTCAGGATGCTTCGTCAACTCCCGGATATTCTCTCTTCCTGCTTTCTTTACTCGATTGGCGTCAACTAAACGGCGATCTTGAAGAAGTGCGTGATTGGGATTGTTTTTAATTCGCTCAACTGCATCCAATAGCTGCCTAAATACATGCTGTAATATAGTAAAAAACTCCGTCAAACTCTGATGCTGCGTCTCCCGAAGGCCTGTCATTTGGTAGGTTTTACGCAAAAAATCAAACGCTAGATTGTAAATCTGCTCATTCACTTCATTCAAAATATTCTGATAATCCTGCTTATAATCCATCTTAGAGGGGAAAATCTCCATTTCAACCCGTAGCAAGGTCTGCCCTTCACTTCGTATTTCCCATTCTGTTAGGCCGACTTCATTCCCAAAATTAAGAACACCCGCAAGAATAGACTCGCCTAAAGGTTTGATGGCTTGCCGAAGCAATACATTTTCATGATAAAAGGAAAGGCTGCCAGGAGCCTTCTTCTGAATAACCAACTCATACGATTGAGTCTCATAAAAGCAAGGAAAGGTAGACTCTCCCGGCTGCCACTCCACCATCCTTCCTACATTCGGCGAAAAGACTTTAATCTGAGCTTCACCAGCTTTTTCGGAACAAAAGAGACCAAGCTGAGCGTTCACCCACTCCTGTTCGGAGGACCGATGAAGCTGTAGCGTCTCCACTGTAGGATGATAAGGACGGCCTTGAAGGTATAGTGTAAAAAGCTCCGTGTCTACACGAAGCAATTCAACCGCCTGATTAAGAGAGCCAGTATGAGGTAAATCCATCTTCCTCCAGCCTCCTAAGCATAAAAGCCAATTTGCGTGCACTTTGCGGATGCTTAGCCATGGGTGGGGTTTGACCTGCGTTCCATCTCGAGTACAGCGGGGAGGCGTCCTCCATTAACTCTTGAATATTTACAGTAACGCCACTCCCATTGCCTAGTGCTCCTTTAATCAAGTTCAACAAAACTCGACGAACCGATGAGTGACTCCCCTGGATTCGCGGCAAAATCTTTTGAAGCAACTGCCAATCAAAGGCCTCTTCTTCACTTATGAGCTTGTACCGTTCGTTGTAGATCATATAGAAGCAAATCGCATCACGTACCCGAAAGCCTACATTAGCGTGGATGTCCTCAAGTAATGTATTGATCTTAACTAATCTTTCCGTAGTACGAATAATCAACTCTTTATTGGTATCGTAAGCGTCAATCAACTGCAAATAATCCGATCGCAGAAAAAGGTGATTCAGTTCTGAAAGATCAGAGGGATCACTCAGATTTTCCGACTCATTTAACTCCGGATACTGCTCAAGATTGATATAATTGAACTCCAGTGTATTGGCTCGATCCAGAACTTTTTTGCTAAAAGGATGCGTGGTTTCATCCATGTTAACCGTTCCAATCAAGAAGACATTCTCCGGTATAGAAAGGTTCCCATACTTCGCTTGATCCTCAAGTGTATCGAGCATTGTGGGAGATAAGAGACCTTGCGTTCGAATCTTTCCTTCCTGCCAATCCTGCGTTTCCAACACACTTAACAGGTCGCTAAAATAATGCTCCACCCGAGCCAAGTTCATTTCATCTAGGCAGATAAAATAAGGCCTATGCTGGTTCTCCGGCTTTCTTGCCTCAACTAACACTTCGGTAAGAGGACCGGGTTTGAACCTGCCCGAAAGGTCTTTATATCCGAGCAGATCAGAAGGATCGCTCCAATCCGGCCGGACAGGAATTAAAGTAAACTGACCATTATCCCCCGTTGCTCCAAGAGCTTCAGCAAAAAGCTTAACCAGACGAGTCTTCCCCGTACCCGATATCCCTGCCAAGATGACAAAGGGCTTGGTTTTAAGGGAGAGGTAGAAGTTCTCAATAAGGTGTTCAGGGAAAAAGAAGCCTTTTTGCTTGATGTAGGATTGAATTTGGTGAAGGAATGTTGAAATACTAGAATCTGGCGGCGGCAGAATAGGAATCACCTCATGTGAGCTCTCCGAAGAGGAAGTAGACTCATCTTGATCTAGGATTGTGAAATCAGGCCAATTCACGTCTGGTGTGAGCGACTGAAGAATGTGAAGACCTTGTCTTGAGAAACGGAACAAATATCCTTGATTAACCCCGCCACCAGAATGTAGCGGACCTTGGGTAATATTCAGTCGCATGATTTGCTGATTAAACTGTTGAAGCATAATAGGAGGAACAAGCTCCTCATACTCAGTTCGAACTAATCGGCCTTCTTCTTGCCAGTTCGTATTGGCCATGGACCCTGGCTTCGGGGCATCTATCGCGGCATCCGTTACCTGACTTACGTAGCGAATGGCTTTATTCGAATAATGAAGGATGATATCTCCTTGTTTGACTTCCTTCATGGTTTCCCAATGGTATAGCTTTCGGCCTTGTGAATTTACTAAAGGTGCCCAAAGAATTCCCTCTTTCTTTTCCGCCTGGATGGTTGACCCTTGATTGACCCACCAGACATTAGGTTTCGCTTGATAGGTTAAGAATTCTAAACGGTATTCGTAAGGTACTCCCATCGCAAAGAAATCTATGTACTCAGCTTTATCCTCCGGTATGACAACTTGTGGCTTTTTCGCCTCCCCTGCTTGTTGATTCGTTCTTTCTTGCATAATGTAGGAGTATGAATGAGAGAATGTTTGGGCTAAAAAATCCTTCAACGGTTGATTCCCGTTATAGCGCAACTGTAGGGCTTCTCGACCAGCAGATACTTGATCAATCTTAAATAATGTGGCTTCAAAACTACGATCTTCGTATATCAATTTAACCTTCCGGCCTTCACCTAAGTTCGGCTGTTGCCCTTGATTGGCCTCCAAAAAATCCGAGTGAAACTCTACTGGAATATGTGTACCATCACGAAAGATGGAAAAGTCTACTTTCTTCCGACCGATTAGGTCAGGTATCTCTGTATCCTTCCACCAACTTCTTAGTTGTTTGATCATTTCAGATAACTCCTCTAATACAAATAATATTGATTATTTCGTGGCTGCTTTCCCTTGGTTCGCTGTTATCTTCTCTACATGAAGTTTACGAATCTCTGGATCGATGATATTAGCCTGAAGCAGTTGGTCATAGATTTCTTGGACCTGTTCCTGAGTAAATAGAGGCTCGGGATTTTCTGTCTTCAAACGAAGCAGCTTTCTGGAAATGAACTCGCTCAGTTCCACATCATAGACGATAAGCTCGTCCGAATGAATTTTGCGAAGATCTGGATCTATACTAAATCGGCATCTCATCGTGAACGAAATCATCGAAATGAACCTCACAGTAGGGACACCCTTCAGCAAATTCTCAATCGCCTTAATATGACCGTAGTTTTGCTTGAGTGGATTATACATTTTATAACGGTTGCTCACCGTCCATTGTTTATCGGAACGCCCACCTTTGATTTCACCGTTGTAGTTCTTCGTTTCAATAACGAACAGGCAATAGGGGGAGATCACGAGATGATCGATTTGGGAGTAACCAGTGCGCGACTTGGGATTGCGAATGAGTAAATCGTTCAACGATTTGCACTCTTTGGGTAGCTGGTCCAGTTGGATGTTGATCTTGTGTTCGCCAAGCTCACCGATGCGGGTGGATTCAATCTTCGGGCGGGGTTTAGCCGATTTGGGCTTATTAGCCTTTTGTAGGGAAGTGGAAGTATTGCTTTTCTTCAAAAATGAAAATAGGTTCTTAAGCATGATGGGAACTCCATTCCAGTGAATTTGACAATAAATATGTTAATTCGACAGAATGGCAAAATTACCCTTCACTTCAAAGAAAAAGCCGAGTGTAGCCCAGAATCATCTGGATCGTAGTAGTGTGACGGGTGTTCATAGGGTCCTATTTTCAGCAAGAAAAGACTCCCATCAATCTCGGAAGCCTTCTGGCGCAGCCCTATATGAACTGAAGCTCAGTTCTTAAAATGATAATCTGAATTTGCCGCGTTAAGCATGGAATCCCAATTGGCAAAATCCGTCTCTCTTACAACATGGCGATCAAATAGCTCATCAGGAATATTACGTATATCCTCCTGAGTCACTGCTTGAAAATTACCTTTCTCCAAAAACGCTCCAAAACTATGATAGCTGGAGTGTTTGCTCATAAAGGCTTCATTAAACAGTTTATCGAGTGAAATATTACCCGGAGTTTCCTGTACTGTTTTCTGCCCTTTCAATTCCATTAGCAGCTCGTCAAATGACATTGGTTTTTGTTTCTTCAGATTACCACCCCTAGTTTTATTTTATCGATTCTTATTATATCGCATTTTACATATTCGTATTTAGCGTTAGCCTAGTTCGTAGATTTTTTTCCCTTACGAGGACTGAGTGTTGCTTCGCTATCCGCATTTTTTTTGCCTTTGGATTTATATGGCTTGGGCACGTTTTTTTCACGATTGGCACTGGCCTGCCATCGATTCCAGCCTTTTTTGTCTGTTCCCCTGCCTGTTCCACCTTTACCTTTAGCTTTACTCAAATGATCACTCCATTATGATTTAGGTTACTTTCTTGACAACACCACCACGCTCTCCACTTGTGTCGAGTGTTCAGTGGGAACAACCTCGCAGCAAGTGGCCCAACAAATGAAAAGCCGACGAATTAAATCAAATAAAGTCTTCGGTTTAACATTTATAACTATTAGTTACTTAAAATTAGTGAGTTCTTAATTATCACTCCCCTGTCCATTTGCCGGGTGTCCCTTGCCCATCTATGATCATTCGCGGGTGAGAATTATTTACTTCATAATGTATTACGTCGTAGTTCATAGAAATACTGCACAGCCGGATGCTTCAACATCATCTTCTCGGACATGTTTACGATCCGCTTTTTCCCAACCCTTCGGTCCACCAAAGCTAGAATGTTCAGTAAGATATCATTGCTCTCTATGCTCTCCTCTATAGAAGTAGTTAAAAACTTATTAGCCACAACGATAAAATTGGATTTACTTAATGAAGCCTGTGCTGACAAAAGCTCTTTTGCAATTTCTGATGTTTTTCTGCTTCTAGCAATTACTATTAAACGATCCTCCGGCACTGGCCCCTTGGTACCTTTTCTGACCGCTTCAATGTCGTCGTTGCTGATAGGAATTTGGATATCTGGATCATTCTTAATTTCCAGCTCCGTTTGATACCATCTGATGGAGCTCGTTTTATCACTCATATTGAGTACATTCTTTTTATTAACCGTAATATAACAAATCCCTGATTTATCAGGTAAATAGCGGTAACCCGGTGCGCGGTATTCTACCCTTCCATTTAACGCAGGACAGAGAAAGCTCTCCAGTTGTTGCTTCAATTTGCTCCAGGACATGTAATCCCCCTCCATATAAAAAACAGAGGAAAGGCTTGTTGGCTCTGGGCTTGTCCCCGTCTCCATTCATCCGATCCTCCATCTAATTCACGTTTCTTTTTTTATTTTCCACGTTCCTCTGCCCCATCATGCTCCTTATTTGCAAACTCATCGAGCAGCGCGCGCACTTCACTTGTGGACTTGGTGTTCATTAAGGTATTTCTTAATTCACTTGCCCCGCGAAATCCACGGACATATATTTTAAAAAATCGGGGTAGAGGGCTGAACGAACGTGGTTCCAGTGCCGAATATTGATCATGGAGATCCAGATGCAGCCGCAGCAAATCAAGCAATTCCCTACTCCTGTGATCCTTCGGCTCCTTCTCAAAAGCAAATGGATTATGAAAAATACCGCGCCCAATCATAATACCATCCACACCGTATTGCTCAGCGAGCTGCAAGCCGGTCTGACGGTCAGGGATATCCCCGTTAATGGTCAGCAGTGTATCTGGTGCCACCTCATCACGAAGCTTCTTGATTTCCGGAATCAGTTCCCAATGAGCATCTACTTTGCTCATTTCCTCTCTTGTCCGCAGATGAATGGACAGATTCACAATGTCTTGTTTCAAAATATGGGTTAACCAGTCGCGCCATTCGTCTACGGCACTAAAACCGAGCCTTGTTTTTACGCTGACAGGCAGTCCCCCGGCTTTTGCGGCCTGGATGATATCCGCTGCGATTTCAGGACGGCAGATCAGGCCGCTTCCCTTTCCATTCTCTGCTACATTTGCTACAGGACAACCCATATTAATATCGATGCCTTTAAACCCTTCTTTCGCCATACCGATGCTCATTTGACGAAAGTATTCCGGCTTATCTCCCCAGATATGAGCTACAATGGGCTGTTCATCCTCTGTAAAAGTCAAACGCCCGCGCACACTATGGTTCCCCTCCGGGTGACAATAACTTTCTGTATTCGCAAACTCCGTAAAAAACACATCCGGTCTGGCTGCTTCACTTACGACATGACGAAAAACAACATCCGTCACTTCTTCCATGGGCGCCAGTATAAAAAAAGGTCGTGGTAAATCACGCCAAAAATGATCTGTCATATCAAAAACCTCTCTATGAATATCAGAACAAATCTTTATCCCGAAATGGTAAACTAACCTGTTCATGCCCTTACTTCTTCTTCACTTACAGCATGTAAAAGCAAAGTATATCATAACCCCGAGAGAAGCATACTCACCCAATATATTCAAAAAAGAGGGGACGCTCCCCTCTTTACTATTTCCTCCAATAGATCTCCGTATTACTTGTCCTTTTGCACTAATAACGCCACTGACTCCACATGCACCGTCCACGGAAACATATCCACCGGCTGCACTTCCACAGTCTTATACCCTCCGTCCTCCAGCACCCGCAAATCCCTTGCCAGTGTCGACGGGTTGCAGGACACGTACACCACGCGCTCTGGCTTCATTTCCAGAATCGTCTCTAGCAGGCGGGGATCGCATCCTTTGCGCGGGGGATCGACGACGATGACGTCGGCGGTGATGCCCTGCTCTTTCCAGTTCGGAATAACGTCTTCCGATGCGCCGACCTCAAACACAACATTGTTCATATCGTTAAGCTTCGCGTTCGACCGTGCATCCTCGATGGCTTCAGGAACGATTTCTACGCCATACACCCGATCCGCATGCTGCGCCAGGAACAGGGAGATCGTGCCGATGCCGCAGTAGGCGTCGATGACAGTTTCGCGGCCGGTCAGTCCGGCGTATTCGACCGTCTTGCCGTACAGCACTTCGGTCTGCGTCGGGTTCACTTGGTAGAACGAACGAGCGGAGATGGCGAACTGCACATCGCCGATATAGTCATAAATAACGTCTCTGCCCCACAATACGCGAGTCTTGTCGCCGAAGATAACGTTCGTCCGCTCGGTGTTCACGTTCTGGCAGATGCTTGCTACTTCAGGAAGCTGCTCGCGGATGCTACCGATCCAGGCGTCAACATGCGGGATATCCCGGCCGTTGGTTACCAGCACCAGCATCATTTCACCCGTGCGGAACGCCTTTTTCACAACGACATGCCGCAGCAGCCCGCGTCCGGTCTCTTCGTTATACGCGCTGATGCCAAGCTCGCTTCCGATCTCCTTGACCCGGCGAACGACTTCGTCATTATGCTCATGCTGAATCAGACAGGTCTCCATGTCGATAATCCGGTGGCTGCCACGCGCATAGAATCCGCCGACCAAGCCGCCGTCGGCAGTGCCGATCGGGACCTGAGCCTTGTTGCGGTAGCGCCAGGGCTCGTCCATGCCGAGCGTCGGCCGCACCACGATACCGCCGCGACGGGACACCTCGCCCGGAGCAGCATTCCCTTCCAGCGGAGCTCCCGCCAGCACTTCTCCGTCCGCTTCACAGTCACGCTCACCCGGCTCTCCGATTCGCTTCCGTTCGCCCAGCGGCACTCCTGCCCCATCCTTCACCACATCCAGCTTCCCGATCCGCTCCAGGTTGTCCACCACAAGCTGCCGCTTCCATTTCAGCTGGGCGGCGTAGTCCATATGCTGGAGCTGGCAGCCGCCGCACTGGTCATAGATCGGGCAGGGCGGCGCGATGCGGGAAGCGCTTGCCTCTACAAGCTCCAGCAGCTTGGCGTATCCGTACTGCTTCTTTGTCTTAAGAACCTTAGCCCGGACTTTCTCACCAGGAAGCGCCCCCTGCACAAAAAGGGTATAGCCCTCTACCCGGCCTACCCCTTCGCCTTCATGCGTCATGCCGATGATATCCAGCACGACCTCATCGTTTTTATTTACAGGCAGTCCGGCGACTCCCGCCGAACTGTCCCGGCGGCTGTGACGGCGGCCGCTGCGGTTATTATTCATTCGCTTGGTTTCACTTCTTTCATGATCTTCATTATTCATGCTGTTTATTGAACTTCGCCTTCATGCTGTTTACGGATTCTGCGCGAATATCCGCAAATGCTGCGGCAGGATACGGAAATGGCCCGGAAGCGTGCCGCCCAGCTCTCCGTCCAAGTTGAGCTGTACATGGCCGGGAGAGGTGACTTCCATTTCATTCGTGCGGAAATACACGACCTTCTTATCCTGCAGATGCTCGCCGCGCAGCGCAAGGCTGACGAGCCGGATTAATTCGGCAAGGTTGCACTTCTTCAGAGCAATAACGTCGAACAGGCCGTCATCGATGCGGGCATCGGGAGCAAGCTTCTCGAAGCCACCGACGGAATTCGTGTTGGCAATCAGGAACAGCATGAACTCGTCATGGATCAGCTCCTGTCCGTTTGCGCGGATCACCAGCTCCGTCGGAGACAGGCTGGCCATTTTCTCGATCCCTTTTAAATAATAGGCAAGCTGGCCCATCATTGTCTTCAGCTTGCTTGGCACTTCATATGTCAACTCGGTCAGCGTACCGCCGCCGGCAATATTGATGAAATAACGGTCATTGGCCTTGCCAAGATCGATAAGGCGCGATTGCTGCTGAATGATCAGATCACAGGATTCTTCCCAGTATTTCGGAATCCCCATAGCACGCGCAAAATCATTCGTAGTTCCCAGCGGAAGCACACCAAGCGGCGGAAGATTCGGCTTCTCGGCCATTCCGTTAACAACCTCGTTAAGCGTACCGTCACCTCCGGCCGCGATAATGAGATCGTATCCGCGATTCACCGCATCGGCCGCAGCCTCCGTCGCATCGCCTTCGCCTGTCGTCGCATGACAGGTAGCCTCAATGCCCCCCTGGTCCAGACGGTCCAGAATATCGGCAAGCCTTCTCCTCATTTCTTCCCGCCCGGAAGTTGGATTATATATTAATCTTGCAGTTTTCATTCCGGAACGCCACCCGTTTCTTTATTGAACAACTTAACTGATTATACCCAATTCTGGAGGGCACAATCAATATATGCGGGAAGGGAGAGAAAAAACACAGGGAGGATAGCTGCGATACGGTCCCCACAGGGAACACCCCGAAGCAGATGGATTCCGCGCGGATGGATGTCAAATCCGGGTAAAATCATGCATCTGAAAAACGGTGGACGACTGAGGCAAGCCTTATCTTTTACCGGCCCTTTATCGACCCGTTTCCGTTTCTTCCCCGCGCAGCCGTTTCAGCATCGTCTCCACCTGATCGGCGATCCAGTGCGGCAGCAGCGGGTGGGGCAGCAGCGTTCTGCCTGTGTATTTGTAGGTTAAGCCTTTTAGCCTGCCTGGAATGACATTCTTGGTGAAATAACCTTCGCTTAAAAAAATCGGCGCCACCAGCACCTCATGTCCCTGCTCCCGCCAGTATCGCACCTTATCGCCCACACCGCCCAGACTCAGCAGCGCGTAATCCGCCGCCGCAAGGCCGCTAATCTGGCGGACGCGTTCCGCGAGCGACGACATCCCCCGCTCCCAGCGCTGGCGGAAGCCGGAATGCACGCTCCCGTGGCCGACCAGGAGAACGGTCTCTTTGGCGGGGTCTTCCGACAGCTCCCGGATTTTATCCCAGACCATGATCGCGATATCCGGGTCGTCGTCGACGGGATCGCCGTAGTGAATGTGGGCAGTTACTCTAAACCGCTCAAGATCGGTCTCTTTTTCCGGCTCATCCTTGGCCCCAAGCGCATAGGCTATCTCATCGACGTGGGTGCTGCCCGAAGAGACGAATAGGGGGATAACCAGAATATCCGTAACGCCCTGCTCTTCCAGCCGGTCAATCCCGTCCTGAATGGAGCGCCCCTCCACCAGCTCCAAAAAAGAAACCGCCACGGGAACAGCTTCCCGCAGCGATAAACCGTTAACGGCTTCATCGACGATCGCCACCCAGGACGTATCGCGCGAACCGTGACTGATGATGAGAACGCCCGCTTTCATACGCTTAGCGCCCCAGGCGTTCCAGAGTCAGCTTGTAACCGTCATTTCCATAGTTAAGGCAACGTTTGACCCGCGAAATGGTCGCCGTGCTCGCCCCGGTCTCGGCTTCGATCTGGTTATATGTGCAGCCCTTGCCCAGCATGCGCGCCACCTCAAGCCGCTGGGAGAGCGACTGGATCTCGTTCACCGTGCACAGATCATCAAAGAAAACATAGCATTCTTCCATATTTTTTAAAGTTAAAATAGCTTCGAATAACTGATCGATACTTTTATCGTTTAGCTTCTTCAGCTGCATAAAATAATCATCCCCTAAAATGGCTTTTCTGCCTTTTACTATATTGCACCAGAGCAGTTTTTTCAAGCATTAACGATTTCACGCTGTAAAGAACGAAAATGGCGGACATATGTCCACCCACAGCGTACAAAACGGTTATGCCTGCCGTGCTCCGTTCGCCTCTCCCACTCTGACGGCGCCCTTCCTATATTACTCTATTAGAGTGCTAAAAACAAAGCCGGACAAGGATTCTTCAAGATTTCCTAGGACCGCTGGGCATCCGCCCTTTTCCGCTCCTATCCCTGTTACCCCGGGCATACGTCCATACCTTATGTTCGCCCATGACATACAGTATAGCAAAATCACCGACAAAGGAATGTGATATCATGCCGCATCATTACTATAATCATTCCCACCGGAGCAGCCGCGCTTTGACTGAACCGTACAATGCTTCTCCCTATCCCGGGATCTCCAATTACGTTCAGGTACCAGGACCCGGGACGACAGGGGCGTTCTCCCCTTTGGGTGCGGAAGCGGCCGAAACTGCGCTTGCGGTTCCGGCCGCGGCGGAGACGGCGGCCAAAGGCGGCGGACTATTAGGGAACCTCGGCGGACTTGCCAATTTGGCGAATATGGATCAGATCAAGGGGCTTATCGACCGCATGGGGGGAATTGACGGAATCGTCAGTTCTATGGGCAAAGTGCAGAAGGTTATGCAGGGCTTTCAGCAGATGGCCCCGATGTTCAAGCTGGTTATGGGCAGCATAGGCAAAGGTAAGGGGAAGGGCGGGGCGGGGCTGCTCGCGGCGGAAGAGGATTCCGCATCCTATGCGCCTTCCCGGCGTAAAAAAAGAACCGCCCCAAAGCGCCGCAAATCGGGCTCTTCAGGGCGGCGGCGTTCAGGCTCATCCTCCGGCAAGCGGCGCCGCAAGTAAGCGGCGCCGCCTTTAAGCTCGGCGGCAGAAAACGTCATGCGGGCTGCCGCCGTCTATTTAGTTGAACCAGCCCCGCTTTTTAAACCACAGCACCATGCCTCCGCCGAGCAGCACCATGATCATCAAGACTACAGGATAGCCGTAGAGTGTGTTCAGTTCGGGCATTACATTGAAATTCATGCCGTAAATGCCGGCGATCAGCGTCAAGGGCATGAATATGGTGGTAATTACCGTCAGCGTCTTCATAATGGAATTCATCCGGTTCGAATTCAGCGATATGTAACTGTCGCGCAGGTCCGCGGTCATTTCACGGTCGGCCTCGATCATATCGGTCAGCTTGAGCAAATGATCGTAAATATCGCCGAAATACATACGCTCCACCGAATTGCTCTGAATATGCTGGGAATTGAGAACTCTGTACATCAAATCACGCATCGGCACAATCGTCCGGCGGAGCTTCAAGAGACGCCCGCGAACATCGAATACCTGGGTCATCAGTTCCTCCACGGACTCATTGCTTCCCCTGCTGTCCAGCTCCGCCAGCTCGTCCTCAATCAAATACAGGCTCGGAAAATAGTTGTCCACCAGCTTGTCCATCACCGTGTAAGCTGCCAGTATCGAACCGCCGGACCATCCCTTCCGGTTATGGATTTCCTTCACGACCTGATTCCAGGCTTCATCCAGCTCTGTTCGCTGCTGAAGATGAAAAGACACCAAGAAGGATTTGCCGACGAATAAATCCACCTCTTCCGCCTTCAACGAGGATTCATTCAGCGCATGCAGCACCAAAAACTGCACATCCTCATAGTAATCGAGCTTCGGCCGCTGAAGCACATGCATGCAGTCCTCAATCGCCAGCGGATGAAAATGAAAAAAGGTATCCAGCAGCCGCGTCTCCTCCGGAGCCGGCTCCGAAAAATCCGCCCATATCCACTTGTATTCCTCTACCCTGATCTCCCGCAGCGGCATATCAGTCAGCACTTCACCCTGATGGGTGACCGCCAGCGTCCGTATCATAGCCTTCCCTCCTGAAGCTCCAGAACCATTACCTGCAAAAACTTGCGGATATTCACTTTGGTCTTGCCGGACTCCCGGCCCTGCTCGATTTCCTTCATCTTGGCTCGCACATCTTCAAAATCAAAGTAAAGCGGCGCATAATACTCGAATTTGGGATGGCTGTAATCGGTCAAACCGATGGAAGCCAGATGCGTCAGCCCGGTCGCCAGCGCCCGCCGCAGCCTCTGCTCGATGGCCTTCGTCTCTTTGGCGATGTCGCTTTTATTGTCCTTGTAACGCGCGGCCACGGTTTCGTACAGCTCCTTGAGCGGTGGAAGCGTCCCCGTATCCTCCCGCTCCATCAGGATTTCCATAATGGCCAAAATATCGCGTCCGCCGCTCTCGCCGATCATTCCCATGTTCATCAGAATCGGTTGGACGGCATCCTTGACCGTACGCCGGGCAGGAATCACCGGGGCGGCTCCGAACTGCAGCCCCTCCAGCTTCTCCAGACTCGATTTGATTTCATCAAGGTAACGGCTCATGGCATAGCGCTCGTTCACTCTGCGCAGCACGGTCTCCACCTCGATCCGGTTAATCGGCTTGCGGATGAAGAATTCGATGCCGCTCTCATACGCCCGGCCGACCATATCCTGATTCTCGATCTGCGAAATCATGACGAACTTGGACTTGCAGCCCTGCGCCTGGAGGGAACGGATCGTCTCGATCCCGTCCTGATCGGGCATCAGCAGATCCATCAGCACGATGTCGGGCGATTCTTCCAGAATCAACCGGACGCCTTCCTGTCCTCCCTCGGCCGTTCCCGCGACTTCCCCAAGACCGCTGTCCTCGATAATATGCTGCAGCATCCTTCTTGCGCTCCGGTCGTCGTCTACAATACAGAAAGAAAGCGGCATGCTCTAGTCCTCCTTGTGCAGCTTCTTTGTGGGAATCGCAATCTTGAACATGGCCCCGCCAGCGTGAAGTGCATTATGCACCGTAATTTCTCCTTCGAATAAACGAACAATGTCCTGCACATGCGACAGGCCGATTCCCGTTGCCGCCACACCCTCGTCATCGAATTTGGTCGTGAAGCCCGGCTCGAACAGCAATTCCCGGTCGCGCTCTTTCACTCCGCCTCCGCTGTCGGTGACGGTGAACACGGTCATGTCCTCTTTTTCGTATACATTCAGATAGATTGTTCCTTTATCTTTAATCGCTTCGACGGCATTGGCGGTGAGATTGTTAAGCAGCGTGAGCAGAGGGATATAGCTAACAGTGGCATAATCGGAGGTGAGCTGCCGGGTGAACGTGATGTGTTTGCCCAGCATATCGGCATACTTCTGGTTGCTCTTGACGGTAAAGCGGAGAATGCCCGACAGCGGCATATCGCCGGTTACCTCGCGGTCCACGAGCTTCGTCAGACCCGCGAGAATCCGCTGCGAATCCTTCTTCACCTCATGGATCTGCTGCGTCATATGAAGCACCCGGCGGCTGTGAGCGTCATCTTGGCCGTCCTTTAGGCTGCGGTACAGCTCGTAGCTGTCCAGCGTAGCCTGTTCCAGCGTTCCGATCGATTTTTTCAAATAAAACACTTCCCCATAGAGGCCCGAACCGAAACCGAGCATCTGCTCCATCCGGCGGTTCTGTTCCTTCTGCACCAGCCGAAGCTGGCTGACGGATATGCTGCTGTACAGGCCGGTTGTAAAATAGGTCCTCAGCATGGCAATCGCCATCAGATACGTCCATTCGTTCAGGCGGAACGAGGTCGTTCCCAGCACCAAAAGCCGGGTCAGCAGCTCCATTTCATTGGAGAGAAGGTCGATGACGGCCGCCACGGCACCCAGCACCAGCGGATGGAAACGATCCACCCGGCCCTTGATGACACCCATCAGCACCGCGAAGACCATGTAATACACCATTGCCGAGCAGTGCCTGGCCAGAATGTCCCGCACGGTTAAATCCGTTCCCACCAAATCAAGGCCCGTCCGGAACAGCAGTATAAATACGCCTGTGACCGCGCCTGTGAGCATAAAGGGAAGATGCCGAAACAAAAGCAAAAACAGCAGAAATGCACTGCTGCCCAGGCCGATTCTGAAGATGTCGCCGTCGAAGGGATTGATCTTGAACTCCCCGGCAATCGCCGTTACGACCGCGACCAGCAGAATCTGAATATATGGATGTCTGTTAAACGGCTGCCCCATTAGCCAATACTCCCGCGTGCAAGTGTTAGCCATTATAGTACCATAAACCGCAGTGAATTCCTATAAAATACTACGAAAACCGACTTCGTCATGGCGTCAGGCATTTTTCGTTTCCAGTCGTTTGGACAGCAGGGACAGCAGGAAATTGACCGTAAAATAGATCAGCGCTACAAGCAGCAGCGTCGGAATTGTATAGTTGAAGCCGTGTCCGATAATGATTCCGGCATTGTGCATCAGCTCCGCCAGAGAAATGATCACCGCCAGCGACGTATCCTTCAGCAGAGAAATAAATTGGCTGACCAGCGGCGGAACCATGCGCCGGAGACCTTGGGGAAGCACGATATGCCAAAGCGTCTGCACTCCCGTAAGCCCCGACGAGCGTCCCGCTTCAATCTGCCCTTTGTCGACCGAGGAAAGCCCGCCGCGCACAATCTCCGAAATCATCGCCGCTTCAAAAATCGTCAGCGCCGCAACCGCCGCAGTGATCAGCCCAAGCTTGATTCCGACCTCCGGCAGCGCAAAGCGCATAAAGAAGATAATGAGCAGCAGCGGTAAATTGCGGATTAATTCCACAAACACGAAGCTGATCTGCGACAATACCGGAACCTTCGCATAGCGGACCACACCGATGATACAGCCTAACAAGAAGCTGAGAATAATCGCCCAAAAAGCGACGATCAGCGTAATATACAATCCGTCCAGCAGAAACTTGAGATTTTCCGCCGAATAAGCGCCGGCAAAATCCATCGTTTATCCTCCTTTCAAATCATCCCGCAAAGTGCTTGGAATACGCTCCGTCAGCGTTCTCTTCACTTTGTGGGGATTGTTTTGTCTCTTCCGGGGCCCCCGCAAAGTATTCGGATTTCGCCTCGAAGCATTTTCTTCACTTTGTGGGGTTACTCAGCGCTGCAATCTGCGCTCCCATACTCTCATGCCATAGCTGAGCGGCAGAGTCAGCACCAAATAGAACAGCGCGACGAATACGTAAGTATCAAACGTGCGGAACGTATCGCTGTTGACGATATCCGCGAAATACATCAGATCAAGGCCTGCCACGATCGTCAGCACCGACGAGTTCTTGATCAGGTTGATGAACTGGTTACCCAGCGGCGGAATAACGAGCTTGATCGCCTGCGGCAGTACGACATGGATCATCGCCTGCACATAGGTCAGGCCCGATGAACGCGCCGCTTCGGTCTGTCCTTTTGGAACGGCCGCTATCCCTGCGCGGATCGCTTCGGCGATAAACGCCGACGTGTACACCGTAAGGCCAATGGTGCCGGCAGTAAATCCGTCCAGAGACATCCCGAATGCCGAAGGGCCGTAATAAAAAATATAGACGACGAGCAGGAGCGGAATATTTCGGATGAACTCAACGTATCCCGTCCCGAACCATCTCAGCGCTCTTACGGTAGAAATGCGGAATACCGCGATTAGGGTACCCAGCAGAAAGCTCCCGGCCAGCGCCAGCAAGCTGGAAAGAATCGTACCGCGAAATCCCTCCATATAAGTGCCGAAATAATCCGTCAAAATGGAAAACTGCATCTTGATCACCTGCCTTTTTCATATATAGCGATTGGTACAGTCCGGTGCTCTTAATCGTTCCGAATCAATTATTGTTCCCGCTCTCTCTTCACGGGCGCCCTTTGACAAGCACGAAAGGATGGCCGGCGGAATGCGCCCGTTCCATCCTTTCGCTGCTGCCGGCTTCAAGCCGGTCCCTTTGTATATATCCCCTCTTTGTACATCCCCATGTACATCAGACGGTGAGCCTGCCGCTCAAAGAAATTCGTTGGTAATAAACTTATTTGGCCGGCGCTTTGCCGATCCATTTTTCATAAATTTTGTCGTATTCACCATTCGTTTTCAGCTCGGCCAATGTGTCGTTGATGGCCTTGACCACTTCGCTGTTGCCCTTTTGCACGGCAATACCGTAAGGCTCGTCGGTGAACGTTTCGCCTACAACTTCATAGTTCGGATCCTGAGCGGACATACCGTACAGAATGGCGTCGTCCGTCGTCAGTGCGTCGCCTTTGCCTGTTTTCAGTGCAGTGAAAGCGTCCTGATAGTTGTCGAATTCCAGCACGGTTACGCCCGGAACTTTTTCTTTAATATTTTTGACCGAAGTGGAGCCTTTGGAGCCCAGCACTGTGGAGTCTTTCGTAATGTCGGCGATGCCTTTAACCGGGCTGCCTTTCTTCACCAGCAGCGATTGTCCCGCTTGGAAGTAGACGTCGGAGAAGTCAACCTCTTTCTTGCGTTCTTCCGTAATCGTCATCGTCGCAACGACCATATCGATTTCACCGTTGTTCAGCATCGGAATCCGCGTCTTGGAGGTTACTTCTTTCAGCTCAATCGCGTTCTCGTCGCCGAGAATATGCTTCGCGATCGCTTTAGAGATATCGATGTCAAAGCCTTCAACCTGGCCGCTCGAAGGATCTTTCAGACCGAACAGCTTCGTGTCGAATTTAACGCCGACCTGCAGTTTGCCGCGCTCTTTAATTGCCGCGAGACCGCCCTCTCCCGCAGCCGCGTTGCTTCCACCCGCATTGTTGCCGTTATTGCCGCATCCTGCCAGTATGAACAGTGCGACGACCATCATTACGCTTAACAGCTTCCAGCTCTTTTTCATTTACTAGTTCCTCCCCAGTGTCTGTTTATATTAATGGCTTAATACCCGGCTTAGAAAAGTCCTTGTGCGCTCCTCGCGCGGACTTGCGAAGAACTGCTCCGGAGCGGCTTCCTCGACGATCTGTCCCTGGTCCATAAAGATTACGCGATCCGCCACCTCGCGGGCAAAGCCCATCTCGTGGGTAACGACAACCATCGTCATGCCTTCCTTGGCCAGCGCGCGCATAACGTCAAGAACCTCGCCGACCATTTCCGGATCAAGCGCCGAGGTCGGTTCGTCGAACAGCATGATCTTCGGCTTCATCGCCAGCCCCCTGGCAATCGCCACCCGCTGCTGCTGTCCGCCGGACAGTTGACTCGGATAGGACTGCGCCTTGTCGGCAATGCCGACCTTCTCCAGATAATACATGGCCGTTTTTTCGGCCTCCGTCTTGGATACGCCCAGCACCTTGACCGGAGCCAGCGTAATGTTGTCGATTACTTTTTTATGCGGATACAGATTGAAGTGCTGAAACACCATCCCGATATCCCGCCGCACTTTGTTGATGTCGGTCTTCTTGTCATTGACGGCAACGCCGTTCACGGTAAGCCCTCCGCTCGTGATCGTCTCCAGACGATTGATGCAGCGGAGCATCGTACTCTTGCCGGAGCCGGACGGACCGACCACGACGACCACTTCCCCTTCATCCACATGCAGATCGATGCTTTTGAGCACATGGAAATGTCCGTAATGCTTCTCTACCTTATGAAAATCGATCAACGACTGCCCCCCCTTGCTCTATGTTGTCCGACATTCGAAATCTTTCAAAAACGACCTCTGTCAGCTATGGTAACACTTGAGAACAACCTTACTGTAACGACTATAAAAAACTACAAATTCCTACAATGACTTTCGCATAAAAACCGCAATTTCCCTTGCAGAATGTGCGATATTTTATTTTCTTTCTCTATTGATTAATGTTTTTTATCGGATTGCTGTAACTTTTTATGACATTAGTCTCTTGATTTCACTTTCTAACAAAAAAACCGAATCGACGTTGTCGATCCGGTTCTATGCCTGCCGTTTCAGAAATTAAAACAGAATTTTGAAAATAATGCCCGCCAGCACGGCGCTGATCGGTATCGTAATAAACCAGGTGACGATAATCCGGCCCGCCACACCCCATTTGACCGCGGAAAAGCGCTTCGCCGAGCCGACGCCGAGAATCGCGGATGTAATCGCGTGGGTCGTACTCACCGGTAAATGCAGCAGGGTCGCCGAGAAAATAACGGAAGCGGCCGATATATCGGCGGCAAATCCGTTGATCGGTTCGATTTTGAAAATCTTCGTGCCCATCGTCTTGATGATCTTCCAGCCGCCGATCGAAGTGCCAAGCGCCATGGCGGTGGCCGCCGAAATTTTTACCCAAAGGGGTACTTCCATCGTATCCAGACGGCCGGAGGTCACAAGCGCAAACGTAATGATCCCCATGGCCTTCTGCGCATCATTCGTCCCGTGAGTGAAGGACTGGAATGCGGCAGTCAAAATCTGCATCGTACGGAAGCCTTTGTTGACGGTGTGCGGACTTCGCTTTGCAAATATCCATTTGAGTATGGTCATGACTATATATCCAATGACGAAAGCGATAATCGGAGAGAAAATAAGCCCCTCGACAATTTCCGTAAATCCGCTCCATTTGATATGATCCGGGCCCGCCCCTACGTAAACGGCTCCGGCAAGCGCTCCGATCAGCGCATGGGAAGAGGACGAAGGAATCCCGAACCACCAGGTTATCAGGTTCCAGATAATCGCAGCCACAAGCGTCGCGATGACGATCTCGATCCCGTTATCCAGTTTCGTCGGATCAGTTACACTGCCGCCGATTCTTTTGGCTACGCCGGTAAAAATAATCGCGCCGACAAAATTCATACATGCCGCCATAATAATCGCGGTCCGCGGCGGAAGCGCCCGGGTCGAGACCGAGGTTGCTATCGCGTTGGCCGTATCATGGAAACCGTTGATAAAGTCAAAGGCGAGTGCGAGAAATATGACGATGCCTAGCACCAATAAAGATGTATCCATAGTAACTTGCCCCTTATGAGTTGCGCATAATAATTGATTCCAGCATGTTCGCTACGTCTTCGCATTTATCCGTAGTCGTTTCGAGCCGTTCATAGAGCTCCTTGCGCTTGATCAGCTCAATCGGATCCTTGACCTGCTCGAACAATGCCTTCGTGCAATGGCGCAGCACTTCATCGCCCTGGTTCTCCAAATCGTTCAGCCGGATGGTATGTTCCCGGATGGCCAGCAATTTCTTCTGGGACAGCAGATGAACGGCTTTTTGAATTTCGTAGGAGCTTTGGCGCAAAATTTCGGCGAACTGGCTGATATACTCGTCAGTCACAGTCATATTGTACATATAGAAACGGGTAGCGGAAGAATCAAGTCCGTCGATGACATCATCCATGCTCGTGGTCAGCGCCATAATATCGTCACGCTCCAGCGGGGTTATGAATGTCTTGTTCAGCTCTTTGATTATCGTGTGCGTATAGGTGTCACACTGGGATTCGTATTTCTTCATCTCTACGGCAAACAGCTCCAGATCGCTCAGATCGGAAAGGTGCTGGGCAAAATAATCGGCAGCCTGTACGATCGTGTCAGCCATATTCTCAAGCGTCTCGAAGAAGATGTCCTTTTTTCTCAACTTCATATTATAAACTCCTTTACATAAAGTTCCTTGGAACGGCGGTAGCATTCAAATGTAAACGCAGTATTAAATTGAATGACGACCTTTGTTATCTTAACATATCGTCAGGAAGGATAGATAGCAAAACCGGCGAACTTTTTTACATCGCAGGTAATAGTTTGTCGAATGTTACGAAAGAATGCGCTATCTTCGGAATGACTGGAACGAAATGGGTACTAGGACGCCGATATCAATACGTGACTGTCAAAAGAAGGGGTATTCGGCACAATTAAAATATGGGTAATCCCCGGATACATCGCCGCTTCCTTCCCGTCCTGCACAAAGCGGACGACATCGCCGGCTTTGCGGGCCCATCTTCCTTGGATGACTTGGCCCCGCTGGAACAGCAGCGCCTCCCCGCCCAATTCCAGATTGATGGACAGCCGTCCGGCATTGTCAAGCACGGTATGGTCGGCGCCCATAACGATCACGTTGGCGGCTTCAACCGGCAGGCCGTTATCCCGGTCCAGATGCGGCTTCCCGTTAACCCATCTTGCATAGGTGCGCGAAGCGGAATCGTACTTGTAATCGACCGCATAGCTTTTGAGCAGAAAATGCACATTGAAACCGGCGGCGGCTTCTCCGCCTATCGGCACATAATCCGGATCGGTAAACGTATAGTCGGGAACATTCACCGCTCCGGCGTATCCGAGCTTCTCCGCTCCTTTCCGGAGCTTCTCTTCGCTCGTGTACAGATTATGGGGCGCCTTACGGTCCTTGTCCCGCCAGAAATAGGCGCCGGCCCGGCCAATCTCGTCCATATCGTCCTTCTTCCCGCTTTGCAAAATGGCATAAGCAGCCGGACTGCCGCCAGCATGTACGGTAACGCCGCTATAAGACTCGCCGATATCGATCAAATACGGACGAATGCTGCGGACCGGCCCGATTTTATCTATTCCCGATTGGCTCTGATAAATCGCGATCAGCCGTGTTATGCCCCCCTCGGCCAGTACCTCGTACAAGATGTCGGCCCGGGTCAGTCCCGATTGGGGACGGGCGGGCGGAGCATTGTTGATCATCACGGCAAGCGGCCGGGGAAGCGGCGATTCTGTGACCGGAAGGCCGGTGAGTCCTGACAGGGCCACAGCTGATGGGTTGGTGGCGGGCGACGGCTCGGCCGAAGCGGTCTGCTGCGGAGTGGCGATAACAGGTTCAGCCGTAGGTAGAACGCTGCCGCCTTCATCTTGCGGACCGCAGGCGGAGAGCAGAAGCGAAGCCAGCAGAATGCTGCCGAGCAGCAGGGAATGAGTACGATTGATCATAAAAGGGTGAGTCCCTCCTTATTCAAGTCATGCCTACCCTTCATATAATCCCCAATGTGAAGAGCTGGCTATGTAGTATACTCCGGTACTTTACGGGGACCCCCCTATAATAGAACAGACCAGGGTATTACAACAACCGTAATGAATAAACAGGCACCGCCGTCATCCTCCCGCGATGCATGATTTCATCATCTGCGGGCGGCACGGCAGTGCCTGTTTAAGTGCAAATCCGGTGTTCCCTAATCCAGTAATGCCCGGGCGAACCGGTCCGGCCATTCCATTTTCGGGTGAAAATTATAGGGGATGGCCTGTGTAAACAAAACCGCATTCGCATGGAGCGACTTGAACATAAGCGGCTTGCGATCCAAATAAAGCAGCGGATCGACCGGAACCGGGAATTCAATATAAGACTCGTAGGAGCCTTCGTACCCCCGCGGCCAAAAACGCTTCAGCGGATGGTCCGGCAGGCGCCCGCCCGCCTTCACATGCTCATACGTTTGCCGCATCCAATCCTGCATGGTCATGTTCTTCATTGGAATGTCGATTGTTTCCCAACCTTTGAGCAGCGACCCGTGTTTCCCCCACTCGATTCGGATAATCGGCCGTTCCCCATGCTCCCTGGCTTCCTGTACAGCCTCCTCCGAGGAGATTACCGAGCTGTGGAAGAACGTCATAACCTGGGTGACCGTCTCCTCGGCAGGATCGTACTCCACCCATATCTCTTCGTGATCGCAAGGCTCATAATCATCCGGAAAGTCGAAATCATCCTCCCAGAACAGATGATAACCAATGAGCGGCTTCGCGGGATGATGGACGGCTGCGATATCCTTCAGGGGAAAGCATTCCGCCTCGGTTGTGAGCAGCAGCGGGCAATGGCGGCGGATCGCGGCGGCTTCCCGTTCCGTAAGCATAAGGAGGGGTTCAAGCTCCAGCGCCCTCCGATAGGCTTGTCCCGCCCGGCGGAGCTGCCCGTCGAGATGATAGTATTCTCCCTGCCTTGCCGGGATTTCGGCGTCATCCGGAAATACGCTGCGCATCAGATCTAGCACGGGAATGATAGTGGCGCATGTTTCCTGGACGGTAACTTTTCCATCCCGCATCGCCCCGGCCAATTTCGCGCTGACCGACTTCCATTCATGCGTATAGATTTCAATCATGGCCTGACCGTCTCTTCTTTAACCATAGAACGGATATAGAAGTAACCTAGCAGCGAGCACAGCAGGAACGTGAAGAATGAAATCGCCGCAGCCTGTTCGCGCTCCTGGAAGACGCTGAATACCTGCTCCATCGAAACGCCGAGCATTTGGGGAGCATTCGGACCGACCAGGAACGGAGCGGTAAACGAACCGATGACACCCATGAATACGAAGGTGACCGCAACGAGAAACGTTTTGTACGATAACGGAAGTATGATCCGGAAAAAGATACGCAACCGGCCCGCCCCGATATCTTTGGCGCTCTCTATGACCGCATTCGGGATTCCCGCCAGCGCCGAACTGAGCAGCATTGCCGTAAACGGGATATTGAACCAGAGATTCGCAATGATAATGCCCTTCTGATCAAAAATAATGCGCGGAAGCGTTCCTCCGAACAACAGCAACCATCGGGACAGCCAGCCGTGGTTCCCCAGAAGGTTGATCAAGCCGTAGGTTGCGATAACCCCGGGAATAAATATCGGAATCATATAGGTTTTGCGGATTAAATCAACCAGCCTGCCGGTACTGAAGCGCATGTATACCGCCAATGCGTAGCTGACCGCCAGCACAATCACACAGGAAACAATCGTCACCTGAAGGGTAAACACGATATTTGCCCGCATCCCCGCGTCGGTAAACAAATACACATAACGGCTGAGGCCATAACCGCCGGATTCATCCCGAAGGCTTTCTATGAAAGATAATATAATCGGAATAACTACGATCACCGACAGCAAGAGAAAGGAGGGGATAACCAGACAAAGTCCGAATATCCCCATTTTCACTTCTTTCCTCATTGGGCTGCCACGTCGCTCTGCCAGCGTTTGTTGATCTCTTTACTGAGCTCGCCGACGTTGAAATTACGGAAGCCTTCCGAAACGCCTTTAAAAGAATCCTGAATATCCTGCGGCATGCTCGTCAGCTCGATTCCCGGGAAGCCGTGCATCGTCTTCACCATGACAGCCTGCGCCTCGGGCGACAGAACAAAGTCCAGGAATTTATAGACCGCTTCTTTCTTCTCGGACAGCTTCGGCACCATCAGATAGGTCGGTCCGCCATTGAAGCCCGGTGTAATTTGCTGCATTTTGGTCGTTGTCGGCAGTTGGCCTTTATCCAGCTGTTCAAGCACCATGTCGGACCAGGCGGGGATCATGTCCACCTCTCCGCTCGTCAGCAGATCAAGCGTGCCTTGATTCTTTTTCGGGTAAATGCCTTTTCCGTACAGGTAAGGGCCGAGTTCCTTCAGCGTCGTAAAGCCTTTGGCCCAATCCTTCTCAATGGCCGGATCGTCGCTATGAATCGCATCTTCAGGCAGATCTTTATAAAGGGTCGTCGTTACGAAGGAACTGCCGGAGCCCCCGGTGGAAGGGTCGTTATAAGCAAAGCGCTCGGGATTCTTCTTAATCCAGTCAAATACCTCGTCCAGCGTGGTCGGAGGCGCAGTCACCTTCTCACTGTTATAAGCAAGTACGACGGCTGATGAGCGGTAAGGCACCGCTAGGTTCGCAACATCTTCCATCGTTTTTGAGTTTACTTTTGCGAGATTTGGAACGGAGCTTGTGCTCAGTGTATCCCAGAGATCATCATCCTGGCCTCTGGTGACGAAAGGCAGACCGTCTTCATAGAGGTCAATATCGCCCGATCCCTTGCCTGCTTGCTTGGCGGCCAAAATACGGTCATAGGTCGGTTGGGCGCCGGTACCGGAGGGAATGTACACGAGCTTCACCTTAACGTCCGGATTTTTTTCCTCGAACATGGGCGTGAGTTCATCCCACAGGGTTTTTACGTTCTGGGAACCTGTAAAATAAAATTGAATTTCTACCGGTGCGGAAGAGGCGGAATTGCTTGCTGCTGTGGAATTGGAATTTGCGGCGGAGCTCGCTGAATTGTTATTCGCCGCACTGCCGCAGCCTGCCAGAACCGCGAACGACAATGCCAGCGCCGACAGCATAGTGAAACGTTTTTTCATACGAAACATGTAAAATTTCCTCCCTTGTTTGTCCTTACTTGTTCGGATATGCGATCACTTTGGCAAAAGCGACGGTCACATGTTGACCCATCGAAAGTTCCTTCACCTTATCTCTCGGCTGAAACGCCCGAATGGTGCCGTGCCCGTCAAGTTCAACCGACACCTCGGCATAATGGCCGAGCACCATCATTTGTTTGATTGTTCCATTCAAGCCGTCTCCGTCTCCGGAATCCAGACCTATCATGACATCTTCCGGCCTGACGGCGATGACGATTGACCCCGCAAGACGTTTCGTATTCGGAAAGACCAAACCTCCTATTCGCAGCTTGTCCTCTTCCACCACCCCCTCCAAAAAGTTCATTTTGCCGATAAACTGAGCGACAAACAGCGTATCCGGCGAATCGTATATATCCTGAGGCGCCGCGATCTGCTCGATATTCCCCTGATTCATCACGACGATCCGGTCGGATAGAGACAGGGCTTCCTTCTGGTCATGAGTGACGAATACCATCGTCAGGCCGGTCTCCGTCTGAATCTCGCGCAGCTCTTCCCTCATCTCATGACGAAGCTTGGCATCCAGCGCAGAGAAAGGCTCGTCCAGCAGCAATACCTCGGGCTTCAGCAGTAAGGATCTGGCGACGGCGATTCGCTGCTGCTGTCCGCCCGAAAGCTGGCTGGGGAACTTCTTCTCCACGCCGGGCAGCCGCACAAGCCGAAGCGCATCCTCAACGGCGCTCTTGATTTCCGCTTTGGGCGTCTTGCGAATTTTGAGCCCGAATGCGAGATTTTCGTAGATGGACATATGCGGCCACAGATTGTATCCCTGAAAGACCATCGAGGTTGGCCGTTTCTCCGGGGGGAGCTTGACCACATTCCGGCTTGCAATCATAATTTCGCCCGAATCGGGCTCAAGAAAGCCGCCGATGCTTCTCAGCACTGTTGTTTTGCCACAGCCGGAAGGGCCTAACAGGGTGACCAATTCACCTTTTTTAACGTCGAGCGAAATATCGGTTACGCCCTCACCCGTCTTGTAACGTTTGGTCAAATTGCGAATCGAAAGCTGTGTACTCATGTAATTCCTCCGTGATCCGGATATTAATCCGGTTATTGTCCCGGGACTGTTATTTAACTTGGAAACCGCTGGCCATAATATCCGCGCTGACAAAACGCTGGGCGGCTAACAGCAGAATAATGGTCGGAGCGGTAAGAATGATTGAGAATACGGCGCCGGCGCTGCTGGGAAAATCGGCGATTATCGAGTACATGACGATCGGCATCGTCTTGAAATCGGGAATACCGACCAGGAAAGTGCCCTGGGCTTCGTCCAAAGAGTTCAGAAAAGTGAAGATGGAAGCGACCAGAATACCCGGCATCGCCATCGGCAGCGTAATACTGCGGAATACGCGGAACGGCGTTGCCCCCACATCCCTCGCCGATTCTTCCTGGGCGGTGTGAACATTTCGGAAGGCTGCCGTCGGAATCCAGGTCATAAACATCAGAACGTTAATCATATGAACCAGGACTACGCCGAGCAGCGTATTCATTAGCCCCAGTTTATAAAAAAGGACGGCAATCGAGACATACAGCCCCATTTTTGGAAAAGCGTGCGTTAGCAGAAAGGAAAACAGAAAGAAGCGGCTCAGCGGGAATCGGATTCGGGCAAAGGCATAAGCGGCCGGGATGCAAATGACGATGGACAATGCCGTAACTAACGCGGCGATCAGAAACGAAAGTCCGATGGATTTGGCGATATCCTCCTCCTGGAGTACGAAGCGCCACCACTGCAAGGACCACTGCCGCGGCAGCAGGTCGGGATAATTCCACTTGCTGCTGAAAGCAAGCACGGCGAGATTCAAGAGCGGGCCGACGAAGAAGACGACAAAAGCGACAAGCAGCAGGAACTCGAATATTTTCCGAAAACCGATGGCTCTAAAGTACCAACTCATGTCCCTGTAAAGCTCCTTTCCGGGATGAATGTCTCAATGTGAGACCGTTCCCATGTTTATTTTAATTTCTTAGTATTTGAGCAGTATTATCCGAAATTACATAAACGGTAAAGCATACGCGGCATTAGGTAGACTGTCGAATAATCAGTTCGCTCGCATACTCGTTCAGCTTGGGGAGGCCGTCTTCCTTCCGGATCAACCGGTCCAGCATCCATATCGCATCCTGTCCCATTTTATCCTTCTCCACCCTCACGGTTGTCAGCGAAGGAGAATACATGGAAGCGAAATCGATATCGTCAAAGCCCATAACTGCGATTTGCTCAGGTACCCGGACCGATCTCTCGGCCAGAAGCTTCATTGCTCCGAGAGCTAGCATGTCGTTCGTTGCGAATAAAGACGTATAGGCTCCCTGCATGAAAAAGTCCCAATGCTCCAGCATGACCCGGTAGCCCATATCAAAGCTGGATTCCGGCGAGGAAACTACAGTCAGTCCTCCGCTGTTGCCCAATCTTTCCATACTGCTGCAAAAACCTTTCAGTCGTAAATTATGGCTTCTGTGCTCCTGCGGACCAGCGATTACAAAGATTTGACGATGCCCGAGCTGGTACAGGTAAGAGGCGGCGCGCTCCCCTCCTTCTTCGTCCTTGCTTACGATCTGAACGACTTCCGGATCGTCTGTCGATCCGTTGACCATCAAATACGGAATATTGAATGATTTTACGTAATCAATGACATTTTGACGAAGCCGGCTGATCAGAATTAATCCGTCAACCCGCTTTTCCAGCATAAAATCGGTGGAACGCAGCGACATCTCATGGTCGGTGGTAAGGAACACGGAATAGCCCTTTGCCCCGGCGGCCATCAGGATGGCGTCAACAATTTTTCCATACAGCGGATGGGACACGATTGGCTGCTGCTCCCGGAAAATGATAACGCCGATATTGTGTGTCCGCTGCGCCACCATCGCTCTCGCCACCGCGCTCGGCTTGTATTGCAGTGTTTCGATCACCTTCATTACGCGTTCGCGCGCTTCCTGACTGGCGTAGCCGGAGCCCGAGATCACTCTGGAAACAGTCGATTTGGAGACGCCTGCCAATGAGGCGATTTCTTTTATGTTATAGCCCACGGTCAACTTCCTTCCGCCAACATTTCCTTTTTAACCCGAACGAGGTCGGCAACGTTTCTTGTAGTGATGGAATGCACGCCCATAGCCGCGTATAGTCTCATCTCTTCTTCCCGATCAACAGTCCAGATGTAGATTTGAAACCCGTATTCAGCCGCCTTCTCCAGCAGATACGATTCGACTAAACGGTAAGGTACGTTAATTCCGAAGCAGCCGGCGCTTTCAGCATCTTGAAGTGTCTGCAAGACGGCTTCAGTATAGCTCCGGGCAAGAAACAGGCTGGCATCCACATTGAGAAGCTTACGCAATCTAGAGTTGCTATGCTTGGCTTTGCGGGCCCTGTCTACCTCGCAGCCCGATAGAAATGTGCGGTCGATCATGCCAAGCTGTTCAACCAACTCGGATACCGGCTCAAGGCAGTCATCCGTCTTCAGGTCGAGATTCATCGTCTTCCCAGCACACCGCACTAAATGCAAAGCCTGCTCCAGCTTGACGATCGGAATGGAAAGACTCTCATTCAGCTCCGAAATCGTCATTTGGGAAAGGCTGCCCACGGAGCCGTCTGCGAGGCGGACCTCATTATCATGGCTGAGCACGGGTACGCCGTCGCGGGTAACCCGAATGTCGTCTTCAATAATATCCGCACCGTTCGCAAGACCCGTCTCGATCGAGAGCAGAGAGTTATCGGGCGTATTCATACATCCGGTATGCGCGGTAACAAGCGGAACAGCATTCACTCTTTCATCCCCCTTATTTTAGTAGAGACGGTATCAAAGTAAGTGGCATTCGTAAAAGCGATCATCGTTCGCACGCCTTTTACAACTCCCCATAATTCGGCCCTCGCCCAGATCAACCCGTATGCCGGGATGCTGAACCCGTAGAGCTGATCGGCGGAACCTGCGGCGCATTGTGCGAGTGTGCCCGAATTACCCATAATCTTTAACGTAAAATCCTGTTTCGGCAGTTCCCACAACGTCTGTCTAACGGAAAAGTCGAGCTTCACATGGAGTTGAATTGTGTCTGCTTCATTTCGCACGGAGACCGATTCGCCGATACTGTACAATGCGCCGGCGGCCTCTGCCTCCATCGTTACCAGCGGACCGACCGTTACGGAGACCCTCCCCTGCGCAAGCGCCCGAACCGCTTTTTGCGAGATAGTTCCCGGCTCGTCGTCCAGTCCCAGATAAGTGACCGAGAGAGGCTCGTCCGTGTTCGCCTGCTCATGCCAATCCCGTCCGGATGTAGCCGCGATGCGGATACCGGCGTTCAGCCGGTCCGTCCACAAAGCGAAGGCCCGCCGATTCTCGGGCTTGACGGATGCGAACGTTCCCGACCACACTTCGATGTAATCAAGGTCGTTCCAATCTTTGATTTCATATTCCCAGTAACAACCGGTACAGACGGGATTTCCGATCCGAAAAGGATGCGCCATTCCGGCAAGCCCGCCCCGCCCGTGAACCATGGAGATTCCTTCGTGAATCTCAGACTGTCCCGTCTTGCGCCAATCCACAAAATCCTGCAGGCCGATCGTTACCATATGCCCGTAGAAGGTCGTCCACTCCATGCCCGGTATGATGACGACACCCGTTTCCCGCTCGATTAGCTCACTGTCTCCAAGCCCCGACATCGTATTATGATCGGTAAGCGCGATGCAGTCGAAGCCCAGCTTCGCCGCACCTGAAGCCAGTTCCAGCAGTGACTGTCTGCCGTCGCTGTGAAAGGTATGTGTATGAAGTTCGGAAGCCAGCCATCTCATGCCGTATCCGCCTCCTCCGTCCAAATTGACAATTCATAAGAGCAATGTTCCGTTACGACGGAGTGAACGCTGATCGTAACGCTCCACTCTCCTAAAGCCAATTTCCCGGATAATAGTCCCTCGGACGCTTCCTGTTCCGACAGAAAAAGACTTTGTTCCGCATCATGTCTGTGACACGCGCCTCTATATCTGTTAGGATCGTCTATCGACAGGGTGAGGAGATTTTTGAGCGGCAAAAATCGTTTCCAGCCTTCCCGGACCGGGCTCTGATACTCAGGAGCAATATAGGAGTCGATAGATTGCATAATTAAATCCATGGCCTGTCCGTCGTCCTCCAGTAGCTTGGGCTCGTAGGCGAACCGAATTTGGATGGCTGCAGCAGGCTTGTCCAACCGAAATTTATGTGTGATATGATGCTTGGTATCAATAGGAGCAAGCTGTCCGCTCACGTTCAGCAGCATCATACGCCTCCCCTCTTATGAAATAACGTGGGATCGGTCCCACAAAACCAACTTTAACGTCAGATTGTTTACCGAGGATTAACGGGGGCTTCAAGCTTTGTAAAGCTGTGGAGGTAAAGTATTCCATAAACCGGATAGAGACGGAACCACTTCTGAAAATCCGCAACAAAAAAAACCGTAAGAGAATCACTTTTTCAAGTGTTCATCTTACGGGTTACTGTTCAGCATAGCTTTCAATCATCTATTATATTATTCGAATTTCCAGCAGTTCAGGCTAAGTGTTCCGTATTGGTACGCCTGAAACATCCGCTGCGCCTTCGTGCCTTTGGCCGCCGTTCCCAAAACGTAGAATAGCGGGACAAAATGCTCTTTGCCGTAGGACGGGACCGCTTCCCTGGCGTGAGGCGCCTTCTTGTCGTAATTGAACAGCTCCTGAAGATTCCAGGACTCCAGCGCTTCCGCAATCCAGGCGTCGAATTTCAGCGCCCATTCTCCGGGCTGATCGCTGTTGATAAGCAGCCGAAGATTATGGACAAGACCTCCGCTGCCGATGAACAGCACGCCTTCCTCTCTGAGAGGCGAAAGCATTCGCCCAATCTCATACTGCTCCTTCGGGGAGCGCAGGGAATCGACGGACAGCGCGACAACCGGGATGTCGGCCTGCGGGAACATTTTCTTCAAAATTACCCAGACCCCATGATCAAGCCCCCTGCCCAACACGGGCTGGTGGGGCAGGTTATGGCTCGTGAACAACTCACGAATCCGCAGGCTCAGCTCGGGATCTCCCGGAGCAGGATAAGTCAGCCGGTACATATCTTCCGGAAAGCCGTAGAAATCATGCTGCGTTTCGTAATGCTCGTCGGCCGTAAGCAGCTGATGCGGACTGTCCCAATGCGCCGAGAAGACGACAATAGCCCGGGGCCTGGGTAAATCTGCGCCGAGCCGCTCCAGAAAGCGGGTATATTCGTTATCCTCGAGGGCGAGCAGCGGGGAACCGTGCGCGATAAAAAATGCCGGTATTTTCATCGATGCCTACCTCCGTAACCAGTATGTGGTCTGCATCTTTATTTTACCGCTTCTTGCCTGCTATTGCGAGCATACCGCCCTGCCCTATATCATCCAGTTCTGCCATTCCTGCTGGATTTGCTCCTGCCGGTTCATCCACTCCCGCGTTGCTCCGATGACCTGGGACTGCGCGTCGCCCGAGGAGAACGTGTGATTGGCCTGGAATATGATCTCTTTGTCGCAGCGGCCTTCCGGACGTTTCCAGAACAGCTTCTGATACAGGAAGGCATAATCCACCGGGATGACTTCGTCGGAGGTACCGTGAACCAGAAGCACATCGCCGCTGAATTTGTCGGCTTCCTGAAAAGGCTGAAATTCGGCCAGCGAATTGAAGTATACGGGGGTGAAGGCATAACCCGCATGATCCGCCGAGCCCGTCTTCACCGCCATGTCGTAAGCCTCGCGCCCGACGATTTTGACGATATCATTGAAAGGATACCCGACCGCCGACCACATCACCAGAGTCTTCACCCGGCGGTCGCGGACTCCCGTCAGCAGGGCTACCGCTCCGCCCAGGCTGTGCCCGATCAGCGTCACACGAGTCGGATCGACATCGGTGCAGCTCAGGCCGTAATCAAGCACAGTCCGAGTCTGCGCGATCATGGATTCCAGACTTTCGCTGCCGTAGCTGCCGCTGCTTTCACCGCAGCCGATATAATCAAAGCGGATCACCATATAGCCGTCCTTCGCCAGCTCGCGGGCGGCCTTGACGAACAGACGATCCACACCGATACGGCTGCCGACGAACCCGTGGCAGATGACGGCGAGCGGGACCCGGTCCTTACACCGTCCGGTCGCTCCCTGCACCTTTGACGGATAGTGAATGCTGGCGGTCAGCTCCTCTTGATTATGTCTGATGACGATAGCCCGTTCCATACGAGAATCCTCCCTGTACATTGTTTATTCCAACTTCATTGTATATTCAATTTCACATAAATCCGATTAATTTAGTATGAATTATATATACTCATCTTACCCCCTGCATCCTGCTGTTGTCAATAGAAAAGACCCCTTTTATCCTGAAGGACAAAAAGGGTCTTCACGGGACGTCCGTCCTTAAACGGCCAGCTATTCGTAGCTGTATTTGAACATGTCGTGCGTTTCTTGTCTGCCTTCCCAGCCCTTCAGCCACTCCTCAGGAGCGCCGGGGGCGCATTCCCATAAGCTGGCCGAGCACTCCTCGGGCAATTCCGCATGACCGACCGACATTTCTTCCGCAGGGTTCTTCTTCGGCTGCCCACTCCCCGCCTTGTCACGCCGTTGTTCCACGTTTCATCCCGCCTTTCTTTTGAGCGAACCTTCTCAGGCGCCGTTCAACAGTCAGTGTGCGCTCTTTAAGGAGAGACTATTCATGGGCAAAATATCGCAAACAACCTAATGTTGATTATTCATAGCCGCTGTCGGAGGCATCGCCGGTCTCTTGTCCGGCTTCCGTGCTCTGAAGCTTTTCCCTTGGAGCGTCGGCGGCTGAGTTCAATAGACTGAACCCGTCCGAGCCTCCCCAATCGGTGATACCGTTCCGGGGCGCGGTTCCGCTCCCCGCATTCTCTTCCATGCCGCTTGGATTCACGGGCTCCATAAAGCATCCTCCTTTTGCCGTTATCGCCGCCTCCGCGGCGTCCTATCAGTGTTAACCGTTCAGATGCGTTTATACACGCAGGAGACCGGCGCTTGCAGCAATGCCCGCTCCGTTGACTGATGGTCGAAGCCTGGAGCTGAGGCGCGGAAGCAGCCGCAAAGCGCATATCCTTGCACTGTCCGCCGGCGGGGCCGTATACTTTGGGTAGTGGAGACAAACCGATTCATCACACGGAGGTTGGCGTTAAGAGCATGAAAGTGAAAGATATGATTAAAGAAAATAACCGTTTGCGGGAACAAATGACGCCCTTCAACCGCTCCTATATGGAGGATATGATTATCGCGCTGCGGGCAAGCCGGATCGATAAGCTGCGCACGGAAGAGCTTCTGCTGGAAGCCGCCCATACCCTGCTCGAAGCCCAGGCCCGGGGGAAAAACGCGAAGCAGGTATTCGGGGACAAACCCGAAGAATATTTTAGAAAGATCATGGATGAAACACCCGAACGCCCTGCGTTTAGCAGGCAAAAAATAGTGCTCATGATTCCCTGGGTTGCCCTGACCTGGCTGTTCGGGGTTCTAGCGGCCGGCGGCCTGATCTCCCTATGGTTTACGGGAACCGCCGGCATGTTCGGACAAATCAGCCTGTTTACGTTAATCGGCGTCGGCTTGGGATCGATTATTTTTGTGGGACTGATTATGAAATGGCTCGGTTCCTTGTCGGAAGACGACGCGCCCAAGGCCGGAAAATTCGATTTGAAGTCTCTCGGCACCTATGTCGCCGTCGCCGTTATCATCGTTACCGCCGGTCTTCTTCTCGGCAAATGGCTGCCGACGTTCCCCCTATCCCCGTGGGTCAGCCTGATTGTATTCACGGCAGGGCTGATCGGCCAGAGACTGTTGTTCCGCCGCAAATAACCTCTGCCTCATGCATAGACTGGAGGAGTTCAATTGACTAAGAAACATTCTATTTTGACGGCTGCCTTGGCCTCCGTCCTTACACTGCTGTTCACGATAGCCGAACCGGTCTCCGTCCTTGGCGCCGGCTCTTCCTCTGCGGGAACAACCGCGGCGGCGTCCATTACGGCGGGCACAAGCCATGCGGAAGCCGTCTACAAAGCTTCGCTGCCGCTGCTCCTGTCCCCGAACAAGCTGCCTGAGGCAATCTCTTACCTAAACGCCAATATGTACGCGGTCGGTTCTTATCGGGCTGCGATCATGACTCTTAGGCTTGAAAATGCCCAAAAGGCCGCGCTGCCAGCTTGGGAAGATAAATTTTACAATTCCGTAGTTCAGCGCAAGCTGACGGATATTTATGAGCCTGGAGACCGTTTTGCGCAGCTGGCGGACAAGACGAAGAATGTGAACCTGCGTCTGATGCTGCGGCGGGCCGCAGCATGCGGATACAAGCTGGAGACCGCCGAAGGTTCGTTCTTCCCGGTTATCGATTATGACGCTTATCGGAAATACAAGTCGTATGTCACAGGTGACATACGCGACTATATTTCCATTATGGCAGTCGAATCGAATTTCCCGTCCAACAAGGATAATGGTCTTGTCATTGCCTGGGCCGAGGTGGTATCCCGAGCGTTGGCTCAGGAAGCCTTCATTGCCGATTATCCCCGGTCCAACCGTTTGGGGACCGTAAAGCAGCTGTACCGGATGTACGAGACCGATACGTTCTATGGCCTGAACAACACGCCGCTGTTTCATTACGACAATCAGGAGATGGATCTGGAAGCGCAGAAAGCCTACGGCATGATTCTGGCCAAGAGCACCGGCAAAAGCGCTTATCTGGAGAAGCTGGACGGCTTCATGAAGCTGGCGAAGGAGCATGACTACAAGCTGACCGATGAAATCGAGCTATACCGCAGGCAGGCGGCGCCTCAGGAGTTGTCCGCCTACCCGCAAACGTCCATCTCTGAGAAACGATCAATGGGGCGATAAATACAAAGCTATCTGAATAGGCTTTATAGCCCCTGGAGTTTCTTTTCGGTTTCTCTTTTCTTGTCGTGACTAAGCTCCACAAATATGGTTGACATTTTACATTCGGGATTATCGATCCTGACGTTACGGTTGTTGAAATGGACATGGTCAATGCCCAAGCTGGAAACAGGAGCTTCCCCTCTTCATCCAGTCAGAACAGCCCCGCGGACTTTTCCGCGGGGCTGTTTGTGCATGCTAATGACTAGATCAGCATATTGAACAGATTCAAGTCCTTGTTCAGTTCTACATAATCCACGCCCTTGAGCTTCATCCGCTCAAGAAGCGGCTCGTAGGCTTCCTTGGACAGCAGCTCGATGCCGACGAGGGCCGGACCGTTCTCCTTGTCGTTCTTCTTCGTATATTCAAACCGGGTAATATCGTCCTCGGGACCGATCACCTCTGACAAAAATTCGCGCAGCGCGCCCGCCCGCTGGGGGAAGTTAATCATAAAATAATGCTTCAATCCTTCATAGATCAGCGAGCGCTCTTTAATCTCCTGCATCCGGTCGATATCATTATTGCCGCCGCTCACGATGCAGACGACCGTCTTGCCCCGGATCTGATCTCGGTACAGGTCCAGTGCCGCGACCGGCAGCGAGCCTGCCGGCTCCACCACGATGGCATTCTCGTTATACAGCTCCAATATCGCTGTGCAGGCCTTGCCCTCCGGCACCTTGACGATGTCGTCCAGCGCGCGGGAACAGATATCGTACGTAAGTCCTCCAACCCGCTTCACCGCCGCGCCGTCGACGAACTTGTCGATTTCCGGCAGCGTAACGACCTCTCCCCGCTTGAACGCCTCGCTCATGGAGGCAGCTCCCGACGGCTCCACGCCGATAACCTTGGTAGAAGGGCTGACCGTCTTCACATAGGAACCCACGCCCGCCGCCAGCCCTCCGCCGCCGATCGTCACGAACACAAAATCGGCCGGTTCGCTCATACTCTCCATCACTTCCATCGCAATCGTTCCGTTGCCGGCAATGATCTTGGGCTCGTCGAACGGATGAATGAGCGTCATGCCGTGCTCAACGCAGGCCTGCATCGCTTCTTCGTAGGCGTCGTCGAACGTATCTCCCTTGAGCACCACTTCGACATAATCACCGCCGAACCGCCGAACCTGTTTCACCTTCTGATTGGGAGTGGTGCTGGGCATATACACTTTGCCGTGAATACCGAGCGCACGGCAGGAGAAGGCGACGCCCTGCGCATGGTTGCCCGCACTGGCGCAGACGATCCCCCGGTTTCTTTCCTCTTCGGACAGGCTGCGGATCATATTGTAAGCCCCGCGGATTTTGAATGAGCGCACGACCTGAAGGTCCTCGCGCTTTAAATATACATTGCAATCGTACTTGGCCGACAGCACCGCGTCGCGCTGCAGCGGAGTCCGGACAATGACTTCCCGCAGCATGTGATGCGCCCGCACGATGTCTTCCAGCCCCACGATCCGGTTGTCGCTTTCCTTCATGAATTCTCCTCGCTTCACTATCTTGTTAGCATTTCGTAGCCTTCTTGTAACATACTCCCCCGGCGGAAATTTTTCAAGCATTGGGGGCGCAAAAACGGCCCCGGCGTTTAGTAATCGCCGGGGCCGAACGATGCTGGCGCAATGATTTACAGTTTATGCCTTAAAACGGGACACAGTATTCAGCAGCGCCGACGCGCTCTGCCGGATCTCTTCCATCTCCGTCACAATGCCGCTGGATTGGCTGATAATCTGCTCCGATCTTTCGGCAATGCTGCCCGCGCCCTCGGCGCCTTCGTTCGTGGCTATCGTCGTTTCACTGATGGCGCTCAGCATATTTTGGATAGAGGCAAGCAGTTCCTCCGTAGTGGCGCTGAAATCCGTCGCCAGATCTTCTACATACTTGGCGTCTTCACTGTACAGTGAGCCCGTCTGCTGCATGGCGTCGTAATCGTGCAGGACCTGCTTGTCCACAAATTGCAGGATATCCTCTGCCCCTTCGACGAGACTGCCCACCGCCGTAACAACCGAGCCAGTGACCTGCATAATTTCTCCTACGGCCTCCCGGGAATTTTCCGCCAGCTTGCGGATTTCCTCAGCGACCACGGCGAATCCCCGCCCCGCTTCTCCAGCCCGCGCCGCCTCGATGGAGGCGTTCAGCGACAGCAGGTTCGTCTGCGCGGAAATCTCCAGTATAGCTTTCGTCAGAACCTTGATCTGTTCGATCGACCGGGACTGCTCGATCGCGTTCCGAAGCTTCTCTTCGCTCTGCCCGTAGAGCCGGTCCGCCGCCTGGCGGGACTCGATGGCCGACTGCTTAAGCCGCTCGGCGCGCTCATTGATCTCCCTGGCCGACCCTGCGCCTTCCTGCGCCTTCAAGGCGATGTTATTAATGGCGCTCTCGATCTCCAGCGTACTGGCGTTCATTTCCTCCATGGAGGCAGCCGTTTGCTGCATTCCCGCCGATAATTCTTCGGTCGTGGCGGACACGTCCGCAATGTTCTCGTCCAGAGCGAAGATATTTTTCTCCGTATTTTCCACCGCACTCGAAATGCTGCGCGAGGTTCGCATGATTTCTCCAATCATAATTTGCTGGGAGGAGATCATTTCATTAAAGCCCATGGCCAAAAGCTTCATTTCCCCTACGGCCTTGAAATTGGCTCGTACCGACAGGTCCCCGTTCATCGCGGCCCCGAAGGCGGAGGTCAAGACCGGAATCGGCTTCAAAAGACTGCCGGAAACGAAATACAGCAGGAGGCCCAGAATGACAATCGAAGCCAGAATCGACAAAATGAAAATAAGCTGGAAAGTTTTCAGGGCGCTCTCCGCGTCCCCCGAAGGCACGACAAGCGCTACCGCCCATTGATGGTCTACTGCGGGAGCATAAGAAACATAATTGGAGCGGCCGTCAATATCCGTCTTCATAACATTTGCGCCCCATTGTACCATTTTGTCGCCGACCGCTTTCCAGTCCGCACCCAGTTCGCCGATCTTCTTAAGCAGGATATAGTCGCTGTTCGGGTGGTACATGAAGGTGCCCGTCTTGTTGACCAGCAGCGCAAATCCGCTGCCCCTGTAGTTGAAATCTTTCAGTTCCTTCGTGATTTGCTCAATGGAAATGTCCGCACCCGCCACGCCGATCAGCTTGCCGCTGTCGTCCAGAATCGGAGCGCTAAGAGTAACAACCATTTTGCCGGAGCCGGCGTCAATATAAGGGTCTGTCACCGTAAGACGGTTGTTCTTAACCGTTGTGGTATACCAAGCTCGCTCCTTCATGTTGTAGTCAGCCGGAGGCTCGAATTCATCCTGGGTTATGACCTTGTTGACGCCATCCAGACCGATATATACGTTCTGCAGATTCTTGTTGTTGCCCTTGGTAAGATTCAGTGTGCGAACAAGTTCGGTGTATCCTTCCGTCGTCTTGACTTGGTCCGGCGAAGGTACGCTTGCGATGTAGTCTCTCACAAAAGCGTTGACGCCCAGCAGCTGCACACTGTCGCCGGCCGGCAGCAGCAGATCGTTCACTTTTGATGAGATCAGGCCTTTCTCATAATCAAGCGATTGGCGCAAATCATTGACGATAACCTTTTTGGCGTTGACGTAAATGACGGATGCCATGATTGTAAAGATGATAACGACGGACACGATAACGGACAAAAACAACTTGCCTCTGATCCCCATGTCGGAGAAACCGTGCAGTAATTTACCGGCTAAGCCCTTGAATCCCGCCTTTTCTTCCGCACGCTCTCCTGACTGCGCCGCTTCCGCCATAGGTTTAGACAGCCCTTTAGGCTGCCGTTTGTTCGGCCAGCGAAGCTTCAGCTTTGACGGGATCATTCCTTTTGACCACGGTTTGCGATTGTCTGCAGAGTGACTCTCCTCTAACGGCTTGGAAGCCGACTCTTTTTTTTCATTAGGAGATAATTTTTGTACCATGATGATCCCGCCTTCAACATAAATTATAAACATACTTGTTTGTTTTCTGAGAAAGAATATCTCTTTTTCGACTTATTTCTACAAAATTCTACTTTACTCCTTTACCGTTTAACAACGACATTCGAACAAAGTGTGAAGAAATGAAAGTCCGATTTCAGAAAATGCCTTTATACTTGCTATCGGATTTCATTTTGGAGTTATTTAGGGGAATGTCAGGTTTTCTATCAAAAAATATGTCAGCTATATGTCGATGTCGAAATTTGGACTTTTATGCATCAAAAAAGCCTTCACTCCTGTGTACAGGGAGTAAAGGCTCTAATGAAAGGCTTATTCTACTGCTTCAGCATCCACTTCAGCAGCTCCGGTACGCTCGCCCACAGCCGCGAATGCATGATCACGTACTCGATTGCTTCGTTGGCATCGCCCATCCCGATAAAATCGGGCAGATTGTGGGGAAGAATTTTGGCGCCGAGCAGATAATCCGGGACATGCTTGTTCACGCCCTTTGCTACGCGATACAGCATTTTCAGGCGGGAGGTTACGCCATGGCGTTTGAATTCGAGCACCATCCGGTCATAGGCAAACGAAGCGGCACCATCTTCCTCTCCGTATGCTTTCAAGAGCTTGTCCGCCTCTTTCAGACGGTCGCTGTACAGATAAACGGCAAGCAGTAGATAACGCGCGCCTGTGTTATCATTTGGATTGAGCTCCAGAATATGCTCCAGGACTTTGGCGGCTTCGTCCGCAGCCCCGGCGAACCAGCACGAATCCGCATAGCTTGTGCACAGCCGTATATAAGGACGGGTCTCGGGAATCCCCCAGAAATACCCTTTATTCTCAGCGAAGAAGGCGCTGCCCAGCTCCCGCCTGCCAGCTTCCATTCCCGCTTTTAAGAGAGCTCTCGCCTCATCCTCGTTTTCCGCCTCATCGGCCAGTATAAGATACGCGCCGGCGCTGTCCGGATCAAATTCAAGCGCGGCTTTGGCCAACTGCGATCTTGACTTAGGCGAGCCGGCCTCCATCGCTCTGTATACCAGTTCTTCCGCCTTCTCCTTATCGCTGCCCTTGAGCGACCCGATGACAATTTCAGGCGGAAGCATCTCATTCGTTCCTCCAACCGTATGCTCCTCCACAAAGGCACACAGTTCCTTAAATCTGCGGGCAATCGTGGCTTGGGTTACTTCATATTTCCCGGCAAGCTCGCCCTGGGTCAGCATGAAGCCGTATTCCTCGGACAGAAAATATTCTATTGCCGAGCAAAAGGCTCCTTCTTTCTTCACGGTCGGCTTCACGATTCGTGAAAAGCCGTTCCACAGCATCAGCGCTTCCGCGATCAGTTCCTTGTCATACTCATATCTCATCTGCTCGATCAGCGTGAGAGCCAGGCTTTCATGCGCCGGACTCTCCCACTGCAGGTCGCGCGTAACTAATTTTCTAAGCTTGGGAAGCGTCAGCTTGTCCCCTTTGGAAGCGGACTTCCTCCCTGAAGCGGGTTGCTCCTCCGCGGGGGGCTGCACGATCGTGCCCTGCACAGTCGCTTCAGCTGCCGCACCCACCAGGCTGAGTACAGGAATTGCGGCGTCCCGTTCTTTTCCGAGACAGCACTTTTTATATTTTTTGCCGCTTCCGCACGGACACAGGTCGTTTCTTCCAATCTTGATCAAAACAAATTCCTCCTTAAATCTGCAGCACGCCAAAAAGTAAACAGCCCGCACATTTGCTTAAGCTACGCTTCCGCGTGACTGTCCATGAAAACATTATAGCATTTCCGGCATTTAAAAAGGGTCCCTCCGTCACCGGAAAGACCCTTTCTTCTGTATATATCCGTACATTTTCCCCCGTACGAGATGTATTATAGCACTTCTCTCACGCCTTGTCAGTCCTTTTTTAGGACATTTAACATAAAAATTTGTGGGTTCTCCCGAACTAAAATCCGACTATTGTCTTAATAACGCTTTGGCTGCGATATCGGTCCGGTTCTGCTTGCCGTCAAAGGAAATCCGGTTCGCGTTCGCATAAGCGGCTTCCCGCGCTTCCGCGATCCCGGCACCGAGCCCGACAACGCCGAGCACCCGTCCGCCGCTGGTCACGATGCCGCCGTCAGGACCAAATGCCGTACCGGCATGAAAAATGAGCCCTTCACGTCCGCCTTCGCCCAGCCCGGTGATCGGCACGCCTTTCGGATAGGTACCCGGGTATCCTTCCGAAGCCAATACGACACAGACGGCCGCCTCGTCGGTCCACTGGATATCCAAGCTCTCCAGACGGCCTTCCACCGCCGCCAGGAAGATCTCCAGCAGATCGCTCTTCAGCCTCGGCAGGACGACCTGAGTCTCCGGATCGCCGAAGCGGGCGTTGAATTCGACGGTTTTGGGTGTACCGTCCGGCGAAATCATCAATCCCGCGAACAGGACGCCCCGGAAAGGCCGGCCTTCGGAGACCATGGCCTTGGCCGTGGGGACGATAATCTTCTCCACCGCTTCGCGAATGATGGAATCATCGATATGCGGCAGCGGAGAGTAGGTGCCCATCCCGCCGGTATTGGGACCTTTGTCGCCGTCAAAGACCGGCTTGTGGTCCTGCGCCGCCGGCATCGGACGCACCGTCTCGCCATCCACGAAGGCCAGAATCGACATCTCCTGTCCCGCCAGAAACTCTTCGATTACGACCTGACTGCCGGACTCTCCGAAGATGCGGGATACCATCATATCCTCCAGCGCCTTCTCCGCTTCCTCGCGGGAATAGGCAACGGTTACGCCTTTGCCCGCCGCAAGGCCGTCCGCCTTGATGACAATCGGCAGCGGCTGCTCCCGCAAATATGCCAGCGCCTCGCTGTGGTCGCTGAATTTACGGTAAGCCGCCGTCGGAATATTGTATTTATGCAGCAGGTCCTTCATGAACGCCTTGCTGCCTTCAATCTCGGCCGCGTTTTTGCGCGGCCCGAAGACCTTGAGCCCTTCTCCTTCAAGAACGTCTACAATACCCGCAGCCAGCGGGTCGTCCGGTCCCACGACGACAAGACCGACCTCTTTTTCCTTCGCGAACGCGGCCAGCTTATCGAACTCAAATACGCCGATTGGCACGCATTCCGCAACCTCCGCGATCCCAGCATTGCCCGGCGCGCAGTAAATTTTATCCGCTTTGGGGCTCTTGGACAGGCTCCAGCATATTGCATGCTCCCGTCCGCCGCCGCCAATCACCAAAATATCCATACCTTATAAAACCTCCGGTCCGTTCTAGTGTTTGAAATGACGGACGCCGGTAAAGACCATAGCGATTCCGTGCTCATTCGCAACCTTGATCGATTCCTCGTCCCGGACGGAGCCGCCCGGCTGGATGACTGCCGTAATGCCCGCTTTAGCTGCAAATTCTAGCGTATCGCCCATTGGGAAGAATGCGTCTGAAGCCAGCACCGCGCCTTTGGCTTTGTCTCCGGCCTGCTCGATGGCAATCTTCGCAGCGCCCACGCGGTTCATTTGTCCCGCGCCCACGCCGACTGTCATGTCGTCCGCTGCAAGCACGATAGCGTTCGACTTCACATGCTTGACAACCTTCCAGCCGAACAGAAGCTGCTTCAGTTCTTCTTCGGTCGGTTTGCGGTCGGTTACGACTTTAAGATCGTCCGGGTTAATGGAGTGAACGTCGCTTTCCTGTACGACCATGCCACCCTCAACCGTTGTGACGACAAAGCTGCTCTTCCGCTCTGCGGCCGCGCCAAGCCCGCCGATTTTCAGCAGACGGATATTTTTCTTCTTCGATAAAATTTCCAGCGCTTCGTCCGTAAATCCGGGAGCCAGAATGATTTCCAGGAAAATTTCCTTGAGCAGATTCGCCGTATCGGAATCGATGTAGCGGTTAGCCGCCACGATGCCACCGAAGATGGAGACCGGATCGGCGTTGTAAGCTTTTTGGTAAGCTTCCAAGATGCTCTCGCCGATGCCGACACCGCATGGATTCATATGCTTCACCGCCACAACCGCCGGTTCATTGAACTCCTTGACGATTTGCAGCGCCGCGTTGGCGTCGTTGATGTTGTTGTAGGACAATTCCTTGCCGTGCAGCTGCTCGGCGCCGGTCAGCGTGTCCTGAGCCGCCAGCGGTGTACGATAGAATGCCGCCTTTTGATGCGGGTTTTCGCCATAGCGCAGATCCTGGATTTTCTCGTAAGTTACCGTGTAGCGCTCCGGCAGCGGTTCGCCGGTCACATTGGACAGATAGTCGGAGATCAGAGCGTCGTAAGCCGCCGTGTGGCGGAATACTTTTGCCGCAAGCCGTTTGCGGGTTTCAAGCGTCGTGTCGCCGCCCGCGCGCACTTCTTCAAGCACGCTCGCGTAATCGTCGGCATCCACCACCACGCTTACAAACGCATGGTTCTTCGCCGCCGAACGCAGCATGGTCGGTCCGCCGATGTCGATGTTCTCGATCGCTTCCTCGTATGTTACATCCGGCTTTGCGATCGTCTCCGCGAACGGGTACAGATTCACGACAACCAGGTCGATGTAATCCAGACCGAGTTCGGTCATCTGGCGCGTATGCTCCTCGTTGTCCCGAACCGCCAGCAGACCGCTGTGAACGGCGGGATGCAGCGTTTTGACGCGCCCGTCCATGATTTCGGGAAAGCCCGTCACGTCGGAGATACCGATAACCGGCACGCCTTCTTTTGCCAAAAGGGTGCTCGTTCCGCCCGTGGAGATGATTTCTACGCCCAATGCCGACAGCTCGCGGCAAAAGACCACGATGCCCCGTTTATCCGATACGCTGACCAGCGCTCTTTTGATACTCACTTTGTATAGTCCTCCTCCATATTGACTTACGGTTAATTGGGTAAAACATTGACTGCATGAATATTTCTATTTTTAAACTTTTTATTTGGGGTTTCCGGCAGCCGCTCGCCGTTTGATGGCTCTTGCTGCTTAATATGTCCCATTTCAGGTTCAAGGGCCCGCCTATCCGACATTTCTCACCGCTTGTGCAATATTTCCCGAGAAATATCAAAATCCAAGGGCTCCATCATTCAAATGTCGAATGAAGCTGACGACTGAACCGCCCTGCCGCTATTGCCGAACCGTTGCTTTTCTTCCGTCCAGTTCGATTTTTCCGGCTGCAAAAGCGGCGACCACTTCCGGATAAAGCTCGTACTCGATCCGGTGAATGCGCTCAGCGAGAGTATCCGCCGTATCGTCGTCCTCTACCGCAAGCGCCCGCTGGGCAATGACAGGCCCCGTATCCATGCCTCCATCGACAAAATGCACCGTCACTCCCGTCAGCTTTACTCCGTAAGCCAGCGCCTGTCCGATGGCATCCTTCCCGGCGAAAGCCGGCAGCAGCGACGGATGAATATTAATGATGCGTCCCTCATAGGGGGACAGCAGCACCGGGGTTATGAGCCGCATATACCCCGCCAGCACAATAAGGCCGATCCCGCGCTGCTGAAGCTCCTCTACAATCCGCGTTTCGTACTGCTCGCGGCTGTCAAAATCCTTGGGCCGCAGCAGAAGGGCCGGAACCCCGGCCTCCTGCGCCCGGCGCGCCACAAGCGCTTCCGGCCGGTCGGACACGAGCAGTTCAATGGTGCCACCGCCCAGCCGCCCTTCACGCTGCGCCTGCGCCAGCGCCGCAAAATTGCTGCCCTGCCCCGAAGCAAACACGGCGATCCGGCTGTAATCCATCATACATCCGCTCCCGTAAAGGTGACCTTTCGTTCTCCTTCCGTGACCTTGCCGATCACATACGCTTCCTCGCCGCTGTCTTTCAGCAGTTGCAGCGCTTTATCCGCGTCATCCGCGCCCACTACCAGCACCAGGCCGATACCCATATTAAAGGTCGTGAACATATCGCGGTTGGTCACACTGCCTTTACGCTGAAGCAGCTCAAAAATCGGCAAAATCGGCCACGAGCCGTACTGGATGTCCACATTGACGCCATCCGGCAGCACACGCGGAATGTTCTCGATGAAGCCGCCGCCTGTAATATGCGCCATGCCCTTCACCGGAAGCTGTTCCAGCAGAGCGAGAAGCGGCTTAACATAAATTTTGGTCGGCGCCAGCAGCACGTCGGCAAGCGGCGCGCCCAACTCCGGCAGCACCTGATCCAGACCATGCCCGCCTTCTCCGTCCAGCAAAAGCTTGCGCACCAGCGAGAATCCGTTGCTGTGCACACCGCTGGAGGCAAGTCCGATCACCGCATCGCCGGGCGCGATATTTGCTCCGGTTACCAGCTTGGCCTTATCGGCGACACCAACCGTAAAGCCTGCGATATCATATTCGCCTTCCGCATACATGCCCGGCATTTCCGCCGTCTCTCCGCCGATCAGCGCGCAGCCCGCCTGATGGCAGCCTTCCGCGATCCCCGAAACGATCGCTTCGATCTTCTCCGGCACCACTTTGTCGCAGGCCAGATAATCCAGGAAAAAGAGCGGCTCCGCGCCCTGTACTACAATATCGTTCACGCACATGGCGACCGCGTCGATGCCGATCGTATCGTGACGGTCCGCAGCGAAGGCGATTTTCAGCTTCGTGCCGACTCCGTCCGTTCCCGATACCAGCACGGGCTCCTCGTACTTATCTTTATTTAAGCCAAACAGCGCACCGAATCCGCCGAGCTCCGTCATGACCTCGGGGCGAAATGTGCGCTTCACATGCTTCTTCATTCGTTCTACTGCTTCATTGCCCGCCGCAATATCCACACCGGCGTTTTTGTAAGCTTCCGACACTTGGACACCTCATTTCATGTAGTTAAGCAAAAGATTCCGGTTAAGTCGTCATTTCGTGGACAGCTTGGACTTCCGATCGCTGTTATGCTCGGATTCCTGATTGGACCGCTTGGCGGTTGAAATCCGAGCATAGCGTATGCTTTCGATGCGAACTTTCCTACGGAAAGCTTTCGGGCGAACGCTACGCTTCTCCAGTTCCAATCTTCCCCTTCATGACGCCTTCCCGGAATCGAGGGGGAGCGGGATAGGCCGGGCGCCGATGTAACCGGCGCCCGTGCCCGGGGCGAGTCCAGCCGCGATTTCGCGAAGCGACAGCACGGGCTGGGTGAGCCCTTAGGGACCGCCATGCGAAGCGGCGGTGGACCCGCGTGCCCCAGCGAGTCAAGCCAGCGCATTCGCGCAGCGAACAGGCTGGGGCTGGACGAGCCCTTATGCACCGCTAAGCGAAGTAGCGGTGCGCCTGCGCCCGGCGGCGGCTGTAAGCCGGATGCCGGGAGCCGCAGCGCCGTTAAGCGGGTCCCGCCGTCCGCGCAAGCGGAAGGGACGACAAGCGGCTGCCCGCGCCAATCCCCGCATAGCAAGTTCAAACCAAACTCCGTTACGCCGAGCTTTCGGGTGGCCGGAGGGCTGGCCCTCCGGGGTCCCCCTTGGCAAGGGGGATTTAGGGGGATGGACCCACCTTAGCAGCCGCACCCTTCCTTCTCCGCCCCGCCGAAGTCAACCTGCGTTGGATAATCGTTATCGAAACAGGACAGGCACAGCCCGCCTTTGTAATCTCCGCTGCTCAGACCGCCGATGGACTGAATTAGTCCGGTTGGCGATAGGAACGCCAGCGAATCCGCGTTGATCTCGCGGCGAATTTCTTCAACCGACTGATGAGAAGCGATCAGCTCGCGTCTATCCGGTGTATCAATGCCATAGAAACAAGGGTTCTTGAAAGGCGGCGATGTGATGCGCACATGCACCTCGGTCGCTCCCGCTTCGCGCAGCAGATTCACAATCCGGCGCGAGGTCGTGCCCCGAACGATGGAGTCGTCGATCATGACGACGCGCTGGCCTTCCACGACGCGGCGGACGGCGCTGAGCTTCATTTTGACACCCTGCTCGCGCAGCTCCTGGCTCGGTTGGATGAACGTCCGGCCAGTATATTTGTTCTTGATCAGCCCAAGCTCGTAAGGAATGCCGGTCTGCTCCGCGTAGCCAATGGCGGCGGAGATGCTGGAATCCGGTACGCCCGTCACGATGTCGGCGTCGACAAAGCCTTCAAGCGCGAGCCGGCTGCCCATCCGCTTGCGGGCGGCATGCAGGTTCGCTCCGTTCATATCGCTGTCGGGCCGTGCGAAATAAATATACTCCATCGCGCACAGCGCTTTGCGCTGCGGCTCGGCGAACCGGTCCTCGGTCAAGCCACTCTCGTCCAGAATAAGCAGTTCGCCCGGCTGAATATCACGGACAAGCTCCGCGCCGATCGTCTCCAGCGCGCAGGATTCGGAAGCGAAAATATACGCTTCCCCAACGCGCCCCATCACGAGCGGCCGCAGGCCGTTCGGGTCGGAAGCAACCAGCAGCTTGTCGTTGGTCATCAGCAGAAAAGCGAAGCCGCCGACGAGCTGCTGAAGGGCCTCTTTGGCCGCTTCCACAAAATCCTTCAGCGAACGCGCGATCAGATGCGCCAGCACCTCGGTATCGCTTGTCGTCTGGAAGATCGAGCCGCTGCTCTCAAGCTTACGCCGGATCAGCGGCTCGTTCACGATGTTGCCGTTCGTGGCAATCGCCAGATCGCCATCGCGGTATTTAAAGATGAGCGGCTGCGCGTTTGTCAGCCGGCTGTCGCCGCTGGTGGAATAACGAACATGCCCGATGGACATGTCGCCGACCAGTGACTGGATTTTATCTTTGTCGAACACTTCTTTTACCAGTCCCATACCGCGGTGGTAATTGAAATCCCGGCCGTTCGCCACGCAGATCCCCGCGCTTTCCTCACCGCGGTGCTGAAGCGCGTGAAGGCCGTAATAAGACATGGAAGCGGCTTCCGGGTGTCCGAAGACCCCGAAAACGCCGCATTCTTCTTTCAATGTATCAAATATATCTCCCGAGCCCGTTCCTTCGTTGTAAAAGTCGCCGGTCCACAGGAGGGGTTCCGCCTGCTTGTTCCCGGTCTTTATTTCATAAGACATGGAATAGCATCCTCCCAAATGGTTGTAAACTCCGCCACCGGTTCGTCCAGGGCGGAAGAACCGTCAAGATTTACGCGCAGACGGTCGCCGCCTACGCTGCCGATAACCTGAACCGGCACGCCCGCAGCGGCGATATACGCACGCAGTTCCTCAGCCTTGTCGCTCGAAGCGGTAAGCAGAATGCGCGACTGGCTCTCGCTGAACAGCGCCACATCGCGGCGCAGGCCGTTCGAAGCCAGTTCAACGTTAGCGCCGATCCGGCCGCTGATGCAGCTCTCGGCCAGCGCAACCGCCAGACCGCCTTCGGAGAGGTCATGCGCCGAGCGGACAAGGCCGCTGCGGATGGCGCCAAGCACGGCGTCAAGCAGCTTGCGCTCTACCGCAAGATCAAGCTGCGGCGGACGGCCTTCCGTTACGCCGTGCACGGCATACTGGAGCTCGCTGCCGCCAAGCTCCACGAGCGTTTCGCCTAGCAGCAGAATAGCGTCGCCTTCGCTCTTGAAGGCTTGAGTCGTAATATGATCCGTATCTTCTACCAGTCCCACCATGCCGACTACCGGAGTCGGATAGATGGCACCCGTTGCGTTCTCGTTGTAAAGGCTGACGTTGCCGCCGATAACCGGCGTGTCCAGCACGCGGCAGGCTTCCGCCATGCCGTCAACGGCGCGCTCCATCTGCCAGAAAATATCCGGCTTCTCCGGGCTGCCGAAGTTCAGGTTATCCGTAATCGCCAGCGGCTGCGCGCCGGAGCAGACGATGTTCCGCGCCGCTTCGCCGACCGCGATTTTGCCGCCGACTTCAGGGTCGAGGTATACGTAGCGGCCGTTGCAGTCCGTCGTCATCGCAAGGCCTTTGCGCGTGCCGTTAATCGTCACGACCGCAGCGTCCGAGCCGGGGCGAACCGCCGTGCTGGTGCGAACCATGTAGTCATACTGATTATAAATCCACGCTTTGCTTGCCACCGTCGGGGAAGCCAGCACTTTCTTCAGTGCGCCGCCAAGGTCGGTCACTTCTTCATAGCGAAGCGTATCGACAGCCGCGTTCTCCTCGTAATAAGCCGGTACGGAAGAAGGCTTGTCGTACACCGGACACTCATCTACCAGCGCCGTTACCGGCATATCACCAACTACTTCACCGTGATGGAACAGCTTCAACCGGCCATCGTCCGTTACCTTGCCGACTTTGCAGCAGATAACGCCCCAGCGGTCGAAAATCTCCTGTGCCTGCGCCTCATCCTTCGGCTCGACAACGAACAGCATCCGTTCCTGCGACTCCGACAGCATCATCTCGTAAGGCGTCATGTCTTCCTCGCGCTGCGGCACCTGGTCGAGATACAGTTCCAGACCGTTGCCCGCCTTGCTCGCCATTTCTGAGCTCGAGCAGGTCAGACCCGCCGCGCCCATGTCCTGAATTCCAAGGACGATGCCGGTGTCGATTAGCTCGAGGCAGGCTTCCATAACCAGCTTCTCCATGAACGGATCGCCGACCTGCACCGCCGTCTTCTTCGCTTCCGACTCCTCGCTCAGCTCCACCGAAGCGAAGGTCGCACCGTGGATGCCGTCGCGTCCCGTAGGCGGTCCAACGTAGAATACCGGGTTGCCTACGCCTTTGGCGACACCGCGCTGGATTTTGTCGTGGTCAATGAGACCGACGCACATGGCGTTGACGAGCGGATTGCCGTCATAGCTGTTGTCGAACATCACTTCGCCGCCGACGGTCGGGATGCCGATACAGTTGCCGTACCCCGCAATGCCGGACACGACATGCTCGAACAGATATTTTACCCGGTCGCTCTCAAGCTTGCCGAAACGAAGGGAGTTCAGAATGGCTACCGGTCTTGCGCCCATCGAGAAAATATCGCGGATGATCCCGCCCACGCCCGTTGCGGCGCCTTGGTATGGCTCGACCGCCGAAGGGTGGTTGTGGCTTTCGATTTTGAATACAACGGCCTGGTTGTCGCCGATGTCCACGATCCCTGCGCCTTCGCCCGGTCCCATCAGGACACGGGGGCCGCTTACAGGGAAGCGGCGAAGCAGCGGCTTCGAATTTTTGTACGCGCAGTGTTCGGACCACATAACGCTGAACACGCCGATTTCGGTATAGTTGGGAAGGCGTCCCATGAACGAGCAGATCAGCTCGTATTCGCTGTCCGACACGCCGAACTGGCTGTAAATTTTCTGGTCCTTAATTTGCTCCGGGGTCGGTTCCTTAGCGGACACTTGCTGTGCCATGAGTATCCCTCCATGTCTTCAAAATAGAACTGAACATTCGCTTGCCGTCTTCCGAGCCGAGCAGGGTATTAACCGCCCGCTCCGGATGCGGCATCATGCCGACGACGTTGCCGCGTTCATTGCAGATGCCTGCAATATCGGCGACAGAGCCGTTAGGATTGTCCGAATAAGTGAAGACGATCTGGTTGTTCGCTTTAAGCGAAGCCAGCGTCTCATCGTCGCAGTAATAGTTGCCTTCGCCGTGGGCGATCGGAATGACGATCTCCTCATCCTTGGCATACTCCGTCGTGAACGGAGTAGTATTGTTAACGACCTTAAGCGTCGTATCATGACATCGGAATTTCATCGATTCATTGCGTCGCAGCGCGCCCGGCAGCAGTCCCGCCTCAGTCAAAATCTGGAATCCGTTGCAGATACCGAGCACGAACTTGCCCTGCTCAGCCGCTTTGGCTACTTCGTTCATCACGGGAGCGAACTGCGAAATCGCGCCGCAGCGCAGGTAGTCGCCGTAAGAAAAGCCTCCCGGAACGAGGATGCAATCATAATCAGACAGGTCGGTCGCCGTATGCCACACAAAGTCAACGGGCTCGCCAAGCGTTTCCTGTACCGCTTTGTAGCAGTCGATATCGCAGTTGGAGCCGGGAAAGACAAGGACAGCAAATTTCATGACATTCACGCCTCCAATTCGTATCGGTAATCCTCGATTACCGTATTTGCGAGCAGCTTCTCGCACATTGCTTTAAGCCGTTTGGCGGCCTCTTCACGGTCGTTCGTATCCAGAGTCAATTCGATATATTTGCCGATGCGCAGACTTTCAACTTCCTGGAAGCCTACAGAATGAAGCGCCCCTTGTACAGCTACACCCTGGGGATCAAGCACACTTTTTTTAATGGTGACATATACCGTCGCTTTTAACATACCCTTGTCGTTCCTCCTAAATGTTCATGCCGTTAAGCATTTTAATTTATATTGAATTTCCCAATATCCAAATATTTCCCAATATCCAAAAAATCAGTTCAGCGAATGGCCGGTAATCCGGTGGTAAATATCCAGGTAGCGGCGGCTCGTCTCGGCAACGACTTCCTCCGGAAGCGGGTCCGGAGTGCTGTTCTTGTCCCAGGAAGAGGAAGCGAGATAAGCCCGCACCGGCTCCTTGTCCATGCTGTCGATTTCAACATCCAGAGTGTACTTGTCTTTGGCCCAGAAACGGGAAGCATCCGGCGTAAAAATTTCGTCAATCAGGATGACCTTGCCGTCCAAGATACCGAACTCAAATTTGCAGTCAGCCAGCAAAATGCCGCGCTCCGCGCAGTAATCCCGTGCGAATCCGTACAGCTTCAGGCTCTTCTCCTTAAGCTCGTTCGCCAGCTCTTCGCCGATCAGCTCCTGCATTTTGGCAAAAGGAATGTCCTCGTCGTGTCCGACGTCGTTCTTGGCCGCCGGGGTGAAGATCGGTTCGTGAAGCTGCCCGTTCTTGCGCAGACCCTCCGGAAGCTTGATGCCGTTCACTTCGCCGGTCGCCTGATACTGACGCCAGCCGCCTCCGGTGATGTAGCCCCGAACGACGCATTCCATATCGATCCGCTGGGCCTTGCGCACAACCATAATGCGATTTCTCAGCAGCTCCGGCTCCTTCGCAATGCTGCCCAGACGGTCCACATCAATATGAACAACATGGTTCTCCAACAGTTCCTTCGTCTGCCCAAACCAGAAGGCGCTCAGCCGGTTCAGCACATTGCCTTTCTCAGGCACGGCCGGCTCCAGCACATAGTCGAACGCGGAAATCCGGTCCGTCACGACGATCAGCATATGCTCTCCCAAATCGTACAGCTCGCGCACTTTGCCTTTATACAGCAGCGGTGCGTCGATCAAATCCACCGCAGTCGATACGGCAGGGTATGTCATGGTCTTTCCTCCCTTGAAGAAATGAGTTTAGATCAAGCCCAGCTTGCTGAAAATCGTATCGACATTTTTGAGGTGCCACGACGGATTGAACGCGTCCGCGATCTCTTCGGGGCTGAGTACCGCCGTTATTTCCGGCGTGCTCTCCACAATTTCGCGGAAATGCTTCTGCGTCTCCCAAGCCTGCATGGCGCGCGGCTGCACCGTATCGTAAGCCTGCTCGCGGCTGAAGCCCTTGTCGATCAGCTTCGTCATAACCCGGCCGGAGAACGGAACCCCGTAGGTACGCTCCATGTTGCGCTTCATATTTTCAGGGAACACGGTCAGGTTCTTCACGATGTTGCCGAAGCGGTTCAGCATATAGTTCAGCAGCATCGTCGCATCCGGGAGAATGATCCGTTCCACCGAGGAGTGCGAGATGTCGCGTTCATGCCAGAGCGGCACGTTCTCGTAGGCCGTTACCATATGTCCGCGGATGACCCGGGACAAGCCGGAAATATTCTCGCAGCCGATCGGGTTGCGCTTGTGCGGCATTGCCGACGAACCTTTTTGTCCTTTGGCAAAAGCCTCTTCCACTTCGCGCACCTCGCTCTTTTGCAGCGCGCGGATTTCGGTCGCGAACTTGTCCAGCGAAGTGGCGATCAGCGCCAGAGTCGCCATGTACTCGGCATGACGGTCGCGCTGAAGCGTCTGCGTCGAGATCGGCGCGGGGCTTGTGCCCAGCTTGCGGCAGACGAACTCTTCGACGAACGGATCGATGTTGGCATAGGTGCCGACCGCGCCGGAAATTTTACCGAACTGTACGCCGCTTGCTGCGTGGCGGAACCGCTCCAGATTGCGTTTCATTTCCTCGTACCACAGCGCCATTTTGAGACCGAACGTTGTCGGCTCGGCATGCACGCCGTGCGTGCGTCCCATCATCGGCGTATCTTTGTAGGCGACTGCCTTGTCTTTTAAAATATCAATAAAATTCAAAATGTCCTTCTCTAAAATCTCGTTGGCCTGGCGCAGCAGGTATCCAAGCGCCGTGTCAACGACATCCGTGGAGGTCAGGCCGTAGTGCACCCATTTGCGCTCCGCCCCGAGGCTCTCCGATACCGCGCGTGTAAAGGCGATAACGTCGTGGCGCGTCTCCTGCTCGATTTCGTAGATGCGGTCGATATTGAACTCCGCGTTCTCCCGCAGCTTGACCGTATCCTCTTTCGGAATGACGCCAAGCTCCGCCCACGCCTCACAGGCACACAGCTCCACTTCGAGCCAAGCTTTGAATTTATTTTCTTCGGTCCAGATAGCACGCATTTCCGGTCTGCTGTAACGTTCGATCATGTGATTTCAGTTCCTCCAAAGGTTAGTTTGCTCTACCCAGGCCAGCGCATCCGCCGTATCCTTGCAGAGCAGGTTGATATGGCCCATTTTGCGGCCTGTCTTGCTTTCGGTCTTGCCATATATATGAAGCTTGGGGATTACTCCAAGCCGGTTGGCCTCTTCATCATCGCTGCAAAAGCGTTCGACTGCCCCCTCCAGATGCTGGCCCAGCACATTGACCATGACGGCGGGGGTCAGCAGCTCCGTATCGCCGAGCGGCAGATTGCATACCGCCCGAACATGCTGCTCGAACTGCGAGGTGGCGCAGGCATCCATTGTGTAATGACCGGAGTTGTGCGGCCGGGGCGCCAGTTCGTTGACGAACAGTTTGCCGTCCTCCGTCACGAACATCTCCACCGCCAGCAGCCCGACGGCGTCCAGCCCCGCAATCAGCTTCTCCGCCAGTTCGCGGGCTTTGCTCTGGATAGCCTCCGGCACCCGGGCGGGCACGATGGACAGATGGAGAATGTTATTCACATGAATATTCTCCGCCGGTGGAAAGCTTTTCACCTCGCCCCGCGGGCTGCGGGCGGCGATGACGGAAATTTCGCACCGGAACGGCACGAACTTCTCCAGCACAAGCGGGGCGTCTTCCCCCGCCGGGAAGCCGGCGTCTCCTTCGGCCGGCCCGTCTTGCGGCGGAACGGCCGAGGCAGCCCGTTCCGGCGCGAGCCGCCGGAACGCCTCCTCAAGCTCGTCCTCCCGCCGGAGGACGGCCTGTCCCTTACCGTCATATCCGCCGGTGACGGTCTTCAGCACCGCCGGCAGGCCGAGCTCCGCGGCCGCGGCCGTGAGGTCCGCAAGGCTTGCCACCTTGCGGTACGGGGCCACCGGGACGCCCGCAGCTTCGATGGCGGCCTTCTCGCGCAGCCGGTGCTGCGTCGTGTACAGCAGCGCGCTGCCCTGCGGCACGTACGATTCCTCCGCCAGCAGCGCGGCCACGCCCGCGTCGACGTTCTCGAACTCGTACGTGATCACATCCGCGCGGCGCGCAAGCTCCCGCGCCGCGGCGATGTCGTCGTACGCCGCGACGATCTGCGGCGATACCTGCCCGCAGGGCGCATCCGGCGCGGGGTCCAGCGCCACGAAGCGGTAGCCCATGGCGCTGCCGGCCAGCGCTATCATGCGTCCGAGCTGGCCGCCGCCGAGCACGCCGACGGTCGCTCCCGGACGGAGCGTCCGTTCAACGCGCTCCGGCACTCCCTCGCCTCCGCCTATTCCGCCGCTCATAGGTCGTCGCTGCCTTCCAGCACTTCGTCGCGGATAGCGTCCCGGCGGCGCTGCGCCCGGCGCTGCACTTCGGGATCGAACGTTCCGATGATCTGCGCGGCCAGCAGCCCGGCATTGACCGCGCCGGCCTTGCCGATTGCTACCGTCGCGACCGGTATGCCTCCCGGCATCTGTACGATCGAGAGCAGCGAATCGAGCCCGTTCAGCGCCTTCGACTGCACCGGCACGCCGATAACGGGCAGAATCGTCTTCGCGGCCACCATGCCCGGAAGATGCGCCGCGCCTCCGGCGCCGGCGATAATAACGCGGATGCCCCGCTCCGCGGCCTCCTCCGCATAGCGGAACATGAGATCCGGCGTACGGTGGGCGGATACCACTTTTTTCTCATAGGATATCTCAAGCTCTTCCAGCACTGCACACGCATGCTGCATTGTTTCCCAATCCGATTTGCTGCCCATGATGACAGCTACCTGCACCGACATTGTTCAACCTGCCTTCCGTTCATATGAATGGTAAATCAGCTCTCGTCTCTATCTTGACCCATTTCTCTATAGTTTTCCATAATTCGCACAAAAAAAGCCCGATTCCCAAACGTATTTTGCGGGAAATTCGGACTGCGGAGGAAATAATAGACATTTTCCGGGCATTCCCCTCAAGGGGCGACAGGAAAAAGGACAGCATCGACTCTCCCGGACAAACCGTAAGCGATGTCGCCTTATGTCTTTTAATTCCCCGTAGTCCGGAAATTTACGGTTCCCAGGTAGAAACTTCCGGGCCCTATCCCCGGATTTATACGAGCTGTTTATGCCTTCAGTTTAACAACCCCCTACACCGTATGTCAACTTAAACACGAACATTATCATAGCCTCCAGGTAAATTGTTCGCTTTTTGACAGATTCTCTTCGCTTTATTGCGAATGTCTTTCTTCAAAACTTGTCCATATCCTGAAGAAGTTGGTCTGCATCCTGAAAATGGTTTGTGAGAATTGCTTCCTTATTTATAGGAAGATTTATTACATTATTGTGTCGGTTGCAGCCTATCGCTTCTGGGATTGTCGTTTGCTGATATAATTCATATTTAAATATATTAAGATATATTTAGATATATTTAGACACTAAAAATCAATGGAAGGCGAGAACCTTATGCGAATATTGGTGAGTATTGACGATACGGATAATTTTACGACCAAAGGAATAAAGGGAACAGGAGATTTAGCGAAAAATATAGCCCGGGCCATTAAATCCAACGGCTGGGGTAACTCCAGCAGAATTACCCGGCATCAGCTCCTGCTCCATGAGGACATCCCATATACCTCACACAACAGCTCGATGTGTTTTGAAGCGGAGATTGATCCTCAGTATCTTCAGGCTGTCATTGATTTCAGCGTCCAGCATTTGGAAACGGAGAGCGAGCCGGAGGCTGATCCCGGCCTATGCGTCATAATCCCGGATCGGCTTGCAGACCCTGTGCGGTTAATCGACTACGGTTATCGTGCCAAGCGGGAAGTGCTGGACAAGAATGATGCATACGTTCTGGCGTCGGAGCTTGGAATTCACCTGTCGGAACACGGCGGAACCGGACAAGGCGTAATCGGGGCGATGGCCGGAGCGGGACTGCGCCTAGGGGGCAACGACGGGTCGTTCAAAGATAAGCATAAGGTCGGAGAGCCGGGAACCATTCTTACTGCAGCCGAGCTTTGCGCGCTCGCCGGGGTGGATGGGATCAGAAGCCTTGATGGAGCCCTTCTGGGCGGGGATGCAACGGTGGTCGTGGGAAATATGGTGAAATCCATCTTGTCCGAAGGCCAAGCGGTCATTCCTGTTCAGCCGCTGGAAACCGGGGAACAGGCGCCCGTTTGGCAGACCTGCTCCAAGCAGCAGATTCATCTGCTGCAGAGAATAAGCCAATGAGCGGGAATGAGCATGACCCCTATTCATCCGAAGACCTTCTGGCTGTGGAACAAGCATCGCGCTGCTCCTCCTTCCGTCCCGATGTAGAAGAGGAATGGGTGTCGGACGAACCTGTATCCTGCCTAAACTGTTATTTTCGGCGATGGACAAGCGATTCTTATCATTGTATGGCCGGCAAGCCGGAAATCACCGATTAGCTCACGGAAAGGAGGAAAGAACGCGTGTACGATATCGTCATCATAGGTGCCGGAGTTGTTGGAACCGCGGTTGCCAGGGAACTGTCCAAATATCAGCTTCGTATCACCGTGCTTGAGAAAAATAATGAGATTGCCTGCGGGGCGACGAAGGCCAACAGCGGCATCGTCTACAATGGGCACACCGCCCGGCCGGACAAGCTTAAGGGGCGGTTGACTCTTCGGGGCAGGCAAATGTTCGAGGCGCTGTGCCGGGAGCTTGATGTCGCGTTCAAACCCGTCGACATGCTGGTTGTCGGTTTCGACGACGAAGACGATGCTGCCATCGAGGAGCTTCGCAAAAGGGCAGCCGCCAACGGCATTGCTGGCATCCGCGTCCTCAGCAGGGAAGAAGCTTTGCAGCGTGAGCCCTTCCTGAATGAAGGGGTAGGGTCGGCTCTGCTCAATCCGGGATGCGGAATCGTTGATCCGTGGGAGCTGTGCTTCGCTCTGGCGGAGAACGCAGCTGCGAATGGTGTGGAGTTTAAACTGAATACAGAAGTGATCGGACTTGCGACGCTGGAGGACGGAATCGCAGTTGAAACTGCGGACGGCACACTGGAAGCGAAGGCCGTCATCAATTGTGCCGGGATCAATACGGACCTTATTAACCGGATGGCGGGTTCGGAGTCTTTTTCTATCCTGCCGAAGCGTGGACAATACGCCGTGCTCGACCGCAGCGCCAAGTTTCAGATCAGCCACATCATAGCCCACTGCAAGTCCGAGAAAGAAAAAAGCGTCTTCCTTATCCCCACCCTTCACAGCAACGTGATGATCGGGCCAAGCATGGAGCCAACCGATGACCGTACGAGCAAAAAAACGACGGCCGGACAAATGGAAAAGCTGATGAAGTCGGCTCTTAAAATCTCCAGCCGCATTCCGGAGCATCTGGTCATTCGCTCTTTTGCGGGACTAAAGGCCAAATGCAGCGCAGGCGATTTCCTGATCCAAGAATCGGAAGAGATGACAGGATTGATCCATGCCGCCGGCATCAACAACCCCGGCCTCACCTGCTCTCCGGCAATAGCTGCTTACATCGCGGACATGATCGCTTCCATTTATGACAGAATGGGGCTTGCTCTTAAACGCAACTCCGCCTTTGTTCCGAATCGCGGCGGCATCGTCTCTTTCAAGTCCATACCGAACGACGAGAGGAACCAATGGATTCAGCAGCATCCCGGCTACGGAAGCATCGTATGCAGATGCGAGCAGGTCACCGAAGGGGAAATCCGCGAATCTATCAACCGAGTGCCGGGAGCATGTTCCGTTAATGGCGTCAAGCTCAGGACGAGAGCCGGAATGGGCAGATGTCAGGGCGGCTTCTGCGGGCCGAAGGTTACAAGCTTGTTGGCTAAGGAGCTGGGCCGGCGCATGGAAGAGGTTTTATATGAAAATAACGGGTCGGAGCTTTTGTCTGATTCAATGCCTTGACAGGCGGACGGGAGGCAATGCATGGAACGGTTTGAGCTTGCGGTCATCGGCGGCGGCCCTGCGGGATTGGCTGCCGCGCTGGAAGCGAGAAAGAGTGGAATAGGGCGCATTATCCTGTTTGAACGGGAACGGGAATTAGGCGGAATTCTGCAGCAGTGTGTCCACAGCGGATTCGGCCTGCATCTCTTCAAGGAGGAACTGACCGGACCCGAATACGCCGAACGCTTCATTGAATCCGTCAGGCAGTCGGATATTGTGTACAAGACAGATACAACTGTGCTTGAAATATCGGGGAAGCGAACCGTCAAGGCAGTCAATGCTGCCGACGGGTTCATGGAGATTGGGGCGGAGGCGCTCGTGCTGGCTACCGGCTGCCGTGAGCGTACGCGGGAAGCCATCGGCATCCCGGGCGACCGCCCGGCCGGGATTTTTACAGCCGGCAGCGCTCAGCGTTATATGAATCTGGAAGGATATCGCATCGGCAAGCGTGTGGTCATCCTTGGATCGGGCGATGTCGGGCTTATTATGGCCCGCCGGTTGACGCTTGAGGGAAGCGAGGTTGTCGCTGTTGTCGAAGCCATGCCTGCTCCTTCCGGTCTGGGCCGCAATGTGATTCAATGCCTCGACGATTTCGGCATCCCCCTCCTTCTCGGCCATACCGTCACTTCCACGATCGGGAAGGACCGGCTGGAGGGTGTCCAGCTTGCTCAAGTGGACAGCCGGATGCAGCCAATTGCGGGTACGGAAACGTTGATCCCGTGCGACGCGCTGCTCCTCTCCGTCGGCCTTATCCCGGAGAATGAGTTGGCTCTTCAAGCCGGAATTGCCATTGACGAAGATAATTGCGGTCTGGCCGTTGACGAGCGGCTGCAGACAAGCGCCGAGGGAATCTTTGCTTGCGGGAACGCGGTGTCCATCCATAGTCTGGCCGATTATGTCACCATCCAGGGAAGATTGGCCGGCCGTTCTGCCGCCAGATTCATCCTTGACAAGTACCGCCGGACGGGGTCCGACCCCGAGCATCAAGACGGGAGGCATATCGCCAGATGATGAAACAGAGCACTCTTACATGCATTGTCTGCCCTAAGGAATGCCCCCTGGACGTCTATACGCTGGATCGGGTTGTGACCTACATATCCGGGTATTCCTGTGAGCGGGGAAAACGGTATGCGCATGATGAAATCCTCTGCCCCTCCCGCATTGTGACAACTACGGTTCCAATTGAGGGCGGTGTCTGCAAACGCCTTCCAGTTCGCTCCAGTGAGCCGCTGCCGAAGGAACGGATTGGCGAATGGATGCGGCTGGTCAAGGAACTCCGGGTGAAGGCCCCCGTCAGAGTAGGAGAAGTGCTGATTGCCGGCATTCTGGGAACCGGAACTGATGTCATCAGTTCAAAAAGCGTTGCGAAAGATCAATCATCATCAGTTGCTCATGACATATCCGGTGCAGGGTGTTAGTTTTCATCACGCGCGTTTTTTATCTTGCGCAATATTAACATCAGGCCGTAATTTTGCTAGAATTATCAGCAGAATCATAATATTTCTAAGCTTCCCCATAAGCAGTGCGAATGCTTACGGGGATATTTTTTATTCACTTCCGGAACTTAAGGGATGGTAACCACAACGTCGTTGGAGTACCCCCTTTATAGTTGTTGGCGATTGGGGTAATCCGGAAATAATGCGTGCCGGAAGCATAGCTGCCCGCGCTGTAGCTCGTACCGGTAATTGCCGACGAGTTCACCTTCGTGAAGCCGAAATACTTGTTGGTGCTGTGGTAAACGTTATACCCGGTTGCGACGAAGACCCCTTGTCCAGATAGGCGACAACTTCATTGTCATCGAGAACCTGGACACCTCTGAACAAGAAGTTCGCGTTACCCTGGCCGTTAAGGGCGAAAGCTATAGATTCCAGTCTAGGTGAAACATGGTATACTGATAGAAATACTAAGAGTATGAAGTGTTCTTTACGAGGACGGGCGGCTAAAGGCCGTCGATTACTCAGGCTGAACATGGAGCCGATAAAATGGAGGTTGTCGAATGTGATTAAGGAGCTTGTCAAGAAAAACCGAACGTACAGAAGGTTTTATGAGGATGTTAAAATTGAGCGGGAAACTTTGGAGGAACTGATTGATCTGGCGCGCCTGTCTTCCAGCGGCGGCAATTTGCAATCCCTGAAGTACATCCTTTCTCATGATGATGAGAAGAACAGCCTAATCTTTCCGCATCTGAGATGGGCGGGTTATTTGACGGATTGGGATGGACCGGAGGAGGGCGAGCGGCCTTCGGCTTATATCGTGGTGCTGGGCGACAAGGAGATAAGCGGCAACCCTTTCTGGGATCATGGAATCGCTTGTCAAAGCATCCTGTTGGGCGCTTGCGAGAAGGGGCTCGGGGGCTGCATGTTCGGCGCAAGCAATAAGCAGGCTTTAGCAGAGGCGCTGCACATTCCGGAGCGATACGAGGTTATACTGGTTATTGCGCTTGGCAAACCGAAGGAAGTTGTTGTCCTGGAAGAAGTGACGGACCCGCAGGATATCAAATATTGGCGTGACGAACAAGGCGTTCATCATGTGCCGAAGCGGAAACTGGAAGACATCATCGTTAATTTGTAAATAACTCGATAGAACCGTAACGCGAAAAGAGCAGAGACTCGTTTCCATGCCTCTTTTCGCAAGTACGGGAATGTAGTACCCTCTTAGTTATTAAAAAAGGAACGCCGAAGCGTTCCTTTTCACTACAAAGTTTTTATTTTACGACCAATACCGGAATCCGCGCACTCTGCACCACATTGTGGCTGACACTGCCGAGCACGAACTCGCGAATGCCTCCGAGGCCCCGGCTGCCGATCACGATCACGTCCACCGCCTGATCCTTGGCGTATTTCAAAATCGTCTCCGCAGGCGCCCCCTGCAGCAGCTCTACCTTCGCGTTCAGCCCCTCATCCGCAAGCCGCCGTTTCACTTCTTCTGTCGTCTGCACCGCCAAATCGTAATAATCCTTGTTGACCGAAGCCGGGAGAGGCGCGAGAGCTTCCCCGATAAAAAACCGCGGGAATTCAAATGCGTGTACGACATGCAGGGAGGACCCCGGCGTTACCTTGGCCAGTTCGATGGCGCGGTCCAACGCTTTGTTGGCCGCTTTCGATCCGTCATAGGCGAGCAAGATTTTAGAGAATAACATGTACGCCACCTCTTTTTTCAATTTGTCCTTCCTAATGAAAGGTTTATTGCAAAAAATAGCTGTACATCAGGACGTTCAGAAGCACCAGCACCGGAATGCCGATGACAAAGGAAAGATGCCGTGTCTTGTGGCGTCTGCGGTACATGGCCGTCATCACGCCGAGAGCCCCTCCGATCGCCGCCAGCAGAAACAGCGTTTTCTCCGGCACACGTTCCCTTCTGCCGCGGGCTTTATCCTTGTCCTCCGACATGACTATATAGCCGATAATGTTGATAATTGCAAACCAAAGCGCCACAATCTTGACCATTCCAGGCTCCTCTCCTCCTGCCGCCCTATACCTCTATTATATTACCCTTTCAGGCAAAAAACCAACAAAGTACCGTCAGCGGAAGCCGATTTCCCCGCTCTTTCCTTCATTCCTGACGCTTCATCTGCAGTCGTCTTCTTGTCTCTATCTTCCGTTCTTCCGGGAGATCATCTGATATCCTTAATGCGTATCGGGACGCCCTCGTTATTTGGGAACCCCGGTTACGACTGAGAAGGAAGCTGCCCGTTTGGGGAGCCGGGTCTCTTTTTGTACACCTCGCCCCAATCCCGCATCAGCAAAATAATCGGAACCAGCGTCCGCCCGAACTCCGTCAGCGAATATTCGACCTTAGGCGGCACCTGATGATACACTTCCCGGTGGATCACGCCGTCTTCTTCCAGCTCTCTCAGCTGCAGGGTCAGCATTCTTTGGGTAACGGCAGGGCAGATTCGTCTGAACTCGTTGAACCTTTTGGTTCCTTCGATCAGGTGGTACAACAGAACCCCCTTCCATTTTCCCCCTATCACATCCAGCGTATATTCAACCGGGCAGCCCTGATCATTCGGGCATTCGCCATATCCGTTTTTTCGGTTTCGCATACAAATCCTCCTTAGTATCAATTTGGATACTACATAACATAAATGTGCGTACTTATTATTTTAATACCATTTGTTTAATATAAACATAGAACCTTTTTGAGCTTTTGCATACAAAAAATTTACCGAGGAGTTGGAGAGCATATGAACAGCAGTAAGCAAACGATGAAAGCCGTAGGACTTTACAAGTATCTTGAGATTGCCGATCCCGAAAGCCTGATCGATCTGGACATCGAAAAGCCGGTTCCCGCCGGCAGGGATCTGCTCGTCAAAGTCAACGCCATATCCGTCAACCCGGTCGACGTCAAAGTTCGCGCTCCCAAAGCGAAGACGGAAACGTCGCCGAAGGTGCTGGGCTGGGATATCGCGGGCATTGTAGAGCAGACGGGGCCGGATTGCACGCTGTTTCAGCCGGAGGACGAGGTGTATTACGCAGGCGCCATCGACCGTCCGGGCGGGAACAGTGAATATCATCTTGTCGATGAACGGATCGTTGGACAAAAGCCCGTTTCTCTCGATTTTGCCCAAGCGGCCGCGCTCCCGCTAACGACAATTACCGCATGGGAGGGACTGTTCGATCGACTGGGCGTCTCGATGTCCAAAGAGGATAATGCCGGCAAAACGCTGCTCATTATCGGCGCCGCCGGCGGCGTTGGCTCCATTGCGATTCAGTTGGCCAAATATGTTGGCTTGACCGTGATCGGCACCGCGTCCCGCTCCGAATCTTCCGAATGGGCCAAAGGCCTCGGGGCTGATTATATCATTAGCCACTACGAGCCTTTCCTTGCCCAAATGAAAGCCTCGGGACTTTCGCATGCCGATTATATTTTGTGCCTGAACGCCACTGTGCAGCACTGGGGGCATATGTCCGAAGCCATTGCTCCACAAGGCAAAATCTGCTCGATTGTCGAAACCGACGAGCCGCTTGATCTGGATCTTCTCAAAAATAAAAGCGCAGCTTTCGTGTGGGAATTCATGTTCACCCGTTCGCTGTACCAAACCGCGGATATGGTCAAGCAGCATGAGCTGCTGAATGAAACCGCCCGCCTGATCGACTCCGGAGTGATCCGTACCACCCTGACCGACAAACTGGAACCGATCAACGCCGCAAATCTTCGCCAAGCGCATGTCATGATCGAAACGGGCCGGACGGTTGGGAAGATCGTATTGGAGCATTTTGAATAGATCGGCTTGAGGGTACTCAGACAAGAACCTTCCAGCTTGCAAAAAACTCCCGTCAAGGCTGTGGGCGATCCCACCCGCTTTGCGGGAGTTTTCTGATTCGCGATTGACGGTTCTCTGCGGGTGCCCGGGTTTATTCCGCTTAATGTCTGCCGGACGATGCGTCCACATAACGCAGGAACACTCGTCCCATTCGGACGACGCCTACCGCAACCGTTACAAATGCCGCGCCGACATAGAACGGAACATGCGGATTATACCATTCCGCCAGCTTGCCTATTTAAGAAGAAACGGCTTCGCCGTCCTCTGGAAGAGGAAGGCATCCGTTTCTCGTAAAAATATCAGGCTAAGGATAAGCGCGAAGCTTATCCTTTCTGATATTTCAAAAAAGCCACGAACGTTTCCCGTCCATGGCCTTTTCTGATAGATCCTGAAGTTTTTTCACTTGTATTATGGCATTTATCCGCTTATCGCGCCCTTATTTCCCCTCTTTATTGCCTTCCATTGCAGCTTTCAGCAGATCTCCGAGGCTTGTTCCGATGCTCTCCGGCTTGCTGTACTGCTGCACGAGCTTCTGCTGTTCCCGCTTGTTCATATGCTTGCTGTCCTTATTCACGGTCTCCGTAATTCCGCAGCCGAGACATTGAACGAACAAGCCCGCTTTGCCTTCTTTCAGCTCCATCTTCTTGTGGCACTGCGGGCAGCGGCGGTTCGATAACCGCTTCTCCCCTGCCCGGGTATAACCGCAGTCGTCTGCCGGGCAGACGAGCAGCATGCCGCGCTTCGACTTCTTCTCCAGAAGCCGCGTGCCGCACTGTGGACAGTGACTGCTGGAGACATTATGCGGCTTGTACTCCGCGCCGCTGCTCTTGACTTCGGCGACGAGTTCCTTGGCCATGCCGCGGATGCCCTGCAGGAACGGCTCCGGCTTCCCTTGGCCGCGGGCAATCCGCTCCAGCTCGGCCTCCCAGCGGGCCGTCAGGTCCGGCGTGCGGAGCTGCGGTGAAACCAGTTCGATCAACTGCTTGCCCTTGCCGGTCGGATTCAGGACATTGCCCTGCCGCTCGATTGTATCCGATGATACGAGCTTCTCAATAATGTCCGCCCGGGTCGCCGGCGTACCAAGGCCATGCTTCTCCATCTGCGTCAGCAGCGCCGCCTCGTTGTAGCGTCCCGGCGGCTGCGTTCGGCCGCCGCGCAGCATGCAGCGGCGGATCGGTACCGTATCGCCCTGCCGCACCTCCGGCAGCGTCACGCCGCGCCCTTCCGCCTCGCCTCCCCCGGACTCCGACTCCTCGTCATCGTCCGTACTGAGGTCGCCGCCGTAGACTTCGCGCCAGCCGGCGTCCTTGACGGTCGTACCCTTGGCCGTGAAGGTTTCCCCGTCCACCGTAACCGTTACGGCTACCGCATCGTAACGGGCCGGCGGATAGAACAGGCTGATGAACCGGCGCACGATCAAGTCGTACAGCTTCCGCTCCTCCGTGCTGAGCTGATTCAGCAGGACCGTTTGCTCCGTCGGAATAATCGCATGATGGTCGCTCACCTTGCTGTCGTCGACGATCCGCTTCGTAATATTCAGCGGCTTGCGCAGCAGCGGACGGGCAAGCGCCGCATAAGGACCGACCGCTACACTATCCAGTCGTTCCTTCAAGGTACCCGTCATATCCGCCGTCAAATACCGGCTGTCCGTCCGGGGGTACGTGACCAGCTTGTGCTGCTCATAGAGTCGCTGAAGCACGCTCGACGTCTGCTTCGCCGAGAATCCGAATTTGCGGTTCGCATCCCGCTGCAGCTCCGTCAAATCGTAAGCGAGCGGATGAGGCTCGCTCTTCTCGCTTTTTTGCACCTTTGTCAGCGTACCGTTCCGTCCCTCAAGCTGCTTAGCCAGCGCGGCGCTTTTGTCCTTGTCAAAAATCCGGCCATCCCCGCCGCCCGCTCTCCACTGCGCCTGGAAATTCCCAAAGTCCGCGATCAGCGTGTCGAATTCCTGGGACCGGAAATTCATGATTTCCCGTTCACGGTCCATGATCATGCCAAGCGTCGGCGTCTGCACGCGTCCCGCCGAGAGCGGCGCGCCGAACTTTGTGGTCAGCGCCCGCGTCACATTAAGGCCGACCATCCAGTCGGCCTCGGCGCGGCAGCGCGCCGACTCGTACAGCCGGTCGAACTCCCGGCCCGGCTTAAGCGACGCAAAGCCTTCCTTAATCGCTTTGTCCGTCTGGGAAGAGATCCACAGCCGCCGGAACGGCTTTTTCCACTGGGCCATGGACATGATCCACCGCGCCAGCAGTTCCCCTTCCCGCGCCGCGTCCGTCGCAATAATGAGCTCTCCGACATCCTGGCGCTTCATCAGATGCTGAACCGCCTTAAACTGTCCGCCCGTCTCCCGTAGCACCTTCAGCTTCATCCGGTCCGGCAGGATCGGCAGATCCTCCAGCGCCCATGTCGCAAATTTATGATCATAATCCTCGGGCTCCGCCAGACCCACTAAATGGCCGAGCGCCCAGGTCACTATATACCCCGGTCCTTCCATATAACTCTTCTGCTTCTCCCGGCAGCCCATCACCCGCGCAATTTCGCGCGCCACCGACGGCTTTTCCGCTAGTACCAATACTTTCATAGCTCGCTCCTTTCCATATACCGGACTATTATACCATTACGCGGAGGGACGGGTACAAGCACGCCCGCTTGAAGGTCTATCGATCCACCGGTATCGGAGCATCTTCCTTTCCGCTATCATAAAAAAACGACTTCCTCTCACTCGCCGGTAAGAATAAGCCGCCCTTATTGACACTCGCTATTCGGAATCGAAATCCAGACTCGCTTCAAAATACACCTTACTTTCCCGAACGCCCCGCACATAAAAGCCTTCACTTGTTTCAGCCGACGCCTGAATAACCATTTCCTCCCCAAAGGTTGCCTCCTGCAAATAGGTAATCCGGAAGCGCCGCAGTTGTTTCGTTTCAAAAGCCGTCAGCGGAAGCGCATCACAGCACAAATCCCCATAACGCGCATTATTCAAATGTCCGTAATTATCCAGCCCGCTGTACCTGACCTGATACCGGTAAGCCTCGGTTAGCACAATCTCTTGGGGAATGACGACTTTTTCGGGAATATCCCCCACTGAATCGCCGGTATAGAACTGAACTTCAGCAGGGAATGCGCTCGGCCGCAAAATCTTCCGTTTCGTGGTATCAACGAGCGCCCATACTGACCTTGCCGACACCGCCTCATGACCCTGACCATTATAAATGCGGTAATCCCTCTGCCACAACGGCCCCTTAGTTCCTTTACACCAAGTACGAACCGCTAATTGATCTCCTTGCCGGGGAAGGCTCCCAATCTGTACATCCAACGTCATCAGCATCCATCCCATATTCATCCGCAGCATCTCTGCCAGACTGACTCCCATACCGGCTACGGCCGAATCGGCTGCATGCTGCATCATATCCAGGATAAAAGAAAGCTTGCCTCCCGCCCGAAAATCCGTGTCGCTGGCATAGACCTTTTGACTTTCCTCCCATAAGAGAGCAGTTGACTTGTCCATAACATACCCCTGTTCCATATACGAAAATTATAATTCCATGTTTATTTCAATAAAAATCCAGTCTTTTTATACTGTATAGCCCCATCCGGTTAAAAAGCAACTCTCAATTGCAGACGGAAATGGGGCACATAACAAAAACCGGTCAAACTCCGATTCCGGAGCTGCCGGCTGGTATGAGCGTATATCCCCGCAGCGTAATCATTTGACGGATGATGCTTCTCCTTCGTATTGCTGCCGCTTAAGGAGGGAAATGGCATTCAGGCATAGCAGATGTTCTTCCTCCGAAGTCAGCCCGCTAACCGCCACCGTTCCGATCATTCCGGCATTTCGCAGCTTAATAGGAAAGCAGCCCCCATTAAGGGCATAATCCCCGGAACTAACGCCGTTGACTTGGCAGTAGGCTTGTTCATCACCGTCATACTTTAGAAAAAGGTACAGCGAGCTGTGTCCATGCAGGTTAACGACATTCGTCTTTTGCCTAATACAATCATCTTGATTAATAACCGTATTCGTTCCGGCTTTGTAAAATAACAGCTTTCCATTGCGCCTGACCGAAACGACGAGACCACTGCTTTGTTCGCCGGCAATTTCCAGTACATTCATTCCCAACGTAAAGGCATCCGCCGCCGAGAACGAATCAAGCTCCATATCACTCTCCTGCTGCAATACCTCTTCGATCGTCGCCGCCATCATGATCATCCTCCTGTCTGATTAATCGTTACGATCCGCCTCATATCATTACTATGAATCTACTGAAGGTTTTATGAAATCCGCCGTTAAAATTCAGAGCTTCTCCTCTTAAAAACACAAAAAACCACTGCTGAAATTCAGCAGTGGTTCATGTGCTTGGCGGCGTCCTACTCTCCCAGGACCCTTCGGTCCAAGTACCATCGGCGCTGGAGGGCTTAACGGTCGTGTTCGGGATGGGTACGCGTGGAACCCCTCCGCCATCGCCACCAAACGGGCATTTGCTTGAACAAATGCATACATCAGGTTTTCAGCATCGCCAAATGCTGATAGCAACTTCTGTTTACCGCAACTACTAGAGCTGCATTCAACAGAATCCTTGCTCCCTGAAAACTGGAACCGAAACGAATCTTGCGTTTATTTTTGGATAAGCCCTCGACCGATTAGTATTGGTCAGCTCCATGCATTGCTGCACTTCCACCTCCAACCTATCTACCTCGTCGTCTTCAAGGGGTCTTACTAATTGGGAAATCTCATCTTGAGGGGGGCTTCACGCTTAGATGCTTTCAGCGCTTATCCCGTCCGTACGTAGCTACCCAGCCATGCTCCTGGCGGAACAACTGGTGCACCAGCGGTACGTCCATCCCGGTCCTCTCGTACTAAGGACAGCTCCTCTCAAATTTCCTACGCCCACGACAGATAGGGACCGAACTGTCTCACGACGTTCTGAACCCAGCTCGCGTACCGCTTTAATGGGCGAACAGCCCAACCCTTGGGACCTACTTCAGCCCCAGGATGCGATGAGCCGACATCGAGGTGCCAAACCTCCCCGTCGATGTGGACTCTTGGGGGAGATAAGCCTGTTATCCCCAGGGTAGCTTTTATCCGTTGAGCGATGGCCCTTCCATGCGGTACCACCGGATCACTAAGCCCGACTTTCGTCCCTGCTCGACTTGTTGGTCTCGCAGTCAAGCTCCCTTCTGCCTTTGCACTCTTCGAATGATTTCCAACCATTCTGAGGGAACCTTGGGACGCCTCCGTTACGCTTTAGGAGGCGACCGCCCCAGTCAAACTGCCCGCCTGACACGGTCCCCGCACCCGTTTAGGGTGCCAGGTTAGAACCTAGATACGATCAGGGTGGTATCCCAACGGCGCCTCCACCGAAGCTGGCGCTCCGGCTTCTAAGGCTCCCACCTATCCTGTACAGATCGTACCCAAGTTCAATATCAAGCTGCAGTAAAGCTCCATGGGGTCTTTCCGTCTTGTCGCGGGTAACCTGCATCTTCACAGGTATTAAAATTTCACCGGATCTCTCGTTGAGACAGCGCCCAAGTCGTTACGCCATTCGTGCGGGTCAGAATTTACCTGACAAGGAATTTCGCTACCTTAGGACCGTTATAGTTACGGCCGCCGTTTACTGGGGCTTCGGTTCACAGCTTCGGGTTTAACCCCTAACCGCTCCCCTTAACCTTCCAGCACCGGGCAGGCGTCAGCCCGTATACTTCGCCTTGCGGCTTCGCACAGACCTGTGTTTTTGCTAAACAGTCGCTTGGGCCTTTTCACTGCGGCCCCCTCGGGCTATTCACCCTACCGAGGCACCCCTTCTCCCGAAGTTACGGGGTCATTTTGCCGAGTTCCTTAACGAGAGTTCTTCCGCGCGCCTTAGAATTCTCTTCTCGCCTACCTGTGTCGGTTTGCGGTACGGGCACCTTCTCCTGGCTAGAGGCTTTTCTTGGCAGTGTGAGATCATGACCTTCGCTACTGTAATTTTCGCTCCCCATCACAGCCCAGCCTTAATGGTGTACGGATTTGCCTATACACCAGCCTCGCTGCTTGGACGGACATCCATCAGTCCGCGTCACTACCCTCCTGCGTCCCCCCATCGCTCATAGCGGATTACGGTGGTACAGGAATATCAACCTGTTGTCCTTCGACTACGCCTGTCGGCCTCGCCTTAGGTCCCGACTTACCCTGAGCGGACGAGCCTTCCTCAGGAAACCTTGGGCTTTCGGCGGATCAGATTCTCACTGATCTTTTCGTTACTCATACCGGCATTCTCACTTGTATGCTGTCCAGCTGTCCTTACAGTCAACCTTCAACCCACATACAACGCTCCCCTACCCCTGATGCATACGCATCAAGCCATAGCTTCGGTGGTGTGTTTAGCCCCGTTACATTTTCGGCGCAGAGTCACTCGACCAGTGAGCTATTACGCACTCTTTCAATGGTGGCTGCTTCTAAGCCAACATCCTGGTTGTCTGTGCAACTCCACATCCTTTCCCACTTAACACACACTTGGGGACCTTAGCTGATGGTCTGGGCTGTTTCCCTTTTGACAATGGATCTTAGCACTCACTGTCTGACTCCCGGTGCATCAGTAGCTGGCATTCGGAGTTTGACTGAGCTTGGTAACCCTTGCGGGCCCCGCACCCAATCAGTGCTCTACCTCCAGTACTGTTAATCACCGAGGCTAGCCCTAAAGCTATTTCGGGGAGAACCAGCTATCTCCGAGTTCGATTGGAATTTCTCCGCTACCCCCACCTCATCCCCGCACTTTTCAACGTGCGTGGGTTCGGGCCTCCAGTGCGTGTTACCGCACCTTCACCCTGGACAGGGGTAGATCACACGGTTTCGGGTCTACGCCCACGTACTTAAGTCGCCCTATTCAGACTCGCTTTCGCTGCGGCTCCGGCTTCTCGCCTTAACCTTGCACGTTAAACGTAACTCGCCGGTTCATTCTACAAAAGGCACGCCATCACCCCTATAACGGGCTCTGACTTCTTGTAAGCACACGGTTTCAGGTACTATTTCACTCCCCTTCCGGGGTGCTTTTCACCTTTCCCTCACGGTACTGTTTCACTATCGGTCGCCAGGGAGTATTTAGCCTTGGCAGATGGTCCTGCCGGATTCATACGGGGTTTCACGTGCCCCGCACTACTCGGGATCCGTCTCGGAGGGAACCAAATTTGGGCTACAGGGCTTTTACCTCTATCGCGGGCCTTTCCAGACCTCTTCACCTATCTTGTTCCTTTGTAACTCCATGTGAGACGTCCCACAACCCCAGGGAGCAAGCTCCCTGGTTTAGGCTGTTCCGCGTTCGCTCGCCGCTACTGACGGAATCACTCTTGTTTTCTCTTCCTCAGGGTACTTAGATGTTTCAGTTCCCCTGGTCTGCCTCCACCTACCCTATGAATTCAGGTAGGAGTGACTGTGCATTACCACAGCCGGGTTTCCCCATTCGGACACCCCCGGATCAACGCTTGCTTACAGCTCCCCGAGGCATTTTCGTTGTTCGCCACGTCCTTCATCGGCTCCTGGCGCCTAGGCATCCTCCGTGTGCTCTTAGTAGCTTAACCACATGTTTTCCCGTTAGGGAAAATCATGAACCACTATTCACTTCACTTGATCAATCGCTTGACACAAGTTCAGCTAAAAGATGTTCTAAAACGCAATTTTCGTTTCGGTATCCAGTTTTCAAGGATCAAGATTGAGAGTTTGAGCTCTCAAAACTGAGCAACGAGTGAGCAACAGGCCTAAACCTGAGTTTTGGAAGCTTAGCTTCCGATTTGAATGTTTCCGCTCGGGAAACGATTCTCCATAGAAAGGAGGTGATCCAGCCGCACCTTCCGATACGGCTACCTTGTTACGACTTCACCCCAATCATCTACCCCACCTTCGGCGGCTGGCTCCCTTGCGGGTTACCCCACCGACTTCGGGTGTTGTAAACTCTCGTGGTGTGACGGGCGGTGTGTACAAGACCCGGGAACGTATTCACCGCGGCATGCTGATCCGCGATTACTAGCAATTCCGACTTCATGCAGGCGAGTTGCAGCCTGCAATCCGAACTGAGACCGGCTTTATAAGATTGGCTCCACCTCGCGGTTTCGCTTCCCGTTGTACCGGCCATTGTAGTACGTGTGTAGCCCAGGTCATAAGGGGCATGATGATTTGACGTCATCCCCACCTTCCTCCGGTTTGTCACCGGCAGTCACTCTAGAGTGCCCAGCTTCACCTGCTGGCAACTAAAGTCAAGGGTTGCGCTCGTTGCGGGACTTAACCCAACATCTCACGACACGAGCTGACGACAACCATGCACCACCTGTCTCCTCTGTCCCGAAGGCCGCGCCTATCTCTAGACGATTCAGAGGGATGTCAAGACCTGGTAAGGTTCTTCGCGTTGCTTCGAATTAAACCACATACTCCACTGCTTGTGCGGGTCCCCGTCAATTCCTTTGAGTTTCAGTCTTGCGACCGTACTCCCCAGGCGGAGTGCTTACTGTGTTAACTTCGGCACCAAGGGTATCGAAACCCCTAACACCTAGCACTCATCGTTTACGGCGTGGACTACCAGGGTATCTAATCCTGTTTGCTCCCCACGCTTTCGCGCCTCAGCGTCAGTTACAGCCCAGAAAGTCGCCTTCGCCACTGGTGTTCCTCCACATCTCTACGCATTTCACCGCTACACGTGGAATTCCACTTTCCTCTTCTGCACTCAAGCTGCCCAGTTTCCAGTGCGACCACAGGTTGAGCCCATGGTTTAAACACCAGACTTAAACAGCCGCCTGCGCGCGCTTTACGCCCAATAATTCCGGACAACGCTTGCCCCCTACGTATTACCGCGGCTGCTGGCACGTAGTTAGCCGGGGCTTTCTTCTCAGGTACCGTCACTCTTGTAGCAGTTACTCTACAAGACGTTCTTCCCTGGCAACAGAGCTTTACGATCCGAAAACCTTCATCACTCACGCGGCGTTGCTCCGTCAGGCTTTCGCCCATTGCGGAAGATTCCCTACTGCTGCCTCCCGTAGGAGTCTGGGCCGTGTCTCAGTCCCAGTGTGGCCGTTCACCCTCTCAGGTCGGCTACGCATCGTCGCCTTGGTGAGCCGTTACCCCACCAACTAGCTAATGCGCCGCAGGCCCATCCCCTGGTAGCAGATTGCTCCGCCTTTCCGCCTTCCGGTATGCACCAGAAGGTCTTATCCGGTATTAGCTACCGTTTCCGGTAGTTATCCCAGTCCAAGGGGCAGGTTGCCTACGTGTTACTCACCCGTCCGCCGCTAAGTCCTTTTGAGAGCAAGCTCTCAAAAGGACTCCGCTCGACTTGCATGTATTAGGCACGCCGCCAGCGTTCGTCCTGAGCCAGGATCAAACTCTCCAATAAGGTTTTTTCGTGCGATTACCACCCGAATCACTCCGAGAAAATAACCATCCGAAAAGTTTATCGATAGAGCGATTCGCTCATTTTGAAACATCTGACGAGAATTTGCATTCTCTTCATTTTGGAACTCGCTAAAGCGAATTCCCACTCACTCGTTGTTCAGTTTTCAAAGATCAAACTTGTTTGCCGCCGTTCAACTTAATGTCTCAGCAGCAACTTTTATAATATATCATGTACTCTTCAGGAACGCAAGCTTTTTTTAAAAGTTTATTTTAACTTGTCTGTAACAGCTTGTTGTCTCCCGAGAGCGACTCACCTATAGTACCTCTTCTCAGCAAATATTTCAACCCCAAAATACAAAAAAACAATCCACTTATTATTTAAGCGGATTGTCCATTCACTATCTTAACCTTTTAACTCAATAGAGTTAGTAATACTTCACGCCTGTGTATTTACTTGAACTTTTAATCAGGGTAGCTGTTTTGTTGCTCTTGCCTAATCCGGCATCAACTGTCGTATCAATAGTCACCCACTTGCCGTCGATAAGAACTTCATTCCATGCGTGGTATTGAGCTACATAACTGCTTTCCCCCATTACAAGCTTGGCGGGAACGTTCACGCTGCGAAGCATAGCGGCGAAGAGGGAAGCATAGTCATAGCAGATTCCTTTTTTGCTGGCTAGCGTATTGTCGATGTCCGGTACGTAATCATTGGATACGTTAGCTGCCAAAGCGTAGTCGTATTTCACATTGGAAACGATATAGTTATAGATGGCGGTTACCTTTTCTTTGTTGGTGGCGGCATTCAGGGTCAGTTGTTTCGCTTTTTGAATAGCTTTATCGGACGGGTTCCAATTAATGTTCTGCACGGAGCTCAGGTATACGGCGTTGGGATCGCTCAGCGAGAGATCGACAGAGTCGGTATAAACCACTTTGTATTTGTTGCCGCTGGTGTTCTCAAGAATGGAGATTTTGTAGGTGCCATCACCTTGCTGAAGAGGGAACGATTCATTAGGCTCCGATGTGAACAGGTTGTAGGTATAGCTGCTGCCATTCTTGGTGATCATCAGCTTGGTGCGTTTGTTCTGGGGAGCATTATATTGAATGCCGACAACGCCTTGGCTTAAATCCGAGGCATCCAGCCATTCGGAACCGGCGCTCGCTGCGGCTGCGGGGGTAGCTTGAACGGAAGCGGTTATCACAAATAAAGTGAGGATCAACAAATAAAACTTCTTCACGGATAAAACTCCTTTCGGTAGCTGGCTGCCATCCTCGCGGGAAGGCCCTTTAGCTTTGCGTCCCTGCCTTTCGACAGGTTTGCCTTTGTCGCACAAGCTTTATCTATTATAAAAACTAGTATAAATGACATAATTTATATTTAAAACCAAATAAAAAAGCCTCTTCATTCGGTAGCTGGCTGCCATCCTTATGGGAAGGCCCTTTAGCTTTGCGTCCCTACCTTTCGATAGGTTTGCCGTTATCGTGTTTAGCTTTTCTCATATATTTTACCATATTCATCTGAAACATCAATAGAACAATAGGAAATTGTACCTGCTCATTGGCCTCTTTTTTCATTTATACACCAAGGTCACGGAAGTTTTGCATGAATAATAAGCCTATGTGTAGGATTGATCAGCGGATCACACGTAATGAGCGTCAGAATCCGGTCTTTGTTATTGCCTTCCAGCACAGATACGTCGGTCGGATCAACGATCAAAATATCATAGACGGTATAGTTATAGACCTGACCTTTGGTCCTAACAGTAATCGTGTCTCCGATCTTCACCTCGTTCAGACGGTTGAACAGTCTTCCCTTTGTATGGGCGCGGTGGGCGGCGATGGCCGCATTGCCAACTTCCCCGAGTGGAACAGTCTCCGTCAAATGCACGGCTGAATGCCTCATATTCGCTTTGGTAGCTCCTTCAAGCACGGGAAGCTTTACACCGATTGTGCCGATCTCAATCAGCCCGATCGCCTTCTCGCCGGCGTCTGAATTGCCTTTATCATCCGGGAGCCCGGCCTGGTCGCCCAGTGCCGATTCTTCCGCAAGCAGTTGTGTCACTTTGGCGTATTTGAGCCGCAAATCGAGATCGGCGGAGGTCTGAGCCGTATCCGTTCCTTGTTCGAAGTTCTGTTCCGCTTCCTTCAGCAGTTTCTGCTGCTGCCAGTCCTCAAACCATTCGCTGGTCTTCGGGTACAGCAGCAGCAGAACGCCTGCGATAATAATGATATAAGACAGCTTGCGCAATCATCTCACCCTCTAACGTTGGTCCGCATCCCCTCCGGAGACCACCTCGCCTGAAACGGGCAGGGGCTGCTTCGGGTCCACGAACACCCATTTTCTGCTGCCGAAAAAATTGATGATGACCGTAACAAATGTAGCCAACACCTTCGATACCAGTTCCTGCAGTCCCAGGCGGTCGATGAGAAGGCTCATCAGCAGCAAAGATATGCCCAGTACGACCAAATTTAAAATAATAAACCGTAGCAGCTGCCTATGATCGAAGCCTTCCTCCTTGGAACGCTTCCGGTCCTTGAACGTTATATTGCTATTTAAAACGAAGCTGTTCGCCGTTCCCGCACCGTAGGAGATAATCTGGGCCACGACATAGAACAGTCCGAGCGAATTCAGCAGCGCGAACACGGCCATATCAACCAGCGTATTCAGCAGACCGACAATATTAAATTTGACGAACTGGATGATATCGCCGCGCAAATTTTTGTCATTCATAGGGCACACCCTTCCGCGGCAGTCCGGCTTCCTCGCGAAGGAGCTCGGCTTCCTCTTCCTTCAGATTTCCGTAGCCCACGGTCCGGCGGACAATATATAGCGGCCGATCCTTCGATTCGTCGTAGATCCGGCCGATGTATTCCCCGATTACCCCGAGTATCATAAGCACAATTCCGTTAAACAGCAGATTCACACCTACAATGGAAGCCCAGCCGGGCACTGTGCGGGAAGTGAACCATTTTTGCATCAAGACGAAGAACAAAAAAATAAAGCTGGAAAACGAGAGCAAAAAACCGAGGTAAGACGCAATCTTTAGCGGTTTGTGCGAAAAGGATGTGATGCCGTCGAGCGCGAACCGGATCATTTTTTTGAGCGGATACTTGGTTTCCCCGGCAAAACGCTCCTCTCGTACGTACTCCACCATGGTCTGGCGGAAGCCGACCCAGCTTACAAGTCCTCTGACATAGCGGTTCTTCTCCTTCAGATCGCGCAAAACATCGCACACCTTGCGGTCGATCAGGCGAAAGTCGCCCGTATCGGTCGGGATATCCACGCTGGTCATGCTGCTGAGCAGGCGGTAAAAGATTTTGGCGGTTATTTTTTTGAAGAAGGTTTCGCCATGGCGCTTCAGCCGTTTGGCATACACCACCTCATACCCCTGCTTCCATTTGGCAATCAGCTCAAGAATGACTTCCGGCGGGTCCTGAAGATCGGCGTCGATAACAACGACCGCTTCGCCCCGGGCATAGTCCATGCCGGCGGTAATCGCGACCTGATGGCCGAAGTTCCGCGAGAAATCGATCAGCTTCACATGTCCGTCCCGGTCCGCGATCTCCCGGATCATCTCGGCTGAGCGGTCCCGGCTGCCGTCGTTCACGAAAATCAGCTCGTACGCATCTCCGCTGCGGTCCATTACTTCTTTCAGACGCTTATACGTATGGGAGATTACCTCTTCTTCATTATACATCGGGACGATCACGCTGTATCTGGCTTTCATTTCTTTTCCTCCTAAATTGTGGACAGGCCTGACTCTAGAAGACCCAAGTCGGGAACCAGCGCAGGACGCCCGTCACATAATCCCCGCTAACCTGCAGCCCCGACAAGACGGGATAGAACATAACAAAGAGCAGCGCCGCTCCCGAGACAAACACATAACGGATGACTCTGGACCGGGATTCCGGGAATAGGCTGTCCGACAGCTTCAACATGTAGACAAGCGCCAGAATCAAGAACGGCACCATGGCAAAATAATGGTAAAGGAAGGTCTCGCGCGGTACGAGCATCCACGGAACATATTGTGAAAAATAGCCGATCCAAATGACGTATTGCGGCTTCTCCCGGCGCTTCAGCGTCAGCCAAAGCACGGCGAGGATGGCAAAAACTCCGGTCCACCAGATCAGCGGATTGCCCATCGTCACGATGCTGCTAACCTGGCCTGCCGGCAGCCCTTCTCCGCCGCTGAAAAACCATACCGGGCGCTTCATAAACGGCCATTGCCACCACTGGGAAGAGAACGGATGGGTGGCAACAAGCTGGCTGTGATAATCATACATGTCCTTTTGCGCCTCGAGCAGCCCTTTGAGCGTATAGCCTTCCGGTGTGACGGATAGGACGGGAATAAACGACAGACTGTAAATCACGGCCGGGATGACTACAAAAAAGACAAGGCAGCACGCCAGCGTGATGACGGTTTTGCTCCAGAACGTTCGAGCGGCTCTCTGGCAGGCGGCGGACAGTTCCTGGTCTACGCTCTTTCCGTCGGCAAGCAGGCGACGGGCCGCCCGGTGCTGCCGGAACCGGTCAAAGAGGGAAATGCCGAGCATAATCGCTAGGCCCGCCCCTCCATAGAGCACAATCCATTTGGAGGCGACGCCGATGCCGAAAAACAGACCCGCCCAAAAGAGCGGCCACAGCGTCTTGCGCAGCGGATCGCGGTAGAAATTCATGACGGTATAACGCTGCATGAAATAGAACATCAGCATGATGAAGAAGACGCCGTACACATCAATAGTGGCAATCCGGGTCTGCGTGAAATGCATAAAGTCCAGGGCGAACAGCCCTGCCGCAAGCGCCGCATAGCGCGTCCGTCCGAACAGCTTCAGCGCCATCATATAGAGGACAGGCAGCATGGCGATTCCAAATACCGTGCCGACGATCCGCCAACCGAACGGATTGACGCCGAACAGCGCCATTCCGACTGAAATGAGCAGCTTGCCCAGCGGCGGATGCGTATTCTCGTAAGGAACGATGCCATGGGCGTATTCATAAGCGGTGCGGGCATGATAAATCTCATCAAAATAGGTGCTGTTCATAAAGCCCGAGCCCGCCGGAATGAGCTGCTGTTCGTCGAACAGGTTGGCCGGTTCGCCTTTTTTGGGAGTTCCTCCCGTATCGGGTGACACTCCGGCAATGGCCAGCGGCGAGGTGTTTCCTTTCTCGTAAAAGGCGATCTCCTGCAGATAGAAGCCCGGGTTATTCACAAAAACTCTGACGTACCTCGCCGTGGCGTTAAGCTGCTGGCTTTTCCAGATAAAGACGTTGCCGACATCCTCGTTAATCTTGACGGGTCCGGACCAGCTTTGCGGAGTGTCGCCGCCAAAATCCAGCGTAAACTCACCTGTGCCCACGCCTCCGAATATTCTTACCTTGTCCAGCTGCTTCGCGGCTCCCAAATCCACATAGAAGCTCTCCCCTGAGGCCGAAGGCGCCCAAACCGTTTCCGGCGAAGAGGTCGAGCCGAGATTGACCAGAGAAAGCACCCCATAGAGCAGGGTAATAGCCCCCATCCATAGCCAATCCTTCCGCACCAGACGTGGGATCATGCCGCCCGGGCGGATATGATTTAAGGGACGGAGTTCCCCGGCGAGCGCCAGGTCGGTTTCCCGAAGCTGCCCCTCGGTATACGGAGGAGCCAACGGGAGAACTTTTCCCCTAAAGTAAATATCCCACCCGATGTACAGCATAAACAGCAGCAGCCCGATGTTGGTGATTGATGTAACGAGGACGATGCCGTCCGAGCCGGGATTCTGCCCCGCATTCAGATGCAGCAGCACATACGCCACATTGATGTACTGGGTCAAGCTCAGGCCGAAGAACAGCGTTAGCAGCCTCCGGTCCCTGGTCTCCATAAAGGTGAACAAGCTTAAGGCCAGCGCCGGGAACATATACCGTTCATGCATTTTGGTCCCGACCACAAACATGACCACAATCAAAACCAAACCGATGAAGAAGGACTTGGACAGATCCTTTTTGTCTTTGCGGAACGAGTACACCCCGGCCAAAAGTACGGCAGCTATAATAGCGATATTGCCCCACACGCGGAAAGGAATTCCAAGCCATGCTTGGTCGATCGGCGCCCAGCTGGGAGCAATAAGCATGTACAGATTAAAAGCGTTGACGGTCGAGTAAGGATAGGAAGACAGCGTGCTTTTGTACAGATTAATCAGTCCGCCGAGCCCTCCGTTGCCCCAAAAGAACGGCAGAGTAATCAGGGCAAAAGCGATCAGCCCGTATACCGCTCCCTTCAACAGTTCTTTCCAGGCGCGGTAATGAAGGAAAGCGAACAGGAGCACCGGCGTAAAAATAAGCGCCTGCGGCTTCACCGCAGTGGCCACCGCGAACCAAAGCGCGGAAACAGCCAGCCGTTTATCCGAGACGGCGTGGATGCTTAGCAGCAGGAACAGCACGAAGAAGGCGTCCGCCTGACCCCACACCGCCGAATCGGTCAATACAGCCGGGTTAAACAAATACAGCGCCGCAAGGCCGAGCGCAGTGCCGCTTTCGAGCTTTTTGCTTCCGATCCGGTAAATAAGCCAGCCGGCCGCAATATCCGACAGAATCGCCGGCAGCTTGAACAGCAGCATCTCGGACGAAGAATCCGGACTCAGGCCGAGTCCGCCCTGTATGACATGCAGAAGATACAATATATAAAGATACCCTGGGGGATAATCTGCAAACAGGCCTTCCTGGTAAAAACGGCCCGGTCCAACCTCGGCCAGCCGCTGCCCCCAGTACATAAAGGTCTTCATGTCGTTCATATAGCCCTGCGAAGTCCATCCGAGCCACAGGCGCAGCAGGAAAGCCGCGGCAAGAACCAGCCCCAGCCATAGGCCATAATTGTAATTCTCTCTTCTGAGCAGACGTCTGCTGCGAAGCGCGGTCCGGTATACCCACGCGAACAGGCAGGCGAACAGAGCGGAGAAGAGCAAAATATCCTTGGATGATATTTTAACCGGCTTCCCGGCCGTCCCCGCAGAGGACGTCCCGGGATCAAGCGAGATGACGGAAGTTCCCGCTGGGGCGGAGGTCAGCTCTTCCACGGACAAATCGTCGAAATAAGCCTTGCCGGTGGCCAGATTGCCGTACCCGCCGAGGGCGGCGCCGATGCCTATTTCTTTTTGATCCGCGCCCGTCTTGCCCACGAACGTGAGCTGCTGCCAGCCTATGCCGGTGTCTTTAGTGCTTGGAAATCCCCCGCCTACGCCGACGACGAAGATATTGGCCCCGATGCCCTCCGCTCCCGCGTTCACCACTTTCACCCAGCCGGAAATCCGGTAGTGGGTGTCCGGCTTTACGGCGACGGTCTGAATCCATTTGGCATGATTCTGCTGCACATTCTCTACGACGGCCGCGAAACTGCCGGAATGGACATCCGCGGATTCCACAGACAGCAGGCTTGCCTGATCGCCCTGCACCCATACGTCCTTGTTCCAGGAAGCGGGCGCATTCGAAGCCGTCTCCTCAAAGCCCGAATTATGCAAAAGATTCCCTTCCGCAAACATTGTTCCCGGAGGTATGGCAAGCATACACAGCAGCAGCATAAACATCAATTTTGCGGCCATACGCCACTTCTTCATCATCGTTACCACCTTCGCCCTAGTCGTCCGAATCTATGTATATGAACTTTCCTCATTTTTCCCTCATTTCAATATAATCGAATTGCCGGGTGAAGAAAAGTCCGGCCTCCCTTCCGAAAGTGCCGCAGATTTCGATCTTTATATATAGAAACGGCCCCTTCCGGTTGGGAAGGAGCCGTAAAGGAGCGGCCGCGGTTAACCCTGGCTGCCGATCAGCAAGTAACGAAGCACCACCAGTACGGCCAGAAGCCACATCATCCAGTGGATGTCGTATTTCTTTTTGCCCGACACGTTGGCGACAAATGCCAAGATCACGTAGGTGACGATGCCGAAAGAAATACCGTTCGCGATATTGTAGGTAAAAGGCATAATCGCGAGGGTCAGGAACGACGGAATGGCAATCACCATATCGTTAAAATCGATCTGGCGGATGGACTGCGCCATCAGCACGCCGACAATGATAAGGGCCGCCGCTGTGGCTGAGCCGGGAATCAGAGCAGCAACCGGCGCCAGGAACAGGGCAAGCAGGAAGCACACACCTGTAGTAACGGCGGTAAGTCCCGTACGTCCGCCTTCAGCCACGCCCGCCGCGCTTTCCACATAAGCCGTTGTGGTGGATGTGCCCAGGATGGCACCTCCGGCAACCGCGGCCGCGTCGACGAGCATTGCTTTCCCGACGCGTCTTTTTCCCTCTTCCGGTTTGTCCATAATTCCCGCGCGCTGCGCCGTTCCGACCAGAGTGCCGAAGGTGTCGAACAGTTCAACGAAGGTGAAGGTGGCAATCGCGGAAATAATGCCAGTATGCAGAATGCCTTTCCAATCAAACTCCAGGAAGTTCAGCTGCGTGAAATCCGGAACCCATGGCGTAGACGGATTGGACAAGGTGGAGAAGTCAACCGCTCCCATCAGCATACCGATTACCGTGGTGCCGAGAATACCGAACAGAATCGCACCTTTCACCCGCAGCACCATCAGGATGCTGATCAGCAGCAGGCCGATTAGGGCAAGCTGAACATTCGTGTTCTGAAGGCTTCCGAGATGAAACACCGTTTCGAAGTACAGCACATCGGTAAAGGTATTGGCCGGGATCGCATTGCCCGCCTCTACGCCGATCGTCATAATCCCGCTGTTCTTCAGGCCGATAATGGTGATGAAGAGTCCGATGCCGACCGTGATCGCATGCTTGAGACTGTCCGGAATCGCATCCAGCAGAATCTGGCGAATCCGGGTGATGGTCAGCAGTATGAAGATCAGACCGGAGATGAAGACCGCCGTCAGACCCATCTGCCAAGTAAACGGATGATCCGACGTCGCCGAGGACAGGACAACCGATGCGAAATACGCGTTAAGGCCCATGCCGGGCGCGAGGGCAACCGGGAAGTTAATGAACAGTCCCATGGCGATTGTGAAAATGCCCGCGGCCAGCGCGGTCGCCAAAAATACGGAATACCAGCCCATATCGATACGGCCGAAGGCGGTCAGCGTACCGGGATTCACCGACAAAATATACGCCATTGCCATAAAGGTGGTCAGACCGGCCATAATTTCAGTACGTACTGTTGTGCCGTTCTCTCTGAGTTTGAAAAAGCGTTCCAAAATGTTCTCCCCCTGTTGTGTTGGTATGAGGCAGCAGCAAAAAAGCCGGAGTCTCGAGGACGCCGGCCTGAAAAAGAGCTCTCCCCGAAGCCGCTGCAGCACGGTGGCCGCAGATTCAAGTCGGGACAGCTTTCTTTGATCGTAGCCAGGTCATTACGGTGACCTCGTAGAAACTCCCGGGCCGATTCCCGGGATTATACGAATATTCCTGTTGCTAATGCTTTCTCATTTTAGGCGGACATGACATGAGTTGTCAATGATGAAAACGAACAACCCTTGTCATGTTTTTGTCATTGCAGCCTGCCTTGATTGGCGAAATTGGCGGAATTTGCGCTCCTTCTGCCCGATTTATTGACGGACTTTTTAAATAGCTTGGTAAGAAAAGGAGGTGAATCAAGAAGAACGCTATTTTTTTTCTAAAGTCAAAACAATATCATTCTTTGTAACTTCACCCTTATTTTTGATTTCAAATTCAGATAAATTATCAGAATTCGTGATTACCGCAATAACAGTATCATCTAATCCAGCTTTCTTAATGGCTGGAGACCAGAATTCAATTAGGAGCTCCCCTTGTGAAACACGTTGCCCTGGTTCGAAATAAGTGATAAAACCAGTTCCATTCATCTTGACTGTTCCAATCCCAATATGAATCAATGTTGCAATTTTATTTTCGGAGACAAGACCAACAGTATGACGCGTTGAGAATGTTGCCTCAATTACGCCATCAAATGGCGCGTAAACTCTCCCATCACTTGGTTTAATTGCAAACCCTCTCCCCATTGATCCAGTCGAAAATACTGCATCTGAAACTTGTTCAAGGGGAATCACTTCACCAGCGACTGGGGCGTAATAAGATAGTTTAGCTTTGAAATTCGGTTGACTTCCAGTTGACTCACTTTCATCATCACGATCAAAGCCCTTTGCCCATGTTCTCTCAAGCTCGTCAACGATTGAAGCATGCATTTTTTCATCAAGCTTCACTTTTTTGAAAAAGACAAATGCACCAACTAAAATGATTACTGCCGGGACACCAAGCATAGCGAATTTAAAGATAAAGCGGTCGTGGTTCGTGATCGTTGCAGCTGTGGCTCCTGCTGTCATACTGGCCGCTACAGCCGTGATCCCAACAACTAAGTTTGAAATCGCTCCTGCAAGCTTATCCAACAATGGGCGAACAGATAAAGTCAGCGATTCATCGCGATGTCCTAATTTTAATTGACCATATTCTACTGAGTCAGTAATAGTCATCAAAGCCACTAAAAAGATTAGGGGTTGTGGAATGAAAAATAACTCCGCCGCGACAAGCACTAGAATAAGAGAGCTGTTCGCAAGACTGAATACCACTAAGCCTATCAGCATTAAGGCAATGGCTACCAGAAATACATTTCGGCGGTTCCACTTCTTCGCCAATGCGGGAAAAATCGAAACGGCAGCTAAGCCAACGATTGTATTTAGTAATGCCAAAATTGAAAATTTCGATGCATCTCCTAAAATAAATGTGAAGTAGTAGAGTTCAAAGGAGTTGGTTAAAGACATACCAATGGCATAAAGACCATATGCTAACGACAACCACATAAGCTGATCGTTGTGCATAAGAACGCGAAAGACTCCTTTAAACGTTGTTGCTTCCTTGTTCTTTCGCAAATCAGAGTCTACTTCTTTTGTCCCTAATCCCACTACAACTGCTGATAAAGCTGCGGCACAACCAATAATCAGCGCAAACCAGAACCATCCGCGAGAATCACCTGTTCCATCATTGGCATGGAGTGAGAACAGCAGCACTAAAGGCATGACCACAATACCAATGGTTCCTCCGCCAACATTTGACCCGATTCGAGCAAATGTGGCTGTTTTTTCACGTTCACGTGAATCAAATGACAATGCAGGAATCATAGACCAAAATGCAATATCTTTGAAACTGTATAGAATATCCATCATAATATATAAAATAGCAAACAAGATAAGATATAGCATCGGATTGCTTTTCGTCAGTCCGCCAAAATCTGTGAATAATATGACTAAAGCCGCTGGTCCTAAGACACCACCCACTACAACCCAAGGCTTGAATTTCCCCCAACGCGTATGGGTGTTGTCAATGGCATTTCCAATAAATGGGTCAATAGCTAATTCTACAAACCGTAAGAAGAAAATAATGAGTGTAATAAATCCAATCATTTTCGCATCCTGCGCTTTATTTCCACTGTTAAACAAGTGGGTTGTCACAAACATAATGAAATATGTACTGAGTAATCCAAACAGCAAGTCATTCCCAAAAGCGCCAAAACTGTAAGACAACCGTGAAACGATGTTTCCTTTTGAATTTTCCATCCTAAGAATCTCCTTTGCATGTATCCGATTTCTTACAGTTAAATAGTAAAGGCAACGCTTTCAACTTAGAATGGAATGAATTTTGTTAAATCCTACATTTTTTTAGAAGATTCCGAACTTTCGTGTAACGCTGGACTGTAATTTTATTTGAAAGATTTGAGTAACGGAGGCTCAACGATGAACAAGCGGAAATATTGGAATGTATTTGTTAAGGAAGATTATTTTGCCGATTTCTATTTTTTTAATGTAGGTCATGAAATTTGTGCGCCACTGCATAGCTATGGTCCGGGCATGAGAGAAAATTACGTTGTGCATTACATAGTATCAGGAGGGGGAATCTTTGAAGGAAATGGAGGAAAGAAATATTTAAAAAAAGGAGATTTTTTTGTTATTCGTCCTAACGAGGTACATTTCTATCAAGCAGATGAAACAAATCCCTGGGAATATTACTGGCTTGGGTTTAACGGAAGTCGAGTTGCGGAATTGTTGTTATGCAATGGCATCAATGGCCGTGATTCAGTTGGAACGGTGTCACCCGATAATGAGTTGCCTAAGCTATTCGAAAAAATGATGAAAATGGATTTATTGGATATGAAGAAAAAATGAGTGTACAAGCATTGTTTTATACGATTTTTGCTCATTTCAAGATCGAGAAGAACTATGCTCTCCTTAATCCAATGAATATAAAGCAGAAAAAGTATTGTGAATTATTTTTGCTGTTTGTTCACAACAATTATTCGCGTCTCGATCTTTCGATTCAGGAGATCGCTGAGTCATTGAACCTGGCTCCAGCCTATCTCAGTCAGGTGATTAAAAAAGAAATCGGTGTTCCTCCTGTTCAATATTTAAAAGATCATCGCCTGCAACAAGCAAGAATTGTACTGAAAACCAGTGAAAAAACCGTTTATGAAGTTGCTGAGGAAGTCGGGTATTCAAATGTGGACTCCTTTTCGAGAGCATTTAAAAATAAGTTTGGCGTTTCACCGACCATCTTTAGAAGCGAACGAAAAATATGATGGTTTACTACATTCTCTTCCGCTCATCTTGATGATTTCCAAATGAAGAAAATCCCCACCAAGAAATTTCTTGGTGGGGATTTTGAAGGGGAACCAGCAGGTTACTCCCACTCAATCGTTGCAGGCGGCTTGGAGGTAATGTCGTACACAACGCGGTTGACGTTCTCAACTTCGTTGACGATCCGCACGGAAATCTTCTCCAGCACATCCCAAGGGATGCGGGCCCAGTCGGCGGTCATGCCGTCAATGGAGGTTACGGCGCGGATGCCTACCGTATAGGAGTAGGTCCGGGCGTCGCCCATGACTCCTACGCTCTTCATGTTCGGCAGCGCGGTGAAGTACTGCCAGATTTCGCTCTCAAGACCCGCCTTGGCGATTTCCTCGCGCAGGATGTAGTCCGAATCGCGGACAATCGTCAGCTTGTCCTCCGTCACTTCGCCCAGCACGCGGATGGCGAGACCCGGTCCCGGGAACGGCTGGCGCCATACGATGGCATGCGGCAGGCCAAGCTCCTCGCCAACCTTCCGCACCTCGTCCTTGAACAGCGTATTCAGCGGCTCGATCAGGCTGAACTTCATGTCCTCCGGCAGTCCGCCGACATTATGATGCGACTTGATCGTCTGCGCCGTGGCGGTTCCGCTCTCCACGATGTCCGTGTACAGCGTACCCTGGGCAAGGAAATCAAAATCGCCGAGCTTGGCCGATTCCTCGTCGAAGCAGTAGATAAATTCGTTGCCGATAATCTTGCGCTTCTGTTCGGGATCGTCCACGCCGACCAGTTTGCCGAGGAAGCGATCACGTGCATCAATCTTGACGACGTGTATATCAAATTTGCCGACGAACGTCTCCATAACGCTCTCGGCTTCTCCTTTGCGCAGCAGGCCGTGGTCAATGAACATACAGGTCAATTGGTCGCCGATGGCGCGATGAATCAGCATAGCGACAACGGAAGAATCGACGCCGCCGCTCAGGGCGCACAGCACCTTTTTGTCGCCGACCTTGCCGCGGATATCGCGGATGGCATCCTCGATAAAGGATTCCATGGTCCAGTTGCCCTCGCAGCCGCAGACTTCAAACAGGAAATTCTTGATCATCTCGTTGCCGTGTACGGAGTGGCGCACTTCGGGATGGAACTGCACTGCATACAGCTTCCGTCCTTCGTGACTCATCGCCGCAATCGGCGCGCTTTCGGTGCCGGCATCGAGCTTGAAACCTTCCGGAAGCAGGGACACATGGTCCCCGTGACTCATCCATACGGTCTGGCTGCCTTCGAGTCCTTTGACGATCGTGGCTCCGGCTTCAAAAGTCAGATCCGCCTTGCCGTATTCCCGCTTGGATGCTCGCTCGACCTTGCCGCTTAGCTGATGAGCCATCAGCTGCATGCCGTAGCAGATCCCGAAAATCGGCAGTCCGAGATCATAAATGGCCGGGTCCACATGCGGAGCGTCCTCGGCGTAAACGCTCATCGGGCCGCCGGAGAATACGATACCTTTGGGCGAGAGTTCCTTGATCCGGTCGACTGGCGTATTATATGGCAGAAGTTCGCTGTATACGCCCAAATCCCGAATTCTGCGCGCGATCAATTGGTTGTATTGTCCTCCGAAATCGAGAACAACGATAATTTCATTTGGCTTGTTCATTACTTGCCTCCCTTGATTGTTGGATTCATTATACGAGAACGGAATTCGCACCGTCAAGGAAAGGCGGACAGGCTGCGAAGTAATCGCTTACGGATTCTTCTGACGATAAGAGTTCACAGAAGGAGAATGTCTTTCTCAATCGAAAAATACAGCTTCGGCTGACTTGTATATTGAAGGCAATGATTGAAGTCAACCATTTCGTGAGCGTTTCTCCCTGGGGGTATATGAAATCGAGATGGACTCGAAAGGGATCAAAGTCAGGTTAGTTGTGATTTATAGTTCTGCCTCTTACAAAACCTACTATAGCGCATGTTTTTCCAGCGAATGCGTATGCCAGCATGGAAATTCCTACAATTGTGCAGGAATTTTGAGGCTGTACCGGCTGCATGTGAGGCTGAACGGGTAAAAAACTGTACTTTAGCACGCATATTGTTCAGTGGCGACTTCTAGACGCCAAAAGATGTACAACCGCAGGTTATCTGTAAAAAGCAAGAGGTGGGCGTCCAGGCACCCGCCTCTTTAGCTTAAATAGAAAGCGATCCGCAGACAATCGCGCATGAATGCTCTTGCGCTCCAGTGAGCCGGCGTTCCCGGCCCTCCGGCAGCCTTCGAAGACTGGCGGAGGGCCGGGAATACCACCGGAATAACGGAGCCGCCGGCTAAGCGGCGGATGCGCTGCGGGAGGCTGCGCGCAGGGCCGGGGCCCGGTAAGCAGTCGCCAGCTGGAGCGGAGTCCGGCCCGGAAACGCTGGGCTGATGCCGCCCATGCGGAGCGGGAGCGGCCCTGCGCAGATCAGGGCCTCCCGAGCCGTACGCCAGCGCTTCCCACTGGCGGACGAACCGCCGGACGGCTGCGCGCAGTCCGGCATCGTCAATGGGCAGGGACGCGGCATACTCCCTGCCCGTCATCCCCGGCGGGGGCGGGCCGTAGCGCGCGGCCAGCACCCGCCAGGACAGGGACGCGGCCAGCAGCAGCCGCTCCCTGCGCACGGCGCTGCGCCCGAGGCGCAGCAGCGCTAGGCTCCGCCGCCAGCGCCACGCGGCGGCGGCGAGCAGCGCCGCCGCGGCTGCGGGCGGCGCAGGCGCCGGTCCGCCCCGGGCAGCGCCGGGGCGGGCAGCGTTCCCGCGCCGGCTGCGGCGGGCGCGGGGGTTTCCGGCGGCGCGGGCGCAGCCGCCGCGGTGACGGGCGGCAGCGCGGAGCCCGCTGCCGTGGCCGGCGTCGGGTCGAAGGGGACCCAGCCCGCGCCGCTGAAATACACCTCGACCCAGGCATGGGCATCGCCCTGGGTCACGGCATAACGCTGCGGTCCGCGGCCCGCCAGCATCCTGCCCGGCGCGTAGCCCTGGACGTACCGGGCAGGAATGCCCTCGCTGCGCAGCAGGACGGTCATGGCGGAGGCGAAGTGGACGCAGTATCCCCTCTTCTCCGTAAACAAAAAATCATCGACGAAGTCGGCGCCTTCCGGCGGAACGCGTGTATCCAGCGTGTAGGGATACGAGCTTTGCAAGTAATCGCGGACGGCCAATGCCGCGTCGTACCGGCTGCCGGCGGAGGCCGTAAGACTGGCGGCCAGCGTCTTTACCCGCTGCGGGAGGGCGGTCGGCAGCTCCAGATTGGCAGCCCGGATTTCCGGTGGGTCGCCGCCCGTAAGCTTCCGCAGCACGGCGGGATCGCTCTCGGGGAGCAGCGAATCTACCGTATATTCCGTCACTTTGGAGGAGCCCGCCAGATCGGGCAGAGCAAAGCTGTCCCTCTCTCCGCCGGTCAAAATATAGCCAAGCCGGCTGCCGTCAAGCTGCCGCACATCCGAGACGGACAGCACCCTGCCCGTACCGAACACGGGAATACCGCCCGCTGAAGGAGCCGCGAAGCGGAACCGTTGGCGAAGAGTCCGCCCGCCTGAGCCTGCGGCTTCCCTGGCAGAAAGTGCGGTCAGACTGATCGGCGAGGAGAGGCTGTCACTCCGCGACCAGCGGCGTCCGTCGTAGCGGTCCTGGCTCTCCCCGCGCCAATAGGCGGACTGGGAGCTTTCCACGGTGAAGACCGGGTCGTCGCTTCGCGCCAGCGGACCGCCAAGCTCGCCGCCGGAGCCGTACCCCGTCGTCCCGGTTATCGCGGCCGCGCGGCTGCGCAGTCCCTCGGACGCCCAGGCCTGCAGCCGCTGGGCTGCCGTCTGCAGCGGCTCAATCCGGCCCGGTTGTCCGCCTGAGGCCTCCGTCCCAATCCAGGCGGCGACCGTCAGGCCCACCGCCAGAAGGCAAGCAGAGCCTGCCCAGCGGCGGAACGGAATCCCTGCCGCTCCGCCGGCTTTTTCCAGTAGACGCGGCAGCCCACCCATCCCCTGCATCCACACAATAAGGGCTGCGGAGAGTATGATGTCCACGGTCGTATCGCTCCCGATCCCCTTGTCCAGAACCAGCAGGTAAACCAGCGTCACGGACGTGAAGAGCACGGTGCTCCCCCTGAACAGCGCTAGATGCTGCACCGACGACACAAGCATGCTCCAACCGGCCAGCAGCAGAAGCAGCCGGCTCGCGGCGTTCACTTCATCAATTTTGCCGGATAGGAGCAGAACGGCGTCATTCCCCATGCCCGGGAAATAATCGGCAGGCCAGGACCCTCCCGCCAATGCCGAGCATAAATAGAACCATGACAGCGTAAAAATGGCCAATCGGATCGGAGCCATCCGCCAGGGCGATACGCGGAACAACCCGGACGCAAGCAGCGCCGCGGCCATTAACGCGAGAACGCCGAGCAGCCTTTCCGTCTCCGCTCCCAAATTCATCCGGTACAGCGGATGCAACCAGTCCGCGAACAATCCGAACAGGGAGAGAGAGAACAGCGCGCGATAGCTCAAAGATGTTTCGTTGGAAGCGGCGCCCGCTCCGTATGCCTCATGGCGGGAAAGTCCGGCAGGCTGAGCCCCGCCCCCCGGACGGCTGAATTGCCGACGCAAGACACCGGACATAAACACCGGGCCGGGGACGCTGTAAGGTCTTTCGCCGTCCGGAGCGTACCGCTCTGTTTTATCGGCCTCTGACGTTGTCAGATCAGGGGAAGCGGGCAGCTTAACGTGCCGACGGCTTGCGGACTTCTCCATCCGCTCTCCCCTCCCCGCGTTCGCCTGCCGGCGGGACATGCTCCAGGCAGTATAGGCCCGCACCCAGACGGCCCAGGCTGCCGCAGATCGTCGGGGCGGTCCCGGAGCCGACCGATTCCTTTCCGCTCAAGTTTGATACAACATCCGCCGATGCGGAAAACCCGCCTTGCCCAGCTTCATATACAACGGTTATCTTATCGCTCAGGACCGGGGCGGAATGCGGAACGAGCGCTCCTGCTTCAGCGGATGGGCGCCGATGTCCGGCGGCGGGTCCGGGAGTCGGATTCCTTTTACCCGGCGCCTCCCTGTCCCATACATAATACAAATCCACCTTGATTCCTTGAGCGAGCAGCCGGGAGATCGTCAGGGCGGCTTCCCGGTCCGGGCAGCCGGTGATCACCGCAACGTTCATGCCCGGAATCCATTGCCGGGAAGCATCTTCAAGCAGCCTTGCCAGCGTGCGCGTTCCGTCCGGCGCTATCTCCGCCAGCGTATCCAGCACCCTGCCCGGGATTACGCCCAGCCCTTCATATCTCGCCATTCCTTCCGGCCAGCCGCCGGTGAACAATTGAGCGTAGGAGCCCGCGCGTTCCGCAGTAAGCAGCAGACCCAAGGCCGCCGAGACGGCCCGTTCGAAGGCCGGCTCCCCATACGAAGAATGGCCCCTTGGAGGGAGCGATTCCCACGGAATTTCATAGGAGCTCGGGCAGTTGTCCAGCACGACGCAGAGCATGCGTCCTTTCTCCCTTTCGGGAACGCGGCTTTGGAGGAAGCCGCTCCGGGCCGTATTTTTCCAATGCACCCGGTTCATCGGATCACCCGGCTGGTAATTTCTGATATCGGATACTTCTTCCGGTCCTGTCCGTCTGCGGCTCGGGACTTGGGTCAGCACCTTTCCGGCACCCTCTTCGGACGGTCTCTTCCCGAGATATAGCGGTGACGGCAGCACTTTGAACGCCTGACTGACCTCAGGGGCGCTTGTCCCGGTAAACCAGCCCGGCAGATCGCCCCAGCTGACTCGGCAGTAACGCAGCTGCTGCCGGCCTCTCGACAGCCGCTCCAGGCGATAAGTATACTGAAACTCGCGCCGGAATCCGGGGAACAGCAGCAGACGGTGATTCCCGCAGGTCCAGCGCTCTTCAATCATCAACCAGGGAATGGGCAGACGGCAGCGAAAGCTGAGGTTGACCGTTACCAGCACGCCATTCCCCGCCGTGGGCTGCACCGGAGAGAGCGTGCGGACCAGTTCGATCTTTCTCGGACCGAGCACCTGCAGCAGCAGTCCGCCGAGCATAACCAGCCCGATGAATATAAGAAGAAACAACAGAGCGGAACCGCCGAGCGATCCGTACAGTCCGGCGACGATGCCCGCAGCAGCCAGCGCACGCGCCCATTGACCGGGCAGACTCGCATTCGGAGAAACGGCTGGGAGATCGGGCCGGCGAATGGGTTTCATCAATGAATTCTCCTTCCTTATCAAGGGTTTTCTATTATTCTTCCCATGAAAAGGAGCGGACAGACCTTAATAAATCCGGCATCCGTTCGCATCGCTTCAGGATGCCTTTACCCTCCGTTCTTCCGGTTCGCTTGTCACTCCTAGCAGATGGTGTCCCGTGACCTCCAGTAAATCACGGAGCGGCAGCCAGATGGAGTCGCCCCTAAGAGTGACCCCCGAAGATACCGCTCCCTGCCCCCGGCCTTCGCCGGCCAAGGCAAGCCCGCCGCCGACCGTATCCGCCGTTATTTTCCGCCCGTTCAGTTCGGCTTGACCGCTGTGCGTACCGGCAGCCCAGCTTACCCGGCCGCCAAGCCGCTCGACTACGGACCGAAGCGGGACGATATACCGCCCGTTCTCAATACGGTATTCCCCGGGTTGAAGCGTAGTTTGCAGCATGCCGGCTTCTACTACCAGTTTTGTTCCGGATGAGAACAAGGCTATATTGGGAGTTATATTGGCGTCGATCCATGCTTCGGCCGGCTTGACTCTTCCCGCGGCGCTCTTGCCCGGATGCGTCTTGAACTGTACCGGTTCCTCCCTGACGTCCGGTGTTTTGAAGATATACCCCGCCGCTTTATACCGCTTAATGATTTCCGGCAGAGCCTTTGCGCTTTCCTCATGTCCCGCTCCGTCATGAAGCAGCAGAACGACCTTGGAAGCCTTGGTGTTCGAAATAGAGTTCTTCAGAATCTCCGAGGCCGGCACTCCCCGCCGCTTCGAATCGCCGCTGTCCACCGTCCAGTCCGTCACCCGATAGCCCGCTTGCTTCATCAGATGGAAGTAGGTATCATCAAAATGATCGAACGTTCCGCCGGGAGCGCGCACAAGCTGAGGCCGGACCCCGGTAATGAGGCGGATGATTTCCTCCGTTTTTTTAATTTGGCCCCAGAAACGCGTAAAGCTGCTGTATAAATCTTTATAGTTATGATCGTAGGAATGGTTGCCTATGGAGCTTCCCTGCTCCCAGATCGCGTTAATCCATTCGGGATGCCTTTCCGCCCCGTTTCCCAGCACGAAAAATGTCGCTTTCACCTGTTCCCGCCGCAAAATCTCTAGCACCTTGGGGGTAACGGCGCTGGGTCCGTCGTCAAAAGTGAGATAGACGGTTTTGGGCAGGGCGCTCTTCTTAACCGTAGCCGCAGCGGTTTTAGCCGCACTGTTGGAAGTTCCGGAGGTTTGAGAGAATGATCCCCGCTGTGAATGAGAGGCCGGCGACAGACGGACAGCCGGTGCCGCTTGAGCGCTGCCGTGGATCGGCAAGCCTGCGTTTGCCTGTCCGTTCGGCGCGCCGGAGACTGCCGCACCGGACAATAAGCCTGCCGATGAGGCTTCCCTTCCTTCGGCAGCTCCCCCGCCATCCGCGGCATGAAGCGTCACGGATGATTTCCAGAATGGGGAGTTTCCTGCTTCACGGCATATCAGGGCAGCCGCGAGGACCGCGGCGGCAAGCACGAGCCGGACAGCCTTACGGCGGCTGAATCCGCGCTTTTTCCGAACCATATTCTCTACCTCCAGCATTCTATTGGCTATTAAGCCTTGTGCTGGATTATATGAGGACAAGCCGCAAAATAGACATGCCCACCCGATTTACCAAACCGGCGTCTGCGCCTATCTTTTTTGGAGAGTGACATCAATTATGGAAATGCTGAAATGGATACAGGAATTATTCGCGCAGTATGGATACAGCGTGCTGTTCTTCGGGCTGCTGCTGGAGTTTATCGCTTTGCCCTTTCCCGGGGAGACGACGATGGCCTTTGCCGGCTATCTGTCCTATACGGGACGGCTCGACTTTATGCTGCTGATTATCGTCGCCTTCTTCGGAACGACCGTGGGGATGACCGTTACCTATTTCATCGGCCTCAAAGCCGGACTGCCGTTTATCCAGCGGTACGGCCGGTGGTTTCTATTATCGCCCGCCAAGCTTGAAAGAACGCAGCGCTGGTTCGAGCGATACGGCAGCTTTTTGATTACGGTCGGTTATTTCATCCCTGGCGTGCGCCACTTTACTGGTTATTTCTCCGGAATTATTGCTTTACCCTACCGCAAGTTCGCCCTGTATGCTTATGGCGGCGCCCTGTTCTGGGTCATTCTGTTTCTGGGGATCGGCCGGATGTTCGGACCCCAGTGGACGGCCGTATTCCATCTGTTCGAGACTTACGCTTTGTGGATCGTGCTCGCCGCTGTCCTTGTGGCCGCGCTGATTCTCGTCTACCGTTTCCGTTCCAGCCGCAGACCTAAAGCCCTTCGCGCATTGAGGGTCAAGGAGTCCTCGAAGGAACGTTGACCGCCCCTCCCCTTTTGTCTTTGATCCATACGTATGCACTCAGCACAATGGCAATTACGGCAAAACAAGCGCCCCCCGCAAAGCCAAGCGAACGGGGCTCCACCCTGGTGAGCAGCGAACCGGCAAGCAGCATGGACAAGCCGAGCAGCGTGCCGCTCACTGCCGTCAACAGCCCGAACAGAAAAGGCTGCCACTTGGCAGGCGTCTCCCGCATCAGCAGCGTATCCAGGGAGGCGCTTCCGATCCCCGAGGCCAGGGACAGCAGCACATACAATCCACAGGCAGCCGCAAAGCCGCCCACCACGCTGATCCCCATCAGCAGCAGCCCCTCCAGCAGCAGCCCTACCAGCGCGGCAGCCAAAAAGTTTCGCTTGATCCATCGTCCCGCCCAGAAGCTGAGAGTAAGTCCGGCGCCGAGCGACGCGTAAAAAGCCCCTACACCGATATCCCCGGCATGAAATACCCGGATCGCATAGACGCTGATCAGCACGTTGTCCAGCCCGTTCACCAGCGAAACGAGCAGCTCATAGCCCAATACCACCTGCAAAACAAGGCTTCCTGCCAGCAGCGAGGCCAGACCTTTTCGGCGGGATGAACGACTTGGATCTTGTTCATCGCTCCGCACTTTCTCCTCTTCCCTGTCTTCAGGCGCGCTCCGCGGAAAAGAAATGCCGGAAATGATCGCCGCCGCAGCCAGGAACGAGCATGCATTCAGTACGAACGCCGTCTCCGGTCCGAACCAGTGGGAGACGAATCCCCCCGAGAGCGCGCCGAGAATCAGCACACAGCCGATCATCAGCTGTTCCATTCCGTTAATCCGCATGAGTGCGCCCCGCTCCGCGAGCAGCGGTATGGAAGATTTGCGGACAGGAGCGTAAATCGCCTCGCCCGCGGCCAGCATGAAGCTGCCGACATAGAGCAGCCACAGACGGTCCTCGCTCGTCACCCACAGTAAAGACAGCGCGAAAGGGATGCGGGCGATATCGGTCGCCATCATGACCGCCTTGCGCGGCAACTTTCCGCCCAGATAACCCCCGAGGGGGGCGAGCACAAGGCAAGGAAGCAGCCGGATGCCAAGCGACAGCCCTACGGCCATACCCGATCCGGTCAGCTGAAGAATCAGCGACAGCATGGCGACCTGGCTGAAGCGGTCGCCGATTCCGTTGATGATGCCGGCGGCAAACAGTCTGTAATAGCCGCCGCTTATGCCCTCACGGCCGGACGTTCTTTTATTCATGATTTTCATCCTCTCAAGCTACAAATTAAATAAATGTCTAATTAGATAATAATCAAATTTATTTCGTATGGCAATGCCCTTTCCGGAAGTTTAAATAACAAATAAAATGATTAGAAACAACCTTGTGTCCATACTTTGATAAACGCTTGTTCAGGAAGGAGATCAAACCCATGAAGATAGATCGTCTGCTGTCCATCGTTATCGTGCTGCTGGGCCGCCGGCTCGTTCAGGCGAAGGAGCTTGCCGACATCTTCGAAGTGTCGGTGCGAACGATTTACCGTGATATCGAAACGCTGAGCCAGGCCGGGATTCCTGTCGTTACCTACCAGGGCGGAGGCGGCGGAATCGGGCTGATCGAAGGCTACCGTCTCGACCGGAATGTGCTTACCGACGGCGAGCTGGCGCAAATTTTTTCCGCCCTGCGAAGCCTCTCTTCGTATACAAGCGATCATGAACGGCTGATGGAGAAGATCAGCAGTGTCGTCCCGCCGTCGCGCTCGCAGCAATTCCGCAGTATAGCGTCACGGCAAATCGTCGACCTTTCTCCGTGGGGCCATCATGGAGCGCTTCAGCAGAAGCTTGCCCTGATCAAGGAGGCGCTGGAGGAGAGCGTAACCGTCTCTTTTGCCTATGTCAGCGCCGAGGGAACGGCAACGGTCCGGTCCGTGGAGCCTTACACCCTTGTCATGAAAGGCCAGTCCTGGTATTTATACGGCTACTGCAGGCTTCGCGGAGAATTCAGGCTGTTCAAGCTTCCGCGGATGAAGGACCTGGTCAAGGAGACCACGGCTTATACAAGGCTGGATCTGCCCTCCGGTGAACTGCCGTGGAATGACTATCCTGGAGATCAAGCAACCGTTTCCGTAGTGATTGTGCATTTCTCCGCCGGGGACAAGCATATCGCGGAGGAGCGCTTCGACTGCTCCGAGCTTCAGGCGGACGGCTGCGGCGGCTATACGGTCGCCCTGCGCTATCCGGTAGACGAATGGCTGTACGGGTTTCTGCTAAGTTTCGGGCCTGCGGCCGAGGTGCTGGAACCGGCGCATGTAAGGAGGCGGCTTTGGGAGATGGCGGCGGCCGTTGCCTGCAAATACAGCCCGTCAACTTGACGTAATGCTGTCAAGTTCCCCGTTTTATACTGTTCCTGTATAAAACATTTGCGGGAGAGTGATCGAGATTGGAACATAACACGGATCCAAACGGGCGGTTCTGCCAAAGCTGCGGAATGCCGATGCCGGAGGAAAATTTGCTCGGGACAGAACGGAAAGGCGCAAAGACGGAAGAATATTGCTTGTACTGTTACGAAGGCGGACAATTCAAGCAGCCGGACATTACCCTTCAGGGCATGATCGATCTGTGCGCCGGTTATCTTGTGCAGAATGGCATGGATGAGGCGGACGCCCGGGGGCTACTCGCCGAAACGCTGCCTCTGCTTAAGCGCTGGAGACAAGAGAGCGCCTCTTAACAAAAAGGGGACTCATCCCGGTTTAACCAACCTTGGGATGAGTCCCCGCTTACGTTGTTATTCTTTTTCCAAAACGGCCTCGTTCCCGGTCTTCAGAAAATCCGGCTGCGGCGATGTCTTGCGAATGAAGAAGGCCAGAACGAGCCCGGCCACCGTCACCCATGTCGCGACGACGAAGGCGTGCGTAATCCCGTGAATCATCGCTTCCTGAGAGAACTTCGCAAAAGCAAGCTTGTCGACTTGCGAGATTTGGCCGCTCATGACGGCGTCGGTAATTTCGCTCTTCGTACGGTTCGTCATCAAGCTCACAAACAGCGCCATTCCGAGCGCCCCCGCTACGGTCCGCAGCGTATTAGCCATCGCCGTGCCGTGAGAACTGAGGCGCTGCGGCAGCTGGTTCAGCCCGGCCGTAGTAATCGGCATCATCAGCATGGACATGCCGAACATCCGCGCCGTATACGTCAGGATTAAATGCGTATAAGTGGTCGAATCGGTCAACTGGCTGAACTCCCATGTCGTAATGACGGTAATGGCCAGGCCGATAATCGTCAGCCATCTGGCGCCGATTTTATCAAAAATAATGCCGGTGACCGGCGACATGATCCCCATTAGAATCGCTCCCGGCAGCAGCATCACGCCGGATTCGAGCGGTGTAAAGCCGCGGATCTTTTGCAGATACAGCGGAAGCAGGATCATGCCGGAGTACAGCGCCATGGTTACGATAATGTTGATGACGGTGGTGAGCGAATACATGTTGTAGCGGAAAATACGGAATTCGAGCATCGGCTTCTTCACGACCAGTTCTCTCCACACCAGCAAAGCGAGTCCGATCACGCCTACAATTAATGAGATTATCACCGTGCTGCTGTTCCAGCCGTCGGTTCCCGCGTCGCTGAAACCGTACAGCAGTCCGCCAAAGCCGAGTGTCGAGAAGATAATTCCCGGCTTATCCAGCTTCGGCGATGTTTTGACCGTTACATTCTGCATAAACTTCACGCCCAGCAGCGTGGCGAAAACCGCCAGCGGCAGCACAATATAGAACAGCACCCGCCAGGAATAGTTCTGCACTACCCAGCCGGAGAGAGTCGGGCCTACGGCCGGCGCAAAAATCATGGCGACCGCCATCAGCCCCATCGCTTTGCCGCGCTCTTCGATCGGGAAGATCATCAGAAATACGATGTTCATCAGCGGCATCAGAATGCCGGCTCCGGCGGCCTGAATCACACGGCCAACCATAATCACGTCAAAGCCGGGCCCCAGGGCGCATACCAGCGTTCCGATTGAAAATAAGGACATCGCCGTAATAAACAAGGCTCGCGTCGTAAACTTCTCGACAAGATAGGCGCTTACCGGAATAAATACGCCGTTCACCAGCATAAAACCGGTGGTCAGCCATTGGGCCGTATTGGCCTGAATCCCCAGACTGTCCATCATGTTCGGCAGAGCGACGTTCATCAGCGTCTGATTCAGAAGCGCGACGAATGCACCGATCAGGAGCGCCGCGATAATCGGACCTCTTCGGATATTTTTTGCCACGGATGCGGCATTTGCGGTTATCGTGCTCATAATTCTGACTGCTCTCTCCCTTGTTCTAATATTTCAATAATTTGACCGTGAATCCTCAGCAGCTCCTGCGCGTCTTCCCGGGGAATATGAGTCAGTGGAAGCAGATGCTTTCTCAGCTCCACTTCGCTCTTCTCCCAGATTTCCTTGCCCTTCTCCGTCAGCGCGAGCCGGAAAATACGACGGTCGTCCTCCGCCCGCTTCCTTGTAATCAATCCCGCCTTAACCATCCGTTCAACCAGGCCGCTGACCGAGCTGTTGCCGAGATACATCCGTTCCGCAAGTTCGGTTACCGACATCTCCGAGCAGAGCGAAAGCTTGCGCAGCACCATCAGCTGGGCGGGAGTAATGCCGAACTGCTCCGCATCCTTCCATAGCAGCTGCTGAAACGAATGGCTGATACGCCGGAAAGAGGACACGATCTCGTCAAGCTGTTCCCTGTGATCCATCTATTTTGAACCTCCATCTATTTCAAAGCTATATATTTCGTGTACGAAATATTTTACTGCTTACTTAAATTTCCGTCAACCGGGCGTTGAAAGTTTCCAAGAAGAAATGCCTGACGGCGTCTTTTAAGACGCAAGAACGTTTCTCGTAGAAATACAAGATCTTTTATAAGCGTGAAACTTATAAATTCATGTATTTTGGAAAAAGAAAAAGAGATCCTGTCCTTCCGGACACAGATCTCCTTATGATTATTCCAAAATCGGGCCAGTCGATTCGTCTGCGAGTAAGTAAAACAGCCGGTTTCGGAGAAATCTGCTCCGGCCGTCCTCTCCCCGATCCGTCTAAGCCTGAACCGTCTTCAGCTGCGTGTCCGCTTTGGGGCCGCTTGCTTCCTCAAATAACGCCCCGCCGCTCTCCAGCTCTTTTGCGATCGACATCATCAGCTTGATCCGGTTCGTCTGGTTCACGACACTGACCCCGGCATCATAATCAATCGCGGCGATATTCGCGCTTGGATACAGCTCTTTCAGGCCTTTCATCGTCCCGCGCCCGGTAATATGGTTCGGAAGGCAGGCGAACGGCTGGATGCAGACGATGTTGTTCACACCGTGATCGAGAAGCTCCATCATCTCGGCGGTCAGGAACCAGCCCTCGCCCATCTGGTTGCCTACGGAAACGAGCCGTTCGGCCTTTTCGGCGAGACGGTAAATGTTCTTATCTTTATGGGCGACCCCCTCTTCTTCAAGCGCCGCCGCAATCGGCTTGCGGTACATTTGCAGATATGAAATGAGCAGCGGATTGATCAGCCCGAGCGTTTTGTTCTTGCCGAACTGCTCCGCCCGGTAAATCGGATTGTACAGGCAGTAAAAGATAAAATCGAGAAAATCAGGCAGCACGGCCTCCCCGCCTTCGGCTTCGATTAAATCGACAATCCGGTTGTTGGCGTCGGGATGAAACTTGATCAAAATCTCGCCGACGACGCCTATCCGCGGCTTAACCGCAGGCGTCAGCGGCAAACGACCGAAGTCTGAAGCAATCTCGCGGGAGAGCTTCTTATAGTCGCGGAACGAGAAGGACGACAGGCTGTCCTTGCAGCGCTCCATCCCCTGCCGAAACAGGGCTTCTGCGCTTCCTGGAACCTTCTCGTAAGGTCTGAAGCGGTGCAGCAGCCGCATCAGCAAATCGCCGTAGCAGGCCGCGGCGAACATCCGGTTGATCATCTTGAACCCGATCCGGAAGCCCGGCTGGTTCTCAAGACCCGAAGCGTTCAGCGACAGAACCGGAATCTTCCCGAGCCCTGCATCCTTAAGCGCCTTGCGCAGCAGGGAAATATAATTCGTTGCCCGGCAGCCTCCGCCGGTCTGCGACATGATGACCGCGGTCCGGTCCGGATCGTAATCTCCGCTCTGCAGCGCCGACAGGATCTGGCCGATCGTCACAATTGCCGGGTAGCAGGCGTCATTGTTGACATACTTCAGGCCTTCCTCCGTTTCCTCGGGGCCGGACTTTTCCAGCACCTTAAGCCGGTAACCAAAATCCCGGAACACCCGCTCGAACAGCTCGAAGTGGATCGGCGACATTTGCGGCGCCAGAATCGTATAGGCCGACTTCATGTCCTTCGTAAACGGCGCGCTCTGATCGGCAGCCTTGACGCGGAGAGGAGCCGCCTCTCCATTCTCCCGCTCGCGCATCGCCGCGAGCAGCGAGCGCAGCCGGATGCGGGCCGCGCCCAGATTGCTGATCTCGTCGATCTTGATCAGCGTGTAGACCTTATTGCTTCGCTCCATAATATCCTGCACCGCATCGCAGGTGATGGCATCGATGCCGCAGCCGAACGAAGTAAGCTGCACCAGCTCCAGATCGCTGCGAGCCGCCGCGAGCCGCGCGGCTCTATAAATCCGCGCGTGATAGGTCCACTGGTTGACGACACTCAGATCGCTCTCGGCGCGTCCCAAATGGAAGACTGCATCCTCGGTAAGAACCGCCAGTCCCATGCCGGTAATGAGATCCGCAATTCCATGATTGATTTCAGGGTCGGCGTGGTACGGATGCCCGCAGAGCAGGATGCCTTTTGTTCCGGTCTCTTCAAGGAACGCCAGCGTCTCCTCGCCTTTCCGCCGCAAGTCGCTCTTGGCCCGTTCCGCTTCAGCCAGCCCGGCCTGTATGGCGGCGACAATCTCATCCCTCGGAATATCCGGGAAGGTGCGCGCCAGCCCTTTCGTCAGCGCGGGAATGTCGTCAAAGGTCAGGAACGGGCTGACAAGCGGAATGCCCTTCTCTTTGAGGCCGTCCATATTGTTGCGGATTACCTCCGGATAGGAGGCGACGACCGGACAGTTAAAGTGATTGTCGGCAGTCTTATCCTCTTTCTTCTCATATACGATGGCAGGGTAAAAAATAAAATCAACGCCCTTGCCGAGCAGGCTCTGCACATGGCCGTGGGCCATTTTGGCCGGATAGCAGACCGCTTCGGACGGAATTGTGTCCATGCCGCTCTCGTACAGTTTTTTGTCCGATTTCGGAGACAGCACCACCTTGTAGCGCAGCGCGGTAAAGAACGCATGCCAGAACGGATAGTTCTCGAACAGGTTCATGGCGCGCGGCAGCCCTACAGCCCCCCGGACTGCCTCCTCATCGGGCAGAGGAGCGTAATCCAAGAAACGTTCGTATTTATACTGCATCAGATTCGGCAGCTTGTTCTTTTCCTTCTTCCCGCCGGCTCCACGCTCACAGCGGTTGCCGGTTACATGGAAGCTGCGGTCCGGGAACCGGCTGATCGTCAGCGGGCAATTGTTGCCGCATCGACCGCAACGTCCCTGCGTCACCTCGTAAGCAAAGCTCTCCAGCTCCTGCGGGCCGAGCAGCGTGCTGACGCCGCTCTCCTCCGCGTTCGCGTTCTCCCTCGCGAGCAGGGCGCAACCGTAAGCTCCCATTACGCCGGCGATATCCGGGCGTACGACGGTTCTCCCCGTCAACTGCTCAAAGGCGCGCAGCACGGCTTCGTTATAAAAAGTCCCGCCCTGCACGATAATACGTTCTCCCAGTTCATCGAATCTGCGAATTTTGATGACCTTTTGCAGCGCGTTCTTAATGACGGAGTAGGCCAGACCGGCCGAAAGATCGGACAGGGACGCCCCTTCCTTCTGCGCCTGCTTGACCTTCGAGTTCATGAACACGGTGCACCGCGAGCCGAGATTAACGGGCTTCTCCGACTGCAGCGCGGCTTCAGCGAAATCGGAGACGCCAAGGCCGAGCGCCGAGGCGAAGCTCTCCAGAAAAGATCCGCAGCCCGCAGAGCAGGCTTCGTTCAACATGAGGCTGTCGATGGCGCCGCCCCGGATTTTGATGCATTTCATATCCTGGCCGCCGATGTCGAGAATAAAATCGACTTCCGGCATAAACTTGGCGGCCGCCTTGTAATGGGCGACCGTCTCCACTTCGCCTCCGTCGGCCTTGAGCGCCGCCTTGATCAGACCCTCGCCGTAGCCGGTCGCATAGCAGCCGGCGATATGGCAGCCGTCCGGCAGCAGCCGGTATATCTCCTTCAGCGCGTCGCTTACCGATTGCAGCGGATTTCCTTGATTGCTTCCGTAATATGTATACAGAATTTCGTCGCTGCCGCCCGTAAGCACAAGCTTCGTCGTCGTGGAGCCGGCGTCGATGCCGAGATAGCAGGGTCCGCGGTAGGAGGACAGATCGGCCCGAACCGCCCCGGCTTCCGAATGACGCCGCCGGAATTCCTTAAGGTCGGCCTCCGTCTCAAAGAGCGGCGGAAGCTCGCCATCCTCGGAGCGCTCCGACGCAAAATCAACGGCCGCGATCCGTTCCATCCACTCCGTAAGCGGCAAAGCGGAGCTGTCGCTTTCGGACAGCGCCGAGCCGATCGCCACGAAATACTGCGATCTCTCCGGAAACAGAATCTCCTCCTCCGCAAGCTCCAGCGTCTCCACGAACCGGGCCCGCAGCTGGGACAAGTAAGTCAGCGGACCGCCCAGGAAAGCGACACGGCCGCGAATCGGACGCCCGCAGGCCAGACCGGCGATCGTCTGATTGACGATGCTTTGGAAGATCGAGGCCGCCACATCCTCGCGGCGCGCCCCTTCGTTCAGGAGCGGCTGAATATCGCTCTTGGCAAAGACGCCGCAGCGCGAAGCGATCGGATAAATGCGCTCGTGATTCGCCGCAAGCGCGTCGAGTCCGGTGGGATCGGTCTGCAGCAGCGCGGCCATCTGATCGATAAAAGCGCCCGTCCCGCCCGCGCAGGCATTGTTCATCCGCTGCTCGATGCCGCCGCTGAGATAGATAAGCTTGGCGTCCTCTCCCCCAAGCTCAATTGCGGTATCGCAGGACGGGAGCAGCTCGCCTATCGCTTTCGTACAGGCGATAACCTCCTGGACAAAGGGTACATCCCCCAGCTTGGACAGGGACAGGCCGGAAGAACCGCTAACCGCGAGCACCGCATTTCTTCCCGGAAACAGGGATATCACTTCATCCAGTAAAGCGAGAACCGCCTTTTTTATATCGCTATAGTGTCTTATATAATTCTGATGAACAATCTCGTTTCGCTCCATGACAACCAATTTAGCCGTAGTCGATCCGACATCCAGCCCGATCCTCAACTGCATTCTGCCATCACCATGCCTTATTGAATATTTTAACTTTAGGAAAAATATCACATAATAGGCTAATGAAATCTATTAAAAATGTAACAATTAAAAATGTAATTGACCGCTGCAAACACAACTATCGTCCTATTCCCCGTCAAGGCGCGCCGCGACCGTCTCCGCATGCCCTTTTACCCGCACCTTTTTCCAGATATCCGATACAATGCCCGACTCGTCGATCAGGAAGGTGGAGCGCACAACACCCATGAATTCCTTCCCGTACAGCTTCTTGAGCTGCCACACCCCATATTGCTCACTTACTTTGTGGTCTTCGTCGGACAGAAGCAGAAAAGGCAGTTCGTTCTTCGCGATAAACTTGGCGTGCGACTGAAGATTGTCGGGGCTCACGCCCAGAATGACGGCCCCCCTGGCCGTAATCCGGTCATTGACGTCGCGGAACTCGCAAGCTTCCTGGGTGCAGCCCGGGGTCATATTTTTCGGATAAAAATACAGCAGCACCTTGCGTCCCCTGTACTGATTCAAGCTTACCTCGCTTCCGTCCGAAGCGGGCAGCGTAAAGTTCGGCGCCTCTTGTCCGATAGTCAGTTCTTCCATAGTTCATGCACTCCTTCGATTTTTAAAACTCGCCCTTTCGGGCGCGCCCCGCCGGCGGGACGTACAATTGATTGTAACCATAAAAGAAATTATAATGTAGGGAATGCGAATGTGAAAGGAAGAGCGAGAAATGCCGCCACGATCGAAACGACACGCAAAAAAGCGAAAGTCCAGGAAACCGCTGATTTGGAGCTTTAGCATCATTCTTCTGCTCTTGGTCGGGGGAGCCGTTTATTATTTCACTTCCATCTTTCAAGGTCTTGACAGCATGCAGAAGAAGGGAGATGCTTCTCCTTTTAAAAATGTGGAAACGGTAGATGCTGATACGCCCGATCCTCCGAAATGGGAGGGTACGGAGCCGGTGAATATCCTGCTGATGGGCGTGGATGCGCGCGGCGTGAAAAAGGGCGAAATTCCCCGCTCGGACACGATGCTCGTGGCTTCTCTCGATCCGGTGAACAAGAAGGCCCACGTCTTCTCCATCCTCCGGGATACTTACGTGTCGATTCCCGATCATGGCCGGGACCGCATCAATACGGCGATCATCTACGGCCCCAACACGGCGATGCAGACCGTCAGCGATCTGCTCGGCATTCCGATTCAATATTATGTCTACACCGACTTTCAGGGCTTTATCAAGCTGATTGATTCGGTCGGCGGCATAGACTATACGGTTGAAAAGGACATGGTCTACAAGACCAAGGCCGACGGCCCCGAATACGACATCGATCTCAAAAAAGGATATCAGCACCTTGACGGCAATATGGCGCTCCAGTATGTGCGTTTCCGTCACGACGCCACTTCGGACTTCACGCGCACACAGCGCCAGCGGGCATTCCTGAGCGCCGTTGCGGACAAGCTCAAGAGCACCACTTCGCTTGTTAAGCTTCCCGGCATTCTGTCGCAGATCAGCCCCTATATCGACACGAATCTGTCAATAAACGATATGTGGAAACTGGCAAACGTCGGTTATGGCAGCAGCGTGGCCGGAAGCGAGCAGATTCCGCCGATGAAGCTCTTGGAAGAGGAGACCGTCCGGGGCTCATCCGTGCTGGGCATTCGGGATCTCGATGAATTGAAGCAGTTCGTGCAGGAAACGATGGCCAAGACGGAAGCTGCGGCTTCTCCGTCTCCATCTTCATCGCCTTCCCCCTCGGCGGGAAGCGACAGCTCACAGTAATCACCCAGCCGCATTTCTGGGAAAGCGGCTGGCACAAATGGCGCTTCACACGGGTAACGGGCGGACGGCGGAACAACGCCTTCCGCCCGTTGACGCGCGTTAACCCAAATATGATGCTTAGGGAACACCCAACCGAAAGGATGACCCGTTTATGAATCGTTCCACCTCAGAACAGCTGTATCAGGAAGCGCTCCAGCATATCGTCGGAGGCGTCAACAGCCCCTCCAGATCCTTTAAAGCGGTAGGCGGCGGAGCGCCCGTCTTCATGAAGCGCGCCTCCGGCGCCCATTTCTGGGACGAGGACGGCAACCGCTATATCGATTATCTCGCGGCCTTCGGCCCGGTGATTACCGGGTTCGCACACCCGCATATTACAGCCGCCATCACGAAAGCCGCGGAGAACGGTGTGCTGTACGGAACCCCGACGGCGCTGGAAATTACCTTGGCCAAAATGGTCAAGGAAGCCATTCCGTCGCTGGACAAGGTCCGGTTCGTCAATTCCGGCACCGAGGCTGTCATGTCGACGATACGGGTCGCCCGGGCGTTCACCGGCCGAAGCAAAATCATCAAGTTCGCCGGCTGCTACCACGGCCACTCCGACCTGGTGCTGGTTGCCGCAGGCTCCGGCCCATCCACGCTGGGCATCCCGGACAGCGCCGGCATCCCGGTAAGCATCGCGCACGAAGTCATTACCGTGCCGTTCAACAATCTGGACGGGCTGCGCGAGGCCTTGAACAAATGGGGCGACGATGTCGCCGCCGTCATGGTTGAGCCGATCGTCGGCAATTTCGGCATGGTCATGCCGAAGCCCGGGTTTCTGGAAGGCATGTGCAAGCTGGCTCATGACAACGGCTCGCTCGTTATCTACGACGAGGTGATTACGAACTTCCGCTTCCACTACGGCGGCGCGCAGACTTACGCCGGATTGGACAATCACGAGCAGATCGTGCCCGATCTGACGGCGATGGGCAAAATCTTCGGCGGCGGTCTGCCGATCGGCGCCTACGGCGGCCGCAAGGAGATTATGGATCAGGTCGCGCCGCTCGGACCGGCCTATCAGGCCGGCACGATGGCGGGCAACCCCGCGTCCATCTCGGCGGGTATCGCCTGCCTGGAGGTATTGCAGGGAGCAGGCGTTTACGAGGAAATGGAGCGGCTGGCCATCCGTTTAACAGGCGGTCTGAAAGAGTCGGCGGACCGGCACGGCATTCCGCTTACAATCAACCGCATCCGCGGCGCCTTCTCCACCCACTTCTGCGATCATCCCGTCACTAACTACGAGGAGGCCCAGGACACCGACGGCGAAGCGTTCGCCAGCTTCTTCCGCCATATGCTGAACCGCGGCATCAATCTGGCCGCCTCGAAGTTTGAAGCGTGGTTCCTGACCACGGCTCACACCGATGAAGACATCGACGCTACACTGGAAGCGGCGGAGGCCTCCTTCCGCGCGATGAAGGAAGAACGATAAGTACCGCAAGCTGCGAAAAAACGCCGTTCAAAGGCAGACGCTGTCGCCTTTGGACGGCGTTTTTGTGTCCGGCCGTCCAGCACAAGGGCGGCAACCGTCCGCAAGGCTGTGGGCAGACCGGCACAGCGAATGACTCGCGCGCATTCCCCTTCGCTATCCCTGGCTTCCGACAGATGAACGCGTAAAAAACGACCGTCGCCCCGGTTAGGAAAGCTACGGCCGCCTTGCTTAATAATTTACTCCTTTTTCTGAAAATTATTCATTCCGTAATCATTGGGTTTCAACCTTTACTTCTCTTCCCGGTCGTACAGGCTGCGGATGGCTACGCCCTGCGGCAGCTTGAACGGATTCTCTTTATTGATCCGGTCGTAGAACATCTTTCCGTCAAGGTGATCCATCTCATGCTGGATAATGATCGACGTGTAGCCCTTGAACCGAAGCTGGACCTCTTTGCCCGCCACAAGGTCATACGCTTTTACTTTAACCGCGTCATATCTCGGCACGAAACCCTGAATCGGCCGGTCTACCGACAGGCAGCCTTCGCTTTCCGGCAAATAGACCATCGCCAGGGAATGGCTGACGATTTTGGGATTGACCAGTGCATGCTCGATGAGCGTGCCATTTTCATCCTGCGCATACATGACAAACATCCGCTTGTTCAGCCCGATCTGATTAGCCGACAGACCCACTCCCGAACGCAGCTTATACTTGGCGGCCATCTCCTCATCCTGGCTGTTCTTCAGGAACTGGAGCATGCAGAGCAGCGTTTCCCGGTCCTCCTCCGTCAGAGGCACCTTAACCGATTCGGTGACGATTCGAAGCGCCGGATGCCCCTCTCTTACAATATCGTCCATCGTAATCACATAATCTTGCGTAAACTTTGCATCAGACACCGTTTTCTCCACCTTTGCTTCACTTGATGATCTATTAATACGCGCTTGTTTAATCATTACTATATTAAGGATTGATAAAAGCGGTACGCAGCTGCGCGCTGTACTCAACATCGAAGCCCAGGCCCGCGGCGAGTGCGGCCAGAGGCAAATACGTCTTGACTTCCTTGCCTGTCTTTTGCAAAAAAGCCGGGCTGTCTATCCCAATCTTGCGCCCGTCCGCCTGTATCGTCTTCGAGCCGATCGTAATCACGACCGTCCGTCCGCCGTATACAATGGTCGCGCTTGACGTCTTGTTGTCCCATTTGCCGCTTGCGCCCATGGCCTTGAGCACATCCGCCAGCGCTAGGAAATTCTGGCCGCTGCGGACGATCGGTTTATTGGGCGTGTTCAGCTCCGTGCTGTTAACGACAATCGTCATCGGCCGCTGCGAGCCGGATGGCGTCAAGAAGGAGCTCGGTATACGGTAGTCACCCCAAACCATTTCGGCGAACACCTTGGCAATCGTCTCGTAGCCGAGCTGAGTCGGATGGAAATCGGAGTCGGCGATAATATGCGTCAGCGATCCCTCCTGGCCCGCAAACCGCGAGGCCGCATGAGCGACCAGCACGGGGGCCTCGGCGCGCGTCACGTTTGCGGCCAGACTGTCCGCCGCTTGCGTAAAGCTTGCCGCGGCGCCCATCAGTTTCGCATAGCTCTGGCCGGCATAAAGCTGCGGAACGGGCTGATATTGGTCGGCAATGATGATCGTCGCATTCGGATTCATCGCTCGTATGTTCTCCAGCGCGGCGGTGACATTAGTTGTGTAAGCGGCCAGCAGCTCTTGTACGCGGGCCTGCAGATCGTCATCCGACATATCCTTGGCCTGCACCAGCAGACTGCTCACATCATTGCCGCCGATAGTGATTGTAATCAGTTTGGCTGCGGCAATATCGGCCTTGGTCTGCGCGGACTTGGCCGCAAACGAGGCCAGGCGCGGATCGGCGATGCCGGGCTGGATGCTGTCCGCCGTAATGGCCGTGCCATCCTTGATCGCCGCCGTATAGCTTCGAAGTCCGGCGGTCTTCAGCCCCAGAATGCCGTAGTTTCCCAGCGCAGCGCGCTTGCCGTGAAACCAGGCCTGCTCCAGCAGGCGTTCCGCGTAGCCGTAGGGCTGGGAATTCATATTCATACCCGGCTCATAGCCTGCCGTAACGGAGTCTCCCAAAGCCACGATACCGACTTCATCCGGCTGAGGCGTCTGTGCGGCGGCTGCCGAAACCCCTTGGGTTCCAAGACCCAGCAGCATGATTGCGAGCAGCAGGAAGCTTGTGGAAGTTATCCATTTTTTCAGCGAATCGATCATTTTATCCCTCCAAGTCTGCATTGATTCTTCCATTCTATCATTCCGTTTCCCGTAAAGGTAGAGACCGCGCCGCAACCAAAAATAGCCCTAAAAAAGGGGCTTGGGCTCCGCAGCATACTGAAGAGCGCTCGGGTATTCTTGGCATAAAGCGGATTAAAAAAAGAGCCAAGGTTCCACTTCACCCCGGCCTTGACTCTTTCTCTTGTTATGATATTGCGCTTCTAATCGCCTATTTGTTCTCCCCCGGTGCTCCGGTCTTTCCGCTCACCGCCGCCAGGGGCTTCCTTCCGGTCTGCCGCCGATTCGGGAGGAACAACATCCCGCTGTTTCTTCAGCGTCCGTTCCAGATATTTATCATACCGGTCATCAAGGTCGCGGGCCATTTCCCGGTACCGGTAAGTTTCCTCCACAATCGGATCAAGCGAAGTCTGAATACGGATTTCGTATTTAGGCGATATTTGGCGAAGCTGCCTCGCTTCACGTTCGTTCTGTTCCAGCTCGCCCCCGGTCAGCATTTCGCTCAAGCGGCGCTCCAGATCTTCCTTCTCGTTCATAGAAGCCAGCCTCCTCGCGCGTACTAGAATCCGGTCGCTCCCGCTTCCTTAAGCGAAGACAGGATGTCATCATGAATATGCCCGTTACTGGCTACGATATGGCGAGTGCCGATATGGTATGGGTCGCCCAGCGTATCGGTGACCTGGCCGCCCGATTCCTTGACCAGCAGCACACCTGCGGCGCAGTCCCAAGGACTCAGGCCGACTTCATAGTAGCCGCTGACCCGCCCCGCGGCCACGTAGGCCAGATGCAGAGCAGCCGAGCCTCCGGCGCGGATGCCGCGGACTTTCGGCAGAATGTTCTGAAAAGCGGCCAGGTTAGCTGGCTGCGAGAACTGCCGGTCCGGCGGAAAGCCTAGCGCAATCAGGCTGTCGCCAAGTGAAGCTTCCGATGAGACGGCCGTCTTGACGCCATGCACGTATGCGCCTTTGCCCTTTTCGGCCACGAACATTTCATCGCGCACCGGATCGTAAATGACGCCGACCGTCAATTCGCCGCGTACGGCAAGCGCAATGGACACCGCGTAAAAAGGGAAGCCGTGGACAAAGTTCGTTGTTCCGTCCACCGGATCGACGATCCAGAGGTACTCATGCTCTTTCGCTTCCTCAAGCGCGGCGGTCACAGCATCGGCACCCGGTTCAACTCCCTCTTCGCCCAGAATGGCGTGTTCGGGATAATGCGTCAGTACAAGTCTGCGGATCATTTGCTCCGCGCCTTTGTCCACTTCGGTCACCAGATCCTGAGCCGATGACTTCGTTCCCAGCTCCTTTACCGTCCCCTGTCTGCTCTTGATATACTCCCCGGCTTTGGCGGCCGCGTTGATGGCTACCGCCGTGTACCCCTTGCCGGATACGACATAGGGCTCCCGCTCATTACTGCTATTAGGATTTAAAGAACTCATCTCTTCACTCCGCTTTCTTAAACTTGATAGCCGGGGCGTGAGATCCCTTCGCAGCTCGCGGGGACCGCCGTCCGGCCCGCTTGCTAACCTCCGATGATGTGATATCCACCGTCGACATAGATCACTTCTCCGGTAATCCCGCGCGACAGATGGCTCATCAGGAACATGGCCGTATCGCCGACTTCGGCGGTATCGGTGCCGCGGCGAAGCGGCGCTTTTTCTTCCACGACACGAAGAATCGAGTTGAAGTCGCTGATGCCTTTGGCCGCCAGGGTGCGGATCGGTCCGGCAGAAATGGCGTTCACGCGGATGTTGTCCGGACCAAGGTCGCTTGCCAGATAGCGAACCGAAGCTTCAAGCGCGGCTTTGGCCACGCCCATGACGTTATAATTGCGCATAACGCGTTCCGAGCCCATATAGGTCATCGTAATGATGGACCCGCCCTCGGTCATGAGAGGATGCAGCCGCTGGGCGACCGCTACCAGTGAATAGGCGCTGATATCATGCGCCAGAGCAAAGCCGGAACGCGAGGTGGCGGCAAAGCGGCCCTCAAGATCCTCGCCTTTGGCGAAGGCTATGCTGTGGACAATGCCGTGCAGCACGCCGAACTGTTCTTTCAGTTCCTCCGCCAGCTTGTCGATATCCTCATCCACCGTCACGTTGCACGGCAAAATCACCGAACCGGGAATGGTCTCGGCCAGCTTGCGCACCCGGCCTTCCACACGTTCGCTTTCATATGTAAAGGCCAGACGCGCCCCCTGTTCAGACAGGCTCTTGGCAATCGCCCAGGCGATGCTGCGGTCGTTCGCCACGCCCATCACAACTATATTTTTTCCGGTCAGCAGTTCTCCCATTTCAAATGCTCCTTTAATTGTTAAGATATAGGGTAAACCGAGGTTTCCTTCAACGTACCGCATTTGCGGCCACTTATCAAGTCAGTAAGGCTATAATCTATGCCTCGATGCTGATGCTTGCTCCGTCCAGCACGATAATCCGGCTCCCTGGGCCTTCCATTCCTTTCAGCGTCTCCATCAGCTCAAACAGCGCTCCGTCCTTCGCCTTGGCTTCGATCATCACATCCACCGCCGCCGTATCCGCCGCGATCCGTTTCAGAAAGGCGAGCAGCGGCGCAGGTTCCACGCCATCGGCATGGCTGCGGGGATCGGAAGGGCTGCGGGGGCTGGACACGTGGATCTTGGGCGGAAGCGGCTGGTCTTTGGGGACGTCCTTCAAGGCCAGCGGCGTCTGCCATGTCCGGCTGATTTCCGGCCACAGCTCCCAAGGAAGCTCTCCCTCGTTATTCACCCATTGATGATGGATATCCAGAACCATCGGAAGGCCGAGCGTCTTGCAGACTTCCAGCGTCTCCACCGCGTTGAACGTCTTGTCGTCGTTCTCAAGCGTGATGCGTTCCTGCAGTTCCGGCGCAAGATCCCGGAAGTGCTCCACGAACCGCGCAGCCGCTGAAGGCTTATCTCCGTAGGCGCCTCCGATATGAATATTGTTCTTGGCCGTTGCCGGAAGATCCATTGCGCACAGCATGTCCGTATGGTGCCGGAGGTCACGGACGGAACTGGCCAGCACCTCGGGCCTTGGCGTACTCAGCACGGTAAAATGATCGGGATGAAAGGACGTCCTCATCCCGTTCTCCTTGATATACCTGCCAACCTCGGCAAAATCATCGGCCAGCGCGGCAAAAGGGTTCCAGTCCCGCAGCTCCGGATGCGTGGCCAGAGGGACCAGCTTCGAGGTCAGCCGGTAAACTCTAATATCCGATGCCCGGTTATGCCTCAGCAGCCGGAGCGTGTTGTGCAGATTGCCCCTGGCGATCGACTCAAGGCGGCGAACCGCCGCCTCGCGGTCTTCCAGCTTGCTGAACGAAGCCATCGTCATCGTCTTGGACGGCGAACAATTTTCAATAACGGTGGACATCGCGACATAACCGAAGCGGACGATCATTCCCGCTCCCCGAAGAACATCTCGTCAGCAAGCGCCGTCTGTACTCTGGACTCTTCTTCATTCAGCTTGCGGACCAGTTCCATCTCGACCGCGGTGACTTCGCGGCCCTGAAAGTTGATCTCCGCGATGGACGCCGAAATTTTGACGATGGCCACGGCAACGTTGTCCGGCGTATAAGCAATAACCTTCTGTCCGGTCGGAAAGATGCGGAACCCCTGCTTCAGCATTTTGCAGCGTCCGTATTCCAGCAGTTCGTACAATTCCTGCTCATTCTTGAATTTGCAGACCGAATTAAATTCCGTTTGAAATCCCATAATACCTTCTCCTTTCCGGCCGGATATTCCGCCTATTGTCTATTATTGCTCGTTATCGTATTTCAAGCCCTGCTTGAGCTCATACCGCTCGAGCGCCAGCGCGATCATGCGGTCCAGCAGAGCCTGGTAGGATACACCCGTCTCGCGCCACAGCAGCGGATACATGCTGAACGGCGTAAAGCCGGGCATGGTGTTGACTTCGTTGATCAAAATTCTGCCATCGGATTTGCGGAGGAAGAAATCGGCCCGTGTGATGCCGCTGCCTTCAATGGCTCGAAAGGCGGCCAGCGCCAATTCCCGCAGCCGGTCGGCGGTCTCGGGATCGACGGGAGCCGGAATCAGCATTTGCGACTTGCCGTCGATATATTTGGCAGCATAATCGTAATATTCGCCGGAGGAGACGATTTCGCCGGGAACGGATGCCTCCGGCTCGTCATTGCCCAGCACACTGACTTCCAGCTCACGCGCCTCGACGAACTCCTCGATAATCACCTTCGTGTCGTAACGGAAGGCGGTCTCGATCGCTTTAACGAGGGCCTCCTTGCCTTCGGCTTTGGAAATGCCGACGCTGGAGCCCAGATTGGCGGGCTTTACGAACACCGGGTAGCCGAGCTTATCCTCGACCTCGATGATCAGATCATGGCTCTTGCGCTTCCATGAGCTTGCGGTAAAGTAGCTGTATTTGCACTGATCAAGCCCTGCCTCTTCAAACAGCTTCTTCATGACAACTTTGTCCATGCCCGCCGCCGAGGCCAGCACCCCCGCTCCGATATAAGGGATATTAGCCATCTCGAACAGCCCCTGAATCGTCCCGTCTTCTCCGTTCGTGCCGTGAAGCAGCGGGAACATCACGTCGACCACTCGTTCCCCGCCATCCAAGCCGCTGAATACGGCGTTCAGCGCCTTGCCCGTATCTGCGGACTCTCCTTCCAGCTTAAGTTGCTCCAGCCGGCCGAAAGGGGCCTGAAGCTTCTCCCCAATCTTCCACAGCCCCTGTTTTGAAATATAAAAAGGCAGTATTTCATATTTAGCGTAGTCGAAAGCGTTCATTACGGCAAAAGCGGTCTGCAGCGATACTTCGTGCTCCCCCGATTTGCCGCCGTACGCCAGGCCCACGGTCAGTTTTGCGTTATCCATTCCTTAACCTCTCTCCGAATTATAAATAGTCGTAAATGTGAAAAAAACGATAAGCCGTTCTGTCGGTCCAGGCATAGGAATCCCGGTAGTCCCAATAGCGGTGGCGGCTGGGAACTGTATGCGCGTTGACAAGCGGCATGCCCCCCGCGTCAAACGCCGTAACGACCGTGCTGTGCTGATAGCGGCCGTCTCCATCCCAGTCATATTGAATGACGTCTCCAAGCATCAGCTGCTCGGGACGTTCCATAATTTGAGCGCGCAAGCCCGAGCTGCGCTCCCCGTCCAGGTAGCGGCGGAGACTGTCCGAGACCGCCCAGCTGTAGCTCCACCCTTCCTGCCCGCCAACATAGCCTTTGTACCACCAGCCCGTTTCTCTTTTACCAGTATAGTTGATCGGTGCTCCCCCTGCAAAGAGACATTGGGACACATAATTGGTGCAATCCACGGCGAACGTTTCAAATTCAGGGTTATGCTCGTTCCACCACCGGTCCGCGTAGGCCGCTGCGTCTTCCCGTCGGTAACGGACATCGCGCGCGGAAGCGGAGAGCACCCTGCGGCTCAGCAGCGGACTCGGGAGAGACGGCTGGCCGAACGCCTCGTCAAGGCCGTGGATCTCTACGTGAGAGGCTCCAGCCCGGCTTTTCCGGGAACCCTGCTCCGGAATGTCACGCTCCACACCAGCCACGGTCCACCCGGCTTCCCCTTTTGCGTTCGCAAAGGTCAGACGCTCCCGCTCCACTTTGTCTTCGCGGTGCGTGATCCCGCCTTTTTCATAGTAAAATGCGCTGTGCAGGGCGACCTCAGCTATCACGTCCCCAGCATCCCGCTGCGCCGTCCGCAGCACCTTGACCCCCGTCTCGCAGCGCCGGGGCGTAATCCCTCTGTCCTTGTACCATTTCGCAATGCGCCCGCCGCGCTCGTGCTCCCCAAGCCTGTGACCCAATTCGCTCAAGGACCCGGTGAATGTTTCCGCTTCGGGCACCACCCGGCTTTTGTTGCATTGATCAACATATATATACAGACTTTTCTTCCATTTCTGATCCATTGCCCATTTTCGCCCCTTTCCGCACAGATACCAAATTTCACCGCACTTACGCTTTACCTGCAAGAGACTCCGAAAAGAGTTCCGAAGCCGGAGGCTTCGCCAGGGCAGTATGTTGCCGTACTATATATATGAGGCAGAACGGGCGGCTATACGGACAATAACCCCACAAAGTGCAGTCTTGGCGGGAGCCTCGCATAGGTGCTTTGCAGGCGTCCCTGATGTTTAAACTATCAATAACAAACGATAGCGCCGTCCTTCAGGGGCGTCATCCGTTTGTTTACAGCAGGAATATTAGGCCGATAATAGGCGGGAAGCTTATCATTCTTAAATTTGAGCGAACCAGAGAACCCGGGCCGAAGGGATGCGGATTTTTCGAATAAAATGAAGGAAAAAACTTTACTCCCCCTCCTGTAACCGTTATACTAAAAGACAGAATGAATATGAAATGGAGTTTCAACAGATGAAACAAGGAGGCAAATTCATGCCAAGCAAGGATTCTTTCAATCTGGCTCGCTCGTTCACGTCGGGCGGCAAAACGTACAGCTATTATGATCTTCAAGCCCTTGAACAGCAGGGCCACGGCAATATCTCCTCCCTTCCTTTTTCCATTAAAGTGCTGCTTGAGGCGGCCGTCCGCCAGTTCGACGGAAGAGCCATTACAGAAGAGCATGTCAAACAGCTCGCCGGCTGGGCGGGCGACATCGACCGCGGGAAGGAAATCCCTTTCATTCCGGCGCGGATCGTGCTGCAGGATTTCACCGGCGTACCGGTGGTAGTAGACCTCGCGGCCATGCGCGACACCGTGCAAAAAGCCGGCGGCGATCCGAAGCAGATCAACCCGCTCGTGCCGGTCGACCTTGTAATTGACCATTCCGTTATGGTCGACGCCTTCGGCACCAAGGATGCGCTTGAATACAATATGAACGTTGAATTCGAACGCAATGAGGAACGCTACCGGTTCCTGCGCTGGGCGCAGACGGCATTCAACAATTTCCGCGCGGTTCCCCCGGCAACCGGCATCGTGCATCAGGTCAACCTGGAGTATCTGGCTTCGGTTGCGACCACGAAGACGGTGGACGGCGAAACGACCGTGTATCCGGACTCGCTGGTAGGCACCGACTCCCACACGACAATGATTAACGGTCTTGGCGTGGTGGGCTGGGGCGTCGGCGGCATTGAAGCGGAAGCCGGGATGCTGGGGCAGCCGCTCTATTTTGTGACCCCTGACGTTATCGGCTTCAAGCTGACGGGCAGCCTGGTGGAAGGCGCTACGGCAACCGATTTAGCGTTGACCGTTACCCAATTGCTGCGCAAAAAAGGCGTGGTCGGCAAATTCGTCGAATTCTACGGACCTGGCCTTGCGAATATAAGCCTTGCTGACCGGGCGACGGTCGCCAATATGGCGCCTGAATACGGCGCGACGATCGGCTTCTTCCCGGTGGACGATGAGACGCTCTTCTATCTGCGCAGCACGGGCCGTCCCGATGAGCTGGTGGATCTGGTTGAGACGTATTACAAAGCCCAAGGCATGTTCCGCACGGCGGAAACGCCGGACCCGGTATTCAGCGATACAATCGAGCTTGATCTCGCCTCGGTCGTGCCGAGCTTGGCTGGGCCGAAGCGTCCGCAGGACCGGATCGAGCTTACTCATATGAAAGAGAACTTTGAAGGCATTATCCGTACTCCTGTCGACAAGGGAGGCTACGGCCTGAGCGATGAGAAAATTGCGCAAAAGGTCGAGCTCCTCCACAAAGACGGAAGCAAAAGCGAGCTGAGCACCGGCGCCGTCGTTATCGCGGCGATCACAAGCTGTACGAACACCTCCAATCCGAGCGTTATGCTTGGCGCGGGCCTGCTCGCGAAGAAGGCTGTCGAACGCGGCTTGACCAAGCCGGGCTATGTCAAGAGCAGCCTGACGCCGGGTTCGCTGGTCGTCACGGAATATCTGGAGAAGGCGGACCTGCTGAAGCCGCTGGAAGCGCTCGGCTTCTACGTTGCCGGCTACGGCTGCGCCACCTGTATCGGCAACTCCGGCCCGCTGCCGGATGAAGTCGCCCAGGCGGTTGCGGTGAACGACATGACGGTGGCTTCCGTCATTTCGGGCAACCGGAACTTTGAAGGACGCGTGCACGCCCAGGTCAAGGCGAACTACCTCGCTTCCCCGCCGCTCGTTGTGGCCTATGCGCTCGCAGGCACGGTCAATATCGACCTGCAGAACGATCCGCTCGGTTACGACACGCTCGGAGAGCCGGTATACCTGAAAGATATCTGGCCGACCAGCGCCGAGATCCGCGAAGCGATTCAGTTGTCGGTCAGCCCGGAAATGTTCCGCAGCAAATACGAGAACGTCTTTACGGCCAACGAGCGCTGGAACGCGATTCCCGTGCCGGAAGGCGAATTGTATGAATGGGACGAGAATTCGACGTATATCCAGAACCCGCCGTTCTTCGAGCATCTGGCCGACGGACTTGGCGACATCGAGGACATCAACGGTGCGCGCGTACTCGCCTTGCTGGGCGATTCCGTAACGACCGACCATATCTCGCCTGCCGGCAATATCACGACGTCCGGTCCTGCGGGCAAGTACCTGAGCGAGCACGACGTTGAGCGCAAGGACTTCAACTCCTACGGCTCTCGCCGCGGCAACCATGAAGTCATGATGCGCGGAACGTTCGCCAATATCCGGATTCGCAACGCAGTCGCTCCAGGCACAGAAGGCGGAGTCACCACCTTCCTGCCGACGAACGAAGTAATGCCGATCTATGACGCTTCCATGCGCTATCAGGCTGACGGACAGAACCTCGTTGTTATCGCCGGCAAGGAATACGGTACGGGCAGCTCGCGCGACTGGGCGGCCAAGGGCACGTTCCTGCTGGGCGTCAAAGCTGTCATCGCCGAGAGCTTCGAGCGGATTCACCGCAGCAATCTCGTCGGCATGGGCGTGCTGCCGCTGCAGTTCCAGGAAGGCCACGGCTGGAGCAGCCTGGGGCTGACAGGCCGCGAGACCTTCGATATTACCGGACTCAGCAATGAGGTGCAGCCTGGACAAGAGCTGACAGTTACCGCCACCCGCGAGGACGGCACGAAGTTCGACTTCCCGGCAATCGCCCGGCTCGACAGCATGGTCGATGTTGATTACTACCGCAACGGCGGCATCCTGCAAACGGTGCTGCGCCAGATGCTGGCGGATGCGTCTCCTGCTGCCGCGACGGCGGAGTAAGCGGACCCGTTCGGCTGGGGCAGCACAGAGACTGTAGCCCAGCCTCCCGGCCAACTCGCCGGATTCGCAAATTCAACCAAAACGCCCCGTCTTCCACCACTTAGGTGTAAAGACGGGGCGTTTTTTCTATGGCCGCTTGAGCCTGGAGAAGACAAACTTATAGCAGACAACTTGTTAATGAACCGGATAAGCAGCTATGGAAGCTTTACCCGAATGATATTCAAGAAAATATGCCGTTTCAGAAGAAAGATCATAGCAGTTACTAACACTTGAATCATATCCTCGAAGCTGCCCGCCTTCCTGAATTCAGCTCACCATAAGCCCCATTTCCGCCGCCGCTTCCTTCAGCACGCCCGCGTATTCGACCAGCGTCTCGCGGGAAAGCCTGCTGACCGGTCCGGACAGCGACAAGGCGGCGGCTACCTCGCCGCTCCGTCCGATGACGGGTACGGCCACGGCGGCCGCGCCCGGCTCGCGTTCCTCAAAGCTGGTGGCATAGCCAGCCCGCAGAACTTCTTTCAATTGATCCGCATACCCTTGGCGGTCTATCGCCTGCGGCCAATCCTTGCCTTCCAGCAGCTCCCTTTGGACTTCCGGCGGAGCACAGGCGGCCAGCACCTTGCTGGAAGCTCCCACCGACAGCGGCAGCCTGGCGCCGATCTGCGCCACGCGCCGGATGGCCTGATTACTCTGTACCGCCTGTATGCGCACCCGTTCAAGTCCGTCCCTGAGATATAAGCTGACCGTCTCCCCAAGCCGGTCGCGCAAGCGTTCCATCGCCGGGAGCAGCAGCGCCCCCGGGTTCTCCGAAACTGGCAGGTGGGTCGACAACTCCCAGATCCGGATGCCGAGCCGGTATTTTTCCGTTGCCGGATTGCGGCTGATGAAGCCTCTATCCTCAAGCGTGGTCAGCAGCCGGTGCACCGTGCTTTTGTGCAGGCTGATGTTCGCGGCAATCTCGGTCAGGCTCAAATCGCTGTCTCTTGTAAAACACAGCAGAATATCAAGCGCACGCTCCACGGCGCGCACCGTCAGCTTACGGTCGTCGTCCACGGGTATCTCCCTTTCATGTTTCACCAAATGAAACACGGTTACAATATTTATAGTCATTTCTATCTTAGCAAAAGTCTGTGAAAAGTCCAGCATATTCGGCCTGCCGGCAGGTCGGCGCCTCATTTTTACAGTTGCATTACAAATGGGTTACATTCATTGACTTTGCATTAACAGAACCCTACGATTAGATTTAGGAGTGCAAACGAATCCACTCTTTCGAAGCGAGTTTTGCTGAAGAATTAACCGAAGCCCTTGCGCTCGCAAAACTTTTAGGAGGGGACCTTATGGATCTTGCATCATCACGCGCCGGCACGCCGGTCTCCCCAAGGCCGCTAGACCGTCCGTCCGATCACCCGCCGCAGCTGTCCCTGCGGATGATTCGCATAAAGCATGTGATTGTGGCGCTGCTGCTGTCCGTTTTCTTTTTTTTCGTATTCTGCTTCATCTCGCTGCACGCTTATATTACCTGGGTGCTGTCCAATCCGACGGTCGCTCCGGTGTTCTCCAATCCGCTTCTGGCCAAAGGTCTTAAGTACGAGGATGTGACCTTTCCGGCAAGCGATGGCGGCCGCAATATTCAAGGCTGGTATATCCCAGCTGAGAAATCAACCAAGACGATTGTGTTCAGCCACGGCTATGGCGCCAACCGCGAGGAATCCTGGGTTCCGATGTACGATCTGGCCCATTTTGCGCACCGTCTGAACTTCAATGTCATTATGTTCGATTACGGCTTCGCTTCCCAAAGCAACAAAGATGTCGCCACCGGCGGCAAAAAAGAATCGCGCGAACTGCTGGGGGCCATCCAGCTTGCCAAGCAGCGCGGAGCGAAGGAGATTGTCGTATGGGGCTTCTCCATGGGCGCAGGCACCGCCTTGCAGGCAGGGCTCGTTACCAAGGATGTGGATGCGATGATTCTGGACAGCACCTTCCTGCTGGAGCCGGATACGCTGTACCACAACATCAGGCAGAATATCAATCTTCCGCGCCACCCCTCCCTTGAAATTATGGAGCTGCTCTTCCCTGTTCTGAACGGCACCGGACTGAATCAGATTCCTTATGCCAAGGTGAAGGCGGAAGATTATCCTTTTCCGACTTTATTTATACATGGAACGCAGGATGAAAAAGCCCCTTATCCAATTGCCGAGTCGCTGGCCGCCAATCAAACCAATCCGTATTCCGATTCCTGGATTGTCGAAGACAGCCATCACGAGCTGCTGTTCCGTGAACACCCCCGCGAATATTTGCGCCGGGTTTCCGCCTTCTTAAGCAATGTTCCGCTGGCCAAAGCCGCGAAAGAGAAACAGCAGCCAACTAACGCCTCACATAGTACAACCTTCTCCGCTCATACCTTATAGGGAAAGACATATTATGGGAGGGCTGTACGTCATGCAGTATGTATATGGACCGCCGCCTGCGGTGGGGATATTGAATGAAATTGCATTCTGGAAAAAACAAGAAAAGGAGAATGCGGGACTCATCAAGCTCGCCGTTCCCGAACTGACAGAGCCTTATGTGAAGCTGATGGATGAATGGGACGCCGTCTTCTTTGCTACGGAGCAAAGCGCCCGGAGCCTGCTGGAGACGGCGCTTTCGCCTGCGTCGGCCGGGAGCGTCGACCCGGCCGAGATTAACAAGCTGGCGGCGGTTTCCTGCGAACAATCCCGGGAATTCATCCGTCAGCTGCATGCCGTTAAAGAGCAGATACCGGACCTCAGGGGAGGAGCGGCGGAGACCTTACTACCTCATGTTATCCGGGAGACAGAGTATTTTCTCGGCGTTCTTGGCGGGTTGGGCCATCCCGGTGCGAACTTCGGGGTCGCTCGGAGTAACACGGCCGATCAACCGGCCGATGCGCCGCCCGGGCCATCTGCCATCAGCGCGGCCGCGCAGGACCCGGCGCTTTCTATCGCCCACCGGGACCTGCCGTCCGTACCGATCGGAGGGCATAAGCTTCCCCCGCTGCCGTATCCCTATAACGCCCTTGAACCGTACATCGACGAGAAGACGATGCGGATTCATCACGATAAGCATCATCAAACCTATGTGGACGGCCTGAACAAAGCGGAGAAAAAGCTGGCTGATGCCCGAAAGAGCGGCGATTTCGATCTGGTCAAGCATTGGGAGCGGGAGCTTGCCTTTCACGGGGCCGGCCACTATCTGCACACGATATTCTGGGATGAAATGTCTCCGCAGGGCGGAGGCCGCCCGACCGGCGCTTTACTTGGAGCCATCGAGCGGGACTTCGGAAGCTATGACGCCTTCAAGAAGCAGTTCAGCGAAGCCGCCGACAAGGTGGAGGGCGGAGGCTGGGCTATTCTCGTCTGGAGTCCGCGCAGCCGCCGACTGGAGATCTTAACGGCGGAGAAGCACCAGAACTTGTCCCAGTGGGATGTCATACCGCTGCTTGCTCTGGATGTCTGGGAGCATGCCTACTACCTGAAGCATCAGAACAAGCGCGCCGATTATATTCAGGATTGGTGGAAGGTTGTTAACTGGCCTTATGTATCCGAAAGATATGCCGCGGCAAGCAAGCTCGCCTGGAAGCCTTACTAAAAAATAAACCGGCCCCCTGAATTCAACAGGGGGCCGGTTCGCTGCATACGTCCGTTATTCCTTAATTAACGACAAAAATTCCGCCCGGGCTGCAGGGTTCTTACGGAAAGTCCCTCTGACAGCCGAGGTAACCGTCTTGCTGCCCGGCTTCTTAACGCCCCGAGCGCACATGCACAGATGCTCGCCTTCAACGACCACCATGACGCCGTGCGGATGAAGCACTTCGGTCATGATATCGGCGATCTGCGAAGTGATGCGCTCCTGCACCTGCAGGCGGCGCGTTACGGCTTCCGTCAGCCGTGCCAGCTTGCTTAGCCCGGCAATGCGTCCACTCGGAATGTACCCGATATGCACCTTGCCGAAGAAAGGAGCCATATGGTGTTCGCACTGGCTGTAATAGACGATGTCCTTGACGATGACGAGCTCTTCGTGGGACTCGTCGAAGGTAACGCCAAGCGCCTCTTTCGGATCGACGGAGTATCCGGCGAATATCTCCTCGTACATCCGGGTTACCCGCGCAGGTGTCTCGAGCAGTCCTTCCCGTCCGGTATCCTCGCCGATGAGCTCCAATATTTTCTGGACATGATACTCTATCTTCTCACGGTTCGCCGTTACGCTTCCGTTCACATAATCTTTGACGCCGCCCATGAAACTTTCCTCCTTCATGCCGTCCCGCTAACACTCCGAGCGGCGGGCCGGTTACTTGCTCTTTCTTTTTTGTCCTTTGCCGCCGCCGGCAGGACGTCCCGGCACGTTCTGGTTCTTCATCATTTGCTGGGCGCGCTGCATTTGCTTACTGTTCAAATTATATCCCATCTGCTTGGCAACCTTTTGCAGCATTTCCGGATCGTTCTGCATGTTGGTCATTTGCTTGCGCAGATAATATACACCGATGAAGAAGCCGCCGATCAGCCCCACAACCAGTGTAATAATAGGAAGAGCGATATCCATTCAAAACCCACCTCTGAGTTGTATTGTAGCGCGCATCTTTAACGCGCGCGAATCTATCATAGCATTTCAAGAACTGGACAGCAATTGGAATATCCGCTCCTGTCAAACTCTTTATCATTCAGGCTCCATTGTCCCTGCCAGCTTGGCTTTCGACCTGAACAAACGTCTGACGACCTCTTCATCCCGCTCGCTCTCAAGCGCAAGTTCCACGGCCGCAAGAGCCGCTTCGCCGCCGATGACGCCAAGTGACCAGGCCGCCGCGCCGCGCAGCTCCGGACGCGGGTCACGGAGCAGCACTTCCGTCAGCTTCGGCACGGCGGAAGCATCCTTGAAATTACCGAGCGCGATGACTGCGTTGCGCTGGATCGGCTTCTTCCCCCTCCAGGCCGCAGCGCTGCTTCCGAACTTCTCCTTGAACTCCCTGTTGCTGAGGTCAAGAATCGGCAGAAGCAGCGGCTTCGCCTGCTCAGGATCGGGCAGAAGCTCAGGATGGTGATCCCAGTTCTTTCCCCGGTTGTAAGGACAGACAATTTGGCAGGTGTCGCAGCCGTACAGGCGGTTGCCGATTTTGGACATGTACGTTTCGTCCAGAAAGCCTTTGGTCTGCGTCAGATAAGAGACGCACGCCTGAGCGTTAAGCTCTCCGGGCCCAACCAGGGCGCCCGTCGGACAAGCGTCAATGCATTTCGTGCATGTGCCGCAGCCTTCCATCACAGGTGTATCGGGCGGAAAGGGGATGTCTGTGACCAATTCGCCCAGGTAGATCCACGAGCCCCATTTCGGTGAAATGACCGAGCAATTTTTGCCGCTGAAGCCAATCCCGGCCCGCTGAGCCACCGCCCGGTCAACCAGAACGCCGGTATCCACCATACTCTCCATCACCGCGTCCGGTACCCGCTGCCGGATAAAGGCTTCCAGTCGCTCCAGCGCCTCGCGCAGCACGAGATGATAGTCGCGGCCCCAAGCGGATCGCGCCAGAATGCCCCTGCGCTCGCCCGGCTCGGACTTTGGGGGATTGTCCATTTTCGACGGATAGGCCACAGCGATCGCAAGGATCGACATCGGCCGTCCTTCCCTCAGGGCGGGAATCGTCCGCTTGTCCAAATCGGGCTCCTCAAAGCCGGATTCATAGCCCTTGTCCCGGTGGTCCTGCAGCAGATTTTTCAAATAAAGAAACGGCTCCGCCGTCGCAAATCCGATATCATCGATACCCAGCGACTGCGCCGCCTCCTTGATTTCCTTCTTTAGTCTTTCCCACTTTGGGGACGGGGGCGCATAAGATGTATATTCCGTGGTACTCATTACCTCCGCCTCCTTTGTATTGGCATAAACCAAGACCTCATTATAACGCATTTAATTTCGACAGCGGCCACCAGATAAAGGCGGCTTTGCCAACGATAATCTCCAGGGGAATGGCTCCGATAAAGCGGCTGTCTTTGCTGGCACCGGCATGGCGATTGTCACCCATAACGAAATAAAATCCCCTGCCGACGGGAACCGGCGTGAAATCCGCATCTTCAATTGCCGCGTCCACATACGACTCCACAACCGGCTTGCCGTTTACGTACAGCTTGTGCTCCCGCACTTCGACAATATCTCCAGGTATGCCGACGACCCGTTTGACCAGATATTCTTTCCGTTCCGGCCCGGAACTCGGATCATGCAGCACGACAATATCGCCGCGCTTCGGGTCCGTGAACGCAAGTGTGATTTTATTAATAAACAGCCGTTCGCCTTCATACAGCGTAGGCTGCATTGAATGGCCCTTGACCATGGAAATATTGAACACGAACAGATTAAGCAGCGACATAACCGCGAATACTACAATCGCCATAATCATCCAGTCTCTGAATTCCGCGATCCATTTTTTTCTCCGGAGGGAGCGATATTTCTTCAGTCTGGAAGTCCGGTCGCTTCGTTTGCGGTAGGGCAAGCCTCCCTCTTCCAATTCCAGCTCCATAGTTCACCCCTGATCCGATAAATGAATGACATCATAACAATAGAAAAGCATATCTCCCGCCCGTTTGCAACGTTGGGGATGATATGCTAAGTAAGAAAAGGAGCCGTCTCCCGGCTCCGGTGATGCTGGTCTATATGGTTAATGTTTCCGCTTTCGCAATGCAGACTGACCCACTCTTTATTGTCCAACGATGCTCAGCTTTCGCACCGATTTAAAGATTTGGTTCTCGCCATACCCCATCGCTTCGTAAAGCGGGAGGGCGGCCGCATTATGCTCATCGCCGACAACGTAAATTCCGTTGACCTTGCGCGCCTGAAATCTGCTCTCCATAGCCGATACAAGACTTCTGCCGATTCCTCTGCGGCGATAATCGGGATGGATGGCAATGCGGAAATAGCAACCGTGATTTTTCTCAATTGTGCCAATCAGCGCTCCGACAATTTCTCCTTCCTCTTCCGCAACAACAATGAGATCGGAATCCCAAGAAAGCTGTCTGGAGAAAGGTTCGATGGTGTTTTCGAAACATTCTTCGGATAAGGCGGCTTGCAACAGCTCAGTCACTGGACTACAATCGCTTAATTGAAAGGAACGAACGTGCATTCTTTACAGTCTCCCTTTTCTATGGCTTTGGATTTTACAAAAAGAAGGAGTTCCCTTTATAATCCGGAGGGCGAAAAAAGCATCAAATAACGAGGAATACCCGCTTTTATCTCTATTAAAACACATATTTCGGGCGATATCATTACTTTTATAGTGAAAACGCTTAATATAAAGCGTATACATAGAGGTATATGCAAATTGTTCATCTTTTAGGAAATATTTAGTTTATAAGTTTCTTTTTTCAGGAAATATTAACGAAATTAACACCGAGTTTACATATAGTATGACCGTTATGAGTCGACGTTTACAGGCCGTTTCACTTTATAAACATTTTTGTTTGTTTAGTGTTGCATTCTCGTTTCAGATACGGTTTAATAATATGTATACAAATTCCATTACAAATCAGGAGGGATTTTTCCATGGCTTTTGAATTACCGGCACTCCCATATCCAAATGACGCACTCGAACCGCACATCGACGCGACGACGATGGAGATTCATCACGACAGACACCACAATACGTACGTGACCAACCTCAATGCCGCACTGGAAAAGGCACCCGAACTGCAAGGCAAAGGTCTTGAAGAGCTCATTTCCGATCTGAACGCGGTACCGGAAGCAATCCGCACAGCGGTCCGCAACAACGGCGGCGGGCATGCCAACCACTCCTTGTTCTGGGAAACGATCGGACCGAACGGCGGCGGCGCACCGACAGGCGCACTGGCCGAAGCGATCGACAGCGAACTGGGCGGCTTCGAGAAGTTCAAGGAAGACTTCGCTGCTGCAGCAACAACCCGATTCGGCAGCGGCTGGGCTTGGCTCTCGCTCAAGGACGGCAAACTGGCCGTAACCAGCACGCCCAACCAGGACAGCCCTATTATGGAAGGCGCGACTCCGCTGCTCGGACTTGACGTTTGGGAGCATGCTTACTACCTGAAATATCAAAACAAACGCCCCGATTACATCAAAGCGTTCTGGAACGTTGTTAACTGGGATGCCGTCGGCAAGCGCTACGAAAGCGCCAAGTAAACCGGCTGCGGCTTAGCCGCAGGTCGTGTGACGGCAGCAGCAAGTTGCCATTGCGCAGGCAGTTAGAACAACATTTAAAAAAGGGATTGCCTCGCGGAGGCAGTCCCTTTTTTGCGTTTACTTATTCCCCTTAATCTCTGCACTCAGCCGAATCGGCCTTATGCACCACGTTCTGGGCTTTGGCCTTCTCACTAAAGCCGCCCTGCGATAAATGACCATTCCGCGGGGCAGCCTACCCGCCGGATGCCGCAGCCCATTCCGCGGGGCAGCCTACCCGCCGGATGCCGCAGCGTCCCTTTGATCGAAATAAGCGTTCAGCAGCTTAAGGAAGACATTCGGAAAAGCGTAATTCGCCATGTCTTCGCGTCCGATCCAGCGCATTTCCGCCCGCTCGCCGGCATGGCCAGCCTCGTCGGCGAAAAGCTCGGGCGCCGCGCCCGGATCGGCGGAGTCCGCCGCCGGGAACAGCGCCGGCGGCGAAGCCTCTGCCGGCGCCTCCACGGCCGTACGCTGCGCAGCGTACGGCGCCCGCGCTTCCGCAGCCATCGGCAGCGGAAGCCGTTCCTCCCCGCAGCGGTACACCTGCAGGGTCCAATGGATATGGCTGAACGTGTGCTCGGCAGCCATAAAGTGCTCCTCCGGCCGGGCGGAGATCCCGGCCTCAGCCGGGACCGGCGCAGCCGGTCCATCGCGGCCGCGCCCTCCGGCCGCGCGGCTCCGGCGCCGGCGCCGTCATTCTCCGGCGCCGGCCAGTGCGGCAGCTCCCACATGCGGGCCAGAAGCCCGCTGGACGGTCGCTGCCGGATGAGCACCCGGCCCGCGCGCTCGCCGCGGCCCTCCACCAGGGCCGCCAGCCGCGTTTCTGGGCGCGGCGGCTTGGCCTTGGTCTTGATGGGCAGCGTAGTCTCGCGGCCCGCAAGCCGCCCGGCGCAGCGCTCCATCACCGGGCAGACCAGGCAGCGAGGCGATTTCGGGGTGCAGACAAGCGCCCCGTGCTCCATCAGCGCCTGATTGAAATGAGAGGCCTCGCCGCCGGGAATAAGCTCCTTCGCCAGGCCTTCCATTTTGACCCGGGTCTTGGTCTTGGCAATATCGTCTTCGATCAGAAAGAAGCGGGAGAGCACCCTCATGACATTCCCGTCCACGGCCGGCTCCGGCCGGTTAAAGGCGATGCTGAGAATCGCTCCCGCCGTATAGGGGCCTACCCCCTTGAGGCCGAACACCGCTTCACGGTCGTCCGGAACCTTTCCCCCATAAGCATCCTTCACCTGTCTGGCAGCATGCTGCAAATTACGGGCTCTGGAGTAATAACCGAGTCCCTCCCAGCATTTCAGCACTTCTTCCTCCGCCGCTTCGGCCAAAGACTCGATAGTCGGGAAGCGCCCGATAAAGCGGTTAAAATACGGGATGACCGTATCCACCCTTGTCTGCTGCAGCATAATTTCCGATACCCAGATATGATACGGGTCGCGGGAGCGCCGCCACGGCAAATCGCGCTTCTGTCCGTGGTACCACTCCAGCAGATGACGGCTGAAGAACTCCATATCTTCCCGCCGCTTCATGTCCTGCCCTTCCTCCTGTGCCATGGTCACGCTCCTTGGTGTCAAATTCTTTTGAACAATCCGCTGTGCCGTTATTCCTTCTCCCGCTGTTCAACGACGGCAAAGGCCGACGCCAGACCCCGGGTATGCGTAATCGTAAGATGGATGACGTATGGATACTCTCCTGGCAGACCCAGCCTCGTCCAGGCTTTTTCCGAAAGGACCGCCTCGGGTCTGCCGTTCTCACCGGGGAGGATTTCGATATCCGCAAACCCCAGCGCGGCTCCGATTCCGCTCCCGAACGCCTTGGCCACGGCTTCCTTGGCGGCAAACCGTCCGGCGGCGAATTCGGCCGTAAGGCCGCCGCGGCTTCCGGCCAGGCGAAGCTCGCCCCCGGTCAGAATACGGCGTGTGAGCCTGCCGCCGAGCCGTCCTTTCAGCAGGACGGCAATCCGTTCGATTTCCAGCACGTCATGCCCGATTCCATATATCAAGGGTACACGCTCCTCAAATCTTCTTTTTCCGTAAATCATATGGGGAATGCTATAATAGTATAGTGTTGAGGCAGGCTTTCTGCTATCTTAAGAAGAAATGGCTTATAAATTCTTATATTTTAAAAGAAAACCGCGCCGAAGTCCATGCGCCGCCTCCGCGGCGTATTCGGCGACTGCAATGGAATAGCTGTTCGCATACGAGAGGGGACGTTTTCTGATGAGTCGAAGCACCAATTTTAAAATACCCGCAGGGGATGACGCCGTTCTGCGTTGTACGCGCTTCCCCTCCCGGGGAGCGGCAGCCAGTCTGATCGTGATCGCTCACGGCTATAAAGGCTTCAAGGATTGGGGAATGTTACCTTATGCCGCGGAATCGCTGAGCGGGAAGCATGAGGTCGTCACCTTCAATTTCTCCCATGGCGGGATCGGCGAGGATCTCCAGAATTTCACCGAGCTTGAGAAATTCGCCCGGAATACATACCACCGTGAGCTCAAAGATCTGGAAGTGCTGCTCTCCTATCTCAGCCAGCATCCGAAGCTTGGCGGACTTCCGCTCTTCCTCCTGGGACACAGCCGGGGCGGAGGCGACTGCCTGCTGTATGCTCTTGACCATCCGGGCGAAGTCGCCGGCGTCATCTCCTGGAACGGCGTCACCGATCTGGACCTGTTCACGGAAGAACAGAAGCAGGACATGCGCGAAAAAGGCCGCGCCTATGTCCTGAACGGGCGGACCGGACAGCAAATGCCTCTGGATGCCGTCATTCTGGAGGATTTGGTGCTTCAGAAGCAGCGTTACAATATTATAGAACGGATGCGGACGGCGAAATTTCCGGTTGCGCTCATCCAGGGAAGCAAGGACGGCGCCCGTCTGCGTCAGGGGTCCGAGAAGCTGACCGCCATTAGACCGGATATCGACTGGATTCAAATTCCGGAAGGAGATCATACCTTTGGAACGGTTCATCCGTTTGCCGGGCCTACCCCGCAATTGGAGCAAGCCTTATTCGCGACTGAAGCCTTTATTGACCGGGTGCTGCACTCCTGAATTCCCCGCACGAACACCGCCCGCGGCGGCCAGTCCTCCTGGCGCAAAACTGCCGCGGCTGTGCGGTTAACAAGGCACGGTGCCGATCTTAAATGCCGCGTATGACGCCCCGCTTATGCGCAGTTCTCCGGTAGAATTTCTCCAGCAGTTCCGCAGCTTCGGGCCTCACCGTCTTTCCTTCCAGGTAATCGCTGTTGTCCTCGTATGTAATACCGAGCTCGGCTTCATCCGTCTGTCCGGCCCACAATCCGGCGGTCGGCGCCTTCTCGATGATTTCGGCAGGAACGCCGAGATAAGAGGCCAGCTGGCGGACTTGGCGTTTGTTCAGGGAAGAAAGCGGCGCAATATCTACGGCTCCGTCGCCCCATTTGGTGTAAAAGCCGGTGATCGCTTCGGATGCGTGGTCGGTGCCGACCACGAGCAGGTTGTTCTCAAAGGAGAGCGCATACTGGATCACCATCCGCGTTCTCGCTTTGATATTCCCTTTGCCCTGATGCGTCATATGGCGGTGCTGTCCCATTGCCTTCAGCGCATACTCCGTTTCAAGCGCGATCTCGTCAACAGCATCCTCTATATTCGTCTCCACCGTCTTAAGCCCGAACGTTTGGGCAACCGCGTAGCTGTGTCCGATATCCTCCTGCTCCCCATAAGGCTGGAAGACCCCTAGCGTCATATACTCCCTGCCCTGTTCGGCGGTCAGCTCGTCCGTCGCGCGTTTGCATAAACCAGCGGCCACCGCGCTGTCCACGCCTCCGCTTATCGCAATCAACAGTCCCTTGGTTCCCGATTCCACAATATACGCTTTCAGATAATCGACTCTCTTCCTTACTTCCGCCTCCGCATCGATCGCCGGTTTTACGCCGAGGGCGGCAATGATCTCTTCCTGCATGCTCACAGCATCTCACTCCGTTTCATCACGCTGAAATCTTTTTCAAGAAAGTCTTGTCCGTATATGTCCAAAAATAATCCCGCGGCGCCAAAAAATCGGCGCCGCGGGATGAAATAGCGTGTAAGGTTCTTAGCTTTATTGGCAGTAGCGGTCAAAGATTTCCTTCAGCTCTTCCGCGATTTCGGCAGCTGAGCGGTTCTCCACCCCATGACGCTCAATAAAATGGACCAGTTCTCCATCCTTCATCAAGGCGATTGAAGGGGAAGAAGGCGGGTAAGGAGCGAAATACTCGCGCGCTTTGGCGGTTGCTTCCTTCTCCTGGCCGGCAAAGACGGTGAACAGGTGATCCGGCTTGATCTCATTTTGCAGCGCCTGGGCAACGCCGGGGCGGCATTGTCCGGCGGCACATCCGCAGACAGAGTTGACAACGACAAGCGAGGTTCCCTTGGTGCTTGGCAGTGCGGCTTCCACTTCCTCCGGCGTTCTCAGCTCCGTAAAGCCGATATTGGTCAGATCGTCGCGCATCGGTTGGATTGAATCTCTCATATATTGGTCAAAAGACATGGACATGGTTCTGCACTCTCCTCTACGCTTAATAGCTTGTCAATTAACTTTTTAACAGTGACACTTGCTAACTTTATTATACATTCCTACTCTCCGAAAGCAAGCGGCAGACCTAGCTGCTCCGGCTTTGAAGCGGTTGGCAGGTAGGGCATCCGGTTTCAAACGGTTTCCCGTTTAAACTTCGGCGTACGTCGCTTTCTCCTGAGCCTCGTAAGGAAAGGACACGGTGAAGACCGTTCCGGCTCCCGTGCGGGAATCGACGGAAATCGTACCGCCGTGCCGCTCGACGATACTGAGGCATAGCGGGAGGCCCAGCCCGGTCCCTTGATCCTTGGTGGTGAAGAAAGGAACGAACAGCTTCTCGAGCTCCAGCTCCGACATTCCGCAACCCGTATCCTTTACCAGCAGCTCCACCATTCCCGACTCACAGCGGGTTTCCAGCGTCAGCACTCCCTTCGGCTCCATCGCTTCCATGGCATTGCGTCCCAGGTTCAGAACAACCTGCTTGATTTCCTTAATATTGAGCCGCAGAACCGGCAGGGAATCGCACAGCTTGAGTTCAACGCTTTGCCCGCGAAGATTCGCATCGGCCCACAGCAGCGGCGCCAATTCTTCGATCACATCATGAAGATTGCCGTCCTCCTTGCTGGATATGCCGCTCTGCGCAAGCGACAGAAAGTCGGTAATAATACTGTTGGCCCGGTCCAGCTCATCCATAACAATCTGGTAATAAGAATCCATATCTGAAGGGCTTTTCTCTCTCATCAATTGCAGAAAACCGCGGACCACCGCCATCGGATTGCGAATCTCATGGGTAATCCCAGCCGCCATCTGACCTACCAGCGTCAACCGCTCGACATGGTCCAGTTCGTTTCGGATCAGCTCTTCCTCCGTCACATCTTGAATGACCAGAACCATCCCTCCGATCTGCCCGGGTGCTTGCGGAACCAGGGGAGCGGCAAAAATATGCAGAACTCTTCCTGAGAAAGTTACCCTTTCCATGAACCTGTGTTTAAGAAAAATAATCTCCAGAAGGCGGTCCAATTCCTTTTCCTCGTTGAGCTTCAGCTTATGTATCAGGTCGAACACGGGAAGAAACAGAACATCGCTCCTTTTTATATTAGGCAGCCGATTCTCCAATTTCTTCATCATCGTATCGTTAATGCTGGTAATCTTGTAGTTATCGTCAATGGAAATAATGCTTAAGGGCACCATATTGGTAATCTGTTGGAAATTATCGGTTTCCTGCCTGAATTTCTCGGACATATGAGCCATGCGCTCATCAATTTCCAGCTTGTCCAAGGCAGATTCAATCAAGTAGATCATTAAACCACCCAGCAGGAATCTGAAAAACAGCATGCTTAGGATAAGCACGATTTCATCCGTCTGCAGCCCGGAGTAACTTTTGCCGTCGAGCAGAGGGGCAAGCACTCTAAACAAGGTGCACGATGCCAGCAATCCCCACATAATCGAAATTTTCTCCAAATCCGTTCCCCGCTTGAATCTTTTGGCCAGACTGAATACCAGCGGGAATATTAAAATATTCGAATCAAGCAGAATATGGATCGGCGTGGCCGGATAGGAGAATACACTGGTGCAGCCCAGCAGCAATCCCCCAAGAACAACCCTGGAGCGGAAGCCTCCATATAACATACCGATAAACGCCGGAAGCACTCCCCAGTTTAAATTGACAATCCCGAACAGACTGCTGGACAGCAAAGAGCAAAGAATCAGACTTATTGCACAGACAATCACAAGGAAGGTCTGGTCATCGGGAAATTTGAGATTTCTGCGCGCTGGATGGCTTTGATTCAGCCTCCATTGAAACAACAGCAAAAAAGATGAGGCAGCGGCTATTTGCAGGATTATATCTTTTATCGCAGTTGTAATTGTGATCACCGTCCGAACCGGTTAATTTTATGTACAAGCTTAGATTAAAGCATATCCGTTTAATCTGACAATGAGAGAATACCCTCTAGGGGCGGGACTGGTCCCCTCCGGGGAGGTAATGGTATGATGAGACCTGAATCAAACGCAGCTTTGCAATTTGCAAAAGGAGCCAATTTCATGAGTGAATTCGATGTTATCGTCATCGGCGGCGGACCTTCCGGTCTGATGGCCAGCGTAGCCGCAGCGGAACACGGGGCCTCCGTGCTGCTGATCGACAAGGGAACCAAGCTTGGACGCAAGCTGGGCATCTCCGGCGGAGGTCGCTGCAATGTGACTAATATGAAAGAAACGGCAGAACTGATCGCCCATATTCCGGGAAATGGACGTTTTTTGTACAGCGCGCTCGGCCATTTCGACAACCGTTCCATAGTCGACTTTTTTGAAAATTTGGGTATTCGGTTAAAGGAAGAAGATAACGGCCGAATGTTCCCCGTTTCCGATAAAGCTTCCAGTGTCGTCTCCGCATTGGTCGGCAAAGTAAAAAGTCTCGGCGTTCAGGTCATCACGGACAGTCCCGTCCGCGAAGTGGTTTATGGGAAGGACTGTGTTCACGGCGTCCTTCTCGCTTCGGGAAAAAGGCTGACTGGCCGGGCGGTCATTATAGCGACCGGGGGGAAGTCGGTTCCCCATACCGGTTCCACCGGCGACGGTTATGCCTGGGCCGAAGCGGCGGGCCATACGGTTACGGAGCTGTACCCGACGGAAGTGCCGATTGTATCTCGCGAGGACTGGATTAAATCCGGCGAGCTGCAAGGGCTTTCTCTTCGCGATGTGGCGCTCTCCGTATGGAATGAAAAAGGCAAAAAGCTGATCTCCCACAGGGGCGATATGATTTTTACCCATTTCGGGTTGTCCGGTCCGATTGCGCTGCGCTGCAGCCAGTTTCTGCGGCAGGTTCAGCGCAAGACAGGAAAACAATCCGTCGAACTTTCCATTGATCTGTTCCCCGATATGCGGCCGAATGAGACGGAAGCGCAGCTGCGGGACAGGCTGGAAGCAGAGTCCAAAAAAGCGGTTCGTAACGCGCTAAAGGGGCTGCTGCCGGAACGGCTTATTCCGCTTCTGCTGTCTAAATCCGGAATTGACGGCGACCTTACTGGGCCTCATCTCTCCAAAAGCAACCTTGCGGCGCTCGCCGCCCTAATGAAGCGCATGCCGGTTCTTGCTCACGGTACCCGTCCTTTGGAGGAAGCGTTTGTTACGGGGGGCGGCATCCATTTGAAGGAAGTCGATCCTGGAACCATGCAGTCAAAGCTGATGCCGGGTCTGTATTTCTGCGGTGAAATCCTGGATATACACGGATATACGGGTGGGTATAATATCACTGCGGCTTTCTCTACGGGATATACGGCCGGGATGCATGCCGCCCGGCAGGAAGCCTGAGCGTGGATCTCTAAATATTCAGAGTAATTCCCACTTACCCGGTAAATTCCGGTATGAAACAAAATATTTTGTTAAATTAAACCAGCGTGAACGTACGATGCCCTCGTCGTTCACGCTGGTGCGTTTATCCATTTCGATTTATCTGGCCAGGCGAAAAGCGGTAAATACCCTTGCCGCCATAATACCGATCACCGCGCCGGCGGGGATGAACACCGCCAGCCCCCACCAGCCGTACAGCGGCATTGAGACGGTGGCCGCGCACAGTATAGAAAAAGGAAGAAGGAGAATCGGAACCGCCCGGCTCCCCGCGTCCGCTTTCTGGTCTTTGCTGAACGGGAGCAGCGCAATGAACTCTTCACTGGAAAACACCTTCCAGTACGAGACCAGCCAGGAAGCCATCAATAAGACCAGCACAATGCATACGGCCCATTTCAGCATTCCCGGCACGATCAGAATGGCTATAGCGCCCACCCCGGTAAACTGAAGATACAGCTTGAAATGTCCAGGATTGCGTACAAATGCCTTGATCGATGCACCGGCAAGCCGGCTTTCAGGAGTACCGGGGCGCAGCAGCGGCCGGGATTTATGGAAGATCCACGGCTTATGCCGGGTCGGCCGAGGTTTATCGATGACGCCTCTCAGCAGCAATGCGGCTATTTTCATCCGCTGCTTGAAGTCCTCGCGCACGTCGCCAAGGAACGTGCCCCTTAGGGCAAGCCTTGCCCGCAGCGCGGCAGCCGCCACCGCAGCATACACAACTGCGGCAAGCAGCAGCAGCGCCGGATGAACGCTCCATGCCGCGGCGGCGCGAATGTACAGTCCGCAGGGCAGCCATGCGGCGAGCAGCATCCACATCCACCTGCGCCATCCCTGCTTCTGTACCCTTACATTGTGCACGAGCAGCTTGACGCATGTCCCGCAGCACAGGCTTAAGATCAGCAGCGCTCCCGCGTCCGTTCCGCTCAGCCCGTATCCGCGAACGAGGAACGGCAGCAGGATCAGAAATCCTGCCGTAATTTTCAGCGCCGTGACCGACAGGCTGTAGAAGATCCCGCCCAGCATAACCGTCCGCATCCATTCCTTGCGCTGCCGCAAGAACAGCAGGTCTCCTTCATGCAGCAGCAGCAGAATGCCGCCCTGCATCAGTAAGGCGAGCAGCGCCGGCAGGAGGGCATAGGGCAAGAGTGTGCTCCATGCCGGAATCGGCTCATTCCAGAATCCGTAATAGTATCTTCCGCCCAGCAGCGCCCCCGGTATGATGAGGTATAGAAACACCGTCCAGTCCGCGGCGGTGCGGATGATGCCCAATTGTTCTTTCCAGTGGTGGCCAAGCCGCCTCCGCAGCAAACGCCGGGGTGCAGGGGTGTCATAGCCGTGCCGGTCTTCAATCGGATTGTTCATGGCAAGCCTTCCCTCCCCCATCATGCCAGCTCATCGAAGCAGTCAAAGAGCGAGGCTTCAGGCAGCCCCGCCGCCGCGCGGATATTCTCAAGCGTCCCGGAGGCCGCCACCTTTCCGGCGGAAACGAGCACAAAGGAGTCGCAAATTTTTTCCGCCGTATCCAGCACATGCGTCGACATCAGCACCCCGGCTCCGCGCCGCCGCTCCGTCTCCAGCAGACGCAGGAAGTCCTTGGTCGCGCGGGGGTCGAGGCCGATGAACGGCTCGTCTACGATATAAACGTCAGGCTGCGCAAGAAAGCCGAGCATCAGCATCATTTTTTGCTTCATCCCTTTGGAGAAGCCCGCCGGCAGATCGTCGCGCACATGCTCCATGCCGAACTGACGGAGCAGACGCTGCGCCGCCTCCTTGAATTGTCCGTAATCCAGCCCGTAAGCGGCAGCAGACAGGTCAAGATGCTCCCACAGCGTCAGATCCTCGTAAAATACCGGCTGCTCCGGCACATAGGCGTAAGAACCGCCTCCCAAACCGCCAATCTCCACCTTGGCCTTCGCATGCTTCAACAAGCCGAGCAGGGTCTTGATTGTAGTGCTTTTGCCGGCTCCGTTCGGACCGATCAGTCCAAGCAGCTGACCGCGACGGACGGTAAACGAAATATCCGCGATACGAATATCTCCTTCCTCGTACCCCGCTTCGGCTATGGTAACGTCCAGTACAATATCCGGCTGCTCCCGTCCCGTTTCTTTATCTTCCAACTGTTCCATCTCCCAGTAATGTCTAAATAATAAAGGTCAACGCCGCATTCCCGCGTCGGACACTAATACACATATTACCACTTGATCACAGCTTTTGCAGCAACTCCTGATTAGTACGCAGCCGCATTCTCTCCGGCGGTTCCGGCGCCGGCCGCTTGATCCCTGCGGTCGATATAGCCCCGGAGCGTCAGCATCGCCGCGCCCAGCAGCAGGGTAAGCAATCCGGAGACGATAAAGGCGGCTACCGGACCCGACGCCGTAACGAGCGCCCCGCCGGCCACCGGTCCCAAAATGACGGACGCGCTGGCCAGACTGTTGACTGTTCCGAAAACCCGGCCGGTATAGGCTTCGGGTGTCCGCTTTTGCAGCATCGACTGAAACGGAATGAAGACAAGCCCCGCTCCTGCCCCTGCGAGCAGAAAGGCGGAGAATAAAATAATATAAATGACCGCTCCCGGTTCGCCGTAAGCGGTCGCCACGGCTGCCCCGGCGAATACCGCTCCCATCAATACGGCGCCAAGGCCCATGAAGAGAAGCGGAGGCCGCGAGCTGCCCATCCGTCCGACCAGCAGCGCGGCGATCAGCGTGCCCAGCCCGCTTGCCCCTACGCACCAGCCCAGCAGATCGCCGCTGACGCCGGGAATGATCCGAAACAGCGTCACAAGCTGCGAATCGGCGATATTCAGCACGAGCAGAACGGATACGAGCATAAGAATGCCGCTCAGCACAGCGGGCATTCCGGCAATCATCCGCAGACCCGTCGCCATCTCACTGCGGAAAGACGGCCGGTTTCCGGGGCGTCCTTCCGCCCGATCCTCAGATTCCAATCTCCGCCCCCGCGGCAGGGCGACCAGAATCGCAGCCGATACGAGAAACGTCGCGGCGTCGATTAGATAGCAGACGGAGATGCCGAACATCGCTACAAGCAGACCCCCGAGAGCGGGCCCGATTATTTTCGTGATTTGCTCAATGGAGGAGCTTAAGCTAACCGCGGCATCCATTTGCGAAGCGGGAACCAGTTCTTTAAGCTTGCCGCTTTTGGCCGGCGAGAAGATGACGTCCATCGTTCCCTTCAGCAGCAGCAGCACATAGACTTGGGTCAGCGACCCGGCGAATACGAGCGAGGCAACGATAACCGCGCGGACCACATCCGAGCCGATCATCAGCGCCTTGCGGTTCAGCCGGTCGGCGGCCACTCCGGCGAACGGCCCGCCAAGCAGCATTGGAGCGGCCATGCACAGCGAGATAGCCGTGATCTCCCAGGGCGTGGCGTTCCACTTCAAGCCGACCATCGTCAGCAGCGCGAGCACGTGGAGCCAATCGCCCACATTCGATACGAGCTGCGCCGAGAGCAGCAGCGTCAGCGGGCGGCCCAGCTTCAGCTTGCTTTTTTGTTCATTGGGATTGCTCCGATCTTTCATTTCATTTCACTCCTATCGTCCCTTTTGGTCTATACAGCCATATTAAGACAACAGGCGCCGTTCACCATCGGTCCCGGGGTGTAATCGCCTCTACCCGCAAAGGCCGATTTTAGTCTCAGCACAGAGAACGAAAGCATTTTGATTTTTAATAATTAAAAGTTGCTCATTGTGACAAATCACATGTTTTTCTTCAATTTTTTAACGTATTGTATGGATATATACAGGTTCGCTGCACAGGTGACCGTGCTTTCAGGATGAGATTGTTCAACCCTGCGGGCGGCCCGCACGAAGAATTGAAAAAAAAGGGTGAGAGATGCATGATACAATCCTATGAACGCGATACCCAGCTGACGCTGCACTTGTACCGGGTGTTCGCCAAGTCTTTCAAGAGTATCAATGAGCATGCCGTAATCGGAAGTAAAATCGAAGGGTTCAATCCGACGGCCTTTGCCGTCATGGAAGTGCTCTACTATAAAGGACCGCAGCCTATCCAGCAGATCGGCGCCAAGCTGCTGCTCCAAAGCGGAAACGTCACTTACGTCATCGACAAGCTTGAAGAGCGCGGCTATTTGCAGCGCAAGCCCTGCCCTACCGACCGCCGCGTTATTTTTGCGGAACTGACGGCCGAGGGAGAGCGCCTGATGAACGATATGTACCCGAAATATTCGGAACGCATCCATCTCGCCTTCAGCGGACTGAACGACGAGGAGAAAGAGCAGATGATCGTTCTGCTGAAAAAGATGGGCCTACAGGCGGAGAAGCTGTCTCCGCTTCCGCGTAAATAAACACAGGCTGTCGGTTCTGCACCGGCTATCCGCACAAAAGCGGCTGCACCACCCTTTGTAAGGGCGGCGCAGCCGCTTTTTTCTTGTAATCATAATCATGCTTTAAGCTCGCCAGCACAGCTCCAGGAGCATGCATTTGCCCGCCGCAGTGCGGCGAAAAGCTAAGGTTGGAAGACATTGTTCGCAAATAGTCTGCTCCAGGTGTACACCAAGCGGTTGGGGAGGTATGCTAGCCTAAACCTTCTTTAGAGACAGCCCCCCGGCTTTCAGGCGCCGGAACTCCGCTGCGGAGACCCGCCGAAATCAGCAGGGACAGCCCGGCGATGACGGCCATAACGATAAAGAGCGAATGCAGGCCGCCTTCCAGCGCGGTCCGCAGGACTTCGCCCGCCCTCTCGGACAGCGATTCTCCGGCTTGGGCGTTCAGCAGCTTGTTGATGTCTTCTCCCGAGACCCCGACCGAAGGAGAGCCCTTCAGCATGTGGTCGATTCGCAGGTTCAGCCATGAGCCGAACACGGCCACCCCGACCGTCTGTCCGAGCGAGCGTGTGAACGTATTCAGCGCCGTCGAAGCTCCGCGCATGCCATACCCGACCGAGGACTGGGCGATAATCGTGAAGACGGTCGAGCAATAGCCGAAGCCGACGCCGCAGAGCAGCATCAGGACAAGCATCAAAAAGCGGGATGAGCCCTGGGACAACATTGCCAGGCCGAAGGCCCCCGCTAAGATCAGCGCAAGGCCAAGCATGGCCGTTCTGCGCGAGCCTTCGCGCAGAATCATACGCCCGCCCGCCACGGAGCCGAACATCCAGCCGACTGACAACGGAGCGAGCAGCAGGCCTGACAACGCCGCGCTGCCTCCATCCACCCCCTGCACCCAGAGCGGCACATACGTGGACAGCCCGATAACCAGTGTGCTGATCAGCAGATTTGCGCCTGTCGAGAACGCGATATTGCGGACCCGGAACAATCTTAAGGGCAGTATTGGCTCAGGAACGCGCCGCTCCACGGCCCAAAAAGCGGCCAGCAGCAGCACGGAGGCCGCGAGCACGGTGATCAGCAGCGGCGAGTTCCACGGGAAGTTCTGTCCGCCCGTGGACAGGCCGAACAGCAGCGCGCCCATGCCCGCCGCGAACAGCAGCACACCGGCTATGTCGATCTCGGTCTTGCGGCGTATCCGTTCTTCTTTCAAATAGCGGGCGATAAAGGCAATCGCCAGCAGGCCGAACGGCAGGTTAAAGACAAAAACCCAGCGCCAGCTCAGGTAATCCACCACATAACCGCCCAGCAGCGGGCCGACAAGAGAGGAGATTCCCCATACCGAGCTGAGCATGCCCTGAGTTCTGGCCCGCTCCTCGATACTGTATATATCGCCGATAATCGTAAACGTCATCGGAATCAGCGCTCCCGCTCCCATCCCCTGCAGCGCGCGAAAGGCCACGAGCTGCTCCATGCTCTGCGACAGGCCGCACAGCAGTGAGCCTGTCAGAAACACAACCGCGCCCCCTATAAATACGGGCTTCCGGCCGAACAGATCGCTGATTTTGCCGAAAATCGGCGTAGCCACCGCCATTGCCAGCAGATAAGCGGTAAATATCCAACTGAGCCACTGCATGCCTTCAAAATCGCCGACAATGGCCGGTCCCGCGGGGCCGGTTACGGTGCCTTCAATCGCGGCCAGGAAGGTCGCCAGCAGCACCCCTGTCAATATAAGCCCGCGTTCTGTCATTCCCGGTAACTTCATGAATCATTATCCTTCTCTCTCTGATATTCAACCAAACCATTCTTTGCGCAGCAGCGCATATAAGTCAACATCCTGAAACCCGGACGGTGTATGGCGGTACTCGTGCAGCGTTCCTTCCCGGCGAAAGCCAAGTGAAGTGAGCAGCCGGCCCGACCGGAGGTTGGCCGGCTGGCACTGCGCCTCCACCCGGTTGAGCCTCATCTCTTCGAAGCCGTAGCCCAGCGCCAGCGTCAGCGCTTCGCGCATATAGCCTTGGCCCCAGAATGCGGGGGCCAGCTCGCAGCCTATCTCGCCGCGGAAGGCCCCCGCGAGCTGCCAGCTGTTATAGCCGCAGCTGCCGATCACTTCTCCGCCGGAAAGTTCGATGCTCCAGCGCAGGCTCTCCTCCCCGCTCTCCATCTCCAGCAGCAGCCGGATCAATTCTTCCGCTTCCGCCCTTGAGGTCAGCGGCTGGATTCCAAGCCAGCAGGCCGCTTCCGGGTGGGACCAGCAGTGAAGAAGCGCGCCGGCATCTTCCTGTCTTAAAGCCCGCAGTGTCAGCCTGCGGCCGGTTAGCACAGGCGCCGTTCCGCTGTGCTCCTTCATCCCCTCGCCCCCTTTTAACCTGTCAATTATACCCTATTTTCGAGACAACAAAAATAGCGCCCGCACAGGAGGGCAGCACGCCTTCCGTTACTGACGCCATTATTATAATGAATGTCCGCTCCGCCATTGTCCGGGTAACCCCCGCTTCCTTGATTCAGCCGGTAGTTCCTGCAGCCTTGACCGGCTTCAGAACCTCGCTGCACACCAATTCCAGCTTGGCCAGAATTTCCTTGAACTCCTCGATTCCCGTACCTGTAATGCTGTACTCCTCGCCATGGGCGGTCAGGAAGTTTTCCTGCGTCAAACGCTCCAGTTCCTGCTTGACCTCCCGCTCGCCTATACGGTACCCGTATTTCTCAAGCTCATTCTGCATATCCGCTACCGTCAGGTCCCGCTCGCGGGCGTAATAAAGCATGTGGATTCCTATGAACATGTTCTGTACATCGGCGCGCATGTTTCACTCCTTCCGGCAATAAGCCTTCCTTTATTTATGAATTCATTACCCTCTGGCCAGGGCCGGGAAACACTCATTGGGAAAGAACGGAAAAGGGAGACTACAGCCCGGGCAATCCATAAATTTGATAAACAAAAGATTTAAATTTTGACAATACTGCGCCAAAGCTTGACGGCTGCTTAACGGCTGTACTATGTTGATAGTTACAACAGTTTACTTATTTAAGACTGACTTCATATACAGAAAGGTGATGCTCCATGTTTCAGGCCATGCCTTATGACGGAACGCGCAGCGAGCGGTTTGAAGCCGTGCTGGCTCAGCTCGGGGCCTTGATGAAAGACGAACCGAACGCGATCGCGAATTTGGCCAATGCTGCGGCGCTGCTCAAGTTCTCCCTTACGGATACGAACTGGGCCGGCTTCTACCTGTATGACGGGAATGAGCTTGTGCTCGGCCCGTTTCAGGGACTGCCGGCCTGCATCCGCATCCCGCTCGGCCGCGGGGTGTGCGGAACGGCGGCGAACGAGCGCCGGACGCTTGTCGTGGATGATGTGCACGCCTTTCCGGGGCATATCGCCTGCGACGCCGCATCCAACAGCGAGGTTGTCGTTCCGCTGATCAAGGACGGCCAGCTGCTGGGCGTGCTTGATATCGACAGCCCGCTCAAGCACCGGTTCGACGATGAGGAACGCCGGTTTCTGGAGCGCTTTGCGGCCATGGTCTCCGAGGTTCTCTGACATTTGCCCATCAGCCTGCAATATGGCGCTCCCCAGTAGTTCCTGCATATACAAAAATAACGGCTGCGCTCCCGATTCCCCGGGGCGCAGCCGTTTGTCGTTATCCTTCTTTCCGCCTTTTGTCCGATTCCAATGGTTTACAGCGGCACCTGACGGATGTTCCAGATTTCGGACGCATACCGGCTAATCGTATTGTCACTTGAGAATTTGCCGGAGTGGCCGATATTGATGATCGATTTCTTCAACCAGCCGGCGCGGTTGCGGTAGGCGCGGTCGATTTCCACATGCGTCTCGACGTAGCTCGGAAAATCCTTCAGCACGAAAAATTCGTCGTTATTATCAAGCAGCGAATGGAAAATATGCTCGAAATCCTGGTGGTAGCAGCAGATCGGTCCCGGCGTAATAAGCTGGTCCAACACTTCCTTCACCCGGCTGTCGCTGCTGTACATGCCGCGCGCGTTATAACCGCCGTATTGGTAATAATCCAAGACCTGCTCAGCGCGCAGTCCGAACATGAACATATTGTCGTTGCCGATCATTTCGTTCATCTCGACATTGGCTCCGTCCATTGTTCCGATGGTCAGCGCGCCGTTCATCATGAACTTCATATTACCGGTGCCCGACGCTTCCTTGCTCGCCGTCGAGATCTGCTCGCTGACATCGGCAGCTGGAATGATCTTCTCGGCCAGCGACACCGAGTAGTTCTCCAGAAAGAAGATACGGATTTTGCCTTTCACGTCGGAATCCTTATTGACGATATCGGCAACGGTATTGATCAGCTTGATGATTCGTTTGGCTAAATGATAGCTTGGAGCGGCTTTGGCGCCGAAAATAAACGTGCGCGGCACCATATCGATCGTCGGACTGGCCTTGATCTGATTGTAAAGATGCATGATATGCAGGATATTAAGCAGTTGGCGCTTATAGGCATGCAGCCGCTTGACCTGCACATCGAAGATGGAATCCGGGTCGACCATTACGTTATGCCGGCTCTTGATGTATTCCGCCAGACGCAGCTTGTTCTTCCGTTTGATATCGGCTACCTTTTGCTGAAATGAGGAATCCTCGCAGTATTTGATCAAACCGATCATTTCCTGCGGATGCGTCATCCAGCGCGAGCCAATCGCATCGGTGATTAAACCGGCCAAATCCTGGTTGGCATGCATCAGCCACCGCCGGTGAGTAATGCCGTTAGTCTTGTTGTTGAACCGGCGCGGATACAGCTCGTCGAACAGTCTCATTTCCCGTTTTCGCAAAATATCCGTATGCAGCGCGGCCACGCCGTTGACGCTGTGGCTGCCGACAATGGCCAGATGCGCCATCCGGACCTGGTCGTCGTAAATAATCGCCATTTGCGAAATCCGGTTATGGTCGCCGGGATAGCGTCTCAACAGTTCGCCGCAGAACCTTGTGTTAATCTCCTCGATGATGAGATAGACCCGGGGCACCAATTCGCGGACCATGTTCACCGGCCATTTCTCCAGCGCTTCGCTAAGAATCGTATGGTTGGTATAAGAAACCATGCGAGTCGTTATATCCCAGGCCTCATCCCATTCAAGGCCTCTGTCATCCATCAGAATCCGCATCAGTTCCGGAATCACGAGTGTAGGATGCGTATCGTTGATATGAAGCGCCACCTTGTCCGGAAGCTCGGACAGGGGAAGTCCCAGCTTCCCGAAGGTTCGGAGAATACTTTGCAGGCCTGCGCTGCACAGGAAATATTGCTGCTTCAGACGCAGCAGCTTACCCTCGTATTCGGAATCGTCCGGGTACAGAAATTCAGAAATGGATTCCACCGAGCGTTTATACTCGAGGAATTTGTGGTAGTCCGTGCCGGGCTCCAGACCGAAGGCTTTGTCCGGCCGGAGAATCGACTCGGCGCTCCAGTTGCGCAGTGTATTGACATGCCGCCGGTCGGCGCCGATGATCGGCACATCATACGGGACCGCGCGCACCGCCTCGTAATCCTTGTGCCGGAACACGAGTTTTTCGCCCACCTTATCGATATCGACGCGTCCCCAGAATCTGACTTCCACGCTCTTGTCTTCCCGCCGGACTTCCCATACGTTATCTTTTTGCAGCCAGTAATCGGGCAGTTCCACTTGATACCCGTCAACGATCTTCTGCTCGAACAGGCCGTATTTGTAACGGATGCCGCAGCCATGCCCCGCATACTGCAGGGAAGCCAGCGAATCTAGGAAGCAGGCCGCGAGCCGCCCTAAGCCGCCGTTGCCAAGGCCTGCGTCCGCTTCCTCCTCCTCGACATCCTGAAGAGAGAAGCCCAGTTCCGAAAGTCCGTCCCGGACCATCTCCAGAACCCCCATATTCAGCAGGTTATTGCCCAGCAGCCTACCGATCAGGAATTCCATGGAGAAATAGTAAACCTGCTTTTCCTTGCCGGCCTTGTATTTCAGGTTCGTATTCGCCCAATTCTTCCCAGCCTGCGCGCGGACCATACTGCCCAGAATATGATAAACATCGGCGTTCACTGCTTCTTCCAGCGGCTTGCCCAGCTTCCCGACCAAATCATCGACAAATGCTACTTTGAATGCTTCTTTATCGGTAAACAACAAGCAGGTTCCTCCTGACACTGGATGTTTTGCTGACCTTACATTTTGCTGCTCTTAGCTATGACAAACGGACGCTTGCTGTCGCCGACGAGAATCCGTTCCCGGCTAAGCTGCACGTCTTTATCCAAGATAACGTTCTCTATGACAGCGTCCTCTTCGATAATGCATTTCTGCATGATAACGGAGTTCAAAACTTTCGCACCCTTGCGGATTTGGACGCCGCGGAAAATAACGCTGTTCTCCACCGTGCCCGCGATGACGCAGCCGTTCGCCACAAGCGAATTGCTTACATTGGCGCTTTCCAGATAGTGGGTCGGAGCTTCGTATTTGATTTTGGTCTGGATCAGATTGTCACGGAATAAATCCGTGTATTCTTTCTGGTTCAACAGTTCCATGCTGTTCTTGTAATAACTGGATACAGAGTTAATGACAGCGTGATAGCCTGTATATTCAAAAGCGGCAATCTTGAGCTTATCGCGTCTCTTCTGTATGGCATCCCGGAAGAAGAAGCTTTCTCCGTGGGCGATGCAGTACTCCACCTGTTCGAGGAACAATTCTTTTTCCATGATGAACATATCCATATAAATATTCGGATGGTTCTTCTCATGATGAATATTCGTCACATTGCCTTCTCCATCCACCTCAAGACGCAGGCACGGATCATGCTCCGGCTCAAGCTGGTCGACTTTTTTGTACACAAGCGTGACGTCTGCGCCTTTTTGCAGGTGGTAGCTGTAGAGCTCCTGAACATCGATCGTGTTGATATGCTGGCTTCCGGAATGCACAATGTACTTGGCGGATGCCCGTTTAAAGAAGTCCAGGTTGTTGTGAAAATGCTGCAAATCGCCCAAAGACGTGTCTGTCGGGTCGTTCCAGTCGGGAGGCAAAATAAACAAACCGCCGTGCTTGCGGTTCATATCCCATGATTTCCCGTCGCCCAGATGGTCCATCAGGGAGCGGTATTTGCGGCGCACAAACAGTCCCACGCTCTCCAGTTCGGCACGCATCATATTGGAGAGGACAAAATCAATCAGACGATAGCGGCTGGCAAAAGGCACGGCTGCGCCGCAGCGGAAATAGGTTAGTTCGTTTAAATGGTCCAATTCATGATCAAGATTGATTACTCCCATGAGCTGTTTCATCGAGTTCACCGTCCTCTTTATGATTATATGGTTTTGGCCGGAACCGATTTCCGTTTTTTGCTGCGGTTGTCGATCAACAGGATTTCATCCTCGTTCTCCCGGTCCGTTCCGATTTCCAGATAATCCTCAATCACCGTATTTTCGCTGATAATGGCTTTGTGTATGTGAACATTTTTGCCGATTTTGACCTTGGGCATAATGACGGAATCCGTGATTACGCTGCCCTCGCCGATCTCGACGCCGTAAAAGAGCACGGAATGCTTCACTTCGCCGCGAACAATGCAGCCCTCGTTGATAATGGAGCCCGACACTTTCGCTCCCGGAGCCACATATTGGGCGGGCTGGTTCGGATTGCGAGTATAAATTCTCCAGGACGGATCGTTAAGGTTAAGCGGCGGGTTGTCGCTCAGCAGATCCATATTGGCTTCCCAGAGACTGTTCACCGTGCCGACGTCTCTCCAGTAACCTTCGTACGGATAGGCGTACATCGATTTGCCCTTCGACAGTAGCGCCGGGATGATATCCTTGCCGAAATCGTGGGAGGAAAGCGCATCCTCTCCATCCTCCAGCAGAGCGCGACGAAGAACATCCCATTTGAAGATATAAACCCCCATGGAAGCCAAAGTGCTCTTGGGCTTTGCGGGTTTTTCTTCGAATTCGTAAATTTTCAGGTCTTCTTCCGTGTTAAGTATGCCGAAACGGCTTGCTTCTTCAAGCGGGACGTCAATGACCGAAATAGTGCAGTCGGCCTTTCTTTCCTTATGGTATTCAAGCATAGCGTTATAGTTCATTTTGTATATATGGTCACCCGAAAGGATGAGCACATGCTCAGGGTCGAATTGATCGACAAATTTAAGATTCCGGTAAATTGCGTCAGCCGTTCCCCGATACCAGCTGCTGCCGTCTTCGCGTTCATGCGGAGGCAGTACGAATACTCCCCCGTTCTTGCGGTTGAGATCCCAGTCGCTGCCGATGCCGATATAGGAACTCAGCACAAGGGGTTCATATTGAGTCAATACGCCAACTGTGTCTATTCCGGAATTCGTGCAATTGCTGAGGGGAAAATCAATGATCCGGTAGGTGCCCCCAAAATAGACAGCGGGTTTGGCAATCGATTTGGTCAAGCCCTTCAATCTTTTGCCTTGACCACCAGCCAGAAGCATGGCCACCATTTCTTTTTTCTTCATTTGGAAGAGCCTCCTTGACTTGGGGTAGTAAAGCTTCTTCAATAAATGGAATAAAATGATTGGTGCGAAGCAAAGACAGCGCGAAAAGCGTTCCTAATGCATTGTACTGAATAACAGACCGTTTTAAACCGGGTGTTTCTGAATTTTTTGAAATGAATAGGATGCTTGAAAAAGTCATGTAAACGGGGAAGGCTGGAATGGATTGGATCGGCCGGACCTAAACGGGGATGAATGGGTTTCCGACTCTATATCCTTATAGTAAAGTTTTCGATACCCATCGTCAAAACCCTTTCCTGAATAAAAAAATAGTTCGCATTTTCGGCCTATTTCCTCGCATGAACAATCGCCATCCACTTTTTTGTGCAATCGCTTCCCCGACATCGTAATTACCCGTTTATCATGACGGAGAAGAAGAGCGATATTTTCTCCACATACTTAAGATTAACCAATTTGAACACCGGTGAAAGAATATTAGGAATGAAATGTGAAAGGTAATTTTCAGCAAACGTTCAAGTTAATGTGGCATAATATAACACGCCCCACAAAGTGAAGCCTTGCCTTCCCAGCTTATTCCAATTCGTTTGCGAGGACCCCAAAACTTATAATAACCGCATGTTAAATATGGTATGGAGGGATATACATGAAAGCTCACCAAGGCATCCGTCTGCTGCTGGTGGACGATGAGCCTCACATCCTCCAGTTCCTCGAACTGGGTCTTATAAATGAAGGGTTTGACATCAGAACGGCGCCGGACGGATTGTCCGCTCTGGAGATCGCCGCCGAATTCAAACCTCATGTAGCCATCCTCGATATTATGATGCCGGGAATGGATGGCTTCGATGTATGCCGGTATCTCCGGGACGAGGAGCCGGACATCGCCGTTATTATGCTGACGGCCAAGGACGAGGTCGACGACCGCGTAAAGGGTCTGTCCATCGGGGCCGACGATTATATGGTCAAGCCCTTCAGCTTCGACGAACTGCTCGCGCGTATTCAGGCGCGGCTCCGCAACCGGTTTCCGGGACTGCTCGGCGAGGTGCGCTGCGGTCCCTTCCGGATCGACAGCCGGAGAAAGGAAATCCGCTTCAAGGATGTCGTGCTCGAACTTTCGCCGACGGAGTACGAGCTGCTGCAATATATGGTCATCAACCACGGGCTTGTGCTGAGCAAGCCGATGATCCTTGACAAGGTCTGGGGATACGACTTCGGAGGAGAAGAAAACATTGTGGAGGTCTACATCCGTTCCCTGCGCGAGAAGCTGGGCGATAAGGAGCACCGCATTATCCGCACGCTTCGCGGCGCGGGCTACCGGGTGGATCTCATATGATTCCATTCTTATCGGCCATTAGGAATCGGCTGCATCCTCCCCGCTCGCTCCGCAAGCAGCTCCTTGCCATCTCGCTGCTGATTCTCTCGGGACTGCTCCTGCTCATCGGAGTGCTTCAATACGCGATTATGCGCAATTTCCTTTACACCAGCAGGGTGGAAGCCATGCAGTTGCAAATCCGCTCGGTTCCCCGCGAGCTGATCTTCGAGTTGGCCGGGAACCGCCAGGAGAGCAGCGGAGCGGCGGAAAGCCCCCCTATAGGGGCAGAGAACGGCGGCGCAGAGAGTGGCGGCTATACCGGCCAGGGCAGCGATACAGCGCCCGGCGGCAGCGCCGGACAGGGCAGTGACGGGGAGCCGGGCGGCAGCGCCGGAGGACAAAGCGGCGGCACTGAGAGCGGCGGCTATACCGAGCAGGTCAGTGACGGCGGGCCGAGCGGCAGCCAGGGAGGTTCCGCTGACGCCCAAGGCAGCGGCAGGGGCACCCCGGGACGGCGCCCCCTGCTGCTGGACGCCCGGACTACGCTCGCCCTCTTTAGTTCGGAAGGCACCTTTTCCGATCTGCAGACGGAGACGCTGGCCGACTCGCCCGCTCCACGGATGACCGACGAGGAATACAAGCTGCTGCTTCAGCATCCCGTCGGCAGAGCCGCGGGCAATTACAAGATTCTGACTTCTGAAGACGGCACCGAGCATTTGGCTGTATTCATGACCATAGGCCATCCGGACAATCCGCTCGGCGTTCTGCAAATGACCACGGATACGGCACCTCTGCGCGACGTTATTATGCGCCAGCTGCTGACTTACGCGGCTCTGTCCGTGGCCGCTTTGGTGGGCGGCCTTCTTCTCTACATGCCCGCCCTCCGCAAGACTCTTGTCCCGCTGTCCAACATGGGTAAGACCGCCCAGATTATCGATGCGGGAAATCTCGATGTCCGGTTTCCGTCTGCGCAGGGACAGACCGAAATCGACCAGCTGTCTTCCTCCTTTAACGGCATGCTGGAGCGTCTGGAAACTTCATTTCGGAACGAGCGGGAAGCCAAGGAACAGATGCGCAGATTCGCCGCAGACGCCTCCCACGAGCTGCGGACGCCGCTGACCTCGATACACGGTTTTCTCGAGGTGCTGCTGCGGGGAGCGGCGGAGAACAGGGACCAGTTGTACAACGCGCTGAATAGCATGCACGGCGAATCGAAGCGCATCAACAAGCTGGTTGAGGATCTGCTTCTCCTCGCCCGGATGGACGGCGCTCCGCAGCTCCGGGCCAAAGAGCTCTATTTGGACGAAGTGATCGAAGAAATGCGGCCTCAATTGGAGATGCTTGCCGGAGACCGTGAAGTCGACTTTGCCCTCTCCCCCGGCATAAAAGGGCTTTACGACCCGGACAAAATCAAGCAGGTCATTCTGAATCTGTTCCAGAATGCGGTGCAGCATACCGATCCCAAAACGGGAAAAGTGGCCATTTCCCTGCATCCTTCAGGCTCCCGCGCGGAGCTGACGGTGCTGGATAACGGAGCCGGTATCCCTGCGGAACATCTCCCCCATGTGTTCGACCGGTTTTACCGCAGCGATCCCTCCCGCGCCCGTAAGTACGGCGGTTCCGGCCTTGGCCTGTCGATTACGAAATCGATAACCGAAGCACATGGCGGGGAAATCGGGGTAACGAGCGCCCCGGGCAAGGGTACAGCCTTCCGGGTAACCCTGCCCTGCCTGCAGGCATTGGCAAATAAGACATAGATAGCGCTATAATATATAGCGACAATACGCTTTCGATGCGAGTTTTGCTGCGCAGCATTCTCAGGAAGCTTAGCTTCACAAAACTTAGCCCATGCTTTCGTAGCGAGTTTTGCTACGCAAAACTTAGCCCATGCTTTCGTAGCGAGTTTTGCTACGCAAAACTTTTAGGAGGTCCTACTATGTACGAAATCGCAGTAATCGGCGCCGGTCCCGCCGGCGCAAGCGCCGCACTGTTCGCCGCCAAGGCGGGCAAGAAGACGCTGCTTATCGACAACGACAAAGGGATGACCCGCAGAGGCTGGTACGAGAATTACTACGGCATTTCCGAAATTGGCGGACCCGACCTGGTGGAAACCGGACACAAGCAGGCGGTAAAGTTCGGAGCCGAACTGGTCGCTGAACAGGCCGTTTCCATCGCTAAAAGCGGCGACGGCTTTGCCATTGAAACCGAAAGCGGAGCGGCCTATGAAGCAAAGCATGTTATTCTGGCTACCGGCGTGCTGACGGATCTAGCCGCCAAAGCGGGAGTGCAGACGAAAGAAGGCACGGAGCCGAGAATCAAGACGGTCGTCGCCGTGGACGCGGCCGGCAAGACCAACGTCGAGGGCATCTGGGCCGCCGGCACCGTAGCCGGAGTAAGCGTGCATGCCGTTATTACGGCGGGCGACGGCGCGAAGGTGGCGGTGAACGTCATCAGCGAGCTGAACGGCGCGCGCTATGTGGACCATGATGTGCTGAAGGCTTAAGCGGCGCAAACCCTAAGCCAAGATGTCTAACCTCATAAATGTGCTTAAAACCGATTGCTAACGTCCCGGGCTTGTTCGCCTCATCCGGGGCGTTTTTTTGTGACCATTCCTGGAATTTCCCTATCAAAACAGGGCGGTACCTTTTAATAAAGATTCAGTCTGCGTTAATTATTAATTAATATCTTGCTGATACTATAAAGAAAAAGAGAGGAGCGTGACGAAGCTCACATGTCAAAAAGAAAAACAGTATGGATTCCCGCCATTCTCGCTGTGATATTCAGTTTGCTGCTGATCGCCTATTCCTTCTACGCTCAAGCCAACGGAACGCATCCCCAGCCTTCAAGCGGTGCCGGGGGCTTGCCCCCTCAAGGAGGAAGAAAGGAAGATCTGGAGCTTTTTAAATGGCTCGGAACTATGGCTGTCGTTTGCGGAGCGGTCAGCTTTTCCTGGGTGCGTTTCAAGAAGAAGCTCAGATCCTCCTCCCTTCCGGTACAAAAACTGGGCAAACTGCTGCACCGCATTCACCAGTTCATGGGCTGGACCGCACTAGCCCTCATTTTGGTGCATGGCGCTTATTATCTGATTACGAGACTTCAAGACGACAAAATATTTACCGGATTGGCAGCGTTTTTGATTCTTTTAACTTTGGCCGGGTACGGGTGGCTTATCAAGCGGGTGCGAAATAAATGGATGCGTAAAGCGCATTTTTTCCTGAGCCTCATGTGGATTCCGTTGCTGCTTCTTCACGCAGGGGGATCGGCAATCCTCACAGCCGTGATCACCGCCGTTGTCTGGGTCGGGGTTACATTCCTGGAAAGACAGGCTCAACCGAAAGCCGTTTAGTCTTCCTGCATATCCTGTTTATCGACCGCTCTTTGGGCGGTTTTCTTTTTTTGAAACCAAATTGGGCGTTTGCACATATGCTAAACCTGACGATTAAAAAAGCATTGGGAGGTCCTGGTTATATGTATTGGGTAAACCCGTATTGGAGCAGAGCCACATTTCAGCCCGTTTGGTCCACCTCTACCCCGCAGGCCTTGGATATGATCAAAGAAGCGGTTCAGGGAGAACGAAATGACGAACTTTTTTACGATGAACTGATCAAACTCGCCCCAAACTCCGAGCAAGCCTCGATCATTACTTCCATCCGCGACGATGAACGGGGGCATAACCGTATGTTTCGGGTGATCTACAAAGAGTTAACGGGTCAGGAAATCAGGGGGATCAGTAACGAGCAGTATCAGCGAGTAGAGTCCTATACTACCGGGATACAGCGGGCGCTTCAAGGTGAATTGTCGGCAACGGAGAAGTACAGAAAAATATGGTTTGGCCTGCCGGCTGGCATCTATCGGGATACGGTGGGTGGCATTATCCTGGATGAGTTAAAGCATGCGAGCAAGTACAATTATTTATTCACCTTGAATCATGACAAGATTTAGTGTGTAGTTGCGCCGCCGAGGCCCGCTCTCATTGTTTTTGAAAAGGGCCTCGCGGCGCATTGTTTTGCGTTAACTTACCGGTAGTATACTTTTTCCACGTTATACTTTGCCTTGAACGTATTGATAATGTAAGTCTCGTAAATTTCCCGTTCGACGGGGTCCTCTACCACGCACACCTCAATTTTGGCGACTTCGTTCCGGTGGTCTTTAATGGGGGAAACGTTATCCTCGAAATGCTTTTTAATTCGGGGTCTCAGCTTTCTTGCTTTACCGACAAACAGAAGCTCGTCCCGGTCGTTGTAAAACATAAAAATGCCGCCCTTTTCCCTCGTGATCAGGTGGAAATCCGTAAATCCGTAAATGTTGCTTAGTTCGGGGGCAATCTGCTTGGTAATGGTAACCTCCGGTTCAGGCACGGTTATACTAATCAATATTCTTCACTTCCTCTGTGTAATTAGGCCTACATCTTACCATATTTTCTGAGGCAGCACCATTTGGGTATCCTTCATAGAATCCACTGCGCTCCGTTATTCATTCTGCTTGCACCGCTTTTTGTGAAAAGATGGGGATATTCTTTAAAAGTTAATGAAAAATAGAGGATTTTGGAGAATTTTGTTGAAAATTTCAACATCCAGGGAAGGTGATAAGCTTAGGTTAATAATGGAGGGGCGCTATGCTGCAAAAAAATAATGACGAGAAAACTCATAAATTCGTTGAACTGAGCAGAAATTCAAATGAGGAAATTGACCTGACACTTATAGATAAACGAGCCTTTAGTCCTCTGTGGGGGTCAACCCGAATTGCCGGAATTTATTTTATTGTGGGATGCTTGTGGATTCTGCTAACGGATAAAGCGGTTTCAGCTATAACAGGCAACCTCCAATGGATCGCCAGAATCAATATGATCAAGGGATGGTTCTTTGTTTTCACCACGGCTCTTCTGATCTTTGGCCTTATTCTCAGAACACTCAAGCGGATTAAAAAAATGGAAGAAAAGCTGGAGATCACGTACAGGGATATGGTAGACGGCCATGAGAAGCTGGAAGCCGCATACGAAGAAATCATAGCTACGGAGGATGAATTAAGACAACAGTACGATCAATTAATTGAGAATCAGCGGAAACTTACAGAAAGTGAAGAGAAGATGCATCACTTGGCCTATCACGATATACTGACAGATCTGCCCAACAAGCTGGCGTTATATGAGAATGCAGCCGATAACCTCCTTGCGGATTCAAGCGGCAAAGCTGCCTTGCTGTTCGTGGATATCGATAATTTTAAATATATTAACGATACAATGGGGCATGAATTCGGCGACCGCCTAATTGTCAAAGCCAGTGAAAGGCTCCTCTCCATCATAGAAAAAGAGGGGGTGATCTACCGGTTCGGAGGCGATGAATTCATCATTCTTTTGCAGCCCCTGAAAGAAAAAGCGGATATTGATCGAGTTGCCGCCCGAATTCTTACCGGTTTTAAAGAGGCTGTTGATATGGATAACAGTCTGCTCCACATAAGCATCAGTATCGGAATCAGCATTTATCCCGATCACGGCAGCGATATTATGGAGCTGGTTAAACGCGCCGACATTGCCATGTACAAGGCGAAAGAAGCGGGGAAAGGCAGTTACGTCGTATTTGACCATCCCCTGAACGATACATTTGCCGAAAGGATGAATATAGAAAAACAATTGTATACCGCAATGGAACAGGAAGAGTTTGAGCTGGTCTATCAGCCCCAGGTCGACTTGATACTGAACAAAGTGACCGGTCTGGAAGCTCTTTTGCGCTGGAAAAGTCCGGATCTCGGTTATGTCTCTCCTTTGAAATTTATCAAAGTGGCCGAGGATTCGCATTTGATTATTCCTTTGGGAGCCTGGGTGCTGCGCAGCGCCTGCGCTTTTCTGAAGCTTCTTCATGAACAGGGATTCGGACATTTAACGATGTCAGTCAATATTTCGATGCTGCAGCTGCTGCAAACCGATTTTAATGAATTGGTCCTGGAAACTCTTGAATCCTTCGGGCTTCAACCCAATTATCTGGAATTGGAAATCACGGAAAGCGTCTTAGTCGAATTCTACGATCATGTTGTCGCCAAATTGAATGCACTCCGAGCAAGAGACATTAAAATTGCCCTCGATGATTTCGGCACAGGCTATTCTTCTTTAAGCTACCTGACCTATCTGCCGATCTCCACTTTAAAAATAGATAAATCTTTCATAGATTCGATTCCAACCGGCACGAATCATGCAGCATTAGTGGAGCATATTATTATGATCGGCAAACGAATGAACATGTCGGTCATTGCCGAAGGAGTGGAAAGACAGGAACAGCTGGCGTATTTACTGGAGCAGGGCTGTGACAAAATCCAGGGTTACTTCTTTAGCAGGCCGCTGGCGGCAAAGGATATGGAGAAATGGTTAGCCTACTGGAAAGAGGCTTCCGTTGATTTAATCCCCGTATTGGACAAAGAGCCCGAGAGCCTCCATTAGAAATCCGTTTCGGCACCGCCCAGGCCGAGACAAAGGGCAACGCACAAGCAGCGCTCCGCTTCCCCAACTTCAGGGGACGGAGCGCCGTTTGCTGTTGGCTTATAGGGGCCTGCAGCTTTGAAATGGTCGTCGTCTTGATCCATCAGACCAGCAGGCCCCTAAATAGTCCGGCGATTGTCCCATAATCTCCAGATGGTTCCACTCCACAGCCGATACTGGGTCGCCAGGGCTTTAAGCCCGAACCCCGGATGCGGCCCGCTTCAAAATGCAAACCCCGTACACCGGCAGCTCCAGAACGCCGGACACTTCAGCGCCGCTTTCGGCATCGGCTAAGGCTTCTCCCGGAAGCTCCACCTTCTCCGCGCGACCCGAGAAGTTGAGCAGGAACACATACTCATGCTCTCCGTCGGTCCGCAGCTGGGCGGTCACGCCCTGCGGCAGCTCCGCCTCCAGCGAGCGCCGAACGTTCGCTTCCTTCACCAGCCCGGCGTAGAACGCGTCGTAGAACGCCGGGTCGCTTACTCGCGCAGCCAAATAGTAGGCCTTGCCCTCTCCTCTTTTGTTCACGGTAAGAGCCGGACGTCCGGCATAGAAATCGTCGCCGTAGAACGCCAGCGTCTCGGCGCCTTCGATATGAATCAGCTCGCACAGATCGCGGATTTCATACTCGCCGCCGAACCCGGCGCCCTCGCCCATAATCAGCCGATTGCATTGCTCATCGTGCAGCCCGTCGATCTCCTCGGCCCAGATGCCGACCGTCTCGCGGAGAGGACCCGGGAAGCCGCCGAGATGGCAAAGATCATTCTCGTCGACAATGCCGGACCAATAGGTGACGGCCAGCGTTCCGCCGCTCTGCACGAACTTGTCGATCGCCGAGCCCGTACTTTCCCGCAGCAGGTACGCCATCGGCAGAATCAGCAGCTTGTAGGCTGAGAAATCATCGTCCGAGCCGACAATGTCGGTCGGCACGCCCATTTGCCACAGCGCCCGGTAATGCTGCATAACGGTCTGCTCGTAGTGCAGCCCGCCGTTGCGCGGTCCCTGAGAGTCGTTCACGGCCCAGCGGTTATCCCAGTCGGCCAGGATGGCAGCATCCGCCGGAACGGTCGTGCCGACAAGCTCCGTTAGCCCGGCCAGCGTGCGTCCAAGCTCCGCAACGTCGCCGAAGACGCGGGTATGTTCATGGCCCACATGGTCGATGACCGCTCCGTGGAACTTCTCGCTGGCCCCCCGGCTCTTGCGCCATTGGAAGTACTGAACGGTATCCGATCCGTGGGCAACCGCCTGCAGCGAGGACAGCTTGTGCATGCCCGGCTTCTTCAGCTTGCTGACTGGCTGCCAATTGGTCAGGCTCGGCGTGCTCTCCATCAGCATGAACGGTTTATGCTTCAGCGTCCGGAACATATCATGGTTGAAGGAGAACCAGGAAGCGATATTCACTTCCGATGTCGCCTCATGCCACGTCGGATAGGCGTCCCAGGAGACCACGTCCACTTCCTTGGCGAACTCGCGGTAATCCAGTCCGTAGAACCAGTCCATGAAATTGGTCGTGCAGGGGAGATCCGGATTCATGGCCTTCAGCGGAACGATCTCGTGCTTGTAGAAGTCGATGGTCTGGTCGGATACGAAACGGCGCCAGTCCAGGTTATGTCCGTGCACCATATTCTCGCCATGCGGAGCCGGCGACTCGACCTGGGACCACGAGGTATACGTATGGCTCCAGAACTTGGTCCACCAGGCTAAGTTCAACGCGTTCAGCGTTCCATATTTCTTCTTCAGCCAGCCGCGGAACGCTTCCTGGCAGTAATCGCAGTGACATTCGCCGCCGTATTCGTTCGAAATATGCCAGCCGATAACGGCGGGATGGTTCGAATACCGATCGGCCAGCTTGGTGTTCATGATCGTGGTTTTCTCCCGGTAGACCGCCGAGGTCATGCAGTGGTTATGGCGCATGCCGTGCAGGTTGCGGACGCGGTTCTTCTCCGCGCGCAGCACCTCCGGATACTTCTCCGACATCCAGGCCGGACGCGCTCCCGTCGGAGTAGCCAGCCAGGCGTAAATGCCGTTAGCGGCGAACCGGTCCAGCACCTGGTCCAGCCAGGCGAATTCAAACACGCCTTCTTCAGGCTCCAGCATCGACCAAGAGAAGATGCCGACAGCCATTACATTACAGCCGGCAAGCTTCATCATCCGGATATCCTCCTCCAGTACATAAGGATCATGCAGCCATTGGTCGGGATTATAATCGGCTCCATGCATAAAGACGGGCAGCTTCGGACTAATGGGCGAAAATTTTACAGTCATTGGTTTCTCTCCTTTGTGTGGTATGTGGTATACAACAGGCGATTAAGCCGCATAACGGCAAAGGGGAGACCTCGGTCTCCCCCATTTTTAGGCTTCCGGGTCCGGTCAGCCTAGCGGTTCTCCGGGCGGTCTGGCCTCACTGTCGCCCTGCCTTTACGGGCCTTGCCTGCCTGCACTCTATTTTGTTGATATTACTTGGGCTGGTTCGCCAGGAAGGCGTCGATTTGCTTCTGCAGCTCGGTCTGAATCTTGTCGATACCGGCCGATTTCAGCTGGCTGACCAGCTCTTTCTGGCCTTTGTCCAGATCGTCGATCAGGCCGTATTCCAGCGGAACCGCATAGCGCAGCATGACGTTGCCTACGTTGGCGACCTCGGTCTTCACATTTGCATCGTCGAAGATGAAGGTTTCAAGCGGGAAGTGGTACACTTTCGTCATCCACGTATCCAGCAGGTCGTTCGCTTCCTGCGGATAGGTCGAGCTTTGACGATTCAGAGGCGAGTTCCAGCCCCAGTTCGAGAAGCCCGTATAGTTCGCGGCGCTCGGACCCGGGTTGTATTTGTCGTCGCCTACCGGCTCATAATGCTTGCCGGAGATGCCGTTCATTGTCAGGTCATGAATTTCCTTGTCGTTCTGCAGCAGGTCGATCAGCATCAGCGCGCGCTCCGGATTCTTGGAGGTCGCATGGATCGCCATGCCGTTCTGGGTGGAGATGGCTCCGATCTTCTTCTTGTCCGGCGTCAGGTCGGCAATCGCATATTCGACGTTCGGCGTATCGCGTTTGGCTTCTTCAATGTTCGCGGCGAGAGTACCCAGGTTCTGTGCATACGAAGCAACCTTGCCGGCTTTCATATCCTGCCATACGTCATTCTTGTTGCTCACGATGTTCTTAGACCATACCTTGTTGTCGGCAAGATCTTTATAGTATTTCAACAGCTGCGTAAATTCCGGCGTATCGTATACGTTGAATACCTTGCCCGCCGGATCGTCCAGCTTGTAAGCCAGCGGAAAGTTGTAGTCAACCAGGTTCCATTCATTCTGCTGCTCGACCATGATTTGATCCAGCTCATGCCATTTCCAGCCGTCAGCCGGCTTGGCGCCGAAAGCGTTGATGCCTTTTTCTCCCATTGCAATCGCCTTCATATAGGCGGCATAAGTTTCGGGGCTGTTCACTGGCTGCAGATTGTATTTCTTGACCAGATCTTCACGGATCAGAACGGCTTTGTCCGTCACTTCTTTATTGTTATTTGGAACCATGTACACCTTACCGTTCACCTTGGCTTGATCCCAAGCTACTTTATCCATGGTGGCATAGGTCTTGGGTGTATACTTCTGCAGCATGTCGTCGGTTAGCTCCAGGAAGCCGCCCTTCAGCGTCTGATCGTTATAGTACGCCCAGTTAGCCGTGTAGACCAGATCGAAGTCTTCGTTGGCGGCGAATTTCAGCGGATATTTCTGGTTCCAGTCGGCCCAGTCCAGGAATTCCGTCTCCACCGTAGCGTTGATCTTCTGCTTGAGCAGCGTGTTCAACTGGTCGAACACCTCGTTGTAATCGGCAGGCTGGCCGCCGACCAGAATCATTTTCAGCTTGACTTCCTTGGACGTATCCGCATTTCCGGAGCTTGCCGCCGCTGAGGCGGATGGAGCGGTTTCAGCAGCATCTGTAGCAGCCGCGCCGCCGTTGTTCGAGTTACCTCCGCTGCAGGCGGAGAGGATGGCTGCCATGGCCAGAATCAAGACCATCAGCAGCATGGATGTTTTTCTTTGATTACGCATAACCAGTTCCCCCTTAAGAATTAGTTCGCATTAGTAACCTTATATTGATAACCAGGTTGCCTGTGATCATCCTTTGACTGCACCAATGGTGAGACCTTGGACGAAGAAGCGCTGGATAAACGGATAGGCCAGCAGAATCGGGCCGGTTGCCACAATGGTCATCGCCATCTTGAGGCTCTCCGTCGGCAGATTAGTGTTGACTACCGCGCCGGCCTGCATCATGGCCTTGCGCATGCCGTCCATATTCCCAAGCATCCGGTACAGGTAATACTGCAGCGGCATCAAATCCGATTTGGAGATGAACAACAGCGCGTTGTACCAGTCATTCCAGTAGGCAAGGGCGATAAAGAGCCCGATGGTCGCCAGAGCCGGCTTGGACAGCGGCACGATCAGCAGTATGAAGATCCGGAAATCGCCGGCACCGTCGATTTTGGCCGATTCGGTAATGGCTTCCGGAATGCTGCTCATGAACGATTTCATAACGATGATGTAGAAGACGTTCAGCAGCATCGGCAGAATCAGCACGACCAGCGTATCCTTCAGCTGAAGATAGTTGACGATCATCAGATACCAGGGAACGAGGCCCCCGCTGAACAGCGTTGTGAAGAAGAAGAAGAACGAGAAGCGGTTTCGCCATCTGAAATCCCGCCGGGTCAGCACATAGGCCGTCATGGAAGTCAGGAACAGGCCAAGCACCGTGCCGATTAACGTTACCGAGATGGTAACGCCGTAGGCCTTCAGCATATCCTTCGGGAATTCGAACAGAATGCGGTAGGCTTCGACCGAGAACGTGGACGGAATCAGTGAGAAGCCATTCATCGTGATGGCGGTCTCATCGGTCAGCGAGGACGAAACGACCAGCCAGAATGGAAGCAGGCAGAACAGCGCCAGCAGCGAAAGTGAGACATAACCGATAACGGCAAGCAGGATGCGGTCGGAATGGCGGATTTTTTGGCCCGCGGGCTGCGAACCGGCCCTGCTCTCTGAAACAACAGTACTCATTCTTGTTCCCCTCCCTATTAAAACAGTGCGTAATCTTTATCGTATTTGCGAACCGCGAAATTGGCCAGCATGATAGTGACGAACCCAAGAACCGACTGGAAGAAGCCTGCGGCTGCCGACATGCCGATATCATTCGAGGTAATCAGCGAGCGGAACACATAGGTGTCGATAACGTCGGTGGAGGAGAACAGCAGACCGTTGTTGCCCACCATATTATAGAACATACCGAAGTCGCCTCTGAAAATATTGCCCACCGCCAGCAGCACCAGAATAATAACCGTCGGCATCAGATTCGGAATTGTAATGCGGAAGATCCGCTGGAAAATATTCGCTCCGTCGATCTGGGCCGCCTCGTACATTTCCGTATCGATGCTGGTAATCGCGGCCAGATACATCACCGATCCGTACCCAAGCGCTTTCCAGGCCGATACGATGACCAGAATGAACGGCCAGTAAGCAGGCGTATTGTAAATGTCACTCTTTTCAAAGCCCAGCGAAACCAGCAGTGAGTTAACCGTGCCTACGTCAAAGTTGAAAAGGTTGTATGCGATGGCTCCCACCACAACCCAGGAGATAAAATACGGCAGGAACATTAGCGTCTGGGTGATTTTGCGGAACCATTTGCCCGCCACTTCGAACAGCAGGATGCCGGCGAAGATCTGAAGCACATTGTTCACGATGATAAAAGCGATATTGTACAGCGCGGTATTACGCGTAACCCTCCAGGCATCCCCAGAATCAAAGAAGAACCGGAAGTTGTCGATCCCATTCCACGAGCTTCCGAATATCCCTCCGTCGTAGCTGTATTTTTTGAAAGCCAGCACGATTCCCGCCATGGGGATATAAGCAAAGAGGATAAAAAACAGTACGGCCGGCGTCAGCATCAGGAGCAGCGTCCGGTATTTCTTTAATTCGCCCCAAAAGCCTTGTCTCATCTTTTCCACTCCTCTCTCCCTTTCCTCGGTAACAACTCAAGTATACCCGCAACGGATCGGGGGACGGGATTCAGCAGAGCAACTAAAAGTAATACTTATTCAACGATCTCATAAAAACGCTTACTTTGGAGACGGTGGTGGACGAGTCCGGCATCCTCCCTGTCTATAAAGATCTGCGGCTTCATGTCTTGAACCGTTGATGAAGATAGTCCGAGGCATAAGAAAAACCGGCGAAAGGTACCTTCCCCCGCCGCCGGAGGAAGGCACCTTTCGCCGCTTATCCGTTCTTTGCCCGCATATTGAACAAGCGGGCCGACTGCCCGCCCTCGCGCGAATTCCGCAATTTTAAATCTTATGCTCCTTCCGGTATTCGCCCGGCGTCATACCCATTGCATGCTTGAATTGCCGGTTGAAGTAAATGATGTTCTTGTAGCCCATTCGCTCGGCGATTTCGTAAATCTTAAGCCCCGGGTCGGTCAGCAGCTGGCACACCCGGGCTAGCCGCCGCCCATTCAGGAAATCGCTGAAATGCGTCCCCGTCTCCTCCTTGAACAGGTACCCCAGATAGTTGGGCGTAAAGTCAAAGCGGGCGGCCACTTCCTTGAGCGTCAGCTTCTGCTCGAGATTGTCCTCGACATAGGAGATGATGCTGTCGATCAGCTTCCGCTTCTGCCGCTGCCGCTTCACATAGATCATCTCGGACAGCTCGAAGAAGCGTCGGCGGAGCCAGGATACGATATCGTGGACCGTTTCAAACTGAAACAGCAGATTGGGCTGGTGGCTGTCCCACTTCAGCAACTCGTACAGATCTTCGTTCATGGTCTGAAGCTCGGAATGCAGCCTTGAGGTAATCCGGATAATAAGCTCGTAAGCCTCGTTTCGGCTGGCCAGCGGAACATCACCGCCAAAGAGCCGCAGCAGGCAGTCGTCAATGGCGACGAGGTCGTACTCCTTGATCGCGGAAATCATTGTATCCAGCCGCTCATCGAAGCGGGCGCTCAGGTTGCCGGCCGGAGCGGACGGAGTGACGTCCCGCAGGAGGCGGTTCTTACCAAGTAGCCACTTGGCGCTGAGCGCCGCCTGCGCCTTCTGGTAGGACTCCCACAGCTCGCCCTCATCGGACGCGAAGGGACCGGCGGACGCCGTCACGGTAAAAGCGGTCTTCCGCTGAACAAGCGGGATCAATTCTTCCAGTCCAGCGAGAAAGTCATCCTCAGGCACAGAGGCCAGCACCAGGCAGCGCTCGTGATGCGCGCTGATGAAGGTTCCGAGTCGATGCTCGGAAACGAATGTCCGAATATGGGATATGATCTCTGCCGTCCGCGACCGGCGTTCCCGCTCGGAGGCCTCTCTCATTTTCCATTCCACATCGTCGATTTCAATCAATGCCGCAGCCGAGCCTCCCTCCAGAATAGGACCGAGCAGCAGGCGGACGCGGCCTTCCTCCCAATCTGCGGAATCGCCGCCCAGCCAGCGGAGCAGCAGTTCCTCGCTCACGAGTGACAGCGTTTCGGAGATTGTTCGGCTTTCCTCCCGCTTCTCTTCCACCTTCCGGCAGAGCTGCGACAGCGTTTCGTACAGCTCCGTATCCTCAACGGGCTTCAGCAGATAGGCAGAAGCGTTGAGTTCAATCGCCTGCTTGGCATAGTTGAAGTCCTCATGGCCGCTGATAAACACTATTTTGACGTCAGGGTTGATCGCCTTGGCCCTGCGGGCGAATTCCGTTCCCGACATGATCGGCATACGAATATCCGACAAAATCAGGTCGATCCGCTCGCTCTCCATCACTTTCAACGCGTTGAAGCCATTATTGGCCGCGCCGGCCACATCTATGTCAAGACCGCTGTTCAACACTCGGCGGCGAAGCCATTCCAAATCTACCGCCTCGTCGTCCACAAGCAGCATGCTGACGCTCATAAGCTGTTCCCTCCTTGCCTGCCGGCTCCACGCGAGCCGCAGGACAGATTATCCTCTTCCCCCAATCATAGCTTTGAACAAACGGGTGTCACATTGGGCGATTCAATTAAACACCATACTTTTTCAAAGATACGCTTCCAGATGATCCTCCTGCCGGGTCTCCGATTCGGCGCTTTCGAACGGAAGAACGATGCAGACGGTCGTTCCCGCTCCGTAGATGCTGGCAATGGTAAGTCCATAGCCCGTCCCGTATTTCAGCTTGATCCTTTCATCTACGTTCTTCACGCCATAACCGCCGGTCTCGCTTTTGCCCGCCAGAATCCGTTCGATCGTCTCCGCGCGCATGCCGATCCCGTTGTCGATGATCTTGAGCTCAATGTCGTTCCCCAGCCGTCTTCCGCAGATCCGGATGGCAACCGTCTCGCCGAACCAGGCGTGCTTGAACACGTTCTCGATGAAGGGCTGAAGAATCACCTTGATGACCCGGGCGTCCATGATTTCAGGCTCGACATTGATATAGACGGCGAAGGCGTCGGCATATTTGACCTTCTGGATCTCCAGGTAGGTCTCCGCCTGCTGAAGCTCCTGCTCCAGACTGATATAAACCTGGCCTTGATTCAGCGTAAGCCGGTAGAAGCGGGACAGACCCTGAACCATCTCCGTCACTTTCCGCGTCTCTCCCAGATTGGCCAGACTGCTGATCGTCGATAGGGTATTGTACAGAAAATGCGGATTGATCTGCGATTGCAAGGCCTCAAGCTCGGCCTGCTTTCGCCGGATGTCCTGAACATAGACGCTGCTGATCAGATCCTGGATATTCTTCGCCATGACATTGAAGGCGTCGGCGATCTGCCGGAATTCGTCATTCCCGGAGAAGCGGATGCGCCTCTGAAAGTTGCCTTCCTGAAAGGAACGGACCAGGGTGACGATCCGCGACATTTTGCGTCCGGACAGGCGGGCGACCAGCAGGCCGATGATGGCCATGACCAGGAAGCTGATCGCACAGACGGCCACGATAATGCGCTGCATTTTGCCCGCGTCCTTGTGCAGATAAGCAGGCGGAACGACGGCCTCGATATAAAAGCCGCTGTCCGGTATGGTCTGCTGAAGGGTTAGAAAATCGCCGCCCTTTTTGCTGTCGTCTCCCTCCCCCCGCTGAAAAATCTGCTCGCCCGTGGCGGATTCCCGCAGCCGCACCGTAATCCCCTGATCGACCGGAAAGGTGTCAAAGTTGCCGAAGAGGCCGCTGAGTGCGGTCGTGATGCGGACATAGCCGATCACCGTCTTGTAATCGCTGTACGAGACCAGCCTGCGGATATGCGAAATATTGCCCAGCTTCCGGTCCATGTCCATCTGCAGCCAGATATTGTCCCGCGCCGAATCCTTGTTGTTCTTATACCAGGCGGTGTTCTCTAAGTCGTGATACGAAAGAATATAATAATCGCTGCGCTTGATCTGCTCGTTCAGATTGTCGCCCGACACGATATTCAAATCCTCGTTGTTCGTGTACAGCATCAGCCGGATTTTGTTGCCGAACAGCTTCAGCGGAGCGGTCATCTGGGGCACGATTTCATCCAGCATTACCAAATAAATTTCGAACGGGCTGCCTTTATACTGAAGGGCCCGCTGGAACGACAGGCTGCCGAACAGCGTGTCCGACATCCGCTGAATTTCGTCCATCTGGTAGCGGATATTGCTGCTCGCCTGCTTCATCCCGGTCCGGATGTTCGTCTCCGCCATGTCGGTCCGCGAGGAAACCAGCATCGTGTAGGAAATGTAACCGATTACCACGTCGGTCAGCAGAACCAGCAGCAGGTAGGGAATCAAGGTTTTGTAAGTGAAGGGCATGTATCTCTTCATACATCAGCATCCTCTTGAACGCAATTTGGTATGTCTATATTACTTCTTACGGGCACGAGGATGAAAGAGAAAAATTCAGGAACGCCCATAGCCGTCCGCCACGCCGGAATGCGTGGACAGCGGGGGACCGCTTCCCGGAGATTTCAAACGAGGTACTGGCCGGCTATGGGTTCGGATATCACATCTTGCCGGGGACCTGCCAGACGCCGACAGAAATAGCATGCCCAAGGCGGAGCGGCTCTTTTGGCCGGATGTAGTGGATGCTCGCCAGCCCGCTGATCTCCCTCACCCCGCGATGCAAATCCGCTTTGCCCTTTAGTTACAAGCTGGTACGCTCTTTTTTAGGATGGAGACCCTTCCATTGTCTTCAAGAACGGCATACTCCGCTTCTTCTATATTAAAGACTCCCTTCTCCCTTAAGGATTGGTCCAGCGAATCTTGGGTATAGCGGATTCCTGATGTTTGCAAAGGGCAACGCACAAACGGCGCTCCGCTCCCCCAACTTCAGGGGACGGAGCGCCGTTTGCTGTTGGCTTATAAGGGAAAGGAAGCCAGTTGTCCCCGAGACAGTGAGACCCGGAGCCCCATGTGCAGCAGCTCCAGCACTTCGCCTTCCAGCAATGTGTAGTGGGTGCTCTCCCGGCCGATGCGCACCTCCAAAAGGCAGCCGTGGAACGCGATTCGGAACCGGCAGCTCTCCCACTGACCTGGCAGGCGCGGCTGAAAGGACAGAATGCCATCCCGGAGCCGCATGCCGCCGAAGCCGTTGATGATTGACATCCACGAGCCGGCCATCGCCGCCGTGTGCAGGCCGTCCTTGGCGTTCCGGTTGATGTCGTCAAGATCCATTCGCACCGTCCGGTCAAAATAGGCGTAAGCGCCCTCCAGATCGCCGATCTCCGCCGACATGATGCTGTGGATGCACGGCGACAGCGAGGAATCATGGGTCGTGAGCGGCTCATAATACTGGTAATTGCGAATTTTCTCCTCCAGCGTGAACTGCTCTCCGAGCAGGAACATGACCAGCACGACATCGGCCTGCTTCAGCACCTGATGGCGGTAGATGACGAGCGGATGAAAATGCAGCAGCAGCGGATACTTGCCTTCCGGCGTTTGCTCGAAATTCCATTTCTCTTTTGATAGAAACGTGTCGTCCTGAGCGATGATGCCAAGCCGTTCATCTGAAGGCACGAACATGCAGGCCGCCGCTTTCCGCCAGAGACGCACTTCTTCCTCCTTCAGCCCGATGGCCCGGACCAGCCTTTCGTAGTGCTGCGGATATGAGCCGCGGAGCAGGTCGGCCGTGTCGGCGGCGTACTCCAACTGGCTGCGCACCATCAAATTCGTGTAGGCGTTGTTGTTTACAATCGCCGTGTACTCGTCCGGCCCCGTCACCGCGTCGATGCAGAACGCTCCGCCGCGCGCCGGATTGAAATGGCCGAGGTCGACCCAGAACCGGGACGTCTCGAACAGGATTTCCGCGCCTTGGGCGGCGAGGAAATCGGTATCTCCCGTCGCCAGGACATACTGCCGGATGGCGTACGCGATGTCCGCGTTGATGTGGGCCTGCGCCGTGCCTGCCGGGAAATAGGACGAGTTCTCCTCTCCGTCGATGGTCCTCCACGGGTAAAGCGCACCCTTCTGCGACATGATTGCTGCGCGCTCACGAGCCTTGCCGAGCGTATGGTAACGAAATTCCAGCAGCGATCGGGCGATGTCCGGCCGGGTGTACGTAAAGAACGGCAGCATGTACATTTCCGTATCCCAGAAATAATGCCCTTCGTAGCCTTCGCCGGTCAGGCCCTTGGCCCCGATGTTGGTCACACCGTCCCTGCCAACGGATTGCAGCAGTTGGAACGCGTTGAAGCGGATGCCCTGTTGGAGCGCGGGATCACCGGCGATCTCGATGTCGGCCCGCTTCCAGAAGTCGTCCAGGTAGGCTTCCTGCTCTGCCAACAGCTGCCTGAATCCGGCATGCGCCGCCCCGCGCAGCAGCACTTCGGTCCGCGGCATCAGCTCCTCCTCCGGATAGTCTTTGGAGGTATGGTAACAGATGTACTTCGTCAGTGCCGCCTTCTCGCCGCTGCGCAGCGGCACGCAGAATTCCTCCGTCAGCCGCTGTTCCGCCGCCTTCCGGTTCGTCCCGCAGCCGGCTGGGGTCTCCAGAACGTGGCTCACCGCCGTCAGCAGCACGAACCGGGTATGCCGGGTCCGCTGGCGCATCCATGAGAACGTGCCGCCGTGCTCCATGTCCTCCGGCAGCAGGCTCGGCAGCTCGCTTCCCGCCCCGAGCCGCGGGTCGTCGGTCGCCAGCGGCCGGGCGATGGTGCCTTCCATGGCCGAGGCGAACGTTATCGCGCCGTCGAAATTGAGCGCCGTCGCCTCGTAATGGATGGCGGCCAAGTGTTTGTTCCCAAACGACGCCAGGCGGGTGATAACGAGGGACACGCGATGCCCGCCGGGCGATTCCCAGTCCACCTCGCGGCGCAGCACCCCCTTACGCATGTCGAGCGTCCGCTTGTAGCGATGCACGGTTCCTGCATTAAGATGAAAGGCGTGGCCTTCGACGGACAGGCCGATGATTTTGGCGTCGGTGACGTTAAGCATGGCCTGGTTCCGCACCGCGTAGCCGTACGCGCCTTCGGGATAGATAATCGGTTCAGCGTCGTAGAAGCCGTTCAGGTAATTGCCGACTACCGACGTTCCTTCAGTACCGTGATAACCCTCCTCAAAATTGCCCCGCATGCCGATATAGCCGTTGCCAACGGCAAACAAGCTTTCGCTCCGCTGGTTCTCGCCGTCGGCGAAGCTCTCTTCTTCCAGGCTCCATTCCCGGTACGGGTACAACGGCTCGGGATGGACGTAGGGTTTCATTTTCATGGATACTCCGCACTCCTTTGTACGGCGGTCTGTCTCCGCCTGGATTACCTATCGAACGGACGGGCCGTAAGCCCTGAGCGAACCCTTACGCGCCGTAGGGACGTACGTCAAGGCGTCAGCCTTTGACCGAACCGCCCATCAATCCTCTGACGAAATACTTTTGCAGCAGGAAAAAGATGGCGAGCGGCATCAGCATCGAGATAAAGGCCGCCGAGGTCAGCAGATGCCAGTCGTTGCCGCGGGAGCCGACCAGATCGGCGATTTTCATCGACATGACCTGCACATTCGGCTGGTTGCCTATGAAGATCAGCGACACCAGGTAGTCGTTCCAGACCCACAGAAACTGGAAGATGCCTATCGAAGCCAGCGCTGGTACCGACAGAGGCAGGATCAGCCGGCTGAAGATCGTGAAATGGCTCGCCCCGTCAATGAACGCCGACTCGAACAGATCTTTCGGAAGCTGGCTGATAAAGTTATACATGAAATACGTTACCAGCGGCAGGCCAAACGCCGTATGCGCCAGCCAGATGCCGAGATAGCTTCCGTTCAGCCCGAGGGCCGTGTAATCCTTAAGCACGGGAATGAGCGCAACCTGCAGCGGAATCACCAGCATCGCGATGATGGTCACGAACATCGTCTTGCGTCCCGGAAAACGCAGCCAGGCAAAAGCGTAAGCCGCGAAGGACGCGATCAGAACCGGAATAATCGTCGCCGGCACCGCGATGGTCAGCGTGTTCAAGAACGCCTGGGAGAGACCGCTTCCCTTCTGCACCGTCTCGCTGCCGTCGGCTTTTTTCAGCTTATACTCCTTGCCGGACAGCACGTTCTTGTAATTCTCCGTCGTCAGGTTGGGCTTCGTCACCCAGCCCTCCGTCTGCACGCTGATCATGCGCGCTCTGCGGTTCTCCCACATGAGCCGTTTGCCGCCTTCGACCACGCCCGCTTTGAGCTGCGCGTCCGTGTAGGTCTTGCCGTTCACTTCGATTGGTCCCCGCAGGTCTACATCCTTGGACAGCCGGATCACATCATTCGAAGCCTTCCATTCCTGGTGCGGGAACACCTTCCACCAGCCGGTCTGCAGAATGTCCGCGGCGGGGCGGAACGAGGAGATGAACAAGCCGAGAGTCGGAATCAGCCAGATGAAGCAGATGATCCCAAGCACGATGTTGACGACCGCCTTGTTGCCTTTTCTTTTCTTGGAGCCCACCATTTAGAATCCCCCCTGCTTGCGGAACTGGCGCAGATTGACGAAGATGACGGGCAGGACCGCGATCAGCAGCACGATGGCCAGTGTCGAGCCATAGCCGAAGTTGCGGTACATGAAGAACTGCCGGTAGAACTGCGTCGCGACAACCTCTGTATCGTATTGACCGCCTGTCATGACCATGACGACGTCAAATATTTTCAGCGTAAAGACAATAATGGTCGTGGTGACCGTCAGGATCGTGGTCGAGATGAACGGAATGATAATACGGAAAAAAATGCGGATTTCGCCGGAGCCGTCCACGCGCGCCGCTTCCAGAATATCGTCGGGCACTCCCTTGATCGCCGCCGAGAAGATGACCATGGCGAACCCGGTCTGCATCCAAATCAGGATAAGAATCAGGAAAAAGTTGTTCCAAGGCTGGATCATGCTGGTCCAGGCCTGCGGCTGTCCGCCGAAGTACGTCACGATGGCGTTGAGCAGACCGATCTGCTCGTCGCCCGGCTGATAATAGTAGACAAATTTCCAGATCACGCCTGCCGCCACGAACGAAATGGCCATCGGCATGAAGATGATGGACTTGGCGGTTTTCTCGTAGCTGCTGCGGTCCGCCAGAATGGCGATCAGCAGGCCGAAGGCGACGCACGCCAGCGTGCCGACGAACACCCACAGCAGATTGTTGCGCAGCGCCGTGCCCAGCAGCCGGTCGCTGAAGACGGCCGCATAGTTGGCCAGCCCGACGAACTTGTCGGACGACGCATCGAAGAAGCTGAGGTACAGCGTCCGCAGCGCCGGCAGCACCAGCAGCCAGCCCAGCAGGAGCACCGCCGGCCCCACGAAGATGAACGGGAGGATCCTGCCTCGGATCTTATCGGGATATTGCTCAGCTGCAAAGGTCAGCGTGTAATAAATCAGATAGACGCCCACGACGCCCCACAGTACGGCAAGCACCGCTGTCAGCAGCGGATTCAGCGTCGAATCCCGAAAAAACAGGAAAATTAGGCCGTTGACCACTATATTGGCGAGCAGTATGCCCAAGGAGATCAACACGGCTCTCAGAGGGATTCCCGGTTTGGCTTGTGTCCCCATATGCGCTCCTCCTAAATGTTGTACTTACCATAACAAAAGGGGGGCAGAGCCTTTCCTGCCCGCTCCCCCTTTTGATGTTCTCACTTACGGCCCGCTTCGCTCGCCCCGGTCAGCTTTAACCCGATTCACTCCTGAACCGCGGACTCAGTTCTTCCAGCCTTTCTGAATCTGCTCCAGCGCCTGGTCGAGCGTGGCGGTGCCGCTGACATAGTCGGTCATGCCCTTCCAAAAGCTGCCCGCGCCCACTTTGCCCGGCATCAGGTCGGAGCCGTCAAAGCGCAGCGTCGACGCGTCCTGCACGAGTTTTGCCATCCGGCGGTCGGATTCCGACTGGTACCAGTCGAGGGAAGCGTCGTTCATCGGCGCGACCACGCCGCCCGACTGCACCCAGCTCTTGATCGATTCGCCCGTGGTGAAAAATTCGATGACAGCCCGCACTTCAGGTCGGTCGTTGAACATGGCGTAGATGTCGCCGGCTACCAGCACCGGCTTGCCGTACTGGTCGTCAATCGGCGGCAGGTAGAACCAGTCGTAGTCCTGGTCGACTTTTACGTTTTCCGGGAAGAAGCTCGTGATGAAGTTGCCCATAAGGTTGAACCAGGCCTTCGGCGGGTTCTCGAACATCGGCTTCGGCGCGTCTCCGAAGGCCGTTGTGACAATGGACTTCGTGCCGCCATAGACATAATCTTTGTTCATCCAGATCTTCGACATGATCTCTACCGCGTTCTTCACTTCAGGCGACGTGAACGGCAGCTCGCCCTTGACCCACTTATCGTAGTTCTCCGGTGTCGTCGTCCGCAGCATGATGTTTTCGACCCAGTCCGTCGCCGCCCAGCCGGTGGCCGCGCCGCTCTCGATGCCGATCGCCCAGGCCGGGTCGCCGTCCTTGGCAATCTGTTCTGTAAGCGCCATCATTTCATCCCAAGTCTGAGGCACCTTGTAGCCCGCTTCCTCAAACTGCTTCTTCGGGTACCAAACGAGGCTCTTCACGTTGCTGCGGTTCCAGATGCCGGCCATAATCTTGCCGCTTGCTCCGTCCATGGTCGCCATGTCCAGCCAGCTCTTGTTGTAGTTGGCCTTCAGCTTCTCGGTATCCAGAATCGTGTTCAGGTCGATGACCTTGCCGGTCTTGGCGATGGAAGCCAGGAGACCCGGCTGCGGGAAATCGGCGATGTCCGGCGCGTTGCCGCCGTCCACGCGAACGTTAATGGTGGCTTCGAATTCCTTGGAGCCTTCGTACTGGATGTCGATGCCCGTCTTCTCTTCGAAATCCTTGATGCTCGTCTCGAACTTCACTTGGTCGGCGTCCACAAACGGACCGAACATGGTAACCTTGGTACCTTTAAATTCGCCGTTCAGCGCCTTTTCCAGCGGCGTGTTGGCCGTTGCCGCGCTCGCGGTCGCGGCCGCAGTGGCTTTCGCCTGATCGCCGGACGTGGCCGCCGGGGCCTGGCTTGGCGAAGCGTTGTTGCCGCCGCTGCCGCAGGCGGTAATGAGCATGGAGAATGACAGACCGAGTACAGCGAGAGTAGACAGCTTGCGTCCCGTCTTCTTGTTCATCTTCTCATACATCCCCTTTAATTGTTTTTTGAGGTCAACCGTCCGATAAGCGGGATCACCTCCTTGAAAGGGTTTTCAAAACATCATTCGTGCCTGCCCACTTTAGTAAAAGCCTTTCCGCCTGTCTCTGAAAAGGTTTTCAAAGACATAAGGTGAAACCCATCGGCTTCACTTTTCCCTGGACGATTCCCGCACGATCAGTTTATGCTGCATTTTCTCCCGGAGAACCTCCACCCTTCCGGTCGACAGCAGCTCATGCAGCTTCTCCGCTGCCCGGTATCCCAACTGATAGATCGGCTGGGCGATCGTCGTCAGCTTCGGAATGAACATGCTCGCCATCCGCAAATTGTCGAATCCGATGACCGATACCTGCCCCGGCACCAGCACATTGCGGTCTTTCAGGTAGGAAATCGTCCCCATCGCGAACTCGTCTGCCACGCAGAACACGGCGGTCAGTCCGGGATGGTCGGTGAACAATTCATGCGCTGCCTGGTAACCGTCCTCAAAACGGTGGTTCGCATATTTCACCCTGTTCACGTTGTGGCCGAGGCCCGATTCCGTAACCGCTTTGACAAAGCCGTCATACCGCGGCGGTCCCGAAATGGAATCGCTGTGGCCGAACCCGATCATCCCGATCTCACGGTGTCCCAATTCTATCAGGAACTTTACCGCATCGTAGGCCGCCGCCTCATCGTCCACCTCGATGCTCGGAATCTCGTATTCGTCGGAGTGGGAGGACAGCATGACGAACGGAATCCGGCAGCCGACCAGCTTCTCGTAATACTCGGGGTGCAGCTTGTCGCTGGCGAATACGATGCCGTCGACCTGCTTTTCGCGGAACGTATCAATGTAAGACAGCAGACGCTCTTTGTCGCGGTCCGTGTTGCAGATCATGAGGCTGTACCCAAGCTTGATGCAGGCATCCTGCATGCCCCGGATAATCCCCGCGTAATACAGATTCTCAATGTCGGGAATGAGCAGCCCCAGCGTGAACGACTTCTTGTAAATCAGCCCGCGCGCAAACGCGTTCGGCTGGTACTGCAACTGCCGGATCGCCTCGAGGACACGGTCCCTTTTGCTGGCTACGACGGTTTCGGGCGCGTTCATCACCCGGGATACGGTACTGATGGATACTCCGGCCAATCGGGCCACATCTCGGATCGTTGCTTTCATATTTAGGTCTCTTCCTTCTTGCCTCCGTCTTCCTGCCTGCGATTCTTGGAAACCTTTTCAATTGCATTATAACAAGGGAAATCGCAGATGGCAATCAAAATTTAAGCGCTTTCATTACAGGCCGGGATGGCGGCCGCTTTACCTCGATAAACCGGGCAACCTCAAATTCAAGCCCGAATGTTATGGCGAGTCCGGACGCTTCTCGTCATAAAAATGCGGTATAGCGTCCCCCTCACAGTAAGAAGGTGACTGAGCTGCGCAAGCTGTTATGAGATTTCCCCAACCTCTTGCATCCAGGCCAATACCGTTTGAACAAACAGCACGGCTGCTGGCGATGCTATTTCCTGCGACCTGACAGCGAGTCCGATCTGTAACATTTGTGGAGGATTGAGCGGAAGCGCAACGACTCCCTCCAGCTTTTTAGGTAGCATCATACGCGGCAACAGCGTAATACCAAGTCCTTCACGAACCATCGCTAGGAGCGTTGCGCTATCGTTGGCATGATAGCGAGTAAGCGGCTTGAACTGCGTTAGCTCAAGACCAGCCAGTTCCATTAACTGACTTGAGCAGCCGTCTTTGGCCATAATAAATCCTTCTTCACACAGTTCCTGGGAGGACACTTCCGTCTGAGCGTGCAGTCGATGCCTGGATGGAACGAGTACGCACAACTCATCCGTCGTAATATACGTGCTCTCAACATCTTTTGCGGGGTGCAGCACGAACCCGACATCAATGATGCTGCACGTAATCCAATCGTTAATTTCTTGAATCGTGCCTTCAAACAGAACCACTTCGATATCAGGATATTTCTTCTGAAATCGAGCCAACACACCGGCAAGTAAGCCTGGGCTAAAGGAAAGAATACCGCCCAGTCGAAGTTTCCCCTTTGCCAAGCCGCGCGCTGACTTTGCTTCTTGTTCAATGGCCTCTGCTTGCGCCAAAAGCTCACGAACGTGCGGGATGATTTTTTGTCCAGCGTCAGTTAGTGCTGCAACGCCTTTGCGGTTACGCTCAAGGAGGGTTACTCCCACTTCATTTTCAAGGGCTGCCAAGGCATGACTTACCGCCGATTGCGTCAAACCAACCGCATAAGCAGCTTCAGTAAAGCTCCCCAATTCGGCGAGGGCGACAAAACATTGAAGTTGTGATAGTTTCATATGAATCCCCTTCATATAATTATGACAAATATGATTTGCGCTCATTTTAACAAATCAATTATACTCTTCGCAAGAGACGCTGGAATAAACAGCTTGCCTGCTCAGACATCAGCCGTTTTGCTTAAAAAAACGATCATTTTTTCCAAAGGAGAGGCTTCAATATGAAGGATATCTATCAACCAATTTTCGAACCGCTTGTCCTGCCGAATAGTATTAAATTAAAAAACCGGATCGTCATGGCCCCCATGACTCATGGCGCTTCAAATACAGACGGCTCCATAACAGATACAGAACTAAAATATTATGCGCGACGCGCTAATGGTGTAAGCATGGTCATAACGGCTGGCACCTGGGTAATGTCCAATGGCGGGTTGTCCGGATCAGCCGCTGTTGATCGGGACGACAAGATCCCAGGCTTAAACACACTCGCTTCTGTTATTAAGGAGCACGGAGCCAAGGCTGTTCTACAGATTTTTCATGGAGGCCGAAAAGCCGCCCCTGTAGATGGAAACACAGTATGTGTGAGTGCTTTGCCCGAAGATAAAGAAGCAGACCTGGTACCTTATGAATTGACTGAAGCCGAGATTATTCAGATCATTCATGCGTTTGGTGAGGCTACCAGACGTGCAATCGAAGCTGGATTCGATGGGGTTGAAATCCATGGCGCAAACGGATGTCTCCTTCAGCAATTTTTTTCGCCTTATACCAACAGACGCACTGACCGCTTCGGAGGAAGCTTTGAAAAACGATCAACCTTTCCTTTGCAGCTAATCGAAGAAATACAGCGGGTCGCTCGTCAGCATGCCAAGGAACCATTTATTATCGGTTATCGTATTTCCCCCGAGGAGCCAGAAACGCCAGGAGTTACAATGGCCGACACGCTTGAATTTATAGAGATTCTTGTATCTAAAGGGCTTGATTATCTGCATATTTCGTTGAATGATTTTTGGTCTGTTCCACGTCGAGGTATCGATGATTCCCGCTCTCGCTTGGAAATTATTCAAGAACGAGTCGGCCATAAGGTTCCTGTTATCGGTGTTGGAAACATCCGTACTCCTCAAAATGCCGTTAAAGCGTTGCAATCAGGCGTTCCAATTATTGCATTAGGACGTGAGATCATTATGGAACCGGACTGGATCGAGAAGATTGCGCAAGGAGTTGAAGGAGAAATTAAAACAACCCTGTCCGTTAAAGATCAGGAGAAGCTGATTATACCCGACTCGCTTTGGAAATTTATTATAGATATCCCAGATTGGTTTCCACTTGAGCGTGATGGTAGCTCTATCATTTGAAAGATTGAACTAGGGTTTCCCGTTTGTCAATAATCGCATTAAGAAGTCCGCATCCGGCAACCCGTACTCTTCCTTCTCAACTTCCTCCAAAATCAGACAATTGATGATGTAAAAGTACCAGGCCAACAGCTTCCGTGGATCTCCCGAGGAGAATTCTCCAGCATGCTGCCCTTGAACAAAGATTGGAATCAGCCTGTCGAGAACAACATCTACTGAATGTTGTTCTAGAATCCGTGCCGCCGCCTCTGGAATTTCACCCGTCTTGCGTGCCCTTAGAATGAACATAAATGCATATTTACTGCTTTCGTCTAGCATGCCTTGGGTTAAAGTCTTGATTTGTTCAAAGGGAGAGCCAGACAAATATTGAAGGTTCTCGGTTTCCTTCTTCGCTTCTTCCATTAACTCCTGAACGAGCGTGGTGAATAGCTCTTCTTTGGATTTGAAATACCGGAAAATAAGGCCTTCGCTGATACCGGCTTCCGCAGCGATCATACTCGTTTTCGTTCCCGAGTATCCGCGCCGGGCAAATAGTTTAAGCGCCACTTGCTTAATCTGTTCTCTGCGCTCGTCGCGGATCAGATTCAGCTGGTGTTTATTTAATGGGGACAATGAGCCTCAATCTCCAATCTTATTAAGGAATTATCCTCATAGTACCACGAAATCTCTAAATTAATCCCATCTGCAATTCGTTCTCTGTTCCGGCCGCTAGAGGACGTACCCGCTTCATAAGTTCCTCTAAGAATTGCTCAGGCCGGGAAAAACAAGCAAGGTGGCCGGCATTCCGAATCCGAACATATTCTTTGAAAGGAGCTTCAATCTTGTCGAAGTATGCTTGTGCCGTTTCAGTCGGCGTTATGATATCTTGATCGCCATGCATAATAAAGAAAGGCAATTCAAAGCACAGTCCAACCTTGTCGAAGTCAAAAGCCACTAACTCGTCAAACAGGTGGCCAAGGGTGTAATTCATCCCTTTGAAAATATTAATGAGATCACTGAACTTGTGTTCAGGGGAAGAGAGCATAGACGGCAGTATGAGGTCCATAATCATATTTGGCACATCGTTGATCACTTTAACCAGATACTGATTCCTTAGTTCGAAATCTTTGCGGCTCCAAAGCGTGGGATCCGGCCCCATTTTCTCGACCAAATGAACTCCCTTCGCATTGCCTGCATTGCGGAAAGCACCTAGCATCACTTTGTACGTTTGATGCTGAGGATCCGGAGCATTTTGATCTGTTCCGACATAAGCATAAAACAGGTCGGGACGCTGTTTAGCCATCATAATTCCAATCAGACTGCCTACTGAACTGCCGATGAGTATCACTTTCTGATGCCGGAGTTTGTTGCACAGATATTCCGCCAACTCGATGCCGTCCTGAGCAAGGCGGTCGAAGGTGATCGTACCGCTTCCGTCTTTTCCGTTCCTAGTGAACGTTTTGCCAGCGCCTCGCTGATCCCATTGAACGATTGTGAAATGTTTCTCCCACGAACGCAATAACGGACTGAAAATGGAGTACGGGGAAGCTGGTCCGCCATGGATGAACAATAGAACGGGATTATGGTAATCCTCTCCCCGTATGGTTACCCATTGGTCGATATCGCCGATTTTAACGTAACGGCTTTCAACGATACGATTCGGCGTATGAATCTGAAGCAGCCTTGTGTTTTTACGTCGATTACGTTGCCGCAGTAATAAATCCGGCAGGATGTTCTTTTTACTCATCTTTTGCATCTCCTTTAAAAACGAATGTTGAATTTATAATGAGTGAGTAACTCACTCATTATAAAAGTATACTTTTTCCCGCTTATTGTCAATCGCGTAAATTAGTAGCACTACGCTGCCCGCTTATCAACATGGCAAATTTTAGGGACACTCTTTTGGATAGCATTATGTAGCAAATCCCCCTCCAGCCTTGGGATTTGTTTTCCCCTTTCTCCGTTATTAAATGTCTAGAATAATTCAGCGAGTTCAGGTTTATACTGAGTTTGAAGTTGATTATATATAAACTTGAAGTTACCTTGAAGTTTGAATTTGAATATGTTAGAATAGGCGGTGAGGTGATGTATATGTTTAATCTAGCCGAAAAGGAAATCGCCATAACCGAAGCGGTCACGATCTCCGAATTGGTTAAGGGTCTTCCGGAACCGGACAGCAAGAAGATACCGTTTTTTATAATGGCTCTGGCAAACTACATTGAAAAAACGTCATTCCACAATCCAGGAGTGATTTTGCAGGAAGTTCAACATTGTCTTACTGAGAAAAATACGCATCGCGCGCTACAGAGGATGCTTGTGCATATGGTGACCGTAGGTACGTCGGAGGACGCATTAAACGTGCGCATGTACTCGACGGGAGAAGTTGCTCGCTTTTTCGGCGTCAGTGTCGCCACAATCAATAACTGGGTCAATCAAGGACGATTACTCGGTGTTGAGAAAGGCGAACGGTTTAAGCAGGTTCGCATTCCAGAAAACGCCGTCTATCATGCTCCAACGGGTGTTCAAACGACGGTTGCAGACGCCGCCGAAGCGTATGAGCGCGAGCAAGCTCGCCTGAACCGGATCCGGCCGATGACGGATGCTGAAGAACTCGCTGAACTGGTGAACGCGGTCGTTCATTTCGAGAAAAAATATGACGGCACATATGAAGAAACGCTTGGCGTAAAACCTGAACTTACGCCTGACGAATCCCGCGACGCCCAGCAGTGGGGCGGCTTACTGCGATCGATAGAAAGACGGGGAGCCGGGGCTTGACAAAATCACACCGAGCGGCGAGACCACCGTCAAATATAACGCAATTAGAGCGGGATTACGCCCACATCATAATGGACACCAGAGACGGAGATGGATCTGGATTGATGTCTTCTCGCAAATTTACGCGCCATACGTTCGTCTTCGTCGATGGGTCGCGTTTGCTTGTTACCGAAGAATTGAACGGTGGCATCATAGATGTTTCCTACTACAACTGGGTGGATCAAAGCGGGAACACGATCCTCTGTTTTCATAGTGAGCCGCACGACCAGGATCCGCGTTATCAGACGGCGTCCGAGCCATACCACGTTCATCCGCCCGACGATACCAAGTTGACCAACATCACGCGTTACCCGAACTTTCATCATCAGGAACTACATACGATCATGGAACATATTTTCTTCTCGCTTGTGGCAGCGAAAAAGATTTAAGCAACTCTAAGTTTTCAAGGACTCAGAGATAAAGTTTTGATACATTACGCCAAAGCCCCCTTCGTGAAGGGGGTTTTGCTTTTCTTGGGAGGAGCTTTGAATGCGAATCATTAAGTCCTTGCTATACGACAACCAAATCACATGAGATAATGATTAGGACTTAATTAAAGGTGGTGTGCATATGCCAGCGACATTTTCGTTCAATGCAACAAGGATGAGAAACTCCCTTCTGTAACCAGACTTTTAAATTACAGGGGGATGGACATATGAAAATTTCAGACCGATTGCTGAGACGCTATCTAGATCATGTCTATTGGATTTGTGGTGGTCCTTGTGGCGGAAAGAGCACAATGACGGAGATGGTATCATCCAAATGGGGAATGACACTTTATTCGTCGGACGACCATACTTTTGAGTACCAGAAAAAAGCTAATCCTCAAGACCACCCAGCAATATTAAGACATTTCGTCGATTGGGAATGGTACTTTCTTGGGCGGGGTAACGACAGAGGACAGTGGCTCAATTCTGTGTTCGAGGAAAGCGTGGAGTTTATCATTTTGGATTTACTACAAATGGGCAAAGACAAACCTATCGTTGTTGACACATTTATGGAACCAGAATTTCTCAAAGCCATTGCCGATCATAATCAAATTGTATATCTGTTTGCGGAAGATGAGCTGATCCGCTCTGGGTATTTAGAACGTCATCATTTAAAAGGTATGGAAAGTATTTTTTTAACGTTGTCTGAACCTCAACGAGCTAGAAGTGAAACTTTAGATACCGTAGTAATGGCATCAAATCACTATCTACATCAAGTAAAACATCATAACGTTCAATACTTTGTAAGAAATGCTGCAACGAGGAAAGAAGAAATCCTCACTGATATTGAGAAACATTTTGGATTAAATTAAAAGTGGCGGTAACCCTTAAATCGGTGACCGCTTATACGTCCACGGAACACTTTTCTGCGCGTTCCAGCTTACCCAGGTAGCTTTCGTGCACCTGAGCCAGATGGGCAAGCTAGACGGTGGTCAAACAGATCCACATCAAGGACGGGCGCAAGGTCGAAGGCATCGAACTTGAGTTTGACCCGACATTCCAAAAGCATTTTTTTGAGTTAGTCCCTTCCGCAAAAACAGCGGAGGGGGCTTTTACTTTCCGCAAGCAAAAATGCCCCTCCAAGTACACCATCGTCCTCTGACACCAAAAAAGCCCACATAAGCCCGTGTGCGCTGGAATTTTCCCAAATGTGCCCGTGGCCAAACTTATGGCTCCGAACACTCTTTTACATGATCATGCACGTTTCACCTCAAAAAACTTGCCTTACTTATGATACGATTCACCGCGCTGTCTGTAACGGCAAGTTAAAAGGCCTCAAGCTCCTTTGCTTGAGGCCCACACTCACCAATTCATATCTGTCAACAACTTTGTCCGTTCTTCCTCGACTAAACCCACTAGATGTGACAATGAGTTTACTAATTCAATGTGATTATTTTCGGAACTATATGTCACAAGTTCAATGTTCGTATTATCCCTCGTAGATTTTTTAAGATCTTCATTCACATTTTCAGCTGATGTCACCATATAATGGGGCCTACAATTTGGGAAAGTATGAGTATAATTCTCTAAAATCAATCTAATGTCCGGATCAGATAACCCTGCACCTAAAAAAATAAAGGTATGTGTCAACGCCAAAGCATTTAAAATTTCATAAAAAGCAGCATGCTCGTACCTAGCCTTAGTATACTGCTTTCTCGTAAATATCATCATATTTGGTTGTTCAATGCTACCATGAGCCTTTACAACAATTCGATGTTGCGACCTAATTTTATCTGCTAAGTCATTATCATGATATTTCTTAGTCAACACTGTCCCCATAGATTCTTGGCTAGCAAAAATATCATAAATTTTATCAACATTAGGTGTTACAACAATACGGGAATCTAACCCAAATATATGCTCATGGATCTTATGTTTTGTAAATCCAGGCTGCAAAAAACTCTCTTCTGCAAAACTATAAAAATTATGATCTCCCATTTTCTCAAAGATAATTTCACATGCAGTTAAAAAATCTTTTTCATTGATTAGTTGATTAATATAAGTTGTATCAGTCCTAATCTTCGTAGCGGCATTTTTCAAAAATTCTTCCCATGTCGGAGGCCTAGTATGCCCATCTCTTCCGACGGAATTTCGGGAAATTCCTGCGCCGAGAAATAAAACAACCTTTCTTCGTGCTATATCTGTGATAATTTGCTGAGGCCACTCTATCATCTTAAGACCTCCAAATTCCTTAAGAGGTTCTCCGATATACCTCGGATGATTTCTTCATATTCTCTTACCTTTGTAAAATGTGCACCAACAACTCCGTCTGTGTGATCTAACTTATAGACAGGTTTATGTGCAGTTTGAGACATAGGAATAACACTGTGAAAATTGGGAATCGAGCCGAGATTATAGTCAACGTGCTCATATCCTTTATTGATTACTCCCGTCAATTCTTTTTCTACAATATCTGGTATTTCTGCAAGTATTTGTTCATAAGCCTTTACTGGTCTCTTTATCCCATCTACAAGCTTAGCTGTATACTGTTGTGTAATATATCCTGCAAACCTAAGATCAGTTTCTGTGTTGATTCCATCTAAGGCACTAGGATCCTCATTATTACTAAGACCCAAGGCAAACCTACTTTTCCATGTATTAAGTGTCTGCCCAATATTTTCAATAGCCAATAAACTGAATATGTCAGAGGACATAGGAGAAATAAAGTAATCACAGGCTAATAATATCGATCTATTTAAAGAACCTAAAGAAGGTCCCATATCAAAAAAAACGAAATCGTATTCATTGCATCTTCCAAGTAACTCACTGAAGACTAAAGTCGTTCTTAACCCTCGTGGCAATCCGGATACTGCATCCCTCCAATCATTTGATAACAAGTCCTCCATTAACGAAAGTCGAGGATCCCCTACTAGGAATTTCACCTTATAATTTGGCACATCGTATAATTCTATGTCCTTTGCATAACCCTGCCCTCTAAATAAAGGAAGTATTGTATCATAAATAGTAAATCCCTCACGTTTATAATAAACTTTATCAAAATCATCATCGCTCAATAGATTAACAGTCGAGTTACACTGTGGGTCTGCATCAATAATTAAAACCTTTTTGCCGAAATTGTCTGCTAGATAACTTGCTAAATTACAGACTAGTGTTGTCTTTCCTACGCCACCTTTATTGTTAAACATTGCTAGGGATTTCACGATTAGCCCCCTAAAGTTTTCCTTCATTATATAATAGAAATTATTAGTAATAAAGGGGGGCGTTGAAACTTGCCCCTACTTATGGTACGGTTCACCGCATTGAATCTTAAACGCCGGTACCTACGGAGACAGCCGTTCATATACTCCTGAATGCTGTATCTAATCTTTCAGTTCGGATAGAAATGGATACGAATAACATAAAAAACGGGTTGGAGCGACAATGTCTCCAACCCGTTTTTCATTTGATATTATACGATTAATCGATTTTTACTTTGTGGCTTTCGTTTGCGGGAATTTTAACATACAGAACTTTCGCTGCCGCATCGAAGTAATAGCCGCTTTCTTGTTGATTCAGTTCGTCAAGGCTGCTTGCTTTGCCGTATTTGTTATCAGCCGCCTGCACTTTGTTCGGCTCTTTGGCATCATGCAGCTTCAGCGTGTAAGACTGGATGTCAGACGCGTAGTTTTGCGTCTTTTTGTCCTGCTCGAATTCGATGTGATTTCCTTTCTGCTCTACACGGAAGTCGGTAACGTTGAATTCGCCTCTCGTGTAATCCTCTGTATTTGCATCGTCTTCATAGAAGCTGTAGGAAGCCTGGCCTGCAAGGTAAGTGTCAAGAATCAGATTCGTCAGCTTTTTCTCACCTGTGTACTGCTGAACTTCGCGGCGAGGAATGATCGAGTCCTGTTTCACATAGATCGGAAGCGTGCCGAGATCGGCTTGTTTCGTGATCGTTTGGCCGCCCTCAAATTCTTCGCCGGTCCAGTAGTCGACCCATTTCACGCCAGCAGGCAAATACACGCTGCGGGACGTGGCTCCTTGATTCACTATAGGCGCGATCATTAGCGAATCGCCGAACATGTACTGATTGTCGTTGTTATAGGTATTCGGGTCATGCTGGAAATGGTAGACGAGCGGCTGCTGTACAGGCTGCCCGCTTTCCTGAGCATGTTTGAACTGATTATACAGGTATGGCAGAAGTTCATAGCGCAGGGAAATATATTTCCGGCTGATGTCCTCCACTTCCTTGCCGAACGCCCACGGTTCCTGCTCCTTGTCCCAACTGTAATGGTCACGTGAGAACGGAACGAAAGCGCCGACCTCGATCCAGCGGGCAAACAGTTCCGGCGAAGGTATGTCCTGCGAAGTCGGTTTCGCAAAGCCGCCGATATCGTTGCCGACAAACGCTGCGCCGGACAAGCCGAGATTCGAATTCATCGGAATTGTCATGCGGAGATGATCCCAGTTGCTTGTATTATCGCCGGTCCAGATGGCCGCGTAACGCTGGGTTCCCGCATAGGCGGCGCGAGTCAACACGAACGGACGAATGTTCGGCTTGTTCACTTTGAATCCTTCGTACGCCGCTTCGTTTTCCAGATGGCCAAAGATATTATGAATCTCTTTGTTCTGTTTTTTGCTGCCGTCATCCGCCTCATAGACGGTATCGAGCGGCATGGACCAGCCTGGACCGCCAAAGACGGCCGGTTCGTTCATGTCGTTCCAAATACCGGCTACCCCTTTGTCAAACAGCGCTTTGTGCTTTTTTGCCCACCAATCACGGACATCCGTTCTCAGGAAGTTAGGGAAAACAGAGTCGCCCGGCCAAACATAACCGACATAGGGGCTGCCGCCGGCATTTTTAACCCAGAAGTTGTTCTTGGTTCCTTCCTGATAAGTATCAAAACCTTCATCAACTTTAACGCCCGGATCGTTGATTGTAACATATTTGAAATTCAGGTTGTCCATATCTGCCTTCAGCTTGTCTGGATCGGGATACTTCGGCCCCCAGGTAAATACGCGATAGTCATTCATATAATCGATATCCGCGTACATCGCATCGGCGGGAATTTGCTTTTCGCGGAATGTTTTGGCTACCCTGACCATATCATCCTGCCAATAACCCCATTTGCTCTGCTGAAAACCGAGAGACCATTCCGGCGGCAGATTGATCTTGCCGGTCAAATCGGTATACCGGTCCACGACGTCTTTGATTTCCGGACCGTTAATAAAATAATAGGTCAGTTTTCCGCCATCGGCGTAATAATAATAGTAATCGTCACTTTCTTTAGCCATGTTGAAATGGGAACGGTACGTATTATCGAAGAAAAGACCGTACGCCTTCTCGCCCTTCAAACCGATAAAAAACGGAATGGTGGCATACACATATTTCGTTTCTTTCGTATAGGAGTAGGCATCCGTATTCCACATACCGATATCGTAGCCGCGTTTGTTCAAACCGCCGGTCTGCTCGCCGAAACCGTAAAAGTTTTCGGTCTTGTCCGTTTTCTTGAACACGTATGGCTTTCCGTCTTCATAACCGGACCCTTTAATGTCGTCTTCATTAATTACGTTCCCGTTTTTATCCAGATATTTGATTCCAAACGGGCTTTTCTTGATGTCTACCGTTAAGCTGTCGGTAGTAATGACAATTCTCTTGTCGTCTTCCTTCACTTTGAATTTAGGAGCAGACCAATCCTTTTTCGCGATCCCCGGAGAGACAAATTCTTCCTCGCCTTTGTTTAAGATCGACACCTTGGCCATATCGGAAGTGAGCAAACGTATATAAGCTTCCTCTCCGCCCAAATCAAGCTTTACGCCATTGTCCAGTTTCTCGACGCTTTGCACGGCCATCGGCTGCTGCAGCTTGTTTTTATCCAAAGGCGTATCAGGAGCCGGCTGCTGTACTTCCGCATAGGCGGTTTGGGGAGAATAAAGCTGGGAAAGAGCATTGCCTGAGAGAAGGACTGCACCTGCTAGAATTAATGGCACCCATTTCTTTTTTGGCTTCATTTGGTTTCTCTCCTTCATAATGACATTGTAAACACGGGTTGGAGACAAGAGTCTCCAACCCGGTAATTGATAGTTGCAGTTCCAACAGCGGTATTATTTGCTTCCATCTACATCGTCTTGAGTTTGAATCTTCACTTTCTGTTTCTCGTTTACCGGAATTTTGACATACAGCACATGTTCATTCGCATCGAAGTAGTAAGCTCTTTCTTGCCCATTCAATTCTTCCACGCTGCCTGCTTTGGCATACTTGTTGTTAGCGGCTTGTACTTTCTTCGGTTCCACAGCATCATGAAGCTTCAGTGTGTAGGACTGAATGTCGGAAGCGTAATTCTGAACTTTTTTGTCCTGTTCGAATTCAACGTGGTTGCCTTTGTTCTCTACGTGGAAGTCAGTAACGTTAAATTCGCCTCTTGTATAATCCTCTGTAGTTGCATCATCCTGATAGTAGCTGTAGGAAGCCTTGTCGTTAAGATAGGTGTCGAGAGTCAGATTCGTCAGCTTCTTCTCGCCGGCATACTGCTGGACTTCGCGGCGCGGGATGATCGAGCCTTGCTTCACGTAAAGCGGAAGCGTGCCGAGATCGGCTTGTTTGGTAATCGTTTGGCCGCCCTCAAACTCTTCTCCGGTCCAGTAGTCGATCCATTTCACCCCGGCTGGCAAATACACGCTGCGGGACGTTGCGCCCTTCTCCACAACCGGTGCAATCATCAGAGAATCACCGAACATGAATTGATCTTCGTTGTTATAGGTATTCGGGTCATCCTGGAACTGGAACACGAGCGGCTGCTGAATCAGGTTTCCGGTTTCATGCGCCTGTTTGAACGCGTTCTGCAGGTAAGGCATCAGTTCGTAACGCATGGAAATGTACTTGCGGCTAATATCCTCAACTTCCTTGCCGAACTGCCACGGTTCTTGTCTATTAATGTTTTGCTTAACCGACGGGCTGTCGCCGTCATTATTGTAGTGGTCCCGAGAGAACGGAAGGAAGGCACCAAGCTCAAGCCAGCGTGCGAACAGTTCCGGTGTGCAGATTTCGCCCAATTGTTTATTTTTGGTGAAACCGCCGATGTCATTGCCGACAAACGGATGACCGGCCAATCCGACATTCGCATTCATCGGAATCGACATTCTGAGATGTTCCCAGGTGCTGTGGTTATCACCAGTCCAGGTTGCGGCGTAACGCTGCGTTCCCGTATATCCGGCACGTGTCAATACAAACGGACGGACGTTCGGTTTGAGTTTTTTGAATGCGTTATAAGACGCTTCTTCCTCCAAATGCGCATAAATGTTATGGACCTCTTCATGAGCATGTTTGACTCCGTTATCATCCTCATGCACAGCATCCAGCGGCAGCGTCCAGTGGTCTTTGGCTATAAAACTGACCGGTTCGTTCACGTCGTTCCAAATACCGTCTATGCCTGTGTCAAAGAACGGCTTGTACTGCATCGACCACCAATCGCGGGTTTCCTTTTTCAGGAAATTGGGATAAACGGAAGAAGGCGGGGCAGACGGATTCCATGGCCAAAGCTTCCCAAGGAAGGCGGTGCCATCGGGGTTTTTAACCCAGAGATCCTTCGCGGTCCCTTCATCATAAACACTGTAGCCTGGCAAGGCCCTGATCGCCGGATCGAAAATATTCACTTGATGGAAACCCTGCTCTTCCATACGTTTGCCCAGCCCTGCAGGGTCGGGAACTTTCTTACCCCATGTAAAAGCTTTATAGTCGTCCATATATTCGATGTCAAAAAATAATCCATCCGCCGGAATTTTCTTTTCACGGTACCCTGCGGCTACTTCTTCCATATCGTTCTGGGAATAAGCCCAGCTGGATTGATGGAAGCCCAAAGACCATTCAGGCGGCAGGGGGATTTTACCGGTCAGATCGGTATAACGGTCTACGACATCTTTGATCTGCGGCCCATTGAAGAAATAGTAGGTCAGTTTGCCGCCGTCGGCATAGAAGTAATAGTAATCATCGCTTTCCTTGGCGAAGTTGTAGTAAGTGCGGTACGTATTGTCGAATAAAATGCCGTACGCCTTTTTATCTTTCAAGCCGATAAAGAACGGAACCGATTGGTAAATGTATTTCGACTCATACGGGAACGGGTCCTGATGCCATATGCCCTCTTCCTTACCCCGTTTGTTCAAGCCGTCGGTTTTCTCGCCTAATCCGTAGAAATTCTCGTTGTTATCGGTCTTTTTGAACACGTAAGGCTTCCCGTTTTCGTAACCGATCCCTTGATCCCCGTCCTCGTTAATGACGTTGCCGTCTTTATCCATATATTTGATTCCAAACGGGCTTTTCTTGATGTCTACGGTTAAGCTGTCGGTAGTAATGACGATTCTCTTGTCGTCTTCCTTCACTTTGAATTTAGGAGCGGACCAATCCGTTTTGGCGATCCCTACAGAGGTATATTCCTTGTCTCCTTTGTTCAAGAGCGACACTTTGGCCATATCGGATGTAAGCATCCGGATGTAAGCCTCCTGTGCGCCTAAATTAAGCTTTACGCCATTGTCCAACTGCTCGAAGCTTTGCACCGTCATAGGCTGCTGCAGATGGCTTTTATCAAGTGGCCTATCATCGGTCGGTCTAAATGCTTCTACCGGGAAAACCAAATCGTCCGCAAATACAGGTTGAGCGAGATAGAACTGTGAAACGGCATTACCTGAAAGTAGAACAGCAGTTGCTAATAGTGCGGTTACCGCTTTTTTCGTTCTTTTTCGTTTCATTAGGTTTCTCTCCTTGTTAATGAATTGGTCATGCTTTGCCCGTTCTTACGCTCTCCCCCTCTCTGCTCAAGCGAATATATGTATTTCGATTTCATGTTCCATGTTAGGTTAACGAGCGGATTTCGAGCAATAGCGACAAGGACTCAAATAATCAGCGCCCGGTGCAGGAGCGGCGGGACGTATCTAAATTGATATTGTCCTCTATATGGACATCACAAATCATCCGGTAAGGGCCAATATGAATGCGAAATCAAGGCTTTTAACCTCCATGCGAACAAGTGAAGCTGCATCAATATAAATATAGGTCTTGGATAAGGGAATCCAACTTCATGCTTGATATGGTGTTATTTGACAAATAAAAAAGGCTTAAGAATTTGTTTTTCTCAGCCCATTTCAACTTATTTTTCCGAATATCTGTTCCACGATTTTTGGAATTCCTGCAGAAGTTCATCCCTGTTCATTTGTTTATTGATATAAGCTTGCATGGCAGGCCCAAACTCATCGCTTACTCCGGCAGGATATTTGAACCAGTTCCATGATAATGTTTTACCTTCTTTTACATACTTGATCATATCAGCGGCAAGAGGATCCGGATTTTTGATCTTTATATTGGAAAAGGCGGGAACAAACTTAAATTGTTCGGTCATAAATCTTTTGCCTTGTTCCGAAGAAACCATCCAGTTTAAGAACTTTTTAGCCTCCGTTTTCTTCACAGCGGTAGTTTTTTTATTTACGACCCAATTGTTGGGTATGCCGATTGCGAGTGCATCGTTTTTTGCTATATCGTCGCTGATCGGCATTGGGAAGAATCCTATATTCATGTTCGGTGAGATTTTGTCCAACATCGGCTGTACCCAGTTTCCTTGCAGGATCATCGCTGTTTTACCCTTTGCAAATCCGGTGACTGCCGCATTGTAATCTATGGTCAGCGAATTCTTACTGCCAAATTGTACGGTTAGATCAAGCAGTCGGAGCATTCCTATAAATGGTTCGTTTCCTTTAAACTTTTGCGTTCCGTCCGTCAATCCCTTAATAAAAGCATCAGGGTTGTCCTGATGCGCAAATGCGATGTTTACCATGAATACGCCAAGGAGCCATTTTTCCGCGTACCCGATCGAGAAAGGAGTAATACTCATGGCCTTAAGCTTTTCCGACACATCCTTTAATTCGCTCAGTGTTCTCGGTGTTTCCTTAATACCCGCTTTCGCTAACAAATCTTTATTGTAAATAAAGCCGTAGCCCTCTACATTCATCGGCATGCCGTAGATCTTACCGTCCATTTCTATCGGTTCTAATGCGTGCTTATACGCATGTCGGACCCAAGGCTGATCAGACAAATCCTCCAGATAATCTTTCCACAGTCTGGCTTCCTCATATCCGCCGTTTGTATAAATATCGGGACCTTTCCCGGCAGCAAATTGGGTCATCAGCATCGCGCGGTCATCCGCGCCCCCGCCGACCGTCCGAATGTGAATATCCACTTCAGGGTGTTCCTTCTCGTATTCTTTGACCAGCCGCTCAAACTGGGAGGCAATCTCCACCTTGGGATTGAATACGCTCAGAACGATCTTGTGAACTTTTTGTTGACCGGTTTGGCCTTCCTCATTCCTTTCCCCGCACGCCGCAAGCGATACGACCATCACTGCTGTCAACATTATTTTCGTAAATTTGTTCACCAATCTCCCCTCCCTTCTTTTTATTTTGTTTTCCGTAAAGGCTGCGATATTGGGCCGGGGTCATGCCTACTTCTTTCTTAAATAATTTTGAAAAATACTTTTCATTCTGATACCCGAGGTTCACCGCAATCGAGTACATTCTTTCTTCCGTTTGACTAAGCCATTGTCTGGCTTGTTCAATTCTTAATTGGATTAAATAATTGGACAGGTTGATCCCCTGCTCTTGTTTAAATCGGCGGCAAATATGCTCCCGGCTTAGAAAGAAACGATTGGCCAATTTATCCAAAGAAAGCTCCTCCGTGTAATGCTCCTCCAAATAGGCGACAATGTCATTCATTCGCCGCGCGTCATCCAAATCGCTTAGACGATGAATGGTCCTGAAATTCTGCAGCTCCATCGCTTTTTTGGCCGATTGATACGCATTCGGAAGATCGTTCAAGGACGTTAGCGGATCGCCGCCGGCCAATCGTACGGGAATATCAAACTGGTTGGAAATCCACTGCTCTACCGGGAACTTGCTGCCTCGCGGACTGATCAACAGACCGGTGCAATCCTCATTTTGCAGAACAAACGCATTGCCCCACTCCTGTGCCGTCATCTCCTCAGCGAGCCGATTGATGTAAGTATCGGCGCTGTGAATATGGTAAAAATACAGCAAAGTAAGATCGTAGGCATCGGCTTTCGGAAGGTACCTCGCCAGGTCCTCCTCATTCCAAGGGCCTCCTTCACAGGCCGCCGTAATTAACCGGTTACTGTGCAGCCTTTCGGCTTCTCGGGCAACGACAGAGTCGCTTCGCCGTTCCGCTTCCTCACGGTTCCAGGCCAGTATGGCGCCCTCCAAGACCTTATTTAATACGTCTTCTTCAACCGGCTTCAGTAAATAATCATAGCTGGAGCATTGGATGGCTTTGCGCATATAGGAATAGTCATCATATCCCGAGACGATAATCACTTTTCCCGGATAAGCTTGCTGGTCCAGCCACTCCAAAAGCTGGATTCCGGTGACTTTGGGCATTTTGATATCGGCAAATATGATTTCGGGTCGCTCCCTTTCAATAATGGTCTGAGCCTCTTCCCCGTTGCCGGCTTCCCATATTTCCGTCACGCCCAGTTGGTCCCATTGCCCCAAATACCGAATCACATCACGCACATTGAATTCATCATCCACAATAAGAGCTTTCATGATTATCGTCCTCCTTGGATTGGGTTGGAATCGTAATAAGGACGGTAAATCCTCCGCCGGGACCCGAATCCACCTCTAGGCCTCCGTGGGAACCGTAGTTCAAGACTAACCGATCATGTATATTCTTCAGACCAATCCGGTTATTAGGCGATGCTGCATCATGACCGACTGCGTTTAATTTCCTTCTCAGTTCGTTCAACTCTTCGAGGGACAAGCCGGGGCCATCATTTTCGACCACAAGTTTCACATAACCTTCTTCAAGCCATCCCCGAATGCTGAGATGCGAACCGTAATGCCCTTCTTCAAAACAATGCTTGAAGAAGTTCTCAACGAGCGGCTGTAAGATCATGACCGGGACCGATATATCCATCATGGAATCTTCTATAGAGATGGAGTGGCGTAATTCCACCCGAAAACGTTCTTTTTGCAGATCTAAGTATGCTTTCACGTAATCCACTTCACTGCGTATCGAAGCCCAATTATCCATTCGGATCGTATACCGCATCATTTTCGACAAGGAAGTCACCAATTGATAAATTTGCGGAGTTTGAGAACGAAGGGCAACCGCACCGATGGATTGTAAAGCATTATGCAGAAAATGCGGGTTGATTTGCGATTGAATCGCCCGGTATTGGTTCGTTTTGTTCTCGAGTTCGAGCCGATATTCTCTATCAATATACAAGTTGATTCGTTCCATCATTTCCTTAATATGCCTCTCCAAATGACCGATTTCGTCACGGCCGGTATCATTAAACCATATATTCGTATGCCCCCCTTCAATCTTTCGGACTTTCTTACTTAATAATTGAATAGGTCGAGTGATCTTATTTGAAATAAAATGGACCATAATAAGTCCCAAAATAACAACACCTACACCAAATAAGGCGCTGATATACGCCGTTTGCCTCACATCGCGGTATAAGTTGCCGCTCGAAGTCACCTTGATCAAATGCCAATCTCCAAATTCACCCGGAAGCGGTTTGGACATCGTAATATCGCCTGATCTTCCACTCGTGAGAGACAATCCGGAATCAGGTCTCCACTTTGTACCTATCAGCGTTTGCTCGGTTGAATAGACGACAGCTCCATTCCCATCCGTAAGGATAACCAATTCACCATCCTTCAGAAAACGGTTGGAAATGGTGGAAAGGCGGCTTAAGTCGATATCCATGGTGACAACACCTAAAAATTCGTTGGAGAGTATATTTTTGATTTTATGATGAATCGTCATCACTAACGTCCGATCCGACATTGGCATCACGGCAGCTCCATTATAATTCCGGATCAAATGCGGCGGTTCAATCAAAAAATTGGATCCGGATTGAATCAACTTCTGAATGGGAGGACTTTCTGATAGATCAGGCTGCTTCATACGGGCGCTCACCTTGGCATCGTAAACGGTAAAAGAATCCCCGTCTTTCACCATAAAAAACCGAACTTGATGAATTTCTCTGCGCATCAGATAGAAGGCTTGAAACCATTTATCGACTTCAAGCTGATTCGAGTAAATTTCTTTATCAAAGCCTCTTTCGAAAATCCGGAATAAACCAGGATTAAGGTATAAAATATACGGCAAATTGACCATATCCTGAAAATATTGCCCGAGCTCTTCACTGCCCTTTTGAAGCTGGATTTCGCTGATCCGATATTCGTGCTGCTCTACCTTTTGTTTAGTATGAAGATAGATGGCCAGTACCGAAATGAAATAGGGGACGATAATAAATACGAGAAGCATGACCAATAAGCGGTTACGAATGCTGCTTTTCATGACATGGATGTTCCCTTCTGTGGTTTCCGACACGGTCTATTATAAAACAAGAGATACCATGCAATGGGTAGATATAATTGGAAAATCACTGAAATTCGCCTTGAGCGTATTTTTCAAAATAAAAAAACCGCACCAACTTCTCATACTCTGCTTGAGCCTGAGCAATTGAATGCACCGTTTCCTCTGCAACTTGTTCCTCTGCTATCTGTTCACGTTTTGCCATTGTCTGTTCATCTCCTTAGATTTTTCTGCATGCAAAAAAGGCTCACTCCAATTTCAACAAGTGGAATAAGCCTTCTAACTATCTATCACCCAATCGGAGTTCCATCAGGCAGTTTAAAATCAGGTTTTAATAGAACTACATCCCCCTTTTCGGGTATTCCTCCAAGAACTAATACCTCTGAAATGAACCCGACTATACGACGCGGAGGAAAATTGACTACCCCTATTACTTGTTGCCCTAAATTTTAAAAGTTACAAAGCACTCAACTGTAACTTCTATCTTTTGAAACAGTTTGGGTTAAAGAAGGTGTCCAAAAATAACCCGCCATTCCTAATAAGGTAATCAATCCACCTATGAATTGAAAGATTGAGATGGTTTCTCCCAAGAATAGATAGGCAAGAATTATTGCCAAAACAGGCTCTCCAATAATACCTACAGAAACAGTAGTCGCGCCTATAGATTTTAACAACAGATTAAAGATATACTGCCCAAAAATAGTTGGGATTACTGCAAGTAAAAAGAAATATGTCCAATCCGAAGAGTTATATTCGATCAATGTGATATTATTTAGCAAATTGTAGACTAGCATGACGCTCCCGCCTAGAAAAAAAACAATAACACTGTATAAATTTGCGTCTATTTTGCGACTTACTTTTTGTCCTGCCAGCATATATGCTGAAACCAAGATGGTTCCTAATAAGGATAATCCATCTCCTATTAACGCCTCCCGCGAAACCCCGATGTCTCCCCAAGCTATGATTAGTGAACCTAAAAGAGCAGCAATCAAACAAAGTATGGTTAATATGTTGGTTCGTTCTCTGAATATAAAATATGAACCAATCATTACAAATAAAGGTTGCAATGATAAGATCACCATGGAGCTCGCAACTGAGGTATATACTAATGATTCCATCCAACATAAGAAGTATAACCCGAGAAATAGGCCGGCTAATAAAACGGTACTCCAATCTTTTTTGTTCATCTCTGAGGTTCGGAGAGTTTTCCAAGGTACAAAAGGAAGCATAATGATTACTGATATATACAATCTGTACATCCCAGCCACAGAGGTTGGAGTATCTGAGGATTTTATCATGATGGATGAGATCGAAACAGACAGTATGCTGATTAAAAGCAAAATATACGGGTGAAACGGTAACGACGATTGATTTGTTTTCACATGTACGCCTCCAAGAGGTCTTATCCAATCGTCTGTGCACAGGATTGTAATGATAAGCCGAATATTTGATATAATAATATCACCACTTTTATTTTATTTGTGTAACTATATCTTTAATTTATATAGAAATATCGTCATAAGAAAGGACTTCGCTAAAATGGAAAAACAATTGCACGAGACCATTTTATATCCCGATGTTTCATTTCCATACATCATGTACACCCATACTATTCATGGAAGTATTCCTGAAGGTAGAGGATTTAACGATTTACATTGGCATGAAGAACTACAAATCACTTTGGTTACTAAAGGAAAACTAGTTATACAAGTTAATGGGATTGATCATGAATTAGAAACAGGTCAGGCCATTTTAATTAATAAGGGCGTCCTTCATGTTACTACGAACCTGACACATAACGGTCAATATGTTAGTTTTAATTTTCCTGAGAAGCTGCTGGCTTTTTATGCGGATAGTGCCATGGAAAAAAATTATGTACTGCCTTATACAAACTCTTCCTTAGTGTCACTAGTAATCAAGGGAGATGTTGAATGGGAAAGTCAAGTACTGGAAACGCTTTGGGATATGAAAAAGAAATTTGATATGAAAAAAAACTGGGGGTGGGAATATGAGGTTTCTATCAAAACTGTACAATTATGGTTTACCTTAATTTCTAACATTTCACTCTCTTCTGAGGAAGCACCTAAATACTTAAAGCTGCAACAAGAAAGACTTCAATTAATGCTCAGCTTCATCCATCAGAACTACTCAAATAATATAACGCTGCAAGAGATTGCTGATATAGCGCATCTAAGTGTTTCGGAATGCACTCGTAGTTTTAAGAGAACCATTCATATGACACCTTACGACTACTTAATTAAGTACCGTATCAAGAAAAGCAGCGAGTTATTAATCTCAACAGATTATACAATAACCGAAATAGCCCACAGAGTGGGTTTCAATCATGTAAATCACTTCATTCAGTCTTTTAAAAAATATCATGAAAGTACACCTAAAGATTTCCGGAAATTTAGAAGTGAAATCCAATTTCTTTTCTGATTGTGTGTACCATCACTTGTGATATGATTCTCCGCGCTGTCTGTAACGGCAAGCTTTTGGGCCATCCTGCAATGGATGGCCCATTAAAATCACACTTTATCAACATAAAAGAATATGGTTCCATAGTATTTCATAAACCTTTTATAATCGTCATTTCCTTTCATAACGATTATGGTCGGATAAGCATTTATTTTGCGATGTTTTAATACAGCCAATGAATCCTTTTGTACGATGCAATGAAATTTTCCTTCTTCATACTGAACAAGAAGCGGGGGTAGAACGACTGCATGGTCATCATCTTCATCTACATGGTTTTCCCCGGTTTCTAATCCATCACGCTGAATAAGACGCAGTGGAAACTTAACGACTCCGAAATATAGATGATCTTCCTTCATGAAATCATGTAGAATGGGAGAGACTTTTCGGGTAAGCAGCAGATAGCATTGAATCCATTCTTCGATCATCCCGACATTCGCATATTGTACGGCTGACTCCAAAGTCGGAGCATATGTTAAATGTCTTTCGATTTTCTTAGAATAGATGATTTTCTTAACGGAATCCAAGGATAAAAAGTATTCGTCGGCAAGTTCCGAAACCGTAACCCCATGGGCATACTTATTGCGAATCATGAGGTTTCGCCTCTGCAGTTGATTTCGGTAACCGGACGTCTCGCCCCAAGCCTTTTTTTCCTCCCCAATAGGAATATAAAGAAGTTTTCCTGCCGCGTATTTCTGGATTTCTTTCAATAGCTCCTCTGGTATCACATCGCCGGCATTTTCATATTTCATACCATCACCATCTATAAGGCGTATAGTCGATCTTTCAGTTCACTGATGGATTTCATGATGGACATGCAGGATTCCGTGTCTTCAATCGATGCATGCCAACGCAAGGTATCGATCCCTTTATAATAAGCCATACATAAGAATCTTTCTTTAAAATCCGGTAGGACGATATCCCTTTTCTTGCAATACTCAACCAACAGTTCCGGTATCTTCAAGTAAGGCTTATTTAAGTCCATAATGGCAAAATCCAAAAGGAAATCGCAAATGCCGGATCTGCTCCAGTCAGGGAACCCGACCATTGTCTTTCCATCTGTGATCATATTGACGAAAAACGTATTATTGTAAACCAAATAACGATTTCCTTCACAATAACGAATTCTGCCCTCCATTTCCTTGAAGGATTTCTCGAAGAATTCACGTTCTAAAACCGTTGTTTCGAACATTTCCTTCCAATTAAACCAGTACCCCTCTTTATCTTCTGCAAATGTATCGATCAGAAATTCCCTGCAGGTCCCATATTCTGTTTTACAATCATCATTAAACTCACCATAGCCTTCTACTCCCGCTATATCTGATGAACCGATTTCAAAAATCTTGTCAAAAAACAATTCGTAGCTATCTGCAAATTGTTCTGGGCTTAATTGATCTGCAAAAAAACCATCGGGTGTCATACTTACCCTTTCAGAAAGCATCGCTTTAATGATATTGTCCTTACCCATCTTTTGATCTCCTTTTCCATTTTAAAATTAGAATAACATCAGCTGTGCATCTGATATGAAAATAATAGCACTGGAAATGTCTAGGTTATAGGCAAGGAATATCTTTAATTAACTTTACACATAACTTGCAGTTACTTACGGTACGGTTCACCGCGCTGTCTGTAACGGCAAGTTTTAGGCCATCCCTTTTCGGGATGGCCTTTATTTGTTTGTTGAACGTTCTCCGTTGAATGTTCACCTATTGGAATGAATCAAGGCACTTTTTATGGATATTTTTAGTTCATCCAACTTTTCTTGAGGAATCTTCTTTCTTATACGCAGGACTATATCTTGGCCAGTTATGAAATGCTTATTGCGAAGTTACTGAGCGGAAATCTCGAACTTCGTCCCGGCATCTCCGGCGAAAACTATGTATCCTCCCAAGGGCAGTACGACCGGATCCTTGCCTCCAATGACACTGAAGTAGATGCATGTTCCCTTTGCATCATAAACGGCGAAGGAGGCTTTCGAGGACATGCTCACCTTAACGATCTTGCCCCCGTCTTTGTCGCTTATCGTATACCACCTGGCGTATCCGCTGGGCGGAATCGTAACGATTGACTTCTTAGCGAAGTTAAAAGGCTTCACGGCGTCCTCGTTCACTAAGATGATTCCACCATAATTCAAGTACTCAACCCCGTCTTGTGTAAAGAACGTAAGACCTGAGAGATCCCGCCCGTTCGATCCCGGAATTTGCAATTCGGAGACGGCCGTATTCGGGCCGGTTATTCGCTTATCCAACACGTACCCCGGCAGTTGTTTCGACACATTCAAGTTGGTGGTTACCTTTGTCAAATAAGAAATCGACGTATACTTCTCAGTCAGCAGATAATACTTCTTCCCGTCGCGCTGAATCCATGCTTCCTTGGTCTCTGCCGGAAGATATTGGGGCTGGAGCTTCTCGGCGCTGTACATTGATATAGCCACCTGCCCAAGACCCGGGACCGAAGCGTATCGACGAAGCCATTCGTAGGTGCGGCCGTTCTCCTCCGTGACGAAGCTGATCATCCCATTCCCATCCGCACTCCGGAACGTCCCGTCTGCCGAATACTCGTAGATCTCGGCTGGATTATCGGGCGATTGCTCCGAAGTGATGGTCATGACGCCACTTTCGGTAATATCTATATTTGTCGTTGAACCGGTCGCGCCATAGATTCCCGAATACTGCAGCATGGACTCCGGCATATCATTCTTTACCGGAGCGCCGTATGACTTCTCAGGCTTAAATTCAGTAATTGTGCCTTTCTCCTTCAGCGCCTGAAGCAGGATTTCGTTCGCCAGAAGCTGATCGTACGTGCTGCTCCCGCCGGAAGTGACAACAGCTGCCGCCATGTCCTGTTCGGGAAGCACAACGAGCGACGCGTGATAGAGAGGGGTGTCCCCGCCTTTGGTCAGCGCCTTCATCCCGTATTCCCTGAAGGGATACAGATTGACGCTGTCCCAGCCGAGACCGTATTCGATTGAATTGTCCGCATCGTCAGGCCACAAAGGCGTCTTGTACTCGTCTTGCGCCATGGCCGCAGCCGATTTACCGGACAAGATTTCTTCCGCTTCCCCCGTGAAAACTTGCGAGAATCGAGCCAAATCTTCCGCCGTGGAATAAATGCCTCCTGTTCCGATCACGTTGAGCGTCTCGTTGGGGAGTTGTCCTGTATATGTAGGATAATAGAGTCTCGCCATCTTCGCTGTGTCCGGAGAATCGAGTGGCGTCTTCGTATTGACCATACCCAGAGGTTTCGTAATATATCGATGGATATAAGAGGTAAAGTCCATACCGCTGACCTGCTCGACCAGAATCTCGGCCAGCGTAAATCCGTCATTGCAGTAAACCGAATAAGCCCCCGGGTCCGCTTTCAAGGTCTGACCGGACAGTTGCTTCAGCAGTGTGTCGTGGGCATAAGTATCGTTATCTTCGAATAAACCGGCGTTCGTAGGCGAGGATCCCTTCAGTCCGGACGAATGATTGAGCAGCATGCGCGGCGTAATCTGTTTGTAGCGTTCATCCGTCATCGTAAACTCAGGGATATACTGGACGACCGGCGTATCGAGATCGATTTTCCCTTGATCGACCAACTGCATAACGGCAACCGTGGTAAACATTTTACTCGTCGAGCCGATCCCATACATCGTGTCTTTCGTGAGCGGCCTCTGTCCCTGCTCATCATTCTTGCCGGATTGGCCGGATACGACGATGTGTCCATGATCGATAAGGGCGTATTGCACGCTGTTCGTGTCGTAAGTTTTCGTGAGGAGATCTGCCTTCTCCATTGCATAATTCCGGGTTACTTCGTAGGTGATCAAAGCCTCGTTCGAAGGCGAGTCCATTGCCACCTTTGGCTCAGATGTATTCAGCGCCCCTGCTATGTTCTGCGTCTCTGCCGGTGCTTTGTTGTCGTCGCAGGAGGCTAGCAGCTGACACGAAGATAGCACAACTCCCATTATCCATCGACTTTTCATCATTCGAACTCTCCTTCCGGAGTTTTGGTAGAAATGACCCTAAATTGGTATATTTATATATTAATGAAAAATTAGTATTTATGCAAAACTGCCCTTTAGTTGAACAGCGACGGATTCTAAAGGGGGATCCGCCGCCAATACAAACTAAAAGAATCGTCGATAAAGTTCTCTCCGACGTTCGCCGCGGAGCTGTGCGTAGATTTGAGTGGTCGATGCTTTCTCATGACCGAGCATTCCTTGGATGAAATCCAATGGGGCACCGTTATCAAGGAGTTGGCATGCATAAGTATGTCGAAAGCGATGCGGGAATACATTCGCTTCAATTTCTCCCCGATCTGCAAGCCGTTTTAATGCCCATCTAATCGTAGGTATAGCCATTCGTTTTGTTTCACTCTGTCGTGAAGTAAACTTCTCTTTGCTTCGATCCCTTGCCATTAACGATTGCTGAGCAGTTCTCCCAGTTAAGATCCTGGATGTTGATCTTCTCCACCTCCCCAACCCGGCAGCCGGTGCTGTAGAGAAACTCAAGCAGCGCTCTTTCCCTGAGTGACTGACAAGAGATCTTCAAGTGTATGACGTCTTCCTCAATCAAAAACTTAGGAATGCGCTTATCTAATTTCGGTTCTCTCAATTTTAGTGAAGGATTTGAAGTCAGATACGCCTCTTCATAAGCGTAGCGGAAAAGAGAACGAACAAACCGAATTCGATGACCAAGGCTGCTTGGCTTCAAACGATCTGCTTGTTTTGCCAAGTACTCCTTCAGCATGGTTAACGTTACCTCTGTGATATCGAGATTGCCTAGCTCCAACATCAACATTTTGTTCTGAAGGGCGTATGCTTTTAATGTTTTCGGACTGAATCCTTGAATGCGTTTGTCAGCTTCATACAAACTCCACAACTCACTTAAGTTCATAACAAAACCTCCCTTTAGAAGCTTTTAAATCTAGTTTGCTTCTAAGGAGAGGTTTTAATCTGCCTGCTGTTTTGAACTAGCGTTTCCCGTAAGCTTAATGGATCACATTTGTAGCATTAATGCCACATACCACATACTCCGTTAATCTCCCTTTACTTCATATTCGTTCGGAATTAATTCATACAAGGCACGAACATCACAACCGATGGAATCGGCGATCGATATGGCAATTTTGAGTGGCATCACTCTTTTGTTTTCAATAAAGTCGTAAACTCGTTCGGGTTTAAAAAGCAAGTCTTTTGCCAGCCATTCCGCTGACTTTCCGGATTCCATCAATCGTTCATTCAGCAAGCAACGTCCAAGTTCAAATTTCAAGAAGCGATGACCTCCCGCGTAAGAAAATATTTATTCAACCTTAAGCGTTGTCCATTGCCAGCATGAGTATACTTTATAAAGGGAGCCATAACGATGAAATTCCCCATGCGTCTGCCAAATTTGTTGGGCGAGTTCTATCGAAGCGCTATCGTTTCCCGTTAGTGTAATGAATCATTTGAATATCGATTATAATAGCCTTTAATAAAAATGATTTTATAAACTCATAAGAAACGAACGACTTTCTTTATCCATTTTTTCTATCGCATATCTAAAAGAAACTCTTGGCATATTTTTGTGATTATTAATGAGATAGTCAATGACCTCTTCTTTATTTACTTGAGAAAAAGACTTGAGCATCCAACCGTATCCTTTAAGAACTAATTCATGTTTATCATTCATTAACCTATCTGCAATGTAAAATGGCTTTAATCTTTTAAAATCATTTCGCATTATAGATGGAATAAGAATAACAGCAGATGCTCTTCGAACCCAAAAATCTTCATCTTCTGTCCATTCTAATACATTGGTAAACAGTTCTTTATATTGTAAAAGCAAATTTCCAAATGCATGGGTACAAAAATCATCACAATCTCCCCAGCCACGTACATATTTTTTTAACCACAAATAAAAAACAGAGTATGTATTCTTAGTATATTGCTTATGCACCCTATTCGCCCAATCAAAAGCAATAACTCCCTTTTCCCAGCGACGTTCTTCCAGTAAACGTTCACATAATGGAATAATATGCTCTATCTTTTGATCAGGAAGCATTCTGAATACCTTGCCTGACAATTTTCGTATATCACCCGTTTTGATATGAGCCCCTATTGGATTGTTCTCATTTAAGAATTCAACTTTGTTATCAATAAATTCGAATATATTATTCATTAAATTCTCCTCTTTGGGGTGAATATAGACCAGTGATTTCGATAACATTATCATCTGGGTCTGTTAGTTGAAAGTAATAATATGGACTAACATTATTAACATATTTGATGCTGGTCAATTCCCCGCTAATATCCAACTGTTCTATTCTGTCTCTCTCTTGTTCCAAATTTTCAGTCCAGAAGTTTAGTACAAACTTATGTGTATTCTCAGCTTCAACTATTGCAACTAAATTATCAAACTCCTCTACATATTCCCCTTTTCTAACAGTCAAATTTGGATTCATAGCATCAAAATAACCATTCATAATAGATATATTCTTCCCATCAAACTCAAACTGAGCAAATCGCTGCATATTTTGAGAACTTACTGACATTTCTAATAATTTCTCATAAAATCTAATTGACTTATTAAAATCCCTTACTATCAAATAAATTGAACCTAGATGCATATATATACCCTCCTCAGGTTTGTAATTTGATAATATACTTTCATTCATTCTATCCCAAAGCATTAATGAGAACAAGAGTTCTTGTTTTTTTAGAGCAGTTGTTTAGACAGTTTCTTATTCGCGAAATTATTGAGCTATCCTGCCAGTTAGCTCAACGAGGCTGCCGTTCTATGCAGGCAGCCTCGTCCTGGTGTTTACGGAACTCCCGTTTCCCGTTAGTTCAAAAACACACCGTCCATGCAGATAACATTGTTATCGATAGTGATTGTTGGTTTTTGAATAACCAAATCAAAATGATATTTCGATTCGACCGTTCCACCATAATTCTTATTGTGTCCAAATCCAAAATGACATGTGCCTCTCGCTTGCTCCGATTCCATTAGGTGTTCATTCCATAATGCATTAGGGTTAATGCCTATTCCTAATTCCGAAATTATATTCGAATTTACATCTCTATTTAAGTCCTTTAATACATTTTGATGTTGAAGATCATCTGTTTCAATTTCTTTCGTATTTATAACCCGTCCTTCATTAATCCATATTGCAAAGGGTCTTTTCGGTGGTCCCCAATAAACACACCCATCAACAAAGATCTTCCCGCATGTTCTTTCTTCAAAAGGTGTACAAAAAACCTCTCCTTCTGAATGCATCCAGTTCCGTGGATATAAAGTTACATTTGTCCCTTTTGTTGTACTTATATTTATTTCGCGGGCATTCTCAACCCGACTTAAAAGCCGATTTTTGAATTCTTTTAATTCAGTAAAATTAGCACTCATTGTTCTTCTAATGGTTTCTGCGGGCATTAACCAATCATTGTATATATATTTCATCGGCTGTATATATCCTAAATCTGGGCGTCCAAAAGTATCGAATAAGAAAGTCGCATGTTCAGGTTGAAGTAAAGAAATGATCCCTGAATTACTCTTAACTACTTGATTTACAAGGTTTTGAAGGTAGGGTTGCCCTTGTACCATCTTCGAACTTAACCGAACAAGGTGCGTTTCAAATCCTTGGGAAGACAAAAAAGATTGAATTGCGAGTCCAATTTGCTCTTTGTTCTCTGATACCAGAATTAAATACATTTGTGTAGGGGGTATAGGAATACTATCTATTATGTTTAATGCTATTCGTGATAAATCGTCCAATTGAACTTCACCCTTTCATTTTATGAAGCAATGGATACATTAGATAGTTATATGCTGATTCGAAATAGTTGGTCCACTCTTTACTACATTAACCTGCCCGTTAGCTGAACAGGCAGCCGATGATCTCGGCTGCCTATTGTCATGGTGCTATCGTTTCCCGTTAGCCTTAATGACGAGAATTCATTGAAATGTTGCGCAACTTTATCCTGTTTCGTTACGTTATAAAAAGTAAGGTTGCTATATGAATTAAGGAGGTCCCTGGCCATGAAGCTACCTTTAAAAATTTTAACGTTCACCATCGCCGGCAGTTGCCTTCTGGCGGTATCCGCCACTGTAGCTCCCACCGTTTATGCTGGAGGCGCGTCATCGGTTCCAGCCGATCCTATAGCCCTGGAGGCCGACGTCCCTGCCATCACGGGAACGTCTAAGGAAATCAAGTTACAAACAGACTTCAGCGTTAGAATCGTTAAAGAAGCAGATAAAACGGATGACGAGCCCGCCTACTTGGTCACCGGACATGGGTATCGGTTACTGCCGCTTAGAGCTGTCGCTGAGAAAATCGGCTATACGGTGAAATGGGATCAAGCGACCCGTTCGGCAGAAGTTAGAAAAGGCGCGTTATGGACAACGGTGCAGAAAGACACCGATTACTACCTATATAATGACAGGACGCCGATCTCGCTTGGCATCGCTCCGGTAATAATCAACGACTCGCTTTACGTGTTACAGGATTTTTTTAGCGACGTGCTGCAACTTTCCGTTGAGCTCGAGCAAGGGACAGATGTCTTATTTATCAGCCAGACGCAGGAGTAAAGACGCTATGTAAAAGCCGACCGCAGGGTCGGTTCTTTTTTGTCTTTAACTTGTTCAGTAACGCCCCCGTTAGCATTCCTGTAGAGCGTTAATTACGAGCTTTGCAAAAAGAAAAGCGCCTCGGTACGATGGGAGTACGCAACGGGTCATAGCCCTTAAAATCCCATCATCCAGGAGGACGCTCTACTATGAAGTTTAAAGCCCAGGACAAACAAAATCAACTCATTGAAAAAATTACCCCTCAGCATCTCGTCGTCGGAATCGACATCGCACAGCTAATTCACGTCGCTCGTGCGGTAAATTTCCGCGGGATCGTAGTTGGCAATCCACTATCTTTCTCAAATGACGAAGAAGGGTTTCGGATCCTTCTTCGCTGGATCCAATCGTTGCAATCAACCCATAACCTAGACTTCGCAATCATCGGTATGGAACCAACGGGGCATTACTGGTTAAGCGTCTCCAAATGGCTATCTGAGAAGCAGTTTGAAGTTGTTCTTTGTTAATCCTCATCTCGTGAAAAAGAACAAGGAAAACCGCGACAATACGCCATCGAAGAGCGACAAAAAGGATGCTCTCGTCATCGCAGACATGGTGAAGAACGGCTACTACTCATTCATTCGCAACACACCTGAAGCCTTTGAAGAGCTTCGTGTCTTTCTCTCCAACCGAGACTCCGTCGTAAGGAGACTCGTTAGTGCAAAGAACCAGATTCATCGTTGGGTTGACGTCGTATTCCCCGAGTTGAGACAAGTATTTAAGAATCTGATGTGCAAAGGCTCATTGGCGACACTACGTCTTTTCCCGACGCCTGATGAACTGAGTAAGTTAACGCCTCGAGACGTGGTAAGGGGCTGGAAATCCATTATGCAACGGCAACCTGGGGACAAAAAGGCTCAAGCCCTAATCGCTCTTGCTAGTCATTCTGTTGGCTCTAAGCAGGCAACGCATGCGTACAAGCTCCATTTAATGCAGCTTCTCGCAGAATATGATCTCGCTTGTGAGCAACTGCGAGTCGTGGAGGCAGAGATTATAGCAGTTTTAGACCGTATACCTTTTGCTAAGTCGATGCTTGCTGTACAAGGGATTAATGCAATCTCACTAGCTGGTATTCTTGGAGAGGCTGGGGATTTAAGCGGCTTTGTTCATGGCAACGCTTTGCTGCGTCATGCTGGTCTCAACCTTGCGGAAGCAAGCTCGGGCAAATGGACCGGACAGATGAAGATTAGTAAACGCGGACGATCTCGACTCCGACGTTTCATCTTCATGATGACCCTGAGCTTAACCGCCAATAATCCGGAATTCAAGGCGATGCATGCGTACAATGTTCAGGTAAAAAAGATGAAGAAAATGAGGTCACTAATGAAACTGTGTGGTAAACTAGCTCGCATTCTCGTGGGGATGGCTCGCAGCGGTGAAGCCTACAATCCACATAAAACGATGCCACTTCAGCTAGCAGCTTAAGCGATTTCTCACCGTTTCGTCGTACGAATTTTGGCTTATTCGCGGGATTTCAAAAGAAAGCACGGAGTACCGGATATATTGAACCAAAGGGCACCGACCCGTAACGTTAGCATGACCGGCCTCCACCCCTTGGAAAGGCGTAACGAAGGAATGAGAGGGCAATGACCCGTTGAGACATGGGAGTGAAAACCTCCAGGGGCGGCGTGGAGAAACGTGCAGTATATGGAAGGATATGGGGTTTCAGCATCCCCCTCTATTTCCTCACGCCTTCATGTTGTCCTGGTCCTCAACCGAGTTGCTCTAACAATCTTTCGGTAAATCTGACAAGGGTGAAATCCTGCGAATAAGCGAGCTTTCGTGAGAAAACTGAATCGTACTGAGGGAGCTCAATAGCAATGAATTACAACTCGTTATTTCTCCCAAAGCTCGACCAGTCGACCTTCAGGATCTTCAATCCAAATAAACTTTCCAAATTCACTAATCTCTTTTTTCTTTGCAAGAGGTACACCAATATGTTCAAGATGCTGAATAGTCTCGTTTAGATTATGTACTTGGAAATTTAACATCACTTGTTGTTCTGTTGGAAAATAACTGTCATCCTCGGTAAAGAAAGAAAAGATAGTCTCATTTCCTAATTGGGGGTTTATCACAGTCCCATTCCAATTTTCCATTTCAATCTTCAACACCTCACTGTACCATTTTTTTATAACTTCAAGATTCTTAGTTCTCCAAAATATTCCTCCGAAACCTTTTATCATCGTATCTAACTCCTGTCTGTCATCAAATTTTTAGCTATCCGATTACATTAGATATTCGAGATTTAAATTTAAGTTCCTTTTTCAACTATCCTGCCCCACGTGGCCTTCTCCGGTCCTCGATGCCCGCTTCCTTCCGTAGGATATGACGAGGTTGTTCAACTCAAAAAACGATTGCCCCATGTACCTTTTTCGCGTTTCCTTAGCCCGTAGCCACAAGGAATTCTGCAAAAAAACTTGCCCTTATTTATGATACGGTTCACCGCGCCGTCTTTAACGGCAAGTTTTGAAAAATGGCCATCCCTCAGGAATGGCCATTCAATCTGAATGCTATACGCTCAATGTTAATCATAATTAACTAACAGGCCGACTAAACAATCATATCCCCTATTCCAGTTCTTTCTATGTCGGACTTTGTACTGTATATTGGCTTGAACTTTGAATAATGATCCGCCCATACCAATATATGTTCACTGGTAACAAATTGGTCTAAAGACCCTGGTATTTCAAGATGTTGAAGTTCTTTAGGTAACGAAGAAAATAACGCATTTTCTAAATTAATATAAGAGTAGGATTGTAAACCTCTTGCGTAGAAGATGGGAGGTTCAAGTTCGATATATTCCGTCAACTTCATGTCGTTATGTTGTCTTACTAGTATCGCTAATACACCCTCCAATTGTTCAACTGCTTTTGTAACACAAGGTTCCATCAAAATGCCTTCAAGATGCTCAATCAACTCATTGGCTAAAGGACTGATCTGTGCTAGTTCCTTGGAAATCCATTTGTAAGTACCAGGTCGATACCTTTTGTTATAGAGAAAGACCAATTGAATTACTTTCTCTACCATTCTGTTTATTAATAATCTAGCTGATAATGATTCTCCTCTAATATCTGTGAGCCTTGCCACATAGAGATGACGAAATGCGCTCCATGCATATTTCAATTTATACCGCCACACATCTTCGGGCAAATAAGAAAGATTCTTTCGTACTTCAGTTATTTCGCCTACAGGATCCGTAAAAATCTTTCCTCTTGTCCACTCTATCAATTTTTGTTCAGGAATTACTAACCAATCGTAAATGGAGAGCTGAGAAGTATGCAATCCCAATTGGATTCGCATATGCCGAGAAACACTAGTAATTGCAATATGATGTATATTGCTTTTTCCATTATACGGTACAAGCACCTCATTGAGTTCATCTACGGAAAAACGAGAGGGATATCCCTTGAATAAAATTGGAACTTCTTCGTCAAATGCTTGATTAAGGCATGTAGCGTACTCATCATAGTCCGAGTCAAGCAACCAAATGTAGCATCTCGCTCCCCATTCATGATCTCTAGATAAATCATCATCATAACCTAAGACATCTGAGCCATAACCAATTAATCCAGCAGCATGTTTTTCCAACAGTTGCGGGAAACGACAGGCTATTATTGGCCTTACGATCTCCCAATAAAACTCCTCACTTAAGTCTAAACCCTTCATTGGTGAACTCCATCCCATGTAGCTGTGCGCACCCACATTATTTTTACCGGTATCCTAATGTTAACATTTAAAACAAAAATTACTAGACTATTCTTTTGGGTTCTGTTATCATTTAGATTGAAGTCTTGGTGAAATATCGGAGTCCCATATTTACTTTAGAAGCCGGAAAATTTTCTAGGCTTTTTTTCATTTGAACATAAAAAAACGCCTGTAATCAGACGCGTTGATGAATATATCGATATAATAAGCTTCACCAAAAAACTTGCCGTTACTTATGATACGGTTCTCCGCGGCGTCTGTAACGGCAAGCTGAGAGCCGTACCTTACAGGATGGCTCTCTGTTTTCTCTTGTTCTCTGATCCCACGGATGCGGCTCAGATGGGAAAATCGCCCATGTATGCGCTGGAATACTCACCGAGGTGTACCCGTCCCCGATTCATCCGCTCCAGCCACTGCATCTTAATCCCTCCTTTCAATTTCAATTATAGACGGGGCGAAAAATAGCTTCGCAACAATTTGTGCCGGAAGATGTTGCTTCTATTAATCTATCAGTTAAAGATTTTACAGTACACTCGCAAAACCCAACAAAATGTTAAATTATTGACAACGAAATGTTATTTCTCTTTCCACTGAGTTACATTATGCTAATTATATGTCTATATCTAACTATATCACTTGGAATAATGTGTTATGATTTTTTAAACGCGGTGAAATAATTCATACGGATGAAGGAGGCGCTTCATGAAGAAACCGAATATCCTATTAATTACGAGTGACCAGCAGCACTGGAACACAATAGGAGCGTACAACTCCGAAATTCATACGCCTAATCTTGACCGCCTGGCACGTGAAGGGACCACGTTCGGCCGGGCTTATTGCCCAAGCCCCGTCTGTACGCCCAGCAGGTCGTCGATCATTACGGGAATGTACCCGAGCCAACATGGCGCCTGGACGCTCGGAACCAAATTGCTGGAAGACCGCCATACTGTCGGTGAGGATTTTCAGGCGGACGGCTACCGGACGGCCTTGGTTGGAAAAGCACACTTTCAGCCGCTTCGGGGGACTGAGGAATATCCTTCTCTTGAATCCTACCCGATCCTGCAGGATTTGAACTTCTGGAGTTCATTTCACGGACCCTTTTATGGCTTCGATCACGTGGAATTAGCACGGAATCATACCAACGAAGCGCATGTCGGGCAACATTATGTCAATTGGATGGAAGAAAAAGGATGCAACAATTGGCGCGATTATTTTCTCCCTCCAACTGGAACGATGGACCCTTCTGAGAAACACAAATGGGCGATACCGGAGGAATACCATTACGACACTTGGATCGCCGAGCGCACAAACGCACTGCTTGAACAGTTCCAGGATCAGCCCTTTTTCCTTTGGTCCAGCTTCTTTGATCCGCATCCCGATTATTTAGCTCCTGAGCCATGGGATACGCTGTACGATCCGGAGTCACTGACAATTCCTGCCCTTGTGGACGGAGAGCATGATCAGAACCCGCCGCATTTTCAGCTGACCCAGGAAGAGAATCCGGACTTTACGCATTTATTAGAAACCGGCCACGAAATTCACGGCTATCATTCCCATCTGCTCCCCGAGGACGAGCGCAAAAGGCTGGTCGCAACCTATTACGGTATGATCAGTTTGATGGACAAATATATCGGAAAAATTCTTGACAAGCTGGATGAGCTGGGACTTTACGACAACACCATCGTTGTGTTTACGACCGATCATGGGCATTTTTTCGGGCAGCACGGACTGCAGCATAAGGGCGGCTTTCATTATGAAGATTTGCTCAGGCTGCCGTTTTTGGTTCGTTATCCAGGAAAAGTACCTGCAGGCGTGCACAATCCAGCCATTCAATCGCTGGTTGATCTTGCGCCTACGTTCTTGTCTTTATGCGGCATACGGCCTCCAAGCGGAATGACCGGCATGGATCAGAGTATGGTTTGGCAGGGGCTGATTCCGCAGGTCCGCGATCACGCGCTGTGCGAATTCAGGCATGAACCTACAACGATCCATCAGAAAACCTACATTGACCACCGCTATAAGCTGACAGTATATTACCGCCAGACGTACGGCGAACTGTTCGATCTGCAGGAGGATCCCGGCGAGCTTCGCAATCTGTGGAACGATCCCAGTTACGCTGCTCTCAAAACGGATCTTCTGCTTAAATATGCCTGGGCAGAGCTTGGCAAGGAGGCCATGCCGATGCCTCGTATTTGGCATGCATAATTTCACGGGTTTCCAATAACCGGAACTTGAAGGAGGGCTTGCGATGAATGGAGCTTGCGCTGTAGCAGGAGGACGAAACTTAAGTGTCATGTGGAAAACGGTATCCGAGGACTGCAATTTAGCTTGCGATTACTGTTACTATAGTACATGCGGAGGTATTCCGGGACCGAAAATTAATCGGATTGATTCCTCTATACTTGATAAGTTTATACAAGAATTTATGAAGAACAGCCACGGAAGCGCAGCCTTCGCCTGGCAAGGAGGAGAACCGCTGCTCGCAGGTCTTGATTTTTTCAGGGAAGTGGTGAGCCTCCAGGCGAAGTATGCGCCGCCCCGTACAATAATCAGCAATTCTTTACAAACCAATGGCACTATGCTTAACGAAAAATGGGCAATTTTCCTGAAAACCTACGGTTTCCTGGTAGGCGTTAGTCTGGACGGGCCCAGGGAGATCCATGATGCAAGAAGAAGGGACGCTGCCGGACAAGGCAGCTACGACCGGGTCATGAAGGGGATCGCGCATTTAAGACAGCACAAGGTTGATTTCAATATTTTGACCGTGGTGCATAAAGGAAATGTGAACAAAGCGGCGGAGCTGCTGGCATTTTATGAAAGAGAAGGCTTTAGCCATGTACAGCTTATTCCATGTATGGACTTCAGCGCCCAGGAGGCCGATCAGCCCGGCTCCTATGAAATCACAGCTGAAGAATACGGCAGTTTTTTATGCGAGGTTTTTGATCATTGGTACAATGACGGGACTCCGAAAACCTCCATCCGCTTTTTTGACAACCTGCTTGGCACATATGTATTTGGAGAAGCCGAACTGTGCGTGCACCGTTCTACTTGCCCGGATACGATCATCCTGGAACAGAACGGTGATGCCTACCCGTGCGATTTTTATATCAACTCCAACTGGAAGCTGGGGAATGTAAGAACTCATTCTCTCGAAGAGATCATATCGCATCCTGTTTATCATACATTTAAATCTTTAAAGTCAAAGCTTCCGGATCCTTGCCGAACCTGCGAATGGAAATCTCTTTGTCATGGCGGGTGTCCACGCAATAGAGCATGGACCTCAGATCTGTCCTCCTCGGAGGTTGATTATTTCTGCGCATCCTATAAAAAGATTTATGCATATGCGGACAAAGAGTTAAAATCTCTTAGTCTTCGCCTGCGCCGCTCAGGAAATCTAAAAACATAGCAGCGATTATTTTGCTGTGTTTTGTTCGGAGGTAAAAGCTATGAAAGATTACGGTCATGAATATGCGGACATCTTTTATTACACGCCGAATGAGTTTGAGAAGCTTGGCGGACTCTGGCCGCTGCGGACCGGACATAATGTAGCGAAAGAGAATTACAGCGTGGGGCCAAGAGTTATTGAATGTTTTTCTTTTCATTTTGTGCTCAGCGGCGAGGTCACTTTGTCCAGCTTGGGGAATACGGTTGTTCTGAAGAAAGAAAGTATGTTCTGCCTTTTCCCGGATGTGAAACACAGCTATTGGATCTCTCAATACGATTCTGAAGTACCGCTTCAGATGCACTGGCTGGCATTTAATGGACCGCAGGCGGAGCTATTGGTGAGAAGGATCGGAATCACGGAACGAAAACCGTATTTGCACAACAAGCTTACGGCCGAGTTGGCCAAATTGCTGAAGGTCTGCATGAAATTAATCGAAAATCTGGAGAAGGACGGGAATTTGCAGCTGCAGATCATACTGTTCCGGATATTTGAATTATTATCGCGTCCGCTTCCCGATGTTTCAGACGGCAATGACTGGTTGAGCACCTGTCTGCGGTACATAGAATCGCATTATGCCGAAGGCATTACTGTCTCTGATATTGCCCATTTTACCGGAATGCACCGTTCACATCTTTCCAGCAGGTTTAAGCATAGTACCGGTATGAGTCCCCGTGAGGTTTTAATCAAGCTGCGTATGGGGCGTGCAGGAGAATTGCTAAAAAGCCGGACGTTATCGATTACGGAAATTGCGCTTTCTCTCGGATACACGGACCTGTATACGTTCTCGAGGGCTTTTTGTACTTATTACGGAATATCACCTTCAAGTTACCGCCGCAGCTTGCTTTCTTCCAACGAAATGACAAATGAATGACAACGAAATGTTATTCCTATTTTCTGCGGCTTACATTATGCTAAATACAACTTTAAAACATACTATAATGCTTGGAATACTACAAATTAGAAGGGGCTGTAGAAATTATGCGTAACCATTGGAGAAGAAATGCAATATCGGCGATGATCATTTTGAGTCTGGGGCTTACAGGGTGCAGTACAGGTGCCGGCACGGAAAATGAGGCTCAAGCTGAAGGCGGGGCCGGGACCACAGTGAGTAAAAACGGATATCCGATTGTGCAGGAGCCGATTACGCTCACGATGTTCACCCGGATCGCTCCCGTCAACGGCCCGTTTAAGGATATGCCGGTATTTCAGGATTACGGGGAATTAAGCAATGTGCAGGTTGAATTTACCGAAGCTCCGACAGACGGCTTTCAGGAGAAGAAGAATTTATTGTTCGCCTCCAATGAGCTGCCTGATGCATTGTACCGCTCCGGTCTTACTCCGCTGGAGACCATCCGTTACGGAACGGCTGGCCAGTTGATTCCGCTGGAACAGCTGATCGACGATTATGCGCCGAACTTTAAAAAACTTTTGGATCAGTACCCTGAAATCCGCTCGGCGATCACTACTCCGGAAGGCCATATTTACGCACTTCCCGCCGTTGTTACCCTGGGCTCTGCACGGACAGATAAAAAATGGATCAATCAGGCGTGGCTGAAGAAGCTGAATCTGGAAGAACCGGAGACGACGGAAGATCTGTATAACGTGCTGGTTGCTTTCCGGGATCAAGATCCGAACGGCAACGGGAAAGCCGATGAAATTCCTATGACCGCCCGTGCAAGCAGCGGCTCAGGCCAAGGCATACCGGTTGTAACCATGATGAGCGGATCGTTTGGTTTGGATCAGCAGCTTGGCTACAATATTAACCTGGCTGATGACAAAGTGGAGATTTGGATGGGCAGCGAACGGAACAAAGAGCTGCTGCAGTATTTGAACAAGCTATATACCGAAAAACTGCTTGATCCCGCGGTATTCTCGCATAAAGAAGCGGAGTATCTCGCCAAACAGGCATCAGGAACCGCCGGGTTCTTCTTTGATCAGACGAACAATCCGTTCTTGGAGATCGCGGATCAATATACGGGAATCGCACCTCTCGAAGGTCCGCACGGGGATCGGCTGCAAAGTCAAGGTGCGCCTATCGCACGAGACTTTGGGGCTTTTGCGATTACTTCAGTTAACAAATACCCGGAAGCTTCGCTGCGCTGGGTCGATTATTTCTACAGTGAGGAAGGCTCGACGCTGCTCAGATTCGGGAGAGAAGGCGAGCATTACGAATTGAAGGACCGTATTCCTTATTACAAGGAAGATTTCTTGAAATCGGGCAATCAAGCCAAAATCACCCCGTACGCCGGAGGCGGAGCCCCGCATCTCATCAGTGACAAGGTCGCTTCCTACATCAATCCGCTGCAGGTGCAAGAGGCGCAGCAGAAGCTGGACCCATTCATGCCAAAGGTGCGATATGCTTCTCCAATGTTTGATGAGCAAACCGCGCAGCAGGTCAATATCCTGCGGAACGATATCGACAAATACTATGAGGAACAGAGCACGAAATTCATTGCCGGAGCCCTTAGCTTTGACAAATGGGACGAATTTCAGGCAACCCTGAAGAAGCTTAAGATTGATGAACTGGAACAGCTGTATCAGGAAGCTTATGACAAAATGGAGAAATAGTTGCGGTTCCGGACACGGGAGGAAGGAAAACTCATGAAGACGACGCAAATAGAATTCACAAAGAAGGAACAAGCTGATCCTCCTTCCGTTTCTTTCAGGAGCAATTCAAAACGCAGTGTCCGGCTGTTAAAACGAATGATCAATCGTTATGACCTGTATCTCATGCTGCTACTGCCGATGGCGTGGTATCTGATCTTTCACTATGGTCCGCTGTACGGACTCCAAATTGCCTTCAAAAACTTCAATCCGGCAAAGGGAATCATTGGAAGTGACTGGATAGGCCTCGATCATTTCACACGATTTTTTGATTCGTATTATTTCTGGAGGCTTCTGTGGAATACGCTGTCCATCAATCTGTTTTCCTTGCTGATTGCCTTTCCGATTCCTATCTTTCTGGCACTCCTCATCAATGAAATCCGCAGCAAGGCCTTCAGCAAATGGCTTCAAAATATAACCTATATTCCGCACTTCATCTCGGTCGTCGTCATCGTGGGTATGCTGACGGTGCTTCTCTCGCCTACCGGACCGCCAAACATGCTGATTCAGGCTTTCGGCGGCAGTCCGGTCCGCTTTCTGGAAGAGGCCGGTTGGTTTAAGACAATCTTTATCGGCTCGAATATTTGGCAGAACATGGGGTGGCAGTCGATTATCTACATTGCAGCGCTTAGCGGAATCAATCCCCAGTTGTATGAAGCAGCCAAGATGGACGGGGCTTCCCGGCTGCGCCGCATTTGGCATGTCTCCCTACCGGGGATCGTTCCCGTCATTGTTATATTGCTCATTCTGGACGTCGGGCAATTTATGAACATAGGGTTCGAGAAAATTCTGCTGCTGCAAAACAACTTAAATCTCGAAGCCAGCGACGTGATCTCCACCTTCGTCTATACGACCGGGATTCTTAAAGGAGAGTACAGCTACACTGCAGCAATCGGGCTGTTCAATTCAGTGATCAATCTGACGCTGCTGCTGCTGGTCAACCGGCTTGCGCGCAAAACATCAGAAACTAGTTTATGGTAAAGGAGGAGGGCCTCGTGTCTAAGCAAGCTGTATTAAAAAGAGGGACAAACGGCCCGGCTGCCGACCGGGGTTTTGATACGATCGTGTACCTGATCGCCTCAGTGATTATGATCCTCGTACTTTATCCGCTGCTTTTTGTGGTCAGCGCCTCATTCAGCGATCCGGCGAAGGTGCTCGGCGGGGAAGTGTGGCTGCTGCCGAAAGGCTTCACCGTTGAAGCCTACACCAATATTCTGCACAACGGTAAAATCTGGACCGGATTTGCCAATTCGATTCTATACACTACGGTCGGCACGATCATCAACATCGTTATGACGCTACTCGCTGCGTATCCGCTGTCACGCCCGGACCTCCCCTTACGCAAAGGGCTGATGCTGATCGTAACGCTCACAATGTTTTTTTAGCGGGGGGCTGATTCCGACATACCTGCTCGTTAAAGATCTGGGAATGGTCGATACGATGTGGGCCTTAATTATTCCGGGTGCAATCTCGACGTACAATCTGATTGTTATGCGAACATACTTCCAGTCCAGCATTCCCTGGGAGCTGCAGGAAGCCGCCCATGTGGACGGATGCTCCAACTGGCGGATGCTGCTCAGCATTATTTTACCGTTATCGAAGCCGATCCTGGCGGTGATGGTACTGTTTTATGCGGTGGGCCACTGGAATTTATTTTTTAATGCGCTCATTTATATTCGGAGTGAAGAGCTGTATCCTCTTCAACTGGTACTGCGCGAAATTCTGTTGATCAGCCAATCGGACGCTGTGGACGGCGGCGTTGGGCTGGAGGATAAGATTCTGCTCGCTGAGAGCATCAAATACGCGGTCATTATCGTATCCACCCTGCCGGTACTCATTATGTATCCCTTTGTACAGCAGCATTTTGTGAAAGGCGTCATGGTCGGTTCAATCAAAGGATAAATCGCTAGGAGGTTTTAGGTTGAAAACAAACGCGACGATTACCATCGAAGGCAGCCAAGCCAGCGGGCACAAGGTAAATCCTTATCTGTTCGGACATTTCGTAGAGGACATTCGCGACCATATGGAAGCGATGCTCGCCTATCCGCTGAAGGACATGGATTTTGAAAGTGAGGCTGAAGGAAGGGGCTCCGTATCCGGGTGCTGGAATGCTTACACAAATGGACGGAATACGAGGTATGCGCTGGAAGCACCGGCCCCGAAGCATTCGGGCCGCGCATTGCGCATCCGTATCCTGAGTGACGACGAAGCATATGTCGGGATTGCCCAGCCGGCCGCACTGAAGGGCCCAATGGAATATAAGGTTCAGTTCGTGGCACGGGCATCGGTCGGGCTTCAGCACGTGGTCATTGAAGCAGTGGACCGGCGCACAGAAGAGCGGCTTGGCCATGCGCGCATCGAACTTGTCAGCCACAACTGGCAGGAATACAGGACGGAGCTATTCGTCTATCGCACTTGTGCCGACGCTGAAGTCCGGTTGTATGTGCCAGCCAGTCACCCAAGGTGGGCCGATCATGTATCCACCGGCATGTTCTGGCTTGATCACGTATCCCTGATACCTGCGGATAACATTGGCCTGGTGAAGCGCGAAGTGCTCGAGATGACGCAAGCGCTAAACGCAGGCATGATGAGACTTGCCGGGAATTACATCAGTGCTTACCACTTTGAGCATGGTGTCGGTCCAGTGCTGGAGCGGCCTGTCATGTACAACGAAGCGTGGAGCGGATGGACATGTAAATATTTCGGTACGGACGAGTTCATCAGCTTCTGCCGGGAGTTGCAGGTGGAGCCGCTCATCTGCGTGAACGACGGGTCGGGAACACCCGAGGAAGCCGCGCGCTGGGTGGAATACTGCAACGGGAGCACCGACACCCCGATGGGAGCAAGGCGGGCGGCCAATGGTTTCCCGGAGCCGTACAACGTAAAGTATTGGGAGATCGGCAACGAAGTATGGGGTGCTTGGCAGGTTGGCGCTTGTTCTGCAGACCGATTCGCGGAACGGTGCGTTTCCTTTGCGGAAGCCATGAAAGCGGCGGATCCTTCCCTTGTGATTCTTGCCTGCGGGCACACTGATCAGGCGTGGAACCGGACAGTGCTGGATATTGCGGGCAATCATATCGATTATTTGACCCTGCATTTGTACCATGGCTACGGACGGTTCGGTTTGGAACGGGATTCGCCGGCGGAAGAGCGTTACAAGGCGATGGCCACCTTCCCGGAGTGGACTCGTGACAGCATCCGGCAGACGGTGGAGCAGATCTTTGCTAATGCGGAGCATCGCCATATAAAGCTGGCCATTACCGAATACAACACGATGTACTATCCGAATACCGTGCGCAAGGGGTTGCCGGATGAACACACCCTGGGGGCCGCAGTCGCCAATGCTGCCAATCTGAATGAAATGCTGCGCCTAAGTGATATGGTACATATCGGCAGCTTCTCTGACCTGGTGAACGGCTGGCTCGGGGGCTGCATTCGTGTGGGCGACTATTATGCCGACCAATATTGCGGAAAAACGCCTGGCTGGAGCGGCCACTCCCTCACAGTATACGGAACGCCGAGCTATGAAGTGCTGAAGCTGTATGCAGGCCGTGACATCGCGCGGATGCTTCCCGCCGAATCCGTTTGCGGTACCTTCTCCGTGCATTCGAACAAGCCGGCTCCCTTTGGGCTGGACGCCCTCCCGGATTTGGACGTAACGGCTTGCATTAATGAGGCAGGAAGCCTCATCACCGTGTTCATCGTTAACCGCAGCCTCCGGGAAGTAAAGACCGAGCTGAAGCTGCGTGGGTTTGAGCCCTCCGAAGAGACGCTGCTGTACGAGATTACAGGCGATTCCATCGACGAGATTAATAACGTCTTTGCACCAAATCGCATCAGTTGCAAGGCCAGCCCGGTTCCGACTAGTGCGTTGTTCAGCGGTTACCCGCTGCGCCCGTCTTCAGTCTATGCGATTGAGATCAAAGCTGCACTGAAGACAGAAGGACAATTAGCAGGGGGAGAAGAATGACAACCAGAGCGTATAGGAAAGATTACCCCAGACCCCAATTTGTTCGGGAGCACTGGCTGAATTTGAATGGCGAATGGGACTTTCGCTTCGATGACAACAATACGGGAGAGCTGCAGAAATGGCCGGAACAGTTCGCGGGTACCCGGAAGATCACAGTTCCTTTTACTTACGAGACACCAAGCAGCGGGATCGGAGAGGAAGTATTCCATCCGCGGGTCTGGTATAGTACATCGGTTCCGATTCCAAAAGAGGCCGAAGGCAAGCAGGTGATATTGCATTTTCAGGCGGTCGATTATATCGCTAAGGTATGGATAAACGGTATCATGGCAGGGAGCCATCAAGGGGGCTATGCGGCCTTTTCCTTTGATATTACCCCCTATTTGGTGTTCGGGGCCGACAACCGGATCACGGTGAAAGCGGAGGACAGCAACGATTGTACTCAGCCACGGGGTAAGCAGCGGTGGACCAAGGACAGCTTCGAATGCTTCTATGTCCAGACGACCGGCATCTGGCAGACAGTATGGCTGGAATTCGTGGAGGAGAGCCGCTTGGACGCAGTCAAAATTACGCCGGATATCGACAGCAATAGAGTCCGTTTCGACTATCGGGTGCATGGATTGACAGCGGGCCGGGATTTAAGGATGGAAGCGACAGTGACGCTGAAGGGTAATCCGGTGAAGCGGATTGCCCTGACGATTGACCGTCCAGACCTGTCGGTGGAATTCGATTTAGTACATGAGACGAACGGGCCATGGAAAAAACGCCTTTGGTCGCCGCAGCATCCGAATTTGTACGACGTAGAATTTGTGCTATATGCAGAAGACCGGGTCGTCGACCGCGTATTTTCCTATTTTGGAATGAGAAAGGTGTCGATTGAGAACGGTCAAGTACTTCTGAATAACTCCCCCATCTACCAGAGGCTGATTTTGGATCAGGGATATTGGAAAGAAAGCCATCTGACGCCGCCGAGTGAGGAGGCGCTCATTGCCGACATCGATCATATACTTGCGATGGGTTACAACGGCGTCCGCAAGCATATGAAGATCGAAGATGCCCGCTTTCTTTATTGGTGTGATGTGAAGGGACTGCTGGTCTGGTCGGAGATGGCTGCCACCTTCGAGTTTCAGGACCGCGCAGTTGAGGTGTTTACGAAAGAATGGATAGAGATCGTTCATCAGCAGTACAACCATCCTAGTATTATCACCTGGGTGCCGTTTAACGAATCGTGGGGGGTTCCGAACATTCAGCGTGACCTGAAGCAGCAAAAGTTTACCGAGGGTATTTACCACCTCACCAAAGCCATTGATCCATACCGTCCGGTTATTACGAACGACGGCTGGGAGCATACCGTTTCGGACATTTTGACGCTGCATGATTATGTAGAGAATGGATACGGCTTCCTCCAGCGGTATGCCAATAACAAAGAGGCGATTGTCAACGGAACTGCCGCTTGTAACCACTGGAAATATGCCTTGGCCAAGGGATACGCTTACCGGGGGCAGCCGGTCATTATCAGCGAATTCGGGGGAATCGCCTACCGGTCGGACAAAGGCTGGGGCTACGGCCAGCAAGTCGCATCTGACGAGGAATTCCTCACACGTTTCGAGAGTCTCGTCCAGGCGATCAAGAGCATCGATTATATTTGCGGATACTGCTATACGCAGCTTGCCGATGTACAGCAGGAAATTAACGGCCTTCTGACGGAAGACCGCATACCCAAAATCCCGTTGGCGCAGATTAAGGAAATCAATTTAACTTGAACTTATGAAAGGCTCATGGTTCACAACGCGGTTTAAGCTAAGAAACCGCCTTTACTTTAGGTGCATTTCAATTAATAATCGCGTGCGGCATCGAACCAGCCTTGGGCCATCTCCTCCGGTATGGACTGGCCAATTTGGTGATTGGATTGGCTGAGCTGCCATACGGCTTCGCCAAGGTCTTCTCTTTCAGTGGTTTCAATTCCTTTGAGGATATTGAAGCGAACGGTAAAAGCGGTGATAGCAGCCTCAGCATCGGCCAAGCTGCGCGCCTCGGCCAAGGCTGCTTCTGCAGCGTTGTAAGCTTCGTTGGCCGGCTTCGCCAGACGTTTTGGCCAGGATAAGAAAGGGCGGCCAAATTCAGTCGTCCACCACTCTGGCTTTCGCAGTAGTTCTTGTAACTACTGTAATTGGCGTTTATCTCAGAATATATTCTCCTCCCCAATCGTTATACTTTGTAAAAACTTCGCAGAAGACTATTTACGTACCTTTCTGACCGGAGTGTGACCCAACTCACTCCTATAGCTATCATGCTGTAAATAGGCTCCTGCGAGTTTTTCTTTAAAAAACTTGCCCCTACTTATGATACGGTTCACCATGCTGAATCTTAAACGCCGGTACGTATGGAGACAGCCGTTTCAGATACTCCTGAATGCTGCATCTAATCTTTCAGTTCGGATAGAAATGGGTACGCAATATCGAGTGAGTAAACTCTTCAGCCCTTATAAGGAGTATTCACCCGAACGGGCCAAAACGTTACTTCGACTCATACTGAGCCGTTTTTAGACCGACCGGCTGCGGCTTCTTTTTCCCCTGGTATACCTCCTGCACAATGTACAGCGGGCGCCCTTTGGACTCGTCATAGATGCGGCCGACGTACTCCCCCAGAATGCCGAGCATCAACAGCACGAAGCCGTTGAAGGTCAGTGTAATGCCGATGACCGAAGCCCAGCCCTTGACAACCGAGTCGGTAAAAATCGCCAGATAGAGTACGTACAGCAGGTACAGAAACCCCGACGCCGACAGCAAAGCGCCAAGCAGCCCGGCCAGCTTGAGCGGCTTGTATGAAAAAGAAGTAATTCCGTCCAGCGACAGCTTGATCATCCGCTTCAGTGGATATTTCGTCTCGCCCGCCAGCCGCTCGTCACGTTCATATTCGATCGCCTTCTGGCGGAAGCCCACCCAGCTGACCAGCCCCCGCACGAACCGGTTTTTTTCCGGCAATCGCTTCAGCTCATCGCATACCTTGCGGTCGATCAGACGAAAATCCCCCGTATCCACCGGAATGTTGATATCAGTCGAATAGGCGAGCACCCGGTAGAACAGGCTTGCCGTCCATTTTTTGAAGAACGTCTCGCCGTTCCGCTTCACCCGTTTGGCATACACCACCTCATAGCCGCTCTTCCACTCCTCGATCATTTGCAAAATCATTTCTGGCGGGTCCTGCAAATCCGCGTCGATAATGATGACCGCATCGCCGAGCGCATAATCCATCCCTGCCGTAATCGCAATCTGGTGGCCGAAGTTTCGGGAGAGGTCGATCAGCTTCACGCTCTCGTCCCAGCAGCCGTACTCCTCAATCATCTGCGCGCAGTTGTCGGCGCTGCCGTCATTGACAAAGATCAGCTCATACGGCTCTTCCGCCCTGTCCATCACTTTTTTGATCCGCCGGTAGGTCTCCTGGATGACCGCTTCCTCGTTGTACATCGGTATAATTACGGAATAACGCACGTTTGCATTCATGAGCAGTTCCTCCTTTGTTAAAAAAGATGGGCAAGCGCACCGGTGTTAATCTTCGGCGCGCCGCCTGTTAAGCCGTCGTTCCTTGACGGTCAGTTCAGTGTAACCTCGTACAGTGTGCCGCTTGCCGTGCCGCTTGTACCCTGCCATTCCGAGGCTGTAATTTCCGTGCCGTTCTCGGTGATCCAAGCCGTCAGACTCGAGTTGCCCTCGCGTCCGCCGCCCATGCCGCCGCCGGATACATAGAAGTATTTGACCTGGCCGCTCTTCACCAGCGCCGCAAGCGTATCGGTCGTATAGACCACATCGGAACCGGAGAAGCCGTTAAGAATGACAACCTTGTTGCCTTCGATGATGTAAGGCCCGCCCGTGCTGTAATTCATCGTGGCGAACAGATATTTTTGACCTGTGTTATGCTCTTTCAGATAGGCCACCAGCGATTCATTGACGCTCTCGCCGCCGTTTCTGTCGAATGCGAACTGGCCGACGACGTCGCTGCGGCTGTCTCCGGCGCCGTCATCGCTTGGGGCGCCCGTGCCGTCCTGGGCGTTAGCGCCGTCCTGGGCCGCGCCGTCCGGTGCCGTTCCGCCGGGTGCGCCGGAACCGTCTTGAGCGCCTGTTCCGCCCTGGGCATTCGCGCCGTCCTGGGCGAATCCGTTCATTGCCATGCCGCCTCTCATCCCGCCGCCCATGCTGTTGCTGTCCGGACCCGCTGCTGTTCAGGCCATAGGTGATCGGCGTGAGCGACCAGTACAGCGGGCTGATCAGAAGCACGAGCAGTCCGGCGGTCGCCGCGAGCCTGGTGATCGGCTTCCCGCCGCCCTTAACCTTAAGCATCACCAGCAGCACGGCAAGAACAATGCCTCCGGCCAGTACTCCGATGGACCAGCCGGCCCCGATGGTTGCTTGGTAGGGATGCAGAATGTACCACTGGAACCCTGCCGTAGCCAGAATCGCCGCCGGCAGCAGCCAGGAGAGCCAGCCCGTCTGTTCACGGTAAAGGCTCCACAGTTTGACGAAGCCCGCTCCGGCCAGCGCCGCAATCGGCGGAGCCATCATAATGAGATAGTATTGATGGAAGAAGCCCGCGATACTGAAAAATCCCGCAACCGGAAGCAGCCAGGCCAGCCAGAATAGGGCCTCCTTGTGCTTATCCGTAAAATGTCTTCTGCGCAGACTGGAGAAGATGCCGATGCAGCCAAAGAGGATGAAGGGAAGCAGCCAGCTGGCCTGTCCCGACAGCTCCGACTGGAACAGCCTTAACGGTCCGGCTGTGCCGGTATTGAACATACCGCCGCCGCCCATGCCGCCCCGGCTGCCTCCCATCTGTCCGAACTCCCGTCTGCCGCCGTCATCCGATCCGTTTCCCGGGAACTGTCCGCGCATTCCTCCATCCTGCCGGCCATCGTCCGCCGAGGCTCCGTCCTGAGTGCCGGACGCTGCGCCTTGAGTGCCCGCGGCGTTCCCATTCGGATTCACCGAGGCCCCCGATGTTCCGTCCACGCCGTCCTGTCCACCGCCCGTGCCGCCGTCCATTCCCGGCATTGCGCCGTTCCATGACGGCACCTCTCCGTTCATGCCCTGCGGGAAGCCTCCGCCGCCTCCATTGCCGCGGTCCCCGGTCAGACGCGATACGCCGTTATACCCAAAGGCCAGCTTCATGACCGAGTTGGTCGTGCTGCTGCCGATAAAAGGGCGCTCGCTGGCGGGAATCGAATCGACGATAACCGCCCAGGAGACGGAGATGACCAGCATAACGGCGGTACATGCGGCCAGCACGCCCGTTTTTTTCTTCCAATTGACCTTATAGGCCAGCCAATAAAAGAGATAGAACGCCGGAACCACCATATACGCCTGCAGCATCTTCTCGTTGAACGCCACGCCGATTAGCGCGAACGCGGCGATCAGGCTGCCGATTCTGCCGCGCCTCGTTCCCTTGAACAAAAACCACGTCGCCAGCAGCAGTGTGAACACGAGCATGGCATCGATATTGTTCGTTCGGCTGACGGCCGCCGCCACAGGCGTAAGCGCCATCGCCAGCGCGCCGAGCCGGGCCGCCGTTTTGCCGAAGGTCGGCTTCACCAGCAGATAGACCAGCAGGACCGATCCCACTCCGGCCAGCGCTTGCGGAAGAATCACGCTCCAGCCCTTAATTCCGAATATCCAGGCGAACAGCGTCTGGATCCAGAACACAACCGGGGGCTTATCCACCGTTACCGACCCCGCCGAGTCCAGCGAAGCGTAGAAGAAATTATGCCAGCTTTGCAGCATGCCTCCTACCGCGCTTGTATAGTACAAATTCACATACTTGTCATTCCAGATCCCGTAGCCGTACAAAAATGCCGCAAGCAGCAATATGGCCAAAAGAACGAGATCGGACCCCATTTTTCTAATTAATCTCATCTTTATCACTCTCCATCCGCTCTTTGTTTCTTACGGCCCGCCGCAAGGCTTGCCGCTTCCTCTTCCGTAATGTATTATGGCATCCCTACCTTAACTCGTAATGAATTCGGGCTGAATGTTTGCTGAAGGAACAGGCCGGCTGCTGGAGAGTCATACCATCCAATCGTTTTCCGCAGCCAAAGGGATAGAGTGAACAGCCAATCATTGTATTCGGTCAACTCGGTCTGTTGGGTCTGTTGGGTCTCTTCAGGTGGTAAGCAGCAGCTAGCATTTCCTGCAAATCTGCAGGTTTTCTAATGAATTTCGTCTGAAAAAAAGAAATGGATGCTATTGTGCAGTTATTTGACGCCTGAACGCCGATATGGGGAGATTGGGTCCGAAATGCCTGCGCTTTAGCAGGTATTGGATTGGGGAGAGATTTTCACGAGAAAATAGATGCACCAATGCAGCAATTTTTCACTACCTTCGGCCGCTGCCAGCCGCTTTAATGGTAAAACAACTGTCCCTCCCTGTTGCCGCTTCAGGGCGAAAGCCGCGTCATACGCGTCATAGCCCTATTAAAAGCAAATAAGCTGCCGCCGGAAAAGTACCGGAAGCAGCTTATGATCCTACCTGAAGCCGGAAACATCCGGGAAGCGTTTCAATTTCCCGAATGCCCGTTTCTCACGAACAGGATTTTCCTTCGTATTATTCTTCTCTCCCCATCGCGGCGAGCTTGTTCACCGTGTTCCAGTTGCGGGATGTGGCGGCCACGCCCATGATTTTTTCCAGGGGAACCTTGAACAGCGGCGAATCGCTCACTTTCGTACTGTAGAGAATGTACATTTCCTTGCCGATGACGCGCAGCTTGTCCTCTCCGTCATCATATGGGCGCAGCCGCTCCATCGCTTCAGCCGTCAGCTCTCCGGCCAAAAAAGAAACGTACAGGCGCTTGAACTCCTCCGGTTCGGTTAGCTCGAACGGACTGTTCGCGATCGCCGCCTCCAGCTCTTCCGCGGTGCGGATGATCACGGAGGCGTCGAAGCCGAAGGTATCCCTGATTCCTTTTTCAATGGATTCCTTAAGAGCCTCTTCCCCCGTTTCCCCGCCGTCGAAAACCACATTTCCGCTCTGGATATAGGTCTTCACGTTCTGAAATCCGAGGGACTGAAGCATCGTCTTCAAATCCTGCATTTTGACGATTTTATTTCCTCCGACGTTAATGCCGCGAATCAGGGCAATATATTTTCCCAAAGGACAGCCTCCTTCATCTTTCGCTTACTCCAGCTCGATGCGGGCAAAATGTTCGACTACAGGAAACGGGTGGTAATAGTGATGAAGCAGCGCCTTCCACTCCGTATACTCCGGGGATTCCCTGAACAAGACCGTATGATCTTCAAGGCTCCGCCAGCGGACGAGCAGCAGGTATTTGTGATCGTCTTCCAGACATTTTTGCAGCTCATGGCCCAAATAGCCTTCTATTGACGAAATAAGAGGCGAAGCCTTCTTGAAGCTGACTTCAAACGCCTCCGTCATTCCCGGCTTTATATGCAGCATTGCCGCTTCCAGTATCATTGTCATCCGCCTCCGATCGCCCGTTAAATTTCCAGGATTAACACTCCTTATGAACCCAGCGCTCCCCGAAAAAATTCATGCACTAAATTATTAACGACAATAAGAACGGCCAAAGACTCGTTGACGCTGCCGACCTCAAGCGAATGATTGGCCTCGTCGATTTTGTACAGAGATACATCCGTTAGCCCGCTGATTCCGGCTGTATCCTCTTCGCTGAACAGCGGATCGCCGCCGCCGTAAATTACGGTGCCGCCCGTGCGTTTTATATAAGGAACCGTCTCCGGCAGTGGCGTCAGGAACAGGCAGTCCAACTTCACGGAGGGATCGTAATTGACCGCCAGTCTGCCCCCGATGACCGTGCCGATGCTTTTGCCGATAAACAGCAGCCGTTCATACCCGGGGACCGACGACAGCGCCCGCCCGCATTCTTCCTCGATAATCCCCATTTCCTCACGCTTCAGATCGACCCGCGCGCTCTGATAACCGTATTCCAGCAGCAGCAGGTCGCATCCGTACTCCAGCGCGGTCTTGCCCGCATAATGCAACAATGGGAGCTCCGCCGGATAATTCCTCCCCGGAAACACAACAGCCAGCGTGTCCGATCCCTGCGAATAGTATTTGTGTCTGACTTCCCGGCCCCAATGTGAGGGCATTGTTATGTACTTCATTACCTTATCCGCCATTTTCCCGGCCGCCTCCCGAAACGAATGATCGTTTAGTCGGGCCTTTCGCCCTGATGCTTCCCATTATACCTTTAATGGATAGGCGTTGGAAATTAACAAGCCTTCACGCCAAAAAAACGGCGCCCGCCGAACAAACAACGGGTTGCCGGTAATCATTATGATATGCTTTTATTGATATAATCGAAGGACATAAACTATTGGAAGGAAGTACGCTCAAAGTGACGCCATTTACCGAAAGAGCCATTCGCATCATGCAATCGATCCCCGAAGGAAGGGTGATGACTTACGGAGGAGTCGCCGCCGCTGCGGGCAGCCCGCGGGGAGCGAGGCAGGTTGTTCGGATTCTGCACTCCATGAGCCGCAGCCACAAGCTTCCCTGGCACCGGATTATCAATGCCAAGGGAAGAATCTCCCTGGAGGAGGGGGAAGAGGGCGCGCTTCAGCGGCTCTATCTTCTGGGCGAGGGCATCGAGTTCGACGACCTCGGAGTTATCGACCTCAAGCGGTTCGGCTACGATCCGGGTCCGCAGGATTAGCGCGGCCACCGCGCACCGCCCCTGCTTCCGCGCGCATTCAGCAGACTGTACAGAGTCATATAGATGACCAGCAGCACAAAGGCGATGAACAGGCTGAAAAAGATGGATTGTCGGTTCACGCTGTCCAGCATCAGTTGATACAGCCGGTGCCTGTCTGTCAGCACATCCCAGCTGTTGAGACGGTATACCCGGCCAAGCAGTACCCCGTACCCTCCGAGAGCGCAGGCGGCCAGCACGAACAGCCAGGACACCACAAGACCGCTCTTGCGCCAAATCACCGTCTGAAATTGGTACAGCGAGAAAAATCCGGTCAGCCACGCGGTCCAAGTGAACAGCAGCAGCATGGTGAGATCATACCAGAACCGGCTCTGGACGACGCCGTTAACAATATAAATACCGCTCCGAATCGTCAAATGAAGCAGATCGGTCATAATATACGGGGCATTGGGGAAAAAGACGAGCCAGGCCGCTCCGAGCGGAAACAGCAGCAGACTGCTGGAATTCCGTTTGTGCAACGCATGCGCCGCCAGCGAGAACAGAAACGGCAGCCAGGCCAAAAACAGATTCCAGATCAAAAACTTGTAGTAATCATCGGTCCGCAGCGAAACTATGCCATACACGGCCAGCGTTGCCAGAGTAAGCCCGGCAAGCAGCAGAAATACTTTCGGATAATTCAGCTCCTTCATCGGTTTGCATTCTCCTTATCAGCGATAATAATGTATATTCCCCCATTGTATAGAAGAAGAAAGGCCCCCGTCCACCCAAAAAGGCCCGGGCGCTGTTCGCCCGGGCGGTTTTCAAGGTTTATCTTCACTTTGCTCCGCCGCCAAACGGTCAGCGGGCGACTTTCGGATTGGAGCGCGCCTTGAAGCCAAGCCGGTTCTGCGCTTCTTCATAACCGGACAAGGCGGCGCATTCCCGGAAGGCGGCATGCCGGCAGCCGATGCACTGCTCCCGGGAAACGGTCTGGAGCGCTTCATTGATGGCCTCCCCCGTATGATCGTAGAACCGGGAAGCGCCGATCCGCTCGTAGAGTCCGGTCTTCCGCAGCAGCTCAAGCGGCTGGGGCTGTATACAGGAGATGAGCAGCTTGCCGCCCGAACTTTCCAAATGCCTAACAAGCTCCGCCAGATTGCTCTCGCCGGTCGTATCCATCAGCGGCACTTTGCTCATCCGCAGGAGAACTACTCTCGGCTGATCCGGCCCGGCGCCGGGCATCGTGTTCTCAAAACGGTACGCCGCCCCGAAGAACAGCGGGCCTTCCACGTTGTAAATGCCGATCTGCGGGCAGTCATGCTCCTCGGAGACCATATGCGGCCCCACTTTAACCGACTCCGGATCGGGCAGCACCTTGGAGACCAGATGAACCTCGCCCATCCGTTTCACGAACAGGATAACGGCCAGCACCAGACCCACTTCCACGGCCGCCGTCAGATCGGCGAAGACCGTAAGCAGAAAGGTAATCAGCAGCACCAGCGAATCTCCCGTCTTCGTCTTGAGCAGATGAAGAAACGCCTTCCGTTCGCTCATATTCCAGGCGACCACCATCAGAATCGGCGACATCGCCGCCAGAGGAATACTGGAAGCATACGGGGCGAACAGCAGCAGAATCAGGAATACCACGACACCGTGAATCACGCCGGACAGCGGGGAAGCGGCCCCGCTCTTGATATTGGTCGCCGTCCGGGCTATCGCGCCGGTCGCCGGAATCCCGCCGAACAGCGGCGCCGCGATGTTGGCGATGCCTTGTCCGATCAGTTCGCGGTTGCTGTCATGCCGACTGCAGCTCATCCCGTCGGCCACGACGGCCGACAGCAGCGACTCAATCGCGCCCAGCATCGCAATCAGGAACGCGGGCCGCAGCAGCGATCCGATCCGATCCCAGGTAATAACCGGGAAGTGGAAGCTTGGCAGCGTGTTCGGGATGTCTCCGTAAGCCGAGCCGATCGTCGTGACCTTGCCGCTGAAGAACAGAGCTGCCGTTACAGTGGCAACGATCAGGCCGATCAGCGAGCCCGGCACCTTCGGGGCGAACCGGACCGCCAGCAGCACCACCGCCAGGCAGATTGCCGCGGTCAGGATGCTGTATAGATTAATCGTCGAAAGATGACGGCCGATCTCGCGCATGTTGTCCACGAACTTCTCATGCCGCTCTATGCCCTTGAGACCAAGGAAGCTGGCGATCTGTCCGGTAAAGATGATGACGGCGATGCCTGCCGTAAATCCGATCGTGACGGGTTTAGGGATGAATTTGATCAGGACGCCGAGCCGGAGCGCACCCATTAAGACAAGAATAATACCGGCCATCATGCCCGCAATGAGCAGATTCTCGTAGCCATACTCCGCCCCAATGGCGAACAGAATCGGGATAAAAGCCCCAGTCGGGCCTCCAATCTGAAACCTCGATCCTCCAAACAGAGAGATCAGAATGCCGGCGACGATCGTCGTGTAAATGCCGTATTCCGGCTTGACGCCCGATGCAATGGCAAAAGCCATTCCCAGAGGAATGGCAATAACGCCGACAATTACGCCGGAAACAAGGTCCTTCCGCAGAGAACTCATGCTGTAGTCCTGAAATCGGCTCCATCCGATCATGTTATAACCTTCTTTTCTTTGAATATCTGATTATTTGAATATATATGACACATTACTCCTGTCTTTTTTCGTTGTCAATCCTAAAAAGCCTCGATCCTCCGCAGCCGCACCGCCTGAGAACGCCTTCAATTTAAACCTTGCGGGAGCCGCAGCATTTATTCGCTGCGGATCTCCTCAAGCAGAGAGATGGCGTTGACCAGGTGGTTATCGAAGATTTGCTTGGCCACAGCCAGCAGATCCTTGATCAGCGGATCACGGAGCGAATAGATGACCGAGGTGCCCTCCTTCACACTGTTCACCACGTTCTTTGCCCGCAGAACGGCGAGCTGCTGCGATACGGCGGAGCCCTCCGAACCCAGAATCGCCTGCATCTCGTTAACGTTCTTCTCCCCTTCGCTTAGCAGTTCCAAAATGCGGATGCGCATCGGATGAGCCAACGCCTTGAAAAACTCGCTTTTAAATTGCTGAATATCACTGTTCATATCGCTTCTGCTCCTTACAGCTTCTTTAATTAAGCATACCCGCGGAAGTAACCGCGCACAAGCCCGGCTTCTCCCACCTCTTCGGCCGCTGAACCGCCGCACGCCGAAATGGAGGGCCCTTCCGGCGCTAGTAAGCGGCCGGATAGATGCGGAGGATTCCGGCCGTAAGCTCCACAGTGCCGCCAATCGCCATAGGCTCGCCGAGGCATTCGAACATAATCAGCGACTCTCCGAGCCGCAGATAGGCCGTTCCGTCCTCCTCGATATCCTCCAGCGTACCGGTCAGAACGTTCTTGCCCGCTTCCATCGAGATCGCCAGCGGCTGCCCGGGCACCGGGACGAGGTCAACCCATTTGATGAAGAGCTCGGGAAGTTCAAATTCGGCCTCGTATTCCTCTCCAAGAACATATGGGGAAGCGCCAAGCCATTGCCCCTTGCCCTCGCCATAGGCCGAGGAGAAATAGACTTCGCCATGGCGCTCTGCGGTGCGGGTTATCGATATTTTCATGTCCCCTACCTCTTTTCTTCCGGTATCTCCTCTTTTTTTACTTCCCTCAGCCGGTTTTGTCAATGTCGGGGCTGTCCCAGAGAAGACAAGCCGGGGCTCCATGTTGCTTTGAGCAACAGGGAAACGTATAGTGCTATACATAAGGAGGTGGACCGCCAAATGAAAGTTTCCCTGCTTCAGCTCGACATCGCCTTCGGCGATCCGGTGGCCAACTACGCTTCAGCGGAGCGCGCCATCCGCCTTGCGGCTGAAAGGCAGCCGGACTGTCTCCTGCTGCCCGAGCTGTGGACGACCGGCTACGACCTGACGCGTCTTGGCGAAATGGCCGATCCCGAAGGAACGGCGGCATTAGCGTTTATCGGCGGCTTGGCCAAAGAATACGGCATCAACATTGTCGCAGGCTCCACCGCCTGGCAGCGCGGGGGCGGCGCAACCAACACCATGTTCGCCGTGAACCGCGAGGGTCTGCCTGTCTTGGAATACAGCAAGCTGCATCTGTTCCGTCTAATGGATGAGCACCTGTATCTCCAGCCGGGCTCGTCCAAAGGCCTGTTCGATCTCGACGGGACTCCCTGCGCCGGCGTTATCTGCTACGATATCCGGTTTCCGGAATGGATACGCGCCCATATGGTTGCCGGTGCCGAGGTGCTGTTCGCCGCCGCCGAATGGCCGCTGCCGCGCCTTGCCCACTGGCGCGCTCTGCTTGTCAGCCGGGCGATTGAGAATCAATGCTATGTTGTCGCCTGCAACCGGGCGGGCTCCGATCCCGCCAATGTTTTTGCCGGGCACTCGATGATTATCGATCCTTGGGGAGAAATTGTCTGCGAAGCGGGCGAAGGGGAAGAAATCGTGTCCGGTGAGCTTGATCTGGCCAAAGTGCGGGAAGCCCGGCGTCAAATTCCGGTATTCGCCGACCGGAGACCCGAGTTGTACACCTGATGGAGCGGCCCTCCGGCCCCAAAAAAATCCTCTCCCGCACCGCGTAAAGCTCCAAGCGCGCGGTGTTTGGCGTCACATGACGGTGGTCAACCACATGCCGCCCCTACAAAGGCAATTCCGTTTCAGCCATAAATTCTCACATGAAAAAACGGCTGCGCCGCCCTGTAAGGGTGCGGTGCAGCCGTTTCTCCTAAGGTCGCTAAACCTCCGTGGAAGCTCTTGTCGGCAGCTGCCGAGAGCTAAAGGGATAGGCCCGCCGTTACACGTTTGCCTGTTCGGCGCTATATACCTTCACGTCCAGCGGCGCGGACAGGAATTCCCCCGCCTTGCCCGCAAATGCTGTGAAATGGCTGGTTGCGTTATGGAACTTCACAGCCTCGGAATCACGCCAGGTTTCGACCATGATGAACACATTCTTTTGCTCCGAATGCTCGTACAATTCATAGGACAGGTTTCCCTCTTCCGCCTGGCTAGCGGCCACCAGCGGCCCCGTCTCGACCAAAAAGGTCTCTCTGCGTTCCGGATTCACATGAAAAACGGCATGAATAATGATCATAATTTCGATTTCCCTCCTTGTCGTGTTCCTCTATATTTTACGCTTCAAATCTAATTATTTCCATTCGGCGATTTTGTCGATCGGCAGTCGAACCGAATTGAAGCCTTCCTCCGCCGCTTTGCCGATGGAGAGAAGCATTACGGGCGCATACCGTTCTTTATCCATACCGAAGACTTCGGAGACCTTGTCCTTTTCATAGCCGCCGATCGCATTCGTATCGTAGCCGTGGGCGCGGGCGACCAGCATAAGCTGCATCGTGGCCAGACCGGCGTCAATCAGCACGGTCTCTTTGTTGACTTGCGGCGGCAGGGTAGCGAAATACTTGGTCAGCCCGGCGATCTGTCTTTCCTTCACTTCAGCCGGCATCCAGCCGCGCTCTACGGCGGTGCCGTAAATCTCTTCGGCGTAGTCGAAACTGTTCAAATCCGCGAAAATGGCAATCACCGCCGCGGAAGTCTCCACCTGCACCTTGTTGAACATGGCGAGCGGGGCCAAGGCCGCCTTACCCTCCGGACTTTCGATCACGAGAAAACGCCAGGGCTGCATGTTGACCGAAGAAGGCGCCAGCGTCGCCTCCGTAAGAATTTGCGTCATTTCCTCTTTACTGATTTTTACGTCAGGGTCGTATTTCCTGATCGATCGGCGTTTTGTAATAATTTCGGTAAAATCGTTGTTAAGAGTTTTGTTCATCAGTAGTTCTCTCCTTTTTATAAAAAAAATCCAAATTCCTGTGCGTTTAATCTCGGAAGCTCTTTCTCTTATATAAATTGTAAAAGATTAATTTTTATATGATTTATGTTACAAGCCGTTCATTCGCCTGCGGGCGATGATGTAAAAAAGAAAGAAGTTGAAACGTTTCTTGGGCCGAAAATCTCTAATTAAGGAGAAAAGGAGGCGGGTTCATGAGTACTACGGCAGATTTGGTCCCTCGCGCCATGCGCGGCGATCCGGACGCTTTTCAAGCGCTCATTCATGCAGAGAAAGAGAAGCTCTACAGAATGGCCTATGTGTACATGAGAAATGAGTCGGATGCGCTGGAGGTTTTTCAGGAGACCGTGTATAAGGCGTTCAAGTCGATATCCTCGCTGCAGGACAGCCGGTATTTTTCCACCTGGCTCACGCGGATTCTGATTAATACAGCCATTTCCTTCTTAAAAAAGAACCGCAAGGTTACCGCCATGAGTCCGGAATCGCTTGAATATATCGAGGATTCGTATCAACTTCAGCTGGAGGATCAGCTCGATCTTCTTGAGGCTGTGGAGACGCTTGAAGAGAAATACAAGACGGTGCTGCTGCTTCGCTACTACAAAGATTACTCGGTTAAACAGATTTCTGAAATTGTGGACTACCCGGAAGGAACAGTAAAGACGAATATTCACCGGGGCCTAGCGATTCTACGAAAAAAGCTGAAAGGAGCCAGCTGCGATGATCCAAGAGATTCATTCCTATAAAAAAGAAATCGACAACATTCCGGTACCCTATGACAAGCTGGACGCAATCATTACAAAGACGGTTCAGGAAGCCGCCGCGAATGGAAAGCCATCCAGACGAAAAAAGATCTTGTACAGAACGGGGGCGGTAGCGGTAGCTTTTGGCCTTTTGCTTGGTTCAGCGGCCTTGTCTCCGGCAATGGCAAACCTTGTTTCGCAAATTCCGGTTCTTGGGTCGGTATTCAGCCAGTACGGGGACAGCGGTTTGAAGCGCGTCAGCGACAATGGATTAACTGCCGCGGTTGGTGTAACCAAGATATCCGGCGGCGTCTCGCTTACCATTAACGAGGTGTTCTATGACGGGACACGTTTAAGTATCGGGTACTCGCTGGAAACGGAGAAGCCGATGGGAGAAGCTTATTCCAATTTAAGGCCAGGTCTCACTGTCAACGGAAAAGTGAAGGGTTTCTCCGGCAGCGAAAAACAAACGATAATCACCCCGACCTATCGTACCGGCATTTTGGAAATCGATCCCCCTACGGATCTTCCGGATCAGTTCAAGCTGGGTCTAACCTTCCAAGCCGAAGACAGCAAGCAGTGGGAGTTCTCCATACCCGTAATTGCGCAAGCCGATACCAAACTGGTAACCATTGATCATAAGCAGCAGGCTGGCGGCATCGACCTGGCGGTACCCGAAATAACAACAGGCCCAGCGGGAATACGGCTCACATACAATGCGGTATCCTCGGAAACCGATGATTTAGTCAACTATATATCATTCATTGCTGTCGATGAAACAGGGCATGCACTGGGCAATCACTCTGGTGGAGCCAAGAGCTGGATCAGCGGCGGAAAACAATACTCTACCGGCACCCAACTGTTCGATCCGCTTCCAGCCGGTACAAAAATCTTAACATTCACTCCTCATCTGTCTTTTCCAAGCATGGGCGGCGGGGTTGCGATTGACCGGGACGGCACAGAGACACCGATCGAGTTTACTCCGAAAGCATCGGGAAAAATCAAATTTGACAGTTTCACCGTGATCCTGCCTTAAGCTCCGTGTACATGTAATTCAGGGCATGATAAGCAAATAATGTAAAAACCTGAAATTGTGCATCTTTTGATCGCCTGCGAACAGCTATTGTATTACATGCCTACGAAAATACATGTATTTCCTCGCTCAGCATCAAATTCAGTCAGCACAGCCTCAAATTCCTGCATGATAGCAGGAATTCCTTATGAATAAACACTTTGGGTAAAAAAGGCTGTACTTGGGCTGTTTTGCAGGGCGCTGAACCAAAACTGCAACCAACTGCAATCACCCTGACCCCGTCAATTGATATTGGAGCGATTGTCCGATTCCTGACCAGATCCGATGGAGGAAATGTCGAATAGAACAACAGAAGCCGGCAAGTCATTCGATAACCGAAAGACCTGCTGGCTTCTTAGCATTTGCATATAGGACAGCCGCATATCTATAACGCCGCTCAAACACCTCTCACTGGGCGTACCGCTCGCGCAGCATCTTTGCTGCTTCCAGCACCCTTGGATCGCCGTATCCGAGACTGTAGCCGGTCTCCGCCGCCAGATCGGCAGCCGTGGCCAGCTCCGTGCCCCGGGCGGCAACCGCCTGCCGGACTCCTTCCGCGAACACGGCCGCCGAATCCGGGCCGCCCAGCTCACCCAGTCCGCCGATGGTCTCGGACCGCACCGCGGGATAGTCCAGGCCCGAAGCGCCGCAGACGGCTTCCTCGTAGAAGCGGCGCACCAATTCGCCGCGCTCCCGTCCCGAGCCGCTCACAACGACGAAAGCATGCACAAAGTAGGCATGGCTCTGCCGCCGCTGGGCGATGCCGCAAAATTTCCGGCCCCCGATGGACAGGTCGTAATCGCCGGGGCAGTAAGAGCCTTTGACTTCTCCCGCCGTGATTCGCGCGGCGGCGGAAGGGTGGGAGAAGCCTGCCGCCTCAGCAATCAGGGAGGCCAGAAGGCGGAAATCGCGGTGAAAGTCGAGTGTTCCCCGGCTTTTGGGCAAAATCAGGGATACGTTGACGACTCCGTCATCCAGAGGCACCGCCGCGCCGCCGGAATGTCTGACCGCTGTGCGGACGCCCTTTGCTTCCAGGCTCATCATCGCCCGGCTTGCGCAGGGCAGCCGGCTGTCCCTGAGTCCGAGCGCCACTCCGCCGGGATGGCTCCACAGATGCACCGAAGGAGGCGCAAGCCCCGCGCCGACATCCCGGCACAGCGTTTCTTCAAAGGCAAAGGGGATCAGCATATCGCCGTCCCCCTCTTTTTCCGCAGAGCTGCCGGACAGATGTTCAAAGATCGCCATGCGTCCGGGAAGCGCTCCTGCCGGATTGGGATGATGCTCGTTCAATCCACTTGATGGGCTGATTTCGCTTAAATGGTCCATTGATCATGTATGATGCCTACCAGCATCCACTGCCCGCCTTCCTTGACGAATGCAAGCCGCAGGCTCTGCCAATCCATGCCGGCATACTGCGGATCGAACCCGTCGTAATGGTATTCGACCAAGATAGCATCCGGGTACGCATTCCGCGCATTATTCAGCGAATTGCCGGTGCCGATGGTCTGATTGTAGCCCATTTCCGGCGCGTCCGCAAAGTCGGCGCTGTATATGAATTTATTGTAATACTGCGCAAAGGTCAGCTTTATCGGATCACCTGTACCGTCATAGGCGCCCCAGGTCCGGACGGTTTGATCCGCGCCGACCGCCGCGATTTCGCTCCAGCTCAATACAATGTCCTTCGCGGTGTCTACATGCCCGTACGGCGAGAAGCGAACACCCTTGGAATGGATCATGGAAGAAAGAGTGGTCCAGTCTTTCTTCTTCAGCGCCAGCACCGCCTCTTCGGCGCGGTCCGAAATGGCCGCCTTCGCGCTCACCGGGTCAAGCGGCAGGACAATTTTGGCCGTGCCCGTCCGCACGTTCCAGGTTACCGTCCCGCCCAAGCTCTCTGCCGAGAAGCGCAGCGGAATATACACCCGGCCGCTGCGGATTTCGGCCGGAGCATCCAGAAGGACGGTTCCTCCGTCCCTCACCGCCCGGCTGCTGCCGGCCGTGATTTTGGCCAGGTACGGAGCTTTCCGGATCGTCGCCGTGCGGGTCGCCGCATCCCAGGACAGCTGCGCTCCCATCCCTGCCGCCATTTCTCGAAGGGGGACCATCACTCTTCCTTGCTTGACATAAGCCTGAGACTGAAGCTTCAGAGTTGCCCCATTGATTGTCACGGACACCGTTCTGGCCGGGACAGCAGCCTGTGCGGAGTGCGTGCCGCCAGAACCCAATCCCGTAATCGTAGCGGTTAGACCGAGGCCGATCCAGACCGCCGCTATTTTTTTAAACATCTGTCTCACCCTTTCACCGGATATATTTGTAATGTGACTATAATCACGCTATTCTAAAATTAAGACGCTCTGAATACACAAAAGGTTACACACCATTTATTACCGCTATGCTACATCTTCTAAAACACGGTCCCGCAGGTGACTATGAGTTGGGAGTGATAACTAATGTCAACAGGCACGAGAGTCCAAAATTCCGAGGCAAGCCGGTCACAGCAATGGGAGCAAGCCATGTCGGAGTTGTACAGAAGCTATCTGAATTACGGAAAAGAGGCGCTGAAGGATTTTGACGACGAGGCTGTTCATCAGGCGCGGGTGAGCAGCCGCAAGCTGATCACGCTGCTGTCCATTCTCGATCCCGAGGATGCCTCAAGTCTCCGCGCGGTGTTCAAGCGCTCCCAGAAGCGTCTGGGCAAGGTAAGGGATGCCGACGTGCTCATCCAGTCCTTCAAGAAGCGGCGGAAGGAAGCGAGGCTCGAAGGCGATAAGAAGACCGCCAAGCTGCTGGAAGCGGTCATTCTGCATCAAAAAGAGAGGCGCAAACGGCAGCGCGGGAAATTGGCCGACGAGCTGCCCGGGCTGCTGGAAGGCGAGCCCGGCGGCAAATGGAATGAATTTGTAAAAGAACGTCTGCCCGCCCTCGTTTCCGATCAGGATGTCAATGTCGCGATGCGCGAGCTTGAAGTCGCTTTCGAGCAGCAGAAGAAACAGTGCAAGGAACTGTTCAAACAGGAGAACCCGGCATCCCGGGAGGCGCTGGACGAACTGCACAAGCTGAGGCTGCTGGCCAAGCGTATCCGTTACACCGCAAGCGCGGCGTCCTTCTCGCTGGACCGGAAGTTTCACGCGAATGAAACGATATATAAAGACATCCAGTCGGAACTCGGTGAAATCACCGACAAACGCATGTGGCTGGAGAAGCTGGAGAACATCGGCCGCAAGGAACTGGGCGCCAGCCGCAATACGTGGAATTCCTTCTTAGATAAGCTTCAAGCCGAACTGACGGACGCGCTTCGCCGGAACACCGTCGTCGACGTGCCGGAAGCCCAAAGTCAAACCGCCGCCGTACAGGAATGAGCAGGAATGAGCGCCGGTATTGGCCATGCCCCCCTCATAATCTTAAGCAGAAAAAGCTCCGGCTCTTGCGGCTCCAGCCGGACAGACGAAGCGGAATTATTCCCTCTTATTTTTTAATAATGAGGCCTGGAACAAGTACAGGGTGGAAAAACTCCCTTTTAATCCGGCTCATCAGCCGGAAATGCTAAAAAACCCGCCAATAAGCGGGAGGTTTTCCTACTTATTGGCTGAAATGCCGGTTTTCAGGAAAATGCAAGGGAGGTTTTCCCGTTCATCGCTCATCCTTCATCGTTCTTCGTTTACGCAAGTTCCGGCCTTGAGCAAGCATAATCGTTCGTTCAAGCCCTCACAGGATCTGGGTACCGTAAAGGCCACTCTTGGTCAATGAAAGGATAGAAAACTTAAGCCGCCGCGTGAACTCTCCCCCACTTAGCTTACGCATGAAGTGGGGGATTCTGTTGGCATCGATACAGGGTTCAATTCCGAGGAGGGGCGTTACAGTCACTTATCCAAGCCAGGTCAAGCCAAAGCGACCTTCACCGTTCCAATACCGGTGAAAGGTCGCTTGTTTGCATTGACGCTATTTCACAGGGGTGACCCCCTTGCCTGAGCAGGCCCTTTGATCTGCGCCGCTCTATCAGGTGTTATCGACGGATTAGTGCTTACGCAAGATGCCGGCTGAGCACACCGGTATAGACGGATTTCGGACTTAGTCCGACCAGCTTCTCCACCGGCTCACCGCCCTTGTACACAATTACGGTCGGCATGCTCATGACGCCGGCTTCCTCGGCAAGCTCGGGCAGCTCGTCGCAGTCTATCTTTACAACGGTCACCGCGTCTCCGTAATCCCGGTCCAGGTCCTCCAGTATGGGCAGCAGATTTCTGCAGGGCGGGCACCAGGCTGCGCCGTAGTCTGCAAGCACAATGCCGCCGCCCTCCACCGCTTCCCGCAGAACCTCGGGTGTTTCCGCATGTTTAATCGCCATTTTGAATCATTCCTCTCCTGATTTAGCTTGGAAGTCCGCACCGGTCAATTCCCGCTCCCGGCGGATGGAAGCCATTCTTTCCTCCAAATTAAGCTTGATCTGCGTCAACTGGTGCAGCTGGCGCTCAATCTCCTCCAGCTTGGATTCATACAGCGGCATCACCTCCGCGCAGAACGCCTCTTTGTTCTTCAGCACGCAGTGCAAAAAGCCCGCGATCTGCTCTGTCGTCAGTCCCAAATTCAAATACAGCTTGATCGTTTCCACCGTCTCCGCGGCAAGCGGAGAGTATTCGCGGTAACCGTTGGCCAGACGGACCGGCGAAATCAAACCTTGTGACTCGTAGTATCGAAGCGACCGGACGCTGACGCCCGTCAATTTGGCAAGCTCGCCTATTTTCATAGCATTTCTCTCCGGATTTGAGAATGTTTACATTCATTATAGACCCTGACACCAGTGTTAAGGTCAACTCCTTTTTCGCCTGAAGGCTCTTCGGGTCGTTACATAACGGGTTTCCATCCAAACGACGGATATTGTCAATTTGACAAAATCGCCCTCCCCTCATATACTTGTTATAACAACTATTATGGAAAGAAGAGATTGCCTTTGGAAAAGGACCGCCTGTGGAACCGTCATTTTTTGACCATATGCCTCAGCAGCTTTTTTATTTTTATGACCTTTTATATTTTGACGGTGACGCTGCCCGCTTTCGTTCTGGAAAATTTGCACGGAAGCAAGCAAAATATTGGACTGGTGACCACCGTGTTCGTCATCGCCTCCGTTATATTCCGGCCGCTGGCTGGTCGATGGCTCGACGAGGTCAACCGCAAGGCGCTAGTGGTCGGCTCGCTCCTGCTGTTTACGGGCTGCTCCTTGCTGTACCTGTTCATTCACAGCTATGCCGCTCTGCTGCTGCTTCGTTTTATCCACGGCATCTCCTTCGGGATCGGGGCGACCGCCACCTCGGCCATCGTGCTTGATGTCATTCCGGAACGCCGCAAGGGCGAAGGCATCGGCTATTTCAGCCTGTTCATGAGCCTCGCGATGGTTATGGGCCCGTTTATCGGTCTCACGATCACTGCGCACGCCGGCTTCCGCCTGCTGTTCGTTACCATCAGCGTATTTGCGCTGCTCGCCTGTCTCTGCGGCATTTTGACTCCCGTTCCTTCCCATACGCCCCGGCCGCATACGCTCGGCAATTGGAACATCAGGCGGTATATCGAGCCCAAATCCGTGCCGGTGTCCTTGTCCGGATTTGTTCTGGCTTTTTCGTACGGATCACTGTCGACGTTTATCTCCGTCTATGCCAAGTCGATCGGCCTCGGCGCCGTCGCAAGTTACTTTTTCATCGTATTCGCGGCCCTGGTGCTTATTTCCCGGCCCTTTACCGGCCGTCTGTTCGACCGCAGAGGAGCCCATGTCCTCGTCTATCCAGGCATCCTCTTGTTCATTGCGGGCATGATCTGGCTCAGCCGGGTATCCTCCGTTCCGGAATTTCTGGCCACGGCGGGGCTGATCGGACTGGGCTACGGCGCCATTCTTCCAAGCTTTCAGACCCTGGCTATCCAGGCGGCTCCCATTCACCGGCGGGCGCTTGCCACCGGGACCTATTTCGTGCTGTTCGATCTCGGCTTCGGCCTCGGTTCTTATATTTTGGGCATCATCGCAGCCCATACGGATTACCGGACGATGTATCTCTGGGCCGGAACGATTTCGGTTTTGGCGCTGATTCTCTATTACTTCCTTCATCACCGGTCGCGGAAAACAGAGCTGAAAACGCTCCAGCCGGACGAACCGGCGCCAAGCGTCCGGACTATATACGGCGCGGACCAACAGGCGTAACCGACCCTAGCGGCGGGAGTGCTGAACCCAAAAAGCCGCGGAAATACAGGGGAAGCCGCTTCATTTCAAGAAGCGTCTTGCTGCATTCAGGGAGGAGACGAAATGGAATTTCTCCTGTTTATTCACATGAAAACAACCCTCTGGCAGCACTAAACGGGAATTTCTCCTGTTTAATCTGCCGGTTTTGCCTGAAATGAAGCAGAATTGTCCAATAAGCAGGAGTTTTTCCCTTTTGTAGGCAAGAAATCGATTTTTGAGAGGAATAAACCGGAGGTTTTCCCGTTCATCCAAAGGTAATGTACAAAACCTTCCCGAAGGAAGGTTTATAGAAGTCACAAGAGCGATCCAGCCCGTTTGGGCTGACTACGAGGCGAATGCTTACGTTGCTTACGTTGCTTACGTTGCTCACATTGCTCACGTTGCTTACGTTGCTTACAATGATTACGAAGTTTACAATGCTGAAGCTTACAATGCTTGCGATGCTTATGCTTAGACGAACCCCTCAGAGTTCTCTTCCCCCGGACGCAAAAATGCCTCCCTTAAGAATGCCTCCGCTGTAATCCGCGGCTTTTTATCCATCGATCATTTCTTGGTCTTGCCGCTCTTCATAAATTTCCACATGGCGAGCAGGCAGCCGACCAGGCCGAGTCCGAGCAAAAGCTGCTGCAGCGCACCCAGCATTCTGGATTCGTAGGCGTTAATCTGACTGCTGATGATAATCAGGATAATCGAGACGGCAACCATGATGCCGGTTCTGTTCTTCACCGTGTTCCTCCTCAAATGGACCTCTGACGCAAAAGGTCATAATCTTTTATTATGCCGCAACGATTCTAAGAGGACAACAGCATCAACACGACCAGCACAATCAGCAGCACTTCGATGATTGTCAGCGAGACAAACACCAGCCGGATGAGCGAAGAAGACGAACGGAACTGTTCGTTGTTGATTCCTTCTCTTTTTCGCATATAATCGCCTGTAGCTGCCGCTACCACGCCTCCGCCGAGCAGCACCGCCGAAATGCCCGCGACCGCCGCGACAATGTGGCCGATTCCGCTGTAACGGGAATCCCGGAACACGATGCCGGCGGCCAGAAAGCCGAGACCCGCCAGCGCGACCGCCGTGCGAATCCAGGCCAGATATGTCCGTTCGTTCGCCAGATGCTGCTGCGTATATTTCGATTCGCTAACCTGCTCTTTCATGTCTCCCTCCCAGAAGATCATTCAGAGGATCATTTCATCCCCTTAATTATTAAAACCCTTAATCCATCAGGAGATTGATGAATCAAGGGCTTATCTTTACCTTGACAGCGGTCTGTCCGCGCCGCATTTCATGAATCCGCTGACTGGCCCTTCGCTTCAATAAGCTGCTGCAGCAGAATTTTAAGCTCCCGCTCCGGCAGGGCGTCCAAAAGGACGGACTGAAAAGTAGCATACGCCTTATCCACCTTTTCCTGGCCGATCGGAGTTAAGGAGGTATAGACGCTTCTGCGGTCTTCCTCGCAAATATGTCTTTTCATCGCTCCGCAGCCCTTGGCCTCGAACCGGCTGACCAGACGCGACATGGCGCTCTGGCTCAGACCCACCATGGATTCGAGCTGCTGCAGTCGCAGCTTCTTCCCGGGGGCATCGGACAGGAACAGCAGCATATAGAATTCCTTCAGGGACATCCGGTGCCTTTCTTGCAGCGCTTGTTCGAGCTTGCCCGCCATATTGCTCTGAATATGGGTCAGCGCCAGCCAACCGGCCACAAGTCCGTTACATTCCGCAATTTCCATATCGTAATTCCCTTTCGTCTAAGACTTTCTTTATTATATCATCCGCGCATTGTTTTCACACGGCAGATGTTTCGCCTCTATCGCTTCTCGGCCGCGGAAACGGGCTCGTCTTTCTTCTTTACTATACTTTTCACCGCCGACAGGGTTGTGCCCTGAGGAATCGGCAGGAGATAGCTTTTGGATACTCCGATTTGCTGGGAGGTATAAATGCCCGTATGCCCCGAGAACAGATAGCTGACCAGACAAGCCATGAACATGTAAACGGCAGCGTCCGCTCCAAATAATTCAATCCCCATCAAAAAGCAGGCAATCGGCGTGTTGGTCGCCCCGCAAAAGACGGAGATAAACCCCAGGCCCGCCAAAAAAGGAGTGTACAGATGCAGAAAACCGGACAGCGCGTTCCCCAGAGTGGCCCCGATCGCGAACAGCGGGGTGACCTCGCCTCCCTGGAATCCGGCTCCCAAGGTAAGGGAAGTAAAGACAAGCTTGCCCAAGAAAGCAAACGGAGACACGATCTCCGTAAAAGAGCTCTGAATCAGCGGGATGCCCAGCCCCAAATAATCGCGCGTTCCGAGCAAATAGACCAGACCGATAATAACAACGCCCCCCACGGCGCTTTTGAGCACAGGGTTCTTGAACAGCTTGGCGTACCCTTTTTTCAGCGCATGGGTCATTTCACTGAACAATATACTGGTCAACCCGAACAGAATCGCAGCGAATACGACCTTAAGAACGACGATCCACGTTAACTCGGGCACCGCGCCGATATGATAATGAATGTGGGAAACGCCCCAGAACGAGGTGGTGACCAGATTGCCCGTAAAAGCGGCCACAAAAGCCGGAATCAGCGCCTCATGCCGAATCAGCCCGATGGCCAGAACCTCCAAGCCGAATACCGTACCGGCCAAAGGCGTGCCGAAAATCGAGCCAAACCCGCCGCTTATGCCGCAGATCAGCAGGATTTTGCGGTCGGTGGGCCGGACGCGGATGATTTTCCCGAACCATTCGGCCAGGCTTCCGCCCATTTGAACGGCTGTCCCTTCCCGGCCTGCGGACCCTCCGAACAAATGAGTGACAAGCGTTCCGAACAAGACGAGCGGCGCCATTCTAAGCGGAATCGTCTCATTGCCGCTGCTGATTTGTTCAAGAATCAGGTTGTTTCCCTTCCCGCTGTTCTTGCCAACCTTCATATAAAGGAAGCTGACCAGCGCGCCCCCGAGCGGAAGAAGGAACAGCAGCCACGGGTTGGCTATTCTCACATCGGTCACATAGTCCAGGCTTTTCAGAAAAAAGGCGGAGGCCGTGCCGGATAGTATGCCTACACCGCTCCCGAGAACGATCCATTTGAGCAGCGTGCCTACAAGCGCCGCAAACACGCGTTGTTCAGCCCACTGGGCCCACTTCTGTCTTACTGCATTCATCTTCTTCTTTCCCTTCGTTATATAAATATTCATAAAAAAACAGACTCCTACCAGGGAAGTAAAGATCCTCTGGTAGGAGTCATCAGCCTCGCGGCGGTTACGGCGAACTCCATCGCCTGTAATAGATAGGTCGATTCTAATTCATTTTGGGGTGATCGTCAATGCGATAACTCAATCGTCAAACAAAACCATTTCGTGTTTTCTTAGTCTAACTATACATAACAAATCAATCTACAAGGTGATGAACTCATGACGATACGAAAAAACGCGCTCCTTTCCGCACTGGCCCTGTCCCTGCTATTCTCAGCCTCAGCACGGGCGGAGGAAGCGGCCAAGCCGCCCGCCCAACCGGCTGAAACGAATTCCCGAACGGCCGGAACCGTTCAGGCCGCCGGGACCGTTCAGATGGCTCCGGATGCTCAGACTACTCAGCCGTCCCAAACGGTTCCCGCGCCGATATCCATCTATCTGGACGGCTCGCAGCTTCAGCCCGGGGCGGAGCCGGTGAATGTGAACGGTACGCTGCTCGTTCCGATGCGCCGCCTGTTTGAGGGGCAGGGGGCCAAGCTTTCCTGGAACAATACGGACAAGACGGTCACGGCAACGAAGGACAGCACTACCCTGACCTACCGCATAGGCGATCTTACAGCCATGGTGAACGATCGGACGGTGCAGCTTAATGCTCCCGGACAAATATCCGGGGGATATACCATGGTTCCGCTGCGCTTCGTCAGCGAAGCCCTGGGCAGCACCGTTACCTGGGACCAGGCGGCCCACTCCGTCCAAATCTCTACGATGACCTTCGAGACGTCCATCCGGTGGGGCGTCAATCTGCGCAGCTCGCCGGATTCAGGCAGTAGCTCGCCGGATGCGGCAGCCCCTTCGCTGACAAAGGTTGGCCGTTCGCCGGTTGTTGGCGGCAGTTCAACGGATGCCCGCGGCGGCTCAAACATTCTGGAACTGCTGCCAACGGGCGCGAAGATTCACGTCGTCCGCGAAGTGGACGCCTTTTGGCTGGAGGTGCGAACCCAGGATAACCAAACGGGATACATATCGGCGAAACCGAAGTACACCGATTATACCAGCCCGTCCCTGACAGACAAGCAGACGGACGAGCTGGTCACCTACGGCGAGACCTTTCTTGGCGCTCCGTATGTATTCGGAGCTTCGCCCGATCAGACAAGCAGCTTCGACTGCTCTTCTTTTGTGAAGCGCGTCTTTCAGGATATGCTCGCGATAGACCTTCCCCGCGTGTCCTACGATCAGGCCAAGGTCGGCACGGAGGTCGGGCTGGACGAACTGCGCAAAGGCGACCTGCTGTTCTTCGGCGCCCGCGATTTGAATATCGGGCATGTCGCTATCTATTCGGGGGATAACCAGCTGCTGCATACCTATTCGGAGAAATACGGCGTCCGAACCGAAGCCTTTAGCGACTACTGGAAGAAACGGTTCGTGACGGCGCGGCGGGTGTTTTAGGACAAGCTAGTCACTTTTAACTCCATATATTTAGCTAAATCGCAGATAAAAGAAAACAGGCTCAAGCCGAGGCGCATTCACTGCGGCTTGAGCCTGTTAAGTTACAAACCCTTCACTGCCCTTCTTTCCCCTGCCGGTAATTCGCAACTCGATCAAGCATCGACGGCTCCGGCAGTCATCGGGATAATCCGGGCCGAGGGCCAAAGGGCAAGCTTCGCCTTCCACTTAATTTACAAGCAGAATCAGCATCGAGGAAGTGAAGGTCAGTAAGGCTGCCACCTTATTTTATCACTTGGCTTGTAAGGGTGTTCTTTCTGATTTGGGAGTCACGGCAGCAACGTTTGACATCGGCCCCCCTGTTCATTATACTTACTGTGACGTTAACGTAATGGTTGGAGGATGCAAATGGAATTAAAAATGTTAATCGGAGAACTGGCTCGCAGAGCCGGGGTGACGCCCCGGACCATTCGCCACTATCAAGAGCTAGGATTGCTGGGGAATGTCGAGCAGGAAAGTAACGGATATCACTATTACTCGGATGAAACGCTGCAGCGGCTGTACAAAGTCAACGTTTTGAAAAAATTGGGTCTCAGCCTGGATGAAATTCAATCCGTCATCGATTTGTACTTTGAAGAGCCGTCCATGATTAAAGGCAAGCGGAAGGTTCTCGAAATCTTGTCGAAGCACCTGGAACAGACCGACAAAAAGATGGAGGCTCTGGATCAATTCAGGCAGGAGATTCTGAGCAACATGGCCCGGATCCAGCTGATGATTGATGAAATATCAAACTAAGCGGAGTCCAATCCGTGTTTTTATCCCCAAACCATTACGTTTACGTAATCGTCATCGATGGAAAAGGAGGTTCATTTATTGAAATGAGTAAATCTCATCTCGCTTATACAGCGCTGCTGCTAACCGTGTCGGGGATTGCTGTCGTGTCGCTGCTGTATGTGATGATTCCGCTAACGCCTTACGTGATCGCGGAATTTTCCGTAAGCCCCATTCGGGCCGTCTGGGCGAGCAGCATCTTCAGCATGGCTTTTGCCCTGGGGAATTTGTTCTTCGGCACGTTGTCCGATAGAGTGCCTAAGAAGTGTTTGATGCTCGCGGGACTCATTCTGCTTGTCATATGCACCTTATCCGTGGAACTGGTCTCAACCTTTACCCCGTTCCTCTGGCTGCGGGCGGCGCAAGGCTTTCTTGCCGCTTCATTTCCTCCGGTCGCTCTTGCTTATGTCAGCGATGTGATTCCCCCGGCCCAGCGGCCGAACGTCATTTCTTACCTGAGCTGCGGATTTTTGCTTGCCGGAGTGGCCGGACAGATCTTCTCCGCCGAAGTGGCGGCCAACTGGGGAATGAAAGCTGTGTTCTCCAGTTTAAGCCTCATCTACGTCATTTTGATCGTCATCTCCTTGCGGCTGCCGAAAGACCGGCCGAATGCCGAACGCCCCGCGGCCGGCCCCGGCGTGTTCGAAGTCTTCCGCACTCTGGTCCGGATTCCCTCGCTGCTTGTCGCTTACGGGGCGGCGGTAACGATATTAATGAGCTTTGTCGCTATGTTCTTTGGGCTGAGCGAGTTCGCGGTGCAGCAGCTTCATCTGTCTCCCGAGCGTATTCTTTGGCTTAGACTCATCAGTATGCTCGGAATGGTGTGCGCACTATTCTGCGGCTCTTGGATCCGCCGCTTCGGGCCTGTTCGAGTCCTCGTAGCGGGCTTTCTCATCGCTGCGGCCGGATTAGCGGGGGAAGCGGTACTGTCCAACGTTCATATGTCGTTGTTCATCGCCGCGACGGTTGTCTTTGTAGCGGGAATCGCCGCGGCCGTTCCGTCGATCATTTCCCGGATCGCCCTATTGGGCTCGGCCGCACGCGGCATGGCTCTGGCGCTTTACGGATTTTTCGTTTTCGTCGGAGCGAGCCTGGGCCCAGTCCTGGCCGCTACGCTCATGCCCTTCGGATTCGCCGCTTTATGCGGGACGCTGTCCGTCATTATGCTTGCGGCGGCGGCCGTTACGGCGTGGAGCGCCAAGCCTTCGGCGGATAAAGAACGTCTGAATGCAGTCAGTTCCTAAAGAGGAGATGAATCGAAACAGCCTGCAGTCCGCGTCCGCTTGACTAGCGAACGAAGGCCGCAGGCCTTTTTGCCGCTCCGGAAACTTTCCTTGGGGGCTGAGATAAACTCATGACGAACGGCTTTCTTCGATTGTGATCATATGATCCTCTCTGTACTGGCCGGGGCTTACGCCCACACGCTTTTTGAACACCTGGCAGAAATACCGCTGGTTATCATACCCGATGTTCTGCGAGATTTTGGAGATTTTGAAGCTGCTCTCCCTTAGCATCCGTTTTGCCTGTTGAATGCGCAGCAGCGTGACATATTCAAGAATCGTCTGCCCGGTCGATTTGGAATATAAGTGGCTGACATAGGAAGCGTTAAGGTCGAACCGCTCCGCCAATTGGTCGAGCTGGATATTTTCATGGTAATGGGATTCCAGATAAGCTTTGATTTCTTGAACCACCTTTTCTTTCAGTGTGGTTTTCGTAACGTTCAAATAAAATTGCACAGCCTGCGCGCAATCCTGGCACTGTTTCTGCAAAGACGCCCAATCCGGCGCTTCCAGTATCCCGTCAATCAGCCGTGTCCTGTCTCCGATCACGCTCTCGATCTTAATTCCATAGTCCTGCTCGATCAGATCGAGCAAGCGGTTCACCCATTGGATGCCGGCCTTCTTCAGGGTAACGGGAGCGATCAATCGCCCCGTCCCCCATTCCGTCCAACGCTCGAGCATCTCTTCGAACTCTTTCTGTTCGTAACGGACAAAGGATTGTATTTGGTCAAACCAATCGGAGAGCAATCTCTCAGAAATGCGGGTGATCTCCGGCCAAGCGTTCCCATCCGTTACCGGAACGCCGAAGAACAGCCCCATCTGACAAGCCTGATCCGCCGCCAGAAAAGAAAGATGAGCCTTCATGATTCCGCTTACAACTGGACCGATTCCAAACGACAAGGCAAGATCGTCCGAGTCCGGGGAACCGTCAGCCGAAAACAGTGCTCCCGCAGCCATCAGAATCTCCGATAATGACTCGGATTCCTCCAAAGCCGCCATGCATAACAAGATGACTTTCTGCTGCTCGTAGAGCAGATCCACAGCGATCCCGCGACTTGCCAAAAAACCGAGGAGAGCATCCGTAACGCCGCTGCTCTTCATCCGTTCGAGCCAGAGCGCCTCCGGGCTTCCGATCACGATGGCCGCAAACTGGTCATAGCGTTCGTACGGCTTCTGATCAAACGACGGACGTTTGGCATGGACGATGAGATCGGTAAACACCGCCCGATCCAGCGCATTGGCGATCCGCAGCTCAGGGCGATTCCCTGCCGGGTCCGCTTTACGCTTCATACGCTCGATCGCCTTCGTGACGGTCTTGGCCACTTCCTCAAGCTCGGCCGGCTTGATCAGATAATCCACCGCCTCCAGCTCAATGGCTTCCTTGGCGTATTCAAACTCGGAATACCCGCTCACGATGATACATTCCGCTTTGCAGCCTCTCTCCTTCAAGGCGCGAATTAGCTCAAGCCCGCTCATCCCGGGCATTCGGATATCGGTCAGGACAACGTCCGGATCGCACTGCAGAATCCGTTCCAGCGCCTGCTTGCCGTTGTTGGCCGTCCCCGCAATCCGTACCCCGGACGCGTTCCAATCGATCACGGATGACAGCGTTTCCACAACAAGCTGTTCATCATCTGCTATAAAAAGTTTATGCATGACCTGTTCCCCCTTTCATAGCCAGATGTTAATCGATGATGCCGATCTCAAGGGTAACTTTGGTTCCGGCGCCCGGAACGCTGTCTATGCGAATCCCGCGGTCATGGCCGTAATGCAATTGGATTCTCTCCTGTATATTCCTCAACGCATATCCCCTTGGCCGCGTAACCGCCGAATCAAAACCTACTCCGTCATCCTCTACTTCAAATACAAGCGTCTCCCCTTCTCTTCGGGCCCGAATGGCAATGTTCCCTTTGTCCTCTTTTAGCTCAATTCCATGAAAGATCGCATTCTCCACCAGCGGCTGGATCAGGAGCTTCAACATCGGGATCTGCTCGATTCCCGGCTCCAGGTCGATGGCCACCTCAAATTTTCCGTTATAGCGGATGTTTTGAATCTCCAGATAATTTTTCACCTGGTCGATTTCATTGCCGACAGTCGTAATATAGTCTCCGTTGTTCAAGCTTAATTTAAAAAAGTTGGAAAGAGACATGACCATTTTGGAAATATTTTTGGCGCCGATTCGTTCCGCCATCAGATAGATGGAATTCAGCGTATTGTATAGGAAATGAGGGTTGATCTGACTCTGCAGCGCATGCAGCTCCGCTTCCTTCTCCTTCAGCTTGGCTTCCATCAGCTTATCCGACAGTTCGCTGTTGGTGCGGAAGGTCCGAAGGAATTGATTGCCGATCTTTCCGATTTCGTCCTTCTCCTCAAAGAGGATGCCGTCTATTTCCTCCCGTTTGGCCGCTTTTCGGGCGACGGAAGAGAGCAAGGTCAACTGCTTGGTGATCCGTTTAGAGATCAGGTACGAACCATAGGCGGCGAGCAGGAAAGCCACCAGCGTCAAGGAAAGCGTAACATTGCGAATCAAGACGATTTCCGAATTGATGTTGGAATAGGGGATCATGCTGACCACTTTCCACCGGGTTCCCGGATTCGTATCGAAGGTGACGACATAACGTTCTCCGCCCACCGTATCAATACGGGTGCCCCGTTCAGGCAGATCATAGAGCAGGTTCAATTCCTTTTGCGGAATCTGCTTCAAATCGGCGGTTCGGGAGTTGTAAAAGATGACCTGATTTTGATCCAGAATCATAAGATGCCCGTTTTCCGCATTGGTAATGTCTTTGAACATTTCGTCGAAGACCCGTCTATCAATGGAAATGATCAGCATGCCGATCGGTTCGAGCGTATCCAGGTTGTTTAATCGTTTGCCGTACAGCAGCAAATCCGGACTATTTTTGACGAGACGGACTTCATTGCTGCTCAGCCACAATCCTCTGCCGCCCATGTCGCCCACCTGCCGATACCATTTCGACCGGGAGACCTCCTGATAGATATGATCATAAGTTAATCGGTCCCACTGGTTCGTGATGATCAGTTCCCTTTGCTCACTGCCAACATAAACGTAACGTATATACGATTTGTTGTTGGAAATATTGACGATCAGGTTGCGGGTGGCATTCTGAAGGTCATAGATTTTCTTGAAATCATTCTTGTCATAAGAAAGGAAGCTTTGAACGTCGCGGGAAGACAGCATCAGTTTCGAAATCGTTTCGACGTCGTTCACGAAAGTCTGGATATTCCAGTTGATGGAGCCGAGCAGATTGGAGGTAGTATCGGACACCTTGTTCTCGACCACCTTGCTCAAATAAACAAAGGTTAAGGAAGCGATCAGGACAAGCGGTAGCAGGGAGCAGGCGATGGATAAAATGATAATCTTGCTCCGGATGCTGATCGACAGGAACGGCCGGGTTATTTTCATGAAATCCCTCTGCCCTTAAGAATAGTATAAAGCCTGTACCTTCAGTATACCTTCAGCCCAAGGCAGATGGTAGATCAACCTTTCGTCGCTCCAGCAGTCATGCCGGAAATCACGCTCTTGTTAAAAATGAAGTACACCAGCATGGTCGGGATTGTCGTAATGCTGATTGCCGCATAGGTCGCTCCCCAATCCGTCAGGCCGTACTGGCCGATGTAATCCATCAGACCAACCGGAAGGGTCCGCGAGCTCAGGTCGTGAATGAACGTATTGGCGAAGATAAACTCATTCCAGATGAAAATCAGATTCATGACGACAACCGTGACGATCGTATTGCGGGAAAGGGGGAAAATCATCCGCCAGAACACCTGGTAAATTCCGCAGCCGTCCATGACAGCGGCCTCCATAATCTCATTCGAGATGTATTTGTAGAAGCAGACAAAAAGGTAGATCGAGATCGGCAGAGCAAAACCTACTTGGGGCAAAATTAGAGAAGTCAGCGTATTGATAATCCCCGTTTTGTTATACAGAATGAACAGCGGGATGAGCACGACCTGAATCGGGATCATGATGCCGCACAGGAACAGGAACAGCACGCTTTGGCTCCATTTAAAACGCATCTTCTCAATCACGAAAGCGGCCATGGCGCTGAACAGAATCACCAGAACGATGGTCGTTACGGCGACGATGATACTGTTGGAAAAATAAGTGCCCAAATTCCCTTTGCGCCAAACGTTCAGATAATTATCCAATGTAAATTGGCTGGGCAGGCTAAGCGGGTTATCGCCGGAAAAATCGGTGGGCGCCTTAAAACTGGAGATGAACACCCATATGAGCGGATACACTTGAATGACGAGCAAAACCAAGGAAATAACCGCAAGAACCGCCTTGGAATAGCGAGAATATTTCATTTTCAGGTCTCCTTACTGTCCATCATCCGTCTGATAAAGGCGACGGCAATGAGGCTCTCAATGACGATAAATACAGCCATCGCGCTGCCATAGCCGAAGTTCAGACTGGAAAATGCGGTTTTGTACATATAAGTCGGCAGCAGTTCCGTCACGCGGCCCGGTCCCCCGTTCGTCATGAGATACGGGATGTCGAGCCCTTTTAAAGCTCCCGTAGTAGCCATAATAATTGAAACCATCAGTACCGGCTTAATCAGCGGCATTTTGATCGAACAAAACAGGTTCCAGGAAGAAGCTCCGTCAATTCTCGCGGCTTCCTCGAGATCGGAAGGAATGGAAATGAGCGCAGTATACAAGATGATCATATAAAGACCGATGTAGCGCCAGCCTTCGGGCACCGATACGGCGCCAAGCGCCCACTTCAGGTCGGACAGCCAAGGCTTGCTCCACTCTCCAAGACCGAGTTGCTGCAGAATAAAATTCAATATTCCGACCGGTTCGAACGAGTATACGCTTGTGAACAGCTGCGCTATGGCTACCGATGTGATAATTGCGGGAGCGAAATACAGCGTTTTAAATAGTTCTCTGCCTTTGGTGATGCTGGTCAGCAAGATGGCAACTAACAATCCGAGAAACACCTGCATGGCCACAATAATGAAAACATAGATCAGGTTGTTGCTGAATGCCTTCCAGAACGTCTTGTCGCCGCCGAACATCTTGGCATAATTGTCAAAGCCGATATAGACCATATCGGAAACCCCGTCCCAGGAGAAGAAGCTGAAATACATCGACCAGAGGATGGGCGCCAGAACGGTGAACAAATACACGAGCAATGCCGGCAGCAGGAAGACGAGAACGGCTTTGCGGTTGCGGAGGATTTTATCCATACCTTTGCTCATTCCCCACTTATAAATTTTGTGCTTCATTCCGGCCAACCGAAAATCCGGCTGGCCGGTTGTTCAGCATGCTTATCAGCGTGGTTATTTGAAATATTTCGGCGCGTTTTCTTTAATCGCCTGATCCATTAATTCCGCAAAATCATCCGGGGTATGGGCTCCGAGAGCCAAGGCGTTCAGCTCGTTGCCAAGCAGCTCATTTGTGGCCGGGTCGAGGCGCGTATCCCACGGCACCGCGAAGACGCTTCCGGACTTTGCAATTTCGTCCTGAATTTTATAGAAAACCTCCGGCATCCCTTGCGCCTGATCCAGCGAATAATTGAAAGGCGAGAATTGGCCTTTTTTCGTATAAGCTTCCGGGTATTTCTCCAGGAGGAATTTGACGAATTCCTTCATCGTATCGTCGAAGGTCTCCTGATTGAATGCAACGCCGATGCCCGAATTAATGAAATAATCATTCTCCGCCGTCTTGGCGCCTTCCATCATGGGAAGCCTGAAGAATCCGATGTTGTCCTTCATGTCCTCGCTCACTTTGTCGTTGGCGAAATTCATCGTTTCCCACGAACCCATGTAGTAGATACCGGTCTTGCCGGCCAGGAACAAATCGCGCGCAGCTGTATAATCCGTTGAAGAAAACCCTTGCTGGAAGTACCCTTTGGTGCCCAGTTCGTGAACGAGTTTAATGCCTGCCATGCCCGCCGGGTCCTTGAAGGAGGCCTTGCCTTGCTTTACGTTCTCGATAAAATCATTGCCGGTCATGCGGAAAGGCTCGAACGCCAGGTACCGGAGAACCGGCCATTTGTCCTTGCCGTCGACGGCAATCGGCGTAATCCCGTTCTGCTTGAGCGTCTCGGATACCTTCATGAACTCATCGAACGTCTTTGGCGGTTCCAGGCCAAGATCCTTAAACATCTTGATGTTGTACCAGAATACCTCGATCCCGTATTCGATCGGGAGAGTGTACATGCTGCCGTCTGCGAACTGCTGATATTGCAGGGCAACCGGTCGGAACGCGTCGTATTTCCCAAGGTCCTGCAGCAGTTTCTTCATATCGACCAGCTTGCCCTTCTCCACCAGCTTGGAAGCATAGGCGTCGGGATCGGTGTCGAACATGGCGGGCATCTCGTTGCTCGCGATCAATGTCCGCAGCTTCTGCAAATAGGATGGGCGGTCGCCCGTACCTTCCAGAACCAGCTCGAATTCCGGATGCGTCTTCGAGAATTCATCAGCGATTTCCTTAACGGTAACGGCCGGAGGACTGTCTACGCCGCGGGCCACGAACCATTTGTAGGTTTTCTTGTCCGCTTTCTTCCCCTCGTTCGCAGGAGCTCCCGAACCATTTTCCGCAGCGCTGCCTGTATTGCTGCCGCCTCCGCAAGCGCTTACTATTGCCGTCAGCACTACAAGCGATAACGCGAGAACCAGCCATTTGACGTAACGTTTCATCTATACTACCTCCTGTTCGCTTGGAACGGATAAAGTTGCCTGCTCAAATTGCGCCCTACCTTCCTGGACAAAGCAGCCCCAGCTTCCGGTTTTCAGATTATAAAGGCGTGTCGTCATCGCGACCCGGTCTGCCAAGTACACGACGCATACGGAATTCTCCACCACGATCCGGATATCATATACCGTATCCGCTTGCAATTCAATCGGCACTTCAAGCTCAACCGCATGAGGGCGGTCGCCATTGATATGCCACTGCGCCTCGCCCTTCACCCTCCGGGGCCACATGTCGAACACGAGCCGGTTATGAATTGGTTCAAGGCGAACATAGTAGGCTTCATCCAGATCTTCGCTAGCCCGCAGCATGATGCCGCAGCTTCTCATCCCTTCGGAGAAGGATAGCCGGGCTGAAATCATGCACGTTTCGGGCATGGAGCCGGCCGCAATGCAGGAGAAGGTTTCGTCAGCCGCCGCAGAGATACGTTCTTCGGATACCTTCCACTCCCCGAGCCGTAAGCCCCACTCCGCAGCCTGCCTGTTTGCAAAATGCCGAGACACGGTCTCCGGTATGCGCACCGTCAACGTTCCGTCCGGTTCTTGAACGACCTCGTGCACGACTAAATTGCCGGCCCACTGCCAATCCCCGTAATCATCCTCGTTCTCCCTGCTGGGGTCCCAACCGAACGCGTACCGCCGGTTTCCGTCGCTCCATGTCTTCGCGGCATAGAACGCTCTGGCGTCAAACGCGTCGTTCCTCGGCGCCGTCCAAGGCCCGCTTAACGATTTGCTCATGCGGTAATGGGTGACGAACCGGTCCGAGAATGTGGAGTATACCAGATACCACCATTCCCCGATCCGGAACAAGTCCGGACACTCGTGGGTAATGTACATTTTCGGGTCCCAAAACGGCTTGCGGATTTCCCATTTCCTCAGATCCTCGGAAGCGCACAATGCAATGCACCCCCGGCGCCGGGACGGGCCTTCCTTATTCCTAGCGGCGAGCAGCATCCAGTATTCCCTCTCCTCCTCGTTCCAGAACACGAAGGGATCGCGCCAGTCATGCCTTTCATATTGAATCCCGTCAGAGTAGAAGGTGTCCTCGGGAATTTTCCGCCACGACTCCATATCCTTGCTCACGGCGTGCATGACGCATTGGAGCGGCTCGCCGTCCTCAGTGAAGTCCGGGTACGGATTCAGGCCCGTATAGAACAGATGAAATTCGCCTTCGGCTTCAATGATGGAGCCGGTATAACAATTCAAGTCTTGCTCGCTCACGCTTCCATGCTTCAACATTTCGCCTTTTTCCTCGTAGTGCACGAAATCGCTTGTGCGGAGCTCGAACCAGGAGGTTCCTTCTCCGTGAATACTCTTATTCTCCCTCCAATCATGGAGATAGAACAACCGGAATGTACCGTCTTTGTAAAAGGGAATGAGATCTCCCACCCAAGCCCCCTCTGGCTTGTAAAACAGGTTCGACATGGTATGCGGCCCCTTTCTTGTGTCCTGACTTGATTATAAGGGGATGTGAAAGCGCTTTAAATTCTAAGTTCTTTGTCAGATGTTCAATATTTTTGGGTTCCGCAAAAAAATGCCCCAAGATCAATAATGACCTTGGGGCGGTAAGTCTCTCTGAACCGAACTTAACTAAATAAAGTGAATAATGGCCCGCCCTAGCTAAGATTACCCAGAACCGGGTGCGGTACATAAGGCTCCTCAAGGCTCGCCATTTCGTCAGCATCCAGCTTAACCGACAGCGCGGCTACGGCATCCTCCAGGTGATGGGGCTTTGTTGCGCCGATGATCGGGGCGGTTACCGCCTCCTTTTGCAGCACCCACGCAAGGGCAACCTGCGCGCGCGGAATGTCCCGTTTGGCGGCAATCTCGGCCACTTTCTCCACCACCTTGCGGTCGGCGTCGGCCATTTTCGAATAAAATGCTTGTCCGGCTGCGTCTTTCTCCGAACGGGCGGTCTGTTCCTCCCAATCCCGGGTTAGCTTGCCTCTGGCAAGCGGACTCCACGGAATGACGCCGATTCCCTCTTCAAGGCAAAGCGGCAGCATCTCCCTCTCTTCTTCCCTGTACAGTAAATTGTAGAAATTCTGCATGGAGACAAACTTGGTCCAGCCGTTGCGTTCGGCAATATGCTGCGCCTTTAGGAACTGCCAAGCATACATGGAAGACGCTCCGATATATCTGGCCTTGCCTGCCTTCACGACATCATGGAGCGCCTCCATCGTCTCTTCAATCGGCGTCGTATTATCCCAACGGTGGATCTGGTACAAGTCAATGTAATCCGTACCCAGCCGTTTCAGGCTGTTATCAACTTCGCTCAGGATTGCCTTGCGGGAAAGTCCCGCACCATTTGGGCCCGGACTCATACGGAAAAATACCTTTGTCGCGATGACCACCTCATCCCGGCGGGTATATTCCTTCAGGGCGCGTCCGACAATTTCTTCGCTTGTTCCGTCGGAGTACACATTTGCCGTATCGAAAAAGTTAATCCCGAGCTCCAGCGCTCTTTTAATGAAGGGTCTGCTCTCCTCTTCATTCAGCGACCAGGGAGCCATTCCGCGTTCGGGCACCCCATAACTCATGCAGCCAAGACATAATCGGGAGACTTCCAGACCGGTACGGCCAAGTTTGACATAATCCATAAGTGGCACAACTCCTTTGTTTGGTATAGGCCTCATTCCGCCAAGGCAGGGCATACCCTTATTATCCAATAATTGAAAAAGGGCCGCTATCCCATTCGTCTCAAATTTTTGCCTAATCCTCTCACTCCTACTACACTGCCGATCGTAGTATGGTCCGGCATCAGAGCGGACATCAAGCACTTGAAGGAAAAATAAAAAAACTGCCTCATAAGATGATGAATTGAGGGCAGTTTCATATACCGGCAGGTGAAAAGCTATCTTATTATTGATGATTCAGTACGGCAGCACTCTGCGTTCGGCTGCTTCTTCCAGCATTTTTTACAGCACGGGAGAATCCCCCGTCACTTCATCGCTATACTATTGTGGGACGAACGGGCAAGGCCAAATGAGACGGCCGCAATACATAGAGCAACCGCAACGGATGCAGCCCCGGTCCAGCTGACCGCCGGCATCGATGCGCTTCTCACGGCAATTCCCCCGATTCCGGCGGCTGCGGCTATGCTGAGCTGTAAGATGGAACCGTACAGGCTGAGCATGATTCCTGAGGCTTCCGGAGCGAGCAAGACCAGGTTATACTGCATACCCGGGCCGGACGACCATGCCGAGAAAGCCCACAGCATCAATAGTGGAATGGCAACAGTGGCTGATCCGGCGATTGTGGACAGCAGCACAAGAGCGATGACATGGACAACCATGCCACCCACAAGCGTCCGGGGGATACCGATCCGGTCCGTCAGAAATCCGCCGAACTTGGAGCCTATCAACGTAGCGATGCCGAAGGCAAATAGAGCAGCGCTCACTTCCCGTTCGCTCATCCGTGGGACGGTTAGCAGGAAGGGAGCGATATATGAAAAGAGTACCGCATACCCTAATTGCCAGAAGAATATTACACCAAGGCCAATTAAGATTTTTGGATTCTTCAAAAGAGCGAGCTGCTTGCCCAGAGGGACGGCTTCCTCGCCATTTGTGGCCGGAATCATTCGAGCCACAGTGAAGATGGCCAGAAGGCTGAGAATACCGATCCCCCAGAAGATGACCCTCCAATCGTAAGCTGCGGCCACAACACGGCCAATGGGGACGCCGGCAATGAGGGCTGCACTGGCCCCCGTTATAACGGTGGCAATCGCCCCGGCCCGGCGTTCGGGCGGCGCCAGCTTTGACGCGAGCGTCTTGGCGATGGTGGCAAAAACCCCGCTTCCTATAGCAAGCAGAACGCGAGAGAAGATGAGAAATCCGAAGCCGGGAAGGACGACTGTCAACACGCTGCCGAGCACAATGACACCCAGAGAAAGCATTAGTAGCTTACGCCGATCCATTTTCGCCATCGCCATCATTACAACAGGCGTGCCGATTGCATTGGCAATCGCGAATACCGTGATTAGCTGTCCTGCCGACGATACCGAAATATGGGCAGAGGCCGCTACTTTATCCAAAATGCCTGCAATGATAAACTCCGATGTAGCAGTCATGAAGGTAATGAAGGCCAGCAAGTAAATTTTCCAGGTGTTGTTCATATTGTGTTCGCCCGCTGTTGGAGTTATGTCCATATCGGCAGCAGCGTTTCGCCGCGGTCCGTCGCGGGTGCAGGAGTAACCGAAAGCGACGAGATTTCGTCCCGCCACTCCGGAGTCATGTCCACAGCGGCCGCGGCGAGCGAATCCTCAAGCTGCTCCAGGTTTCTTGCCCCGATAATCGGCGCCGTTATCACAGGATGCGACATTGCCCAGGCGACGGCCAGCGTCGAGGGCTTCACGCCACGATCTGTGGCATAGGCATTAAACCGGTCGGCTACGGCAAAATTCATTTCATCCGCGTATCGATCCGTATATCTCTTCTCTTCAACGAGCCGCCCCTGCTCCGGCCGTTTGTTCACTCCATATTTGCCCGTAAGAAGCCCGGCTCCGAGCGGGCTATAGGAAATGACTCCAATTTGTTCGGAAGCAGCGAGCGGCAAAATTTCAACCTCGGCCTGGCGCTTAACCAGGTTAAACATCGGCTGGATTAATTCAAAACGGGCAAGCTGCTCTTTTGCGGAAATCCCCAGTGCCTTGGCAATCTGCCAAGCCGCCCAGTTGCTTACTGCCGGATAGAGAATTTTGCCCTGAGCCTGAAGGTCGTCAAGCGCACGGAGCGTTTCTTCCATCGGAGTTTTCTCATCGAACATATGCACAAAGTAAAAATCGATGCGATCCGTTTTCAAACGCCGCAGGCTATTTTCAACTTCGAGCATGATGTGGCGGCGGGAGAGCCCCCCTGCATTAATATCTTTTCCCATGGGATAGAACACTTTGGTGCTCAGTACAATTTCGTCCCGGCAATCCGCAATACACTTTCCCAGGATTTCTTCAGAACGCCCCCCGCTATAAACATTTGCTGTATCAAAAAAGTTGATCCCCGCTTCACGGCAGCGCTTGAACATGGCTTTGGACGTTTTTTCATCCGCGTTGCCGCCAAAAGACATCGTACCGAAGCATAAATTCGAGACCTGAATCCCTGTTTTTCCTACTGTGCGGTATTTCATGAATGAACCTCCCTACTTCACTTTTGAGAACAATTCTTTGGCTACCATAATGGCAGACATCGCTTTCGGCCAACCCGCGTAAAAAGCAAGATGAATGATAACTTCTTTAAGCTCTTCTTCCGACAGTCCGTTCTCTTTCGCTTTGTTCAAATGAAATCCCAGTTGTTCCGTGTTCCCGCCAGCAATCAGGCTGGCTACGGTAATCAAGCTGCGGTCGCGCGGAGCAAGCTCCTTGCGTTCCCATACATCGCCAAACAGAATATTGTCGGTAAGCTCCACGAGTTTCGGGGCAAAATCTCCAATCACTTTTTGTGCACCTGTAAGCTCTTTTTCATTGGACATGTAAGATTCCCTCTTTCATTCGTTGTCAGGAAATATTGATTATTGATACATTAATATACATCCGTCTATAATTATAAGAGGATATAGAACAACTTCAATTGTTAATTGAGCGCAATTTGTTCATTACTGAACAGATACTCTATAGGTGTAAATTATTTTTTAAGAAAGCATGGTGACCCTCAATGTCCAAAGTGGATCGAAGAATACTCAAAACGCAGGAAGCGTTAAAAAAAGCTGTAATTGAATTGATGTCGGAAAAGAATTTTGATGACATTACGATACAGGATCTCTCCGACAGAGCAAACGTGAGCCGCGGAACCATCTATCTTCATTACCTGGATAAATTCGATCTGCTGGATAAGCTGATTGAAGAACATATCGACGAGCTGCGGAAGCTGTGCGAATCGGCATGTCAATTGGATTTTATCGAGGCGACGCTAATCTTCTGCGAATACTTCGAAAGCCATTATTCCTTCTTTTCGCTGATGCTGGCGAGTAAAGGGGCTCCTTATTTCCGCAATCGGTTCCTTAACTTTCTAATCGAAGAATTCCGGAAAGAAGTGGACGTGACCGGAGGAAAAAATCACGGAATAAATGAAGAGCTTATCGTCAGGTTTGTTGCGTCTGCTTACGTGGGGGTGGTGGAATGGTGGTTCATGAATGAAAAGCCGTTCCCGCAGGATGTTTTGGCCAGACAACTGGGGGCTTTATTAGAAAGAAATGTATGATCTGTTCATTAATGAACAAATACGGCTGATTTAACAATTGCATGCCGTATGAATCAGTTTATAATACTAGACAGATGTGCATTAAAGCATCAATGTTTTATATCTTCACAAGAAAAGGAGTAGAGAACAAACATGTGCCAAACTCGAGTTTTAAGTGTTTCCAGCGCCAAAGCGCCATTCGAAAAAACCACGATTGAGCGGAGAGCCTTACGGCCTCATGACGTCCTGATCGATATTCAGTTTAGCGGGATTTGCCACTCCGACATCCACAGCGCATTCGATGAATGGGGCGGCGGAATTTTCCCCATGGTTCCCGGTCACGAAATCGCCGGTGTTGTGGCGGCCGTAGGAACAGAAGTTACCAAATTTGCGGTTGGCGATCGCGTTGGCGTTGGCTGCTTTGTTGACTCCTGCGGGGAATGCGAATACTGCCTTAAGGGTGAGGAGCAATATTGTACGAAAGGCTTTGTCGCCACCTATAACTCCCTGGACTATGACGGCAATCCGACATACGGCGGATACAGCCAACAAATAGTGGTAACCGAAAGATTCGTTGTCCGTATCCCGGACAGTCTGGAGCTGAATGTGGCAAGCCCTCTGCTGTGCGCGGGCATTACGACATACTCTCCTTTGAAGCACTGGAACGCCGGCCCGGGTAAGAAGGTTGCCATTGTGGGCGTGGGGGGTCTTGGTCACCTCGCCATTCAATATGCGCATGCGATGGGTGCTGAAGTCACCGTCTTGAGCCGATCTATCGGTAAAAAAGAGGAAGCCCTGAGCTTTGGCGCCGATCATTATTTTGCAACCAGCGATCCCGCTACATTCAAAACATTGGCCAGTCAATTCGACCTCATCCTAAATACCGTGTCAGCCAATCTTGACGTTGATGCCTATTTATCGCTGCTTCGCATCGATGGAACGCTTGTCAATGTCGGTGCGCCGGCCGAACCGGATAAGTACCAGGTATTTTCCCTGATCATGGGCCGCCGCAGCATCGCAGGTTCACTCGTTGGCGGAATCCGGGAAACGCAAGAAATGCTCGATTTCTCCGCGGAGCACGGCATTGCCCCCAAAATCGAGGTAATCCGCGCGGACCAGGTAGACGAAGCGTATCAGCGTGTCCTCCGCAGCGATGTGCGTTACCGGTTCGTTATTGACGTAACCACATTGTAATTCGTAAATAAGGAGGGTTAGCCCGCTTAATGGTAGAGCACTGAAAAAGTCGCGGTTTTGGTTGCGAACAGCAACCAACCGCGACTTTTTTGGGCTTTTCGCTTCTTTTTTCACTCTGGATGAGGGAGAACCCCCCCTCATCCCGTGGTTTGCACACTCGCCAGCTTCACCATCCGCTTCGCATTTACAGCAATGGTCGTCAAGATGGCCTGGATTCGCAGCCCTTCAAACGCGGGACAATCACTTGCGTTCCCTGGCTCCACTTTCATCGACGTAACCAAGTCGTCTTCGGTCATCACCACACTTTCCTTGTAGCCGAAAAAGGATTCCTTCGCGCTCTTCCAGCCCAATCGTGCGTCCGGGTCAATCGCTGACTGCACCCCTTTCCAGGCCAGTAGCCGTTCATCCTCCACAATCTTGCGGCTTTCTTCCAGGCGCTGCCCAAGTTTCCCTTCTGCATCCGGCACCAGCCTTTCCACCGCTTGGCCCAGTTCATCCAGATAACGGAGCGCCTGCTTCTCTTGCACCCGGAATTCTCCCTCGAATACCGGCATGGACGGGAGGTTTTTGAGCAGTTTGCTGTATGCTTTTTCACCGCCCGCTGCAAGCGGTGAGCGGCCTGTTTCAAGACTTGCAGCGGTTTGGAGGCTACATGCTTCGAGTGGGTATGCGTGGCGTCGATGAGCAGAGCCGAGGATTTCACTAATCCTTGAGCCACACACTGTTTCACAACCTCGGCCAGTAGCGTCTCCACTTCACCAGCACCAATCTTGTGAATGCGAAACAGACAGAGCAGAGACGGGTCGGGCAATGGGTCTTCGGGATTTAGTCCAATAAACCACTTGTATGCCAGATTGACTTTGGCTTCCTCAATGACTCGCTCGTCTGACAGGTTGTACAATTTTGGAAAAATAGTGAACGAAACAGCATTTCCGGATCTTTGGCCCGGCGGCCCTAGTACAAGTCATACTGTTCTTGAACAAAAGGCAGGATAAATGAAAAATCAATCAGTTGGTGGATACGGATAAGCTGATGATCCGGGGGGATCAGCCGATAAAGTTCACTATGAAAGGACAACGTTTGTTGTTTGTGAAGTTCCAGCATGTCATTCACCTCATCTCCAGTTTAACGGAGAAGTACCTTTTCCGCTGTGCCAAAGCATCAAAAAGGCTGACGAAGATTCGCCAACCCTTTTACCTAAATTTGGATTCGTTTTTCAGTGCTCTCCCTTTTGGGGGAGGAGCTGAAGAACGGCAATGTTGCCGTAGGTCTGGCGCTTGACGGGAAATTTCTGGCGACCGCGATTATTCTCGGTGTGGCGGCCTATACGAATTCCTCGATCTGATTTATGGTGCTCTGGTTCGCTGTCGGCTATGTCTGTCTGGTGGCGACGTACTGGATTTTCGAGCTGGTCACGATCAGCTTTAAAATCTCCAACCAACTGAAGCAGGGCAATGTCGCGGTGGAAACGCTGCTGTGCTTTGTTTTTATCGGAACCGCGTTTACGGTCAGCAGTCTGATTATTTAGCCAATAGAAGGCCCGCAGGGCTGTCCTTAAAGCCGTCAATCGGCGGGCGGCTTTGCGGACCTTTTCGAAACGTCCGGGGAGGGTGACTGCCATTCACTTTTTGTTAAGGCTGTCTACTATGATAACCAACGTCAGGAAAAGAACGGACTTTCTCAGTATTCTCTTGTTTGTCGCGTTCTGCGCAACGGTCGCCTTCCTGCTGGAACCCGATACGTTCGGCAGCTGGTTCAATTCGTTCAACTGGGTGATAACGACTATGGCAACGGTCGGATACGGGGACTTTTTTGCAAAGACCGTCATCGGCAAAATATTTACGATTTTTCTATACATTTTCGGCATCGGGCTGCTTAGTTTGGTGATCGGAAAGGTTGTCGACGCGATTGCGGAAATCGGAAGGCAGAGGAGGGCGGGGAGGTTGCCCCGATTTATAAATCGCGTGAACTAGAACCCAATGGAAGTCATCAATCGACTGTGTATTATGTGTAATTTTTTAATTCATTTTGTATATATGCTTTATTTTTTCTAAATCATCGAAACTTTTCCATAATAATTTCGTTTAGTAATTATACTGAAGATTATCGTTTAAAAAGGGAGTGATTTCAAATAATGTGGAAAAAAGTTATTGCACTGTTAAGTGCTGCTTTATTATTAACTGCCTGTAGTTCAAATACTGACCAAGCAAGTACTTCTTTTCAAACTGAATCCTTACAGGAAAAAGTCATATTCTCATATGTTAAAAAACAGGAAGGCAAGACGCTACAGGAATACGAGCCTTCAACAGAAAGAGACATAGCGGCTACTATTGAGGATTCTTCCAACATTGAAACCTTTACTCAGGCAATTAAGGAGTCAAAAAAGATACCAGGTACACTTAATGTAGGATCTCCTACTTATGAAGTTACATTTCAAAAGGATGGTGTTGAAAGTTCGTATTATTTATGGATAGATACTACTGCTAAGACATCTAATGCTATGTATATGAATAAAGGAGATACTGAAACGGGTTACAGTATACCAGTTGAGCTTACAGATTCTATCAACAAAATGTTAGTAGATGCAGAAACTTCAAAATAAAATAAAACCGTGTTCTTCTGAAAAATCAAGAACACGGTTTTATTATGTTTAATTCACTTTGTATTTTTCTAACACTTGTTTCCGGAAACCGTCTTTAACAATTTGTTCTTCTGACGAAGCGCTGAATGATTTAGCTGAAGAATTAAGGCTAAACTTCCCGAGATCCATATTAATAATACTATATTGACCTTGGGTATTCTTTTTTAGGAAAATGATATTTTTTTCACTTTGCTTCAATTCAGTGTAATCCTCGAAGCTTATCTTTTTCTTGCCAGCTCCATCTTCAATATAGGAGATCGGTTCAATGATGCTTAAGGAGTCACCATTAGCCAATGAAGAATCTTTTGGCGCTTTAATTACTTGATCGACTTTTACATCAGTTATTGTATAAAAGTCTTGTAAAGTGCCATCATCAAAAGTTGTAACAACATGTTTACGTTCATCAAAATCTTGCGTAGGCGTTCCCACTATAATTAGTTCCGCGCTGGAATCCAATTCACTGACCGTTTCAAACTTCACATAAGAAGCATTTATTGAAATTTTAGGAATACTTGCAGATGTCTTTGGAGAACCGTAGGTCAATGTAAAGAAACTTACCGAAGCAATTATAATAACTGCTATTGTGATTAAGCCTAACTTAGGCTTGCTGATAGCCATAGATAATGTACCCCTTCCCGAACCTTTTGTTATATTTAATCTCCCCACTTAGAGATTAAGGACATTACATCATAAGATTGAACACCAATAGATTGTATACCTTGTTTCATGACAGAAGCTTCGGAAGTTACAGGATGCGCCTGGGATAGTGTATGACCGACTTCATGAGTGGCATTGGATGATATTTCCGATGAAGTCATACCTTGAAATTCCATCTGGTTATGATAAATTGCTACCGTACTATATGCCCAACTATCAGATACTCCGACTATCTGACCAGAGGAATTATAAGCAGTCTGTTGTCCCAATACGCCGAAATTATTGGTAGTGCCAACAAAATATTTGTCTGGATTTCCACTGGTCGAGGTTGTTTTACCAATATCAACCGATGATGAAGCACCATTCCAACGAGATCGGGCTGTATCATATGCGCCCGTATAGCCATAAGAAGCAACAGAAGAATCATAGTATGCATTAAAAAATGCTGAACTTCTTCCTCCATACCAGATAGTTGCAAAAGAAGCTGTACTAAAAGCAACTATATATTCGGCATTTAATATTTAGAATTGAAGACATAAGCGTTCAACTGTGGCAGCGGGCGTTTCATTAATCAAACGGATAAATCCTTGAACAACTTTGCGAATTTTTTGTACCGAGTCGAAGAAGACATTATGAATTACGGATGATTTTAACCAGCCCCACAATTCTTCAATCATGTTCAAATTCGGACTATACGGAGGCAAATAAACCAAGGTGAGTTTGGCTTGATGTTCTTTTAAAAAAGGCTGGATGAGGTCTGCGTGATGAATTCGTGCATTGTCCAAAATCATCACGATTCGGTCGCCTTCATACTTTTCCAAGACGCGTTCCAGAAAGGACAAGAATTCTTTGGCGGTATACTGTTCTTCTTGTACGCAAAACACTTCGCCGGATTCATAATCCAGCGTCCCGATCAGCTTCGCTCCCCAATGCTTGCCGTAGGTGGGAATGATTTTTTGCTGCCCCTTGGGAAACCAGGTACGAGAAAGCGCTTGGTAATCCCGGATCATGGACTCATCTTCAAACAGAATCCGGTCGATGCGCCCAGCGAGGAGTTTTTTTTAACTCCTGAAAGTGTTCTTTGAATTCTTCTTGTTTCTGTGGGTCTGCTTTAGCCAGTGTGTAGGTCGGCTTCGTAAAGCTAAGCTTCAAACGGTACAAAAGGTCTCGTGTCCCTCGATCCGAATACCGAATATTCCACTTTTGTTCGATCCATTTCCGAACGAGTGGAGAAGTCCAGTTCATCTGGGAAGGAAATCCTTGATCCTCGGGCGTTTGATTCGTTATCACTTCATACACTTGTTGCTCTTGTTCAGCAGTTAACAAGCGATGTCGTCCTGGAGGACGTCCGATTTGTAGCCCCTGCATCCCTTGCTCTCGGTAAGCTTTGCTGTAGTTATATAAGGTCGCAACCGTTCGTCCTGTCACTTCGGAAATTCGTTCGTAGGATTCGCCAAGTAACAGCAGGAGGATCGTCTGATACCTTTCGTGCATCCGTAAATCTTTGTTTATTTTCATCGCGGCTTTGATTTCCAGAATGGCTGCTGCTTTGTGTTCTTCTGCCACACCAACTCGTACACTCATTTGTATCGTCTCCAATAATCATCGTATTGAAGACTATTATACTGGAATTTATTTCTTTGTGGGTTGTGCATGATCGCTCAACTCAATTTATTTTTCGCCGGGTATATACACTAGATAATATCATACCAATAATAAACAACTTTTTCGTAGAGATTAATGATTTTTTCAAGCTCGCACCACCTTTATAGATTTAAATACATTTGTTTATACTGATCTAATTAGAAATTGAAATCACACCTTTCCCAGTTTATTTATAGATAACATCAGAAGAACTTGGAACACGATTTAAATCTATCGTGATTCCGTGGTTTTCATATGTAACTACCATTTTCAAGCATTTATGATCGAAATTAGAATAATTTAGAGGTATTGTACCCTATAAGTTCCTATTAATCTACCTTATATTCAATATTTTTCAAAATTATTATATTATTTTACATAACCATACTTCGAACTCGTTGCATGATGGAACATAAGCTTGTTTTTAACGAATACGCAGACGCCGGAGTTTCTGGAAAATCCATCAAGAAGCGTCCAGCGCTTCAAAACTTGCTGAAAGACGTTAAGAGCCGAAAAGTGCAAGAAGTTTGGGTGTGGAAAACAGACGGGTCAGTTACTCCCCAGGCAAAGTCCCCAAAAAGGGAGAGCACTGAAAAAGTCGCGGTTGGTTGCGAACAGCAACCAACCGCGACTTTTTTGGGCTTTTCGCTTCTTTTTTCACCCCGGATTAGGGAGAATCCTCCCCTTATCCCGTGGTTTGCACACTCGCCAGCTTCACCATCCGCTTCGCATTTACAGCAATGGTCGTCAAGATGGCCTGGATTCGCATGAAAAGCAGACCTCCGCTGTACTGCATTTTTCCCAGGCCATGGTGCGTTTTCAGTTCATTGTTCTTTTGCTCAATCTTGTTTCGCTTCCGGTAGCGTGTCCGAAACCTCTCACTCTCGTGGTACTCGACCGCTTTTCGCTTAAATTCCGGCACCACTGGAACCGAATAGGTTCGGAAATCCCTGCCCGGTTCGTAGCAGCCGGCCTGCAGCGGACACGTTTTACACTTCTCCACGTCAAAATAAAAGGTTAGCCGTTGGCATTCTTTGCCGTCCTTCTCTCCCTTGCGGGTCTTGCGCACGCTGTGGTGTCCTGCCGGGCATTCCACACTTTCGCTGTCTTTGTGGTACACAAACCGCTCCCGCTGCTCACTGGACTGCTGGCCGTACAGCATCATGCTGTTCAGCTTAATGGTCGACGTTATATGTTCTTTCTCCAATTTTTCCAGGTTTTCAAAGCTGCCGTAGGCTTTATCCGCCAGCACTTCAGCCACCTTCACTCCGTCCTGTAAGGTTTGCTCTAGCAGCCCTTCAAACGCGGGACAATCACTTGCGTTCCCTGGCTCCACTTTCATCGACGTAACCAAGTCGTCTTCGGTCATCGCCACACTTTCCTTGTAGCCGAAAAAGGATTCCTTCGCGCTCTTCCAGCCCAATCGTGCGTCCGGGTCAATCGCTGACTGCACCCCTTTCCAGGCCAGTAGCCGTTCATCCTCCACAATCTTGCGGCTTTCTTCCAGGCGCTGCCCAAGTTTCCCTTCTGCATCCGGCACCAGCCTTTCCACCGCTTGGCCCAGTTCATCCAGATAACGGAGCGCCTGCTTCTCTTGCACCCGGAATTCTCCCTCGAATACCGGCATGGACGGGAGGTTTTTGAGCAGTTTGCTGTATGCTTTTTCACCGCCCGCTGCAAGCGGTGAGCGGCCTGTTTCAAGACTTGCAGCGGTTTGGAGGCTACATGCTTCGAGTGAGTATGCGTGGCGTCGATGAGCAGAGCCGGGGATTTCACTAATCCTTGAGCCACGCACTGTTTCACAACCTCGGCCAGTAGCGTCTCCACTTCACCAGCACCAATCTTGTGAATGCGAAACAGACAGAGCAGCGACGGGTCGGGCAATGGGTCTTCGGGATTTAGTCCAATAAACCACTTGTATGCCAGATTGACTTTGGCTTCCTCAATGACACGCTCGTCTGATAATAGGTTGTACAATTTTGAATAAACAGTGAACGAAACAGCATTTCCGGATCTTTGGCCCGGCGGCCCTAGTACAAGTCATACTGTTCTTGAACAAAAGACAGGATAAATGAAAAATCAATCAGTTAGTGGATACGGATAAGCTGATGATCCGGGGGGATCAGCCGATAAAGTTCACTATGAAAGGACAACGTTTGTTGTTTGTGAAGTTCCAGCATGTCATTCACCTCAACTCCAGTTTAACGGAGAAGTACCTTTTCTGCTGTGCCAAAGTATCAAAAAGGCTGACGAAGATTCGCCAACCCTTTTACCTGAATTTGGATTCGTTTTTCAGTGCTCTTCCCGCTTCATGGGTTGGCCCTTTTTTTGTTGCCGCCAGAGGTTTGCCAAGGACTACTTCAGAGGGCAGCGGAACAATTGAGTTTTCTTTTTTTCCAGAAAAAGGGTATGAAAATCCGGCTTATGTGAAAAAATGTACAATATAGCTAAAGACGAGGTGATAGTGATGAGTGAATTACAGGAAATCAAGGCTCTTCTGTGCGAATGCGGTCTCTCCAAGCACCAGCTTCTAAAAGAGCTGATTGATGCTGTCACGGACAGTAGGGGAATATGCGGGCAGTGTGAATCCGGGTGTATCAATTGTCAAATCGGCTGCAATACCGGACCTACGGCAAAGTGATGCGCTGGATTAAGGACTTTAAATCATAGAGGATGAGGTGACATTAATGAGTGGGTTAAAGGAAATCCGGGCTCTTCTTTCCGGAACAGGTCTCTCGAAGCGTGAGCTTTTAAGAGAACTCATTATGGATACGGTAACGGAGGATGAGGATGTATTAAGATGCACAGTGGGATGTTCAATGCGCTGCACATCATGTTCTCCAGGATGCTCTAACGGAGGAACAGTTAAATGATAGGGAGGTTATAATAATGGGACTTCTGCTAAGCCCAGAGGTGAAGCTGCGGCCTGACGGGGGAAGATCAATCCTGTTTACCGCCAATCCGGGGGATAGCCGGCAGGATGTGTTTAAATTTCTATTCCCGCAACAGGCTGTCATCCTCTCCTTGTTTGACGGGAAACGGGACCTGACTGCCGTTCGTGAAGCCGTGGCCTATATCTTCGATCTGGATAGGGAAGCAGCGTCTCGGCAAGTGGATGCCCTGCTGGCTGTGCGGGTAAATGAAGAACAGACCATGGAATCCTTGATCATCGAAGCTTCCGGTATCAACCCGGATCAGGCACGGATTTACGACCCCAAGACTTTTATCGTTCCGGAAGAGAAGATTGACATGGATGATACCCGGTGCAAAATGCCCTACACCCTGCTGGTACTCCCTACGATGCGCTGTGTGACCAGTTGCAGGTATTGCTATGCGGATCGTGAGGGTTTTAGAGGAAAACAGGAATTGGATTTAAATCTGTACCGCCGCCTGTTGCAAGAGGCCCGTGAGTGCGGTATAGAAACCGTCGAGTTCTCGGGGGGCGATTTTTTTTGCCGGGAGGATGCCTTTGATTTCATTGAGAGCACTCTGTCTGCAGGTCTGTATCTCAATATCCCCACGAAGTATCCTTTATCCAGAAGTATGGCCCAGCGGCTCGCGGCAACCGGACTATCCACCATCCAGGTTAGTATCGACGCGCTTAACCCGGAAATCATTGACCATCTCATGGGTCTTACCGGCTATGGGGAGAAAATACTGCAAACCCTCGATTACTTGGGTGAAGCGGGAATCAAGGTCCGCACCAACACGGTGCTAACCCCGGTTAACATCAAGGATGCCGTGTCTCTGGCGCGATATTTGATGGGCAAGCCTTATGTGCTGAGGAGCAACTTTACTTGCTACGGACGTTCCTTATATCGCCATGACGACAGCCTGTTCTGTTCGCCGGAGGATATCAAGATTTTCGAGAAAAAATTCAGCAAGATTAAAGAGGAATTTCCGGATAGAGTAAATTTCAGCGGCGCCAGTGATAATCCCTATGCCGGAGAGGAATCGTTAAGGAAGAAAAACTTTTGGGAAAGAGCGTATTGTACGGCTAACCGGCGCGGGGTTGTTGTGCTGCCCGACGGTAAGGTAACCATCTGCGAAGAGCTGTACAATCATGAGCATTTTATTATCGGCGATTTAACGAAACAGACGTTGCTGGAAGTGTGGAATTCGCCAAAAGCCCTGGAACTTGCTTACCCGGATCAGGCTGCCGTTTCCAACGGACCTTGCCAGGATTGCTCTGATTTCCAGCAGTGTCATGAAGGTCTCGGAAGATGCGTCAGGGAAGCTCTTAAAGCTTATGGATTGGATCAGCACTATGCTCCAGATCCCCGTTGTCCCCGGGCGCCTGTGGGCAGCCGTTTGGCGTAAAATCTAAAAACCCTTGATTCGTCACTCATTCCGGTGAATCAAGGGCCCCCTTTTGTGCCAAGCATGTACTGCAAAAAGCTTATTCATCAAAGAGTATGAACTCACGATATTTTCGCGCAATGACATCCAGTATCACTTCTAACCCAATCAACGAATGAACCCCTTGCTTCTGATAACTCGGCAATGGGGTTGCCTCATAAAAGAACGAATAGTCGGCATGCCCGCTCAAAAAGTTACTGCCAAATTTCGTAATGGCTGCAATCGTTACGTTTTTTATTTTTAACTCCCGGACGACATCCTTTATCATTTCGGTCTCGCCGCTGAACGATGTAAATATAACCAAATCGTCTTCCGTAATAATAGAGCTGTTAATCGCCAAGTTTGTCTCGCCTGAAATCAATATATTTTGTCGTGTCGCAATCATTAAATCCTTGGAAAATTCTTTAGTGAAATTATTCTGTGAGAAACCGGTGGCGTATAAAAAGACCATGCGTGCATTTTTCAACTTCACCAGGAAAGGCTGGAAATTTGTTTGCTCTATGTATCGGAAAATCCGGTCTAAATCCTGTTTTAATAATAGAGTCAAATCACTGGGCTCAAGTGAGGCTAGGGTCATGTCCGACCTGAGGGCATACTTTAATTCTGAAAATCCATGATACCCCAGCTTTTTTGCCAAGCGAAGCACCGAGCTTTTTGAACTCAGCATGGCCTCGCCTAATTCGACAATATTCATGTTAAGGACATCTTGGGGCCGATTGGTTATGAATCTTACCATTTCTTTTTCAGAATCGGTCAAATCGTCATAATTTATCTTTACTCGCAAGTCAAAATCCATATAGCTGCTCCTCGTTATGTAGTATTACTAAGTATCATCATCTATGAAAAACAGTATACCGTAAAAAAGACTAGTAAGAGGAGATTCTCTACTAGTCTAGTCCTATTATCAGTTCTTTATGCTTGAATATAATAAATTACCGCTTCATATGGGCGAAGCTCCAGATTACCCAGCTCTTTCCGGGTATCCGGATAATTGGATAGTAACAGTCTGCCGGATGAGTGCTTCAGCTCCTCAGGCAATTTATAATTGACTTTGCTCTCGGAGAAGGAGCAGATGACGACTAGCTTCTGCTGATCCAGGGTACGCGTATACCCGTAGACAGCGGAATCGTACGGATGAATCAGCTCATAGATTCCGTCAACCACGACCGGCAGCTCTTTCCGAAGACGAATCAGTTCCTTGTAATGGTAATACACCGAGTTTGGATCGGCCATGCAATCCTCCACGTTGATCCAGTCGTTATCCGGGCTGAAATCAATCCACGGTGTTCCGCTTGTAAATCCATAATTATCCGATCCATTCCATGGCATCGGTGTGCGCGCATTATCACGCGACTTCAAGAAGATGGACTCTTTGATGTACGCTTCCGGAAGTCCTTTTTCCCCAAATTCTTCCTTCATACAATAGGTTTCAATATCCTTATATTGATCAAAAGAATCAAAGCGGACATTGCGCATTCCCAGCTCTTCTCCCTGATAAATATAAGGCGTGCCTTTCATCATATGAAGGAGTGTTCCCAGCATTTTTGCAGACTCTACCCGATAGGTTGTGTCATTTCCAAAGCGGGTAACCGCTCGCGGCTGATCATGATTGCTCCAATAAAGGGAGTTCCACCCCCTGCCTTCCAGTTTGTCCTGCCACTCCGTCATGACGTCCCGTAAATCGCTCAGCTTGAAACGAATGTCCGAGAACTTTCCGTAGGGTCCGTAGTCCAGGTGCATGTGATCGAAATGGAAGACCATATTTAATTCTTCCCGATCCGGGTCTGTATATAAAATCGCTTGGTCACTATTGGTATTGGCTGTCTCGCCCACGGTCAAAATGTTATATTTACTCAATACCTCTTGATTCATTTCATGGAGAAATTCGTGAACGCGCGGCCCATTGGAGGCGCCGATATAATAGGATTTGGTATAGATCGCGTCATCCGGCGCATCCGGCCAATCCTGACGTTTGCTGATCAAACTGATGACATCCATCCGGAAACCGTCAATTCCCGTCTCAAACCAGAACCTCATCATATCATAAATCGTTTCACGAACCTTGGGATTCTCCCAGTTCAAATCCGGCTGTTCTTTAGCAAACAGATGCAGATAATATTGTCCGCGGCTTTCAACATACTCCCAAGCAGGACCGCCAAAAGTCGAGCCCCAATTCGTCGGTGCGCTTCCATCTTCTTTCGGATCTTTCCAAATGTAAAAATCCGAAAATTCATTGTCGCGGGATTCACAAGACTTCTTGAACCATTCATGCTGATCGCTTGTATGATTAACTACCAGGTCCATAATAATCTTGATATCCAAGCGATGCGCTCGATCCAGGAGTCGTTTAAAATCATCCATTGTCCCATATTCGGGATTAATCTTGTAGTAATCTGCAATGTCATACCCGTTATCCACCAGCGGCGATTGATAAATCGGATTCAGCCAGATCACGCTGATGCCCAAATCCGCTAAATACGGGAGCTTTTCAATGATTCCGTTTAAATCGCCTATGCCGCTCCCGGTTGTATCTTTAAAGCTTTGCGGATAAACCTGGTAAACGACACTTTTCTTCCACCAATCTTGTTCGTTCGCCATATTATTCATCTTCTTCATCATCTTTTGGCATATTGGCGACAAAGTCATTCACATACACTAACTGCTGTCTGGCTTCATTCACGGCAAACAGAATCTGATCCGCCGTTAAATATTCATCCTCCGGCTGCACCAGTACCGCAATGATAACCGGCAGATTGATTCCCGCGATAATATGAAAATGCGGACGGCTTAAATACGCTGCAAATGCCTGATTTACCGATCCCCCGAGCAGGTCCGTGAACACCACGACTTCATCATCTTCCCCTACATCCTCCAGCAATCGCTTGACTTCTTCCTTAACCGGTGTGTTGGTCAGATATGCTGAGAGGGCATGAACATTACCGATACCTTTAGTGATATAATTCAAAGTTTCTTTTACGCCTTCTGCCATTCGATCGTGGCTGGCTATGATAATTTTTCGCATAGGTTCGTTTCCTTCCTCTTTCTTTATCAATTAAACGCCCAAAATTCCAAGGTAAGAGCAGACTAACGCTAAACCAATAATCAAAAATATGATGCTTGTGAGGCCAATCTTCTTCGATCCGATCAGCTTATAGACGACAATGGTCAATACCGCCGGCAGCAGCGCCGGCATAATCTTGTCCAGAATTTCGGTTTGAATGGGCAGCGTGACTTCTCCCGTTTGATATTTAAGCTGAACATTCATTTTGACAACGGCTGGAATTAATGCGCCAACTACGGTTAACCCCATGATGGAGGCGGCTTCAGTAAAGACATTTAGTCTGTCGCCAAGGGCAGTGATTAATTTCAATCCGGAGGTGTGGCCCACATCGAACAATTTAATCCGGAAAATGAAGAAGACGATATTGAGCAGCAACCAAATAATCGCACCTGTCGGATTTCCCTGTAAGCCCATATATCCGGCAATTGATCCCATAATCGTTGGGTACAGTACCCAAACAAGCGTATCTCCAACACCGGCAAGCGGTCCCATCATCCCCGTTTTAAACGCTTGAACCGCATCCTTTGATTGGATGCCATCCTTCTGCTCCATCGCCACCGAGGCTCCCAGGAGGAGATTGGCCATCCAGGTCGTGGTATTGAAGTAGTTGAAATGATTATTTAAAGATGCTTTATAATCCTCATCATTTTTATGGATTTTGCGTAAAACCTTGTTCAGTCCAAACACTACCGCCGGAGCCTGCTGGTTCTCGTAATTAAAGGTGTTACAAGCCATGAACATATACCGGATGGCTGCTGACCGAATGTCTCTTTTCGTTACCTGATTTGTTGCCGGTTCTGTGTTACTCATCGAATTCGTCTCCTTCAACTGAGGTATTGCCGTTCCCCGCCGCAGCCGCCGCAGGTGTACTATTTATTTTTTGGGTGAAGAAATAATAGGCAAAGGCGAAGCCTAAAATGGCAATTCCCAGAATCGGCAAGCCCAGATACGCGGAAATCACAAAGCCAATCAAGAGCATCGTCAGGTATTTCTTCACTGGCATATACTGAAGCAGCAAGGCAATCCCGACTACCGGCAGCATGGACCCGGCTATGGATAATCCGTCTGTAAACCATTTCGGAACGACATCCAGCAGCACCTTCACGATCTTGTCTCCGAAGATTACACAAAGCAAGGTGGGGATTGCTGTAGTCAAACCAAAAATAAGAGGCCCAATCCAGAAAATACGGTTCATTTTGGCGAATTTTCCTTCGTTCAGCGCTTTTTGAGCCGCATGAGACACATAGGAATTGAGGATCTTACCCAGAACATCCAGTTGAATACCCAGCATTCCGACAGGTACCCCGACCGCCAAGGCAATGGCTTTTGCATTTTCAATATCACCGGTTGTGCGGAGGGCTACATAAATCCCGACAAGTGTCGCAAGACCGTAATTGGGCACCGAGGACCCGCCTATATTGGCTACACCCAGGGCCATCAATTGGAAGGTCCCGGCTATGACCATGGCCGTAGGGACATCGCCCATAATAAGTCCGGCAATCATTCCGATAATGGATGGGAACCAGGTCGTAATAACAAAACCCTGCTGGTCCAGAACCATCCAGAAAGCTAATGCAACAATGAGTATCGCTTGTATAATCTCCATGTTTTATCCTCTTCCTGCTTGGTTATTTGATATAGGTTTCCAGTGATTCTTCCGCATCTCCCGGCACAAAATGAAAGGTGACCGGAATTCCTTTAGCTTTTAATGCTTTTAAATCAGCTACTTCTTTTTCATTGACCGAAACCATCTTCTTGACCGTTGTTTTGCCTTCGCCGTCAAAGATGATTCCGACGTTTACTTTCGGAATTTGAACGCCGCCCGCAGCAAGCTTCAGTAACGTTTCAGGCTCCCGGACAACCAGCAAAACATTATGATCGTCATATTTTCCGGCATTGAAGTTGGTAATGGCCGTATCCGTATCAATGATCGACATCCCGGTCCCGGCAGGCTTGCTCATGCGCATCGCCGTTTTTTGGACTTCATCCTGACTTACAACATCATCCACGACCATCAGCCGTTTGGCTCTTGTATGTCCCGCCCACTGCGTTACCACAATTCCATGAATCAAACGTTGATCAATTCGCGCCAGTACGATACCCATATCTCTAATCTCCTTTTGTAAGTGTTTTCTTTATGGCCATGAACAGAGGATATCACCATGAGAAAACGCTAACAATACGTTTGGAGGAAGTTAGGAAAGCGCTTATCAAACCGGGAAAAGTATCAGATGTACGGGAAAATTCCCACAGCCCTCCAAGCGGGCGGCGCAAATAGAAAAACCCCTGATCCATCAGTATTTCTGACGAATCAGGAGTAAACGAAACGACCGCTCCCCGGTAGAATACCGGGAAACGGCCGCAGTCAGATTGCAGATTTGTTCTTGACAATAGATGATACATCATCTATCCTAAACACATAAATGATGTGTCATCTAATTTGGAGGATAGAACAAAATCCGCTTATTCATATATTTTCAGAAGAAAAGCTTGGCACGAGCAAAGGAGGAAGTAACAATGGATATTTCATTTAGCAATGAGCTAATCATTGACTGTACTGTGGCACGGGTTTATGAATTTTTAAGAAATGTGGAGAACTATTCATCTTGGAATTATGCTGTCATGACCGTAGAGCCGACGGGAGACCGTAAAGATACCTATAGATTGACAAGAGATTTAGTCCACTCGCAAGAAATAGAAACCATTACGGTCATTGAGGCTCGGACAGACCAATTCCTCCATTTGCAAGCAGCCGGCGGAAGATTTGATTACGAATCTAAATATGAGCTCAAAGCATTTGAAAATAAAACCATACTCGCTAATCATGTTATCATGAAGCCTTCCGGTGCCAGCGCTATTCTGCTTAAACTGCTAAAAGGGAATATACAACGTGAAGTAAATAATAACCTGTACGTATTAAAAACTCTGATGGAAGAGAACGGAAGCACTAATATTAAGGCAAAGGGGCTTCTCTAATGAAAAAAAGAACCTTGGGAGCATTGGGGCCAACTGTCTCTGCCATCAATCCCGTTCAGATAGGACAATCTGCTTTAGCTGGATGACCAGGCTCTTAAGCTCCTGCTCCTGTTCCAAAAAGGCGCACAGCGCCTGGATGAGCGGCCGCTTTAGCTGCGGCTGGGCAATCTCAGCGCCTAACAGATGAATAACCTCTTGTAGATCCTTCCGCCGAGCGCTCCCGTTAGGCCAAGCCTCCAGTGCAGCCGTCACTCTGCCAAGCAGCTCCTCGGCAGCCTGCTCTCTTCCCCTCCGCCAGTCGTTCGAGTCCATATGTATGAAAGCGCCGTAAGCACTTTTCCCGAGCAGTGCCTTCGAGCCTGTCCTTGTCATATGTGCGGCGAGCGCATCCAACTTATCGACGATAAACCAAGCCGTTTCTTCAATCGACAGCGGCTTCACCTCATAAAGGATACGCAGCAGATAATCCTTAAGAATAGCACGGTATATAAACAGCAAATCCCATAGAAACGGCTCAATTTGCGGACCATAAACTTCTAGCAGCCAAGCCTTGTGCCACTCCATCATGCGGCCGCGAACATGATTCCGAAGCGGACGGAAGGCAGCATCCTGCGTAATAGGGAGCTCCGTAAACTCAACCAAAATCCGATTGAATTCGATAAAATACTGATAGCGGAACACAATCTGCTTGACGAGCCCTTCCTTGGGAGTCCCCGTCTCTGTTTTCTTCAGATGCTCTGCCTGGTCAAAATACGCCGTCTGGCACTCATCGAATACTTGGCAGAACAGGTTCTCCTTCGAGGGAAAGTATTTGTACACCGAGCCCTTGGCAATGGAACAATCCTCGGCGATCTCTTGGATCGAAGTCGCAAGAAACCCTTTTTTCTTAAACAACTGGAAAGCTGAACGAATAATCTCCTGTTTAGTTACACTCATCATCACAAATCCTCTCTTGACACCCTTTGACCAAAGGTACAAAATAATAAACATAGAGTCAAGTGACCGATGGTTCATATTTTTATACAATGAGTCATAGCGAGGGTCAAACTCGATTTTGTTCACGGAGTGTGATAATTCATGGAAGAATTATTATTTCATTTTCCTCAGACAGCCTTAATCGTAATTGATTTGCAAAAATGGCTTGGAACCCGCTATGCCCCTCATTCAGCTGAGCAAGTCGTCAGCCGTGCCGCCTCCATGGTAAAGGCGTTCCGAGATGCAGGTGCATTCGTGGGGCTCGTGCGCGTATCCAGCAAGGACTTCAAGGATATGCCGCGTCCTTTGCTGGACCAGGCTCCTCCTGCAATGAACCTGCCACCCGGCTGGGATGAAATTGTGCCAGAGATCGGTGTCACGGACACCGACCACGTGATTACAAAGCGCCAATGGGGTGCCTTCCATGCGACGGACCTGGATCAGCAGTTGCGCCGGCGCGGCATTACGACGATCGTCCTTTGCGGCATTGCCTCAGGTATTGGTGTGGATACCACAGCGCGAGAAGCCTTCGCCCACGGGTATCAGGTGATTTTTGCGATAGACGCTATGACCGGCTTAAGTGAGGCGGAGCATGAGCATGTACGTTCCGTGATCTTCCCGCGGCTTGGCAGAATTCGCACGACGGCGGACATTCTAGCCTGTGCCTCCCTTCAGTCTTCGGCTCCTGAATAAAACGAAGCTATCGGAATCAGAGCAAGGCATCCTTAGGGAAAAATAATCGAAAGACGACCCCTGCCTCTCGGGTAACCGTGGTGGAACTTCTTTGCCCGGGGGGCGCAAATAGAAAACCCCTGATCCATCAGTTTTTATAAGATAGATCTATATAATCCTCTCTAATAGATCCCCCACTTTTTCTGCCATTTCCTTCGCTGGATAAGGCATGCCATTTTTTAGCCACCACTCCACTACACCTACGTAAGCATTTGCAACAAATTCGACAACTACATCTTCGCTTTGACCTAAATTTTTGCCTTTTGTTATATCCACTTCCTTTTTGAACTCTTCGATATTATGTTGAACAAACCGGCTGCGAAAATACGGAGCTCCTCCACTCGCCAACATCGTTGAAAAAAATAAATAATTACTTTCAAGATATTCCATGCAGTGAACAGTCGATTCAATCCAATCCATTTCTACTTCCAACTCACAAAGTTTAACCATGTTATTGATATGTTCTTCTATGATCTTGTCCAACAGGTCAAATTTATCCAAGTAATGAAGATAAACCGTTGCACGGTTAATATTTGCCCGATCAGAGATATCCTGAATGGTAATGCTATCGAAATTTTTTTCTGACATCAATTCAAGAAATGCTTTTTTAATAGCCTCTTGAGTCCTAACAATTCTTCTATCCACTTTTGCCATGTTATTAACATCAACCCTTACTCGATATAATCGACAATTTCTATTGATTTGTTGTTTAAACAATAAAACTGATAAAATCAACGATTTGTATGCCTTGTTTTGTTTATTTGTATATTATAAATTATAAGCAGATGTCGAGAAAACATCAATCGTAGTTTTATTTCACATGAAAGGATGTTTTTTAATATGCCAAATTATATTTTTGAGTTAAGCGATAAGGTAACAAGAAGATCAGTTTCTTATAACAACCGGTTTGGAATAAAAATTGCGGCAGATCTCTACTTGCCAAAAGACTTTGATGAGTCCAAGAAACACGCAGCCATTATTATAGGTGCCCCCTATGGTGGTGTTAAAGAGCAGGGTTCGGGTATTTATGCTCAAAACATGGCAGAGCGTGGTTTTGTGGCTCTTGCATTTGACCCATCGTACAACGGATACAGTAGCGGAGAGCCACGGCACCTTTCTTCGGCTGATCTGTTTGTAGAAGATTTCAGCGCAGCCGTTGATTTTGCGGGTACGCGTCCATTTGTAGATCGAAATCAAATTGGTGTAATCGGTATGTGCGGGAGCGGTGGTTTTGCGATCAGTGCAGCACAGGTAGACAGACGCATCAAGGCTATCGCCACGATCAGCATGTATGATATCTCCCGTGCGCAAGCGAGCGGCTTTAAGGACTCGTTCACCGAAGAAGATCGCAACAGAATACTCGATGCAATTGCTGAGCAGCGCTACGCAGATTTTGAGGGCAACCCGCCAGTGCTGACCGATCGGGGATCACCTATTGGATTTGACGAAAATACAAACCCTATTGGTCGCGAGTTTGGCGAGTTCTATTCTACGCCTCGCGGGTACCACCCAAACTCAATTACTCAATTTACCGTGACAAGCAGCATGTCATTTATGAACTTCCCTCTGCTTACGTACATTAAATCGATTTCGCCGAGACCCATTTTGTTCATCATTGGTGAGCACGCTCACTCACGGTACTTTAGTGAAGATGCTTGCAAATTGGCGGCAGAACCCAAAGAGCTGTACATTGTTCCAAATGCAGGACACGTTGATCTGTACGACAGAACGGAGTTTATTCCATCCGAGAAGCTGGAAGCATTCTTTACCGAGAATTTAAAGTAGCCCAGGTATTGGGAGGTTTGGAGGATTTCATTGAAGATAGGGAGTTGCTTTTTTGGCTAAACAAAATAATTTACTGGTTTTCATATTGACCATAGGAGTGTTCGGCATTCTAAATACCGAAATGGGTGTTATTGGGATATTACCATCCATTGCTGACCACTATAATGTCAGTGTAACTCAAGCTGGTTTGCTGGTGAGCCTTTTTGCGCTGGGCATTGCTATATCTGGTCCAATCTTGCCGTTATTATTTTCAGGAATAAACCGCAAAGAGGTCATGTTACTTGTATTAGGAGTTTTCGTTTTGGGAAACATTGTTTCCTTATTTACATCTAACTTTACCATTCTATTAATTGCTCGTATCATTCCAGCCTTTTTTCATCCCATTTATTGTTCTTTGGCATTTACAGTAGCTGCTTCCTCAGTAAGTATAGAAGAAGCTCCGAAGGCTGTTTCTAAAGTATTTATAGGAGTATCTGCGGGTATGGTAGCCGGCGTACCGATCGCAAGTTTTATTGATAGTGCCGTTTCTTATGAAATGGCGATGGCATTCTTTGCTATTGTAAATGCTCTTGTATTCATTGCTACTTTACTATTTGTACCCTCTATGCCTGTTAAAGAAAGACTTTCTTACAGTACACAATTTTCCGTATTAAAAAAACCTATTCTATGGCTTTCCATCGTGACTGTCATTTTATTAAACTCAGCTGTATTTGGGATTTATAGTTATATTAGCGAATATCTGAAAACCGTAACGAATATGTCTCCGAATACCATAAGTTTAACGTTATTCATCTTCGGTGGAGCCAATAATTGTTGGAAACATTGTCGCAGGAAAGTTACTTACTCATAGTGCCACCAAATCTGTAGTATCCTTTCCTTTGTTATTGGTTGCTGTTTACATCATTTTATTCTTCACAGGCCAATTTGCCGTACCTATGGAAATTATAACTTTAATTTGGGGAGTCTTGGCTGGAGGAATAATGGCAAATATCAATCAATATTTGATTGCGACTTCTGCTCCAGAAGCCCCTGATTTTGCTAATGGATTATTTATATCATCCTGTAACGTAGGAACGACATTGGGTGCAGCTATAGGCGGTTTATTTATATCAGAAATGGGTGTGCCCTATGTCGTATTGGTGGGAATCCTATCATTGATACTAAGTTTGGCAACCATTTTACTAAGATACTATATGTATAGTCCTGCAAAACAGCTTTCTGTATAAGAAAGACGTGGAAAGTCGATTCATCCCCTGCCTGCAAAGGTCAAAACCCTATTTTATATACACTGCCCCCCTAGGCTGTATATTGCTCATATACTTTTCTGACAAGTGCCTTGGCTTCGTAATCTCGATCCGTTTCTTTACGTCTCAAGAAGGCGTAGTATCCACTTCTGGAAGCACCAAAAAGTTTACACAGGTTGCTAACTGGAATTCAAGATGAAGCCGTATTGCCTCCAGCTTGGTCTCATACGTATACGTGTTACACTTCTTCCCTTTTGTCACTGGCATAAAAATGCACCCCCTTTTTTCATCGGATAAACCAGGGGCTTTATCCAATGTCTATTCTAAGGGGTGCACGCAACAGAGGAAGGGGTCTTCTCTCCTATTTCTGATAAAAAAACGACGCCGGACACTGTATAACAACAGGTCAGACATCGCCTAATAATTTTCAGAAATGAGGACCACAAGTTCTATTCTTATCATCCTCCTTAGAGCAAGCCATTGCTCCAAAGGAGTGGCAAAGGTTCCAGTAGGTCCCCGCGTACAATTTCACGAATCAACTGCAGCCATTCCTGAAGAATCCATGCAGAAGAGGAAGCTGCTGTTACAGCGATACCGTGCCGGTAGGTTAACGCAGCTCCGGCATAAGCAGGACAGTCCGTCCGGGATGGCGCTTCTTCTAATGCATTCCTTATTTTCACCAATAGGTCCGGTGTAACCTTATCTGAAAATACATGAAACGTTCCGATATGGCTATGATTCTCCCAAGCGCCTATGGAATAGATCTGCTGGGCTTCCGGAAGGATCCGCTGCCGTTGGTAATGGATCAACTCCCCTTCATAGTAAACCTTAAGCCGGTTATCCAATTTGCGGTAAAGGAAGCTCTCTCCACGCGCAGTCCTTCCCGGGCACAGCACTTCCCCCTGCATCCAGACCGCCCCCACTCCAAGATTCACCGTGGTTTCGTTCTCAAAGGAGGCGTCCTTGTAAAGCATAATCGGCTTCATCATATTTTCTATGCAGGCATTAGGCGCGAGAAGGAATCTGCTGGCCATGGATGAGCCTTTCTCCGGGCTGCCGGGATGAACCTTTGTAAACCCCTGGTTCGTGAGGGAAAGATGCGCGCCTTCTTCCGCTTCCCAATCGAATTCATAACGGTCGCCCTCCAGCATCCCGGGGGATGCGTCCATTATCATTACGCCAAGCTCCTTCAAATTCGGAAAAGTTTTGGCGATTTTGACAGGGGAGGTGCAGTACCTTCGACTCAGCCCCGTTGTCCCATTCCGGAAGGATGCCGCAGCCTGAAGAACCGAAGCCTTTGTAGATGCGGAATCAGGCGTGATCATGTTCGATTTTATGAGCGTGAAGAAGTTCATGCTCAATCCAGGAGACAATTTCATTTAGACCGTCGCCGCCCAATAGATTGGAGAATACATAAGGTTGTTCGCCCCGCATCCGTTTCGTATCTTCTTCCATCACCTTCAGGCTTGCGCCGACATGGGGAGCAAGGTCCGTCTTGTTAATGATAAGAAGGTCTGAACGCATAATGCCGGGTCCGCCTTTTCTGGGGATTTTTTCGCCTTGAGCTACATCAATAATATAAATAAAACGATCCACCAACTCCGGGCTGAAGGCCGCCGCCAGATTGTCCCCTCCGCTTTCAATCAAAATCATGGACAGATCGGAGAAGCGCCCTTCCAATTCCTCAACCGCTTCAAAATTCATGGAAGCATCTTCCCGGATCGCCGTATGGGGACAGCCGCCCGTTTCTACGCCGATGACCCGGTCCTCCGGAAGGACTCCGGTATCCAGCAGGATGCGTGCATCCTCTTTGGTATAAATATCGTTGGTAATGACAGCAAGGCTGTATTTGTCTCCCAATTCGCGCGCAACCCGTTCCACTAATGCGGTTTTACCCGAACCCACAGGGCCGCCGATCCCAATTCGAATCGGACGCGCCCCGCCGAATACCGGTTGTGACCAATCCTGGTGATGATGTCCTTGCCCTTGGCACATAACATTCCCTCCGTTTCAAGTATGGAAATCTTTGCGGTTATGACATAAAAAGCCTGGAATATAACGTTTCATGCCTTGCTGCGTAAAGCTCTGAGACCGGCACATTCCCATATGCATCCTCGGGCCGCAACTCCCTTGCGATCTCCCATCCCTGTCCGATTACGGGTGAAAGCCTCGTAATAAGCGCCTGGCATTCGGTTTGACCCACGGATAACAGGCGTAAAGCGCTGCCCGTTCCGGTAACGATGCAGGTGTATAAATATCCCTGCACCGCCTGCTCCAGACTCAATCCCAGGCGGAGACAGATAAAGCCGTGGACAAGAGGATGGGTAGCCAGACATTCTCCGGACTCGTGCGCCTTCTGCAGCGGAGACCAGTCGATCGCAGGGTGGATAACGACAGCCAATTGCAGCAGGCGTCTGCCCATCTTTTCCACGCCTGAACGCGTTTCGGATCCGATCCTCTGAAGATGGACCAGTCTTTCCACATGCCAGAGCCGCTTCCAATCCTGCCCGTCGGCCGTCTCGTAAACGGCCTTAACGACCATGGCGTCGGCAGTGGACCAACTTTGCAGAATCATCGTGCCAAGATACTTCTCCAGCTCCAGCATATTGCGGATCCGTCCTTCCTGCACCGCCGTTTCAAGTCCGAATGAGTGTGAAAAACCGCCTATCGGCAATGCGGAATCCAGAAGCTGTTGAACCGCCAGCCAAGGTATCATTGGCATCCCTCCAGGCTTAAAATAAGAAGTAACGCTGCGCCATAGGGAGCTTGTCCGCCGGTTCACACACGGCCGGAACACCGTCAACCGTCACTTTGTAGGTTTCCGGGTCCACTTCGATTTTCGGAGTGCAGTCGTTATGGATCATATCCTTTTTGGCAACTCCGCGGCAGTTCCGGACGGGCTCTACTCTTTTACGCAAGCCCAGCTGCTCCACGATTCCATTCTCAAAGGCCGCTTTGGATACAAAGGTAATGGCGCTTTGCTCCACCGATTTTCCATAGGAGGCAAACATCGGTCTGCCCATAACCGGCTGAGGCGTCGGTATGGATGCATTGGGATCTCCCATTTGGGCATAGGCGATACTGCCGCCCTTGAGTACAAGATCCGGCTTAACTCCGAAGAACATCGGCGACCAAATGACCAAATCCGCGAACTTCCCTGCCTCCACCGAACCGACTAGATGGGAAATGCCATGAGTAATTGCCGGGTTAATCGTATATTTGGAAATATAGCGTTTAATCCGAAAGTTATCGCTGACAGTATCCGGAGCAAGCGGTCCGCGCTGCCGTTTCATCTTGTCCGCGGTCTGCCAGGTCCGGAGTATAACTTCACCTACGCGTCCCATCGCTTGCGAGTCGGAGCTGATCATGCTGAACACTCCGAGATCGTGCAAAATATCCTCAGCAGCAATCGTTTCCGGACGGATTCTGGAGTCGGCAAAGGCCACGTCCTCCGGGATTTTGCTGTCCAGGTGATGGCAGACCATCAGCATGTCCAAATGCTCCTCAACGGTGTTGACCGTGAAAGGCCGCGTTGGGTTGGTGGACGAAGGAAGCACATTCTGCTCGGAAGCAGCGCGGATGATGTCCGGCGCATGTCCGCCCCCTGCACCTTCCGTATGATAGGTGTGAATGGTCCTGCCGTTAATCGCCCGAAGGGTATCCTCCAAAAATCCAGCTTCGTTCAGGGTGTCGGTATGAATGGCTACCTGAACGTCATATTCGTCCGCCACTTGAAGACAAGTATCAATGGCAGAAGGGGTTGTTCCCCAGTCTTCATGCAGCTTTAGTCCGATAGCCCCGGCTTCAACCTGCTCGGCGAGCGGTCCTGCCGACGAAGCGTTGCCTTTGCCCGTGAATCCGAGATTCATCGGAAAGGCTTCCGCCGCCTCCAGCATGCGCCGCATATGCCACGCTCCCGGAGTACAGGTTGTCGCATTCGTGCCGGTCGCGGGGCCTGTTCCTCCGCCGATCATCGTGGTAACTCCGGAAGAAAGGGCGGTTTCGATCTGCTGCGGGCATATGAAGTGAATGTGGGCGTCCACCCCGCCTGCCGTGACGATTTTTCCTTCCCCCGCAATCACCTCCGTACTCGCCCCGATGATCATATCCGGATGAACGCCGTCCATAATGTCCGGGTTTCCCCCTTTACCGATCCCGACAATCATTCCGTCCTTGAGTCCGATATCGGCCTTTACAATTCCCCAGTGATCAATAATCACCGCGTTCGTAATGATCGTATCCAGAACACCGTCATCACGTAGGGCATTAGCGGACTGTCCCATGCCGTCCCGGATCACCTTTCCTCCGCCAAACTTACATTCATCGCCATACACGGTATAATCCCGTTCAATTTCCGCCCAAAGCTCTGTATCTGCAAGCCGGACAGCATCGCCTGTAGTAGGACCGAACATGCCGGCATACGCGCTTCGATTCATTTTACTCACCGAATCCCTCCCATTCCGAGATCCGCTTCCTTATTACATCGGGCATTGCGCCCGCTTCCACGGGACCGTTCGATAATCCGTTCAGCCCGAACGAAAGCTTGCTCCCTCCAAGCCCGGTTAACGGTACAGGCTTTTCTTCTCCCGGCTCAAAGCGGACGGCCGTTCCGGCCGGAATATCCAGCCTCATGCCAAAAGCGACTTCGCGCGAAAACTGTAATTGCCGGTTGACCTCGAAAAAGTGAAAGTGCGAACCGACTTGAACAGGGCGGTCGCCAAGGTTGGTCACCCGTATTTCGCAGCTTTTCCTCCCGGCATTTAGTTCGATCTTTCCCGGCTTAACCCGGTATTCGCCCGGTACCATGTTACAATCCCTCCTTTTCAGACGTGGCTGCTCCTCATGGGCCGCTTCATCCACTACAATGAAACCTGCTCATGAGCCGATAGGCTGATGAACGGTTACCAGCTTGGTCCCGTCCGGGAACGTCGCTTCCGCCTGAACCTCGTGGATCATTTGGGGAACGCCTTCCATAACCTGGTCCGCCGTAAGAATGCGGGTTCCGTATTCCATTAACTCCGCTACACTCCTTCCATCCCGGGCGCCTTCCATAATTTCCGAAGTAATCAGCGCCACGCTTTCCGGATAATTCAGCTTGACTCCCCGTTCTAACCGGGTCCGGGCCAGATTGGCCGCAACCGTAATCAGAAGTTTTTCCTTTTCACGTTCCGTCAACTGCATGTCTGCTCTTCATCCCTTTCCAAATGATTATGGAGACGATCCAACTGAGGATCAGAAATCCGGCCAGAGCGTAGCCCAGATACACGAAATCCAGCCCGTTTACCCAATCAGCAGCGGACTTCGGCCACCGGGCTTCCATTAAATGAACCAACTGAATGATACCGATGAATAATGCCGATACGACCGAGACTCCGGTCAAAATCAGGTTATAGGCGATTTTCTTCTTATAGGAAACGAATGCCCACCGGTAGGCTCTGGTCATAATCGCACCGTTAATTGTATCCATGAAGCTCATCCCCGAGGCAAACAGCAGCGGCAGGGACAAAATGCCGACGATGGAGAACGATTGACTCGCTGTACCAGCCGTCAAGGCCAGCAGGCTAACTTCCGTCGCCGTATCAAATCCTAGTCCAAACAGAAAGCCGAGCGGATACATATGCCAGCTTTTGTTGATCATTCGAAGAGCCGGAGCCAAGCATTTCGTAAAAATTCCTTTGGGTCCATGCTGATGGCTCTGATGGTCCGATTTGAAATTCCCACCTGTTCGGCCCCCCGCTCCCCATGCTCCGCGCCATAGCTTCACAAGCGTGATCACATTGATCAGTCCGATGAAGATCAGGAAGAAACCGGATACCGACGTCCCGATCAGCCCGCCGATTTCACGCAGTGCCGGATTGTCGAACACAAACGTGTTCATTGAGAACGCGATCGCCAGCACCATAAGAAAGACGACCGTCGAGTGGCCTAAAGAAAAATACAGGCCAACCCCCAAAGGGTTGCTCTTCCGTTCGATCAGTTTCCGGATCGTATTGTCAATGGCCGCAATATGATCGGCGTCAAAAGCGTGACGCAGGCCAAGCGAATAAGCCAAAAGACCAAGCCCCCACAGTTCCGGCTGACGGTCCGTTGCCATAAGAAATCCGGCTCCCCCGAGTAGATGCAGCGCTAATACGACAAGGAAGTAGGCGTAGCCGTTATTTGCGAACATTCTCCTCAATGAACTGACCTCCTTCGCCTTTTTAAGGATGCAGTAAATAAACTGCGGCTTCATACGGCCGAAGCTCCATATTCTCCGATAGCTCGCCGGAAGGCGAATAGTTGCCAATCAGCCGCTGCCGGTTGAAGTAAGCGCTAATTCCGTCCCATACAAAACGTTGGGCCTCTCCCGAAAAGTTGTTGATCACCAGCAGTGTCTGTTCTTCCATACGCCGGGTATAGGCGTAAATATGCTTGTGGTCGTTCAAAATCAATTCATAGATACCCCATAAAATAATGGGATATTCCCGTCTCAAGGAAATCAGCTTTTTGTAATAATGATATATGGAATCCGGGTCATTAAGCTGTTGCTCAGCGTTGATTTGAGGGTAAGCCGGATTTACACCGATCCATGGATTTCCCGTCGTAAATCCGCCGTTGACGCTGTCGTCCCATTGCATTGGAGTCCGGCCGTTATCCCGGCTTTTATGATGAATCGCCTTCATCAGAGACTCGTGATCTTTCCCGGCAGCAATCGCTGCCCGATACATATTTCTCGTTTCTACACAACGATAATCATCTATCGACCCGAACGCCACATTGGTCATCCCAAGCTCCTCGCCTTGATAAACAAAAGGAGTACCCTTCATCATGTGCAGGCACGTACCGAGCATTTTCGCCGACTCTTTCCAGTAGCCCCGGTCATCGCCAAAGCGGGAAACCTGACGCGGCTGATCATGATTGCTTAAATAAAGCGTATTCCAGCCTTTGCCTTCCAATTCGTTCTGCCACTTTGTCATGGCTGATCTGAATTCAGGCATGTTCCATGTATCTTCTTCCCATTTACCGCCCGTACCGGGATCCGCTTCAATATGCTCCCATTGGAACAACATGCTCATAAAGCCTGTTTCTTCATTCGTGTAATGTATGGCTTCATCGGGAGTCGCTCCCGGCGTCTCGCCAACAGTCAGGATGTCATATTTGGAAATCACTTCCTGCTTCATTTCATCGAGATAACTTTGAAGGCGGGGACCGTTGATATAATACTGCGTGGCCGGCTGATAAGGCCCTTCTTTAACAATTGGCGCATCCGGAAAATCAGGCACCTTCGACAGTGTGGTGATGGTGTCCATCCGGAATCCGTCGATCCCCTTTTCGAGCCAGAAATTCATCATATCGTAAATTTCCTTGCGGACGTCCTCATTTTCCCAATTTAAATCCGGCTGCTTGGTACTGTACAAATGCAGATAATATTCACCGGTGTTCTCATCAAACTGCCAAACCGATCCGCTGAAAACGGACTCCCAGTTGTTAGGGGGCTGACCGTCCTTGCCCGGATGCCACATGTAATAATCCCTGTAGGCGTTGTTCTTTGAGCTGCGGGACTCGATAAACCACTGGTGTTCGTCGGAGGTATGGTTAACAACCAGATCCATGATCAGCTTCATTCTACGTCCATGGACTTCCCGTAGCAGTTGTTCCCAATCGGCCATCGTACCGAATTCGTCCATGATATCCCTGTAATCGCTAATATCGTAGCCGTTGTCATCATTCGGAGACTTATATACCGGGGAAAGCCATACCACGTCCACGCCGAGATTTTCGATATAATCCAGTTTTGAAATAATGCCTTGCAGATCTCCGATCCCGTCTCCATTCGAATCCTTGAAGCTTCTGGGATAAATCTGATAAACGACGCTTTCTTTCCACCAATTCGTTTTCATTATGAGACCTCCACAAGTTGGACTTAGATGTTAAATAAGTGCATGATAAATGCTGTAAATTAACCTTTCACCGAGCCGCCCATCAAACCGCGGATAAAGTAGCGCTGCAGAAGGAAAAACACAGCGAGCGGCATAATAATGGAGATGAACGCGCTAGAGGTTAGCAGGTGCCATTCATTTCCGTAAGGGCCGGACATTTCCGAAAGATAGATGGAAAGAACCTTGCGTTCCGGCTGGCTTCCCAGGAAAATAAGGGATACAAGATAATCGTTCCACACCCATAGGAATTGAAAAATTCCGAACGAAGCCAATGCGGGAACGGACAACGGCAGTACAATCCGCTGAAAAATGGTTAGATGGTTCGCTCCGTCCATATGAGCCGATTCGAACAAATCCTTGGGCAGCTGGCTGACATAGTTATACATAAAATAGATGGACAGGGGTAGCCCGAAGCCGGTATGAGCGATCCAGATCGACAGAATCGTTCCGTTGATCCCCAGCTTAAGAAAATCATTTAATATCGGTATCAAGGATACCTGGAGCGGAACTACGAGCAGGGCAATGACAATGGAAAACAGAAGGCGTTTGCCCCTAAACTGCATCCAGGAAAAGCCGTATGCGGCGATAATGCCAATAAGTATGGGGATAATGGTCGCCGGTATGGATACGGTAAGGGTATTGAAGAATGCTTTCGACAAGCCTTTCACCTGTTGTCCGCTGGAGGACAGCCCCTTATCCTGCAAAATACTTATATAATTGTCCAGTGTGAAATTCCAATTGACCGTCCAGCGCTTCTCCAGCACCGCAACGGATAATTCACGCCGGTTTTCCCACTTGGCTCTTTGCCCATTCTCTAGTTCAATGCCCTGGCGGAGCTTTCGGTCGGTCGTTGCGGCTCCTTCAATCACCAAAGGACCCTTCAGATTTGTCCCTGCCGGAAGGACAACCGTTTCCACTTGCTTCCACTCGCGGTGAGGAAACACATTCCACCATCCGCTTTGTTTAATGTCGTCAGGCATACGGAAGGATGAGATAAACAATCCCAGCGTTGGAATGATCCAGATCAGGCATATGACGAGCAGTATTCCATTGATTATCATTTTGGAGGAAAGATGTTTCTTTCGCATTACATTCTTCCCTCCTTTTTAAACATGCGCAGATTGTAGACAATGACAGGTATCAGTATGATCATCAGGATCATAGCCAGCGAAGAGCCGTAGCCGAAGTTCCGGAAGTTGAAGAATTGCTTGTAATACTGCGTCGCGATAACTTCGGTTCCATATTGTCCACCGGTCATTATCATGATAATGTCGAAAATTTTCAAGGTGAACACGACAATGGTTGTAAGAACCGTCCAGATCGTGCTTTGAATATAAGGAATGATAATTTGAAAGAAAATAATCCTTTCATTCGCGCCGTCCACCCGGGCCGCCTCCAGAATCTCTTCCGGAATGCCTTTGATCGCCGCCGACAGCATGACCATCGCGAATCCGGTTTGCGTCCACACCATGGTTGCAATAAGAAACAGGTTGTTCCAGGGCTGTATCAGTCCAATCCAGGCTTGAGGTTCGCCTCCTAGCGCCACAACAACAGCGTTCAGTAAACCGATTTGTTCATCGCCGGGTTTATAATAATAAACAAACTTCCAAATAATTCCAATTGCCACAAAGGATATCGCCATGGGCATAAATAATATGGATTTTGCCGTTTTCTCAAAGGAGCTTCTGTCCGCCAGAACCGCTACTATCAATCCGAGCGAAACGGACAGGGAGGTGCCGATCAATACCCATAACAAATTGTTGCGGATCGCCATCTGCAGGGTTCTTTCCGTAAATACGGCGATATAGTTGCCTAGACCTACAAACACGGATGAGTCCGCATTAAAAAAGCTTAACAAGAGCGTTCGGATCGCCGGAAACAGAAGCAGCCAGGCCAGAAGAAGTACCGCGGGCCCGATAAAAACCACGGGAAGGATCTTCCCCTTCCACCTGCCGTTCATTTGCTCCACAATCCAATTCAGTGAATAATAAGTCAGATACAGCCCGAGAACGCCCCAGATCAGAGCGAGAATAATTGTTACCGGGATGGGCATCGTAAAATCCCGGAACAAATTCCAGAACAAACGGTGAACCGCAATATTTAGCAGCAGGACAATTAAAGAGAGGAAAGTCTTTCCCCAACTATTTCTAATCATGGTATTCATCGAAAGCTCTCCGTTTCTTTCTAATGCCTAATCCGACAAAGAAAGGATCAGGGTATTGTTAGAAGAAGGGAAGCTCTCCATTTTGAAAGAGAGCTTCCTCCCGCTTCATTTTTTACTGAGACTTGGGCCAGGATTCATCGATTTCTTTCAGTGCTTGATCCAAATCCACAGAGCCGCTTACCACATCGGTCATGGCTTTCCAGAACGTGCCGGCTCCTACTTCACCCGGCATCAAGTCCGAACCGTCAAAGCGGAGGCTGTCAGCATTCTGAATAATTTCCGCTACTCCACGGTCGACCTTGTTGGCATACCAGTCAAGACTTGCGTCTTTATGCGGTGCAACAACGCCGCCCTGTTCAATCCAGCCTTTAAGGGACTCCCCGAGTGTAAAGTATTCCATGACGGCCCGCACTTCCGGACGGTCGTTGAACATCGCCATGATCTCGCCGCCTACCAGAACCGGCTTGCCGTATTTTTCGTCAATCGGCGGAAAGTAGAAGAAATCATAATCATCTTCATTCACATCGGAAGGGAAGTAGTTTACGGCAAGGCTTGCCAGCTTATACATCATGCTGGTCGGCGGATCTTCGAACATCGGAATGGTTGCATCAGCCAAGGTCGTAGATACGATCGACTTCACGCCGCCTTCAACATAGTTTGGCTTATTCCAGAGATCCAGCATTTTCTGAACGGCATTCTTCACTTCCGGAGAAGAAAACGGTAGCTCGCCTCTTGTCCACTTGTCGTAATTCTCAAGCGAGGTCGTGCGCAGCATATAATCTTCGATCCAGTCCGTGGTCACCCATCCTGTTGACGATTCACTTTGGATGCCGATGGCCCAAGGAGCTACGCCGTCTTCAACCATTTGATCCGATAGAGCAAGCAACTCGTCGTAGGTCTCAGGAATTTCATAACCGGCAGCCTCAAATTCTTTCGTGTTGTACCACACAAGGCTTTTGGCCAGTGCCTGATGCCATACGCCCGCCATCATTGTTCCGCCGCTCCCATTGTCCATGGTCGCCATATCCAGCCAGCTTTGATTGTAGTTGCTCTTCAGCTTGTCCAAATCCAAAAAGGTACTCACATCCACAACCTTGCCGGCCTTTGCAAAATTCGCCAGCAGACCCGGTTGGGAGATTTTAGCAATATCCGGAGCGTTTCCGCCGTCCACTCTGACAGAGAGAGCCGATTCAAAGCTTTGATTACCTTCATACTCTATAGTAATTCCCGTTTTCTCTTGGAATGACTGCAGGGCATCCATGAACTTAACCGATTCTTCCCCAATCTCTTTTGCGAACAGCTTCACGGTCGTTCCTTTATATTTTCCAGCATAGGCTTCTTCCAGAGGCGAGCCGCTGCCGGAATCGGATCCTGCCGAAGGGCTTGGAGCGGTTCCATTCCCCTCATTTGGAGTAGAGGAGGTGTTCGAAGCGGACTGGCCACAGGCCGTAATAAGAATCATTAGTAAAGCTAGCATAAGGACGAGCAACTTACTTTTTTTCATTCAAATCATACCCTTCTCTACATTATTTGGTTGTATCATAACCATCGCCTAGCAATTCACTCTTAGTTTCCCAATCTTTAAGCTGATTTATCACCCACTTATTTTCATGAATAAAAATGTAAATTTACATCGCATTAATAATATACCTAGTGCAGTTTTGATTTGTCAACAATTCTTTTTCATTCATGTTACATTAACTTACACGAGGGGGGGTCTTTTATCAACAATGTTCTAATAAACCCAAAAAACGCTTGAAATAAATGGTTTTTTTAATCTCAAGCGAGAATTCCAAGCAATAAAATGATTGATTTTGTACATAGAATGGTGCTTATATATGATAACGAAACCATATCTCTACAGTGGCCATAATCTCCCTTTTTCATGTAAAGGTCATAATTGTTTATGTAAAAAAGACAAAAAAATAGCGTCTGATCCAACAGACGCTATTGGTGTACTCTTATTTTTTTTCCCTGACTTCCAACACGGACTCTCTCTCTATAAGCTTATAAGGCAAAAAATGGCTGCCCTGCTCAAATGCTTTTCTCGGTTCCCTCAATACTTGTACCAGGTGCTTCATTCCCTCCATACCGATATCTGCAAATGGTTGGGAAATAGTCGTAAGCTTCGGCGTAGTCATGTTCGAAATGCTTAAATTATCGTAACCGATCACCGATATATCACCAGGAACATGCAGTCCCTCATCATAAATACAACGCATGGCCCCGACGGCCATCTCGTCCGTTGCCGCAAACACCGCTGTAATACCGGTTTGATCCCTGGATGACAAGAGTTCCTTCATCGCCATGTATCCGCCTTCATAACGCATGTCGCCGTAAGCGATATGCTGCTCGGTAAAGGGCAGATTGTAAATATCCACCGCCCTCTTGAATCCCGCGAGTCTTCTTTCCCCGGCCACCTTGTTCGTAAGAGGCGCCGATATCACGCCTATGCTCCGGTGTCCCCGGGATACCAGATAAGAAGCAGCGTCAAAAGACGCGCGTATATCGTCTATCCTGAAAGAGGGCAGGTGCGATTGCTCATGATCCCCTAATACAAGCACAATAGGGACCTTTACTTGCTGAAGCTCTTCATCATATTGATCCGACAGTGAACGGCTGGCTAAAATAATGCCGTCAACGCCCTTTTTCTGCATGAAGTTGATGGAACTCAGAATGCCGCTTTTTTCGGTGTCATGGTAATACAAATCATTCAGCAGAACATTTACCTTATTTTCGTGGGCTACTTTTCCGATTCCCTGGTACAGCTCCCCAAAATAGAAGGTGGCGATGTCCGGTATAATAATCCCGATTGAAAGTTCGCCTTCTTTAGGTTTTGTGGCTTTCACCCTGGTATTGGGATTGTAATTTAATTTTTTTGCAGCTTCGACCACAACTTTCCTTGTATCAGGGCTGACGAGTTCCGAGTCGTTAAGCGCTCTGGATACAGTCGCAATAGATACTCCTGCGAGTTTAGCTACCTCCTGAATTTTTGACACGCCTATCCCTCCGGCTTTTCCAACAATTTTCATGTAAAATCATTAATTTTTCATGTAACAAGATGACTATATCATACTTTGGCCTGCATCAATTGTCAACGCCGCGATAACGGAAAAATGGACGGCAATGTCCTCTAAGACTTAACCATCCACTTCCCTTTAATCATATTATTCGGCAGACAATGAAAATTTAACGGAAATTCCTCTTCCGCAGCTTTTTAAAGATCCCTGTCACGTCCAGATCGCCCTTGCCAGTCTGCTTGGCTGACTCATATGTAGCCTCGGCGGTTCGTCGGGTGTTCGAATGGAAGATGCTTTGCTTGATATTCCAAAGGAGTAAAGAAAATCTCCCCGCTCCATGCCCCTTGTACAAACAAGGACTTGAACGGCAGCTGCTCAAGGAACTACTTGCAGGTTTTGGAGCCTGTTCAACCAGCATTTTTGCAGTAAAGCTGTAATCATCCACGGATAGGATAATATCATCATTTTCGGATCAACCATCAACGCTCTTGCCAATCCGATCCGTTGCCTCTGTCCGCCGGAAAATTCATGCGAATACCGGTAATAATGGTCTGTTTTTAAACCTACTTTATGGAGAATATTCACTGTTCAACAGTATGAGAAAAATAAAAAAGCCTGATTTAACAGGCTTTTTACATTACATATATAGAGAATTTTCTGTCCCTAAACAAAAGGTAACAATATTAATTCTCGGAAATTAAGAACTTGTATCCGTAAGAACGCATTCGACTTATTCGTTTCCTAAGTAAAAATGACGGTCGGGTCGGACCTGGTGGTTAGTCCCTTAATATTTCCTTATTCGAACCAAGTTTGCCGTTCAGCTAGTTCTACCACCTTGAGAGCATGTGTTACCATAATAATGGTATGTCCCTCCCTATACAGTTCAGAACAGTTCTAATACCAGGTCTTCATTCATCTCATCCGGATTCCCAGTCGAAGGGGGCTAAGTGGTCGTCTTTCTAGACGCGATTCACTTCAAAGTGAAGCAGAACAGAGCCATTGTGAAGAAGAAAGCCGCGTACATGGTCATCGGCATCGTCCTGGACTGTAAACAAGGATGTGCTGGGCATGTGGATTGGCGAGAACGAAACCTCCAAGTTCTGGCTCAGCGTGCTGAATGACCTCCGGAGCCGAGGCGTCCAGGACATCCTCATCATCTACGCGGACAACCTGAACGGGTTCTCCGAGGCCATTTCCTCCTGTTATCCAAAGACCGAAATCCAGAAGTGTATCATTCACCAAATCCGGAATTCCACTCGCTACGTGTCGTACAAAGACCTCAAGAAAAGTCACCGCCGATCCGAAGCCGATCCACAAAGCCGAAACATAGGAAGGGGTACTGCTCAAAGTGGACCGCTTCGAGGAAGTCTGGGGAACCAGGTATCCGCTCATTTGTCCGGTTTTGGCGAAATAACTGGGGAGAACTCTAACATCCGGTACATGTAATCATTCTTTATTTTTAGTTAGCATCGGCACAGCTATTACTTGAATGTAATACCTAACCACTTGGGAATCTAATTCCAAAAAATAATAAAACAACCTTTCATTTAACGATTCGTAGTCCATCGGTCGATTATTGGTACGACCAAAAAAGCTGCCAATAATATGAGATGCCACTTACTTCCGCGGTTACTAACCTTCCTCTTCGGAGTATACCTTTCGTCTCTTTAAGCCAACTCTTATCGCTCCAATCCATATACCAACCTCCTTTTAACGGGAAGTATCATCCGAAACCATATATTCATAATTATTATTATGCTACCCGCTGTGACTCATATTTATACGATGATCATATCCACACAATGAAAAAAACCAGTAGAATCAAGGATTTGACCCTACTGGTACACCATTTATTGTATCAAATAGACGATATAAAAGTCTCAACTATTAATATAAATTGTCTCAGTTATAAATATAACTCACATCACAATTTACCGCTCTCCCTCATATCTTATAAGCCTTCATCGCCTTGCGCAGCTCCTTGATGCTCGGGCGCTTGCCGTACATCAGCACGCCGGTGCGGTAAATCTTCGCGGCCAGCCAGCCTAGGCCGAAGATCGTAACGAGTAGAAGCAGCAGCGACAGGATAATTTCCCATGCGGCTACATCGCCGACGCCGATCCGAAGCAGCATGCTGAGGGGCGACGTGAACGGGATAAAGCTTGTGACCTTGATCAGCAGGGTATTCGGGGTCGAAATGCTGAACAGCGGAACGTAGAAGTTCACGAAGCCGAGCATCATGACCGGCATCGCGGCCTGCCCGAGGTCCTCGGTGCGGCTGACGATGGAGCCGACGGCGGCATACATCAGGGCGAACATGAAATAGCCGAGAATATACAGAACGATTCCGTACAGCAGCAGGCTGACGCTGAGCTGTCCCAGATCGAGATTGAAATCCTGCAGAATGCCCGAATTATGCGGCAGCATCAGGTTGGCGGCGATGGCGGCCGCGATAATGGCGATTTGCAGCAGGCCGACCAGGAAAATGCCGATGACTTTGCCGAACATTTGCGCCAGCGGCGAGGCGCTGGTAATCAGAATCTCCATGATGCGCGAGCTTTTCTCCGAGGTGACCTCTGCCGCGATCATATTGCCGGTCATCATAATCGACATAAAGAACAGAATCAGTAAAATGTAGACAATGACATAGTTGATCAACGGATGGGATTTAACCTGAGCCGCTACCCCGTCCGCGCTGATCTTCTCGGTGCCAAGCTGCACCGGCGCGTTCATCGCCGCGATCTGCTGCGGAGTCAGCCGGTCGCCCGCGATCAGCTGCGCGTTGACCTGCTGAAGCGCGGCCTGCAGAAAGCTCTTCGCCTTGGCACTGTCGTCCGTGGAGTGGAAGACGACCGAACCGAGTCCCGCTCCGCTCTGCTCCGTAAAGGTGAGATATCCGTCCACTTTGCCATCCGAGAGCGCCTGTTTCAAGCCGGCGGCATCGGCTGCGGGATACGGGGTGACGGTCGCGTCCAAGCCCGGCTGCTTGGTGTAAGCTTGCAGAAGCTGCGCGGCGGGGCTGCCGTTCTCCGCAATGACGGCGATGTGGACGCCCGAGCTTTGAGCGCCACCGTCTTCGCCTTTGAACACTTGGATAAAATAAGGGATATTCATTCCGATGCTGAGCAGCAGCACCATAATCAGCGTCGTAATCAAAAAGGATTTCGTTCTCGCTTTGTTCTTGAACGTGAATCCAATAATCGTTCCCATTTTATTCATGAGATTCACCCACCGCTCTGATAAAGATTTGGTTTAACGTCGGTTCCTTGACTTCGAAATGCTCCACTTCGCCCTGCTCCAGCGCTGTCCGCAGAATGCGCTGGGCGGCGCCGATTTCGGTGATGCGGACGATATAGCCCCGCTCCTGGCGCTCCACGGCGGTAACGCCCGGTATGCTGTCAAGGCCGGTCACCTCGCCCGGCGTCCGCAGCAGCACCTCTTCGCGCGGATAACCCTGCTTGATCTCGCGGAGGTCGCCCTGCACGACCGTATTGGAGCGGTCCAGAATCGTGATATGGCGGCACAGCTCCTCAACATGCTCCATCCGGTGCGTGGAGAACAAGATGCTCGTTCCCTGGTCGCGGAGCTCCCTGACCGTATCTTTGAGCAGTTCGACGTTGACTGGATCAAGGCCGCTGAAGGCTTCGTCAAGAATCAGGATCTGCGGCTTATGTACAACGGCGGCGATGAAGCCCATTTTTTGCTGATTGCCTTTGGAGAGCTCCTCGATTTTCTTGTTATAGTAGTCCGGCACGTCAAAGCGGTCCAGCCAGTACCGCAGGCTCTTGTCGGCATCGCTTGCGGACATGCCGCGCAGACGCGCCAGATAGTTAATCTGCTCGCTGACCTTTACTTTCGGATACAGCCCCCGTTCTTCGGGCAGATAGCCCATGATGGCCTGGAGTTCGCTGTTGAAAGGCTTGCCGTTATACCGGATATCCCCCTCGTCAGGATAAATAAGGCCAAGCACCATACGCATCGTCGTCGTCTTGCCCGCGCCGTTGGCCCCGAGCAGACCGTAAATCTCTCCCCGCTCCACCCCGAGGCTGATTCCGTTCACCGCGGTTTTGTCGCCGTACTGCTTAACTACCTTTTCCAGCTTCAATGCTTCCATTCGTTAATCTCCTCTCTTTGAATCGGCAAGTTCGGGACGGTGTCCCATGGTCCACAAACTCAAAATCTCTTCCAAATCCAGGCTGCGGTTCTTGATCATCTTTACGCCCAAATCCGAAAAGCGTTTCTCCAAATCTTGCATCCGCGAGGTAATCATCGACGCCATGCCCGGGGTCTGCATTTTCAGGTCCAGCGCCTCCGGGAGCTCGGTCGCAAGCTCCGCCAGTTCCGCTTCATCCGCCGCACTGACCCAAACTTCGCTCCATGCGCCGAGCAGCGCGTCTTTTTCGGCCATGCCGAGCAGCTCTCCCTTGTGCAGCAGGACGATATAATCGGCCAGCCGGCGCACTTCCTCAACAATATGCGTGGAAATGATGATCGTGGCCTGTCGCTCATTCATATAGCGCTGGAACGTCTCGATCATGATCCGCCAGGCAAAAGGGTCCAGTCCCGACGAAGGCTCGTCGAGCAGGAGCAGCTTAGGTCCGGCGGCAAGAACGGCGGCGATTTCGAATTTGCGGCGCTCGCCTTTGGACATTTTGCCGAGCCGTATCCCCCGCGGCACTTCGAATTGCTCTAGCAGCGCCTCAAAATACGCCGGATTCCAGTCCGGGTACCACCTTCTGCGAAAGCAAGCGGCCTCTTCCGGCGTCCAGTGGCTCTCCTCATGAATCGGGGATTCCGGCACATAGCCGATGCTCCGCCGGATCTCCATCGGGAGCTCGCCTTCGGCGCTATCCCCGAACCAACTTATGGTCCCTTCTTCCGGAAGCGCCAGCTTCAGCAGCATGCTCAGAAGCGTGCTTTTTCCCGAACCGTTCTGCCCCACCAGCGCGATGATATGCCCCTCCGGCAGCTCCAGGTTGATCGGTCCAATCGTTTTGGAGCGCCTTTTCTTGATCACATTCCGCATCTCCACCGCCAGTCGAACCATGCCTCACTCCCCCTTTTTATCCTCTTCCCCGTATTTGCGCTTTACAATTTCCCGAAAAAGCTCCTCCAGCTCCTCCACGCCGAACTGAACGGAACGCGCGGCATCCACCGCCGCCTCCAGCGCTTTGCGGACCGTCTCCCGCCGGTATTCCTCTCTCGCCCCGTCTCCGACATGGGAGACAAAGGTTCCGGTTCCCTGCCGCGTCCGCAACATTCCTTCGCCCTCCAGATCCTGATACACCCGGCGGACCGTAATCACGCTGCACTTCAACTCCCCCGCAAATTCCCGAATGGAGGGCAGCAGCGACCCTTCCGCAAGATTGCCGCTGATAATCAGCGACCGAAGCTGCGTCTCAATCTGGTGGTACAGCGGCTCGGGGCTTTTTTCATCAATTTGTATAGGAATCCACAATGCTCACACCGCCTTCCGCCCGCCGGCCAATCCGTCTCCCGCCATCATACGAGGTCCCGGCTCTTCAATCTGTGAATGGTCCATCTGGAGAACAGCTGCACGGACACCGTGCCCGCAATCAGCGTTCCCCACATCAGTGGAGACAGCAGCCCCCATTCCTTCGAGCAGGCGAGGGTGTAGAGCAGCAGGTTGCCGCCGGAAAATTTAACCGTCATGGCCGCTCCGAAAGAAATCAGCATCACCAGCAGAAGGAGCCAGAAGTAGGCTTTGCCGCTGTATAGAAACTCTATAAAAATGAACAAACCCATTACTGCCAATCCATAGCCGATCCAGGTAAAAGAAAACACGACATACCCGAGCGGTGAAATGGAAGCTCTAAGATGGCCCGCGAGCGCGTAGACCAGCCCAAAGAACAATACGCCGTTCAGCGCGAAGCATATGACCGATTGCAGCTTTCTTTTGCACAAGACAGCATTCAGCGGAATCGGCAAGCTTCGCAGGTACGCCAGCATTTTCGTATAGGAATCCGCGCTCCAATACTTCATCGTGCGGCGGGAGTACGCAAAGCCGAGGAACGGAATCATAGCCAGCAGCATATAGTCGGGCAAAACGCTTCGCTGCTGGATCTGCGCTGAATCATTGATGAGGAGTCCCATAAGTCCCCCCAGATAAGTCATAAAGATGATAGAGATCAGAAGAGTGAGCATCAGCCTTATTTTGTCGCCCCGCAAATCCCCCCGGATCATAAACCAGGAATCTTTCCATGTTTGCATAAAGGTTAACCTCGCTTTAATCAAGTGATTATGTGTGATTACTGTATATATCTATATACACAGTATATGTCCTTATTTTTCCATTGTCAATAAGTGGAACAAAATATCTGTGTTGGCATAACCGTTGACATATCGCAAAACGTCGATATAATGGTTTACATGAAGCCAATTGACCCCATTGAAGTATTCAAAGCACTGTCTAATGAAGCGCGTCTTCAAATCTTGGAATGGTTAAAAGATCCGAAAGCCCATTTTGGCCCCCAGGGAGGCGTAGATCTTATCGAGGTTGGGGTATGCGTCAGCCAGATTACATCGAAACTGAATATGACCCAATCGACTACATCTCAATATTTATCCGTTCTGCAGCGGGCGGGACTCGTACATGCGACTCGGCTGGGCAAATGGACATATTATAGAAGAGATGAAGAGGCAATCAAAGAAATTGCTTCCTACATTCAGCACGACCTTTAAATCATAAGGACTGGATTCAACCCGTTGAATTCAGTTTTTATATATAAAATAAATCGATAATTCGAGATTTGTAACTGAATATTTTTATTTTTAACTAACAAATCGACATTTCTCGAATTATCCACATCCAAAAAAAGGAGTTGTTCTCATGTCCAACCGTTCCACCCCGTCCGGCAGCGCCGCAACACTCGTAATCGTTGCGCATCCGGATTTGGATTCATCCCGGATTAACAAAAGGCTCGCGGCCGAGCTTGAACGAAGAGGCAACGTTACCATTCACCGGCTGTACGAGACTTATCAGGACGAAAAGATCGACGTCGCCCGCGAGCAGGCGCTGTTGACGTCTCATGACCGTATCGTGTTTCAATTCCCGTTGTTCTGGTACAGCTCGCCTTCCTTGCTGAAAAAATGGATGGATGAAGTACTTGAGCTCGGCTTCGCGCACGGCAGAGGCGGCGATAAGCTGAATGGCAAGGAACTCCTCATTGCCATCTCATCGGGCGGCGCGGAGAGCATGTACCAAGCCGGAGGATTCCATAATTACTCTTACAGCGAGCTGCTGCGGCCGTTCCAGCAGACCGCCAACCTGGCCGGAATGATCTACCTGCCGCCCTTTGCTGTGGGCGGAATTCGCGAAGTGACCGACGAACAGCTCGAGAAGTATGCGGCGGATTACGCCGACTATGTGGAGGGACAAACAGCCCTCTCCCGCAAGCGGGGTTAACCGAAAGCAGCATACCCAATAGACAGTGCCGGCCTCATTTTGTCGGCAGTAGACGGGAGGAGCCGGGAGGTGCCCGCGGCCGTGAAGGACCGGCGCAGCGGTAGCTGTACGGGGTACCTAACCCCGATAGCGGCATGGGCACCCGAACTTTAGATCCCCCGGCCCGGCGCGAAAACAACAACAGACTGCTCTTTAAGTGGCTAGTTCCACTTAAAGAGCAGTCTGTTTGTTTTGATCTATAGCCCCGGAAGCCTGCAAACTTCCCAGCTTCTTTTTTCGGATCGCTGCTCCCCCCTATTCACCCTCCGTCTCCTCAAGCCCGCCCTCTTCCGGGTTCGGCGCATGCTGGAGACGGTATTCCATCGGGGAAATCCCCTCGATTTTGCGGAAAGCGCGGATAAAGGTGTTTCGGTTGTTAAAGCCGACCGACGCCCAAATGTCCTGAATCAGCATTGTGGAGCCCGCCAGCAGTTCCTTCGCTTTCTGCACCCGCAGCTCCTGCAAATATTGGTTGAACGGTTGCCCGAGCTCCTTCTTCAGCAGACGGGACATATAGTTCGGAGTCGTATGGAACTTGTCGGCCAGCAGCTCCAGATGAATATCCTCCGGATAATTGGCGTCGATGAAAGGCTTGAAGGCCAGCGATTCCAGCTTGTCCGCCTTCGGCTCGATCGTATCCATGATTTTGTTGAAATAGCCGTAAATGAATTCCGTCATGCCGTCCACCGACAGGGGATGCTCGGACAGGATTATGCGGATATATTCCCGGTACGTCGCTTCGGGCAGCGTCTTATCCTTATGCTTGAGCACCTGCGAACCGATCACGAAGAGATGCATGTACAGCTCTTTTATCGTAAAATCGCTCAGCCCCATCGACACATGGTTCCGGATGACCTTCTCCAGCAGCTCGAACAGCTCCTCCCGCTTGACAGACGCCAGCAGGTTGAATATTTTTTTATCGTCATTCGTCCCCAGCAGGATGGTTACCGACTCTTCATCTTCCTTCTGATAGTAGTGCAGCCGCTTATTCTCGAAAGGCGACAGACGCCACATCGCTTTCATCGCTTCCAGATACGACTCCTGAAGTCCTTCGAAGCCCCGGTGAATATCCCCCATCCCGATAAACATATCATGCATGATTTCGTCATGGCGGAACAGACTGAACATCGTCTCAAAATAACTCGTCAGTTCATGCCGGTCCGCATCCTGTGGAAGATTAACCAGCAGACAGAATACATTCGATTCGATCTCGACCAAAAGGCTCTGATATTCCGCCAAAGTATGCGCCTTGAGCAGGCCTGCCATTTTGTCGTAATACGCATTCTGCTCTGCGTTACTGTAATCCATATAGAAGGCTTTCGTGAATTTGGTCCGGATCAGCGCCGCGGCGAAATGCTCGTGCTTGAACGTGATTCCGCATTTCCCCAGAAAAGAGGCGATCTCTTGTTCACCCGGAATCCGGCTATACCGCAGCATCCGCACGATCCACTGCTCCAAAGCGAGCGGCGAGATCGAGGTCAGACTATTGCTCAATAGATCCATATTATCCATCATCCGGTGAATTTCCCGGTCCAGCACCTTGTACTCATCGGCAGCCGGCTCGGCGGAGGGCGATATTTTGGCAATAAGGGATTGAATCGGCGCATACAGCTTCCTACTGAACAGGAAGGACAGAAGAATCGACAGCACAAGCGCGATCAACGACAGCGTCACTCCCCAATACTTAACGTGCTTCATGGTGTCGCGGATATCCGATTCGGGAACCAAGGCGATCATATTCAGGTTTTTGAACACAAAACGGGTGCTCGTCTGAATCGCCAGCATGTCCCTCTGCCCTACCGCCGTTCTCACAACGTGCGAGCCGGAAGACTGGAACTGCTTGACAAAATCCCGAATCTCTTCCCTCGGCTCATTCATTTCGGTGGACGCGATCAGCTGCTGACTGTCATCCACAATAAACAGCATACTGTTCGGAGTCAGCTTGGAGCTGACGAGCGACTCGATAATCGGATCGACTTTTAGATTGATTACATACAAATCATTGGACCGGTATTCGGCAATGGCCGTCTGAACGATCGGAAGGATATACGCGCCGTTCCGCGAGCTCGACCTGGAAGGCGGGAGAATCTGAAAGGGCCGGGTCTGTGACCCGTAATTTTCCCAGAACGGCTTCGGGTATTGTTCGAGGGCGTTTTTTCTCCCAAAAAAATCTGCGGCGGAATAGGTTCCCTGATCACTGATGATGAGATCATTGTTCTTTTTATAAATAAATACGCTGTCTACATATTCGCCCATACGGCTAATTCGGCTCAGGGAACGGATGGTTTGGGAAACCACGGCATATTGGGATGGATCGTCGACACTGAAACCGGAGGAGAACAGCTGCATGACGTCCGTATCCAGAGAAAGAAGATAATTGGAGTTATAGATGCCCGTAAACACGTTATTCAGGCCGTCCGCTATATTGGACAGAGATTTATTGTAATTCTGCTCCAATTCGGATTCGAAATACCATAAATTGACCCGATACGTGATCAGGTTGATCAATTGAATCAGCAGAGAGACGACGAGGAAGAAAAAGAAAAAACGGTACAGTAAACTCCGAAAAGCCCCCTTCATCAATGAACGCGTAATCTTCAGCATCTGTAATTTCTACCCCCTGAAGATAAGTTAGGTTATATTATGTCCTCAAAAAGATTGATCTGTCAACAAAATGTGACATAATATGACGCATAAGGGCGATAAATGAGACATATATCATTTTTGTACACTGAACAAACGGTAAATCAGGTCAATTTTTGTGACATCATGTCGGAACTGTCTGTTTCGCCGGAACGACCTTGTGGCTTTTAATAAGGGTGTGGGCAGCAGCCAAGAAAGGGGATGATCGCAAATGGAAAACACCATAGCGAAGGAAAAGAAAAGCTTGGTCATCAAACAGAAAGGAATGAGGCGTATAAGTTTAGGAGTCTATTTTAGAAGAAATATTCATTACTACATCCTTCTAATCCTTCCGATCTTGTATTTTGTTGTCTTCCGTTACGGTCCGATCGTCGGCAACGTGCTCGCTTTTCGCAGGTATGTTCCCGGCGGGTCCATCTATGGCGAAGAATGGGTCGGTTTGAAATATTTCAAGCTGTTTCTTCGGGACCCTAATTTCTGGGTGGCTTTTAAGAACACCTGGCTTCTGAGCTTCTATCATCTGCTCATTACGGTTCCGGTTGCCATTCTGTTCGCCCTGCTCGTTAATGAGATTAAGTCGAGAAAGCTTCGCAGCGCAGTCCAGACGATCTCTTATTTCCCCAATTTCATCTCGATCGTCGTCGTCATCGGCTTAATGAAGGAGCTGCTGTCGCCAACCTACGGCCTGATCAACAAGGCGCTGGGGCTAATCGGGATTGATCCAATCTTCTTCATGAATGAACCCGGATGGTTCCGTTCCCTGTATATTTCTTCTGAAGTCTGGCAGTACACCGGGTGGAACTCGATTATCTTTTTCGCCGCCATCTCTTCGATCGATCCCCAGCTATATGAAGCCGCTGAAGTGGATGGCGCGGGACGGCTGAAGCAAATCATTCATGTTACCATACCGCAAATCATGCCCACGATCGTCGTCGTCTATATTTTATCGCTTGGGCAATTAATGACTGTTGCGTTTGAAAAAGTGCTGCTGATGTATACGCCAAGTAATTCCCAGGTAAGCGACGTGATCGAAACCTTCGTCTACCGGATGGGTCTGGAAAGCAGCAACTACAGCTATGCGACGGCTGTCGGGTTGTTCAGCGGGGTTCTCGGGCTTGTGATCGTCATTGTAACCAATTACCTTTCCAAAAAGGTAACCCGCTACTCGCTTTATTAATTGCACCCGGGAAGGAGGTCCTTTCATGCATTATCGAAAAACATTGGAATTCAGGGTGTTCTCGGTCATCAACTTCCTGTTCATGGCCCTGGTCATCTGCGGTGTCATGCTGCCTTTTCTTCATCTGCTGGCCGTTTCCTTCAGCGATTCGCCTGCGAATACAAGCGGGAAAGTCAAGTTTCTTCCCATTGGATTCAATGTGGAGGCCTACAAGTTTATTTTTCAGCACCCCAGCATTCTAAGAGGCTTCTGGAATGCCATCGTGCAGACGGGAGTCGGAACCGCCTTCGGCATCTTCATGCTGACGATCTGTGCCTACCCGTTATCCAAGCCCATCAAAGGGCGGAAAGTGATGATCTGGCTGATCATGCTGACGATGTTTTTCAACGGCGGCCTGATTCCGACCTATATGCTGGTTAAAGGGCTGGGGCTGCTGGATACGCTGTGGGCCATCGTGCTGCCTTTCGGCATTGTGCCGTATTTTCTGATGATCATGATTAATTTCTTTCAGAGCTTTCCGGATAACCTTGAAGAGTCCGCGTTAATCGACGGTCTGAATCCGATTCAGATTTTGTTTAGGATCGTTCTTCCGCTATCCAAGACCATCATGGCCACCATGTGCCTATTCCTGGTCGTGATGTTTTGGAACAACTGGTTTAACTCGCTGATTTATTTGAACAGCCCGGACAAGTACCCGATCATGCTGATCGTCCGGAACATTCTGGACGGGGCCAATCTGGTGAACGGCGCTTTGGCGGGAACCAATCTGGAGAAGCTGTCTACGGCCTCCCTGCAATCCGCGGCCATCATGGCGACAACATTGCCCATTTTTTGCGTCATTCCATTCGTCCAGAGACATTTTACCAAGGGCGTTCTGCTCGGAGCGGTTAAAGGATAATTCCATTAGGAGGCATGATGATTTATGGAGAAGATGTCAATCAAAAGATTCGGTGTATGGTCGAGGCTTACCGCTCTTTCCCTGCTGGTAGCCATTCCGCTTGCGGCTTGCGGTAACAGCTCAAATCAATCCGGAAGCGCGGACGCGGCAAAAGAGGGCGGCGGACCGGTAACGTTGACGATGCTGTATTCCGAATCGGGGTCCCCGTTCAACAAGGACTGGCCCATATATAAAGAACTTCAAGCACGCACCAACGTGAAGCTGGACCTGCAGGTCGTGCCCGAGTCGGATTATCAGAGCAAGGCCAAAATCGTCCTCAGCTCGGACAAGATTCCCGATTTGGTGACGAACATTAACCAGTCCAATGTGCTTGAGCTTGGAGGCACCGGCGTTCTTCTCCCGATCAGCGATTACATGGACAAATTGCCGAACCTCAAAAAGAGAATTGAGGAATTCAAGATGGAGGACGAGTTGGAGAACTGGAAGTCTCCGGATGGAAAGCTGTATGTGCTTCCTTTCCTGACCCAGTCCGCAAGCTATAACCGCTCGCCGATGATCCGGACGGACCTGCTTGAAAAATACGGTCTAAAAGCGCCGACGAACACCGATGAGCTGTACACGGTACTCAAGAAAATGAAGGAAATGAATCCGGGCAGCTATCCGTTCACGGGCACAAGCGCAGACGATCTGCGGAGCATGTGGGGCGCCGCCTGGGGCATTGAGCCGAGCTATAAAGGTTTTATCTTCAACGAGCAAACCGGAAAATACGAGTATATCTACACCAGCGAAAACTACAAGAAGTATGTCTCTTATTTAAACAAGCTGATCAAGGAAGGTCTAGCGGACCCGGAATTATTCACTTCCAATTACGATCAGATGCACCAGAAGCTCTCCACCAGCAAGAGCATGTTCTATTTCTTCTGGAACGGCGAGGAAATCAGCAATATCAATCTGCTGGGCAAGAAGAACACTGGTCCGGAGTTCAAGATGGCCATGCTCCCGCCTATCGCCGGTCCAGCCGGAGAAAAGGCGCTTGCTGGTACCCGTATCGATCGCGGCACCGTTATTCCGGCAAGCGCCGCGAACAAGCCTTATTTTGAAGACTTGCTGAAGTTCGCCGACTACCTGTATAGCGATGAAGGCATCGACCTGCTGACATGGGGAATCGAAGGCGATTCGTACGTTGTAAAAGAAGACGGCAAGAAAGAATTCACGGATAAAATGAAGCAGTCGGAGAACCTGAATAGGGCGCTGTGGGATATCGGATCGGCCAACGGCTCCTTTACCCTGGTGTGGCCGTTCAAATGGTTCGCGACGATTCTCGGCAACGAAGATTTCGAGAAGTATACCGAAGAGGCCAATAAGAACAACTGGTTTACGCTGGCCGCCAAGGTGCCGAAGCTCAGTACCGATCAGAAGGACGAGGAAAGTCTGATGATTGCGGGCGTCAACGACTACTACGCCAAAATGCAGGAACAGTTCGTGTACGGAAAAATGTCCATCGATCAGGAATGGGACAGCTATGTGAAAGAAATTCATGCCAAAGGCGTGGACAAACTGCTGGACATCTACAACTCTACGCTGAAATAAAATGACTTGATGAACGGGGCCGGCGTAAATTCCGGCCCCGGGTCGTTAAGTACGGTGACGGGATTAACGCCCCGAAAGAATACGTAAAAGGAGAGGAATTTAGATGATTATGCCTGCCAACGAGACAAGCAGAAGAATGTCCATTCTGAAGGCCAGCCTTGCCAAGAACGGCATCGATGCTCTGGTGGTGTATGGGAACGGCGCCGGGGAAAGCGGCGGCACCATAAGATATCTTACGAGCTGGATGCCGCAGAACCCGGATGCGATTCTCATCGTCCCGGCCGAAGGCACGCCTGTGCTGATCACAAGCGACAAGAACAGAGCCCGGGGCTTTGTCCGGTTCTTCGGCAATGATGGGCAAGTGGTCAAGGCGGGCAACTTGTTCGGCACGGTCAAGGAAGTGCTGGCTTCGGCGGTCCCGCGCGGCAGAGTCGTCGCCCAGGCGGGCGAATTCGATCTTACGGTTGCGCGGGCAGAGGAATTCCGCGCGCTGCTCTCGCCGTATGAGGTGACGAACGGCAACGCGATCATCAACAAGCAGCGTCTGGAGCGGACGCCGTTCGAGGCGGAGAAGCACCGGAAGGCGACCGCGCTGGCGGACAAGCTTGTCGCCCACGCCATGAGCATCGCGGCGATCAAAGGGGTGACCGGGGCCGATATTATGGCGGACGTGGAATATCTGGGCCGGCGGCTCGGGGCCGATATGTCCGTATGCTGGATCGCTATTGGCGAACGCCCGGCCGAGACAATGTTCGAGCTGTTCGAGCTTACGGAAACGCTCGGCCCGGACTCCCGCTTCCAGATCGGCGCTACCACATGTCTCGACGGGTACTTCTCCCAGGTGCTGCGCATCGGAACGTTCAAAGAGCCCTCGGCGCGGCTTCAGGAAACGGCGGACGCCATTATCGCCATGCAGGACGCCGCGCTGGCCAAGATGGTGCCGGGAACACCGATCCATGCCATCAGCGATGTGCTGGAATCCATGATCGACGAATACTGCCCGTATACCCGGGCGACAGACCCGTTCCGCTTCCAGGCCTGCCATGCGATGAGCTGCAGCTACGTCGATCCCGGTATTGCACCGTTCCTCTACGCGGATCGCGACAAATCCTTCGATTCGGAATCTCCGCTTGTAATAGAGAACCAGGTCTATGAAGTGCACCCGAACTTCACCCTGCCCGACCTTGGGCATGTGGTTGCGGGCGATGTAGCGATTGTCGGCAGCGACGGGGCTTCCTGGGCATCGAAGTTCCCGCGCGGCATATACCGGATTTCCTAACCCACATAGAAGAGAAAGGCAGGTTAGCAACGATGCGTATTGGAATTGACGGCAGAAAAATACCCGAAGCGAAGTCCAGAGGTCCGGTCAGCTCGCTTGAGCATGCGAAGAGCCTCGGCATGGAGGGCGTGTTCTTCCGCACCATTTTGGATGTGAGTCCGGAGCTCGACCGAGGGATCATCCGCGAGGTCAGGCAGCGCGCCGACGAACTGGGGCTTTATCTTGAGGCCGGGCTGGGAAAGGTAAATCCCTATGCCCTGCCCGAGACGCCGGAGGTGCGGGCGATCGGAAATGGGGATACGCTGCGCGGATTTCGGCGGATGATGGAGGCCTGCGCGGAGTTTGACATCCGCGAGCTGTGGATTTCCACGGCCGGCGCGAAGCCGTACAAGGGAAAGTTCGGCACGGACCGCTTCCGGACGGACGTATCCTGGGAAGAGCAGCTGGAGGCCACACGCCGCTTCCTGCTGAAGCTAAAGCCCATCGCCCAGGATCTCGGCATTCATCTGAACCTCGAAACGCACGAGGAGATCACAACATTTGAAATTCTCCGTCTCATTGAAGCCGTCGGCGACGATGTCATCGGCATCGTCTTCGATACGGCGAACGTTCTTATCCGGGGCGAGCACCCGGTCATGGCCGCCAAGCGGATCGCCCCGTTTGTGCGCCAGACGCATCTGAAGGACGCCTATGTCGAACTCGTCGATGGCGGCGCTCATCAGAAGGCGGTTCACTGCGGGGCCGGCCTCGTTGATTTCTCGGCGGTGCTTCAGGAGCTGAACAAGTATAACCCCGGCCTTAATCTTACTTTCGAGAACGATGTGCCCCGTTCGGAATGGGGCATCATCCCGGGCGAGCCTCATCTTATCGAGCTTTACGATCCAGAGTGGATCGCAGGGCATCCCGACCTTTCGCGCGAAGAGTTCTCCGCCTATTTTGAACTTGTGCGGGGCTACACGGAACGCATCCGAGCAGGAGAGGTTAAATCCTGGAAGCAGCTGAACGCGGAACCGTTCGAATACGCCGAAGCGGTTCAGTGGATCGAATCGTCCCGGCGGCACATCGACGAAATCTGCCGGAAGATCGGCATCTCGCGGGAGACTCATGACGGCGTATGCCGCGCCTGACGAAAATCATTTGGCTTTCAGTCGTATAAGGAGGCACAGACATGGTACTTGAACGACCGACTCGGGTGATTGTGATCGGCGCCCATCCGGATGAAGCGGATATGTACGCAGGCGGCACCGCCGCTTTGTTCGCGGAGAGAGGACACAAGGTCAAGTTTCTCTCGTTGACGAACGGCGACTGCGGCCATTACGAACAGCGCGGGGAAGAGCTTGCGCAGCGGCGCAAACTGGAGGCCCAAGCGGCCGCAGAATGTCTTGGCATCGAGGAATATGAAGTCCTGGATACGCCGGACGGAACGATCGAGCCTAGTCTGCCTTTCCGGAACGAAGTGATCCGGCAAATTCGCAGATGGAAAGCGGATTTGGTCATCACCTTCCATCCGGAAGGCGGCATCAGTCCCGACAACCGGTATACGGGACTCATCGTCAGCGACGCGGTGCCGTTCACGACGGTCCGCGGCTATTTGCCGGATGAGCCTGCCCTGGCCGATCGGCCTCTCGTTCTGTTAATACCCGACATGACGATGCTGGACGATTACCGGGCCGATATCGTCATTGATGTCGGGCAGACGATCGAGAAGAAGCTGCGCGCCTGCGACGCACACGCTACGCAGTTTTATGAGAACCCGGCGTGGTACCTGGGCACCCCGGATCAGCTTCCCGTGGAGTGGGAAGACAAGAAGAAGCACTTATTGGAAGGGTGGTCAGAGACCTTCTATGTCTCCTCCAAAATGCTCCCTGCTCTGGAGCAGTGGTACGGGAAAGAGCGCGCGGCGGAGGTTCGTTACGCCGAACCGTTCGAAATCGCCCGGTACAGCCGGCCTACGAGCATCGATGAATTAAGAAAGTGGCTGCCGATGCTGGCGGATTAACTTTGGAAGAACAAGGCGCGGCAGTCTGTTAACGGTATTCAATCGGCTGTTGGCCGCCCTGTTTGATCAGCAAATCAAAATCGCCGCTCTAATCCTCCAAACGGATAGAGCGGCGATTTTTTGTTAACTATTAATTGACGGACGCCTTTAAGCGCCCAAAATTACTTTCCACACCGGCAACGTATGCCCGCCCGGGTACATCAAGTACAGCAGCACATACACCGCCACGCCCGTTATGGCCGTGATGAACCAGATCACCGAGGTGACTCTGCCCCATCTGCGGTGCTTGGCGTACTTTTCTTTAAAGCCGAGCGTCAGCGTCGTAATGCCAAATACGGCGGCTACGGATGCGAGTACGATATGAAAAATGAGAAATACGTGGTACAGCCCCGAAAGGCTCTCCGGTCCGCCCCATGACGTGTTGCCCACAAATACCGTTCTCGACGCATACACCAGAAAGAACAGCACCGCAAACACTGCAGCGGCAATCATCGTCTTCTTGTGCGCCTCGCGTTTGCCCTTAATGATGAGTCCCCAACCGATAGCCACAAGCACCGCGCTGATGACGATGAACGATGTGCTGATCGTTGGAAACACTGTGAAAATATCCATGTTCGTCCTCCTAGACCTCACCGGCAGATGCACAGGTCAGTTCGCCGCTTTCACCCCGGAAGACTCCGGAAGCTTGTCGTCGCCGTCCTGCCCGTTCTCTTTTTTATACCAGTGATAGAACACAGAAGCAAGCATGGAGGCAAAAATAACTTCCTGAATGAACTTCATCCCGATGCCACCAACCTGCTGGTCCACTCTCGGAGACATCACTTCAAAGAAGGCCGGTCCGCCAAAAGACCGCAGCAGCGCGGCGGTGTCGCCCGAAACGCAGTAGCCCATCGCTCTGGCCCAGGCATCCGGGTCGCTGTACGTCGCATAAAGCGGCTTATCGGCAAAAATAATCAGCCCGCACGCTGGCGTCAGCAGTACCATATTGAGGAAGATAAATCCCACCTTCGCCAGCCCATTCCAGCGGTCCCTTTCCGGCAGCGGATTGATCAGCGTCCACCACATCAAGGCCGAAGCGGCGAACAAAACGGCGTAATACAGCCGGTGAACGCCGAAATGCAGCATGACATAGTCATGGACCGCCGGGATATGATACAGGGAGAACAAGCCGTTGAACAGCAGCGCCGCCGTAACCGGATGGGCGAGAAAGGCCAGCCGCCGGAAGGGATTGACTCTAAGTAAGGTACGCCACAGCTCCGCCGGAATGCTGAGCATGATAAGCGGAACGGCAACATAATAGGACAGCGCCATGCTGAGCATGTGTAAAGAGAACATGAGATGGCCCATCAGACTGACCGGCCCGCCCTGAGCCAAATAGAGCGTCGCCATCCCGGTGACGAAGAAGATCCGCTGCCTTGGTGCTGCCGGAGCCGCCATCCCAAACCGGTCAGCCAACGGCCCGACCAGCATAAAATAACCGGAGACCGCAACCAGCACCGCCGCCAGAAACAGCGGGCTCCATAAATCGGCAAAGCTGAATACGTTCAGTCCGAGCATCGTTCAAGCCTCCCCGCGTTTGGAAGTACATCAATGAATCCCTGTCCCGTCGTTGGCAGATACCCGATGCCATTACATGGCTTAGCGGGCGCTCTCCATATACGCAGCATACCCGCTACCTCTACCGCCACTCGCTGAATACGCAGCATATCCGCTCCACAATTGACTGCATACCTGCTACATTTGCCACGACTCTTCGTATGCGCAGCACACCAGCCTACCTCTGCCGCCCCCTCGTATGCGTTAACATCCCTCACTTACCTCTTTCGGCGCTCGCCGAATCCGTAGCACACCCACTCCCTCATTGACTGCGTACTCGCTACATTTGCCACGACTCTTCGTATGCGCAGCACACCAGCCTACCTCTGCCGCAGCTGCGGACCTCATTCCCCAAGCAACTTTCGAATATCAGGGAAAACCTCCTGCTTATTCCGCCTTTTCGAACGATTTCCGCTATTAAACTGGATTTTCTCCCTCTCATTCAGGCGAAAAAGGCCCAACCTTCAGTTTTCGGTGAATTAAACCGGAGGTTTTCCGCTATAATCCAACATTCCGGTCCATCCACCTCAATTAAGACGGAGAATTTCCAGTTCAGCTGAACCGGACGACCGATATCGCGTCATCGCATCATCCATCATCGCTCAAGCTTTCGCGAACTATGGTCCCTACCGGCTCCTGCGGATTCAGCAAAGTCTCTAAACTGTGGTTACGAAATGGATTTCCCCTTAGAACCCGTTTCAAAAAAGATATCCCCCAACAGAGGCGCCCTGCCTTCGCAAGCTTGTTCAGCCCCTATGACGATAGAGCCCGGACAGAGCTGCACTCTAAGAAGAAACGGCTTCGCCGTCCTCTGGAAGAGGAAGGCATCCGTTTCTCGTAAAAATATCAGGTTAAGGATAAGCGCGAAGCTTATACTTTCTGATATTTCGCAAAAAGGCAGGCCCCCGGCCCGCCCCTTTTTTCCATTAATTCCACCAGACCCAGTACAAGGCCATAATAATGCACGTTCCGGCGATCAGGAAACCGCCCAGCATGAAAATAATCGGCATCATATGCCCCTTATCCTTCAAATGCATCCAGTAGCCCATCTGTACAAAGACCTGAATCACGGCCATGACAAGCAGTAGAATGACCGCGAAGACCGGGTTGACCCCTCCGGCCGCCACCGCCGCAAAAGCGATAAGCGTCAGCACAGCCGAAAGGACAAATATCATAACATGCTTCCGCGGGCCTTCCTGACGGTGGCGGCGCTTTACACCGTTATCTCGGGTATGCTGTTCAGCAGCCATAGCCTAGCCCACCTTTCCGAGCAGATAGACAACCGTAAAGATGAAGACCCACACCACGTCGATAAAATGCCAGTACATGGCGGATACGTAGATTTTCGGCGCGGTCACTACGGTCAATCCCTTGCGGGCCAGTTGGCCGATCAGCAGCGAAATCCACAAAATGCCGAATGCGACGTGCGCGCCGTGGAATCCGACCAGCGTATAGAACGCCGAGCTGAATGCGCTTGTGGTCATGCCAAATTTCTCATGCCTTACATATTCGCTGAATTCATAAATTTCCAGCCCCAGAAAGCATAGGCCGAGCATCACGGTGACCAGCAGCCAATTCCGGAGCAGCGCCGGACGGTTCCGGTGCATCGCCTGGATGGCGAAGACGCTGGTCAGACTGCTGACGAGCAGGAAGAAGGTCGCGGCCGCAACGAGCGGGAGATGAAACAGCTCATTAGCCGTCGGCCCTTCGTTGGTCTGATTTCGCAGCGCCAGGAAGGTGGCGAACAAGGTGCCGAAGAGAACGGCCTCGCCGCCGAGAAACAGCCAGAAGGCTAGCACTTTATTGCGGCCTTCGGCGGTCGCTTTTTCCGGCTCATGCGGCAGGCCGCCGTGGACGGGTTCTGCATGCGTCGTTGTCATTTCCATTTCACCTTCCTTCCAGCTCTTCCGGCTCGATATGCCAGCCGTGATCGTCGTACAGCGAACGCATCAGCATCGCTCCAAAAGTAATCAGTAGCCCCAGCCCGGTCACAATATAGTTGTTGAACAAAAAGCTCACGAACCCGCTGCTGAAATTATCCCGGCTGAACATAAAGCCGAACCCGGCGATAAAAATGCCCACCGACATGATGAACGGCAGCGGGGTCGCCGAAGGCATATGAATCGATCCTACCGGCTCGGCCGGGGTCATTCCCTTGTTCCCCGCCGTCTTCTCCTTCCAAAGAGCGTCAAGCCCGCGCACAAGCGGAGTCTGCTTGAAATTATACTCCGGCGGCGGCGACGGAATGCTCCATTCCAGCGTGCGCCCGTCCTCCCAGGGATCGTCGTCAGCGTCCATGGGATTTCTTGAAGTGATCACGATATTGGCCAGGAAGATCAGCGTGCCGACGCCCATCAGTCCGGCCCCGATCGTGCTGACCAGATTCAGCGTGTCAAAATGCTGATTCGGCAGGTAGGTGAACACCCGGCGCTGCATGCCCATAAGGCCGAGAAAATGCTGGACGAAGAAGGTCAGATGAAAACCGGTGATGAACGTCCAGAAGGTCCATTTTCCCAAAGTCTCGCTCAGCATGCGCCCGAACATCTTGGGCCACCAGTAGTGCAGCCCCGCGAACAGGCCCATCACAAGGCCGCCGACGATAACGTAATGGAAGTGCGCCACGACGAAATACGTATCGTGAAACTGGAAATCCGCCGGCGCGGATGCCAGCATAACACCGGTCACGCCGCCCATGGTGAACGTCGGAATGAAGCCCGAAGCGAACAAGTTGGGCGTGGTAAAGCGCACCGAACCGCCCCACATCGTGAACAGCCAGTTGAATATTTTGATCCCAGTCGGAACCGCGATCAGCATCGTCGATACGGCGAAGAGAGCGTTAGCCACAGGGCCGAGTCCGGTCGTGAACATATGATGCGCCCATACCATGAAGCCGAGGAACGCGATCAGGATTGTCGCGAACACCATGGAGCTGTATCCGAACAGCCGCTTGCGGGCAAAGGTCGGAATGACCTCGGAGATGATGCCGAAGGCCGGGAGAATCAGAATATAGACTTCGGGATGGCCGAAAATCCAGAAAATATGCTGCCAGAGCACCGGGCTGCCGCCAGCTCCAGGCTCGAAGAAGTTCGCGCCGAGTATCCGGTCGAAGGTCAGCAGCACAAGGCCGACGGTAATGGCGGGGAAAGCGAACAGAATAATGGCGGACGTAATAAACGTCGCCCAGGCGAACATCGGCATCCGCATGTACGACATGCCCGGCGCACGCATCGTAATGATGGTCGCCAAGAAGTTAATGCCGCCGATCAGGGTGCCGAGGCCGGCAATTTGCAGGCCGATCGTGTAAAAATCGACGCCGTGCGTTCCGCTGTAAGCCGATGTTGAGAGCGGTGTGTAGGACGTCCAGCCCGCATCGGGCGCCCCGCCCATAACCCAGCTGAGATTAAGCAGCAGACCGCCGAACAGGAACGTCCAGAAGCCCAGCGCGTTCAGAAAAGGAAAAGCGACGTCGCGCGCGCCGATCTGCAGCGGAATGACCGCGTTCATCAGGGCAAAAATAACCGGCATGACGCCGAGAAAAATCATCGTCGTACCGTGCATCGTAATCAGTTCGTTGAAGGTTTGGGCGTCCAAAAAATCGTTCATCGGCTTAATGAGCTGCCACCGGATAAGGAGCGCTTCAATCCCGCCAATGCCGAAAAACAATCCGCCGGCCCACAGGTACAGAATGGCGATTTTTTTGTGATCTACGGTCGTAATCCAGTCCATCAGTCCGGTATGCCGCTTGACGCCGTGCCCGAGTGGTTTCGGGTGATCCAAGGTATGCGCTGCCTGAGCCAAGGTTCGTACCCCCTTTTCAAATATACCGCTTGGTAAGGGCTGCCGTGACTAGTTCAATTTATAGCCGGCCAGATAGTCGGCGATCCGATCGATTTCGTCGTCCGTCAGGCCCATATCCTGTTTGGGGTCGGGCATAAGGTTGCCCGGCTTAACACCTTGCGTGTCATGCAGCCATGACTTTAAATTCTCCTCCACGGGAGCGCCGTCCTGGCGGGTGTCGTCATTAAGCAGAATACCGGCCACCGATTCGCGGGAGCCGATGCCGGTCAGATTCGGTCCTACCGACAGCCCCTGATCGCCGACCGCGTGGCATTTCAGGCACTGCTCCTTAAAGGTTTGGGCGAGCGCCGGATCTTCAGGAAGCACCGCGGGCGCTTTTTGCGCTTCGATCCACTGCTTAAATTCATCATTGCTAACCGCTTTCACTTTGAATTCCATGAACCCGTGGGAAGGTCCGCACAGCTCGGCGCATTTGCCGCGGTATACGCCTTCCTTCGGCGCGCTGAAGCTGAACCGGTTGGTTGCTCCGGTCGGGTTGGTGTCGATTTTACCGGAAAGAGAGGGGACCCAGAAGGAATGCAGCACATCGTTTGTCGTCAGCTCAAAGGCAATGTTCTTGCCTGCGGGAATAATGAGATCCTGCGCCGTCTTGATGCCGTAATCGGGGTATTCGAATTCCCACCAATACTGGTGGCCTGTCACTTTGACTTTGATCGCGTTCTTGTCGCCAGAATGATTGTCGCCCAGGGCGAATACCGTCCTCACCGTCGGTACCGCCAGCACGATAACGAGAATGAGCGGAATCACGGTCCAGAGCACTTCCAGCTTGAAGCTGCCCTCGATCTGCTCCGGAATTTCATTCTGCCCCGGCTTGCGGCGGAAACGGATCAATACATAAGCCGCGATGGAAAAAACGATCAGCAGCACGACAATCATGATGGAAATCGCAAGCTTCATGAGTCCCAGCGAGCTTTCCGCGGCCGGCCCCTGCGGCCTTAAGACCGAGAGGTCTTCCCGGCCGCAGCCGGCGAGAACCGTTCCGAAAACCGCGATCAGGGGAAGAAGCCGCCTTGCAGAGTGCCACGTTCTCATCATAGATCAACCCCGCTTTTTCCGATTTCAATTAGATTACTTATCCTGTGCTGTCAATTATAACAATCACTATTAATATAATTTTCAGGGTCTGTTTTGTCAATCGTTCACAACTATTTCAAAATAAGAAAAAAGCTTGTCAATTCAGCATTTGCAATCGGTTTCTGAAAGCGGTATTATTAATAATAGATGTGTGTTAACGCTTACAGATTCCTTTTCTCCCTACTATTCATTTGACAAATTATCGGGCTTTGAATCCATGAGCTTACATGAAGGTACAAAAAAACCGTTCTCTGCGGCATACGCAAATCACGGTTTATAGAATCCTTTCGGAATTAACAGATGGACGGTTAAGAGACAGACGAATTCATTCTTACGAGTTCATGCTCCACGACCATGGTGAGTTCTTCCTCATAGCCTCCCGTTATCCGGTATTTACGGACATACTCTTTGACGAATTTCTTCGGATCCTTGGGTCGGAAAATACGTGTCATTTCCCGCAGACTTTCCTTGACTTCGTTGTGACCTTTGCTTGCCATGATCAGTTCCCTCCCAAAACATTGAAAATGAATGCTCCGTTGTAGAGAATGCATGATGAAAAGTCCGCCATAACTTCGAAATGCAAGGGCGCGTAAATGCCTTAAGACCGAATGCCGCTTGCATTTATCGATCCTCCGCGATCAGCCGGCAGGAGCCAGGACCTACGTATCGGAATCGGTGAAGCAGGTTCGTCGCGATTTGGGCTGAGAGTTTCCGGTGTTAATTAACACCTCGACACTGTGATTACCCGAAAAGCCAAGTCTCTGAATCACTCCTTTCGGGCTTTATCGTTTTATTGTATCATATTCCCGCCCAACTTCCACCTTTCCCGTAAAATGCCTACGTGGTAAATTTTTTTTGCGAATCTTTTGGAACATACGTTCTAATACAGCATAAATTCTCCGCAGCGGATAAGTCAAGTGTGAGAATTTCTGAAAATAATTGGTTAACCTACATTACAAAGTTGAAAATTCAGCACATAGCACAGCACCCGATTGACGAAACCATGACCTCTACGTCGGGGCCGGGAAGGGGAACGCCATGTATAAGCAGCTGCTGACTTCGTTGATAAGGTCCAACATGAGGAGCGCTCCATGAAACCGGCAGTGACCCTGCTTCGCTCTCCACATGCCTCCGTCCCCTACATTCCCATGGCGAAGCCCGAAGATACGGGAACCTGCGCGGAGCGGCTGGAACAGGCCCATCAGACCGCGCTGCGGGAATATCCGAAAATGCACAGCATGCTTATCGCGCGCCGCGGCCGGTTAATTTGGGAGCGATATTACGGCAATGGACACGCCGCCCTGTTGAACGATCTCCGCTCGGGCACGAAGAGCGTTACTTCTCTGCTGGCCGGAATAGCAATTGGAAGAGGAGATATGCCGGAACCCGGCGTTCCCGTTATCGAGGCGCTGGGGAAGCATGTCCCTTACCTGCATTCGGAGCAGCTGCCGGTGATTACGCTCAAACATCTGCTGACGATGACCTCGGGCTTCGGCTGGAAGACCGGCAAAAGGCTCGGCGAACCGCTGATCCACAAGTTTCACCGCAGCCGCCGCTGGGGTTCCTTTGCGCTCGGCCTGCCGATCGTGCCGGAGAACATCGGCACCTTTCAGTACCGCAGCCCCGATTCGCATCTAATCTCCATGATGCTGACGGAATCGACGGGCCATGACGCCTTCGCCTATGCCATGGACCATTTATTTGCCCCTTTGGGCATCGCGCACGCCGCCTGGCTGCCGAGTCCCGAAGGCCACAGCATGGGCCATATCGGCCTGCATATGACCTCGCGCGACATGGCCAAAATCGGCCTGTGCCTTCTGGACGGCGGCATGTACGCAGGGCGGCAGGTCATCCCGGCCGATTGGCTGGACCAGGCGTTGACCGCCCAGACAGCCGGCTACCCGGCATACGGCGATTACGGCTTTCAATTCTGGACCGGCACCATGTCGGGCCAGCCGTTCTCGCTGGCCCACGGGCACGGGGGGCAGCAGATTCTGCTGCTGCCAAAGCTCTCCGCCGTCATCGTTTTTACGGCGGAGAGCAGAACCAGCCACTGGAAGCATCCCCGCAAGCTGGTTGAACAGTACATCATTCCGGCAATGGCAGGCGGCGGATAGTAAAAGGCATTGGCAGACAGTTGGGGATTGGCAGGATGGCGGCAGGCGTCAAGCGGATGCTGCTCATACTTTGTCCGCCCCGCTCATACGCTTGTATAGAGGAAGCGCCCGTCTAAGGCCTATGTCCGCGGGTGCTTTCTGTTCATATGACAGGAGAGTGAAGCCCTTGTCCCCTTTTCGTTCATCCGTCGGCTTGCCGGATTATATTGCGGCTGCCCTGTGCTATCTATTCCCTTTCGCTGGAGGAATCGTCTTTCTTGCCCTGGAGAAGCGCAGCCGGTTCGTGCTATTCCACTCCCTCCAGTCGTTATTGGCCTACGGCGCGCTGATGGTCGGCCATGTTCTGGCCGGTCTGCTGCCTTTCATCGGCCCGCTGCTTGCGGCGCTCATCTTCCTGTGCAGCTTCGGCATCTGGCTGCTGATGACCTATCATGCCCTCCGGGGCAACTGGTATAAGCTGCCCTGGGCCGGCGATATCTCGGAGCGGCAGCTGCGGCGTCTGTAAGCTCATTTCGCTTCATGAAAGGATTCCACTTAGTCCCTTCCTTTCGGTACTCATGAAAAGGATTCCCTTTTGTCTCTTCCCTTCGTTACAATGGAAGAGCATAACGGAAAAGCACAACAGCATGAATTTGGGCCTGGGGGAAAATGAATGTACTTGTTTGTTATCAATCCGCGTTCCGGCGGAGGAGCCGGGCAGAGGTCCTGGCTGCGGATCGAGAGACTGCTGAAGGAGCGAGCGGCGGAGTATGAAGCGCTGCATACCGAGAGTGCGTCAAGCGCCGGCAGCGATGTGATGCAGGCGCTCTCGCGCCGGGAGCGGTGGAGCGCCTGTGTAGTGATCGGCGGGGACGGAACAATACACAGCGTGCTGGAGGCGCTGAGAACACTCGGCGTTCCGCTCGGCATCGTACCCGCGGGCTCCGGAAACGACACCGCGCGCGCCTTCGGTATTCCGCTGGAGCCGAAGGCCGCGCTGGGTGCCGCGCTGGACGGAATCCGCGTTCCGGCCGATCTGCTGGCCGGGAACGGCTATACGCTGACCGCCGTCGCCAGCGGATTCGACGCCCAGGTCGCCGAGAATGTCAATACCAGCCGGTACAAACGGGTGTGCAACGCCCTGCACGCGGGGCGGCTGGCCTATCTGATCGGCATTCTGCATACGCTGATTACCTTTAAGCCTTGCCGGGCCAGCATCGTCTGCGACGGGCAGGAGCATACCTTCGAGGACGTCTGGCTCGCGTCCGTCTGCAACCTGCCAAGCTACGGCGGCGGGCTGCTCATCGCGCCGCAGGCAAGGCCGGACGACGGCCGGCTCGACGTCTGCATCGTGCACGGGTGCAGCCGCATGCAACTGCTGCGGCTGTTCCCGACGGTGCTGAAGGGCAGCCATGTCTCGCTGCCCTTCGTGACGATGCTGCGCGGGACAAGCGCAGCCGTCAGCTTCGAGCGCGAGCGGCCGGCGATCGGCGACGGCGAGCCTCGGCCGCGGCGCGCTGGCCGTGCGCTGCGAGCCGGGGGCGCTGACCGTGCTGGCGCCCCGGGCCTGGGCCGCCGCGGAGCCTGGGCGCAGGCCGCGAGGGCGGCGCTTGACGCAGGCGGCGCAAGCCGGGGCCGGGCCGTGAGGGCGGCGCTCGACGCAGGCGGCGCAGGCCGGGGCCAGGCCGTGAGGACGGCGCTCGACGCAGGCGGCGCAGGCCGGGGCCAGGCCGTGAGGGCGGCGCTCGACGCAGGCGGCGCAGGCCGGGGCCGGGCCGTGAGGGCGGCGCTCGACGCAGGCGGCGCAGGCCGGGGCCAGGCCGTGAGGGCGGCGCTCGACGCAGGCGGCGCAGGCCGGGGCCAGGCCGTGAGGGCGGCGGAGCGCAAGCGTGCAGGAAGGCGCCTCCGCACGCCGGACACGTCGCCGGAGGCCGGGAAGGTCTCATCTCCGGCCTGCTGGCCCCATTTCCGGCCTAAGGCCTTCCCGCCTCCCGGCTTACAACGCCCTCCCCGGAAGCGTTAACAGAACAGCAGCCGTTATGACCGGGCAATTTCCGCCCCCCCATAACGGCTGCTTATTTCTTGCGTGTCCATTGCTCCGGGTACCAATTACATAATTACATGAGGAATCCAACTTCCCGGGCCGAAAACGGGGTGGCCTTGGGGATTACAGGGAAAAACTCCCTCTAAATTTTAGCATTCATCTTCTTTTCATTGATTTAGAAGGAATTTCTCCGTCTAAATTCGGGGAAAAAGGCTGGAGAAGAGGTTTTCATTCAAAATAAAAGGGATAATTTCCCTTTTACCCTCCGAAAAGAGCGGTTTACTCTAAAATAAGCGGGACTTTTTCCCTGTAATGGCAGCAAGCGCACATAAAGAAGGACCTTCGCCCTTTGTCCGGATGACCAACGCCCTGTCACCAGTACGCTGGACCTAATGATTTGCTGCACCTTCACTGGGCATCGATCGGCCCGGCTACAGGCCGAAGCCTCCAGCCTCGCCGTTTCGCTCCCCACCTTCACCGGGCTTCGGCCAGCCCGGCAGCCGAGCCATGCCCAGAGCCCCGGTACCGTACCTCTCCGCACCTTGCGGCATTACTCAGTGCCCGGCCTACTCCTCCCCGACAAAAACCACCCTCTCGTCCTCGAGCGACGCGATACGCACCAGCGACTCCACCCGGTAGCCCGCTTTCAGCAGCAGATCCCGCCCCGGCTGGAACGACTTCTCAATCACAATGCCGATCCCGGCCACCGCGGCCCCGGCCTGCTCCACAATCCGTGCCAGGCCGAAGGCGGCCTCGCCGTTAGCCAGGAAATCGTCGACGATCAGCACCCGTTCGCCGGGAGCGATGAACTTTTTGGAGACGGTAATTTCATTGGTCTCTCTCTTGGTGAAAGAGTAGACCTTCTCCACGTATATATCCTCCGTCAAGGTCAGCGACTTCTGCTTGCGGGCGAATATAAGCGGGACTTCAAGCTCCAGCGCCGTCATAATGCCCGGAGCGATGCCCGAGGATTCGATAGTCAGCACCTTCGTAATCTTTTCCTCCGCAAACAACGCCTTGAACTCGCGTCCGATTTCACGCATCAGGAACGGGTCCATCTGGTGATTCAAGAAAGAGTCCACCTTCAAGACACCCTTGGCGAGCACAATGCCTTCATTTATCACCTTTTGCTTCAAGAGCTTCATATGTACTCCTCCTTCTTTATCCCGATTCATTCGGCTGCAGGAAAGGCCCATTCTCCCTCAGGTCCGTCGAGGAGAAAATGGGCCTTTCGCGGCCGGCTCAAAGACCTGATGGCTTCGGCGGCAGCAGGTTGCTTACGATCGATTTCAAATCATGATCTTCCCCGGATTTTTTGCCATCCGCGTCATAACCGGTTATCCGGATCTCGGAATATTCGGCACCCGGGTCCACCGGCTTAAATATCAACTTCTCCCGGTCGTCCAGCCTTACATTGAACTTCATGTCCTTAAACATGTCGATCAGCTGGCTCTCGGTCGGAGCCGTTCCCTCGTCAAGAAACAGCAGACCCCTCAGCGATTTCGGCCCTTTCGAATGCAGCACTTCAAAATGTACGATACACTCCACTCTTCTTCACCTCCCTGGCGTGATTTGGCATATTCCGGTTTAGGCTAGTATCCATCCCGAGTGTTCCCCGGAGTCCGGGCCTCCATCCGTTCTTCTTCGTCATCGCTTCCGACGTATTTGCGGTATATGCTCCGGTAGCGATGGCCGTAGCGCCGTTCCAGTTCGGGCGCCATATCCTGCTCCAGCTCGAACAGCACCATTTCCTGCATAAAATGGCCCAGCAGCAGATCCACCAGCACCCGGTGTTCCGTCACAACCGCCTGAGCCATTCCGTTCACACTGCCCCCGCTCGTACCGAGCATGCACCACTGGCGGTCGACCACGAACGAAAATTTACGCCCTTCGGATTCCTCCATTCCTGCAAGAGGCGGCCACGGAAGGTATGGGCTTGCAGCATTGCCGCCGTCGAAAGCCCAGAGGAGCCTCACCCCGCGCCGCTCGGCCTGTTCCAGCTCGCTGCGAAGCAGCGAGGCCTCTTCCCGCCACACATCGACGATGATCTCATGCTCCGCTGAGTTAAGCTGGCGGATTAGCGCATCCATTACATTGCGCTCGCCTTCCACATTATAAAATGTAGTGCTGACCGAGCCGCCGCGCGGCATTTCGTTCTCGACGAAGGAGAGAGACGCCTGAACCCGTCCGGAGATCATCTTGGTCAACTCTTCCGGGGCCAAAACGCTGTATCTGGCTGGCTCTCCGTCACCGCAGCGCACATATCCCTGCTGGGTCAGGCGCTGGAGCGCAGCATACACATTGGACCTGGAGACGCCGAGGCGCTTCGCCACCTCGTAACCGGATGATTGACCGATCGCCGCCAGCTCCACCATAATTTTGGACTCCATTTCCGTAAAGCCCAGACTGCGCAGATGCAGCAGCAATTGTTCCATTCCTATCGTCCCCCCAAGGCTGGCTGAATGCAAGGCTAAATCTGTTCCGATCCGCAGCGCGGACACCACATGGAGCCTTTGGGCAGGTCCGCCCGGCAGATCTGGCATTTCACCATCTCGCGCGGGCCGCTGTCGCCTTCCGTTTCCTCATAACCCTTTTCCTGCCAATCCCGGATTCGCCGGTCGAGCTCAAGTTGTCTTTCCCGCTCCCGCTCCAATTCATCGGCCAGGCGGCGTTCACGCTCCGTTCCCTGCACATTCCCGGCGTACTCCTCCACCGGAACCGGGAGCGGAAGCTCCTCATCTTCGCTCTCTGGAGACATATAGCCATAAGGCTCCTCCGGTTCCTTTTGCGGACCCGCCGCTGCCCCCGTTCTGTCCGGTTCATCCGTTTGCAGCCCAGGTCCCTTATCATAAATAACCGGGGCAGGAGCGCTTGCGTTCTGCTCCAGCTTGCGTCCGCAGTGCGGACAGAAATTCGCGTCCAGCGCGACAATATATCCGCATTTGCAGAGCCGTTCATTTTTCAATTCGGCGATGCGCGAGCGCAGAGCGTCGATTTTATCCTGAAGTCTGAGGCAGGAGCGGGACATCTCTGTCATTTTACCTTCAGCCAGCGATAAATCCCTGGAGCGGTATCCCTCATAAAAGATCTTGCCCATCTTCATAAATTCCATTTCCATTTCGCGCTCAATATCGGAAATTTGGCTGTTCAGCTTGCCGATTTCCACGGAGTTTTGCGCTTTTTCGCTAACCCGGTTGGCTCCGTCTTTAATGCGCTGCAACAGATTCATCGATAGTCCCCCTTCTCACAATGAGCCAAAAATAGCACCGGCGAAAACGAAACGGCAGTCCTTCCGGCAGGAGGGTATCCGTTTCCACTTGATAACTGGGTCAAACAAGCATCCGCACCCGGCGCCGCCGGAAACTATGACTCTATCATACCAAATGTGCACGCCAGATTCATTATTTGTCGTCTTGTGTATAATACTTAAAAACGATGCTGGCAAATCTTACCCAAGATGGAGGGATTGTCGTGCGGGACAACGATAAAAAAAGCTACTATGTTTCCCTTAAACACGGGTTGATCCAGGATATGCGGGGCGAATCGGGTGAGTTCGAGGTCAAGCTTGACGACACCGGGCTTTCCGAACTGCAGGTCAGGCTTCAGGAGCTGGAACGGGAAGACGAATATGCCTTCCGCCGCACCTTTGTGCCTTATAAATCGGTCGATCACGACGATGCCGCCAATCAATTCGACGACAAGACCGTCAGGCTGTACCGCTTTTTATGGGAGCATGGCACCGAAGAAACACGGAGAATGATCGTCAGCCTGAACGTTCTCACCAAGCTGGAGAACACGGGCTACCACGACAAAGGATACGGCGAGGATGGATCGCCCACCAATAAGTAAGCGCTTTCCTATTTATGATTTGGATACAAGTGGAAAATTTTGCTTCCGGGGCTTCACATCGGTTAAAATAAAGGGGAGGAAAATACTTAAAATTCGGGAGAGAATCCGTGAAAGAACAAGAGAACAGATTACTTACACTGGATCAACTGCAGGTTCACGTCCAGGATTTGGGCCGCTTGGAATTGAACGAGGATCTGTCCAGGCAGCTTGGCGAATTCAAGAAAATGCCCGCCCTTTACCGCCTGGCCCTCAAAGAGCTTGAGAACAAAGTCGAGACGCTGAAGACCGAATGGAAGATGCGGGACGGGTACAGTCCGATTGAACATATCAAAAGCCGTGTCAAGGAGCCGAAGAGCATCCTGCAAAAATTGGAGCGCAAAGGATACGCCTTCAGCTTCGAGAATATTGAAACGCAAATTCACGATATCGCCGGGATGCGGATTGTCTGCGCTTTTGTCAAAGATATTTACCGGCTCGCCGATCATATTAACACCAGGGAAGATATCCGGGTGCTGGAAATCAAGGACTACATCGCCCAGCCGAAGCCGAACGGGTACCAGAGCCTGCATGTGATTGTCGCCGTGCCGCTCATTCTTCTGGATGGAACCAAATGGGTAAAAGCTGAAATCCAGCTGCGCACGCTGGCCATGGATTTCTGGGCGAGCATGGAGCATATTCTCTATTACAAATACGACAAGCAGCTTCCGCCACATGTTGCGGAAGAGCTGAAGAGCGCCGCACGCGCCGCCGACGAGCTGGACAAGAGAATGCTGCGTCTGCGCAGAGAGATTCTGGAACTCCCTTAAGGCTATAGGACACTTAAGAGAAGATCTGAGGCTTGCCCGAATGTCCGGGAAGCTGCAGTGCATACCCATCGGATAAGAAGAAACGGATGCCGTCCTCTGGAAGAGGACGGCATCCGTTTCTCGTAAAAATATCAGGTTAAGGATAAGCACGAAGCTTATACTTTCTGATATTTCAAAAAAACGCCCCGCGGCATCATTCCATTAGCCGCGGGGCTTCTTCCCTTTCACGCATACGCTTCATTTCGGAAGCAGCCGTTATTTATAAAATAGGCTCAAGAATAGGCTCATTTTACCAGATTCGCCGCCCGCCGGGCCGCAGTCTCCGCCGCCCGCCGCATGATAAGTTCAAGCCCTTCCTGCGCGCGGGGCACATTCGGCAGCAGCGGCTTCCAGTCCTCCATCGCAGGCGGGAAGGATGGGGAGCCCGGAACAGGCCGGTCCCGGACTTCAAGGAACGCGGGGCCCGGCTGATGAAGCGAACCTTCGGCCGCGGCCTCCGCCATCCATTCTCCGGCGGACACCGCCGGCCCTTTCTTCTCCAGCCTCGCAAGCTCCGCGGACAGTCCGGCTCCAGGCTGGGCCCCGGCTTCTTCAGCCTCGCCTCTGGCCCAAAGAGCGAAGACCTCGTCCGTCAGCTCGCCCTTCGGCAGGCCGCGAAGCGCGAGCGCGGTCAGCGGCTCCTTCGCCAGCCGTTCTCTCACCTTCGCCATTGCCTCTTTATTGGCGGCTTCGTCATTCGTATCCGGAACCGCAAGCTCCGACTCGTTCGGCCACAGCCCGAATTCAGCCAGCCATGTGGGAAGGCGCCCTTTAAGCAGGCCGTATAATTCCTGCGGACTCTCAGCAAGCCGTTCGACCGCCTCCCTGCGCCGGGAAAGCGGCCATACCTCCATCTTCAGGACCTGCCGGAATTTCGGGGAGGCCTGCTGCGGACCCGCAGCTCTGCCGCCGCCCGTATGACCCCCTGTAGCCGTGCCGGATACGGGCGTCCATACCGCCGTAAGCACTCCCGGCACAGCTTTCAGCACCATGTTCATCGTCTCCGTCATATCTTCCCTCCGCGGCTTGCTTCACTCGTTTTATTTGCGATTTGGCTACATCCAGTCTTGGTTTTGCAGCTCGATCAATTCCTTCAGCTCGTGATCGGACATTTCGGTCAGCCAATTCTCACCGGAGCCGACAACCTGCTCGGAGAGGTTCTTTTTCCGCTCGATCAGTTCGTCGATTCTCTCCTCCAGCGTTCCCTGGCAGATCAGCTTGTGGACCCGCACGTTCTTAAGCTGCCCGATCCGGAAAGCCCGGTCCGTCGCCTGATTCTCGACTGCGGGATTCCACCAACGGTCGTAATGCACGACGTGATTGGCCCGGGTCAGGTTCAGCCCTACCCCGCCCGCCTTAAGCGACAGGACGAAGAATGCCGTTCCTTCCCCTTCCTGAAAGGAGCGCACCATCTCGTCGCGGTCCCGCTTCGAAACGCCTCCGTGCAGGAACAGCGGCGTCTTGCCGTAGCGCTTGGCCAGTCTGTTCACCAGCAGTTCACCCATCGCCACATACTGGGTAAAAATAAGCGCCGACTCCCCAAGCTCCGAAATGCTGTCCAGCACCTCGAACATCGTCTCCATTTTGCCGGACTGTTCGTTTCGGCTGTGCCGGCCCTCCTCTTTGCGAGAGAGCTGGGGATGGTCGCAGATTTGCTTCAGCTTCGTCAGGGAAGACAGCACCAGTCCACGCCGCGCCATACCCGAGCTTTCGCCGATCGTATTCAGCATTTCGTTCACAACGCTCTGATACAGCAGCGCCTGGTGCTCCGTCAGCGCGCAGTAGGATTTCAGCTCCAGCTTCTCCGGCAGATCCTTGGATATGTCGGGGTCGCTCTTCAGTCTGCGCAGCAAAAAAGGCGACACGAGCCGGTGAAGCTCCCGCAGCCGTTCCGTCCCTTCGCCGGTCCCGTAACGTTCGCGGAATGAATGAAAGGTGCCGAGATAGCCCGGGTTCAGAAAATGAAAAATCGACCACAGCTCTCCAAGCCTGTTCTCCACCGGCGTTCCGGTCATTGCGATCCTGTGGGGGGCTTCGAGCCGCATGACGCTTTGCGCCTGCTTGGTCCGGTAATTTTTGATGTATTGGGCTTCGTCCAGCACAACGGTCGACCATGACACCGAGGCGAGATCCTCGCTGTCCCTGCCGGCCAAGTGATAAGTGGTCAGCACGATATCATGGCTGGCCGCCTGCTCCTGAAAGGCGGTATCGCGCACCCGACGGCTTCCATGATGGATATAGACGCTCAGCGTGGGCGAGAACCGCTGCAGCTCCCGCTGCCAGTTGCCAAGCAGCGAGGTCGGGCACAGAATCAGAACCGGATCGCCGCCTGCGGCATTGCGCCCGCGTGGGCCGTATTCCGGCCGATCCGTAGCTGCCGCGTGCTCCGTCCGCCTGCCGCCTTGTCCGACAGCCTTGTCGTCCTCGGCCCCGCGTCTGAGGAGGCTGGCGATGACTTGTATCGTCTTGCCAAGGCCCATATCGTCGGCGAGGCAGACGCCGAAGCCGAGTTCGCCCATGACGCTCAGCCATTGGTAACCCCGTTCCTGGTAAGGCCGCAGCGTTCCCTGCAGTTCCTCGGGAACCGGCAGCGCTGGCAGGCTCTGCACGGTGTCCCCGCGCATCAGCGAGGCCAATAGACCGATCGTTTCCATGCCTGTAATAGGCATTCCCTTCCACAACCGGTCTTCTCCCGCCTCGGCCTCAAGACGCATCCAGTCGGAAGTAGACATTTCCCCGCTCTCATGGCGTTTCATATACCGGAGCACCTGGCGGATTTCCTTCGGGTCCACCTCGATCCATTCCCCGCGGAATTTTACAAAGGGGACCCCTGCCGCCAGCAGTGCGCCCAATTCTTCCGCACTGACGGAACTTTCGCCGAGGGAAGCCTCGATCTTGAAAGACACCAGCGCCTCCATGCCAAGCGCAAGCGCCTGCGTACCGTCTGGAATTTCCGGCAGCTGCATTTTCAGCTTCATGCCGATCCGGCGGCGTCCTTCCTTGCTCCAGCGCGAAGGCAGCTGTACGGTAATCCCTCGGGTGGTCAGCTTCTGCACCGTCTCCTTAAGGAAGTAATACAGCCGCTCCGGCTCAAGGTTCACACCTGTTGGGGCGGGAAGCCTAAGCGCCTGCGAAATATCCGGCGACCATTCGGCAGCCCGGCCCAGCGCCGCAAGGAGCTGCTCCTGAATTCCCTTGTAGCGTTTGCCCCAGAGCGTAAACTCCCGGTCCCCGCTGCTCCAGATCATCGCTGCCGGAAGCCAGAATCCGCTCTCCTCCCGTCCCTCGGCCCAGAAGGACAGCCTCCATATCTCTCCGTCCTCTTTCGGCGGCTCCAGCCTCAGTCCGAGGCCGAGCTGGCCGCTCTGCTCCTCAGCCGCTCCGAAGCACGGAATATTGCCGGACGCTGAGGCGTTTACCTCCCCCAGCAGCTCCATCACCTCGGCGGGCGTGCCTTGAACCGGTATGTCGCGGCTGCCCGTAAGCAGGCTGTTCCACCACAGCTCCGTCAAAGGCGACCGGCCCCGCCGGTAATTGGCTTTATACGGAGCGAGATGCTGCTCCATTCCGGCCACGACCCCTTTGACTTCCGCGTTGATTACCGCCTGCAGGAAGGAGTACAGCACTGCCGCCCCGGCTTCTTCCCGGGAGGCCGGTTCACTCCCCTGCAAGGCTGACGAGCTTAGCGCCAGCACCGGCATGGAGGCAGAGAACTGCAGAAAGGCTTCCCGCTGACCCTGCTCCCTGAGGACGGGAATCCAGCACGTCTCCGCCGCCTGTTCCCCGCCGCGCCGCCGCGTGCCCACCGGCCGCGGAGGCACGGCGCCCGGAGCGATGCCTCCAGTGGCGAGCAGCTCCAGCGCAAAGCGCGCTGCCGCCGCCCAGTAGCCCATCTCTCCTCCGGGATCGATGCCCTGCTTCTCGCAGAGCGCCTCATCCCAGCCGAGCAGCAGCTCGAACGCGTCCTTGGGAGACAGGGCAAGCCCTTCGAGCATTCGTCCGGACATCGGCCGCCGGGACGCTCTGCCCTCGGATCTGGCCGCAGGGTACTTCACTTCAGCCAGACGAAGTGCCGCTCCCGCGAACGGACGCTGCCCGCCGCCCAGCTCCAGCCGCTTGACCACGCGAGTCCAGGCATCTACTTTAGGTTCCGAAGTCTCACCAGAGAAGCAAAATAAAACATCCCCTAACCACATTGCATACAGATGCTTAGTCATCGTGATCTCCTGTCTTTTTAAACAGGCCAAAATGGACATCCCGCTTCGAAGTCGCAAGCGGCAGCCGTTTCGCCGGAAAAGTAATCATTCTATATCTATTTCTGCAATGCAGAGTTCCCGAAATTCCAAAAAAGGTTTTATCTCCATCTTATACGAAAAAGCCGGGATTTAAAAACATTTCTGCATATTTCGCGGTCCGCAAATTGAGCCGCCGGCGAAATTACGGCAAATTCACCGATTTTGCGCGCCTCATTTTCGTGACGGCAGATCATTTTTTCCGTCAAAATCTTCAGCGTGCCCACCTGGGACTTCACATCCCCGTTTGGGGTCATATGGCCGTACATCGAAATTGCGCCGGAACGCAAAAATGCCGGCCAGGTATGCCTGGCCGGCCGGACTGCCGCCGAATTTCCGCTGTCGTGCTGCCTCTGGTTATGTTCTTGAAAGCTTACCCGATGTAGGCCGGCAGCTGTTTCTTCAGCCAATGGTCTATAAAGTCCGCAACCTCTTCCCAGCCCGGCTGCGCGATAATCCAGTGGCTGCGGCCGGAAAATTCCTTGTATTCCGTAACGGCCCCGGACTGCTGATTGTATAATCCATAGTTCTTGCGGACCAGGCTGGCGGGAACGATCCGGTCCACTTCCCCGGCAATCATCAGCAGCGGCCCGCGGCTGCCGTTGTTAAAGTCCACTTTGAACGGGCTGCTTGAAGCGAACGGGGCGACGGCTCCCTGAAAAAAGATGCGCGTCGTTTCCGGCACCACATGCTCCCGGTAAGCCCGCTCCTGCTCGGCTCTGCTAAGCGTATTAACAAAGGCGTACTGAAACTCCTTGAAGGACATCATAAAGGTTTTGCGCCAAGGTTTGGACAGGATGCCGAAGATAGAACGCGCCGTGGTCGGATAAGCGGCTGCGACAATGCCTTTGGCGCCCGCGGAATTAATAGCGATCCCCGCCAGCCCCAGCCCGCGGTCCATCAGCAGCTGCGTCAGCAGTCCGCCGAAGGAGTGGCCGATGATGATCGGTTTTTCCGGCAGCGCCCGGATAATTCCGGCATAGTATTCCGTCAGATTCTCAAGCCCCAGCTTGCCCAGTTCGGCTTCGGGACGGTCCCGCAGCTCGGGCACAGACTGACCGTGGAAAGGCCAGGCCGGCGCCAAGACTTCAAAGCCTCTGTCCTTGAAATACCCCATCAGCGGCTCAAAGCTTGCCCGTGTGACAAAGGCTCCGTGAACAAATACAATCGTCGGTTTTTTCATGTGATCTTCTCCTTTGATTTAGATATTTACCTACTAGTAGGTAGGTTCAGCTTAAAAAAATTTTCCTCTTTCTCTTTGCAAAAAAAATTACGCCGTGACTGTCTTCGCCGCAATCAATGGCAGCATACGTTTTTTCACCATGTCGAACTGCCCTGCATCGTTAAATGTCCTTGAAGCCAGCATTCCGCCGTGTACACAAGCCAGAATGGTATGAGCCGTTTCCTCGATGGCTTCGCCATCCCCGGCGAACCGGTTCTTGTCGGCCGCATCCCGCAGCAGCCGGGCCAGCCAGTCGGTTAAATCCCGGAAATGCCCGCGGATCTCGCCGATCACCTCTTCGGGCAGAATCGGAATCTCGGAGGCAAGCAGCGCGCACAGGCAAATATCCATGGCCCTGCTCCGCAGGCATGACTCCCAGTACGACAAATACTGTTCCAGTTTCTCCCGGGGGTCGTCAGTCAAGGAATTCAGCTTGTTCAGATTTGCCCGCACTTCCTGCCGATACCTGCCCACCACATTTTGCACCAGGTTGGCTTTGGAGGGAAAGTGGTAATGGATACTCGCCTTCTGGATACCGATTTCGGCAGCTACATCCGCATAGCTGAAAGCACTGTACCCTTTCTCCAGAATCAGACGATTTGCAACGTTTATAATATGCTCGGACCGGTTCATGTCTTCACCTCTTGCCTTGAGTATACCTACTAGTAGGTAGAATGTCAACAACCGGAAACCCGTTTTTACAAAAAAACCTTTCCCGTAGTCCTGCCAAGTTACCGCAGTCCTGCCGGGAAAGGTTTTATTCAATCCGGCCCCCTATAAGACTGGAGTCCGGATTTCAATACGGGAATAGGGTGCCGCCGTTATTTTCTGCGAGCTACAACTTCAATCTCCACGAGTCCGTCTTTAGGCAGACGGGCGACCTCAACCGCGCTCCGCGCCGGATACGGCTCCGTAAAGAAGCTGCTGTACACCTCGTTCACGGCCGCAAAATCGTTCATGTCCTTAAGGAATACCGTCGTCTTCACAACGTGGTCCAGCGAAGTTCCGGCCTCTTCCAGAATGGCCTGTACGTTCGCCAGCGACTGGCGCGCCTGAGCCTGTACATCCCCCGCCAGTTCGCCCGTAACGGGGTCCAATCCGAGTTGACCGGAGGTGTATACCCAATTTCCGGCGGTGATCGCCTGGCTGTAAGGACCGATGGCCCCCGGCGCTTTAGACGTAGCTACCTGCTTTTTGCTCATCTCTCAATTTCCTCCCATTCATCTATTTACGTCATCATTGTAAATCGTTCTCTCTCTTTATTGCAAACCTTTCTCATCGTCCCAAGCCGGATCGGACTCGGCGGCAAAGTCCTTTCCAAGCACCCCAATGACGTCATTCGGGTAGATATGCAGTCCCTTCGGATCAGCCGCAGCAATATGGACCATGGCACGCGATACGGTCTCTCCCTTAATAGCACGGTACTTGGCCGCCCTGCCGACCATAACAAAATCCAGCTTGGTCATGAGCCAGGCGGCGGAACGCTCCAAAGGTCTGGACTCCTCCCTCTCTCCCAGCAGCAAGGACGGGCGGAACAGGTGCAGCCCCGGAAAGCCCGACCGGCTTAAGCCTTCTTCCATCCGGCCTTTGGTCCGGCTGTAGAAATTGCGCGAATGCGGATTCGCCCCCATGGAGGATACCGCCAGAAATTGTCCGACTCCGGCTTTCCGGGCAAGCTCTGCCGCCTTCAGGGGATATTCCAGATCGACGCGCTCGAAATTTTTCTGCGATCCGGCCTTTTTGATCGTCGTCCCGAGACAGCAGAATACGGCGTCCGTTCCTTCGAACAGATCGCCGTACCGCTCCAGCCGCTCCCAGTCGGTTACTGTCTGCTTGAGCCTGTCATGGCGGAGTGCGAGCGGCCTGCGAACGAGCACCCGCACTTCCTTCCAATTTTCACGCAGAAGCTGCTCCACAGCCGCCTTTCCAACGAGTCCGGTGGCTCCAAGCACCATTGCCGTTTTGTTCATGAACATTCTCCTTCGGTTATAATAGCCGGGAATCTCATCCGCACAAGTCCGCGCCGGGTTTAGACGTCCTTCAATATACGGCGCCCCAGCAGCGCGATCAGCGCGATCATCAGCCCCCCTACGATAAGCTGCATTCCGTACACCTGAAACCCATGCGGCCATCCTACGATCCACTCATACACTTTCCCGCCGATCAGCGGTCCAAAGAACGACGCCAGCCCGGTTAGCGCCGCGTACATCGCCATATACATCGGACGCTCTTTTTTAGGCGTATCCCCGATAATGAAATTGAAGGCCAGCTGGTTAAATCCGCCTACTCCCACTCCGAACACGATATGCGCAGCGAACAGCACCGGAAGTGTCGGAAAGACGGACAACAGCCCCCACAGCAGCGATGAAGCGGCGATGATGGGCAGCGTCCAGAAGAGAAGGCGCTTGTTGCTGTACCTCGCATTCAGATTCCCCCAGAAATAGAAGCTCGCCATCATGAACACGGTCTGGGACACGTTAAGAAGCGAAAGCGTTTGGTAATTGATGTCCATCAGCTGGAGCATGACATAGGAATACAGCGGAACGGTCACATTTTGCAGCAGCAGCCAGATCGAGAGAAACAGCGTCGACTTCATAAACAGTCCGTCGTGAAGCGGTTTCTTAAACATCGGCAAAAACTTTCTTTCATCCGATTTCTCAAAAGGCACGTCGGGATAAAAGAAGAACACAACAATATTGGCCGTGGAAAATATCCACACCACGATATACAAGATCAGAAATCCCTGCGCTTCCGGGTAGCGGTCTAAAACCACGCCTCCCCCATATACGACAAGGCTCCCCAAAGCATTCAGCAGGGTGTTGCGGATACCAAAGTAACGGCCCCGCACACGCGGCGGAACCAAATCGCCGATAACCGAGCTCCACAGCACAGCGCCGGCGGTATTCGCTATAAAAGCAAGGGCGTACAGCCCAATGAAGGCGCTAACCCAAAAGGGACGGGGAAAAAGAAACGGGACAAGTCCGGTAGAGGCCCACAGCAGCCGGTGGATGGAGACAAAGGCAACGAGCGCCCACTTGCGGCTGGGAAGCCGCTGAATCAGAAAGGCTACGCCGATTTGCGCGACATTCACCAGCGTGGTAAGCGCAATCACAAAACCGATCTGTCCAGAAGTCGCGCCGAGATACAGCAGGAAACCGGTCAAAAACTGCCCCTGAAGCAACACCTGAAAAATGGTTGAAGGTACGCCTTCCCATGTGGCCATATGCAGATTTCTCCGGTATGTCGAAAACTTGCGGCCCCTTCTTTTGGGAGGAGAGGCTTCGGGGCGGTTTCTCATGATGTTGATCGTAACGGCAACACTCCTTTGACGCGGCTATTGCTCCATTCTACTCCGCTTCGGCCTAGCGTCAATACGTCAGACTTACAAATAAAATTGGAGTTTTTATGCCTTGTCCTGTCCGGCTGCCGGCAGGTACAGAGAGAACGCGCTGCCCTTCCCCTCCTGGCTCTGAAGCGTAATAAAACCGCCAATCAACCGGGCAAGATCCCGGCTGATGGATAAGCCCAGACCGGTTCCTCCGTACTGCCGGCTGATCGTCCCGTCCGCCTGCTGAAACGCCTCGAAGATGCTCAGATGCTTGTCCTTCGCGATGCCAATGCCGGTGTCCATTACCTCCCATACAATCCAGTATCCTTCTCGCGCCCCCTGCCGGCGCTTCTCCCGCCGGACGGTCAGCGAGACGCCGCCCTTATGGGTAAATTTGAACGCGTTCGAGAGCAGATTGCGCAGAATTTGCTGCATCCGCTGCGGATCGGAGACCATTGTCTCCGGCAGGTCCTCCTCCAGCTTAATGGTAAAATCAAGTCCTCTCTGCCTCGCGACAACATCGAACTGTTCAAAGAGCAGCGCGGGAAGCTCGCTGACATTGACCTCCTCGCGCACGATCTCCAGCTTCCCCGCCTCCACCTTGGATAAATCCAGAATATCGTTGATCAGTAGCAGCAGTTCCTTACCGGAGCTGTGAATAAGGCTGCCGTAAGACTGAATCTCCTCTCTGCCGATCGAATCGTCGTTCTCCGCGATAAGCTCCGATAGATTGATAATCCCGTTCAGGGGAGTGCGCAGCTCATGCGACATATTCGCCAAAAATTCCGACTTATATTGAGAAGCCAGCATAAGCTGCTTCGCCCGTTCTTCCAGAATGATTTTGTTCTTGTGAAGCTCTTTCGTCTGTTCAGAGAGCAGCGCATTGACCTGCTCAATCTCCAGCATACGCCGGTGCTCCAGATGGAAATCGCGGGCAATCAGCGCAAACAGAATGCTGAGCGCCATCCCCGCCGGGAACGTGACCGGCATAATCTTTGATACATATTCATAGAAGGGAATGACTCCGAATATGATGATGTTGACCGCGTTAAAGAAGTTGACCGTCAGAACGACAACCAAACCCTTGGCAATCATGGATACGGGGGAACGGCGAATCCAAGGAGAAAGAGCCGCGCAAATCAATCCCAAAATGGACAAATTGATCATTCCCGCCGCAGCAGCCGCATTAATGCCGAACGCAAAGCGCATCAGGCCGGTGATTACCCCGATCAGAATCAGAAGCAGCGGCTGCGGATAAGCGATGGCGGAGATAATCAGCGGAACGTAACGCAAATCGAAAATAACATTATCATCCAGCCTATACCCGAAAAAAGAGCTGAGCCAGCCTGCGAATATCGCCATTATGATCCAGGCTGCCTGCTTGGTCTGTTCAGAAGTACGGGAAATGGTATGCTTAAACACCAAGTTCGCCAGATAGGCTAAAGTTATCAGCAGCGCCGTATTTATAAAAAATATTTTTATGTATTCCATAGAACTCACTCCCATGAAACGCCAAATAATACATCAATCTATACACTACCATAATTAACCATAAATTTTAATTATGGAGGCGCTCAGGCTTAAAGCGGAAGAGCGCAGATCAGATTCGATTTGCGCTCTTCTTCATATGGAGAAAGCGGGGTATGGCTATGTTCCAGCGTTTGCCGATTCCCATAAACCGGTGATGCTTTTTAAGGGGCTCCAACGGCGTATCAGGAAGGTCTTGGGTGTTGCTCAGCGTTTCTGTCCATGCCTCTTCATCCGGCAGCAAATAATACCTGGAGTGGTAGCTGCAAATGACATCACCCTGCTGGGTAAGCACATGGTCATCGCGGATTTCGAGAATCCTCCCGGCAATCACATGGGATTTATACATAGACATCGCCTTCCTTATCGAAAAATATTGATCGGTTTCATCTCACAGACCCGGCATCAATCGCGGAAAGAGCACCCCAAGCTATATTCTTTTCGGCAGCTTCCTTGAAATGGCATTATTTCCTTACAGTAAGATTACCCCTTCACTTTTCGGGTGAATCGGCTTGATGAATCGGCTTTCATTTTTAATGAAAAAACGAACCGAGTCGGATTTTGTCACATATTCCTCTCTTAAATTATAAAATTAATCTATCAATTTATTTAAAACTTCGATATAATTGTGCAGTAAGTAAAGCGTTGTCTTAGTAAGTGACAAAATTCACATGATGAATTTGAGAGGATATGCTAATATTCCGTCGACGCAATCTTAAAACACTATAAATTTTCTCTATCACTTTCTGATGGTCCTATTCCGATAACAATAAAATAGGCTAAAGTCCCAAACCTAAGTGACATTTATCATTCGCAAGGTGATATTTGTCACTTTCAATGATATTTAAATGGTCGGGTAGGGCAGGGATATTACTACCCCTTTCCCCCCTAAGAACCGTACGTGTCTCTTTCAAGACATACGGCTCAAGTATGCTTTTATCTTTGTCTCTGGCTTTGCATGGACAGAATCAATTGAAATAGGATCTTTCGTTCCCATTCATTCGTCTTAAATAAGCTAGTCTTCTCTTATGCGCAAGAAGCTGTTTACCTGTCGGAATAGGACCTTTAGCAGGAAAGATTCGGTGGTGTTCTGTGTGACAAGAACTGTGGACTAGCCACAGGTTTTTGTAGCTGTTGTCCCCGCCGTGTACTCTCGGCTTACGGTGATGCACTTCATAACTTTCATTGGTTTCAACTAGTGACATTCCGCATAGCGGGCATTTGTACTTTTGCTTTTTGGCAAGTTTTTGCCTGCTTGCGATGTTATTACTGTTAAAGTTTTTTACAGCACGCGCCCTATAGTAAGACCCTAGACAGGGATCAAACGGAGTCGCTTTAAATTTAACGAGATCATGTCGGATATTTTCGGTCCATGCCATTTTGACCAATTGCAGGTACTTTTGATTTGGTGAGGATAGAATCCAAGCGTTTTTGCTCTGTCCTGTTACGTCTGATCTGAAATACCTGCTTACGATCCATTTTTGCGATTTCTTAGGGTGTAATGCTTTCAGGAATGTCTTTACTTTGATCCAGATATAATAGTCCATTGCTGCGAGAGTTTTCTTGCTAACCGTGTGTTTCCAAACGTTCGCTTTTCCACGAAGAATTGGGTTTAATTTTTTGATCAGGTCATCTACACTGCTTCCGCGCGTGACCTTGAATACCTCTTTTAGATCCGCTCTCGCTTTGTTAACACTCTTCTTGCTAGGTTTCACAAGGGTCTTATAGTAGGTTAGGGATTGTTTATAGCCTGTATTGGTATCTAGGATGCGTTTATGCGTCTCCCATTTTCGGAATGTGAAACCTAAGAAATCGAAGCCTTCAGTAACGTTGGTCACTTTAGTTTTATCTTCTGCCAGCGTTAGGCCGCGTTTTTGAAGATACGGCTTTAGCCTATCATACATAGAAGCAGCTTCCTCTTTCGTTTCGCATAGAATCACAAAATCATCAGCATATCGGACCACGGAGTAGGGTGTGCTTACTTTCCAGAAGCCTTCGGGATGAGCCGAATAGGGTTTTACAAACTGGTATTGGACCCCAACCTCTTTTTCCATTCCATGGAGAGCAATGTTTGCCAATAGCGGCGAAATGATCCCCCCTTGTGGCGTACCTGCCTCCGTATTGTGGAATACTCCATTGTCGATGTATCCTGCTTGTAGCCATTTTTTTATCGTGCGTGCGGTCGGAAACGTTTTTATCTGTTCATAGATATAAGAGTGATCCAGATTGTCGAAACAGCCTTTAAAATCTCCCTCGAATACCCACTTTTTTTTATTATTTCGCCCGTTAAGCTTAATAAAGATAGCCCCCACAGCATCGTGAATGCTTCTCTTAGGGCGGAATCCATACGATATGGATTCAAAACGTTCCTCCCACTGCGGCTCTAATGCAAGTTTAGCCACATATTGCCACACACGATCTTTGACCGTCGGAATCCCTAGAGGACGGAGCTTGCCATTTTTCTTCGGAATATAAGTGCGCCGTGTCGGTTTGGGGTTATGATTTGAAAGATGTTGATCCTTCATCTTGTTGTAGAGATCGACCCTGGCTGCAGGCGACAGCACTCTATATCCGTCAACCCCTGCCGTCCGTTTCCCCTGATTGATCTGGGTTACCCGTTTTATGCCTAACAGTAAAGCAGCTCTTGAACGAATGAGAAGCCGTTGCAAATTTCTTGTCTTCCTTGCATTGCCTTGAGACTCGGCACGGTAGATTCGCTGTTGCAACTTCCTCACGTACGTTTCGATAAAATGCCAATCCACATCCGACCAATCCGTAAGCGGAGGAACAGCGGACCGTGTAGAGTTGCATGATACGGTATTCATCACACATTTCCTCCTGTTATGAGTTTCGTTGCGTTTCGTTTTCCATCCGTGTTGCATACCTGTATGAAGTGGGCTTCCCTTTCGGGTAGGGCACAAGCCCTTATCCAGCGTCTTATTTCCTTTCGACTAAGCTTTCGCTCCACTGGCATTTGCTTTTTCATACATCCTTTACCCTCTAAAGAATTCGGTCTCCCTTACGATTGACTTACCGAGTAAAACCCGGACTTTAAAGGGCTTACCAAGTTCAGCATTGATCAGATACGAAGATCGTAGGTTTTCTCTCTACACCGCAGGGTTTTTGTGGATGTAACGGGCCGTAGTAAAAAGACGACGTTCTCCCTGGTCACAGGTATCAGTTCTTTTCCTGTGTTTTAAATTACGATGCTTACGAGAATTCGCTTGGCTACTTTAGGTTTTCCTCAGTCCTGACACGGGCTAATACCGCTAGGACGGCATATTTCCCTTTTCACCAACATAGCTAACCATAGACTGCATATACTTTTCCATATAAAAGCGAAGTTACACACAGACCCTTTTGATCCTCTCTCCCTAGCCCTGCCTTCGTATAGAACTAACTAGACAGGATACATTTAACCCTCTTGCAACCTAACGTCTTACTCACGATGTTTTTGTCTCACGACAGGTACTAATCGTTTTCATTTTACTCCTTGCGGTGGACGCAGTTTTGGGCGGGAGTACCTGTACATCTCAGGCACCTTGCCTCTATACTGTCATAAGGCAAAATATTTAGAAGCTCGGACTAATCGATAGAATTTCTCCTATTTGGAAAATGCTGCTTCTTGTCGCACTTTTACATTTTAATATATATATTTTAAACTATTTTTGGAGGTCATTCACGTGAAAAAAACAACTGTAGTAGTATCCAGCGCCCTGCTTCTCGGCTTGCTTGCCGCAGGCTGTGGCAGCAACAACAGCGCTCCTGCCGCCAGCACAGCTCCGGCTGCCAGCACAGCACCTGCTGCTAGCACAGCACCTGCTGCTAGCACGGCTCCTGCCGCCAGCACAGCTCCTGCCGCATCCGCAGCTGCCGCGCAGTACAAAGACGGCGTATATAAAGCCGAAGGCGAAATGGACGCCAAGAGCGGCTGGAAATCTACTGCCGAAGTTACGGTTGCGAACGGAGCCGTGTCCGCCGTTAAATTCTCCGGTGTCGACAAAGACGGCAATGACAAGCAGCAGTTCTCCAAAGACGGCAAGTACGGCATGAAGGAAAAAAATCCTGCAGCCCTGGCCGAATGGCATGAGGAAATTGCCAAAGCCGAACAATATTACCTGGCCAACCAAGGCGCGGCTCCCGCGTTTAACGCCGAAGGAAAAACCGATGCAATCTCCGGCGTATCCGTCAGCGTAGGCGAATATTGGACCCTGGCAGAAAAAGCACTCGAACAAGCGAAGTAATTCGCGGTTCCTCCTGCAGCTAATCAGACAAACGAGGTGAGTTTCTTTTGAAAAGAATAGTAGTTCTTGGCGGCGGATACGGCGGTGTACTTACAGCCAAAAAGCTCGCAAAGAAATTAAAAAACAACAAAGACATTGAAATCAAGCTGATCGACCGGAACCCTTATCATACTCTCTTGACTGAGCTGCATGAGGTCTCCGCGAACCGCGCTCCAGAGGATTCGATCAAGATTGACCTGAAGAAAATTTTTGCCGGCCTCAAAGTGGACGTTGTCCTTGATGAGATCAGCAATATCGACTTCAAAGGCAAGAAACTTACGTCCGAGAAGGCAGTCTACGAATACGACTACCTCGTAATCGGTACAGGCAGCAAGCCGACCTTCTTCGGAATTCCCGGCGCAGAAGAGAACACCTTCTCTTTCTGGTCCTATGACGACGCCGTTGCACTGAAACTCCAAATCCGTGACATGTTCACGCAGGCGGCCAAAGAAAAGAATCCGGAAGTCCGCCGTTCCATGCTGACCTTCGTTATCGTCGGCGCAGGCTTCACCGGTGTTGAACTCGTAGGCGAAATGGCGGAATACCGCGAAGAGCTGTGCAAAGAGTTCTTTATCGATCCGAAGGATGTGCGGTTGATCGTTGCCGATATGGCTCCGAAAATTTTGCCGATCCTGCCCGATAAGCTGATTCGTAAAGCCGAGGCGCATTTGCGCAAGCTGAACGTGGAAATCGTTACCGGCGCCAAAATCACCGAAGTGGGCACAGGAAGCGTTTCTCTCGGCGAGAAGAATGTCGTGGCCGCCAACACTATCGTCTGGACGGCAGGCGTCGAAGGCTCCGAGCTTGTGGGCAAACTTGATGTTCAGCAGCAAGGACGCAAGCGTATTGTCACCAACGAGCATCTGGAAAGCGTAGACCACAAGAACGTATATATTGTCGGCGACAACATCTTCTACATTGTCGAAGGCGAAGAGCGTCCCGTTCCGCAAATGGTCGAGAATGCCGAGCTTGCAGCTCCGCTGATTGCCGGCAACATTGTCGCCGACATTAACGGAACCGCGAAAAAGGGATATAAACCGGCCTTCCACGGCACGATGGTATCGATCGGAAGCCGCTACGGCGTAGCCAATGTCGGCCTTCCGAACAAAATGTTCATGCTCACCGGATTCATGGCTATGTTTGCCAAGCATATGATCAATATCTACTATCTGTCCGGTGTCGTCGGCTTCAATAAAGTTTGGACTTATATGATGCACGAGTTCTTCCACGTGGAGAACCGCAGAAGCTTCGTCGGCGGATATTTCTCCAAGCGCTCCCCGAACTTCTGGCTCGTTCCGCTTCGCATGCTGCTTGGCGGCATGTGGTTGTATGAGGGCATCGACAAATTAAGAAAGATTTGGGTAGACCCGAACAAGATTTTCCTGATTCCGGCAGCGCCATATCTTAAGGACGCGACTTCGGCGGCAAGCGAAGCGGTAGATGCGGTTAAGACTACGGTCGACGCCCAATCGGCGGCATCGGCAGTGGATACGGCCAAAGAAGCGGTTTCCGCTCTTCCGGTTCCGAAGTTCATCTACAACATTTCGAACTGGTTCATGGATCTCATGTTCTATAAACCGGACGGCAACTTCACTTTCCTCGCTAAGTGGTTCCAAATCGGTATGGTTTGTGCCGAAATCGTGCTGGGTATCATGCTCATTGTCGGTCTGTTCACCGCGATCGCTTCAATAGCGACGATAGGCATGGCCGTCATGATCTGGACGACCAAAATGGCAGCTACGGAAATGCTCTGGTATGTAGCAGCGGCAATCGCCTGCATCGGCGGTTCCGGCAGCGTCTTCGGTCTTGATTACTACGTTCTGCCTTGGCTTAAGAAGCAGTGGAAGAAAATTCCACTTGTAAGGCGCTGGTATCTGTACACCGACTGAAGCAGTTGATTTAATCAGTCCAGGCAATCCCGCCTTACCCAAATAGCAATTCCTTAAAGTAATAATAAAAGTCATCTATGTGTTTTTTATGTTGATTTATACAAGCTTAATAACAAACTTTATGGAGTAATGTGTCCTTTCGGCACATTACTCTCCTTATTTAAGAGAGGTTTTGTAAGGATGATCCAGGCGTTTGACTGCTTCCGCAAAACCGACAAGAAGGAGAGAATCTTGTGGACAGACAACTCATTGGAGATACTCTTCGGCTGCTCCAGGCTGAATTGTCGCCCATCGCCGGAATTCAGCTTCCTTTCTCTCCGGCGGAAGGCGAAGGTCTGCTCTCGGTAATGGAAGGCTATAACCTGGAATACAGCCGTAAACTGCACTTCATGGGCATTTATATTATTCTTGTGCAGGCCGCCCGCCGGCATATGGAATGCTCCGCGAATCATCCTGATTTGATCCGCAATGTGCTCGACGGAGATTATTTATATAGCTTTTACCTTCAGTTCGCCATAAAGCACCGTGAACTGGATGCCGTGGTCTTTCTGGCTCCTTTTATTAAGCAGCAGCAGATCAGAATAGCTAACGGAGACTATGCCGAACTGGATCTCATTACCCTAATCGGACAATTCCTGAATGCCGAATTTAAAAAAAAGCGTCGTTCGGAAAAAGCGATAGAACAGGTGGGATAGCACCAACATGAAGCTGCACGAAGCCTTGAATATCGACATTTCGACAGTTAACCTTGAAATCGAACGTCTAGTAACGCGCGACAAGGATGTGCCCGGCGGATCACCGCTGGCGAAAGGCGTGCTGGAGCTTATCGGCTCCGGAGGCAAACGGCTTCGCCCGCTTATGGTGATTGTCGGCAGCCGGTTCGGCCGGAAGGGGCAGGGCCGCCGCACGCTCCAGTTGGCCGCTGCGGCCGAGTTCATCCATGCGGCTTCGCTCGTTCATGACGATATCATTGATGATGCCAAGCTGCGGCGCGGGAGTCCCGCCCTGCATACTCAGACGGGGGTTCTCTCAGCCGTCCATATCGGCAACTATATGTCTGCAAGGGTTATCGAGCTGTTAGGCAAGCATGCGGGAGATAAAAACCAATATGTTCATGATCTGTCGGCCATCGCCACCGCCCAGCTGTGCATTGGGGAATACCAGCAGATGGAGCACGCCTATGATTACGATCTGACCTTGGAGCAGTATCTGGAGAAATCGCTCAACAAAACGGCTCTTCTGATGGCGACCTGCCTTCGCGTGGGAGCCCTGTCGGCCGAATGCACGGAGGAAACGGCTGCCGCTTTGTATGCTTTCGGCGAGGCGCTCGGCATCGCCTTTCAGATACAGGACGATCTGCTGGACTTCACCCAATCGTCAGAGACGCTCGGCAAGCCTGCCGGCAGTGACCTGCGCCACGGCCAGGTCACTCTTCCCGTACTTTACGCGCTGCAGGACCCCGAGCTTGCTGCGCGCATCCGCTGCGTCGGCCCCGAATCTCCGGAAGCCGACATCGAGGAAGCTCTGGCGGCCATCTCCGGCAGCGGTGCGCTCGCCCGCACGGAAGAAATGAGCCGCCATTATCTGGAGCAGGCGGCCGTCATTGCGAAGCGGTTGTCCTCCTATCCGGCCCATGCCGATCTGGAGACGCTGATTGCGTTCTTTGCGGGAAGGGACCGCTGAACCTCCCAAGCATTAAATCATACGAAAAGGCGGATACTCCTGCGATGGAGTATCCGCCTTTTTTAATTCTCCTTTTCCTTTTTGACTACCGGGACGCATAGATGGCTCAGCTTACATAGAAGTAATCAACCAGCGTACAAGTTAAGATGACCAAGCTGATCACCTGGTTCAGATTGTAGGAGGCTACCTTCATCAGCCGCCGGTTCGACGGCTTGATGATGTTGTGCTCCGTCATCAGAAGCAGGGTGGCGATGCCGATGCCGACAAGATATATCCAGCCCAGTCCGCGCCACACATACAGGAAGAGCAGCAGCATAATCATGATAAAATGCAGAGCCTTTGCAATGCGGAGCGCGTTCTCCAGTCCAAAGTAGCTGGGAATGGACCACAGTCCGGCGCGGCGGTCGAATTCGATATCCTGGGTGCCGTATATAATATCGAAGCCGGCAATCCACAGCATGACGACCGTACCGATGACAAAAGGCGTAAAAGCGATTTGCCCGGTTACCGCAAACCACGCGCCGATCGGGGCCGAGGCGATAACAAAGCCCAGATACAGATGGCTGAGGTAGGTGAAGCGCTTGGTATAGGAGTAGGTTGAGATCAATACGATCGCCACGGGCGAGAGGATCAGGCACAGCAGATTCAGCATTCCCGAAGCGGCTATGAAAATCGCGTAGTTGACGACAACGAACACGGCAACTTCCTTCTCCGCCAGCAGACGCTGCGGAAGATGCCGATGTGCCGTTCGCGGGTTCTGGCCGTCAAAGGTTCGGTCGACCAGACGATTGAACGCATTGGCGCCGTTGCGAGCGCCGATAAGGGCGATCAGCCCCCACAGCATGATACGGCCCGAAGGCCAGCCCCCGGCTGCCCATACCATGGATATGATGGCAAAAGGCAGTGAGAACAGCGTATGCGAGAACATGACCAGCTCGCCGAACATTTTGAGTTTATGCGCCGCAATTTTGCAGGCATTAATAATGACCATAGCATTTCTTCCCCATTCTTTCTCTTGTTGCTTCCGGCCCTGCGCTACATTTCCTGAGAAAGCGCTGTTCCTGCAAGAATATGGGACAGCGTCTCGTCCAGCGCCTTAAGCAAACCGTCGATATCTTCTTCCATAATAACAAGCGGCGGCTGGAAGGCCAATACATTTCGGCCCACTCCGTTCTTCCCGATCAAATATCCCCGGTCTTTCATTTCTTCGAGCACTTCATCCGTAAAGGCTGCGCTTTCTGCTGCTCCGCTGACACGCAGCTCGGCGCCCAGCATAAGCCCTGCTCCGCGCACATCGGCGATGTGCGCCGGATAGCGGCGCTGAAGGGCTTTAAGCCCTTCCTTCAGCTTCGCGCCCAGCCGCTCCGCCCGCTCGGGAAGCCGCTCCGCCTCGATGTAATCGAGCACAGCCAGCGCCGTCGCCGCCGACACCGGATTTCCGCCGAAGGTGGAGGCGGACGGCGTATTCAGGGAACGTGCGATTTCATCGGTGGCCGCAAAGGCGGCCACCGGCACGCCGTTGCCGAGCGCCTTGGCCATCGTGATGATATCCGGCACGACGCCGAAATGCTCCATGGCGAACATGGCGCCCGTGCGCCCGAAGCCGGTCTGGATCTCGTCGGCAATCAGCAGGACGCTGTACTGCTCCAGCAGCGTCTTGACCGAGCGAAAGTACGAAAGCTCCGGCATAATCATCCCGCCGTTGCCCTGGATCGGTTCGGCGATCAGGGCGGCAATCGTCTCTCCCTTTTCTTCAAGAACCCTTTTCAGATCGTCAAGAGACCGCTCAGCGGCCTGTTCCGGCGTCAGTTCGGGATCATAGGGACGCCGGATAAAGGTTACATCCTCATCCAAATATTTATCGGTCCGCCACATGGACAGCCCCGTTACGCTCATTGTCAGATTGGTCCGCCCGTGCAGCCCGCTTTCCAGCGCAATAAATCCTTTGCGTCCGGTATGCAGTCTTGCCAGCAGCAGCGCGCCCTCATTGGCCTCCGAGCCGCTGTTCACGAAGAACGTGCGTCTTAAATCCCCGGGAAGCACTTTCTCCAGCCTCTCCGCCAGATCAACGTTCGGCTGGGTCAGATACACCGTCGTCGTATGCTGCAGCTGCTGCAGCTGGTGAATGGTCCGCGCCGTAATCGCCGGATTGCAGTGTCCGCAGGCGACCACCGACACCCCGGCGAAGAAATCGGTGTATTCTTTGCCGTTCTCGTCATAGACATGCTGCATCGACCCGCGGACAAGCTGCGGCGAATTCCGGTAAAAATGCTGCGTACAGGGATAAAAAAACTGTTTGCGCTTGGCCGCGACGGCCTCTCTGCCGATCATTTCCTTCTCGTTCATATCCAGTCCCCCTTTTTCTGAAAACACCGTCCAATCACTTGCCGCAGAGCGCTCCGCAAACGTTAATTGAATTGCAATGATCCCAGTGTATAGCCCGCATAGAAAGGCTGCAGGCCCTCTGCCGTCCCTTCTCCGGAACCGGAACTGCCGTTTATTGCGTGCCGATAAGCATTCAGGATCGCGCGCAGCTGCTCCGGTGAATAGGTCGCTCCCTCGATGCGGAAACAGGAAATGCCCGCTGTATTCAGTTCTTCCAGCATCGGCAAATAGCACAGCTCTTTGGAGAACAGCAGATGGCAGCGGCCATGCTGATCGCGGTACACCGGATTTTCCCCTTTGTCGGTCATCAGAACAAGCACGTCATTGCCCACATAGAGATTGTCTTCCTCGCCGATCGGTTCCATCACTTCGGTATTTTCATATAAATCATGCTCCATGTACATCAGCGCAGGCGTGCCGTGCACCACCATCTCCAGCGGCAGCGCGCAGCGGGGGGCAAAGGCAGCAAAATGCTCCAGCGTCATTTCGGGCGATACGGAAATCCGCTGAAGTCCAAGCCCTGCGTACAGCCCGGCGGCAAGGGTATTGTAAATATTAAGGCTAGAGTCACCGATCAACGGATATCCCGCTCTGTTATAGCGGCGGATTGCGCCAAGATTCGTTGCGAGCAGTCCGTCAATCGGGAGACGTTCTCCATGAATCAGCAGCTGGTCGTATTGGTCAAAATGCAGCTCCGTCATCATTCGCGGCAGTCCCAGAACCAGCTTCGTTTCCCCTTTGATCGCGCCCAGTTCCAGAAGGTCGCGCTTGGTGAACGGACGGTCGGGCTCGTAGACATCGCCGGACAGATACAGATGCTCCACCCCTGCTTCCAGGGCGGCCTTGGCCTGCGCCATGTTGTTGACGCGTACCGCAAGCTCGGGCTTCATCCGCTCACGTTCTCGATTCCCCTCCGCCGCCAGCCGTTCCCGCAGCTGCTCCACACGCTCTTCGGACAGCTCGCGCTCCGCCGTAGGCGTACTGAACACCTTGCCCGTGCTGTAGAACTTGCCGGTCCCTTCGTACCGCCGGTTAATGTTCCGGAGTCCCGGCTTACCGAACGCATAAGCGGTCGAGAAATCACGTTTGCGGTTGTTGTACAGCAGCTTCGAATCCACCGTCCGGTCAAAACCTGCAGGATCGTCGATATACCGGTCAATTGCCTCGCCGTAGCTGTTGACGAGCATGACCATAAAATCTTTGTCGCGCATGCGGCCTTCGATTTTGAAAGAGGTGATTCCCGATTCGATCAGCTCGGGCAGATTCTCGTACATGAACATATCCTTGACCGCGAGCGGGTATTCCGCAGGGAAGATGTAGCCGTCTTTTTTAATCCGGTAATCCCAGCGGCACGGCTTCATGCATTTGCCCCGGTTACTGCTCATCCCGAACACATGGGAGCTGTAATAGCAGTTCGCGCCGTGGACGGAGCACATGTCGCCGTGGACGAAATACTCCAGCTCCATTCCGCTTGCTGATCCCAGCAGCTTCGCCGTCTGCAGATCCATCTCCCGCGAGGTGACGACGCGGCTTACACCAAGCTCGTGCAGCGCGTGGATCATCTCCAGATTATGTACATTCATCATAACCGAAGCATGGATGGGCAGCGTAAGTCCCATTTCCCGAATCAGCTCCGGCACCGCCAGATCCTGCACGATCAGCGCGTCCGGACGGACACTCTCCAGATAAGTCAGGTATTCGCGGGCTTCTTCGATCTCCTGTTCGCTGAACAGGTTGTTGACGGTGATATACACCTTTTTGCCAAGACCATGGGCGATGTCCAGCGCCTCCGCAATCTCCTCCAGAGATAAATTGTAGCCCTTACGCATCATTCTCATATTCAGCACGGGGCCGCCAAGATAGACCGCATCGCAGCGGGATTGCACAACCTCTTTAAATATCTCAAAAGTGCCGGCCGGAGCCAGCAGTTCAATTTCTCTTCCGTTAAAATAACGCGTCATTCGTGTTCCTCCTTAGACTCTCCTGGTGCTTTCCTATTCACAGGATGGCAGCTGCAATGCCCAGCATAATAAACATAGCGATAAAAAAAGTATCGGCCCAGCCCCACCTCAGACGGTGATAACGCGAACGGGGAGCATCCATCCGGAAGCCCCGGGCTTCCATGGAATAGACCAGGTCCTGCGCACGCCGGAACGCTCCGGCAATGACGGGAACAAGCAGCGTCACCAGCATCCGGCCTTTCTCCTTAAACGGCAGCTCGCTTAAATCGGCGCCGCGCGAGGCCTGCGCCTTCAGAACAATCTGCACCTCGTCCAGAATGGTCGGAATGAACCGCAGGGCGAGGCTGACCATCAGCGTAAAGCGGCTCGGAGAAAGCCCAATGAACCGGAGCGGCGACAATATCCCCTCCAGGCCCTGGTTCAACCGGGCCGGAGTAGTTGTGAACGTCAGCAGCGCGGTAAAGGCGACCAGCAGGAACGTGCGGATGACAGCGAACACGCCAAGCCTGAGTCCGGCCTCGTGAAGGGAGAAAGAGCCGATGGTCAGCAGCGCCGCCCCTTCCTTGACCGTCAGCAGCTGGACGATAAAAATAAACAGCATTAAATATCGAAGCGGCTTGGCCGCTTTCAAATAATATTGCAGTGGAATCCGGGTGGAAACCGCCACCACCACCGAGAATACGGCAAGCAGCGCCATGGCTGGCCAGGACCGGGACAACAAAATGGCGGCGACGTACAGCAGCATGCCGATGAGTTTCGACCGGGGGTCCAGCTTATGCACCCAGGAGCCGGTCTCAATGCTTCTGCCGAGCAGCAAACGATCATTCATGGCCGGTCCCCTTTTCGCCAACCCGGCCGGAACTACCGCTTTTCCTCGACACAATAAGCTCCGCCAGGCCTTCCGGCGTCAGCCTCGGTTCTTCGTCTTCAAGACCCAGCCGGTCCGCGACCGCCCGCCAGTAGCGCAGAGAGTCCGGCACCGCCAGACCGCAGCGCGTCAGCAAAGACGGGTCCGCCGCCAGTTCCCGGACGCTGCCCTGAAAGACGGACCGGCCCTGGTCAAGAATGACCCAGCGGTCGGCATAGGGCAGAAGCTCGTCCATCCGGTGTGTGACGATAATGACGGTCCGCCCGCGTTCCCGGCACAGACGCGTGAGCAGCCCGATCAGTTCCTTGCGGCTGACCGGGTCCAGCGAGGCCGTCGGCTCGTCCAGCACGACAATCTCGGGATCGGCGGCCAGCACCGAAGCGATGGCCGCCTTGCGCATTTGCCCACCGCTTAGGCGGAACGGATTGCGTTCCAGCAGCGCAAGGTCCAGCCCCATATCAAGCATCGCCTGGCGGGCGCGTTCCAGCGCCTCATCCGGACTCATGCCGAAGTTGAGCGGGCCGAAGCACAGATCTTTCTCCACCGTCTCCGCGAACATCTGCTGCTCCGGAAATTGGAAGACCAGCCCGACACGCCGCCTTAGCGGCAGCAGCTTGGGCGTCTTCTCCCCAGCCCGGAGCGTAATATCCAGAACCGACACCGTTCCCTGCGTCGGCCTTAAGATCCCATTGAGCAGCTGAAGCAGCGTCGATTTGCCGCAGCCGGTGGCTCCGGCGATGCCGACCATCGTCCCTTGGGGAAGTTCGAAATCAATTCCATGCAGCGCCGTCTGCCGCCACAGACTCCGCTCCGAATACGTATAGCTTACTTGCTGCAGTTGAATGGCCATAGCGTTTCTATTAACTCCTTTTCACTGGCGGGAACGCCGATCGCAAGGCCCAGGACTTCAAGCTCGCGGCTCAGCTCCCAGGCGTACGGCGCATGCAGGCGGCACTCTTCCATCAGCCCGGGGCTGCGGAACAGCTCAGCCGGCGTCATATCCCCCGCCAGCCCGCCTCCGCACAGCGCGAGCACGCGCTGCGAGGCCAGGATTTCATCGGCATCATGCGTAATCATGAGAATCGTATACCCTTCGGCATGCATGTCCCTCAAAATGTCCAGCAGCCCGTTCCTGCTCTCTTCGTCCAACATGGAAGAGGCCTCGTCAAAGATGACGACGCCCGGCTCCATAGCAAGAATGGAGACAATCGCGACCCGCTGCTTCTGCCCTCCGGACAGCTCCCCGGGGTGCTTGGCCAGCAGACCGGAAATCCCGAGCTTGCCGGCATAGAGCCGCAGACGGCGGTCCATCTCCTCCCGAGACAGACACAACCCTTCCAGACCAAACAGAATATCCTCCTCCACCGTTTCCCCGACGAACTGGTTATCCGGATTCTGGAATACCATACCGATTGTCCGGCGAATGCTTAAGATGCTTTCTTCGCTCAGCTTCTCGCCGCACACGGTAATTTCTCCGGCGCTTTTGGGAAGCAGCGCGTTCAGCAGCTTCACCAGCGTCGATTTGCCCGAGCCGCTCTCGCCGACCAGGCTGACCCACTGTCCCTGCGGAATGCGCAGCGAGAGGCCGTGCAGGATCGGATTCTCCGGATCATAACCGAATGACACGTCCTTCAGCACGATAGCGTCAGGGCCATGCTCTGCGGAATGCCCCTTCCCGTCCCTTTCATTCATGTGGTTCATCCTCCCAGCGGCTGTGAAGGCGCTTAGCGTAAAAATTCCTCAAACAGCGATATTTTGGACAATGAGGACACCAAATAACGAACCGCATAGCCGACCGCGATGCCGGTGACAATCCCGGTCACCAGCAGGATCGGCAAATAATACAGAATGCTTGAGGTGCCCATTACGATGGACGCCGCAGCCAGCTGCCCGATATTATGGGCGATGCTGCCCGCGATGCTGACCCCGATCAGACTCAGCCGATTGCGCCCTCCCTTCATCAGAAGGAACATGACCGCAAAGCTGAGCAGCGAGCCGAACAAGCTGAACAGCAGACTGGAGAAGGTGCCCAGGATAAAAGCGGTAAGAAGCGTTTTCAGTATAACGAGCATAAAAGCGTCGCGTCCGCGCAAAAAATAAATGCAGGTCAAAATCATAATGTTGGCAAAGCCCAGCTTCGCCCCCGGCATCAGTCCCATCGCGGATAAAGGAATTTGGGCTTCCACAATGCCCAATACGACGGCAACCGCGGAAAAGATCGCGATAATGACCGTCTTCTTCAGCGCCTGGGTTGATTCGCTACCTGACAATCCCATCTATTTCGTCCTCCCCCGCCCCACTTGCGATTTCCACCAGAACCCGATGCGGCAGACAGACAATCGTCTGCTTGGGAAGGGAAATAAATCCGAACCCCAGACATACCTTGTCGGGGCAGTCCGCATCATACATCTCTATGCCATAGTCATGCACTTTAAGGATGTTGTAGCCGCGTTCCGTCCGGATATCAATGGTCTGTTCTTCTTTGGTCAGCTTTACGGTACGGTAATGCTTGCCGTCCACCGTTACATTGGCTATCAGCTCTTTCCCCTTGGCATCTGTGCCGAAATAGCGGGGGACAAGAAAAGCGAGCGCAGCAATCAATACGACGGCAACCAGCAGCATATCTGCGCGTTTCATAAAATTCTCCCTTATTTTTTAATTAAATAATAACCAGACTTTTTAATTATAACGGTCTGCTCTAAATCCTTCAATGAAAGCGAAAGTTTGATTGCCCAATTTCCGGCGGACTTCACAAAAATGTATATTTATCATTGTAGAAAAAAGGATTATCCGGTTTTTTCAGGATAACCCTCGCCTCTGGAACCGCATATTTTACCGAAATAGGACAAGAACAAAGCCGCAAATTCCGGGTCCCACTGGGTCCCTCTTCCTTTCTCCAATATGGCGAGCGCCTGCTCATGGGCTATGCCTTTGCGGTAAGGGCGATCCGACGTCATCGCATCATAAGCGTCGGCAACCGCGATAATCCGGCCAAACAGCGGGATGGCGTCACCGCTCAGCCCGTCGGGATATCCTTTTCCGTCATAACGTTCATGATGCGAACGCACACCGCCGAGGTACGGCGCTATTTTCTCCTGTGGCTCAATCTGGCCCAAAATATTCACACCGAGCACGGGATGGCTCTTAATCTGGTCGAACTCCTCGTCCGTAAGCTTCCCTTCCTTGAACAGCACGCTGTCCCGTACTCCGAGCTTCCCGATGTCATGCAGAAGAGCGCTTTTGTGAAGGTTGTCGAGCTCCTGGCCGCGCATCCCTGAGAGTTTTCCGATAATGACGGAATATTCCGCCACGCGGACCGAATGGCCGGCCGTATACGAATCTCTGGCGTCAAGCGCCACCGCGAGCGTTGTGAACAAGCTGTCCAGCATCTGCCGGTTCTGGCGCTCCCGGACCTCAAGGCCCTTAGTCATCATGTTGAATCCTGCCACCAGCCGGGAGAACTCATCCGAATAGTGGTTCTGCAGCTGCAGGAGACGGCCGTCTTTAACTTCGTTCATCGCCTCGTACAACTGCTGGATGGGCCGCTGCACGCTCCGCGTGAGGAGAAGGGCGGCGATCATGGAGAAAAGAATGCCCAGCATAACCACAAGGCCCGCCCACGCCCAATAGCTGCGCATCGACGCACCGCTGAGACTGCCCAGCCGCACCTGGGTCATCACGCTGAATAAAAAAAGCGGAAAGGTTCCAATCAGCGTACAGCTGATCAGAAACTTGGGGCCAATAGACACATAGCTGTGCTCCTCCAGCGAGAAGTCGACCTTATGCCTTGTCAGCGCCTCCTCCCGGAAGTGCCGCACCAGGACGGGGATGGCCGCTTCGGTCAGATAAAATTCAATCAGCGCATGCATGCTCGCAATCAATACCGCTCCGATCAACCCAAGACCGATATACATATAGGGAAGATGGAGCAGTCCCGAATGAATCATCCAGACCGCAGCAAGGCTCGACGGCACCGACAGACCGAACAGATGAGGACCGAAAATACGCTTGACCGCCAGCATCGGCAGCCGGTGTGTCCGCAAATAGGCGCTCCTCAGCATCTCAAGCGAAGGCTCCGGCTCCGCGAAAGCGAGGCGGACGGGTTCAATATGTTTTTTGAACTGCCGCAACTCGGCAAACACCATAATGACAAACGAAAAGCATAGATTAAGGACCAGCCGTCCATACTCGGCTTCGCTGATCTCAAGCGTGGTGCCTATCAGCAGGCCGCCCCCCGCAATGACGGCTACCCCGGAACCGCATAAATAATGGAGGATCTGCTTTTTTAAAAAGGATTTATAAATATTCATGTCTCCTCCATTTTCCTTTTTCCTCAATATTTAGTTTGTATTCAACCTTGTCATGTGCTATACTAAAGTAATATTTGATTTTCCCTGCATGAAAAATTCGCTAAAAAAGGATCGCACAGGAGCAACTTACTGTGTTTATCGGTTTCCTTTATTGAAAATTTTACATTTTCTTATGCAACTCTTCCTTATTTATGAGACGATATTCAACCTGTGATTTTCCGACTCACACTGGCGCGGTCATTGGAGCCGCAAGGGCAAAAGAGAGGTAGGGCTTTTGTCGTTTTGGATGCAGAATCTATTATCGCCATACGGCTGCTGGAAATATATGAGGAGTAAGAAGCCCGTTGCTCACGAACGGCGGGAGGATTAAATATAACTGAACGGAAGCCCGCTGTCTTACGGACATCGCCGTTTCCGTCAACATACTAAGCGCCCGGTAACCGCTACATGCGGATTCCGGGCGCTGTCCATTTTTACGGGGATGGCTGGGTATACTTGCCGATAAAATGGGCGACCCGGCGAATATATGTCCCCTTATCTGTATCGTAGGCCGTTCCGTGCCCGGCGCCGTGCACCGCCAGCCGTTCCTTGGGACTGCCGCAGGCGTCATACAGCTCGTCCATCATGTAATAGGGAACGAAGGTATCGGCGTCTCCGTGGATAAATAAAATCGGCGCCTTCGCCCTGCGCACCTGTCTCAGCGCGGAAGCCTCGCGGAAGGAATAACCGGCCTTGATGCGCGACACCAGGCTGGCGCTCTGCAGAAAGGGAAAGCTCGGCAGCCGGTACATTCTCCGCAGCTGGTAAGACAGTTCGGCGGCGACCGAGGTATAGGCGCAGTCGGCGACAACCGCCTTGACCTGCGGCGGCAGCTCTTCCCCCGAAGTCATCAGCACCGTCGCCCCGCCCATCGATACGCCGTGCAGCACAATCTGCGCCTCCGTCCCCGTCTCCTCGATTACGCGCTGAATCCAGCTCACATAATCGCGCCGCTCGTGCCAGCCAAAGCCGATATAGCCGCCTTCGCTTTCCCCATGCCCTCTGGCGTCCGGAATCAGAACATTGAATCCGAGCACGTCGCGGTAGATTTTGGCGTACGCCCCCATGTCCTTGCCCTTGCCTGAATAGCCGTGGGCCACAATCGCGGTCCGCCCTTCGGCGCGATCCGAGGCAATCCAGTATCCGCGCAGCTTCAAGCCATCGTCCGACACCAGCTCGACATTCTTGATGGCTTGGCTTGCAATCCACTGCTGCCCCTCTCCCCAGGAAGCTCCCGCAACGGGCGGGTTGCTCTTTAGGTCGGGATTATTGCTCATGAATACTTTGGGGGCCCGCATAACAGCCACCTTGTAAAAATAAAGCCCGGCATAGGTTACGCCGCCGGCACAAATAAGAATTGCCGCAATCGCAATCAGACTCCACAGCACTTCAGTTCACCCGGCCTTTCCCATAAAATCCACCGTATACGCCATTCTCAGGCGCGGCTCCGCTATTCTTCCGAAAGCTTGCGCTTTTCGGAAGCTACGCAACAGTATAGCATGATCCCAGGCCTTGCATAAAATCGGTGCAGAGGCAGGTTAAGCCTGAACATGGCCGGGGTTTAGCCGGAAACGAATTAGAACCGGCCAATAAGCCGGAGCTTTTTTTCACGTAAGAAGAAACGGCTTCGCCGTCCTCTGGAAGAGGAAGGCATCCGTTTCTCGTAAAAATATCAGGTTAAGGATAAGCGCGAAGCTTATACTTAACCTGATATTTCAAAAAAGGCCGCCGTCAATCCCCGGGCAGCCCTTCGCAAGTCATCTCTATTATTAATTTTCGCCATTTCCGAAAACAGTTAGGTTACAGAACATGCAGCCAGCCGATCAGGGACATCCACAAAGGAACACTGAACATTACGCCAAAAGCCAATCCGCGACGGAAGTTTCCTTCTACTCTCATCATTCATTCCTCTTTCCTGAACCTATATTTTTAATTTTAATTATCTAAATTTAATATAGAACAATTTGGCATATAACGTTGTGAATTTTATCACAATATCTCTTCCTGTTCAGAAATTCCATTGATTTTTTTTAAAAAAAGTCCTCCTTTAAAAAAAACCGGCCCTGCCGTGGGAGTCGACAGGACCGTAAAAGTATATTCACAAAACACTGGGGGGTGTTTGGTAAATTCAATATACACCCCGAACCTGAAAATAACCTGACCAAAAGCTGAAAAACACCTTAAATTTCACCTGATCCTATATTTTTATCGGTTCTTCAGCAAAATACGGATAAAAGGATCATCCTCGCGGAGGGCCGAATCCTCGGTGAACTCTACGCTTTCGATCATTTCCTGGCCGCAAGGTATAATAATCGAAGTAATAGCCGACAGCCCCGCCTTTTCAATAGTCTGTATATCGAACTCAAGCAGCGTCTGGCCGGTCGTCACTTTATCGCCTACGTTGACGCGTGGGAAGAAGCCTTCTCCTTTTAGCGATACGGTTTCAATGCCTACATGAATCAACACCAGAAATCCGGTTTCATGCTCAAGTAGAAGGGCGTGCTTGCTTTTCTCCATAATATGAACAACCGTCCCCGGACAAGGCGCCGTTACTTTTCCTTCCGATGGCAGAATCGCTCGCCCTCCCCCCATCGTACCGCTTGAAAATGCGGGGTCCGGCACATCTTTCAGCGGTAACGGTTTTCCATTTAAAGGAGCCATAAGTTCGATTAACTCAGCGGCTTTTTTCTTTTTAGAAAATCCAAACATGGCGCATCCTCCCGTTGTGTCTTAAGAAGAGTTTACCCGGCCCAACCGTTCAGTTCAAAGTTTTATTTGATGAAATTTTTTCCTGCCTTATCCGTTTCCAATAACAAAATAAAAAAACGCGGCCCCCCGAATCACCGGAGAACCACGTTTAAACCAAGCTTAAACTTCAATTGTCGAATCAGCCTGTGAAGCAAAACGGTTAACCTCTTCCAATGTAGGCAGCGCCGCGATTGCTCCGACTTTGGTGCATACGATAGCTCCGACCCGGTTGGCAAGCGTCACAAAGCTCTGAAGCTGCTCAAAATCTTGAGCGAATTCCTTCGGCTGCTCCAGCCCGCTGATCTGGAACAGCACCGCTCCGATAAAAGCGTCTCCCGCCCCGGTGGAATCAATGGATTTCACCTTGATGCTGTCGATCAGGGTTCTGGTGGCGCCGGTCGAAATCAGTGTGCCCTCTTTTCCAAGGGTAACGGCTACCGTCTTGGCTCCCCAGCCATGCAAAATGTCCAGTGCAGACTTACGATCAGACTCGCCGCTGACGATTTTCAATTCATCCTCGCTCAATTTGACGAAATCAGCTTTCTGGATGCCTTCCTTGGAAAGGCTGATAAACTCCTCTTCTCTGCCTTTCCAAAGGTCGCCCCGGTAGTTCGGATCAAAGGAGATAAATTGCCCATTGTCCTTCGCTTCGTCCATCAGCTCCAGATAAGTCTGTCTGAAAGGATCATTTAATAATGCCGTTGCGGAGCCAAAATGAACGATTGCCGCCTGTTTGATCTGCTCTTTGTCCAGATCTTCCGGAGTCACCAGTCTGTCCGCGCCGCGGTTGAACACAAAGTCGCGCTCCCCGTTGCCTTGCAGCGAAACAAAGGCCAGCGTTGTCGGCGTTCCCTGTTCGAACAACAACATGGAAGTGTCGACACGTTCCTGATCCAGCGTCTGCTTCAAGAACTTGCCGAAAGGATCGTCTCCGACTTTGCCCAGGAAGGACGCGTTCCCCCCAAGCTTGGCGATCGCCGCGCTGACATTGGCCGGAGCCCCGCCCGCTTGCTTCGAGAAATGCTGTCCGTCAACAAGATTGACATCCACATCCGTGCAGAAGAAATCGATTAACAACTCACCAACGCAAAGTACCGTTCCATAATTCTTCATTTCATCACCTCATATGTAGGATTTAGTTCAGTGCGGGCGTGGAGCCTCTGAATACCAGGTCCGTGCCCACATGAGTGACTTGGTAGGGCCTTGATGGATCTTTCATTCTTGATAATAACATCTCGGCCGAAATAATGCCCATATGATTGCTGTAAATATGCACCGTCGTAAGGGGCGGCTCGACGACACGCGACTCCGAAGAATCGTCAAATCCGCATACCGCAACCTCTTCCGGCACCTTGATCCCTTTGTTTTTCAGGGACCTCATGACGCTTATCGCAATAAAATCATTGGCGCAAATAAAGACGGAGGGCCATTCTTTCATCGCGTCCAGCTTCCGTTTCATCCAATCGCCTTCCAGAAAAAAGTTCCGGTCCGGTTCCACGATGCAGTAAGAAGGGTCCGGCTTGATTCCGGATTCGTTCAAAGCCTTGTTGAATCCAGCCCACCGCTCATTGAAGCTTTTGCAGTGGTTGTAATCGCCTACAAATCCGAAGCTCAGGTATCCGTGACCGATCAATTCCCGGGTCAGGGAATACACGCTGTGCTCATTTTCCATCAGTACCAGATCCGCTTTCAGTTCCGGGTGGAAAATATCAGATGCGCAATCCACAAAGATGGCCGGAATGCCGAGGCCGGTGATCAGCTCGCTGTATTCCTTGTTGAACATCTCAATACAGATGATGCCGTCCACATTCGAAGCTTCAAAGTTGCCGGGCAGAGCCAAACCGCCCTTTTCGTTCTCGCGGATAAAATAAATCGACAAGGTGTAGCCCTCGGCGCTGATCCTTTTCTCCAGCCCGCTGATCAGTTGGGAACCAAAATGAGAGCTGTTCGGAAGATTGGAGGTCAGAAGAGCGATATTGCCCTGGCTTTCGGGAACGTGGCCCGCCGTGTCTATCTCCATATAAGCGAATTGTTTATACTTAAGCTCGGCCGCCTTCCTGAGCACCTTGTTCCTGGTTTCTGCCGGAATGCTTACAACACCGTTAAGCGCCTTGGAGGCCGTGTTTCTGGATATTCCCAAAGAATCGGCGATGTGTTGAATGGTAACTTTCGGTTTCCTCATGAATGTTGTTCCACCTTTGTTTATAGCACCCTTCTTAATTATTTAATATATAGCATTCCAGCGCTATTCACAATGGATATTTTACAAATGAACAATTACACCTTTACATTTTTGTTGACATTTCCAAAGGAAGTTTGCTAAATTGTAAATTAATCATATTGTCAAATGTAAAGTACGAACAATAAAAGTAAAGGCGGTAGATGGAGTGGGAATTTTAAAAACAGCCAATCAAAGGCCCGTGCTGCATTTTTCTCCCAAGCAAAACTGGATTAATGATCCGAACGGACTTGTTTATTTGGATGGAGAGTATCACCTGTTCTATCAGTATCATCCCTATTCTTCAGTTTGGGGACCGATGCACTGGGGGCATGCCGTCAGCAAAGATTTGACCACCTGGGAAGAACTCGATATCGCCTTGTATCCGGATGATAACGGAACGATCTTTTCCGGCAGCGCCGTTGTCGATTGGAACAATACTTCCGGCTTTTTCCCGGAGCAGCCGGGTATCGTGGCCATTTACACCAGCCATTTGGGCGGAAGCGAAACGTCTCCCACTGTGCAAAGCCAAAGCCTGGCATACAGCCAAGACAACGGAAGAACCTGGATCAAATACGAAGGAAATCCCGTTCTGACGTATCCGAGCAATCCGGATTTCCGCGATCCGAAGGTCTTCTGGTCCGAGCCGTACGCAAAATGGATTATGGCTCTGGCTACGGGCCAGACCATTTCCCTGTATTCTTCTCCCAACCTGATCGATTGGACGTTCGAGAGCGAGTTTGGCGACGGAGCGGGTTCGCATGAAGGCGTGTGGGAGTGCCCGGATTTGTTCGAGCTTGCGGTCCAGGGGACTGAGGAGCGCAAGTGGGTGCTGCTCGTCAGCGTCGGCGACAACGCGGAGCTTGAGCACGGCTCCCGCACGCAGTATTTTGTCGGCTCCTTTGACGGAAGCGTCTTTACGCCGGAGCACAGCGACATCCGGTGGCTCGACTACGGCAAAGACAACTATGCGGGCGTCAGCTTCTCGGATATTCCGGAGGAAGACGGAAGAAGAATCTATGTTGCCTGGATGAACAACTGGCGGTACGCGAATCAGATTCCGAGTTCGGGCTGGCGGGGCTCCATGACCATTCCCCGCGCCTTGTCGCTCCGGACGTCAGAAGGCCACGCGCTGCTGCACCAGCACCCGGTTAAAGAGCTGGACCTCCAGTTTACTGAATCGGTTGCTCTGCCCGACCTTCTCCTGTCCGCGGGGAAAGAGTTCGAGTTCAAAGCCGAGGCGGACTGCGCCGATCTGACCATTCATCTGGAGCGGCTGGAAGGCAAGGAGTTCGGCATCATCATTCATCATACCGGCACCGACCGGACCGTGATCTCTTACTCTGCCGATGAGCGGACCCTCTCTCTACGGAGAGAGCAATCCGGGGACACCGGCTTCTCGACAATGTTCCCGCTGCCGCAGACGACAGAGGAACTGGGCCAACTCAAGGATATCCGCGTGCTGATTGACGCTTCCTCGGTCGAGATTTTTGCCAATGACGGCCTGGCCTCCATCACCAGCCTGATCTTTCCGGAGAAACCTCTCGAACGCCTGTCGTTCTATTCGGTCGGCGGCAAAGTCCAGCTGCGGGGCGGCTCGGTGAAGCTAATTCAATAGCCGTATTCTCCTTATGACATCACCCTAACAGCCCGGCTCCCGCTTTAGCGGGAGCCGGGCTGTTTGTCTAAAATGCTCGACCGGAAAACTGTGAAGAAAAGAAATCCAAGCATTGGTTAGGCGATAACACTACCACTAATCAAAACGATGCATACATTAGTCTAAGAAAACAAAAGGAGGTAAAGTAATGAGCGACTGCGCAGGCTATGGAAAAATGTTTACTTCTACAACCGTAATTTTGGTGCTTTATATCCTCTTGGTCATTGTTCTTAAAACTTTCTAGTCAAATCGTTCAAAATAAGAGCCTACTTCAAAAGTAGGCTCTTATTTTGCCAGTTATACATTGATGTAATAACAAGAAGTTTATAATGGGCAAGCGTTAAAGTATGCATACAACAATGGATGGAAAAAGCGGCGGCGATGTCATTTTTGCTTCATCTCGCCGCCGCTCTCCGGCCACATCCGTTTTGCTTATTACATAGACAGGTTCATTTATACAAGGGGCGATTCAATCAAGGTCGCGAAATTAAATGGATGGGTATGACCATCGTTCAACGTCGTCCGGCCGGTTACAAAGTGTACGTGTTTGCCGTTTCCGACCGGAATAGCCGGTCCCGTTCTGATCTTTTTCAGATTGTGAAAATGGTCCAGAAAATCCGTTTTTTCCAGATCAATTTCATGGACATGACTGCTTCCCGACCGAATCGCTTGTCCTGTAACGCCTGCAAACCGGTGATTGTGCCGGTCTGCGCCTTCTTCCGCCAGCTTGGTGCTGCCTTCAAATTCATGCACATGTCTCTGTCTAGTAGATGTTGTTCTCTTCTTTACAGCAGGCCGTTTCTTCAGCATTCGTAGCATCCTCCTTGTGATTTGTGCGACATCACATCATTGTATTAAGGCCGCTTAAGATAGGTACTGGGCAGCTACCGAGAGCCTATGTATCTTTTTGCAAAATTAAAAAACCGCCTTTGGCGGCTTGAAGACTACCCTGTATACAATTGAGACTGCGGAATGACTTCCTTCGGCTGGCTGGAGCTGGACCACGAAAGGCTTACGGCAGCCTCAGGATCGCCTCCGTTGAAATAATGCAGCTCAATGAAATAATATTTTCAGGCCTCCAGACGGATGGTCACGGAATGCTCCTGCGTGCTGTGCACCGTCCAGTCATCCAGAAGGAGTTTGTTGTCCAGATACAGCTTTACGCCGTCCGAGGCTTTCGTGTACAGCGTATAATCTTCAGTGTATCTGGCACGGAGGTATCCTGCCCACTTGATGGACATGCTGTAATTGCCCACCGGCGTTCCCTTCATCCAGTTATAATCGATTTTGGGAACCGTTTTGCCCAGAAAGTACTTTTCAAAGTTTGGACCGACGTAATAATCTCCCCATAAACCGTTTCCAACCGATGTATCGGGCGGGTACACGGGATTCCCCGCCGGGCCACCCCAGCAGCTTAGGCAACCGCATTGGCAGAGCCGCGGCCATCGGCATCTTTGAGGACGTGCTGTAGATCGGCGTTCTGGTCGACTTCGGTGAGCCGCTGCCGTCTGGCCGGGAAGAGTTTGATATCTAAAACTAAAAGGAGTTGCATCATCTCTTCATAAGGCGGGTAAATTACCAGTAAATCATTACGGGCGGTGAAGTCATTGCTAACATACTTAAAGAGATTTCTTATTGGTCGACCTCTGAAATCCACAGAATTAGGGGAACAAAAGCTGAGCAAAACCAAAGCTCTGGCTATTCTTTCCTCAGACGCGCTATCGTCTGTGGCCTATGGTCCCGAGCAAATATTGATCGTCCTCATCACCGTAGGCGCTGCAGCGTATTGGTATTCGATTCCCATAGCCGTCGGCGTCCTGATTTTGCTGACCGCTCTCATTATGTCTTATCGGCAGATTATTTTTGCCTATCCTCACGGGGGAGGGGCCTATGTCGTATCCAAGAACAATTTGGGGAAATACCCGGGGCTGCTCGCCGGGGGATCGTTATTGGTGGATTACATTCTGACGGTCGCCGTAAGTGTATCCGCCGGCACGGATGCCATTACCTCGGCTTTTCCCAACCTGCATAACTATAATGTAATCATTGCAATCGGGTTTGTATTGATCATTACAACCCTGAATTTAAGGGGCGTAACGGAATCGGCCTCGATATTGGCCTATCCCGTTTATTTATTCGTGTTGGCCTTGTTTATTCTCATCGGGGTAGGCTTGTATGACATCGTGACCGGTCAAGTCTCTCCGGCCCTGCATACGCCGATCGGCACTCCGGTGGCCGGAATCAGCTTATTCCTGCTATTAAGGGCTTTTGCTTCCGGAAGCTCGGCTTTGACCGGTGTAGAGGCCATTTCGAACGCCATACCCAACTTTAAAGATCCCGCTCCGAGCAACGCCGCCAAAACGCTGGCCGCAATGGGGCTGCTGCTGGCTTTGCTGTTTTCGGGAATTGTTGTTTTGGCTTATTATTACGGGCTCAGTCCAAATGAAGAAGTTACGGTAGTCTCCCAAATCGCCGAGTTGACGTTCGGACGGAGCTTTATGTACTTTTTTATCCAGGTGACAACCGCGCTCATCTTGATTCTGGCCGCCAATACCGGATACTCGGCATTTCCGCTGCTTGCGGTCAATCTCGCTAAAGACAAGTTCATTCCAAGAATGTTCACGGTTCGGGGAGACCGGCTCGGGTACTCCAACGGAATCATTATTCTGGGGATTTTGTCCATCCTGCTGATCCTTGTATTTGAAGGACAGACCGAACAGCTCATTCCCCTGTATGCCGTCGGCGTATTTATCCCGTTTACTCTTTCCCAGTCGGGGATGATCGTCAAGTGGCTGCGGGAAAAGCCGGCCGGATGGCTGACGAAGCTCCTCATTAACGCAACCGGCGCCGCAATCAGCTTCGTCGTTACCCTGATGTTCTTACTTACCAAATTTACCCAGGTATGGACAGTACTTGTGTTTCTGCCGCTGATCGTCTACCTCTTCTACAGGATTCGGAAGCATTATGAAGCCGCAGCGGACCAGCTGAGGCTCACTACCTGCGAGCCGTCCGTGCCGATCGAAGGAAATGTCATCATTCTGCCTGTGGCCGGCATTACGCATGTCGTGGAGAAATCGCTGAACTATGCCAAAACACTTTCGGCGCACCAGATCATTGCCGTCAATGTTCCTTTTGAGCGGGAGGAAGAAGCCGAATTTGAAGAAAAATGGGCCAAGTGGCAGCCCGATATCCGATTGGTAACCCTGTACTCGCCCTACCGGAGCATCATTCAACCGCTGATTAAATTTATCGACACCGTTCAGAATAAGGCAAGCGAGTCGAATTACCAGGTTACGGTGATCATCCCGCAGTTCATTCCGAAAAAGGGCTGGCACAACATCCTCCACAATCAATCCGGTCTGCTCATTCGCACCCACCTGTTGTACCGGAGAAATGTGGTCGTAACGACGGTGCCGTATCATTTAAAGAAGTAAGCTTAAAGAACAGACTCAATGCGAAAAAGAGTATCCTTTTACAACAAAAAATAACGCGGTCCCCGTACACCCGAGAACCGCGTCAAATCAAGCTTTTTAGGATGCTGGTGAAGGGAATTGAACCCCCGGCCTACGCATTACGAGTGCGTTGCTCTACCCCTGAGCTACACCAGCATATACTTAATTTTCCGTCACAACAGAAACTATTATACCTCGTTTGGTGAAAAAAGCAACTCTTTTTTAGACCGGTTTGTTGCAAGAAATTGTCGCCATTGCTTTGGGAGGATACCCCTAACAAACCGGGCGGGAAAGCGGTTCGCCGCTGCACACTCCGTTCGGCTCAAACCGTATGTTGCTGTCCCTGCCGCCCAATCTGCCTCTGCCCAGAGCGGCAATCATGCCGCCCCGGCAGTCCGTCTGCTCCTACTCTTCGTGCAGCTTGCGCTCCACCGACTCCAGCTTCTGCTTACTGCTGGCCTCTTTGTCGCGCCGGTCGTCGATTTTGAGCGCAGTGGACACGCGCTGGGCGCCGGCCGCGAACGGCGTTTCGTGCAGGACTTCGACCGCAGCCAGAATGCGCGGCAGCGGGCCTTCAATAATAGTGCCCATGGATGTAAGCTCAAAGGTTATGCCCTCCACGCTCTCCAGCGCGCGCTGCATCCCGGCGACATAACTGCTGAGACTGGTGCTGCCGGTTCCGATCGGAATTACGGTGATTTCGGCGATAGTCATTTGAATAACCTCCCTCTCCATGCTGCATTGCGGAAACATCCCTATACAGCTTTCCTATATTGTAGCAACTGGAGAGCCGGGCTACAAATCGTCCTCTCATTCGTTCATAGCCGGAGGGCCTATCAGGTTTTGTTTGTGGCACCTCACAGCAAATCCGGATTCAAACGATGCCATATCCCCTCTCGTTTGTGACTCTTGAAGGGTCAGTTTGTGGATGAATTTGTGGATTACCTGTGGACGGTTTGTGGATGTTCTGTGGATATCAAAAACTCAAAAAATATGTTTACAGATACAACATATTGGGTTATCTTAAATAAACGACAACAAAATATAGTGGAATCAGGTGCTTGACTCTCTAACGAGAAGTCATAGCTTAATAGGGAAGCGCGGTGCGAATCCGCTGCGGTCCCGCCACTGTAACCGGATGCCCCGCCTCAGGCGAGGACGCGGGCGGCATCTTCCGGCACAAGGCCACTGAGAGCGCAAGGAATCCGCTCCCGGGAAGGCGCCGGAAGAACAGACGGAAGCCAGGAGACCTGCCTGTTTCCAGCGACACCATTCATAAGAGTGCCTGCGAGGAACAGGAGGGGTGTCCGCTATGTAGTTTTTTATATTGACCGGGCTTGGTTATACGGGCCTGGCGAGCATAGTGGCATTTCCTGCGTTCTTGGGCAGGAAATGCCTTTTTGGAATGCAAGTTTTTTTTGAACACAAGGATAATCAGAGTTTTAGGACAGGGACGTTATGGAGAGGAGAGCTGCACAATGACGCTGCTGGAGAAACGGCAAACAAGCGGCCAAAGCGCAAACGAAGTTCTGTTGGAGGAAGTTATCGGTCTGGGGCGCGATATTATCGACAGCCGGGACATGGATCTGCTGAGGGAGAATGCCAATCTGAACGGGGAAAGCTTCTCCGGCAAGATGAGCAAATTCGGCAGCGAGTATTCCAAATGGTATGCCCGCAGCTTCACGATGCCGCCCCAGCTTATGCAGGCGATCAAGGAAAACGTCGTATACGTGCATGATCTGGACCAATACGCCATCGGAACGACGAACTGCATTTTCATCCCGTTTGACAAACTGCTCCGGCAGGGCTTCAACACCGGCAACGGTAGTGTGCGGCCTCCGAACTCCATTATGACGGCCATGGCGCTTACGGCGATTATTTTTCAATCCCAACAAAACGCCCAATACGGCGGCGTATCGGGAAGTAAGCTCGATCATGATCTCGCCCCTTATGTGGCCAAGTCTTTCGCCAAGCTGTTCCGCAAGGGCCTGGATTATTTTGAAGAAGGACAAGCCGGCGAGGACCTCGGGGAAATCACAATGAGCCGGACCGATCTGAAGGAACGTTATCCGAAGGCCTTCCGCTACGCGCTGAAGGAGACGCAGAGCGAAACGCTTCAAGCATCCGAGAGTCTGATACATAACCTGAACACGATGTCCTCCAGAGCGGGGGGACAAATTCCTTTTACCAGCATCAATTACGGCACCTGCACCTCGCCCGAGGGACAGCTTGTAATCGACTCCCTGCTGACGGCTACGATGAATGGTCTGGGCAGCGGGGAAACGCCGGTGTTCCCAATTCAGATCTTTAAATGTAAAAAAGGCGTGAACCAGCAGCCGGGCGAACCCAACTACGCGCTGTTCCTGAAGGCAGCGGAATGCTCGGCGCGGCGGCTGTACCCGAATTTTGCGAATCTGGACGCCCCGCTGAATCTGATGTATTACGATCCGGCAAACCCGGATACCGAATTCGCGACGATGGGCTGCCGCACCCGGGTGCTCGGCGACCGCTTCGGACGCAATTACTGCTCCGGCAAAGGCAATCTGTCTTTCAATACATTGAACCTTGTCCGGCTTGGCATCCAATACGGAACCGCAACGGGTCTGCGGCAAGCGGCGGATGAGGAAGGCTTTTACGATGATCTGGATCATTATATGGAAATCGCCCTGGAGGGTCTTCTCCACCGCTTCCGCATCCAGGCGGCGCAAAAGGCCAAAGCGTCTGACTTCATGATGCGCGAAGGGGTATGGGAAGGCGGGGAACTGCTAGAGCCCGAGGACCAGGTGAGCGAACTGCTGAAGCACGGCAGCCTGTCGCTCGGCTTCATCGGCATGGCCGAATGCATGAAGGCGATGTACGGCAAGCATCACGCCGAGGATGCCGAGGTGTATGACAAGGCGCTCGCCATCGTGCGGCATATGCGCGAATTCTGCGACCGCAAGAGCGACGAGCTGGACCTGAACATTACCCTGTTCGCCACTCCGGCGGAAGGACTGTCCGGTAAGTTCACCAAGATCGACCGCAAGGAATTCGGCGCAATCGAAGGCGTTACCGACCGCGAGTATTATACGAACTCGTTCCATGTTCCGGTCTATTATCCAACGGGCGCGGCAAACAAGATCAAACTGGAAGCAGCGTTCCATGATCACTGCAATGCCGGCGCGATCTCCTACGTCGAGCTGGACGGCAATGCGCGCAGCAACCCGGCGGCTTTTGTCCAAATCATCCGTTACGCCCTGGAGCAAAATATCAGCTATTTCAGCATCAACCATCCCGTCGACCGCTGCTCCGGCTGCGGCTACGAGGGCGTGATCGGCACGAACTGCCCTTCCTGCGGCGCGCATGAAGAGCGGGTGCATATCCGCCGTCTGCGCCGGGTTACGGGCTACCTGACCGGGGATTACCAGACCCGCTTCAACGCGGCCAAGCAGGCCGAGGTCAGGGACCGGGTCAAGCATCTATGAATATTTGCGGCTACTACCCGGAGTCCATTAACGAAGGCGACGGTCTGCGGGCAGTTGTCTTCGTCAGCGGCTGCCGTCACCGCTGCCCCGGCTGCTTCAATCCCGAAACCTGGAATTTCGGGTATGGCGAACCTTTCACACCGGGACGCAGGCGGCAGATCATCGGCGACATGGCGGCCAACCCGCTGCTGAGCGGTCTGACGCTGGCGGGCGGCGACCCTTTTTTCTCCGCGGAGGAAGTTGCGGAATTCATTGGCGAGGTGCGCGGAACACTGCCGGAGTTCCCGGTCTGGATCTACACCGGCTACACTTACGAAGAGCTGGCGGCCATGCCGGGATCACCCGAATGGAAGCTGCTGTCGCTGTGCCAGGTGCTGATTGACGGGCGATTCGAGGAAGCCCTGAAGGACACCACCCTCCGGTTCCGAGGCAGCTCCAACCAGCGGATTATCGATATTCAGGCCAGCCTTGCCGGCGCGGAGGCCGTGCTGTGGCAGCCGGTAATGCTGTAAGCCGGGCCTCGGAAGCGGCCATGCGATTGCGAGAACTCGCGGCGGGTTGGCGGCGGAAGTTGAACCGGGATAAACGAATGGGCTGAGGCACAAATTGAGCCAGATCCCTGTTTGCTTGGACCTTGCTTGGACCTTGATTGGACCCTGCTTGGACCTTGATTGGACCCTGCTTGGACCCTGCTTGGACCCTTTTTGACCTTGCTCGGGCCCTTCTCTTGCTCGAACCCTTCTACAGTAGATATGCGGGAATTTCTCCCGATTATTTTTATCATATAGATGCCTTTGAGTTATTTAGACGGAAATTCTCCAGCTTATTTGCCCGTTTTCTCCCCATTTGGACGGAAACGGCAAATTATGATGGAGGATTTCCCGTTCAACTCAGTGCAATGCTCGTTCAAGGGCTTATAAACGGGAGGAATTCCGGTTTATAGGCCCGGTCCGGGCCCTTCCATGCGCTTAAATATATCAATTTTTGATATTGAAAATTATATATACACGCTGCGGTTATCTGTAAAAGGCCGCATTCATACTTACTTATGTCCCTTATTCATTCATGCCCTATAACCTTCATCCCATAAAAATTTTATGCCGTGAAAGGAAGCGATCCGAATGCCTCAACTCGTAGTAAAACCCGACAACCGCCAGCTTGCCTTTGATGAAATACGTCTTTCCGTTTATGCCGACCGGGTCTTAAACGGCCTGGACAACCTGAGCAAGGAGAGTCTGCTGCGCGGCGTGAATGCCAAGCTGCGCCGGGACGAGGTCAGCGGCGAGGAGATCAGCAGCGCTTTTACGATGAGCGCTCTGGAGCTGGTGTCCAAGGAAGAACCGGATTGGAAATTTGCTGCCGCCCGCTCCCTGCTGACCTCCCTTTACAAAAAGGCGGCGGTAAACCGCCGATACAAAGCATACCCGGACGAGCCATACGGCGCGTTGTATCCGCTGATTGAGGGTCTCGTCAAAAAAGGCGTGTACCGCGAGGAACTGCTGACCGCCTATACGAAAGAGCAGATCGAGGAGCTGGGAACCTGCATCGACCCTTCGCGCGACCTGCTGTTCGATTACATCGGGCTGCTGACGCTGTCCGACCGGTACCTGGCCCGCGATTTTGACGGGCGCGTGATGGAGCTTCCGCAGGAGCGCTACATGATCATCGCCATGTACCTGATGCATCAAGAGCCTGCGGAGAAGCGCCTGGAGCTCGCGAAGGAAGCCTACTGGGCAATGAGCAACATCTATATGACGGCCGCCACCCCGACGATGTCCAACGCGGGAAAAAAAGTCGCGGGCCAGCTGTCCAGCTGCTTCATCGACACCGTCGACGACTCGCTGGAAGGCATCTTTGATTCCAATACGGACGTTGCCCGTCTGAGCAAAATGGGCGGCGGCATCGGCGTCTACCTTGGCAAGGTGCGCGCCCGCGGCTCGGACATCCGCGGCCACAAGAACACAAGCTCCGGCGTCATCCCGTGGATTCGCCAACTGAACAATACCGCCGTCAGCGTCGATCAGCTCGGCACCCGCAAGGGCGCAATCGCCGTTTATCTCGACGTATTTCACAAGGACATCCTCGCCTTCCTGGATCTCAAGCTCAACAACGGCGACGAGCGCATGCGCGCCCATGACGTCTTCCACGGCGTCTGCCTGCCGGACCTGTTCATGGAAACCATGGAAGCACGGGAGCAGTGGAATCTGTTCTGCCCGCATGAAGTGAAGAAGGTGATGGGCTGGAAGGACGGGAACGGCCGCGCCCTTGGCCTTGAAGACTTCTACGACGAGGAGTTCGGGCAAGGGACCTTCCGTGAGAAATATGCCGAAGCGTCCGCCCATCCGGAGCTGACCCGCATCACCGTTCCGGCCATCGACATTATGAAGCGAATTATGAAATCGCAGCTTGAGACCGGAACGCCGTACATGTTCTACCGCGACACCGTTAACCGCGCGAATCCGAACCGTCATAAGGGCATGGTCTTCTCGTCCAACCTGTGCACGGAAATTATGCAAAATCAATCCCCGACTGTAGTCGAGCACGAGGAGCTTGTGACGAAGGACGGCCAGACCCGGATCGTCATTTCCAAAATCCCCGGCGACTTCGTAGTCTGCAACCTGAACTCGATCCATCTCGCCCGGGCCGTTCCGGCTGGAGTGCTGGAGCGCCTTATTCCGATTCAGGTTCGCATGCTGGACAACGTCATCGACATTAACAATATCGAAGTGCTTCAGGCGCAGTATACGAACAGCCAGTACCGCGCCGTCGGCCTCGGCACCTTCGGCCTGCATCATCTGCTCGCGCTGGAAGGTATCCGCTGGGAGTCCGAGGAAGCCGTGGAGTACAACGACCATCTGTACGAGCATATCAACTATCTGCTCGTCCGCTCCAGCATGGAGCTGGCCCGCGAGAAGGGGCGCTATCCGAAGTTCGCCGGCTCCGACTGGGAGACGGGCGCGTACTTCGAATTACGCGGCTACATCAGCGGCGAGCGCGAAGGCAAATTCGTCACGGCCGAGCAGTGGCGCGCTCTGAAAGAAGAGGTCGCGAGGGACGGCGTCCGCAATGCCTGGATGTTCGCGATCGCGCCGAACGGCTCGACGTCGATCATCGCCGGCTCGACGGCCAGCATCGACCCGCTCTATGACCTTCTCTCCTACGAGGAGAAGACGACATACAAAATCGCCAACCCGGCGCCCGACCTGTCCGAGAAGACGATCTGGTACTACAAAACGGCGTTCCTGATCGATCAGAACTGGTCGATCCGCATGGCCTCGGCCCGCCAGCGCCATGTCGACCAGGGCCAAAGCTTCAACCTGTACGTGCGTCCGGACATTAAGGCGACCGAGTTCCTGGATCTGCATCTGAACGCCTGGAAGGGCGGTCTGAAATCGACCTATTACGTGCGCAGCCGGGCATTGACGATAGAGGAGTGCGAGTCCTGCGCGAGTTGATCCGCTGCTTCGTTTGTCATTGATTTGCTTGCCAAAGATATGGGTGTGAAGCAACGAAGGGGAAGTTTGGAGCTGGAGAAGCGTTAGCGTTCGCCTTTGTCTCCGGATTTTATCCGCTTAGAGCGGAATAATCGAAAAATCTGGAGACAACAGCGATCGGAAGCCCAAACATTCACCGGAAGTTGCGGCCATCACCTGATATCCGATCATTTTGCTCAAGAGAACAGAGGAGTGACAGCCATGCAGCTGCAAAACATATTCAACACCGAAGCCCCAAACCAATCCACCCGCATTATTGAAGGCGAATGCTCCGGCATTCTGAACTGGAACGATATCCGCATGCCACATATGTACAAGCTGTACAAGGTGCTGCTGCTGAATCACTGGATCGCCGATGAAATTCCGATGTCCAAGGACGCCCAGCAGTTTCCGCTGCTGGAAGCGGAGGAGCAGCGCGTGTTCAAGATCAACATCTCCCTGCTCGCCGTGCTCGATTCGATGCAGACGATGTTCGTCGGCGACGTGAAGCGGTATTTTACCGACTCCTCCCTGGAAGCCATCTCGGCGATTATCGGGCAGCAGGAGGTCGTGCACAATCAGTCGTATTCCTACGTGCTCTCCTCGATCGTTTCCGACCGTGAGCAGAAGGAGATATTTGAATACTGGAAGCATGATCCCGTCCTGCTGGAACGCAACCGGTTCATCTCGGAGATTTACCAGGAGTTCCGCGACAACCCGTCGAGACAGAGCTTTTTCCAGGCGCTGGTGGCCGATCTCATTCTGGAGGGGATTTTCTTCTACAGCACCTTCGCCTTCTTCTACAACCTGGCCCGTGACCAGAAAATGATGGCGACCAGCCAGATGATCTCCTACATTCAGCGCGACGAGAACCAGCACTGCTATTTCTTCGCCGAAGTGTTCAAGCAGCTGCTGGCGGATTTCCCGGAGCTGGACACCAAGGAAAATATGGACTATGTGTACCGGACGATCGACCGGGCCGTAGAACTGGAAACGAACTGGGCGCACTACACGCTGCAAGAGGTTCGCGGCATCGACCTTAACGAACTGAGCGACTATATCAAATTTATCGCCAACAAGCGCCTCACCCTGATGGGGCTGGACAAAGCCTACGAGGGCGTTGACGTGAACTGCATGCCTTGGATCAAGCCCTTCTCCGATGAAGCGCTGAACGCGACGAAGACCGACTTCTTCGAGGCCAAATCCCGCAACTACGGCAAGGTCGGCGACGACAACGGGTTCGACGATCTGTAACCTGTCAGAAAAAAAGCTGCCGGCGCTCATGAAATTGAGCGGTTCGGCAGCTTTTGTTCGATGAACCGAATTACATAAGTGAAGCTCTACAAAGGGATCGAAACCGTAAAACAGGTTTCCTTCCCTTCTTCACTTTTGACCTCTATTTTATAACCATGAAGTCCAATGATTTTCTTCACAATGGACAGACCCAATCCATTTCCGCCCTTTGAACGGGTTCTGGCTTTATCCACTCTATAAAATCTTTCAAATATAAAGGGAAGATCCCGCTCCGGGATTCCCTTGCCTGTATTTTTAATATGAATATCGACACTCCCGGGAGCCTTATCCATCAGTACTTCAATCCGGCTGTTCACATCCGAGTATTTAATCGCGTTCGCAATCAGATTTTGCCATACCTGTTCAAGTAAATCCCGGTCCGCTGTGACACTGCAAATCTGCAAATCCAGCTCCACATCGAGTTTCTTCTCAGTCCATAAAGGCTCAGACACCAGAATAACTCTGCGCAGTTGTTCGTCCAATCGATAGGTTACAGGATGAAAGGGATGATGCTCCGAATCCAGTGAAGCAAGACGGAGCAGATTCTCGCTTAATCTTGAAAGGCGGAGAGTCTCCTCATAAATAATATCCAGATGCTCTTTTTGCTGTTCCGCCGGAATGACCCCGTCTCTCATCGCCCGAGTAAATCCCCGGATCGAAGTCAGGGGACTCTGGATTTCATGGGATACGTTGATGACGAAATCTTCACGTATTTTATCGATATTCTGAAGCTCGCTCGCCATATGATTAAAGCTGTCCATCAACGTTCCGATCTCGTCCTTCCTTCGGTGCGCAAGACGAAAGGCCAAGTTTCCTTTGGCCATCTCCCGCGCCGCGCCCGTCAACCGGCTTACTGGTCCAACCAAGTAACGCGAGGTCAACAAAATAAGCAAAATCCCAACAAGCAGCACACTGATAAGACCAATGAGCAATACTCTAAGAATACTCTCCAAAAAGCGGCTGAAGTCCACCTTAAGAATCATGGAATGTCCGGCTCCATCGATATCCGGCACACCGATAAAACGGACCGGACCTTCCTTCGTATTCAAAAATACAGGCTTCGTCAATCCCTTTTCAAAAAGCGGAGACGCCTCCTCGGCGCTCAATGAAAAGGGAAGATTGCCGCGTTCCTCCACGACCCCAGCCTGCACGTGATAATGGGATAAAATATCCGGCAACCGGTCGCGGTATTCCGGCGCGGTTATCTTCCAGAGAGAAGCGGCATCCTCCGCTATCTTCAGGAAAGGTTGTTCAACAGCCACTTCTTTCATTGAAAACAACCGGCTGATCGCGAACGCAATAAACAGGCTGATGAACACGATGACAACAAAAATGGCAATGATTTGGGCCCGCAGGCTTTTTCTAAACATGCTCCATAGGCTCCATTCGGTATCCGAGTCCTCTAACCGTCGTTATGAGCACGGAAGGGAATGGCTCCATTTGCTGGCGTAGACGTTTGATATGGACATCAACCGTTCGCTCATCCCCTTCGTAATCCATCCCCCATAAACTTTCGATTAGTTGTGTCCGTGTAAATATGCGGCCAGGTGAGCTTGCCAGCATAAATAACAGCTCGCATTCTTTCTTTTTCAGCTGTACCGTGTTCGCCTCCGAAGCAACCGTTAAGAATTCAAGGTCAATCGTGATTGCATCCAGCTGAATAACCTTGGTTGCGGTCATGTTGTACCGTTTCAGAAGAGATTTCACGCGCAGAACCAGCTCAACCGGATCAAAAGGCTTGACCAGATAATCATCCGTCCCCGCTGTGAATCCTCTGACTTTATCCATCGATTCGCCCTTCGCCGATACGATCAAAATCGGAATATCCAAGTAGCCGCGTATAGCTTCGGTTAACTCTATTCCGTCAATATTAGGCATCATTACGTCTACAACCATTAAATCGACTTTGGTATGGGCCACATAATCCAGCGCTTCCTGCCCGTCCTCCGCCTCGATCACATCGAAAGAGCTGTTTTCCAAATAGAGCCTAATTAATTTACGGATATGGGGTTCATCATCTACAACCAAAATCTTATTCATCCTTATGTCCCTCCAACCCGGCAGTATCCATCCGATTCCTAAATGCTATTCGTAGCGCAGCGATTCCATAGGGTCCAGTTTGGCCGCTTTGGATGACGGGAGCAGTCCCGCCACGACACTGATCAGGGTGCTGATTCCTATTCCAAAAAGCATATACTGCGGAGTCAATTGAATCAACTCGACACCAAATGCACGGTTAAGGATCATATTGAGCACAAAGCTGATCAGCACCGATCCCACAACGGCAATTCCGCCGCTCAACAAGCCAATCAGGGCCGATTCAGAAAAGAAAATACGCTGAATGTCTTTCTTTCGTGCGCCGATTGCCCGTAAAATACCAATCTCCCTTGTACGCTCCACTACGCTTACATACAGAACGATCAGGATCATTATACCGGAAACCAGCAAGGAAATTCCGGCAATGGCGGCGAGCAGCCACGAGGCCAGATTGATATAGGTTGTCAGCTGCTTCATAAGTTTGGTGGTGGGAGAAGTCACAAATCCGGCGCTCTCGATATCCGATTTGATATGTTCCACGTCATTCACATCTGCGGCATAAGCATTAATCTGCAGCGGATTCAAACTAATATTTTGCTGATTATAGGCTTCTTCAAGCGTGCTGTAAGCAACATAAGCATCCGCTCCCCCAACCGGCCCCCTGTCCGCCTGCTTATAGATTCCCGAGACGGTAAGTTCTTTTTCCACAATAACGGGCTGATTGCTTGAACTCATTTCGTTCACAAATAATTTGACGGATTTCCCTATGAAGGAGCCGTATGCTTGTTCATTGGTTAAGCGCTGTGCAAAACCGGTTGATAACATTACCTCATTCCCGGATGGAAGGGTTCCCGCTTCGATATTGCTCTCCGTAACCGAATCCGTAACGGTCTGCAAGGCCGGAAGCCCATAATTTTTACTGCCATATACCATGTTGGATTTCTCTCTGATGGTCGTTGCTTTCTCCACGCTCTTCACATCTTTGATACCGCTTATCTTCGCCACATCTTCTTCGGTAAACAGATCTCCTACCAACCTCTCAGCGGGCGGGCCACCCTGCGCCTTAACGTTCCCACCTGCCGACTTCACCACGTCAATAAGAAGCGGATTCGTACTGGAATTGATTTGGTCGTTGATATAGCCGGTTACGCCATTCCCGAGCGACAGCATCAACAGGACACTGGATATACCGATTGACGCTCCCAAAGCGACGAGCAGATTTCTTTTTGCTTTTAATTGCATATTTCGAATGGCCAGTTTAAAAGAAGCCAGGAAGCTTAAACTCTTCCCTTTTTTATCCACCGATTTCTTTTCCGAATTATAACGCTCTTTTAGTGCCTGATCTTCCCTTATACTCCCATCCTCTACCCTCACAATCCGGCTGCCGAAATCGGCCACTCTTTGGGAATGCGTCACTGTAATGATGAGAACGCCCTTTTGCGCGATAGAATCAAGAAGGTCTAGGATTTGTTCACTGGTTTCTTGATCAAGCGCGCCTGTCGGTTCATCCGCCAAAATAATATCCGGATCGTTCGCCAATGCCCGCGCAATGGCAACACGCTGCTTCTGCCCCCCGGACAGCTGATTCGGCCGCTTCTTCACATGCCCCTTCAAGCCCACTTCCTCCAGAATTTCCAGCGCGCGCCGGTTTCTTTCCTTCTCGCTTTTATCCATCATCTGCATCGCAATGGTTACATTTTCAAGCACGGTCAGATGGGGAATCAGGTTGAAACTCTGAAAAATAAACCCGATTTTATTTTTTCGGTACGCATCGATTTCTTTCTCTTTCATGGATCTCAGCGATTTCCCCTGTACGATCACTTCACCTTCGTAATCCGAATCCATGCCGCCGATAATATTCATGAGCGTTGACTTTCCCGAGCCCGACTCTCCCAGAATGGAAACGAACTCACCGCTGCTAAAACTCAGATTAACGCCGCTAAGAACAGCTATTTTCTCTTTTCCCGCCAGTTTGTAAGATTTGTTCACTTCTTTGATCTCTAATAATTTCATGTTTCATCCTCCACCATTCTGTTTCTCTTCTGCCTTCATACTACCCGCTCAATATGAACTGAAAATGAACTGGGCGCAGCGATGATAGAATCGATTTCCGCCGGCATTTTATCAAAGAAACCGCTGTTCAGAGAAAAAAAGTATTATACTATTAAGCATGACCATATATTTCCAAAGGAGTTCCCAATATGAATAAAATCTCAATGATCCTTCTTTTTATCTGTTTTATTTTAGCGGGTTGTAACTCTGATACAATCGATACACCTCACTACGAAGGCAAACGCTTAGTTATTGGCGTTATAGGAGATGCTCCGAAAATAAGAGAAAAAAATGTGGTCTTCAAAAAAATAACTTTTAATCAATTAGAGGATCAAAATCTTTCACCTGACTTTGATGCCATTTTCATTATGAAAGAATATCTATCCGAAGCTGCAAATCAAAAATATGCAACAGTATATAAAAATGCAGGTATTCCTTTTTTCTTTATAGAGTCTACGAAATCATATTTCCCTTTTATTAACGAAATGTCTTACGATGATTCTCCTGATTTTGCATCGGATAACTATGCCACAGGCTACTTTCAATTTGGCAAGGAATATCAACATTGGGGTTATGGGTTATACAACGATAAAGCAACCGAAACCAATATTGAGAATGTCTACACGCGAATTTTCACAACAATTGAGTCCATTGAAGTAGCTGTGAAGTAAGGATTTTCACACTGATAAAGCGCTTGAACCGCAGCGTACAAAAAAAGCAGCAGTCCCCGGTTATGGGGGACTTGCTGCTTTTTCGGTATCCGAGAACAGGAGCGTAACTCATGGAGTGATTGCTTCAGCGGCTTCTACACCCGGAAGCGATTTACAAGCACCTGCATCCCTTCCGCCATATGAGTTACCGCATGGAAGGAGGAAGACATCTCTTCCATTGAAGCCAGCTGCTGCTCGGCCGCGGCGGAGACATCCTGGGTTCCGGCGGCCGTGGTATGCGCTACGTCGGAGATGCCTTGAATGGCCTGCACGACATACCCTGTACCGGCTGAGATTTGCTGAGTGGCCGCTGATACTTCCTCGACCTGACTCTTCACCTCATCGACATAATGTTCGATCTCGGTGAATAAGCTGCCCGCCGTATGGACAAGCTCCATGCCAAGATCCACTTCCTTCGTTGCCTCCTGCATAGAATGCGCCGCATGACCGATATCGGAGCGAATGGTCTGAATGAGGCCGGCGATCTGCTCGGCGGACCGGGACGACTGCTCGGCCAGATTCTTCACCTCCTCGGCGACTACCGAGAAGCCGCGTCCGTGCTCTCCGGCTCTGGCCGCTTCAATGGCGGCGTTCAGCGATAATAGATGGGTCTGCTGCGACAATTGCGTAATGACCTCATTCATTTTTCCAACTTCCTGAGAAATGGATGACAGCCGGACAATTACCTTTCCTACTCTGTCGACAGAGCCATTGATGGATTTCATCTGCTCAGTGACGGTACGAACCGCATCTCCCCCTTTGGACGATTTGATGGAGGCGGTGGTTGTCGTTTCCGCAACCGATATTGCGCGCTCGGAGATTTCCTGAATTTGTGCAGCGACCTCATGAATGGTATGTACGCTTTCTTCCACCTTAAGCACCTGGAGACCGGCGCCGTCGGCGATTTTCTCGGTAATCCCCGCGATATGCCCGGACGCTTTGGAGGTTTGCTTGGCGCTGGAGGACAACTGTTCGGCAGAGGAGGCCAATTGACTCGAAGACTGGCCGATTTCGGTTAGAACGGACTTGAACGACTCGGCAATATGATTAAAGCTGTCGGCTATAACCTTTAGCTCATCTTTGGTGTCAACGTGAAACCGGGCGGATAAATCCCCGCCGGCCATCCGGGAGGCTGTCTGCCTAATCTCGGTCACTACACGGGTAATCGACCGGTAAAGCGCCGTGAATAAATACAGAGAGAGCAGAATCGCCCCTCCTCCGATCAGTTGAGTCCAGAAGACCTGCCGGTTGCCATCCTGGACCTGCCGTTCCAATCTATCGTTGACCCAGTGAATTCGTTCATTCCACTGCGCAAAAGAACTGTCCAGCGCATTCTCCGACAGCTCCAGCCATTCTCCCTGATTCATCGCTACCTTGAGCGGCAGCAGCACGCCGGATTCCACTTTATCGAGCGCAAGCGCAACATTCTCCTGCGTTCCCGCATCCGCGGCTCTCACCGCCTTGAGCGAAGTGTCCTGCCCGGCTGGGCCCGCAGACGGCGAATAAATACTCTTCCATCCATTCTGCACGGAATCCCAGTCGGCGGCTATCGTGTTCTTGACGACATCGTCGATTGTGGTCTGCGTTGCCGCAGTCAGCGTATCCACCTGAAACAATCCGAGCTGGAGCAGGAACGAAGGGAACTTGCGGAGTGTCTCCTCTTTAATCAGGAACAGTCCCGGATCGGACTCCAGCAAGAGTTCCGACTTCAGCCCCAGAAGGTCTATCAGATCGACCGTCTGAGTCAACAGCTGCGTATGTACATCGAGGCTTTCCAGGCGTCTTAGGTTGAGCCCTTCTGTTTTGAGCGTATTCCATTGGTCCAGATAAGCATTCCATTTCTCCTGAAATGAAGCATCGGTTGGGAATGCGGCCAGGTTGGCCTTAAAGGATTCTATGGTTCGGTCAATCTCGGCTTCGACCTTCTTTAGCTCTCCGTTATCCGGTATCCCTGCATAGGTGCCCGCCTGCAAAATTGAATGCCTCTCCAGGAGTCTCAAAAGTCCGCCCGATATCTCAACAGCCTTCAGCCCTTCAATCTGGACCTTCGTGACCGCGACCGAGCTTCGGGATTCTACCGCGGATTGCCCGGCCAATACAAGCACAGGAACCAGCACCGCTATCCCGATCAGCGTGAACTTTCCGAGAAAAGACAACCTGTTCAACAAAGCGATTCCCGGCTGCAGTCCAAAAAATCTCCATATGTTCCTCGCTTTACGTGCACCAACCCATGAACTCATGACCTTTCCCCCTACTTCAATCTTTAAAAGTATACTATTCCTACTAAATTACTATGAAATCTAGCATGATTACTTTCTTATGTCAATGAAATAAATAGTCACATTATACTAATTGAACTTTGAAAACAGTTCGATCATAGAACACAAGAATGCGAGGATGCAGAGATTCCACGGTACGGCTTAGGCTGAAAAAGTAAAAGCCGCCTGCCTCAAGAGATTTGAGAGCATTGGCGGCTTCTTGAGCGTTTTTTATTTTCCGGTAACCGTTGGTATAGCTGATCCGCAATCGGCCTTGGACAAGATCAATTCATGAAAAAGTCTAAGATATTAAGTCCGCTGGACGTTTCCGCTTTGTATAACTCGGTGTATCCGCAGGCGGTACAGCTGATTGTAATAAATATTTGTTCTGAACAATGAGATAAGAATACTTTGAACATTCCATGGAGGTCGCCTGTGGCGTTGTAGCCAGCCAGTTCCCGTAGCCTGCCTTCCAAAGTGCAAGGTAGACCGAGGGAAGGAGTTTGCTTGCTTCGCCTCGGTGGAACATCTTCTCCAGATCAAGGACTTTTTCGCTGACCCGTATTCTCCTTGGCAACGCTGCTCCTATGAGAATGGTTATGGTCTGTTGCGAGAATTCTTCCCCAAGGGCCACGACTTTGCCACGGTCTCTGAAGAGGAACTTGCTCATGCATGCTTTCCGTCATCTTGTGAACGAATCCACCATCCACTTTGAGAATTTTTCTTTTTCTTCAAATTGCGGATAATGAGCGGATTGGTCATACGTTAAAAATTCCTTTTTATTTGCATCAATCTGATCAAAGTATGTTTTGGCTGATTTCGTGGAAGTCATGTAGTCGTATTGTCCCATAATAAAATACACCGGTAAATCTAGTTTTGTGACGATCGTAGGCAGAGGTTTTTTGAATGCTTGCCCTATTAAAATTTCTTGTGCATAAGATACGCTACGGTAATAACGGATGCGATCTAATAAATTATACTCCGGTCCGAACAATAAACCATCAGCCATGTCCGCATTATCATCGATCAGTCTTGCAGCACCGCCATATTTTCGAACATAATGGCGTGGAGTTAATATATCGCCGCTTTGAACTTTTTCAGTTAACCCTTGCAAATACTCGACGTCGGTTGTATTACCGCTCAATTTTGCTTGATCAATCGTGAAATTCAAACCATCCAATTCGCTTTCTAAGGTATTGGACATCTGTCCAATGCCGATATAGGCTTCATATTTTTCAGGAGCTTGTTGCGCAGCCTGTATGCCAATATATGTTCCAAAGGAATGGCCGACTAGTACAGCATCAGTCTTTAAATTGTGGGTAAAGCCTTTTAAGTTTTATCCGTGCATCTTTGGTAGTGAATTGCCAATCTATACCTCTTTGAGAAGCGTTACGAGCAGATTCCCATTCGGTCAGTTCGCTTGCTAATTCTTCTATTGACGGAATTCGTCTTGCTAAACATTGGCGCGTCATTACGCTCAGCTCAATTTCAGCAATGTTCAGCCAACTGCCATGTTTGGGGGTGTAATGAATTTCGAGCCGTTTGGCTAGACGCAAGGCGGTTTCCGGTTCAAAGGCTTCATACAACGAGGCGATCGAATGCGTGTTTAAATTATCCATCACTAAACGAATTTTGGGTGCACTCGGGTAATGTACGTCTAACAGTTCTCGAACTTGCTCCGCCCATTCCATTTTTGTGCGGCGAGGACGAACGCTGACGTGTCTCCAGCCCACAAGCGGTTCAGTGAAGATAAAGATACTGCAGGTCCCATGACGTACGTATTCGGAGTCTTCACGCAGCGGCTTGGCGGGCTTCATCGGGATCGGTTTTCGAGCGTCATCCAGCAGTTGGAACGGTTTCTCATCCATGCAAATCACGGGACATTCGCTGTCGTAGGGTAAATGGTAGACCTCTAATACATCTTCCATGGCTGCCACAAACGCTGCATTCTGCTTCGGTGGAATGCACCAACACTTACGAAGATGGGGCTTGAGTTCGTTTTTTTAAAATGCGGTCCACCGTGTCGTACGAAATGCTGTCAATGTAACCCAGTTCAACGGTCTTGTCTGCTAAAAGTCGAAGGGTCCACCGACTTCTTCCAGCGGGCGGAGTACTGCAACTGAGCGCGATGATTTTCGCCTCCAGTTCGCCGGTAACCTTTGGAGGATTTGGCGGTGTCAGTCTCTTTTTTCGTTCGACAGCAGCCTGTAATCCCTTTTCCGAAAAGGTCTTACGGACCAGATATACCGTGTTGGTGTGGATGTGTAATTGCTCCGCAATGGTGGTGTCCGAAAGCTTGCCGCCCACCCGGTTCTCGTCCGCCCACAACAGAATTTGTGCTCGCCGGAGTGAGCGTGCGGCCACTTTCCCTTTTGAGCACACCCCTTGTAATTCTTTCTGCTGATCCGGGGTCAAGCAAACCGCATATGCACGTAGTTTCATAGTCGATACCTCTTTTTCTCTCGACTATATCATATCTACCAAAAGTTAACTATTTTAATTCTGATGCTGTACTAGTATGACCTTCTTTTGGTTGAAACGAGTGGATATGTAATCCGTCAAAGTCAATAAATCTTTCACTAATAGATCTGTCGAAAGGTTGGAATAATCTTCTCCAAAGTGATAAGATTTCCCGCTGGCTCTTTGGTCGTAATGGACAATCGTGAAATTCTTCTCCAGTAGGTCTTGGTATTTGGTTACATAGGGTATTTCCGAAACACCTGGACCCCCGTGTGCAAAAATTATAATAGGATTGTTCTTATCCTGACCTCGTATCATCAATTCATGACCGGTGCCATTAATTTCGACTTGCTCGAGTACGCTTATGCTGTTTACGCCGTCAATTTTGGGAGTCCATGTGGGAAAAATCAATGCTAACCCAACAAGTAAAATAATAGTTGCTCCCAAATAAAGCAGAACTTTTCTTACCTTTTTGATAGTCTCATCTCCCTAGTCCTGTATGAATGATTATAGACATTGTCCCGCATTGAAATACTCACTTCAGTTCACCACCTGTACTCAATAAAATAATTGTAATCGAGGAAAGATTTTGGGGGGAACGTACAAACGTCGGGATTTTTACTAGACCCGGGACGGGGAAGGAGAGTCAAAATCAATCCCAGCGGTACACCCACCGACCAGTAACTTTATATTCCTCGTTTGGCGTCTATTTTGTTGACCCGTATTCTCCTTGGCAACGAGACAGAAGCCGTCTGAGACGCGTGGACGATTCACAGTGGAGACTCCCATCAGCCAAAGACCTCGTGAGATCCGTAAGCGGAAATGGTCTGTTGCGAGAATTCTTCCCCAAGGGGCACGAGGGTGAGTTTCGTTGATAAACAACGCTTTACAGGAATATTAACGAATATCAAGATATCTGGATAACCATACCCTGGAAAACGAACCTAAGGGAGTGTGTGACCTAGAGGGTGGAAATTTGTCCGTCTTTCATCTGAATGATTCTTTCGCAGCTGTCTCCAATTTGTGGATCGTGCGTCACAATGACCACAGTTTTTCCTGATTCATAAATTTGTTTCATAACGTTTAAAATTTGACGATACGTTCTTGCGCCCACATGTTGATGGAGCCGGAAAGTATGTTCGGACATTGATTCGGCGGCCCGCAGCGGACAGAAAAAGAAAAGCAGCAAACTCCGCGTTGCTGGAGTTCTGCTGCTTTTCCCTTTTTCCAAAGTCATTCGAGAACTACGGGCGCGCCTTGCGGCCAGCTTTCAGCTCCGTCTCTTCCGCGAACTCACCCAACGCATTGTCCAGCCGCAGCTTCAGCTCATCGGCAATCTCCACCGCTCCGGCATCATTACGCGCAACCTGGGGGTCCACCGCGTACACGCCACCTAGGATATGGCGTGCGCCCAGCACGGACAATACCGGCTTCAGAGCGTAATCAATCGTAAGCAGATGCGCAAGGCTGCCGCCCATAAAGAGCGGGAGCACGATTTTTCCGGCAAGTCCTTTTTGGGGAATTAGATCCAGAAACGTCTTGAGAACCCCCGTATAAGAAGCCTTGTATACCGGACTTACGATGATCAGAGCGTCCGCTTCGGCCACGAGGCCGTTCGCCTTCACAATCGCTTCGCTCTCGAACTTTGTATGAATCAGATCTTCCGGCGGCAGTTCCGCCACATTGATCCGCTCGACCTCAAATCCTTTGCCGCCAAGCCCATTCTCTGCATACTCGATCACCGCATTGATCCGCGATACGAGCGACGGCGTTCCATTAATCACTACAATCTTAGCCACTTTCCACCTCTTCTGTCAGTCAGCGAGACAAGGCCCCGCAAACCCGACAATAACTTAAATTTAAATTATCGTATCAAAGGGACACTCCTCATGTCAACGCGGACGGGCCTCTAAAGAATGGAAAACGCTGCAAATAATGAGATCTTGGCGAAGAGGCTCCTTTAAGCATCAATAACCGCACAGATGTTCGAACGCGGCAAACTCTCTTCTAGAACAGTACTCCGCAAGAGGTTACGGCTGCAGCCGGAGCGGCGGGCAAACTGCCCACGTAATCCGAACCTCAATGGGAGCGAGTGAGCAGGATAGGGCAGAAAACCTGAAATCGTGCATCTTTTTTTCCACTTGAAGCAACCACGGGGTAACACGCCTGTAAATGTGCATTTTTTAGGCCTGTTCAACCTCAAATTCAGTCCACACAACTGAAATGCCTGCGCAATCATAGGAACTTCTTGATAACCGACGCTTTCGATGAAAAAAACTGCACTTGAGCAGGTTTGCCAGCCGGTTAGACTGTCCCAAACGAACATCCCCTGACGCGCCAGGTTGAACATGGTTCCGCTCTGTTGCCTTGCCATTAACACCTTCGTGCGCTATACTAAACGGCAACATCACATCCCGATCAGGCCCATGACCGGCATCCAACCGCGAGGCGTTTGCGACCGGGGCGGCATTAAGACCGCTCACTAAGTTTACCGGGTTTCGCCCGTTACCGCGAAGACCAAAGAGGATCGAATGAAAGCTGTTTAAGGCTGGGTTCGATCAACCTGGGTGGCACCGCGAGCTGACGCTCCTCGTCCCATGGATGAGGGCGTTTTTTGTATTTTTTTACAAAAAGGAGCGAACGGTTATGCTAGACATGGTGTGGATCAGGGAGAATACGGAGCTTGTCAGACAGACGGCCAAGTGGAAAAAGGTTGATTTTCCGCTTGATGAGCTGCTGGAATGGGATGACCTCCGGCGCGGGCAGCGCCAAGAGACCGAAGAGCTGCGGGCGCGGCGAAATACGCTTACCAAAGAAGTTGAAGCGCTGCTGAGGCAGGGGAAACCTGCAGAGGGTGAAGCGGCCAAGGAGCAGGTAAGGGAAATCGGCGGAAGGTTGGCCGGTGTGGAAGCGCGGCTTGCCGAAGCGGAGATGAAATGCCGGGAGCTGATGCTGCTGGCCCCGAATCCCGTATCGAAGGATACGCCCATCGGCGAGAGCGATAAGGACAACGTGGAAGCCCGCCGGTGCGGGGAGCCGCCGGCATTCGGCTTTAAGCCCCGGGATCATGTGGAGCTTGGCGAGCTGCATGATATTCTCGACATTCCGCGCGGCGTCAAGGCGGGCGGGCCCCGCAGCTATACGCTCAAGGGAACCGGAGTGTATCTGCATCTCGCCGTGCAGCGCCTTGCGCTCGACGTGCTGGCGGCAAGGGGATTTACGGTCATGGACGTGCCGGCCATTGTCCGTCCGGAGACGCTTGTGCGCACGGGCTTCTTCCCCGGCGGGATGGACCAGACGTATGAGCTAAGCGGCGAGAACCGCTGGCTGGCGGGCACCTCGGAGGTGCCGCTCGTCTCGCTGTACAGCGACGAGATTGTCGAGTTGGCCGAGCCGATGAGGCTGGCCGGGATGTCGCCCTGCTTCCGGCGCGAGGTCGGATCGGCGGGGCGCGACGTGCGCGGGCTGTACCGCGTGCACCAGTTCTCGAAGATCGAGCAGGTCGTCCTGTGCGAGAATGACCCTGAGGTGTCGGAAAATATGCTGCAGGAGATTTTGGCGAACGCGGAGCATATTCTGGAGCTGCTGGAGCTTCCTTACCGCGTGGTAGCGGTCTGTACCGGCGACATGTCGCTGAAGACGCACAAGCAGTACGACATCGAAACCTGGATGCCGGGACGGTACGCCTACGGAGAGACGCACTCGGCGTCGAATCTGCTTGATTTCCAGGCCCGGCGCTCGAATATCCGCTACCGGGACGCGGGCGGCAAGCCGCGCTACTGCCACACGCTGAACAACACGGCGGTTGCGACGCCGCGCATCCTCATTCCGCTGCTGGAGAACCACCAGCGGGAAGACGGCTCGATTTATATTCCGCAGGCTTTGCGGAAGTATATGGACGGGCGGGAGGTTATTCCCGCTCCGCAGCCAGCGCTATAAGACGGCGCGCTAGGTTAGGCCGCCCATCGCGGTTCCCGCCCCATTCCAGGGATCCGTTCGGGATAATCGGGGCCGAGATGGGCGCGGCCGGCTTGCCTAACACTGAAAAAAGGTCCAACCGGGAACAGTCCGGTTGGACCTTTTGTATTGCAGATGACGATTGTCGGCCATCCCGGCCTTGGCGGTTAATAACGCCTAACGCCGCTGTTCCAGCCACCGTACAGCATAATCGACGACGGCCCGCTGGGACATCAGCCTGGCAGGCGCCGCCGCGACCAGGCCCTGCCGGACCTGCCCGGTTTCCCGTTCAAAGTCCTCGCCGATTCTGCCGAAATCATCCGAGTTCCATTCCAGATCGGGAAACCGCGTCCATCTTCTCGCCCCGTTCTCGGTGATCGGAGCGCCTGCGGTGATTTCTTTTTTCCCCGGGTAACCGGCACGGTATTCCGCGAGATGCATGGAGGTGTTGTTCAAATGCCCCACACCCAGCAGCAGCACCATGCCGTCCAGATCGTACAGCCGTCCAAGCGGCGATCCGTCGCCGAGACCGTAGGGCAGCTCATGCCCGGCAGTGACCGTATCGGCATGCTTGCCCCAGGCGGCGAAGGAATAGAGCGGATGCCCGCTGCGCCGCACTCCCGTCTGTTTGCGAAACGTTTCCGGAATAACGCCCATACCGCGCGGAAGCGTCAACCCAGGATCGTAAGGCGGCATCTCCTCCCGGATCGAATCCCACCACTCCTTCGGAACCGGAGGATTAATCCAGTCCGAAGGATCGGTGAGATCCGTCGAATGCGTCGGCATGATGAGCGTTCCGTCTTTACCCAGCGCTTCTTCCAGCGCCAGAATCACGGCGGCGGGCCCGCCCGCCACCCATTCGCCCAGCGATTTGAACGACGAATGCAGCAGCACCGTCATTCCTTCACGCAGACCAAGGCGCCGGAAATCCTCCGCCAGTGTCCGTACCGTAATTAAATTCCCTTTTACTTCCTCCATAAAACAAACTCCAATCGTATTTATAGCCATCTGCAGACAAGACTATTATAGCTTTATCTTGAAGCCGTCCGCATCCCGTGGTCATCCGCCGCATAGCTTCCCCGCCCGGGAGGCAGCAGAAAGAAACGCTGCACCGAAGGAAGGAGAGTCACAATCTGAATGAGCAGCCCAAGGCTCATATAAAATACATGCACGAGGCTGACCAAATTCATGATATAAGTCTCCACCATGATCCAGATAATCTGGCCGAATCCCACATATAATGACAGCGTCCAGGCGGAATGCAGTTCTTTAAAGGGAGTAAGCGTGTCGGCCCATACCCAGCGCGGTCTTTTGACCATACCGTACAGCACAAGGAGCGGAAACAATCCGAATACCGCCAGCAGTATAATCCCCGGGAACAAAAAGTCGGAAAAAGGCGACCTCTTCAGCACGGTATCCGCCGGCATCCCCATCATTCCTTCGCTCGGATCGATTATGAGCATCACCCCTCCGACGATCGCTCCCAGGCCCAAAAAGGCCTGCAAAACATAAAGAAACAGCACGGCGGGCGGCCGTCTTCCTGCGGACGTACTCTCCGCTCCCGCGATTGGCTTCTCCGGCCGGTTTACCCGTTGACTCATTCCTTGTTCCCCGCTTCCATTCTTAAGTTGGGCGGCCCGCAAACGAGCGGTCATCATCTGCTCTCATTATACCGAATCCTTCTGCTCCGCGATGAGACACAGATTACACCGGGTCAAAAACAATAGAAGCGGCATGAAAAGTGTGATTATCCGTACTTTGCGTTATACTTGTATCATTGGGACCAATTTAAAGAATTTTATATTTCAAGAATAAGCGGGAAGCTAATACTTTCTATATTTTATAAAACGAGGTGACAGAGGGCGGCGGCTCCGGCCGGCCGCTTTCGAGCATGCCCATGCCTTCAGTTGATCAGCATACAACCAAACAATGCGCTTACTGTCTTCAATATAAACCGCTCTCGGAATTCCGCAGACGCACCGGCAGACGCTCCAAGGCGGAGTCGCGCCGAGGCGCCTGCCGGGAATGTCGGAAACGCCGCGAGGCCGAAGCGGCCCGAAGCGCCTCCCTGCCAGAGACGGCGCAGCCAAAGGCGCAGACCCCGGCGCCGTTAACGGCTCGAGCCGCAGCGCCGCCAAAGGCCTGGCCGGCTGGGCCAGCCCGCGCCGCAGCCCCGGCGCCCGGCAGCCAGGCCTCACCGGGGGCTGCTGGCGCTGCCGTCCCGGCGTCTCCCGCAGCCGGCAGGCCAGGCCCGCGCCAGGCGAAGCCACCGGCGAAGGAGCGGTCCGCGCCGGAGTCGGCGCCCGGGGAGGCGCCGGTTCCTGCGGCGGGCGCTTCCGCGCCAAGTCCCGCCGGGGAGGCGCCGGCGCACAAGCCCCGGAAGCGCAAGCGTTCCCGCGGAACGGCCGCTCTCGAGCGGAAGCCGCATGCTTCCGCTTCGGAGGGGACAGCCAAGCCCCGCCCGCGCACAGCGGAACAGGCGGCGTCCCTTCAGCGCCAGCGCGGGCCAAAGCCCGAGCCAGACGACATCTCTGCGCTCATTCCCTCCAGGCAGGGAATGATTCTGATGCGGGGATACAGCGACAAGGGACGTCGCTGGCATCAGGAGATTGACCTCGATCTCGCCGTTACGCTGGTGCGGGAGCAGGCCGCCGTGGTGGTCAACCGCCGGACGATCCGCCGGCTGTACAGCAACAAGGACTTCCGCCGGTATATTTTGACCCGGGACCGCTATACCTGTCATTTCTGCGGCTTATACGGCGATACGATCGACCATCTGCTGCCCCGCGCCAAGGGAGGGCATACGACGCCCATGAACTGCGTCTGCGCCTGCAACCTGTGCAATCAGGCCAAAGCTGACCAGTATGTCGACGAATTTATGGGCAAATAACGTTATACAGCCATACAAAACGCCCCATTCCGGCAAGCCGCATAATCAATCGACTGCGGCGCGCGAGGAATGGGGCGTTAATGATCATGCGGGAATCAGTTGCCGGATTTCGGATCAAGAATATGCTTGACCCGCCCGACCTGACCGCTTGTCAGCCTCACCTTAATGCCATGGGGATGACGGGGCGAATTCGTCAAAATATCCTTGACCGTGCCGCGGGTCAACTTGCCCGTAGGCTGATCCTGCTTCAGCACGATGTCAACTTCAAGCCCGGGGCGGATATCCGCCCTGCTCTGTCCGTTCATGCCGCTTGTCCTCCTTTCGCGATGACATTCGAACCGCGCCCTGCAGGTGCAAAGCCGGCGGAAACAGCTATAATTAAGCTACATACAAGAGATAAGGATGGAACGGCTATGGCCTTTGGTGTAAAAAGAGAAGAACTAAACCGCTGGAAACAGGCGGTCCTGGACGGAGAGATCGCTTTCCTGACCCATTACTGGCTCGATCCGCGTTTCCCCGGAATTACGACCGTGACCAAGGTCGGCTGCAGCGACCTGGGCCGTCTTGCCGACTGGTGCAGGGACAACGGCCTGCCTCCGCAGCATATCCATAACCGGCCCCCATTCCCCCATTTCGACCTCATCGGTTCCAAGCAGCCGGAAATTCTGAAGCGAGAGGGACAGTGGGACCAGCTTCGCCGCTTCAAGCTGCTCTAGTCCGGTTATTTGTGCCGCTGGCGCAAATCCTCCATGATTTTGCGGCCGGTCGGCGTCTGGGCCAGGCCCCCTCCGGCCGTCTCGCGGTGCTTCTCCGGCATGGCCGAGCCGACCTCAAGCATGACCTTGATGACCTCGTCGGACGGAATGACGCTGCGCACTCCGGCCAGCGCCATATCCGCCGCCGCCAGCGCCGTCACGGCGCCGAAGCCGTTGCGGACGATGCAGGGAATTTCGACGAGGCCGCCTACCGGGTCGCAGATCAGCCCGAGGGTGTTTTTCAGCGCCAGACCCACGGCATGTACCGCCTGGACTGGGGTGCCGCCGCGCAGCTCGGTCAGCGCTCCCGCCGCCATGCCGATCGCCGAACCGACTTCGGCCTGGCAGCCTCCCTCGGCTCCGGAAACAAAGGAATTATTGGCGATGACATAGCCGATCGCTCCGGCGGCGAACAGTCCGTAAGTCATAACATCATCGTCCCAGCCGAAGCGCTCCTGACAGCTCAGGAATACACCGGGAATAATGCCGCAGGAGCCGGCCGTCGGGGTCGCGATGATGCGTCCCATCGAGGCGTTCACCTCCGAGACGGCCAGCGCATAGGCCATCGCCTGACCCGCCGGTCCGCCCAGACAGGATTCGTTCGCGGCGTTATAAGCTCCGACGCGCTGGGCGTCCAGTCCGGTCAAGCCGCTGCGCGAATTCGTGTTCTCCTGCATTCCGCGCCGCACGGCCTCCTTCATTACCCCGTAATATTCCTTCATTTTGGCAAATTCATGCTCCGCGGAACGTCCGGATTCGGCGCTCTGCTCTTCCACCATCAAGGCGCCGATACTTAAAGCCCGTTCCTCGGCCAAATTCGCGAGCTGGCTTAACGTTTGAAAATTCATGAAGTCTTTCCCTTCCCTTTCTCTTCCTTCGGACCTTCGTCCAGGTGAATCAGCTTCACCGACTTCACCGCGGGCAGGGCTTCCAGCTCGCTCAGCAGCTCCGGAGCCAGCATCTCATCCAGCTCCAGTACGGTCAGAGCCGCTCCGCTGCGGTTTTTGCGGTCCAAAGACATATGCCCGATGTTGACCTGGCCTCTGCGCATCGTATCGGTCACGCTTGCCAGCACGCCGAGATAGTCCATGTGATGAATCAGAACGGTCGGATACATCGCGGACAGCTTGACGCTGAAATCGTCGATTTCGACAATTTCGATGTTGCCGCCCCCGATCGAAATCCCCGTAAGCGTCAGACCTTGGCCGCTGCCGTACAGACACAGCCGTACTGTGTTGGGATGCGGGAACAATCCGGCACCCTGCCGGAACGAAATGTCCATGCCGTCCTGCTCGGCAATTTCAATGGAATCCGGCAGCCGCAAATCGTCAGTCGGGAAATCCAGCAGTCCCCCGGCAATCGCCCGGTCCGTGCCGTGTCCCTGATAGGTCGCCGCGAACGATCCGTAAAAAATAACCTCCGCCTTTTGCGGCATTTCGCCCAGCAGCTGTCTGGCCGCCCGGCCAATGCGGGCCGCCCCCGCCGTATGGGAGCTTGAAGGCCCGACCATCGCCGGTCCTATTATAGAGAATACATCTTTAAACCGCATGGCTTAAGCCTCCGCTTTCTTCCAAAGCTCAAAATGCCGCTCCCGGCTTCCCGCCGGTTCGGCATTTTATTATGAAATCAAATCATTGCTTATTTAATTATACTGCAATGGCGGAGAAACTGTGAAATTTGTCGAATCTCTGGCCCTGTGCCGCCCGCTCTACGCCTTATACAGGCAGCGCACCCGGCTTGCAGGGATGAACATGAGCCGCTCTTTTGTCAGGTGACGTGCGAGTACAGCAGAATGCCGTCCCTGAATTCCCAGCCGATTCCGTTCCAGAAACGCTGGCCGTCCGCATTGCTCCCGATTACCATCAGATGGCATTTGGCGATGCCCTCCGCGCGCAAGGCTTCAAGGCAGTTCGACACCAGGGCCCGTCCGATTCCCTTCCCCCGGTGCTCCCCGCTTACCGCGACATGATACAAAAACCCCCGCCGCCCGTCATGGCCGCACAGCGCCGTGCCGGCAAGTCCGCCGTCCGGAGATACACACACCTGGCTCAGGCCCCGGTTGCGTTCCAGAAAGCGGGATATTTCTTCCCGCGAATCCGCTGCGCTGAGCCCCATCCCCTCGGTATTCTTCCACAGCGAATAAGCCGCGTCGTAATCTTCCTTCGTCATCTCTCTGTAAATCATCATACTCCCCCCGATTCCATGATCCATCATTCGGCGCTCCGTCACCGGCAGCGTTATTTTCCCGTCCGGGACAGGCCCCCGATATTTCCTATCCACTTTTAACATAATTTTCAATTGCTATCAATGGCTATTCATACTCGGCAGGGCGCCTTAAGCGCCCAAAAAGCCGTTCAAATCGGATAGTTTTTCCTGCCCGATAAAAAATTCTTCTTTACACACTTCGTTTTTTTTAATTATATTAATATTTAATATTAAAAAATGAATATTACTTGGAGGAGTGTAAGAGTGAAAAAAGCCTCAGCAATGTTAATCGTATTTTGTATGGTTGTGATCAGCAGCTTCACCTATCATCCGTCTGCCGCCGCCGCGAAGACTGCGGAGCCGGCCCCTATCGCGGTACAGGGAGCGCTTGATGTCGAAATCGAATCGCTGCTTAAAGAAATGGGCCAATACAAAACGCAAAAAGTCGGCATGTACAGCTACTACATAGGCAAAATTGACGGAATCCCCGTCATTGTAAGCCGTACGGAGATGGGGATGGTCAATGCGGCCACTTCGACAACACTGCTCATTAATACCTTCCATCCGCGTGCGATCATTAATCAGGGCACAGCCGGAGGCCATGATGAGAAGACGCATCTGTACGACATTGTCGTCGGTAAAGAACTGATCAATTATATCAACACGATCTCCCCGACCCGAAAAGCGGGCGAAGGCAGCAAACCGGAAACATGGAATATGATGACGACCGATGTGCGGGATGACGAAGACAACCTGATGAAATACAAAACGTTCAAAAGCACGCCGGAACTGGTTGAAGCCGCTATGTCGGTAAAAGGAAAGTACATGCACGGGGACGTTTTTGCCGGAACGATCGGCAGCGCCGACCAATTCAACAATGAAGTGGATCGGATTCTGTGGACCAATGAGGTATTGGGCATGATGGCGGAGGATATGGAGACGGCTTCCGTGGCTCAAGTGGCGAACGGCTTCCACATTCCTTTCGTAGGCATCAGAGGGATGTCCGATGCAGGCAGACATGATGAGCATTGGAATCCTACGAGCGGCAGAAACGCCGGCATCTGGACAGGCGAATATGTGGTTGAGGTCATTAAGGCGATCGACAAGCAAGTTAATTTTGCGACGATTACCCAGGTGAATGGCTTCAATCTATATGTGAACGATATGAAACAAGATATTTACATGCTCGATTACAAAGGACAAGCCCTGATTCCGATCCGCAATTTGGCGGGCGTGCTTTCCGGAACCAAGGCGTCCGGTGTAACCTTCAACTCGAAGACAAAGTCTATTACATTCAAATATGATGCAAAAACAGCGACATTTAAATCGGGCGACAGCTTCTTCCTCGATGCGCAGGGAACGAAGCAGCAAGTCGAGTCCCCTTCGGTCGTTGTTAACGGTAAAACCTACGTCAGCCTGGATCTCGTCTCAAAAGCATTTGGACTCCAGACGAAAGCCGATGGCGTGGATTTGTACATCACAGCACAATAATAAATGGAGCGGACCGCTCCTTCTATGTAAAAAAGCCGGGCAGGGGATTGCATTCCCTTGCCCGGCCTTTTGCGTCGGCGCGCCGAGAGTCTCCATTCCGCGCCAGGTCTTCATGACGCCGAGAGGCTCCATTCTCCGCCAGGTCTTCATGACGCCGAGAGGCTCCATTCCGCGCTAGGTCTTCATGACGCCGAGAGGCTCCATCCCGCGCCAGGTCTTCATGACGCCGAGAGGCTCCATTCCGCGCTAGGTCTTCATATTAGTTAGTAGGCCGGGCTACGGTCATTCCTGCGTTTATACATCTTTTTCCGTGGAATTCCACCTTTCCAGACCCAATTCCTACAATTGTGCAGGCATTTCTCCTCCGATCTCCCCCTTGGTGCCTCGCAAGCTCAAAAAACTGCACAATTGCAGTCTTTCCTTCTTCCAACGGGAATTTCACCTGACAAACCTGCAGATTTGCAGGTAAACGCCCTGCCACCGGCCACTCTACACCGATACAGACTGAACAGAATTAGCGAGTGGGCCGGGTTGCGGACAATCGTGTGCCTGCCCCTCACGCTCGACCGTCAACAGTCGAATGCCGCCATGAAACTCCCCGGGCGGGCACCCTTGCCTGGGCGGTTGCATAGAGATATACCATCCCGGGAAGTCGATGCGAGCGCCAAGGAGGAATACCGCCAGTGAACCCCATGTATCCCTATTACGGGCAAAAAACGGTCTGTTAAGAGCAGCCGCTTACGTTCCCCCCCGCAGCACCAGAACCGCCAGCCCGGACTCGAAAGTCTGATGCAGCCCCGTCCGATCAGCGAAGATCCCGAATCCCGAGGCAGCGGGAAGCTGATGGGAAAGGTCGCGCTCATCACCGGCGGAGACAGCGGAATCGGCAAGGCAGCCGCGATCGCTTTTGCCAAAGAGGGCGCGGATATCGCCATCGCTTATCTGTGGGAAAGATCGGATTCCGAGGAGACGCGGCGGCGCATCGAGCAGCTGAGAAGACGCTGTCTGCTGATCGAATGCGATCAGGGGCATAAAGAGCTGATCGACTATTCATCGACCAAGGGAGCCATCGTCTCGTTCACCCGCTCCCTCGCCCTTTCGCTTGTGGGTAAAGGCATCCGCGTTAACAGCGTCGCGCCGGGGCCGGTGTGGACGCCGCTCATCCCCTCCAGCTTCTCTGCCGAGGACGTTAGCGTCTTCGGGCTGGAATCGCCGATGAAGCGTGCCGCCCAGCCTTACGAGCTCGCCGGAGCTTATGTGTATCTTGCCTGCTCCGATTCCAGCTATGTAACGGGGGAGTGCATCCATGTCGACGGAGGGGAAATGGTTACGACCTGAGGCCTTCCTTCGTATCGAAGAATACAATTCACCAAAGGAGAAATCGGTATGAAACCTGTCCGGATCAAAAACGTCCCGTCCATCCGCCTGACGGCGGGCATGTATGCTTTGAGCAAGCTGTCCGCCGCCGGCCTGACCTTCACGCTGCTGGGACTGCTGTCTCTTGTTCTGCCACATTCCGCCACAGGCTGGCTGTCCGCTCCGGCCTACAACGTATACGCCTATGCCCTTACCGTCTCGCTCCTGGCCGACGGCTTGCTGAAGCTGACGGGAACCCGGTCAAAGGCCGTGGTCCCGATCATTTATGCTCTTGCCGGATTCGGCGCGGGGCTGTGGCTTGCCCATGACCAGGGAAGCGGCTGGGCAGACAGCGCATTTCCCGGAATTGCGGCACTGCTCTTGTTCCGCTTGACCCAGCATGCCGGAGAGCGCATTCCGGCGCTGCTGCCCGTGTTCGCCCTGTTCGTCCCGCTGCTCTGCCTGCTGCTGCTCTGAGCGCGCCGCGCCGGCAAGAACCGTAAGACTTCCGCGCAGCAGGTTCATTCAAAGAGCCTCGATTATATCCGAAGCGATAACCGACGCCGGATCGTCCCGGAGGAGCGCCGCCCTTTCGCCCGCCAGTCCATGCAGATAGACACCGAACGCCGCAGCCTGAGCGCCGTCCAACCCCTGCGCCAGCAGAGCGGCGATAATACCCGTCAGGCAGTCACCCGCGCCGCCGGTGGCCATTCCGGGGTGGCCGGTCGTATTGACGAAGACCCTGCCGTCCGGCGAGGCAATCACCGTGTGCGCTCCCTTCAGCACGAGCGTTACGCCACGCTCCCGGGCAAAGGACAATGCCAGACCGGTCCGGTCCCGCTGGACCTCCTTCGTCGGAACACCGGCCAGTCTGGCCATTTCGCCGGGATGCGGCGTCAGGATTACGGGTGCCCGGCGCTGCCGCCATGACCCGTAATCACACTCGGCCAGGATGTTCAGCGCATCGGCGTCCACCACCAGCGGACACTCCGCGCCTTCCCAAATGGCCTTCAGCCAGGCCTTGTCGTCTTCGAACCGCCCGATTCCCGGACCTATCGCGAGCACATCCCGCTGACCTGCGAGCTTCAGCACTTCTTCCGCAGCCGCGGCATTCCAGGTTCCGTCCGCTTCTCCTCCGGCATCGGCCAGCATCAGCTCGGGAGCCGCACCGACCAGAAGAGGCAGCAGCTTGCCAGGCACCGCCCAGGTCGTAAGCCCGCAGCCCGCCCGCAGCGAGGCGCGGGCCGCGAGCAGGCCGGCGCCGCCCATGCGGAGGCTGCCCGCGGCCACGAGCACATGGCCGTAAGTGCCCTTGTGCCCGTCGGGCGCGCGGCGGCGCGAGACATCGACGCCCAGCACGCCTTCCAGAACGGCGGACGTCAGCCAATAGACGGACAAGCCTTCTTCCTGGGCGAGTCCTGCCGGAATGCCGATCGAGCGGACGACGATGCGGCCGGCGGCTCCCGCCCGGGGTACTGGAGCAGGCCTCGCTTGAGGAAGGCGAGGCAGACGGTAAGCGACGCCTGAATGCACGGCTCATGCTTCTCTCCCGTGTCCGCATCCAGCCCGCTCGGGATGTCCGCGGACACGACGGCCTGCCGCTCGCGTTCGCCGCGGCAATCAGCTCCGCATAGGCGCCGCGCGGCTCTCCCGCGGCGCCCGTGCCCAGCAGCGCATCCAGGATGCCGCTGTACCCGGCGAAGCCTGGGCTGCCGCCGCCATGCACGGCAGCGGGCAGACCCATCACCGCAGCGGCATCGCGCTGCAGGGCGGCCTCGCCGGTCAGCGACTCCGGCGGGACCGCGTACAAGAGCGAGACGGCGATGCCCGCCTCGCGCAAATACCGGGCGGCGACCAGGCCGTCGCCGCCGTTGTTGCCCTTGCCGACGAGCACGAGCCAATGCTCGCTCTCGGCATGCTCCGTCATCAGCGCGGCATCGCCGCTGATGACAAGCTTCGGCGCGCCCGCCGGAGCGCCGCCCGGGCCGCTGCTGCGCGGCGCCATGCCCGCGGCACCGGCATCGCCGCCATTGCCGCCGTTCCCGCCGCTGCTCGGCGTCATGCCTGCGGCGGCGGCATCACCGCGCACGCCGCTTCGCGCGGCAGCACGCCGCGTTCCGCCGGCTCCCGGCGCGGCCGCTTCTCCGTGGGCGCCGCCTGCCGCCCACGCTCCGGCATTCCACGGCGCGCCATTGTCCCGCGCCGCTTCGCCTCCCTGCCGCGGGCCACCTGCAGTGCCGGCCCAGCCCCGCCGATTGCAGAGGGCGATAATCTCCTCCGCGATGGCACGCCCGGCATTTTCCATCAGCGCGACCGCCGGAATGCCCAGCCGGTCAATCGTGATGCGGTCGAGCCGCCGCATTTCTTCCGCCGTCACCAAATGCATTCCCTGTTCTCCCCTTCCCTTGCATGCGCGTTAATACCCCACCGTGAACCGCGACCCGATGAAATTCCCTTCCTCCAATTCATCGACAACCGCGGCGGCGTAATCCTCGGCGCTGATCTCGCTTTTGCCGTTCTCATCCACGACGAGCCTGTCCAGTCCGACACGGAACTGCCCCGTACGCCGCCCTGGCGTAATGATCGCGGCTGGGCTGGCATACGTGTAGTCAAGACCGGACTGCGCATAGATTTCATAAGCGTCGGCGTGGGCCGCCGCCAGCGGCTTTATCTCCTCCGGGAACTCCGGCGTGTCCATCAACCGGTCTCCCGAGTCCGTCTTCAGACTTCCCGCGCCACCAACCACAATTAGCCGCTTCACGCCGGCCGTCTTTAGTCCTTCGACCAGCGAGCGCGCGACCTCAAGCAGTTCACCCTCCGCTCCGAATTCCGGACCGTAGGCGCTGATTGCAGCCTCATGGTCTTTGGCGGCCCCCGCGACCTCTTCCGGTCTCAGCAGATCGGCGGACAGCGTAAGCAGCCCGCTGTGCTGAATTTCCAGCACCTCCGGCCGCGGGACCGCCGCCGTTACCTCATGCTTTCGCTTCAGCGCTTCTTCCAGGATGGCGCGGCCAATCGTTCCCGATGCGCCGAACAGTACGATTTTCATATCCCTTTCCTCTCTTTCGGCTTTACAATTTTTCATGCTCAGTCTTTCCTTCCTCGTTCATCCACGATTCGATGTGGGGCAGCGGAAGAGTCATCGTCCGTAAATCAAGTGACATAGCGTGTGTCCAACTCTAAACAACGGGAAAACATCTCCCTATTTTTCTGAACGGAGACTTTTTCAAGACATTGGACGGAAATCTCCTTCTAATTTCTGACGTGAAGGCAAATACCACAGCACCTGTCCGATTTAGATGGAGCTTTTCCCTTTTATCCGCATTGCACCTCGATTTATAGCGCTCTTCGCGGATGAAATCCGTAGACAGAGGCGGCCGCTATCGCTCCCCCAGTTCCACGCTTCTCCTTCGTTACTCCTTATCCTGATGCTATTTTTTCAAGTCCATCTTATATAATCCCCACTTTTCTCCGTCTCTTGTAATCATTATCGCTTCTCCGTACAGACATATCGGCTGGACCAAAAATCAGTCCCAGTTTGTTCACAAGACAAAGATTCAGCGGCGCAAAAACATCCCCTGAGACTCCGGATGTACGGACACAAATCCAAATTTGCCGTACAGCTTCGCTGCTTCTCCATCAGCAATGAGGCTGACGTAGGAGGGGACGGGCACCGTATCTAGAAAATCTCGGATCTCTCTCATTATCGCTTTCCCAAGCCCCTGTCCCTGACAGGAAGGCTTGACAGCAATATCCGTGACTTGAAAGAAACATCCCCCGTCTCCAATCACCCGTCCCATGCCGACGGTTTCGCCGTTCTCAACCAGCGTTACCGCAAACAGCGAACGCGGCAGGCCAATCTCGGCCCCCTCCCGGCTCATCGGGCTTAAGCCCGCTTCAAGCCGCAGATTTAAATAGTCCTCAACGGACGGCGCCCCGCGGCGGATCTCCACCTTGTTCACTTCATTCATTGTCGCTTTCGTTCCTTTCCCCGCATCGAAATTCTCATTAAAGATTGACCTTTAACGCTCCATAACAAAAAAGCCTCCGTCTTTGCTCCATTCCACAAAAGCCAAAGATGCGGCATCCCGGTATCCCTCGTCCCTCAGCCCGCTTTCCAGCCAAGCCTTATCCTTTCCGATCTTCTTCAGATTGTCCTCCAGTATGTCTCCTCCCTCTACGAGCGAGTAGACAAAAGAAGCCTCCTCATGCGGCATTCCCAGATCTTTTCTAGCCGGCATTTCGTAATCCGGCTTTTTGATCACGCTGAGCGAGCCGTTTTTCTCAAATATAGCATACGCCACTTCCTCCAACGCAAAAATATCCTTTTGCCGCAGCATCATCCGCAGCTGTCCGAAATCGAGCCGGTTGCGATTCATTTCCTTCATGTCGATTTTGCCGTTGCAGATCAGGACGGAGGTTGACCCTTCCAGCGGCGTGCGCATCCGTTTGGCGTGCTGCGTCACTTTTTCGAATAAATAGGACAATGCCCCCCATAGCACCAGTCCGTAAACGAGCTGCCAATAATGCGCATCCTCCTGGTAAATGGTATTGCCAACAATTTCGCTCAGCATTAGCGCGGAGACAAAATCGAAGGGAGTAAGCTGGGAAATCTCCTTCTTCCCGAGCAGCCGCGTCATTATCCATAAGCCGATGAAACCGGTGACCAGCTTGATCGTAATTAATTCATAATCCATATTGCGCTTCCTCCTGCAATCGTTAATGACCCACAACGAGTATTACCCAATTCGTCAAGCGGTTGAAAATAACCCTATTCAGGAGACGGTACAGGACGGCAAACCTTGTATCACCGCATGTTCTATGGAATAGTAATAATAAAGAAAGGTTGGTGAAGGAGATGTCTCCTTGGGGAAAACTGTTTAAATGGGGCACTTTCGCTTACGAGGCTTTTCTGGCGCTTCCGATCATCGGCGGCGCATTCGTAATCGCCCACGCCTGGCTGCCGCTCGGGATCGCATTTCTGCTCCATGCCGTTGCGATTGCCGTGCTGTATAATGAGCGCGGTCCCGTCATCGGCAACGTTATCGGTGTCGTCACTTCCATTGTCGCCTTTATTCCGATCGTCGGTTGGATCATGCACGCCATAACAGCCCTGGTTCTGCTGATCGAGGGTATTTCATCGGCGCGGCGGACGCCCCGTTACTAAGTCACAGGCCTAATAAACGCAGCAGCGGCCCGCTCCCATATCCCGGGAGCGGGCCGCTGTCTGCGGATCAAAACATCTAATTAAGTGCTTACCCTATGCATATCAGGGACTTGCAGATTACCCTCGTCCTGCCGCACGGGTATCGGGACGCCGGCTTCCGGCTTCCCCGCTGTGCCGTGCGGGAGCGTTCTCGAACCGTTTGCGTTCCGTCCGCTCCATTTGCACGATCTGCCCCTCATGCACCACAATATGCAGAGAGCCGAATTCCATATTGTCCAGAAGTCCCGCAATCCTCTCCAGCCAAACTTCATCCACCTTCAGCGGTTTAGCCATTCACCGTGCCCCCTCTTCTTTCCGCAGCGGATTGCCGCTCCATACCGAATTCCTTTATTTCCAACCCGTATACTATGGTTTAAGTTAGCATGGTTTTCTACAATTTGTCAATAGCTGGTTTTACGTTCCAGCCAGCTTTTAATTACCATCGTTACGAGCGCCAGCAGCAGTAGCAGCGATGCAACCGCAAAGGAAGCGGAGAACTGATATTCATTGTAGAGAATCTCCACATGCAGTGGAAGCGTGTTAGTCTCCCCGCGAATGTGGCCCGAGACGACGGAGACCGCGCCGAACTCGCCCATCGCCCGCGCATTGCACAAAATAATGCCGTAGAGCAGGCCCCATTTAATATTGGGAAGCGTTACGCGAAAAAAGATCTGCCATCCCCGGGCGCCGAGCGTAAGCGCCGCTTCCTCTTCCTGAGTGCCCTGGTCCTCCATCAGCGGGATCAGTTCACGCGCCACGAATGGAAACGTTACGAACAGTGTCGCAAGCACGATTCCCGGAAAGGCGAATACAATTTTGATATCATGCGCGTCGAGCCACGGGCCGAACCAGCCGTGCGCGCCGAAGACCAGAACATATACGAGGCCGGCAATAACCGGCGAGACGGCAAAGGGAAGGTCAATGAGTGTAATGAGCACTCCCTTGCCGCGAAACTTAAACTTGGCTACGGCCCAGGCGGCCGCTACGCCGAATACCGTGTTCAGCGGCACGGTAATGGCTGCTACAAGCAGGGTCAACCGCAGGGCCGATGCGGCGTCCGGATCGGTCAGGGCGGCCCAGTATACGTTCCAGCCCTGTTTTAGCGCTTCAGTCAGCACAATGGTCAGCGGCAGCACGATCAGCCAGAGCAGCACCAGCCCTGCAGCTCCAATCAGCAACCATTTGACCGCGGACGATTCGTTCACGGCAGCCGAAGATACAGCCGATTGCCGCTGCCCGGTGCGAAGAGGGACAGTTCCAGCCATGCTTATTCCTCCTTGAATATTCGGCGTATGAGCTTTAACGCGACGCCTTACGGGTCCAGCTCTGGAGCATATTGATTACAAGAAGCATCAGGAAGGAAATCAGCAGAAGCAGCAGCGCCACGGCTGTCGCTCCGGCATAATCGTACTGCTCCAGCTTCGACATGATCAGCAGCGGAGCGATCTCCGTCCGCATCGGCATGTTGCCCGAGATGAACACCACCGAGCCGTACTCGCCGATTCCCCGGGCAAAGGCCAGGGCAAAGCCGGTAATCAGGGGCGGAATCAGCTCCGGCAGCAGCACCTTGCGGAAAATGCGCCAGCGTCCGGCTCCCAGAGTGGCTGCCGCCTCCTCCGTGTCTTTCTCCATATCTTCCAGTACGGGTTGAACGGTGCGTACAACAAAAGGAATACCGATGAACATCAGCGCCAAGGTAATGCCCAGCGGCGTAAACGCCACTTTGATGCCGAGCGGCTCAAGCAGCGAGCCAATCCAGCCGTTTCCGGAGTACAGCGCCGTCAGCGACACGCCCGCCACCGCTGTCGGCAGCGCGAACGGCAGGTCGATCAGGGCGTCGAAGATTCTTTTTCCCGGAAACCGGTAGCGCACCAGCACCCATGCAAGCAGCAGACCGAACAGGGCGTCCGCAAATGCCGCCGCCGCCGCTGTGGTCAGACTGACCCGGTAGGAAGCGAGGACCCGAGGGTCGCTCGCTACCGACCAAAACTTGGCAAAGGTCAGCCCCGTGGAATTGAACAGCAGCGCCGCCAGCGGGATAAGCACTACAAGACTCAAGTATAAAATGCTGTACCCCATCGTCAGGCCGAATCCGGGCAGCACGCCCCGCCGCGTCTCCTTAGCAGTGACACTCATCGATTGTTCATCCTTTCTTCGCCTTCGGCTCCGCTTGGCCGATCAGCACCGCCTAGCTATTTTACTCCGCAGATTTCATTATTTACCCGGCACATAGATCTTGTCGAAGACGCCGCCGTCGTTAAAGTGCTTCTCCTGCGTCTCTTTCCACGTACCGAATTTGTCGGCCAGCGTGAAGAGCTTAATATCCGGGAATTTGTCTTTGAATTGCTCCTTGACACTGTCCAGCGTCGGACGGTAGTAGTTCTCTGCAGCGATTTTTTGTCCTTCTTCGCTGTACAGATATTTCAGATAGGCATCCGCCACCTCGCGGGTTCCCTTCTTATCAACCACTTTATCTACCACGGCTACCGGAGGCTCCGCCAGAATGCTCTCCGAAGGATATACAATATCGAATTTATCCTTGCCCAGCTCGTTTACGGACAGATAAGCTTCATTCTCCCAGGCAATCAGCACATCGCCGATTCCGCGTTCCACAAAGGTTGTTGTCGATCCGCGCGCGCCGGTATCAAGCACGGGCACATGCGTGAACAGGTTCTTGATGAACTCCTGCGCCTTGGCTTCGTCATTGTTGTTATGATCCAGCGCATAACCCCAAGCGGCCAGGTAATTCCAGCGGGCCCCGCCCGAGGTCTTCGGATTCGGAGTGATAACCTCTACGCCGTCCTTCAGCAGATCCGGCCAGTCCTTGATACCTTTCGGATTCCCCTTGCGAACCAGGAACACGATGGTCGAGGTGTAAGGAGAACTGTTAAGATCATACTTGCTCTGCCAGCCTTCATTGATCAGACCGGCCGTTTGCAAGGCATCGATATCATATCCGAGCGCCAGGGTCACGACGTCCGCTTCCAGACCATCCTGCACGGCACGGCTTTGCTTGCCGGAACCGCCATGCGACTGCTTGATCGTCACCTTCTGTCCGGTCTCTTTCTCCCAATAAGCGGAAAAAGCTTTGTTATAGCTCTCATACAATTCACGCGTAGGATCGTAGGAGACGTTCAGCAGCTCCACCGGCTCCTTCGATTGTGCAGGTGATGCCGCCGCCGAAGGCGCTGCGCCAGCCGACGCCGCAGGCGCCGCCGAAGAAGAAGCTCCGTTCTCCGCACTGTTGTTGCTTCCGCAAGCCGTAAGACCCGCCGTCAGCAGCAGCGTAAACCCTGTTAACAATCCCTTTTTCAAGCCTTTTCTCATTTCAATCCACTCCCCCGTTTGAATGTACCCGTGTTTTTTTTGCAATAAAAGACAGAGGAAACTCGTTTCCTCGCAAACCGGCAAAACAGCCGCTGCGTTCCTTGCCGCGGGTTCCTCCGTCTGTACAGCAAGAATAATCATTTATTATTCCTACCAAAATAGTAGGTTATGGACTTATAATAATGGCCTCTAGTCTAGTTGTCAACCACTTATTTTAACGTTGAAATCCTGCAAGCCCCCCTTGTCAGACGTTAGGCAAAAGACTATTATTGCTACATCTTAATGGAGAATCCATAGAGGACGAAGCCGGGGGAAACGAAGATGGATTTGGAATTGGGACAAGCGCCCGCGCCGGAAAGGCCCGGACGGCACAGACTTGTTATTGAAATATTGGGACGCAGAATCCGCGAAACCTACCGCTATGATACGCGAATATGGCGCAGCGGGATTGCCGGTCCCTGGATGATAAGCTTCGCGGTGTTTGCAGCCGTCATGCTGGGGGCTCCTACCGGTCTGGGAAAGCCGGCGGATCTGCTGCTGGCCGCCGGAATCGGGACAGCTCTGCTGGCAGCGGTCGGCCACCTGGCCGCCGCGCTGCTCGCGCTGGCGGGGCTGCGTCTTCCGCGGCTGTTCACAGGCTGTCTGCTCGGCGGCGCAGGAATTGTCATGGTGATTCTCTGCAATTCCCATGTCACCGCCGGCGCTGCAGCCGCCGTCGCAGCCACAGCCGCCGCTTTCGGAGCGCTGGCAGGCGTTGGCGTCGGTCTTCTGCGGACCGGAAGAATCCTGCCGGGACTGCTGCTTCTGGCGGCGCTGGCGACCCTTCCGTTCATTCCGGTCGACGGATTTCAGCTTCAACGCGCAGCCGATCCGGACAAAGCGGAAGTATCCGGCCCGGCTGCGGACACCGCTTCCTCCGCAGCCGTCGTTCCGCTGGCCGCGGCCAATCCGGGAGTCCCCGGCCCGTATGCTTACCGGAGCTTCACTTATGCCGGCGGCAGCGACCGGCACCGCGCCGAATTCGGGAAAGAGGCGGCTGTCCGCTCTTCTTCGGTGAACGCTTCTTCCTATATGAAGAAGTGGTCCCCGCTGCGCACGCTGTTCTGGGGCTTCGATCCGGAATCACTGCCCCTGAACGGGCGGGTATGGATGCCCGAGGAAGACGGCCCTTTTCCGCTTGTGCTTATGGTGCACGGCAATCATATGATGGAGGATTTCTCGGACGGAGGTTACGCCTATCTCGGAGAACTGCTGGCCAGCCGCGGATTCATCGCCATCTCTCTGGACGAGAATTTCCTGAATTATTCCGCCTGGTCCGGAATCCCGGAGGATGACTACAAGCTGCGTGCCTGGATCATTCTGAAGCATCTGGAACAGCTCGCCGCTTTCTCGGATACGCCGGATAACCCTTTTTACAATAAAATCGACTTTGCCGAGACGGCTCTAATCGGGCACAGCCGCGGCGGCCAGGCTGTCGCTATGGCGGCGGACGCACAGCGTTGGTTCAAGGGTGATCCCGCGCTGGCATCGGTCAGCCGTTTTCATATCTCGGCGGTGGCCGCGCTGGCTCCCACCGACCAGACGGTCGACGGCAAGCAGGCCCGGCTTCAGGACATCAGCTATATGACCCTTCAGGGCGCGCGGGACGGGGATGTGCATGATTTCTATGGAGACCGGCAGTATATCCGTTCTTTCTATTCCGCGAATACGGATTCGTTCAAGACATCGCTGTATATCGGAGATGCGAATCACAGCCAGTTCAACAGCGACTGGGGCTTGTTCGATCTGGCGTTTCCGACCGGATTGTTCCTGAGCCGGAGCGATATCATGGAAGAAGAGGAGCAGCAGCAGATCGCCAAGGTGTATCTCTCCGCTTATCTGGAGACGGCGCTGCACGGAAGACGGGAATACGCCGGATTGTTCCGGGATTACCGCCGCGGGCGGGGGTGGCTCCCTAAGACAACATCGTACTTCAATCGCTACCAGGATGGCGGATTCAGAGGTATCGCGGACTACGAAGAGGACCGGGACAAGACGACGGCCGGCCGCAGCGGCACGATTACGGCAGCAGGACTGCGCTGGACGGAGGAGACGGCGAAAGACCGCGAGGGAGGAGGCAAGGGGACTTACGGAGCCTTCCTGGAACGCAGGGCGGTTGAGAACGGAGAAGCCTTTTACCGGATTTCGCTGAACGCCGGACCCGCCACTGACGCCGCGCTCTACGGCGCGGACGGTCTGTCCTTCTCCATGGCCAACCGCAACGCCGATTCAGGCTCCGGCTTGCCGCCTCAGGTGGCGGTTGAACTGACCGACCGCTTGGGGAATAAGGCGCGGCTGCCGCTGTCGGAGGTCATGCAGCCCCTGCAGCTGCCACAGACGCAGTTCGCCCGGACATCCTGGCTGGAGAAGCGGATCGGCGACGGCAAGTACGGCAAGCCCTCCGAAGCGGTCTTTCAGACGTATGAGCTTCCGTTCGGCCTGTTCCGGGGGAAGAATCCTTCTTTTGATCCGGCGCGGCTGGCGCAGATCACTTTTTATCTTCTTGGCGGCGGAGATGCCATTACGCTTGACGATATCGGCTTTTATTCGGGCGGGAGTCATCCTTCCCTCATGCAAACAGCCTTAATCCGAAATGAATCGGATTAAGGCTGTTTGTTGAATCCTGCAGATTAGAACGCCGCTTGCGCTTTGACCGTATCCCAGGCTCCGAGTTGTACATCCTTGCCAAATCCATTTCTGTCCCCCAATGCAGCAAGCAATGCTCTTTGCTCCACTTCGCTGACTCCAGCGAGTTCAAACTGGCCGTTCTTCAAACGATGGGCTGCTGCGGGATCTTTCACCAAAACTTGAACGATTTCCTTTAACATGGACAATTCCCCCAATCGATTATTACGCTCCGGTCTATTCGGACAGGGTGATGATACGGTTCTTCCAGTGAGCGTCAATATCCAGCTTGTCTACCAACTGCAAATAATTGTAACAATACGTTCTCATCCGAACAGAGGTATAGAGAAAGGTTCCCGTCCGCTCTATAGCTCTTTCGAATTCCTCCCGGCGGTGGCTGATCTCCTCCACCCGGAGGCGTCCTTCAAAGTAATCCGCTATCCATTGGTCCTCCTCAGCGATGAACTGAAGCAGATACAGCGTGGACAGCGTCTTTTTGCGATTCTTGAAATCGCTTCTTTCCCAGTCCAGGAGATCACGGATATCATTCTTGATCTGATCGGCGATTCCGAGCTCTTCAGCATAATCTCTGACCTGGCCGTTCCATTCGCCGGTGGCCAGCAGCGTGCCGATCATGCAGGCGGCAACCACGAATCCAGCCGACTTTTGCTTGACCATGCGGAGATAATCCTCTTCGCTCCCGATATCGTTGAGCAGATCTGTCGTTTGTCCGTTAATCGCCGCAAGAGTCTGGGTGTTCATGAATTGTACAGCCTTGTGAATCACTTCCAACGGGAAATCGCCGGTAAGCATCATCTGCTGGGAAACGAGCGTCAGTCCAAAGGCAATGTTGAGCGCAATTTCCGGACTCATCCGGCTCCATGCCGTCAAGTCATTGTCCTTATCCTGAAGATCATCGATTATATCCGCACTGAGGACCATCAGTTCAACCGCTGCGGCCGCCCGAAAAACGGCATGACCCGTCCCTCCGAATGCGCGGAAGTGAAGCACGGTCAGCTTGCTGAACGGCATCCTCCCTCTCAGCTTCTCTTCGATGCAGGCCATGGCGTGCTCGTACAGGTGCGGTACGACAAAATAGGCTCGCATGCCTTCCCCGATTTCCTTACCTACCGATTCCGCCAAATCGTCCATTCTATCCCCCTTATTCCCAGTTATGGAAAACGACAAGCATCTTGTCAAGAATACATATTCGCGCTTTCTTTTCCATATCCTTCTAAATTTTTGCAGCGTATAAAAAAATATTTCGACATGCCGCAAACGGTTGCCGCAGACGATTATTTCAGCGGCGCAATGCAGACCGGAGCAGGAACTTCCAGCTCATTGCCCGTCGGAATCAGCCTGCCGTTCTCGCTGTCGATCGTAAACGACGTAATATTGCCGCTGTTCTGATTGGCGGCAAGCAGCATGCCTCCGGCAATGGCGAAATTACGCGGCGTGCGGCCGCCGGTGCTCTGCCAATCCATCGCCTCCGGCAAGCCGGAGCTTTCATCGATGTGGAACAGCACGATGCTGTCATGCCCGCGGTTGGACACATACAAGAACCTGCCGCAGGGAGAGAAATGGATATCGGCCGCGGTATCATCGCTTCCGGCGGTGTACTGCTCCGGCAATGTGGACAGATGCCGCTGCATTTCAAGTTCTCCGGACTGTTCGTTGACCGCAAATACCGTCACTGTACAGTTCAGTTCATTGACACAGTACAGCCACTTCCCGCTCGGGTGGAACGCCAGATGCCGGGGGCCGGAGCCGTCCGGAAGCGCCGCCTCGTGGTGCTTTGCCAGTTCACCGTTCTCGTAAAGGTAGCTCACGATCCGGTCTATGCCAAGATCGCAGACCAGCACCCGCCTCCCGCTCCTCGCCGGGGTCACGGAATGCGGATGCGGCGCTTCCTGCCGGTCTTCGCGGAAGCCCTTCCCGGCATGCAAGACCTGGGAGGACATTTCCCCGAGCGAACCGTCTTCATTCACCGGGAAAGCATTGACGTTGCCTCCGGAATAGTTGGAGACAAACACATAATCTCCCTCCGCGCTGACGGAGACGTAACAGGGAGCCCCGCCCTCTGTCCGCCGGCTGCCCAGCAGGGACAGCTCTTTCGTTTCGGGATCTACGGAAAAGGCACTGACCTCCCCGTCATCTTTTTCGCTGACGGCATACAGCACATTCTCTGCACCGTTCAACGTTATGTATGACGGATTCTCGATTCCCGCAGTCCCCCGGATGATCCTCATTTCGCCGTCGCCGGGATTGAGTCCGCATAAATAAATGGATGGACTGTCTGGGGAATTGTAAGTTCCGACATATAACAATACTTCATCTGGACGTTTCATGGCAGCATCTCCTTCTATAACCAGTATAAGATTCGACATGGATCCGAAGCGCTCTGAAAGCGCGGATCTCCACTCTCTATTACCCTTTCACAAGGGGGACTTACCCGGTTGCCCGACTAATTTTTTATCGCTTCCCGTCACTGACGATCCAGCCGTCCTCCCTTCTTTTCGGCAAAATGTGACACCTGATTTAAACCTTCCGCACGAGGTTAATAGTTAGCATCCAAGACAAAAACCTTAAAGGAGCTGAAGCAAAATGAGTTTCATATGGATGCTGATTGTCGGCGGTATTATTGGTTGGTTGGCAGGTCTGATTATGGGCAGAGATATTCCAGGAGGCATTATCGGAAACATTATTGCAGGTATCCTGGGTTCTTGGCTGGGCGGTTTCCTGGGTGACTGGGGCCCTCGTGTCAGCGACTTCTACGTTCTGCCGTCCCTGATCGGAGCAATCGTTCTGATTGCGATCGTAAGTCTTGTGATGCGTTCAATGGGCGGACGAACCCGTTCCTGAATACTTTGCCTTTGAAACAGCGTGTTTAAAAAACATACTGCTTACGCAAGAAGAAACGGCTTCGCCGTCCTTTTAGGGAGCTTAAGCTTCCGAAGTAGCGATACGAGTATCGCTTTTAGGTACCGTTTCTCGTAGAAATATAAGACCAAACGATAATCGCGCAGCTTATAAAGTCTTATATTTCAATATAACCGCTCGGCTTGCCGCCGGGCGGTTTTTTGCCGTTCACGCTTAAGCGCGGATCTCTCCATTGGGGCGCGGCATTTAGGCGGCTGAGGGCATATCTGTTATAATATGTACATAACGTACGCACAATCCACTTTTATTTCAGAGAGGAACGTGAATCATGGGCAGCATCAATCCGTCGTTTCTGCATATCGGTTCCACCCTGGGCGCGCTGCTTATGGCGCTGATGGTTATTTTTATCCGATTAAAGTCAAGCGACCGCCCCGTTACCATCCGCAAAATCCTCATTCCGCCGCTGGGCATGTCGACCGGCTTCATGATGTTCGTCGTTCCCGAGGTCAGAGTTCCTCTATGGTGGGCGCTTGCCGCTTTTCTTGCTGGATGGTTCATATTCGCTTATCCGCTTATGAAGACGACCACCTTTCACGAAAAGGAAGGGCTTATTTACGCCAAACGCTCCAAAAGCTTCTTTTTTGTTCTGCTCGGACTGCTTCTGGTGCGCACGCTGCTGCATGAATTCATCGACCGCTACATCTCGATTCCGCAGTCAGGCGGGTTGTTCTTCATTCTGGCTTTCGGAATGATCGTGCACTGGAGGGTGTTCATGCTCAAAAGATACCGTTCACTCGTTCAGCAGGAAGCGCGGGTTTCGCAGTAGCGGCCCCAAACCTGTCGTCCGCATGCTTGCCATGCGGTTTTTTTGCGCCCTTGTCCTGTACTCGCTGTCTGCAACTCATTGCAAATACAAGGAAAAAGCCCCGCGAATTCCGGAATAAAAAAGAACCGAAATTCCTCCCAAGACGCGGATTTGCGGTGGCAAGCTGCAAAAGGAACGCATGTACCTTTTTTCACCCATGTCAGGTAACTTCCCCACGGTTAAGGTAAAATAAAGACACGGACCGGGTCTTTCGATAATTAAGGCTTTGAGCACTTTAAGGAGAGAGCGAGGATGGGCTAATGAAAAGCAAATCAAGAAAAGTGGCGATCGTCGGTTCCGGGATGGTCGGCTCAAGCTGCGCCTATTCCATGGTCAATCAGGCGATTTGTGATGAAATCATGATGGTCGACCGCACTTATGACCGCGCGGTGGCGCAGGCGCTTGATCTATCGCATTGTATGGATTTTATGGGTACGCGAACCAAAGTATACGCCGGAACGGCAAGCGACTGCGCCGGCATGGATATCGTAATATTGACGGCGGGGGCCAATCCAAAGCCCGGGCAGACGCGGCTGGACGTGCTCGACGACGCGAAGACCATTACCAGAAACATCGTTACACCGATTGTGGAGAGCGGGTTCGACGGTATTTTTGTCATCGCAGCCAATCCGGTGGATATTGTAACTTATCTCGTCTGGCAAATTTCCGGCCTGCCGCGCCACCGGGTAATCGGAACGGGAACGTCCATCGATTCGTCCCGGCTGAAGACGCTGCTGTCCGAGGTGTTCTCTATCGATCCCCGCAGCGTAAACGGCTATGCGCTCGGCGAGCACGGCGAATCGCAATTTGTGGCCTGGTCGCATGTGACGATCGGCGGCAAGCCGATTCTGCACATTCTGGAGCAGCACCGCGAGCGGTTCAAGCATCTGGATCTGAGCGATATCGCCCGCAAGACGAAGGATGCCGGCTGGGAGATCTTCACCCGCAAGGGCTCGACCCATTTCGGGATCGGCAGCGCGCTGGCGTATATCGCCCGGTCGATTCTGAACGACGAGCATAAAATTATTGCCGTTTCCGCCATCCTCGACGGAGAATACGGGCAGAAGGGCATCTGTACGGGCGTCCCCGCAATCATCGCCGGCGACGGGATTCAGGAGCTGCTGGAGCTGAACCTGAATGAGGAAGAAACCACCAAATTTACCTCCTCATGCGATATTATCCGCCGCGGCATCGAGAGTCTGAGCCTGAACTAAAGGCTTGGGCGCGGACAGGCGCCAAACAGGAATATGCCCGCGAAACATACCAGAGTGTTCCAAACGGGGCGCTTCGTGCGCCAGGCCCTGGGCCGGAGTGCGACAATTAATAAAACCGCCTGATGTGGATGCAGCATCCATATCAGGCGGTTTTTTCATTCCAGGCGACTATCCCGGGACTCAATCCGCAGCAGCCGGTGCGCGGAGTGCCCGCATGCTGTTAAGCACCGCAAGCACCGTCACTCCGACATCGGAGAAGACCGCTTCCCACATCGTCGCAATGCCGAACGCTCCAAGCAGCAGAAAGACCGCCTTGATACCGAGCGCAAACAGGATATTCTGCCATACGATAGCCCGGGTTCGGCGGGCGATGCCGATGGCCGACGCAATCTTGGACGGCTCGTCGGTCATGATGACGATGTCCGCCGCCTCGATGGCGGCATCCGATCCCAGCCCGCCCATGGCGATCCCGACATCCGCCCTCGCCAGAACCGGCGTGTCGTTGATGCCATCGCCGACAAAGGCGATTTTCTCTCGGCCCGTCTTCCCCAATTCCAGCCGCTCGATTTGTTCCACCTTATCCTGGGGCAGAAGCTCGGCGTGAATTTCACCGACACCCAGCCGCTTCCCTACATCCTCGGCCACCGAAGAAGCGTCGCCGGTCAGCATCACCGTCTTATTGACGCCGATTTTGCGGAGAGCGGCAATCGCCCGGGCCGCATCCTCCTTCACTTCGTCGGCGATGACAAGACTGCCGGCATATTGGCCGTCCACGGCCAGATGCACGATCGTACCGGCCCCGTCCGGCTGCCGGAAGGCGATGCCTTCCCGCTCCATAAGCCGGGCATTCCCCGCGAGCACGGTCCGGCCTTCGACGGCGGCCCGGATGCCGTGGCCCGAAATTTCAATGTAGTCGGCAATGGCGTTCCCGGCTATGCTCCGGCCGTAGGCCGCAACAATCGACTCGGCGATCGGATGGCCGGAATGGCTCTCCGCATAAGCGGCCAGCCGCAGCAGTTCGTCCTCCGTCATCCCCTCCGCCGGATAAATATCCGTTACCTTGAACTGCCCCTTGGTTAGCGTGCCTGTTTTGTCGAACACGACGGTCTTGACATCGTTCAGCGCCTCCAGGTAATTGCTTCCTTTGATCAGGATGCCGCTCCGCGAAGCCGCCCCGATGCCCCCGAAGAAGCCGAGCGGAATCGACACGACGAGCGCACACGGGCAGGAGATTACAAGGAAGACCAGCGCCCGGTAAATCCAGTCAGAGAAGGTCGCTCCGCTGATCAGCAGGGGAGGAACCACGGCCAGCAGCGCGGCCGTAATGACGACAACGGGCGTATAGCCGCGGGCAAACCGGGTGATGAAGTTTTCGGTCTTGGCCTTGTTGTTCGAAGCGTTCTGCACCAGCTCCAGAATTTTGGAAACTGCCGATTCCGCAAACGTCTGGGTTACTTTCACGGCGATGACACCGTTCTTGTTAATGAATCCGCTCAGCACTGCGCTTCCCGGCTCCGCCGAACGCGGAACCGATTCGCCGGTCAGCGCCGAGGTGTCCATCATCGCGCTTCCTTCGATGACTGTGCCGTCAAGCGGAACCTTCTCGCCCGGCTGCACGACGATAATATCCCCGATATTTACCTGCTCGGGAGAAACGATCTTCGTCTCTTCCCCGGTCTGCAGGCACGCCGTTTCCGGCCGGATATCCATCAGCGCCGTGATGGAGCGCCGGGAACGGTTAACCGCCAGACCCTGGAACAGCTCGCCGACCTGATAGAACAGCATGACGGCGACGCCTTCCGGGTACTGGCCGATTGCGAACGCGCCGATGGTCGCCAGCGCCATCAGAAAGTTCTCGTCAAATACTTGTCCCCGCGAGATATTTCTCACAGCTTGCCAGACGACATTTCCGCCTGCCGCGAGGTAAGCCAGCAGGAAGAGCGCCAGCTCCCAGTAGCCGCCAGCAGGAATCAGATACCCGGCTGCGGCCAGCGCCGCGCCGACCCCGAGGCGCAGCACCGTCCGCCGCGTCTCTCCCTCGCCATAGCTGTGCGAATGTCCATGCGCGCGGCCTTCCGCGTGAGCATGCCCGTGTTCATGCGGAGCGGCATGGTCATGAGCGTGCTCGGATTCGCTTGCCCCTTCGTCATGCGTATGCAGGCGGGAAACCGCCGCCGCGCCCGGGGCTTTCTTCTCCAGCAGCCGCACATGCGGTTCAAGAGAAGTCACGGTCTTCTCCACCTGCGAAACACCGGTCTCCGGAAAGCTTCCGTCCGTTTCCATCGTCAGCGTCTTTGTCGCAAAATTGACCGAGCAGGAAGCGACTCCTTCCATCTTGCTCACCCGGTTCTCAATTTTCATCGCACAGTTGGCGCAGTCCAGACCTTCCAATATCCATTGGCGTTTTACCGTCGATTCCATGGTACTCAACCTCTCCAACCCCTTCCGTAATGCTTACGATTAATATATGAGCAACTGTTCATATGTTTGTTACCGACATTATATTCCTTATTCATTCGAAGTGTCAATCAGCAATGACCGCTTGACGGCGATGAAATTTTCGATATAATAAATATATCAACTAGATATATCTAAACGATATAAAGAGGTGCAATATGCTGGAATATGTTCTTTTGGGAATGCTGATGGAAGGCCAAATGAGCGGCTATGATTTGAAGAAGACCATCGACAGCTCGGTCGGCCATTTCTACGCGGCAAGCTACGGCAGTCTTTATCCCGCATTGAAGAGGATGGCGGATAAGGGGTATGTATCCGTGTTTGAAACCGCGGACAGCAAGAACAAGAAGCTGTACTCCCTGCTGCCCGAAGGGAAAGAAGCATTTCTGAAATGGCTGGAAGAACCGCAGGCCGGGGGCCGCGAGCAGCTCATCCGGGTTTTCTTTTTCGATTATTTGGATGAGGATATCCGTCTGCGGCGTCTGCAGGAGTATTTGTATGCGGCCGAACATGAGATCCGTGCCCTGGAAGCGGTGCAGTCGATAGTGGCGGTAGAACTGGCCGGGCTCGAGCATCCGGAGGACTATTATTACCGTGTGTCTGTGCTCGGATATGGACTCAGCCATGTGCGAATGCAGAAGCAGTGGATCGAGGATATTATGGAGAGGAAGGATTTGGGACATGTCAAACCTAGAAATTAAGAGATCATTTTCGCAAAAGCACCCCGTGCTCGCCGTAGTGATTATTGAGGCGCTTCTGTTCCTTGCCGTGTTTGCTGCCGGAGCTTACGCAACGATCAGGCAGCTCAGCGGAACCGCGCCGATGCTGATTTCCTTTATCCCGATTGCGGCGGTGCTCGCCCTTTATTTTTCGTTGAAAAAGAAATGGGGATTCTACGGATTTCGCCGTCTGCGGAGCATTCCCAAACCGGATCTGGTATATTATGCGCCGCTGCTGGCTGTGCTCGCCATAATCGCCCTGAACGGCTTCCGGCCGATTTCCGTCTCCGAGGTGCTGTTCTATCTCCTGTTCACCCTGCTAGTGGGGTTCGTCGAGGAGAGCATTTACCGCGGCTTGATTCTGAACATTCTGCTGCCCAAGGGAGTCAAAACGGCTGTCTTGACCTCATCCATCCTGTTCGCCGTCACACATATTCTGCAAGTCCTTTCCGGACAAAGCGGGTTTCAGACCGTGCTGCAAATCGTGTACGCTCTGCTGATCGGCGGCGCTCTGGCGCTTCTGATGGTTCGGGGCCGCAATATTTGGCCGCTCATCCTGTTTCACTTTCTACATAACTTCATCCAGTATGTCGGCAACGACAACAGTGACACCTACCTCGGCTACGACCTGGCGATTCTGGTATTGCTTGCGTTGTTCTGCATATGGCTGGCGCTGAGCTTGAAAAAAACGCCCGTCCCCACAACGACGGAACAAAGCTTCAACTAAATAGGCAGTGAGGTAAGAAGAAACGGCTTCGCCGTCCTCTGGAAGAGGAAGGCATCCGTTTCTCGTAAAAATATCAGGTTAAGGATAAGCGCGAAGCTTATCCTTAACCTGATATTTCAAAAAAACGGCAGAAGACCGAAAAGGTCTCCTGCCGTTTGTTCATCTATACGATCTATACGATCTATTCGTGCCTGATATGCTCGTGCGTCTGCAAAAAAATCTGTTCGACATGCGCGTCATTCAGCGAATAATATACGGTCTTGCCTTCTTTCCGCCGCTTCACGATCCGCAAGTTCCGCAAATAGCGAAGCTGGTGGGACACCGCCGACTGGCCCATGTCCAAAATAGCCGACAGATCATGCACACAGAGCTCCTGGCAGGACAATGCGTAAATCAGCCTGACCCTTGTCGGATCGCCAAGCGCCTTGAACAGTTCAGCCATCTTGTCTGTCGTCGCCCTTTCCGGCAGGGTTAACCGGATATTCTCAGGCGAAATTTCCGAGCCGTTACAGGTGTTGTCGCATTCTTCAATAGCCGCCGGTTTCATCTGCTTTCGCCTCCTTGCAGCAAGGTCCTTGTCGTATCAACCGGGCTGCCGCATTCTTAGACCATTATAAGAAAAAAAGAGGGCATAGTCCATTAGATGGAACCTGGCCGTCCGTGGCTGCAGCATATTTGAGGCCGGGAGGAACGGCAGGGACGGCAAAAGATCCGGCTTTGCCGTCATCCGGCGGGTGATTCTTTTCCGGTTCTACTCTCCCGGTTCACACCGCCTTGCGCCGGAAAGACAGTAGACCCGCCGCAAGAAAGACAATGAAGCTGCCCAGCACGACGATCAGCAGGCTTTCAAGCGGCAGATTGAACGCTCCGTACCCCGCCTGCCCATGCGGAATCATGGCCAGCATCGGCTGTACCCATGGATAATAGGGGCCGTAGGTTGCCGAGTTCGCGATTAGAATATTGGGCACTGTAAAGCTGACGTTCAGCGCGAGCGGCGCGGCGAAGCTGCTCCACGCCTGGGAAACGGCCAACTGAAGCGCGGCCAGCGGCAGACAGGCCGTCCAGCTCGCCGCGCAGGCTCCCAGGATCATCTCCCAAGGAACGGGAGTCCCGATTCCCCGGAACACCCCTGTTCCGATCACCGCTGCGGCAAAAAGGGCCTGGGTAGCCGCCAGCAGAACAGCGGCCATCGCGAACTTGGCGAGGTACACGGCGGTCCGTGAAACCGGCAGCGCCAGCAGTGCCTTCCAGCCGCCGTCCAGATGCTCGTGGCGGCACAGCATGGCGGTGTACAGCCCGGACAGGATCGGCAGAAACAAGGCAGCGTGAAGCATCGACATGACCGCGAGCAGTACGGTCCAGTCCGGCTTTCCTCCCGCCGGGGAGGAGGCGAACACTCCGATCAGCACCGCGGCGGCGGGGCTGGCCGGCACAAGCAGCCATATATAGGAGCCGGACAGCTTCAGTCTTTCGGCTGACAGAATTCTCAGGAACATCTTCATGCCGTCAGTTCACATCCTTTCGGGCGAAATGCGCAGCTCCCGGCAGCAGCACCAGCAGGCTCAGCGCAAGTCCCGCACCCGCAAAATAAAGGCGATAGGGACCGGTCCAGGCCATATATGGCCAGTTGATCGGCAGCCATTCCGATAAGGTGGTCGTAAAAGGCGACACAATGGCGCAAATCACGCCGATTGAAACCGGCAGCGCCTGATTCCGGAAGGCCAGCGACAGCCAGAGCTGAAGGGCGATAAAGGGCATAACGGCGGCGCAGGACAGAAAGCCGATACGCAGGATGCCATAGACCGGAATCGCGGAAGCCCCGAAGCCGAAGAGCAGCCCAAGCGCCGTCACGAAGCCGGAGAGCAGCAGACAAGACACAGCCAGCAACAGCAGGCACAGCAGCAGCTTGGAAGCAAATACCGCTATACGGGAAACCGGCAGCGCCAGAAGCTGCTTCCATGCGCTGGTCTGATGCTCGATATTGGCCATCAGGGAGCAGATCAGCGTTCCTCCGAGAAAAAGCGCCATCGGGACGAACAGCGCGGTATTGTCCAGCAGCCCACCCCATAAGTCTCCGGAGTATCTCTCCTTCATATAATCGAAACGGAGTCCGAAATTGAGCGCCTGCATCGCCGTCAGACCGAGCGGGCCTACGAGGACAAGAAGCCAAAGACCTTTGCCCCGGATTTTCAGCCAATCGGCCGCAATTACTCCGCCCATCATCGTCCCTCCCCTTCCACAACCTGCAGGAAGAGCTCCTCAAGAGACTGCCGCTGCTCCTCTACCCGGTAGATGGCATGTCCCCGCTCTACCAGCGCCTTGACCAGCAGGGCAACCCGCGCGTCGTTCATCCTGGAGAAGCGAAGCTCGTCTGTGCGCAGCATGCCGTCGTATCCTCTTTGGAAGGCTTCCTCCAAGGCGGCCTCCGGCTCGGACACGACGAGCCGCATCTCTCCCGCCGACCGCTGGCGGAGATGGGCGATTGTGTCCTGGTAGACCATCCTCCCCTGCCGGATGATGCCGACCGTCCCCGCCATCTGCTCGATTTCGCTCAGCAGGTGGCTGGACACGAGCACGGTGATGCCGTGCTCCCGCGGCAGCGACATGATCAGGCTGCGAATCTCCTGAATGCCGGACGGGTCCAGCCCGTTGGTCGGCTCGTCCAGAATGAGCAGCTCGGGGCTGCCGAGCAGCGCGGCGGCAATGCCCAGCCGCTGCTTCATGCCGAGCGAGAAGCCCTTGACCGGACGCTTCTCCTCTCCGGTCAGCGAGACGATATCCAGCACCTCGGCGATCCGCCGTTTCGGCGCGCCGAGAATGCGGCGAATCGCCTCCAGATTGTCCACGGCCGACAGATGGCCGTAGTAGGACGGCGATTCGACAAGCGAGCTGACTCTCCGCAGGATGTCCAGCCTCTCCTTTCGGAGATCCTTGCCAAAGATCTCTACCTGCCCCTCCGACGGCGCAATCAGGCCAAGCAGCATGCGGATCGTCGTCGTCTTGCCCGCGCCGTTCGGCCCGAGAAATCCGTAAATATCCCCCTTGCCGATGCTCAAATTCAGATGGTCGACCGCGGCCCGGCCGCGGTACCTCTTCACCAAATCCGTCGTTTGTATAATGGTTTCCATTTTCTCTCTTCACCTCGGTTAACAGCTTACCGCTCCAAGGTTAAAGAAGACTGCCCGCAAAGTTTAAGTTTTGTTTAAAATCGGATCACCGGTCAGCCGCGATCCTTCGGATATATGCAGACCGAGGTGCCTTCCGGGATGCTATCCGCCGTCCAGGCAAGCCCCATCCGGGAGAGCAGCATGTCGACAATGGCCAGTCCGATCCCCGCCCCTTTGGCCGGAGAAGCTTCGTCTAAGCCTTTTCCCCGGTCGCGGATGACGACAGTGCGGACGCCGCCGCGGTCCTCGGCGGCAACCCCCACATAACCGCCGCCCTTCGCATGGCGTACGACATTCTGGTACAGATTGTCCAGCACGCGCCGGAACCAGATTTCATCGACCTCCCAAACGAGCGGTTCACCCTCAAGCTCGATGTCAACCTCCATGCCCTCCTTGGTCCATACCGGATACCAGGCGGCGGCGCTTTCCCGCAGCAGCCGCAGAACATCCTGTCTCCCCGGCGAAAGCTTCACCCTGCCGCTTGCCAGCAGGTTGTAATTCAGCAGGTTGTCGATCAGCACGCCAAGGTCGGCAATGCGCTCATCCATCAGATTGAGCGATTCCTTGCCCTGCTGGGACAGCGGCTCCTTGCCGACCTGAAACAGGTGGCTCCGCACGACCGTAAGCGGTGTGCGCAGGTCGTGGGACAGATCGGCGATCAGCCGCTTGCGCAGCTCTTCCTCCTCCCTCTCCCGGCGCCGGCTGTCCTTAAGCTCCGCAACCATCGTGTTGAACGCCTCTTCCAGCATGCCGATCTCGTCGGGCTTGCCTTTCGGAATCGTTGCCGGAAGGCCGTCCCGCCCGTCCAGAGTCATGGCGGTCTGAAGCCGGAGCAGACGCCCGCGGATTCTGGCGAAGAACAGCCAGGATACGGCGGCAAACGCGAGCAGAACGAGCAGCATCAGTCCGTACAGCGCAAGCGGGACGCTGCCTGTGTTCCTCGGCAGAACGGACTTCGGAACGCGCATCGCCATGAACCCTTCGCCCGCATCCGCCCGGTCGCCAATAAAGGCGACGACGGTCAACGGATCGCTGCCCACGCTGTCCTTCATGAAAGCGATGGCCTGTGACGCCGTCCACCGTGCCGGCACGGTGGCCCCAATATCCGTTCTATTCGTTCGGCCCGTTGCACCATTATCCGTTCCGCCCGTTGCATCATTGTCCGCGCCGGCTTCGGGACCGGCCTTCTTCTCCGGAGGAAGCATAAGCCGAGTGATCCCTTCCCCGTTCACCCAGAACATGGAAGCATACTGGTAGCGGTCTCCCAGCGCCTTCAGACGAGCTCCGATTTCCCGGTCGGACTTGCCCGCCAGCAGACGCGCTTCTTTGTGCCACATTTTTTCCATTTCGGTGATATTGGAATACGGCCTGAAGGCCTTCTCTGACTCACTTGCCGTATTTCCGAACTTCCAATGGTAATGGTCCGACAAGGTATAGATGATCAGACTGAGCGGAAAGAGCACGGGCAAAAACAGCACGGCAATCACGATAATCAGCAAATACCGCGACAGAAGCGACCGGCTGAAACCCGGATTCCGCCCTCGCGTTCCATTCCTTCTTATCATGCCTTGATCCTGTATCCGATGCCCCGGACCGTCTCAATAATTTCCGGCGCGGCGGGGTCCTTCTCCAGCTTCTCGCGCAAATAACGGATGTGAACCATCAGCGTTTTGTCCCCTTCCATATAGGGCTCGCCCCAGACCGCTTCATAGATCTGTTCCTTGGTCATAATCTGGCCGAGGTGACGCAGCAGGTAAAAGAAAATCTGAAACTGCTTGCCGGTAAGCGGTATCTCTTCTCCGCTCTCCGTCAGGGCAATCCGGTTCTCCTCTTCATAGACGGTAAGATGCTTCAGCGAGAGCGGCGCCGCCGAAACGCTGCCCGACCGCCGCAGCAGAACTCCGATCCGGGCGGCCAGCTCGTCAGGATGAAACGGCTTGGTCAAATAGTCGTCGGCGAACTCCAGACCCTGGAGCTTGTCGTCGATCGACGTTCTCGCCGAGAGCATCAGAATGGGAACGCCCGGGAAACACTTTTTTAACCGCTGTCCGACGGTAAAGCCGTCCAGCCCCGGCAGCATGACGTCCAGAATAGCCAGATGGCAGCCGTCTGCTTCTTCCACGGCCCGCTCTCCCGTCTGCAGCCAGCGGACCGCATAACCGCGGTCCCGCAGGTCCCTGGCGACAGGGCCGGCGATTTGCGGATCGTCCTCGATATACAGCAAAGTGCCGCTCATAACAACAGTTCCTCCTTCATTTCACGTTGTGGCGCTTTACACAAGAAGAAACGGCTGCGCCCTCCGATGCAGGATGGCAACCGTTTCTTTTCATCGTAACCTATGTACAGGTTGGAATGGTAAAAAAGTTGGATCTCGGGCAAGCTAGATCTCAAAAAGCCGGGGCGGCGGCTCAAACTCCGGTCTGCCAAAAAAGTAACCTTGAGCCAATTCGATGCCGTTATCCAGGCAAAATTGAAATTCCTCTCGCCGCTCTATGCCTTCGGCCAGCACCTTGCCTCCGAAACGGCCCGCTTTTTCGACAACTTCCTTAATGCTGGTTTGTTTATGGGGCTCCTGATCGCACATGCTGATTAGCCCGCGGTCAATTTTCACATAATCCGGCTGAAGCCGCGACATGACCTCAAGCGTTGCATAGCCCGAACCGACATCATCCAGCGCAACATGCACGCCATGCTCGCGGTATTCCGAGAAAATAGTTGCAAGATGGTCGATATCGCGGATTTTCTCCGTCTCCACCACCTCAAACACGAAGTCTTCCGGACGAAGACCCTTCTGTTGAATCGTTTGAAACGTATGTGTAAGACAATATTTGGGATTATATATGGAGGAGGGGAGAAAGTTGACAAACCGTTTGATTCCTTCAGGCAAATGCCGGGCGCTGGATTCGATGGCGGATATGCGGGCCGCCCGGTCCAGAAAGGAGTGGAGCCCGCTCCGCCTCGCAACTTCAAAAAGGGTTTGAGGCTGAAACTCCGGTCCATGCGGCAGCGGGCGCAGCAGAAACTCAAATCCGATGATCTGTTCGGTGGAGTCGACGATCGGCTGCATGTAACTGCAAAACTCTTTATTGGTGATGATGTCGACGAGAGTATGATTGGAAACGCGGGCTTTTAACTGGGTGAGGGGTACCCAACGCTCAAAAAGACCCGAGATCGCCGCCCCCGTTACGCACACCGCAATCTGCTCCATTTCTTCCGACTCTTCCAGCAGCTTCATGATGGCCTTTAGCTGCTCACGGGAATCATACGGAATTTCATAGCCTGTCTTAAAAGCGTCAAGGGCATATCCGGCCGCTTGAATGGCGGAGGCAAGAGCGGGTGATGCGCGCCGAATTTTTACGATTCCTTCATCTTCAATGGGAGCTAAGGGTAAGCAATCACTGCACTGCATGGATATCCTCCTTATGACCTATATTAATACCAACACTTGTGGTCATTATAGCATCTTTCGCCCAGAAAAAGGGAAACCATGGAAAAAAGCGTCCCCTTTCGGGACGCTTTTCAATCATGACTGCTATTTAAAAACAAGGTTTAACTTACTTGCCCGCGGACGCCGTCTGCTTTTCCCAAACCTCGGGTTTCCGGTCTTTTCCGGTATATTCGATACGCGTCGGCGAAAGCTCCAGAATGACGTAATCCGGATCATCCGGTCCCTTGAACCAACGCTCCAAATCTTTGTTCCATATTTTCTCGCGCAGGCTGCCGTCTTTGGTAACGGACGCCTGCGCTTCAATCTCAAGGATATCCTTGCTGCCTCCCGCCTCATAGCCCAGCAGCAGAAACACATTCGGGTTATTTTGCAGTTCTTCCACTTTATGCGTCTTGCGGTCTGTGGCCAAATAGAGGTTAAGCCCCTCATGAAAGACGGCCATATAACGAACCTTCGGCTTGCTGCCGGCTTCAATTGTGGCGAAAGAACCGAATTTGTTGTCATCCAGCGCCTTGATTATACGTTGTTCCAATTCTTTGTTGTCCATGAACATCCCAATCTCCTTTCTATTCAAGCCAAGAGATACATAAGCTCAGCGGGTCGATACAATATAATGTACCCTGACTCGGCGGAATGAATCCTAAATGGAAGGGATTGACTCCGGGGGGCGCGCCTCCTTTTTCAAGGCAATGCAGACGGTGTAAATACTATTGTCGATTACCCTCAAAGTCAGGAGGACTACCATGAACCAACTCTTGGATGATCCCATTCTACATACCGCGCTCCTGCAGTTTATTTTTCCCTTCTCCATTAAGCAGGGGCAAGGACCGGAGCTTGAGGCGCGGCTTAAGCGGGACGGATTCACCCCGTTTTTTCTGAATCATAAAGAACTGCAGGACGATTATTACGGAGAAGGCTACTGTGTCTCGCATGAGAACATGGAGCGTTCCTATATGCCGTTCGCCGCCCATGTGCTGTTTCCGCGCGGAGAGGATAAAGATTCGTTTCGCCGCTATTCCCGGGTGAACGGCCTGAATTGCCGGATGGAAATGCCGCAGGGCTCCGTTTCCTTTCAGGTGCTCTCGACGGATGTGTTCATTTGTCCGTTTCAGCTCGGTTTTATTACTATCCGGACGGCGATCGATGAAGAGAGGCTTCCACTTAGTTTCGCGCTGGAATTCGCCGACCGGTTCCGCTCGCTGGAAAATGTATCGGAAGCGGACGAGGCGGCGCGTATTTACTGTGAGGACAGAATGTTCAAGCAGATGGAAGATTTCGTGTTCAGAAATCTGTTGAATGGCCTGGAGACTTTCCTCGACCAGTCGGATTTGAACTCGGCTTACTTCGAAACGCTGCCTTTTTTCGTGGATGAGCGCATGATGGTTCAGGCCTTCTACGGGGTAGAGGAAGGGGAGGAAATCGACTACAGAACATGCTACCGCGCTTCCCAGCTCGACGGAATGAACCCGGACGGCCGTCCTTACATGAGCGCAAGCAGCGAAGAATATATCGGGGAGTACTGCCGGAGGCATAGGTACGACCGCTGGGGTCCGGGCACTTATTATATGACGAACGAGCAGACCTTCTGCTGCCTGAGCCGCAGCAATTCCGAAACCGCCGTGAAGCTCGCGGGTCAGATGTACGGCGAATACTATTACGGCCTGCTGCTCAGCCTGTTTCACAAGATCGTGCTGCTGAAGTTGTCCAATGTGCACTCGCGGCTGCGGATCGAGCATGATTATGAAGAAATCGAGGATTTGATCTACTATATCAACAAGTTCTCCGCCAAATTTTATTTTCTTGAACTGATCTCGCAGACACAGGGCCGTGAAATCTTCTTTCAATTGCGCAAAGTGTACGGCAATGATGAATTATTCGTGGAAGTAAAGCAGACGCTGGCCGACCTGTTCCAGTATCAGGAGACCTTCCAGGCCAAGCGCCGCGACAATCTGCTGATGATTCTGACGGTATTCACGGTTGTAAGCGGAATTTACGGGATGAACCAGGTAATCGAGGATCTGAAGGGAAACATCGACTGGAGCAAAATACTGCAGTATTCCGTATTCGAATACATCGCTCTGTTTCTGACCTTCTGCGGCATAATTGTCAGCGCCGTTCTGACGGTGCGCGAACTGTGGAGCGGGATTAAAGGCCGCCGCCGCAAGAAACTCGAATAACCGGCAGGCTGGACAACCCCGGAACCTTGCGTCTATAATTACACCGTAAGCAGCAAGAATACCCGAAACTTCATAGAACCAGGGGTGCTGGAATTACGGCCGGCTGAGAGTGTATCCCGCAAGATACTGACCCTTATACCTGATCTGGATAATGCCAGCGTAGGAAAGGCCTAAGCGTGTGGTCTTCCAGGACCGCCGCAGTCATGCGTTCCTTCGCGTCCCTGATGTTCAGGGGCGCTTTTTTGGCATTATTTCTTGGCACTGAGGGGGGTGCGCAGATTTCCGGGTCCGCAGGGCGTTCCCGCGATTTTGGGGATGAGCTTTCATGAAGACGGGAATATCCGCCGCTTCAGGGATATCCGGGGCGGCAATACAAAGGAGAGATTATATAAATGGGAGTCAAAAAATGGTTATCACTGTGCCTGGCCTGCCTGTTCATCTTCGCTGCGGCGGGATGCGGCAGCAATAATTCGGGAGGGAACGCGGGCGGTGCTCAGGGAACCTCTGCTTCCGCTTCGCCGGAGGCATCCGCTTCCGCCCAAAGTTCGCCAAAAGCGGCAGTACCGGTAAAGGTCGCGCTCGACTGGACGCCGAACACGAATCACACCGGACTGTATGTCGCCAAAGAGCTCGGCTATTACGCAGAGGAAGGCCTTAACGTGGACATTGTACAGCCGGGAGCGGCAGGCGCGGATACGATGGTTACTTCGGGAGAAGCCGCTTTTGGCGTCGGCGCGCAGGACAGCCTGACGCTGGCACGCATTCAGGGCGTTCCGCTCGTGTCCATCGCGGCAATTATCCAGCATAACACATCCGGCTTCGCGGCTCCGGTCGACCGGGGCATCAAATCGCCGAAGAACTTCGAAGGAAAAACTTACGGCGGCTGGGGATCGCCGGTGGAAGAGGCTTCCATGAAGGCCATTATGGACCCGGTGGGCGGCGACGTGAAGAAGGTCAAACAGGTCACGATCGGCGAAGCCGATTATTTTACAGCCGTCAAACGGGATATTGACTTTGCCTGGATTTTCTACGCCTGGACCGGTATTGAAGCGAAGCTGCGCGGCGAGCCGCTGGATATGCTGTATTTGAAGGATTACGCTCCGCAGCTCGACTATTACACGCCGGTGCTGACGACGAGCGAGAAGGAAATCGCCGAGAATCCCGAGGTGGTAAAAGCCTTTTTGAAGGCGACGTCCAAGGGCTACCAATACGCGATCGACCATCCAAAAGAGGCTGCCGATATCCTGATCAAGGCGGTTCCCGATCTGGACGCGAAGCTCGTTCAGGCCAGCCAGGAATGGCTCAGCCCGAAATACAAGGACGACGCCGCTCAGTGGGGCGAGCAGAAGCCCGAAGTATGGAAAAACTACGCCGACTGGATGTACGGGCTGAAGCTGCTGGACAAACCGCTTGAAGCCGACAAAGCGTTCACGAACGAATTTTTGCCGGACGGGCAGTAAGTTTAATAGAATTAAAATCTTGATTCACGGGGTTCACAATTAACGGTATGAAAGTATTATGGTCATGAAAGTATCAACGACATGAAAGGATGATAGTGAATGGCAAGTACGCTGCTGAGCATTCAGGTGATTCCGAAGACGCCGGGAGGCGAAGACGTAATTTCTTATGTGGACAAGGCGATTGAAGTCATTCAGCGTTCCGGTGTGAAGCATCAGGTGAACGCGCTGGAGACGACGATGGAAGGCGAGCTCTCCGACCTGCTGGAAATTGTCAGGGAGATGCAGGAGGCGTTGATCGAAGCGGGCTGCCCCAGCGTCATCTCGCAGGTCAAGATCGCCCATAACCCGGGCGGAATCAGCATGGACAAACTGACGGAGAAATACCGCCCGTGATTTCCAGGTGGAAACAAATCTGGCCGCCCCTTGTGGCGGTCCTCTTGTTTTTGGCGCTGTGGCAGGTGTCGGTCTCCTGGTTCCATGTGGAAAAATGGATGCTGCCCGCTCCCTCCGACATTTGGCGGGAAGGCATGGCCAGCGCTTCATCCCTTAAAGGGCATACGCTGGCAACGCTGCGGCTGACGCTGATTGGCTTTCCGCTCGGCGTGGCCGTAGGGATTGCCGCCGCCGTACTGCTGCATATTGTCCCCTGGTCGGCGCGCGCGCTGTACCCGCTGCTGATCTTAAGCCAGAACGTGCCGATTATTGCGCTCGGTCCGCTGCTTGTGATCTGGTTCGGCTTCGGCCAGCTGCCGAAGATTATTCTCATTACGCTTGTGTGCTTCTTCCCCGTGGCGGTCGCGGGCCTGGGCGGACTCGCCCAGACCGACCGCATGATGCTTCAATTTATGAAGATGGCGGGCGCCTCAAGGCGGCAGATCTTCTCCAAGCTGGAGCTACCACATGCGCTGCCCTCCCTGTTCTCCGGCATCAAAATATCCGCCGCCTACGCCGTGACGGGCGCCGTGGTGGCGGAGCTGATTGGAGGGAACCAGGGACTCGGCTACTATATGCAGATACAGAAATCGGCGTTTCGCACGGACCGGATGTTCGCCGCCATAATTCTGAGCGTGCTGCTGAGCCTGCTGCTGTTCGCCGCCGTTGTTCTGATGGAGAAATGGCTGGTCCGCTGGAAGCCGCGGCGGGACGCACAATAACGGGCGCAAGGAAAGAATATGCAGAAAGGGGCGCTAATAAGTGACGAACAAGACCGTTCCGCCATCAAGCGGAGAACCGGTAAAAGAGGAGAGGCCGGCCGCCGCTTCGCCGGATTCGGGCACCGAAGCTCCCGCGCTGGAGGTCTCCGGCATCTCCAAATCCTTCTCCCAGCGCGGGCGTAGCATCCCGGTGCTGGAGCAGGTGTCGCTTACGGTGAAGCCGGATGAGTTCGTATCCATCATCGGCCCGTCGGGCTGCGGCAAGAGCACGCTCTTCCACATCATCGGCGGACTGGTCAAGCCGGATGCGGGCGCCGTGCGGATGAACGGCGCTACGGTTACCGGGCAGCGGGGCAGCGTCAGCTACATGCCGCAGCAGCCGGCGCTATTTCCTTGGCGCAGCATCGAGGATAACGTGATTCTTGCCCGCGAGCTGAAGGGCGCGGCGCGAAGCGAAGCCCGCGAGGAAGCCCGGCGATGGCTCGCGAAGGTTGGACTCGGCGGATTCGAGAAGGCGTATCCGCACATGCTGTCCGGCGGCATGCAGCAGCGCGCCGCCTTCCTGCGCGCGCTGCTGGCGCCCCAGGAGCTGATGCTCCTGGACGAGCCGTTCAGCGCGCTCGACGCCCTCACCCGCAGCGAGATGCAGCGCTGGCTGCTGGAGCTGTGGGAGGAGAACCGCCGCTCCGTGCTGTTCATCACGCATAGCATTGAAGAGGCGCTGCTGCTCTCCAGCCGCATCTATGTGTTCTCGGGACGGCCGGGGACCATATTGCACACCGTTGATGTGCCTTTTCCCCGGCCGCGCCGGGAGGAAATGACGGAGCATCCCGAATTTTTGCGGCTGAAACGCCAGCTGTCGGGGTGGATGCGGGAAGAACAGGCCAAGAACGGCGCGCTCCGCTGACTGTATATGCCATCCTGTCCCCGCCAAGTAAACGAGTCCGCTTCGCGTGATGACAACTGTCACCTTACAACGGCAAAAAGGGCACGGACCGGCATTCCCATGCCGAGGCCCATACCCCTCTATTGAAACCCACACTCCGCCAGCCTGCTCTGCCGATTCCGTCTTACCTGCGCAAAAAGCCTTTGTCCTGCAGGAAATCCTTCATATGCAGCCGGATCGGCTCCGCGAGACGGCCCGCTATGATGGCCGACCAAGGGGTATCCTTCGCCCCGCCGGTCCGCTGGCGCAAATAATCGGACATCGTGCCGTCGTAGGCCTCGACCTGCCGTACGGTCCCTTCGGCATCGTAGCGGTTATGATGCAGCACCGCCGGCAGCGGCAGACGCGGGCGCTGCCCCGGGGTCTGATCGGGATAGCCAAGGCACATGCCGAACAATGGATAGACCAGTTCGGGCAGCCCCAGCCGCTCCGCCACCTCGGCGATCTTGTTCCTTATCCCGCCGATGTAGACGATGCCAAGCCCCAGCGACTCCGCCGCCACGGCGGCGTTCTGCGCGGCCAGCGCGGTGTCGACGGTGGCAATGATGAAATTCTCCGTCGAGTCCTCGTAGGAGGCCGCGCCGTTCAGATGGGGCTTCGCCGCCTCCCGCAGCCGGAACAGATCGGCGCACCAGACCAGGAAGACCGGGCACTCCGCCACATAGGCCTGGTTCCCGGCAAGCGCCGCAAGCTCCGATTTAAGGGCCGGATCGGTCACAGCAATCACGCACATTGCTGGAAGTAGAGGCCATCTGCGCCGCCCCGATAATGGCGGCAAGCTGTTCTTCACTTACCGGGTCCTGCCGGAACTTACGTACCGAGACATGTCTTCCCAGCAAGGACAGCACCGCGTTGTCAAGGGAGGCCGCTTCGGACTCCCGGATGTTCTTGTTCATTCCCGTCGCTTCCTTTCATGCCGTTTCACTCTTGCATTGCAGCTTTCTCGTATTATAACTTTACCCGCTGCAGCCGCAGCGCATTCAGCACGACCGAAACCGAGCTGAACGCCATGGCCGCACCCGCCAGCCAGGGCGCCAGAAATCCCAGCGCGGCCACCGGAATGCCGATTGTATTGTAGCCGAGCGCCCAGAACAGATTCTGCTTGATATTGCCCATCGTCCGGCGGCTCATCTTAATCGCGTCCGCGATGGCCTTGAGGTCGCCGCGCATCAGGGTAATATCCGCCGCTTCCATCGCCACGTCGGTCCCTGTTCCGACCGCCATGCCGATATCGGCGGTCGCCAGCGCCGGCGCGTCGTTGATGCCGTCGCCGACCATCGCCACCTTCACGCCGTCGGCCTGAAGCTTCCGCACCGCCTCGGCCTTGCCTTCGGGCAGCACTTCGGCCATCACTCTGTCGATCCCGGCCTCGGCTGCGATGGCCCGGGCCGTCCGCTCGTTGTCGCCGGTGATCATCACGACATCGATCCCCATGCCCCGCAGAGCCGCCACCGCCTCGCGCGAGGTCGGCTTGATCGTATCCGCGACGGCCACGATGCCTTCGCAGACGCCGTCCACCGCGACCAGCATCGCCGTCTTGCCCTGCTGCTCCAGTTCATTCATGGCGTCTAACCAGCGCCGTGCATCGACGCCGTTCTCTTCCATCATCCGGCGTGTGCCGACGATGATTTCTCTGCCCTGGACGGTCGCCCGGATACCCCGTCCGGGTACATTGGCGAAGCTTGCGGCTTCGTCTACCGCCAGACCCTTCTCCGCCGCTCCCGAAGCCACCGCCTCGGCGAGCGGATGCTCCGACAGCTTCTCCGCCGCCGCCGCAAGCGACAGCAGGCCGTCTGCCGGTGCCAGTTCAGGCGCGCCCTTGAAGTCCGGCGATACAAGCACGTCCGTAAGCACCGGCTTGCCGCTCGTTACGGTGCCCGTCTTGTCGAGCACGACGAGTTGAATGCCCTGCGCGGCTTCCAGATGCTCGCCGCCCTTAAACAGGATGCCGAGCTCCGCAGCCCTTCCGGAGCCGGCCATAATCGAGGTCGGGGTCGCAAGGCCCAGAGCGCAGGGACAGGCGATAACGAGCACGGCGATCCCCTTCTCCAGCGCTTCGGCAAATTGCCCGGGAGCCGCCCACAGGTACCAGATCAGGAATGTCAGCACGGCGATTGCCACCACAATCGGCACGAAGATGCCGGAAATGACATCAGCCACGCGCTGGATCGGTGCCTTGGACCCCTGCGCTTCCTCGACTACGCGAATAATCTGGGCAAGCGCCGTGTCGCGGCCCACCTTGCGGGCTTTGATCTTCAGCACGCCGTTCTTGTTCACTGTCGCTCCGATCACGGAGTCGCCCGGCTTCTTCTCCACCGGAATGCTCTCGCCTGTCAGCATGGATTCGTCCACGGAAGACAAGCCCTCGATCACTTCGCCGTCGACGGGAATCTTGGTCCCCGGCTTTACGAGTACGATATCCCCGATAACGACTTCCTCCACGGGGACGCTTGTTTCCGCTCCTTCGCGGAACACAAGAGCCGTCTTGGCCTGAAGGCCCATCAGGCTGCGGATGGCGTCCGAGGAGCGGCCCTTGGCCAGCGCCTCGAACCATTTTCCGACCAGAATGAGCGTAATCAGCACAGCTCCGGTCTCATAATACATTTCCACCGCATGATCCATGCCGTTCATCCGCAAGGAATCCAGCGTGAGATACAAGCTGTAGAAGTAAGCGGCCGACGTGCCCAGCGCGACCAGCACATCCATGTTGGCACTGCCGTTCCGAAGCGCCTTGTAGGCGCCGACATAGAACTGCCAGCCGATAATGAACTGCACCGGGGTCGCCAGAACAAGCTGGAACCATGGATTCATGAGCAGTTCCGGCACGGGAATCCAGGAAGTGAACGAGAAATGCCCGACCATGGCCCACAGAAGCGGCAGGGACAGCAGAGCCGAGATCATCCACTTGCTGCGCTTGCGGCGGATTTCAAGCCCTCGCCGGTCGGCGGTCTCCTTCCGGTCTTCCTTGAGCGAGGCTTTATAGCCGATCGAGTCGACCTTGGCGATAATCTCCTGGGGAGTAATCATCCCGGGGGTATATTCCACATGCGCTGTTTCCAGCGCAAGGTTAACGTTAACTCCGGCAATGCCCGGCAGCTTGCCAAGCACCTTCTCGATCCGGGCCGAACAGGCCGCGCAGGTCATGCCTGAAATATCGAAGTCCGCCGCTTCCTTCACCGTATCATAGCCGAGCGAGCGGATCTTCTCCTCGATCTTCGGCACGCTGACAACCTTGGGATCGAAGCCCACGGATGCCTGCTCCAGCGCAAGGTTGACGTTCGCCCGGGAGACGCCCTCCATGCGGGTGATCCCTTTCTCAATTCTCGCCGCACAGGCGGAGCAGGTCATGCCCGTAATCTGCAAGGTTGCCTGTTCCTCCGCCGGCGCCGCCGCAGCTTGTTCCATATGATCACTTCCTCTCATGTACCCATAGGGGGTATATAAACAAATAAAAGAGAAGGCCTGGAACGATCCGGGGAACTTCTTTCCCTGCCGCTCCATGCCTTGGCGTTTGCCGCTTGCGGGTTATTGAACCACGTCGTAGCCTTGATCTTCAATCGCTTCCTTGATGGCGTCCAGACTGAGCCGGCTCTCGTCAAAATCGATCGCAACCGTCTTGGATGCCAGATCCGCCTTGGCCGACGCTCCCAAATTGCCTACGGCCTTCTCGACCGAGCTGACGCAATGTCCGCAGGACATTCCCTCCACATTCAATACAACATTCGCCATTGTTGATCCTCTCCTTATTTCATTAATCTGCCGACCGTAATCAGCAGTTCGTCAATAACCTCGTGTTCGCCGGCTTCGATTCTCTCGACAATACAGCTCTTCATATGGCCCTCAAGCAGCAGCTTCCCGATGCTGCCAAGCGCAGACTGGACCGCCGCAAGCTGGGTGAGGACATCGTCGCAGTATGTGTCGCGGTCGATCATGCCTTTGATGCCCCGAATTTGACCCTCTATGCGGTTAAGCCGGGTCGTCAGCCCGTTCTTGAATTCCTGGGTATGATGACTTTTGCGTTCTTCGGAAGAATGGCAATCGCTGCCGCAGGACCGTTCGTCAAGCCCTTCATCGCGTTTCTCATGTGCCGTCATGCATCAACCTCCTTATCAACACTTTATTATACCCCCATAGGGTATGTCAAGCCTAATCCATGCGTTTCTCCTTCTTCGCTATTTTTTGTCACATTTCTTCGGAGAAATTTGTTATAGGCAGGAGGATTTCCATAATTAGGGTCGAATATTCCCTCTTATATAAGACTTTCCATCTTCACAATACATAGGTATAGGAGCATACAACATGGTCTACGACGGTATTGTGCTCGGTTTGGTAGCGGGCCTGCTTCGCGGCGGATTCCGTTACGGCCTGACGCAATTCGGCTCTCTACGCATCAAGGGCGGTCTCTGGTTCCCTCTCCTGCTGCTGCTGCAGTTTGCCGTGTTTGAACTGAATGATCGGTCGTCTGCCTTTGCTTCGTTCAGCGGTATCATTTTTATCGCCGTGTACGTAGCCGGGCTTTACATCCTGTGGTTGAACCGGAGCACTCCGGGCTTCCTGTTTATTTTCGCCGGCGTCTTTCTGAATTTTCTCGTCATGGCCGTCAATGGCGGCAAGATGCCTGTATCGCTGGATGCGGCTAAGGTTCTGGACCCCTATTACGTGCATTTGCTTGAGTCGGGAACCGTCGCTACGAAGCATTTTCTGATGGATTCAGCGACCAGGCTGTCGTTTCTGGGGGACATTATTCCGCTGTCCAAGCCTTATCCGCGCACCCAGGTCATCAGCATCGGCGATATTGTGATGAACGCGGGGATTTTCCTCTATCTTCAGTACATTCTTGTTCCGGACAAACGACGGGATCCAAACACACAGGAGATGGAAGCCAAGCAGTCTTGACGATCCGTTACCGAAAGGGGTGAGCAATTGTGAAAAAGAAACTGGATGGCGTGTTATATTCGCGCATTATTATCAATACGGTTATCGTTGCTTCCGTAGTTATGGCTTTGACTTCCGGATTCAGACTCATCGGCGGCGGCCGTTGATCCAAAGGCACGAGAGAGGCAGGCTGATGTTCAGCCTGCTTTTTTATCATATTAACAAAGGCAAAGACATTTTCCGACAATATTAAGTAGGGAATGAGTTTCCTGTTTCTTTGGAATACGTTTCCATCCCTTATGGGGCGGGAAGACGTTTCTTCTTGTACGTTCTTATTTTGCCTGCCACATCTATGAAATTTTCATTAAATCCCTTAAAATAAATCGAGCAACACGACACTTACGAGAGGAGGATCACCATTGTCAAAGCGGGACACAGCCATTGCCAAGCTGAACCTGGGTCATCTATACGCAGTTGCCATTTGTCTTACTGGACTTGGCCTGTTCACTTTATATAATCGGGGCGCTTTTTTCCATTACACCTCCCCAACCTGGGTATGGGTCTATGCGCTGGCAGGAGCGGCTGTGGTGCTGACGATCTTTACATTCCAGCTTCCTCCGCAGGGCAACGGATTATCCCTCGACTCCTCCGTTTATCTGGCCTGCATTTTCGTATTCGGCCCCTCGTTCAGCTTGACCGTTCTTCTGGTTTCGTCCGCGGTGATTTTCCTGATTGAACGAAAAACCGTCTGGTGGAAACACCTGATCAACTTTGCCGTATATTCCATCATAAATGCCTCGGCGTCCTACTCCTTTGCAGCGCTGGGCGGCGTACGGGGACCGCTTATGGACAACCATCTGGCAGCGTACGCCGGAGGCATGGCGATCTACTTTATTGTAAACACGCTGCTGATCGTCCTTTACTACTATGTCTTCTATAATGAAAACTTGTACGAAACATTAAAAGGGATGCTCAAGGATACGATCATTGCCTACCTCTGCACCCTCGTGCTGTCGCTTGTGCTGACCATTCTTTTGTATCACAATCATATTTTCGGTCTGGCCCTGTTTCTCTGTCTCAGCATCTTGCTGTCCTATTCCTTCAAACAAATGTTTACGATGTACCGTGACATCGAAGAGCGGGCGAATCGCGATCCGCGGACGGGCCTGTTCAACCACAGCTATTTCGAGCTGGCGCTGGAAGAGGAAATGCGCAAATCCCGGGGCACAGGTTCCTCCTTGTCGCTGGCCATGATCGATATCGACAATTTCAAGAAATACAACGACCACTTCGGCCATCTCAAGGGCGACGGGCTGATCGTGTTTTTGGCGGAATTGCTGAAGAAGGAATGCGACGGCGCGGAAATGGTCGTCTCCCGCTACGGCGGAGAAGAGTTCACGCTTCTGATGCCCTCTTACGATACCGACCAGGCTAAAGACTTTCTCGACCGCCTTCGCAAAACGCTGAACAATTCCCGCTTTGACGGCGCGGAGATTTTCCCCCAGGGCTGTCTGTCCTTCTCGGCGGGCATCGCAGGCTACCGTTCCGACATCCACGATAAATCGGAGCTGGTGGAACAGGCCGACCAGGCGCTGTATTACGCCAAGAAGCAGGGCAAGAATATGGTTCATATTTACGGCCACCAATCGCTGCTTGAGCAGGATATCGATTTCAGCCAGGACGTGCGGGATATCGAGCAGCAGCTAAACCTGTTCATGTACAAGGACATGGAGACCTTCAAGCATTCCAAGCGGGTATTCCGCTACGCCATGGACATCAGCGAGCTGCTGCAGCTGGACAGCCTCTCCAAGCGCCAGTTCACGCTGGGTGCGCTGATTCACGATATCGGCAAGCTGGAAATTCCTTGGAGCATTCTGAATAAAAAGGAGAAGCTTACGCCCGAGGAGTGGGAAATGGTGAAATGGCATGTCACCTGGGGCAAGCAGATGGCGATGACCAACGACAAGTTCAAGGATTTGTCCGCCTATATCGAGCTGCACCACGAAAGATACGACGGCAAGGGTTATCCCCATGGTTTCAAAGGCGAGGAAATTCCAAAGCTGTGCCGGATGCTGACCATTATCGATTCCTTCGACGCCATGACAACGGAACGGCCCTACCAGCCGACCAAATCCGTCGAAGAAGCGATTGTCGAGCTTAAAGCCTGCGCGGGCAGCCAGTTCGATCCGGAGCTTACGGAGTTTTTTATCAGCTACATTGAGTCCAGACAACTTCGCACCAAAGAGGCGGCGGTATAGCGCTTGGATGTATGCATTCACCGCAGTCTCCGGCGCACAAAAAGGCCTGAAAGGCCACCGGCGGGATCATCCCAAGCAGTACCGGGCGGACAATCCGAGTCTGTTCGACCTCCATGAGGACGAGCTGCATTCCGACCCGATTCCCGCCCAGGATTTGAAATTGGAGAAACATGAGGAGCAGGATAAAGAAGTCACCAAGCACTGCTCCTCCAGTGATAAAAAGTACCATACCGGCTTTTAAAGTTGTACAATATCCTTGATGTCATCAATCACAATGACGGAGGGATCGTATTGAAAACGTTGCCACTAAACAAACGCGGAATCCCCGCAAGCCGGCTGGTCCTGGGCTGTATGGGCCTTGGCGGAGGCTGGGACCGCGAGCCGATTACCGAAGAGCTGATCAAGGAAGGACATGAAGCTGTCGAAGCGGCGCTCTCTATCGGCATCAATATGTTTGACCACGCCGATATTTATACCCGCGGCAAAGCGGAGAAGGTATTCGGCACCGTTCTTAAAGAACGCCCGGAGCTGCGCGAGAGTATCATTCTTCAATCGAAGTGCGGTATCAAGCTGGCGGAACCGGGCGAAAGCTCCAATGTGTTCGATTTTTCCAAGAGCCATATCCTGAGCAGTGTGGATGGTATTCTGTCGCGTCTCGGTGCCGAGTATCTTGATATTTTGCTGCTGCACCGGCCCGATCCGCTGATGGACCCCGAAGAGGTCGGTGAAGCCCTCCGCCTTCTGAAGGAGTCCGGCAAGGTGCGGCATTTCGGCGTATCCAATATGAGCGAAGGGCAGATCAAGCTGCTTCAGGCGTACAGTGACGAGCCATTTGTCGTCAATCAGCTGGAAATGAGCCTTGAGAAAATCTTTTGGCTCGATTCGGTCGTGAGCGTGAACCAGGAGGCCTGGAAAGCCCACGGCATGCCCGAAGGGACGATTGAGCACTGCAGGCTGGAGAATATCCAGCTTCAGGCCTGGGGACCGCTCGCCCAAGGCAAATACAGCGGACGTCCGCTCGGGGATGGAGAACCGGAAACGGTCCGCAGCACCGCCCGCCTTGTCCAAACGCTGGCCGAGGAAAAAGGGACAACTCCCGAGGCTGTCGTCCTTTCCTGGCTGATGACGCATCCTGCCGCGATTCAGCCTGTCATCGGAACGGTAAATCCGAAGCGCATCGCTGCCTGCGAAGGCGCGGACAAGCTTACGCTTACCCGCAAAGAATGGTATGACCTGTATGTCAGTTCCCGGGGTGTGCGTTTGCCTTGACCCTTCGCGGGCGCAGCGACGCGGGAATCATCATTTTATAAATTAACGGTTAGTCGGCCGGCAGCTTTCGGATTTCTCGTACAAATCTGGAAAATGCCGGTTTTGCCATGTCTGCGGACGTTTGCTATACTAGTACAAAAAAGCAAGGAGGGGGGCGTAACTCGTCGTGCCAGATAACATAGGACAGCACATTCAGCAGCTCCGCCTCGAGAAGGGGTTATCCTTATCCGAACTCGCAGGCAAGGCGGATGTGGCCAAATCGTACTTAAGCAATGTTGAACGCAACATCCAATCCAACCCCTCTATCCAATTCATCGAAAAAATTGCCGAAGCTCTGGACGTTCCCGTTCACATTCTTCTCTATGGAGAGCTTTCCGATACGCAGGAGGAACCGCTCGATTCGGAATGGTTCAAGCTGGTGCAGGAGGCTATGTCCTCGGGTGTCAGCAAACGCGAGTTCAAGGAGTTTCTGGATTACCAGAAGTGGCGGCTTGATCAAAAGGAACAATAAAACCACAATTTATTCACAAGAAGAAACGCCTGACGGCGTCCCTGCAGGACGCAACTACGTTTCTCGTAGAAATATAAGAATTGCAGGCTCGAAGCTTGAAAATTCTTATATTGACATAAAGAGGCCATGACGCCGCGCCGCCATGGCCTCTCTCACTATGATTTAATAATGTCTTCAGAACCTTCCCCTACATAGCCTTCAGTGTCCTGTCATTGAAGAACCGACGAATTTCATCCGCATGAATCCCTTGCTTCTTTGCTTTCAGAAGCAAATATACCCATTCCATATCAAGATCTACCGTCTGCAGTTCTCCGATGTTCCCCTGGTTGGACTTATCCAAAAAATCTCCTCCTAAGATTTTTGTCCCCAGGCAGTCCGGCCGTCGTAGCTTCTAAAGATCACCTTAGACCCGAGACTTTGTGCCCTTGCCTTTCAGCAAGTTTACCTTTTACTGGACCCTTGTTTTAAGGATCTTGTTCCGATCTTCATTGTATTGAGGTTGCAAGGATATTATACAAAAGACTTGGCCAAAAGTGTGTCGAATATTGGAAATCTTATAAATTGCGCGGAAGGGAAAATCAAACCGGGATGAAATAATGATCCAAATATAGCAACCGCTTTCATTTATGTATGACCTTGGAAGTGTGTAGTATATAAGGACTATAGATTACACATACCCGTTTTTCAAGTCCCCTAATCATATTTTTCGAATGTCAAAAATTATTTATATAGTTATTTAGGCCCGATAATCAGAATTTATCGCCTCCTGTTCGGTCTGAGCGGCAAAGAGAAGACAAGCATTATTAATCATGCCTTTTTTCGAACGGATTGGACGAAAGGTTGAATTGATTACATATATTGAAAGTAGCACAATAGGATGAAGCAATAACTTTATAATCGGCTAGCATTGTTATAGAATGAAAACGTAATCATTGCAGCTCCTTAAGCCGGCTGTCTTTCGGCGCCCTTTGGAGTTTAACCGTTAGGAGGATGTTTTTATGTCAGCCAATGAGTCCTACAACGAATCCGTTTGGAGCAGGTATTACGGTCCCAATCTGGGTTACATCCAGGAAAAATACGAACAGTTCGCCGGAGATCCTTCTTCCGTCGAAGCCCACTACCGCGAACTCTTCGCCATCTATGGCCCCCCTCCGCTGACATCCGAGGCCGCCAGAACCCCCGGACCTTCGCTGTCCGGAGATACCGACTGGCTCCGAAAAGCGGTCAGAGCCTCCAAGCTGATTGCGAACATCCGCAATTTTGGCCACCTGGCGGCCGATATCGACCCGCTGGAGCAAGTCCATGATTCCATGGCCAAATGGCTGAACCCCGAGACTTATGAACTTACGCGCGAGGATTTGCTGGCCCTGCCGGCCTCGCTCATCTGGGAGAACGCTCCGCAGGATGTGCAGACAGGCTGGGACGCTTATCACCGGATGCGCCAAGCTTATACCAAGACGATCGCCTACGAGTTCGGCCATGTCCACGACGAGCGAGAGCTCCGCTGGCTGAACAACCAGGCCGAATCGGCTACCTCCCCCGCCCCGCTGACGGCGGCGGAGCGCAAAGCTCTGCTGAACCGGCTGATCGAGGTGGAATATTTCGAGACCTTCCTGCACAAGACGTTCGTCGGCCAGAAACGGTTCAGCCTGGAAGGCACCGACGTGCTGGTTCCGATGCTGGACGAGATCGTCCGGGCGGCCGCGCATGACGGCGCGGAACATATCCTGATGGGCATGGCTCACCGGGGCCGTTTGAATGTGCTCGCACATATTTTGGGGAAACCTTACGATATTATTTTCTCCGAATTCCATCACTCTCCGAACAAGGAGCTGTTCCCGTCCGAAGGCTCCATGGGCATCAACTACGGCTGGACCGGAGACGTGAAATACCATCTGGGCGCCGACCGTGCGGTGCACGAAGGCGAGACCGTGCGCGCCCGTCTGACGCTCGCTAACAATCCGAGCCATCTGGAGTTCGTCAACCCGGTCGTGGAAGGCTTTACGCGCGCGGCCCAGGAAGACCGGAGTGCTCCGGGGCTGCCTGGGCTGGACACGAACAAGGCCATGGCCGTACTGATGCACGGAGACGCCGCCTTCCCCGGCGAAGGAATTGTGGCCGAGACGCTGAACATCGGCAAGCTTAACGGGTACCAGAATGGCGGAACGATCCACATCATCGTCAATAACCGCATCGGCTTTACAACGGAAAGCGAGGATTCCCGTTCCACGCACTACGCGAGCGATCTTGCCAAAGGCTATGAAATTCCGATCGTACACGTCAATGCCGACGACCCGGAAGCTTGCATCGCCGCCGTCCGTCTGGCCAGCGCTTACCGCAGTCTGTTCAAAAAAGATTTCCTCATCGATCTTGTCGGCTACCGCAGACACGGACATAATGAAATGGACGACCCTGAAATGACCCAGCCGATTGTGTACGGCAAGGTGAAGAATCACTCTACCGTTTACCGGATTTATGCGCAGCGGCTGGAACACGAGAAGCTCGTCACTCTTGAAGAGGTGGCGAAGATGAGCGGTGAAGCGGAGAATGTGCTTCAGCAGGCTTACGAGCGGATGAAGGAGGGCAAGCAGAAGAACGGCGAAGTCAAAGCTGCGGTCGCCGTGCAGACCGGGGAAAGCCGGACGCCCGCAACCGCCGTGCCGCTGGGCCGACTGCAAAGCATTAACCGCCAGCTTTTGTCCGTTCCGGACGGTTTCAAGGTATATCCGAAGCTGCAGCGCATTTTGCAGCGGCGCAAGGACCTGCTGAATGACGGGGAAAAGGTGGACTGGGCGCTGGCCGAAACGCTCGCCTTCGCCACGATTCTGCAGGACGGGACGCCGATCCGGCTGAGCGGCCAGGACGCGCAGCGCGGCACCTTCTCCCAGCGGCATCTCGTGCTTCATGACAGCGACAGCGGAGCGCTCTTCGCCCCGCTTCACCAGCTTGAGGACGCCCGCGCTTCCTTCGGGGTGTATAACAGCCCGCTGTCGGAAGCTTCGGTGCTCGGCTACGAGTACGGCTACAATGTGTTCGCGCCGGAGACCTTCGTGCTATGGGAAGCGCAGTACGGCGATTTCGCCAATGCAGCGCAGGTCATTTTCGACCAGTTCATCTCCGCCGGACGGGCCAAATGGACCCAGCGCAGCAATTTGACCATCCTGCTGCCCCATGGCTACGAAGGCCAGGGACCGGAGCATTCCAGCGGCAGAATGGAACGTTATTTGCAGCTGTCGGCCGAGGAGAACTGGACGGTTGCTAACCTGACCAGCGCGGCGCAATACTTCCATCTGCTCCGCCGTCAGGCTTCGCTGTGCGGGCAGGCGGACGCCAGGCCGCTCGTCATTATGACGCCGAAGAGCCTGATCCGCAACCCGCGCAGCGCTTCCTCCGGCATTGAGCTGGCTACCGGTCAGTTTCAAGCGGTATTCTCTGAACCGCTGCTTGGACAAAAGCCGGGCGAAGTCAAGCGGCTGGTCGTATGCAGCGGCAAAATCGCCATCGATTTGGAAACCGAGCTGGAAGCGGCCCAGGGCAGAGACTGGTCATGGCTGCACATCCTGCGTCTGGAACAGCTGTATCCGTTCCCCGAGCGCGAGCTGGCCGCCCATCTCAGCTCTTTCGGCTCCCTTCAGGAAATCGTCTGGGTGCAGGAAGAGCCGAAGAACATGGGCGCCTGGAGCTACGCCGAGCCGCGGCTGCGCGACATTGCGCCGGCCCATACCGGCGTCCGGTATATCGGCCGTCCGGAACGCTCAAGTCCGGCGAGCGGATACGCGGACGTCCACAGCTTCGAGCAGCGGAGAATCGTCACTGAGGCCCTGAATTTGAACTCGCAAGCAAAAGCGGCTGTGCCGTCTCCTTCCGGGGACGGTGTCACGATAGCAGAAATCCACACTTTGGGGAGGTAGCGGCCTGTGTCTGAAATTAAAGTGCCCGATTTGGGCGAATCCATTACCGAAGGTACGATCTATAAGTGGCATGTAAAAGAAGGCGATACCGTCGGCCAGGGGGACGTTCTGGCCGAGCTGGAAACGGATAAGGTCAACCTGGAAATCAGCGCCGAGGAGGGCGGCGTCATTTCCGCGATTTTGCGGGGAGCCGGGGAGAATGTCGCGGTCGGCGAAGTGATCGGCAGGCTCGGCGGCGGCGCTCCCGCAGGCGGCAAGCCACCGGCTGCGGAGGCTCAGCCGACAGCGCAGCCGCCCGCAGCAACCGCGGCGGCGCAGCCCGCGGCTGCCGCTCCGGCGGCGGCCCCCGAGGGTCCGGCCGCCGAAAACGGCTCCGCGTACCTGGCTTCGCCGGGTGCGCGCAAGCTCGCGCGCGAGCGCGGCATCGACCTCGCCGAGGTCGGCGCGCGCGATCCCATCGGCCGGATTGGCCAGGCCGATGTGAAGGGCCATGGCGCAGCAGCGGTGCCCGCTGCGCCGATCCCGGCCCCGGCCGCGCCGCAGAGCGCGCCGGCCGGCAGCACGCCGCCGCCGGGCAAGGCGGCGGACGGCAAAGAGACGGAGCGCAAGCGCATGTCGCGCAGACGGCTGACGATTGCCAGCCGCCTGGTGGAGGCGCAGCATACGGCGGCCATGCTGACCACCTTCAATGAGGTGGACATGACCGCGATTCTGGATATCCGCAAACGCCGCAAGGATACCTTCAAGGAGAAGCATGACATCGGCCTCGGCTTCATGTCCTTCTTCACCAAGGCGGTCGTCGGCGCGCTCAAAGCTTATCCGCTGCTCAATGCGGAAATCGACGGCGAGGACCTCCTGATCAAGAAATATTACGACATCGGCATTGCCGTATCCGCCAAGGAAGGCCTTGTCGTGCCCGTGGTCCGGGACGCCGACCGGCTCAGCTTCCCGCAGATTGAGCGGCAGATCGCCGAGCTTGCGTCCAAAGCCCGCGCCAATACGCTCGCCCTCTCCAACCTTCAGGGCGGCACCTTTACGATTACCAACGGCGGCGTATTCGGGTCCCTCATGTCAACGCCGATCCTGAATGCTCCGCAGGTCGGCATTCTGGGCATGCACAAGATCCAGCTCCGCCCGATCGCCATCGACGAAGAAACGACGGTCAACCGGCCGATGATGTACATCGCCTTGTCCTACGACCACCGGATCGTCGACGGCTCGGAAGCGGTAAGCTTTCTCGTCAAGGTCAAGGAACTGCTGGAGGACCCGGAAGCGCTGCTGCTGGAGGGCTGAAGAGGATTCCCTAAAATCTCTCCCGCCGTGATATGCCGATATTGTATAGGGATTAATGAGCAATACCATAACAAGCGGGACCGGGTAGGGAATTATCCCTGCCCGGTCCCGCTTGTTATCCGCCTCCCCAAGAGCAATTCACGCTCGCAACCCCTCACCGCCGGACGGATTGTGTGAAATCGGGCCCAGAAGAGATGAAATGGAATTCCTACCTCTTATTTTTCAAAAGGAGAACATATGCCAAGCCTGTGAGGGAATTCCTCCCCCTTAATCAGGCGTTTTGTTCAGAAACATAGAAAACCCGGCCAATAAGCCGGAGCTTTTCCCGCATAGGGTCGCAGGACGTCCCTTTTCCCTTGAATAAAAGGGATGTTTTCCCGCTCATACGCGCCTGCTTGAACTCAAGCTCCATACTTCATCCGGGTTATGAAGTTGACCCGGCCGCAGCCTTCATTTCAAGAACCGCTTGATCTGCTTAAGCCCGTTCTTCCGATTCGGGTACCGGAAAGGCAGATCGAAACGTGTCGTCTGCTTCAGAACGCTCTTGCGGTGCGAGAAGGTGTCAAAGCCCGCTTGTCCGTGATATGCTCCCATCCCGCTGTTCCCTACTCCCCCAAACGGCAGATACGGAGACACGATATGATACACAGTGTCATTGATGCATCCGCCGCCGAAGGAAACGCTCTTCAGCACCTCCTCCTGCACACTCTTGCTTTCCGTGAACAAATACAGCGCAAGCGGACCCGGCTGATTGCGAATTCCGTAAGCCGCCTCGGACAGATGTTGGTATCCCAGCACGGGAAGGATGGGCCCGAAGATTTCCTCCTTCATCACGGGATGTTCCCAGCCGATATCCTCCAGAACGGTCGGTTCAATCGTTAGATTTTCCTTGTCCGTTCCTCCGCCAAACAGCATTGTCCCGTTGCCCAGAAACGCCTCAAGCCGGTCAAAATGCCTCCTGCTGACCACTCTCGTATAACCCGGATTCAGCAGAGGCTGTTCCCCGTACAGCTCTTTTACCGCGTCTCTCAGTTCACTCAGGAATCGGTCCTTGACGCTTTGATGGACATAGATATAATCCGGCGCTACGCAGGTTTGTCCGGCGTTCATGAATTTCCCCCAGGCAATGCGCCTCGCGGCCAGCTTGAGATTGGCGTCTTCATGGACGATGCAGGGGCTTTTTCCTCCAAGCTCCAAGGTGACCGGTGTCAGATGCCGTGCGGCGGCTTCCATAACGATCTTCCCGACAGGAACGCTCCCGGTAAAAAAGATATAGTCAAACTTCTCCTTCAGCAGCGCCTCGCTTGTTTCAATTCCGCCCTGGATGACGGAAACATACTCTTCCTGAAAGCTTGCACGGATAATCTCTGAGATCGTCTCCGAAGTCCTCGGGGTTAATTCGGACGGCTTCAGGACCGCGCAGTTTCCAGCGGCAATCGCTCCGACCAAAGGAGCCACCGCCAATTGGAACGGATAATTCCAGGGAGCGAGAATCAAGCTGACGCCGTACGGTTCGGAATAAATGAACCCTTTGGAGCCCCAGTGCGTGATTGGCGTCTTTACTTTACGGGGCTTGGCCCATGCCCGCAAATGCTTCAGCGTAAATCCGATTTCCTCAAGAACGATTCCGATTTCCGTAGAGTAAGCTTCGAATTCCGACTTGTTCAAATCACTTTTTAAAGCGTTGAGCAGCTGCCTTTCATGCGCTCTTATACTCCCCTTTAAACGGCGAAGCGCGTCGATCCGATAGCTTAATTCTTGTGTTGCCCCGCTGGTAAAATAAGATTGTTGTTTTTCGAATATCCAGCTATAGCTCTCCATTCTTCACTATCCTCCGTTTAATGCATATCCGCTGCAAGAGAGGGCCAAGAAGGCGGCAGCGACTGTATGTTTCGTTCCCATAAAGCTCTTTGCCGGTTACTTTAACCCGTCCTCTTCCACCCTGTCGAGCCACTCATGCATTAAGGCGTTGAACAGCCCCGGCTGCTCGATTTGCAGATTATGTCCTGCACGGTCCAGGACCGCAAAGGATGTCCTCGTATACTTATCCAATAGGATAGAGGCATCCTGGTATCCCACCATGGAATCCTGTCTTCCCGTGATCAAGAGTCCAGGCTTATCAAATACGTTCGTGTCAACCGAAAAAGAGAAGCTGTACCGGGTTTTGATCCCTGCCAGAAATGCTTCGTCCGCCAAGCGGCAGCCGGATAAAATCTCCTCATTGTAGCGGGCGATGGTCAGGGCTGAACCCATGGATCATTACAATAGGCTTTCCTTCCCCTAAATCTTCATAATAAAGCTCCGCTTTTCCTGTTGGACAATAAGGCATATGCGCTTCCTCCCCCGTTTGATTATTTTACCATTTATCGGATAGTCGCGATGTTATCATGTTCGCATACAAGAAGAAACGGCTTCGCCGTCCTTTTAGGGAGCTTAAGCTTCCGAAGTAGCGATACGAGTATCGCTTTTAGGTACCGTTTCTCGTAGAAATATAAGACAAAATGATAAGCGCACAGCTTATACATTCTGCTATTTCGAAAAAGACGGCTCCCTCAGGTCTATGTTGACCCGCGGGAACCGTCTCTTTTTCGTTTTTGCCGCCCTTTTTCTATTCATTTCGGAGGTTTAAACCATTTGCGGTTGGGCGGTCTTGTAGTTTCCGACATCACTCGAAACTCTTGCTCAAAGCCTTGCTTGAAGCTATATGAAGTCACACCTTGCAGGCCGAAGCCTGAGATGGCGGCTACTTCCTTAAGAAATCTTTCCGTATACGGTGCGTCCGGGCATTTCCGGGTTCCGCTTCCGTTCCTTACGGACCTGAACCGGCGGTTTCAGCATCACGGCGATCAGGCAGGAAATCAGGCACAGTACGCCGATCGTGACGAAGGTCGGTTTGAATCCGCCCAGGAAAGCGGCGATGAACGAACCGGACAATGCCCCGATGCCGAACCCTTGATAGATGATGCCATAGTTCTTGCTATGGTTCTTCAGGCCGAAGAAGTCGCTGGCAATTGCCGGAAAGACGGTAATATTGCCGCCGAAGCAGAAGGCGATAGTTGCCACGCAGGCAAAGAACAGTCCGAAGTTCAGCTGCGCGAAGCTGAGAGTCAGAGTGGCGACGGCGGTAACAGCCATCGTTGCGCCAACCAGCTTCAGGCGGCTCATTTTGTCGGACAGCGCGCCGAGGATAAGGCGTCCGGCCGTATTGAAGATGGCGATCATCGCTACCGCATTGGCCGCGGTCTGCACATCCAGACCGGCCAGCTTCACGCCGATGTCCTTGACAATGCCGATCAGATAGAGGCCGCTCATGCAGGCGGTGAAGAAGATGGTGAACAACAGGTAGGCTTGCTTGGTGCGCAGCATTTCGCCCACTGTGTAATCCTTTTTCTCCAGCGGGGCGAGCAGCGATGATGCTTTGGCCGTTCCGGCCGGCGCCGCGGAGGCCTCTCTGACAAGCAGCGAACCGATAACCACCATGGCCATGACGATCATGCCCCAGTACAGAAACGTACGGGAGACTCCGACCGATCCGATCAGATGGGCGTTCACATATTTAAAGATTAAACTGCCTGTTCCGTACGCGCCGACCGATACTCCCGAGATCAGGCCCTTGCGGTTCGGGAACCATTTGATCAGATTCGACAGCGACGTGATATAAGCTGTTCCGTCCGCATACCCAACAATTACTCCTGCCAACAGGTACAGCATCGGCAGCGAGCTTGCCTGCGAGCTGTACATCAGACCGAGGCCAAGCAGAACACCCGCCACGGCCGTCAGGCGGCGAAGCCCGATTTTATCCTGAAGCTTGCCCGCAAAAAGTGTCGCGAATGCCAGCGCAAAGCTTGTGATCGAAAAGGTTGTAGATACGGAGCCGAGCTCCCAGCCATATTTCGTTACGAGCGGCTGGTTGAACAAGCTCCAGGTATAAATGGTTCCCAGACCCATCTGCATAATAATGGTTCCCAGTACGATTAGAAAACGGTTGTTTGCTTTAGTCCCTACCGACATGGTTCGTTCCTTCTTTCCTTCGGGTATGGCCGCGTTCATGAGCGCCTCTTGCATCTTTATTGTAGCTTGATTGCAAAAATGCGGATGAAATACGGAACGAAATGACGGAAAGAAGGAATGAACGGCCTCTACAGGCGCATAATCTGCCTGAATTCCTTGACCTTGCTGCGGCTGACCGGTACTTCAAAGTCCAGATCGCGCAGCCTAAGCAGGTAGGTGTTGTTAAACCAGGGGATGATTTCCTTGATTTTGGACAGGTTGACAATAAAAGAACGGTGGCAGCGGAAAAAGCGATCCTGCGGTAGACGTCCGTGAAACTCGGTGATGCTGACCCCCATGGAGTACTCTTCGTTTCGCGTAAAGACGCTCGTCGTCTTCTCCTGGGCCGAGGCGTAGTAAATGTCGTCGGCGTCGACGACGATGATCTTTTCATTTTTCCACAGATTGATCTTGTTGCTGACCGGATTGCGCTCCTCTTCTCCACCCGGCCGGTGCGCTAAAGTAGCCTCGAGCTTGCCCAGCATCCCCTTGATCCGCGTTTCGTTATACGGCTTCAGGATGTAATCGAAGGCCTCAATCTCGAACGCTTCGGCGGCATGCTCCTTATACGCGGTGATGAACACAATATAGGGCTTCACGGAAAATTTGCTGATATTCTGCGCCAGCAGCACACCGTCCACGGAAGGGATATTGATGTCGAGAAACAGTACATCCACCTGATTGGCCTGCAAATATTTCAGCGCGTCCAGCCCGTCATCGAACTCGGCCGCAATCTCTATGCCGCTGTTCGCCCGAATCAGGTAGGCCAGCTCCTGTCTGGCCAGCTCTTCATCCTCTACGATTATCGCTCTCATCGGTTCTCCTTTTTCACATCGAAAGTTATATCCGTCCCTTTATCCAGCCTCGTAATCGTCAGCCCCTCGCCATAAATCAGCTTCACCCGCTGATGCACGTTAAACAGCCCGATCTTGTTCTCCGGCATGCTGCCTTCGTATACCTTCCGGATCGTTTCTTCGCTGATGCCGACCCCGGTGTCGCGGATGCCGATCCGCACGCTGTCGCCCCGGTCCTTGACCGAAATCGTCACCGTTCCTACGCCCCGCCCTTTCAGTATGCCGTGTACAATCGCATTTTCCACCAAGGGTTGAATGATGAGGCTTGGGATGCGAACCTCCGTCTCGTCATCGATATCGTAGAGAACCGTAAGGCGTCTTCCGAAACGCGCTTTCTCGATCTCCACGTAGTGCCGAACCTGCTGAAGCTCTTTGCGGATATCGATAAAATCGTCGGTGAGCTCCAGATTGTACCGCATATAGCCGGACAGATTGATGATAAGCTCCCGGGCCTTATCAGGGTCGATGCGGATGGAGGAGACGATGGCGTTCAGCGCGTTGAACAGAAAATGGGGATTGATCCGGGTCTGGAGCGCCTTCAGCTCCGCCTTGTTCGCCATTTCCTTGATGTCCTCCACCCGGGAGACCTCCATCAGCGTGGAAATAATCTGGGACAGGCCGACGGCCATTGCCTGGAGGGAATAGGTGATTTTGTGGGCTTTGGTGTAATAAATTTTGAGCGCGCCGGTGACTTCGCCCTTTTCTTTCAGGGGAATGATGATCAGCGACTTGATATGCTGATGATTGTATTCGGTATCGTTATTGCGGATCGTGATTTCCCCGCTGGACAGCGTAATTTTCGTGGCATCGCTGATAATCTCGTTCTTCTCGGCATAATATTCTTCCCCGATGCCGACGTAGGCGCGAATGCACCGGGTATCCGTAATCGCGACCGCGTCCGCGCCGATGTCTTCTTTGATGATCGTGCATATTTTGCGCAGAGACTGCGGATTGATGCTGCGAAAATAGGGGAGCGTCTTGTTCGCGATATCAAGGGCCAGCTTGGACTGCCTTGCGGCGATCCGCTCCTTCTCCCCTTCCACACTCTGGACAAGCATGACGATGAGTCCGACACTGACCTGGCTCATAATCATCGGAAAGGCAATCTTCGATACGATTTCAACGCCGAGCGACGACGGATGGGCCATGACGAGAATCAGCAGCATCGTCAGCGCTTCGCAGCCCATTCCCGCCAGAATCCCGGCCTGCCAGCGGCGCTCGGCGGACGTGTGACGGTAGATAATCCCCGAAACGACACCGGTCGCGATGCTGGTAATCAGACAGGGCACCGAGGTGACGCCGCCGATATCGATCAGAAACCGGTGAACGCCGGAAATAATACCGGTAATCAGCCCCACCCAGGGACCGAACAGAATGCCGCCCGCCATGATGGCTACAATCCGCACATTGACGAGGGAGCCTTCCACCTTAATACCGCTGTACGTGCTGAATATGGCGAACAGGCTGAAAATAACGGTGGCAATGATCAGCTCCTGCGGCGCGTACGCCCCTTTTTGAAAAATTTCCTTAAACCGCGGCACCCGGGTCAATACAAACAAAGTCATAAGCAGCAGCGCCGCGCGTTCCAGCAGCTGCAGCAGAATGACGAACGTATACTGCATCGCTTTCTTGCCCCCATAATTAAAATATATCGGTAATATATCGGTCATTATAGGCTGATGCCCTTTATTTGTCCAACCCAAAACATCCCCGGATTTGAAAAAAAGGCGCCCGGAAATGAAACCCGATAGCGCCCGCCGTATCCATCATCATTCAACTTCTTCGGGCCAAAAGCCCTTGCTGCCGGTTATACGGCCAGATCGATGCCGATGACGCCAACCTTCTCTCCCTGATCATTTGTTATGGCTCTCGACAGTGTCACGCATGAACGCTTTGTTATGGCCGACACATAGGGCTTGGAGACAAAAGCGCCGTCACTCATCGCCCCGCTCCACCAATCGCGCCGCTTCGCATTAAGCAGGCCCGCCGCAGGCTCGGAGAAAATAAAGGTTCCGTCCGTCCGGTTCGACCAAATGGCCTGCAGATCCGGCGTCTCCGTAAGACAGGAAACCAATACCCGTTTGTGGACATCCGGGTCGGGCATATATAAGTCCTCTTTGGCGGCAATGTGCAGAAGCAGGGATTGCATCACCTCCAGCTTCTCGGCGTAACGGCCTTCCTCAATCTCCTCGCTGCCGGCGATCCGGGTTACGGACTGCCGCAGCGCCTGCGATTCGGCCAGCAGGCTCGCGCTGACTCCGTTCAGCTCCCCGATTTGCGTCCGCTGCCGGTTCACTTGATCCAGCATAAGGTCGACGCTCGCAATCGTCTCGTTCAGCAAGGCTACCGCGCTGCGCAGCTCGGGCAAAGCGCCGCCGATCAGCTCGCCCTGTTGGCTGGCCGCCTTCACCGTATCGCCGACCGCCGTATCCACCGTCTTTACCGTGGCCGCAATTTCGCCAAGGCGCGCCCTCACGGCCCCCACCTCGCCTACGCCCCTCTCCACAGAAGCCCTCTCTTTATCAACGGATTCAAGCACCTGCCCTACTCCCTTGTTAAGATCCAGCAGCAGCGCGGAGGAACGGTCCACGGAGGTTCGGCTCTGCTCGGCCAGCTTGCGGATGCGGTCGGCCACCACGGCAAAGCCTCTGCCCTGCTCTCCCGCCCTTGCTGCTTCGATAGAGGCGTTAAGCGCCAGCAGCGAGGTTTCCTCCACCACGCCCACGATCACTTCGTTGATGCTTTCCACCATCGCAATAAGCTTGCTCAGGGAAGCGAACTCCTCAAACATATTACCGCTCTGTTCTTTGAGCTCTTTCATAACGGCATCGGTGTTCCCCAGGGAATCGAGCATTTCCGCAACTTCTCTGTTGGCTTCCCGCATGCTCATCCCGAGCTTGTCCGTCAGTCCTTGAATTCGTTCCGCAGCCTCCGCCACGCCGTCCATCGTCGTGGTGGCCACCTCCATATTCGCTCTGGCTTCATAGCTCCTGCTCTTCAGCGCCATCTCGGACTGATGGGAGTAATCGGCCGTCTGCTGCAGTTCGCCCGTATGCCGGCTGATTTCCGCGAGCGCTCCATGCATTCGGTCCGACGTCACCACCATTTCATTGCCGAGCGTGTGAACCTGTTCGTCCGATTTGCGCAGAAGCTCCTGCTCCTGAGTCCGAGTCCGGTAGGCGGTCAGCGCGAACAGAGCGAAGGAGACAACAACCAACATTAGCACGAGCTTATGAATCCACAACATTTCAATCCACAACACATACAGTCCGGCCAGCAGCGAAAGAGCGACAGTAAAAGCTAAGACTTGACGGTTGTTACGCAACGACATTCCACTCCACTTCTTCATGTTATGTATATTGACATTATAACAGGAAAAATTCTCCAAGTATATGCATTTTATATGAATATCCTTCGTGTTTCGACAAGATTCATGGAGTAATCACATGTCCTTCATTCATGCAGCTCTACATTTCGAGAAGTTTATAAATCGTTTCATTTAAAAAAGGAAAGCCCTGTCTCCCCGAAAGGAAACAATCGGCTTTCCTTCAAACTTGCTGCCGCATCAAACCGCTCAGGCCCGATCCAGCATGCCCCGCGCGATCCAGACGCCCGCCGCGCCCGCCTGGGCCAGTCCGCGCGTGATGCCTGCTCCGTCCCCGCCGCAGTAGAGGCCGGAAATTTCCGTCTCGAACGTCTCCGACAGCTTCGGACGGGCCGAATAAAATTTGGCTTCTACTCCGTAAAAGAGCGTATGCTCGGAGGCGATGCCCGGCGTTACCTTTTCCAGCGCCTCCACCATTTCGATGAGACTCTTCATCGTATTGTACGGCAGCACAAGTCCGAGGTCCCCCGGGACCGCCTCTTTAAGCGTGGGCTCGACGAAGCCTTCGGCGATTCTCGTCCCGGTGGAGCGGCGCCCCCGCAAAATATCGCCGTACTTCTGCACGATGACTCCGCCGCTCGACAGATCGTTCGCCCGCTCGCAAATCTCGCGCGCATATTCATTGGGCTTGTCGAACGGCTCAGTAAATTTATGAGAGACGAGCAGGGCAAAGTTCGTGTTGGAGGAACCGAGCGCCGGGTCCTTATACGAGTGCCCGTTCGCCGCCATGACCCCGCTGTGGTTCTCCACGACGACATGTCCGGAAGGGTTACTGCAGAACGTGCGGACACGGGTACCGACCGAAGTATTAAAAATGAATTTGCCTTCATAAAGATGCTCATTGATCTCCTGCATAACGACATCCGAGGTCTCCACCCGGACGCCGACATCCACCTGATTGTTGTACATTTTGAGCCGGTGTCTTTTCAGCACATCCGTGAGCCAGGCGGAACCGTCGCGTCCCGGAGCAACCAAGGCAAGTTCCGTCTCGTAAGTCTCCCCGTTCTTCAGCGTAACGCCCGTCACCCGGTGAGCGCCGTTCTCGCTGACCGTCTCGATGTCCTGCACCTCCGTCTTGAACATCATGTCAATGCGGGTGCTCAAATATTCGTAAATCGACTTCAGAATTTCCAGATTCTGCTCCGTTCCCAGATGGCGCACCTGCGCACGCAGCAGCTTGAGTCCGGCCGCGTAGCCGCGCTGCTCGATGCGCCGGATCGGGTCGGTCGTAGGATCGGTGATCATCTCCGTCGCTCCGTGCTCCAGGTTGATGGAATCAACATAGCGGATCAGATCCAGCACCTTGGAGGGCGGCAAATAATCCGTCATCCAGCCGCCGAACTCAGTCGTAATGTTGAATTTTCCGTCGCTGTATGCCCCCGCCCCTCCGAAGCCTGCGGTAATCGAACAGGCCGGCAGACATCCGGCAAACTCCTTGCGGCCGGCAGCCGGCGGACAGAACTGAATTTTTTCCTCCAGAATCGGACATCTCCGCTTATAAATATCATGTCCTTTGTCTATCAGCAGCACTTTCCAGTGCGGGGCTTTCCGGGTCAGCTCGTAACAGGCAAAAATACCGGCAGGACCGGCACCGACGACGATTACATCATATTTACTCATCTGTTCCTCCAATAAACGAATTTATTATGCGAAGTAAGGGCGGCACAACAAAAAACCCGGCCGGTATCAGGGTAAGCCAAAGGCACCCATCCGTAGCCAGGAATTTACGGTTCCCTGTAGAGACCCCCAAACCTTATCTTTGAGGATATACGAACAGCAAGTACGCGTTCACGCGAAAGTATCATTTTACATCTGCAATAAAAAATATTTTTGAACCACTAGAATCTTAACGAAAATAGACGAATATGTCAATGAATATATACATAATTATACGTGTTTTTTGGATGAAAACGAATGTTTATTTGGATGATTACGTATGATTTTGTACAAAATACGAACATTCCAAGCCTGCCATCATAGGGGAGGAAAAAAGGGGATTCTTGTCGAATATATACACATCGCTACTGGAAATGAGGAACACCTTATGCTCAATCCTTCGCATACTCCTCGCCAACTGAACTGGAACCGTGTGCTGCTGAATGCCTTCTGGATTGGGCTGCTTGTCCATACATCAAGCCGAATGTTCAATTCCCTCATCCTTCTTCCTGATTTGATTATTTTGGGAGTCGTTATTCTGCTTGAGTGCATTCACAAATGGAGGCCGAAATTATGCGAAGTCTCCATCATGGTTGGAAGCTATGTAATTTCTTTATTTATCACCATACTCATTCCATCCAATATTCAGGCATCGCTCCTTATTATGCTGTTTCCGCTTCTCGTTTCCATGATATATCTGAAGAACTCCTATCTGATCGCCTCGACGGCATTCAGTTTATTTTATATGATAGTGCAGCTGAGTCTTTTGTCCGTTCATAACCATATCGTGTGGTCTGAAAGTATTCTGATTTCTATTATTTTTGCAGCAACCGCACTGACGGGATTTGCGGTTATCCGCCGGGGACAGGATTTGATCCGCTCGCTGGAAAACTCGGAGAAATCAGAGCAGGATTTGCGTATTCAAAATATCATCATGGACCGCCTGTCCAAAATCGATGCTCTGACGGATCTGTACAACCATAAAACCTTTCACGAATATTTCAGTTGGCTGATCGATCATCAGCAGTCGAATCCGTTCCCGATGCAGCTGGCCATACTTGATATCGACAATTTCAAAAAGGTAAACGATACCTATGGGCACGGGGTGGGAGACATTGCGCTCAGGCAGGTCGCGGCGACGGTGCTGGAGCATATCGGCGCCGATGATTTCGCCGCCCGCTACGGAGGCGAGGAATTTGTCATTATACTGACCGCCAAACCGCTTGAGGCCTCCTATGAAATCATAGAGCGGGTCCGGAAGGGCATCGCCAATCTGCCGATTCCCGAAATGGAGGGGAAATCGGTAACGGTGAGCATCGGCATGCATGATTTCCAGGGCGCCGAATCCAAAAACCATGTGTTCCAGAAGGCGGACGATGCCCTGTACGAAGCCAAGAAGACGGGCAAGAATAAAACAGTCATTTTATAGATTGAGACAATGAACCGCGAAAAGGGATGTCCCATTCAGCTTCCGGCTGAATCGGCATCCCTTTTTTAAAATATCAGACTCCCATGCCGCTAACGCGGCACCACTGAATAATGAAAATATGGGCGATACTGGTTACTGGGCTGGCGAAGGTAGGTCGTACTTTCTTGGTGTCACGAACCCGGATATCAGACGGACCCCATCGACCCGGTGCATCACAGATTGTTGCTCCCTTCAGGGAAGCACGCAGGGCAGAATAACCTTAGTATTGGTCTTTGCACCAGCCTTAATTAGCGCCAGCAGGCAGGAGAAGCAAACCATGGAAATCCTGATTGAACGTTGCTGTGGATTGGATGTGCACAAGAAAAGCATCACCGCATGTATCATCACCCCGAAAGGAAAGGAGATTCGAAGTTTTGAAACCCTGACCAGACGACTGGTCGATCTGGTGGATTGGATCAAAAGCGAGCGGTGCAGCCATGTCGCGATGGAGAGTACCGGGGATTACTGGAAACCGATTTATAACCTGCTTGAACTGGAAGATGTCAAGCCGATCGTCGTGAACGCTCAGCATATCAAAGCGGTGCCTGGGCGAAAAACGGATGTAAAGGATGCGGAATGGATTGCCAAGCTACTCCGGCATGGACTGGTGCAGGGGAGCTATATTCCGGGTCGGGAGCAGCGAGAGCTTCGGGAAATCATTCGCTACCGGCGAAGCATCATCGAAGAACGAGCCCGGGAAGTAAAACCGACTGCAAAAGGTGCTGGAAGGCGGAAATATCAAACTCTCGTCGGTGGCCTCCAATGTGCTGGGCGTATCTGGACGGAACATGCTGGAAGCGATGATTCAGGGAGAAAGTGATCCATCGATCCTGGCTGACTTCGCGCAAAAAAAGCTAAAGGCTAAGAAAGAGCAATTAAAACTGGCCCTTGAAGGCAGCCTGGGGCCGCATCAGCTGCTCATGCTGGAAAAACAGCTGTCGCACATCGACCAACTGAACGAGTTAATCACTGAACTGGATGAAGAAGTGGAACGCCGAATGACCCCTTTCGCAGAGGACCTGAAGTTATTGGATACCATTCCCGGCGTCGGTAAGCGAACCGCCGAACAAATTCTGGCGGAAATCGGGACCGACATGACACGGTTTCCAAGTCCGGGACATTTATGTTCCTGGGCAGGAATGACTCCAGGTCACGATGAAAGTGCCGGGAAAAAGCGGTCAGCGAAGACCCGAAAAGGGAACAAGAAACTGCGAAGTGCACTGGTGGAAGCGGCACGAGCCGCGGGACGAAAAAAGAATACCTACCTGTCGGCCCAATATCACCGGATCGCAGGCAGGCGAGGAAAAAACAGGGCAGCAGTGGCTGTCGGACATAGCATCCTGACGATCGTTTATATCTTGTTAACGCGAAAACAAGAATATAAAGAACTAGGATTTGATTATTTCGATCAACGAAACCGCGACATGGTGATGAACCGTTCCATCAAACGATTAGAATCCTTAGGCTACCAAGTGAATCTGACGGAACAAACGGCCTGACAGCTGATTCAAAAAAATATACAATCTGGGGTTTGTTTTCGTATGCACACTTTTAGTGTTCTGGAGCAACTTTATTTTCAGGGCAGAAAGTATAAGCTTCGCGCTTATCCTTAACCTGATATTTTTACGAGAAACGGATGCCTTCCTCTTCCAGAGGACGGCGAAGCCGTTTCTTCTTATGTACAGCATTTATAGACGGCCTACGGCGCTTGCGGCATCCCGGTAAATTGCCGGTCTCTTAAACCATGTCATGCCCATAGCGCTTAAGCAGATCCTGCGTATTCCGCTGTGACAGCGGTCTGCTGATCAGATAACCCTGTACCTTGTCGCATCCGGTCTTCTTAAGAAAGGCAAGCTGGCTGCGGTCCTCTACGCCTTCCGCCACTACTTCCAGCCCCATCTCATGGCCCAGCGACACCATCGTCTTGATAAACGACTGACTGTACGAATTTTCCGACAGCGGGTCGATAAAGGCCTTGTCTATTTTGAGAGTGGAGATTGGCAGCTGCTGTAGGTAGCTAAGCGATGAATAGCCGGTTCCAAAATCGTCCAGCGCGATTCGAATCCCCTTTGATTGCAAGTACTCCAGCTTGTCGACAATCCGCTCGAACGACTCCATGAAGACTGACTCTGTAATCTCCAGCTCCAGGCATTTCGGAGAGATTCCGGTTTCGGTCAGGATACCCAGCACGGAAGGAATGAAATCATCCTGCAGCAGCTGAATAACCGAAATATTGACCGCAATTCTGTAATCATTATATTGCTGCCGGCATAGCCCCGCCATAAAATGACAGGCCTGCCGGAGCACCCATTCGCCGATGGGGATGATCAGCCGGGAATCCTCGGCGATCTTGATGAACGACAGGGGCGAGACGAAGCCAAGGTCGGGGCTGTTCCAGCGAATCAGCGCCTCAAAGCCGGAAATGTCTCCTGTCAGAAGGTTGACCTGCGGCTGGTAGAACAGTTCAAACTCCTCATTGTCCAGCGCGCTGCGCAAATGCTTCTCGATCATCATGCGTTCTTTGAACTCGGTATGCATCGATTTGTCGTATACGACAAAAATGCCCTTGCCCGCTTCCTTGGCTCGATACATTGCCACGTCGGCATTTTTGAGAATTTCCTCCGTCGTAGTTCCGTCTGCCGGGTAGAAGGAGATTCCAATGCTGACCGAAATATAAACGCTGCTCTCATCGATCTGGAACGGTATCTTGAACTCCTGGAACAGCCTCTCCGCCAGCGCCAGCACTTCCTCACGGTCTTTGATATCTTTAATAAAGACGACAAATTCATCTCCGCCCAGCCTTGAAAGTATGCTGCCTTCACGGACAATGGACGACTGTAATTTTTCGCTTACCTGACGAATAAGGATATCGCCAAATTTATGGCCCATCGTATCATTGATGTATTTGAAATTGTCCGTATCCACGAACAACAGCGCAGCGCTGCCGCCGGGAAGCTGGAAGTATTCCTCCATCGTCTCCAGCAGACAAAGACGGTTGGGCAAATGGCTCAAAGAATCATAATAGGCGAGATGGTGCATTTTTTTCTGATTCTCCAGCAGGGTGCCGTACTGATCCACAAGCTCCTGCTGCGTCGCCGCAAGCTGCTCATAGGTTGCTTCAAGCTCCTGGTAGCTGCCGCTAAGCTTCAGCTCCATTTGTTTCCGGTTGGTTACATCGATCAGGGAGCCGAGAAACATCGTCACTTCTTGTTTCCGGTCAACGATAGCCTTGCCTCTGACTTCAAACCAGAAGTATCGCCCTTCCTTGGTTCTCATCCGGTATTCACATTCATACACCGACGTCAGGCCCGCCAAATGCTCCTCCCGCGCCTTTCTTGAGCGCTCCCGATCATCGGGATGAATCAAACTTAACACCGTTTCTACGGACAGATCGAGTTCCCCCGGCTCATAACCCATGACTTCATACCAGCGGTCGGACACCCAGTGGCTCTGTTTCCCATAATCGTATTCCCACAGTAGAGCGCCGGAGGCTTCCACTGCCAGGCGGAATCTTTGCTCGCTGAAGCTCAGCTTCTCGTTCTGGTCCTGCATTTCCTCTTTTGCTGCTGCCAGTTCCAAGTGAGTGGCTTCCAGCTTCCCATAGCTCGACTCAAGCTTCCTCTCATTCCGTTTAAGCTCGTTGATATCAATGCCGATCAATACAAAAGCGTCAGAGGCCCCGCTGCCGAGGCCTTTGATCAGCATCGTCCGAAACGTAAAGTATCTTCCCTCCGCGACTCCGCTCGGAATCTGAAATTCCACATGGCCGTCAAAATCATATCCGATCGCCCGGTACAGCAGTTCTTTCAGCCTGGCTCCGCCGGCTACCTTCGCCTCTACATCATCCAGACTCTTGCCGACAATCTCCTGTTCTCTCAGGCCGGTAACGCGCTCGCCGTACTTGTTCAAGCGCAGCACCGTTTTGTCCTCCTGCACCGCCCAAACCAGAATGCCCGTGTGCTCGATTACATCCTCGAAAAACTGCTGCTCGGTGCGAATAATCCGGCGCAAATGGCTAATATACATTCTAAGAAGGAAGGCGGCGACGGCCAGCAAGCAGCAGCCGATGGCAAAGCCCGCAATCGTCCTCAAGCGCATTCTTTTAGCGTAATCTTCCGAATGATTGAAAAAATACTGCCGATACAGCTGCTCAAACGCCCCGTTCTGCTTCAATTGCTTCAATCGTCCATTGATATAAGGCACAAGATCCGGTGAAGATTTGCTGATTCCGTAAGCCACATCCATCGGGTAGAGGTTGCTCATTTTATGTATAATCCGGCCCGTCATTCCTGCTTCGACAATCAGATAATCGACAACCGTCTGATTCTCGAACAAGAGATCGATTTCGCCCCTGCTCAGGGCATCCAAAGCCTCCGCGACCGTCGGGTAGGTGATGTAGCCGGACACTCCCATTTTCCTCAGAAGGACGCTCTCGGTATACTGTCCCTTTCCCACGCCAATTTTATAGTCGCCAAGGTTGTCCAGACTTACCTCAGCCTTGAAATTCTGCCGGGCGTATATGGAGGTGCGAATTTTCATGACAGGTTTGGAAAAGAGAATTTCGCGCCTCCGCTCCTCGGTTACGGCCATCAAGCCCACCGTATCGATATCGCCGTCGATAAGCTGCCGGTATACCCTGTCCCATGTGTCGCTGCCGTACTGAACCAAGTAATCCTGCTTCTCGAAAATCATATTGGCAAGATCAATATCAAAGCCGGTCAAATATCCATTCTGTTTGTATTTATAGGGGGGATACTCCAGTTCCGCTTTATAGGCGACTTCTTTTCTTGCAGCGTGAGCGGCACCCGGCAAAAGCAGGAGCAGACTAAAGAAAAACAGGACGATGACTTTGCACCGCTTCATCTCTAACTTCTCCTTTAGTTTATTTTCCAAAAATAGCATTATGCTAAGCATACAATAGCTTGGTTCGACAATTATCAGGGGAATTCCTGCTTTCCCCGGTAAATAATGCAATTTAAATGTGTAATAATGTCTTTCAAAGCCTTTCTTTCATTTCAATACATCCCTTTCTTTGTCACCTCGCTTAAAATTGTAACATTTAAAAGTGATATAATTCACTTTTTATATTGATTTTTAGACGTAGAATGTGGATAATAACAATATCGGTTTCAGTGATAATGATTATCATTATTGAAACATATCTATAATATTGATTTAAAGGAGACTGAACGCTTATGAACGCAGCCACTGCCCGGACGTCGCTGAAGGTTGATGATTACCTGGATTTGCTTAGTCTTGCCGTCAAGGTAGGAGATTTGAAATGGCAAAAAGAGATTAAATGCCGCCTGCAGTTCATAGCCTGCAGAAATTGCAAGAGCTGCTGATCTTCCTTACTATTGGATAATAGCCGCATTCCGGTTTGCCGGAATGGCGGCTTTTTGGCTTTTCAGGACCCCGTTTCGTGACTGGTCTGGCGGCGTCTTTTTTCCCATTCCGGCAAATGGGCTTGATCGGTCTCATCGCAATTCCATACCACGCAGAGCCCTTTACCTTTACGTCATCGGTCTCCCTGCATCGTTTCGATAAACCTCTTAAATGAAGCGGCTAACCAGCGGTCTTTGCGGTAGATCAGCTGAATGCAGAAGCCTTTGCCGCCGTCCTCAGACACTGGAATCGCCTTAAGCTCTCCCCGGCCCAATTCATCCAAGACCGTATAGCCCGGCAGAAAAGCGATCCCCCACTCATGCTTAACAGCCTGCTTGATACCCTCCAGATTCCCGAATTCCAGCTCCACTCTCGGCGCAATCCCCAAACCTCTCATTTCCTGCAGCAGATGATTCCGGTATGTGCACGTATCTTCGGTCAGAACGAGCGGCTCGGCGGCAAGCATGGACATCTCTATCGATTCGCGTTCCGCCAGCGGGTGCCCGGGGTAGACGATTACGAACAATTCTTCCTGCTGCAAGGACAGGACCTGAAGGTCATCCGATGCGTAGGGCTTATCAAAAATCAGGCCGAAATCGGCGGATTTGTTCCGCACACCGGCGATAATGTCACTTTCGGAGCCAGGCAGGACGCGCAGCCGGATATCCGGGTGCTGCTTACGGTAACGATGCAGCCGGTGCGGCAAAAAATAGGCAGCAAGCGTCTCGATGGAACCGATCGTCAGCTCCCCCGCCTGTCCTTCGGAGATGACCTCCTTCGCCTCCTCGCTCAGCGCCAGCATTTGGCGGGCGTAACGGAGCAGCGTTTTTCCGGCAAAAGTCGGCGTCATCCCCTTGCCCGAACGCTCCAGCAGCTTCGCCCCGTACATCTCCTCCAGCTTCGCGATCTGAGCCGTTACGCTGGATTGCGCATACCCAAGTTGTTCCGCCGCTCTGGTATAGCTGCCGCTTAGGACGACCTCGCAAAACGTACGCAGATAAGTAAGTTCCATCCCGTTCTCCTCCGGCTGTACTATCATTCATTTCGATAGTTGTTATCTAATACTATAGATAACAGTAATGATTTATTCAAGTTAAAATGGAGGAAAGAGCCATCAGTAGACTTTAAGGAGGATGTAAACATGAAGATCCAGCCGAAATCACAGGTGTTGTCCGTTCCGCCCGCTTCCCCGGCCGAAGCCGCAGCCTATTTCGCCGCAAAGGGAAGGTTCGAAACCGATGTGGCCGACATCGCCTATGATCTGCGCGAAGGGTTGCCGAACTTTATTCTGGTTGATGTCCGCGATGCCCGTTCCTATGAAGAGGCGCATCTGCCCGGCGCCGTCTCTCTGCCCTCCGGATATCTTGGCCGCAGCGGTGCTCCGGAGCTGCCGCGGGACCGGTCGCTGGTTGTGTACTGCTGGGGTCCAGCCTGCAACGGAGCGACCAAAGCCGCTGCCCGGCTGGCCGCACAGGGCTACCCGGTCAAAGAAATGCTCGGCGGCATCGAATATTGGCGGCGGGAAGGCGGACCGCTGGAAGGGACTCTTCGCGAGGAAGCGCCGCTCTACTGGCAAATGCCGCCGATGCCGCTGCAAGACGGCGAGTGAAGAAAGACCTCCAATCCTGCCTTGTGCAGAATGGAGGTCTTTCTTTGCCTTTGAATGGACTGCGCCGCAAAACCGGTCCGCCGCCGTTTAATGGCTGTCCTGATCCAGGAAAGGCTTGTTCACATAGTAGTACATGACGCCCATCAGCACCCCGCCGCCGATCAAATTGCCGAAGGTGACCGGAACCAAGTTATGCACAACACCGCCCCATGAGATCGTTCCTGGGTGGTTCAGCACAAGCGCAATCGCGAAGGTGCACATATTGGCAATGCTATGTTCATAGCCGGAAATGAAGAAACAGAATACGAACAGCACCATACAAAAGAGCTTGGCGCCGTCGGCTTTGAGCGACATCGGCACAAAGAAAGCCAGACAGACGAGCCAGTTACAAAGAATCGCCCGCCAGAATAACTGCGCTGCAGGCGCTGCCATTTTATGCTCAACGACATTTAGCAAAAAGCCGTTTACATTCGCATCATAGAATAAACCCGTCAAATAAATGAGCAGGGCGAATGCCGTTGCGCCCAAAATGTTGCCGATATAGCTCCACACCCACATCCGCGCGACATCCGTCCACTGCATTTTCTTGCGCAGCGCCGCATAGGTGTAATAGAACGTATCTCCCGTAAACAGGTCGCCCCCTCCGTAGGAAATGAGGATGATGGCTGCTCCGAAAGTAATAGCGGCCATAGGATAGGTCATCGGAGAATGCTCCATGTAAAAAAAGTTGCCGGTTTTGAAGGCTACGATAACGCCGAATCCGATAAACATACTGGCCAGCATGGCGCGGGCAATGTAGCGGAATATACTGTTGTGGTACACTTTTTGCTTCTTCAGCGCCAATTGCTCGACTTTCAACAGTGCTTCGTTTTCCATAGATCCTCCGTGGGTTGTCGTATTTTCAGCAGCCTCGGGATAATACGAGCTGTGGCTTATTATACCCAATAAACCGCAAGAAAACGCTTGAAACAACAAACCCCGGAGATTGCCGGATCATCCCTTGGATCAGGGATCGTCGTCGTTCAATTCGGCGATCCCATCCGCCTTCTCGCTGCTGGCCACCACAAGAAGCACGAGAATCAGGCAGCCCAGGATCACGTTATTCCCTCCTCCCCGCATTGCCGCGCCTTGTGGCAATGTATGTGCATGGGAGAAGGATTATGATTGCAGCACAGCAAAAAGACCTGCCGGATACATGGTCAGGTCTCACATCTGTTTGTTGTAGAATAATTAATTCTTAGTTTAAAAAGCTGCTCAGCCCGTCATCCGCCGCGGCCTGTTTCAGCGCCTGGGAGCGGCCCGCTTCATTCTGGCCCAAGCGGTTGCCAAGCTGCGTATTGATCGCTGTCATTTTGTTCGTATAATCCTGACAGCTCTCGATGATCCGGCGGTTGGACTGCTCCGACGTATCGAGGGCGGACATCAGATCGCCGATCGCCTGGTTGACGGCCTCCATGGACATGGACGGCTTGGCCAGCAGCTCGCTCGTCTTCTCCGTCGTTGTGCGCAGCAGGCGCGCATTTTCCTTGAACTGGTCTTCAATCGTCTTGTTCGTCGCCTCCACGGCGGAGATGACATTTTCCTGATCGGCCAGGGACATCGCAATCATCGCGGACACGGTAATCAGGTTGGACGTTTTGTCGATCGCGTTGTTCACGGAGTCGATCAGCTTGTCGTTGTTGTCGTTGATGATATCCGTCGCGGCAATCGCTTGATTGTACAGCATAATCATCTCGGTCATCGACTGGATGCGGGTAACCACCTTGCGAAGGCCGCGTTCCAGATAAGTCTTGCGGTACTCGTTCTCCGGCTTGGCGATTTCCGATTCGAACAGCTCTTTCAGCCTGTTGCCGAAGGCGATTTTGGTCTGCAGGTTATAGATCTCCTCCATGGAGGTGCGCTTGAGCTGGCGCATGTTGACAATGCTCTCTTCCAGCGTGTCTCTGCCGTCCCGAAGGCCCGTAATGATTCCATCGATATTCGTGCGGACGGACTGGTATTTGTAGACATAGTTTTTGAGCGGGCTCTTGCGCAGCATTTTGCCGAAAAAGCTTACATTTTTACTCTGCTGAAGCTCTTCGCATTCGCCCCGCAGTTTCAAAATCATGTTCGACACTTCGCTGCGCTTGCCACTCATCAGTTCGTTCACCGGGCGGTCCAGCAGCTTCAGCGTCTGTCCCGCCTTCTCCTGCGTCTTCACCCCAAGCTTGCCGATATCGTCCATCAGGGTGTCCAGCGCCACGGTATCGGTCTTGGCAACCTTCTCGATCAGCTGTGAGGCTTCCTGAACAACCTTGTCTTCATCTTCTTTTTTCAGTGGAATAATCGGCGTAGACATGGTCTTCCCTCCTATAATTCGGCGCTGTTGTAGCGTTGATGAATCAGCTCCGCTTTACTTTGCAATTCCAGCAGGTCCTTGTGCTCAATCGTAGAGGCAATCTCGGAAATTTTGGAATCGATATCCTTCAGACCGTTCAGCAGCGTCCGCCGGTTTCGGGTCTTCGCCTCGCCGCTGAGCCGCAGGAACGGGTTGATCACACCGTTCAGGTCCTTCAAAATAAGGCGGCGAACGGTATGGTTGATCTCGCCGTTGCCCAGCTCCTGCAGCAGCGGAATGACGCGCTGAAGCCGGGCGAACAGCGCCAGCGACTTCTCCACGATTTCGTTATCGAGCGTATTCTTCTGCCCTTCGGAGATAATCATATCCTCCAGGATGCTCAGGTACTCGACCACAGGTGCAAATTCCGGCACACTCGAAGCCGCCGGTTCTCCCCTGCCGCCGGCCGCTTCACCGGCCGGAGCCCCGGGCCGGTAAGCCGGAGCGCCGGATATGCCGGCCTGTGCCGCCCGCGCGTCGGCCGGGGTGCCGGCAGCGGAAGCCGCCGGCCGGAGCGGATGCGCTGCCGGGGACGGTTCGGCTCCCGCCGGGAGCGCCTCGCCGGGCAGGTTGCTTCTCCGGCTCCTTCCGCCGATTAGTCCGAAAGCCGCACCCGCTGCGGGGAGCAGCAAGGACAGCATTTCCGGCAGCACGGCGCTGGTCACCACCGCCGCGGCGTAACCGATGCCCGCGTATACCAATACTTTCGCTTTATGTTGGATAGCACTCACCTCTTGCACAGCATATTCCTATAACTGACAGCCTGTCTCTTGGAAGAAAAGTAACACTTTCCATCCGCTTTTGTCAATTAACGACATCCGGCGGGGCGGAATTCTCTTTTTCCGTCACGATGACCGGCTGTTCGATATGCGCCGCCAGAATGTCGCGCTGAAGCTCCATCCGCGGCACCTCGCCGCCGAGCGCGCTTTTGACAGCCAGGTAAGGAAAGTTGATGCCGGACAGACAGGAGATATGCAGCCCTCCCGACATCCGGGGATTAATCTCCAGAAGCTTCGGCGTCTCCCCGTTGTATTTCATCTGGATATTAAAATTGTAAGGGAGCCTGTACGTTTCAGCCACCTTGGCCGCGAGCTCCATAAATCCGGCATGGCGCTCAAGCAGCCGCAGACGTCCGCCCGCCTTGCGGCGCGGAACGGCGGCGAGCAGCCTTCCTTCCCCGTCGGCCAGGCAGTCGATGCTGTACTCATAGCCTTCCAGCAGCTCCATGACCATCAGATCCGGGAAAGTCCGGGCCTCCGCCAGAATGCGCCGCGCTTCCTCAAACGAAATTAGCTGCGTCACGTAGCCCAGCAGCTCCTGCAGCGGACTGCGGTTGTTGTCAATGATGCGGAAGCCGAGCCCGCCTTCGGATTCGGTCGGCTTGAAGCAGACGCGATGCCCTTTTGCCGCAAAGTCCCGGTAAGCCGCCTCGAAGTCTTCCGCGCTGCGGACGACATGATAGTCGGGAATGGCCATAATGCCTTTGGCCCTCACATTTTCATAAAAGCTGTCCTTGATCATCACGCTTTCCAGCAGCTCCGCATCCCGGCACACCAGTACTTTCGTCCCGATCTCATCGAACAGATGGGCATGACGTGAAATATCGAGCATATGAAGCCGGGGAATAAAGATATCGATGGCATGGCGGCGGCAGAAATCAACGCAAAACTCTACATACGGCAAGCCCGTAAGCGCAGGCTCCTTCTCCGCCACGTCAGCCCCTTGCAGTGACATATGGTGGATGTCGGGATGAGTCGCGAAAATTCGGAAAGGCATACCGTCCTCATTGCCGCGGATCAGGTTCATATAGTGGTAGGCAACCGAAAACCAGCGGTTGAAATAAACATTTACACTCTTCACTGCGCCTCCACTCCCGTTGCCGATAATCGGTGATATATTTCCCTTACATACCGCAAAATCTCATCGGCGGCGAACACGCCGGACGAATCCGTGAACCGGTACGGCATCTCCGGTCCGTTCTCCCGCTGCGCGTAGATTTCTCCGTGCGGCGGAACGATGGCATAGTCGGCGCTGTCCAGCAGGCACCGGTCCAGCAGCGAATCGCCCGACGCCGCCATCGGCTCGCTTCGGACCGTTCGGCGGACATGGGCGATAGCGTCGCTCTTGTTGACGGCGGCCGGAACGGCATACAGCTTCCGGCCCTGCAGGGAAACCCTCCAGCCGAGTCCGTACAGCTTCTCCGACAGCTCCAACGCCACCTCAATCGGTATCAAATCACGATGTACGACATAAGTGTAGAACAGTCCGTCGCACCAGCGCTCGCTGATGATCCACTCTTCCCGAAGCGCTGCCAGCACAAGCGATCTTACATCGCCTTCGGGAGCGGATTCCGCCAAGACCTTTTCACCGATTCTCTTTCTCCATTCCTCATCGACGGCTCCGTTCACCAGAATATTGCCGCCGTTGCTGGTGACTGCGTAGTCCGGAATCACAGTCTCCCGGAACAAATCAATCCTCCGGTACTGAGCCACGGTCCGTGTCGTTACGGGCATAAAGACGATGTCAGGCGACAGCGCCGTAAGCTCCTTAAGAGCCGTCCTTGAAATATAGGACACGACCCGGCCGTCCCGGATCTCCGCCGGAACGAGCCCGGGCGTATCTTCCGGAACGCCAAGCGCCGCCGGCGAGTAGATTAGCGTACGGTCCAGATCGCTTGCGTAAATCATTCGCTCTCCCCCTTCAGCAGCTTGATGATGCCGCAGCAGGAATAGGACAGACCCGGGAAAATCTCCACCGGAACGCCGCGGTCCTCCGCGAGCAGCATTATGTGACTCAGGTTAGGATTATCTACCCTGTCCACGAGAATTTTCCACGGCATTCGGCGCAGCAGCACCCGGGTCGTCTCGCCTACTCCCGGCTTGACCAGATTAATGTCGTCTATGCCGTATGTTTCCTGGATGCTGCGGATATCCCGCAGCCCCTGCCAGGTCACTGGCGGCGGCGAAGCCAGCATCTCCGCAGCGGACCTGCGGCCTGCTTCTGCGGCGGAGGCGAAACAGGAGCTGACCGTATCGACGAACAAATTGGATACATCTTCATCCAGCCATTCCCTGTAAAATTTGGCGCCGTGAAAGTCTTCCGGGCCGATCAGATCATCCCGCAGCACGGTCCGGCTCATCAGTCCGGAAACGGTGGAATTCAGGCAGGCGCTCGGGATCAGATAATCCTCCCTTGTGCCGAATGTCGCCGTGCAGCGGCCGGGATCGGCCAGTACCGCCAGATCGTCGTCCAACCGGACGCCGTACTTCACGCCGAAGCTCTCGCACGCTTCGATCAGCACCTGCCGGATCGCACCTTTTCCCGTCCAGCCGTCGATGAACTGGAGCTTTGCGTCCGCTCCGTGGCGCTGGAGTATATACAGCACCGCATTGTCATCAATCCCTTTGCCCCGGATGATGGAAATGCTGTAGTGCGGGAGATCCGCTCCGTACATCTCCCTGATATACCTCTTGATCAGCACGCCGACCGGCGTGCCCGCGCGGGCGAGCGAGACCAGCACAGCTTCATGGCCTTTGCGCGCCCAGATCAGCTCGGATACGGCGGCGACAGATTGTGCCACCTTGCCCGCTGACCGGCACAGCGTATCCCGGAACAGATCGACGTACCGGTCTGTCGGCCGGTACTCGGCCGGAAGCATCTCCGAATAGTGGACGCCGGATTGAATGGCGGTTTCCCGCTCCTCCGTCCCCTGTTCCAGAGCAACGCCGCCGAGGTCCTTCAGCAGGAAAGTGACGTCCTCCTGCGCATAACTGCCCAGGGGGACGGGCGGAGCTATTTTTTTGTCCATCCATCGCTGCATCCCGAGTTCCCTCATTCCTCCGCCCCCTCCTCTCCTTCGCCGGACAGCACAATCAAATGAACCCTGCGCCCGGCGAGCTTGTCCAGTACATCCAGCATCGGCTGTATGCGCGAGGCGGGCACCTCCCGTTCCAGCAGTACAAAAATGTCGTCGTACTGCCCGGGAGCAACATTGTAAATATAATTCGTAATGCCCGGATCGCCTGCAGAAGGATAGGCCGCTGCGCTGCGCACGCCGTAATCCGGGGCGGAACCCGGATGAATCGGACTGCGGGTCGTCGACTGGTAGAAGACATCTTCGCCCATTTCGGCGGCCACCCGCATCGGCAGATACATAAATTCGCCCACGCCCAGAACCAGTGACGCGCCTCCTCCGCGCATCGCCCGCAGCTTCCGAGCAATACCCGCGGCGGCTCGGTCAAGCTCCGCATTGTCTTGCGTCCGGATGCCGAATCGGCCGGAGCTGCGGATATACGGCGCGGCATTGATTTCACGCAGCGAATCAATCGAACAGACGGGAAGCCGCTCCATCCCGTCAGCCGTATAGATTCTGACAGAGGACACCCGTTCCACATCGGCTGCCGGAGCCCGGCCTTCCGCCGATTCAAGCAGCGGCGCGCCGCTTACTTCGATGCTTCCCTGAAGCAGGCACAAGGATGTGATTCTAATGTCCAGTTCCTTCTCCAGTTCCCCGTAAGTCTGAAGATTCCGGCCGGTTCTCCAGTCAAGTATTGAAGCAACCACATATTCCTTCCTTGGAAACTTGGACTGGATATCGCGGATGATATTGATGACGGTATTGCCGGTCGTAATTTCATCATCGACGAGAATGACCGGCTCGCTGCCGGACAATAAAGACGGTTCCAGCGCGTAACAGAGATGGTCGACGGCATGCGAATGCTCCTCCTCGAAGCTGATGAAAGGCTGCAAATCCGGGATATCCTCGCGCGTCGTATGAATATAAGCGGCCCCGCCGTCAAACAGCCGGTACATGCTGTGGCCGAGCGCCGTCGCCGTCTCGGCAAAGCCGATAAACAGCGCGGGCCTCGGCAGCACCAGCCTGGCGGCGATGAGTTCGCGGTAAGCCTCTTCCGCATAGGCCGGATGCATCAGTCCGCGCACCGCCCGGTCAAGCAGCAGCTCGGCCTGCTCCGCCGCCGTACCGGCCGCTTCTTCAATGCCGGCCACCGCCTCTTCCGTTATTGCCCCGGCCGTTCCGGCCGTGCAGCAATCGGACTCCGCGCCGGCCGCCCGCAGCTGCTCGCGGTACAACAGCAGTCCGAGCGCCGCGCCGGTCAGCAGCGGCGTATAAGGGTTCACGGGAATGTGCTTGCCCAGCACCTTGCTGACGAACAGAAACGAACGCTTTTTGTTGATTCGGGCGGCCATGGAGAAGAGCGTAGAAACAGGGAGGCGGAACGGGTTGGCGGTTTCGGTTACCTTGACAGACAATTGGTCGACGATATTAAACGTGTGCATATTCGTGTTCGGGCAGTAGTCCGACAAAATGCTGTTCTTCATGCAACACCCCGTATATTTGAGATCGTATCAGTATCCGCTTCGCCCAGTTCAGATGCGGCTTGATTTCATTCATTTTGTTGGTGTACTCGCTCTTGAATACGCCCCGCAGCCCGTCACTGCTCTCCACAATGCCCATTGCATCCACATATTCTTCATGCATGACCGTGTACAGTGCCTGCACGGGTCTCAGGTGGGAGGGATGGATCACCGTTTTGCCGACGATGCCGTTCTCCTTGTCGAGGAGCACCTCCCGGATCAATCCGTCCAGCGCCTTGGAGATATAGCGGTTGCGCATTTTGCGGCCGCTCCGGCCGAATGCCTCCTCGAAGGGAGATTGCCTCAGCTGAGGGCGCAGCACCCGGTGTCCCTTGTTCGCAAAATATTCCCAGACAGGCCCGGAAATCACGTAGCCGTCCTCCATCCGTCCAAACACATTGATAATATCGGCGATGCAGTCGCGGATCGGCGCAAGCTCGTAAATGCTGATGTCGGAGCTGCGGCGAAGACCGAATGCGCTGGAAAAATCAGTTGCGCCGATTCTGACATTCAGCACGTAATCCCGGTAGCCGTAGAGCAGTTGCCGGATCGACAGAAGGTTGTCCAGCCGGCTTTCCCGGTAAATGATCGAAGCGCTCTCCAAAATAGGCATACCGTACAGTGGAGGAGCGCCGACTCTGCGCGACCGGTTGTAATCGGCAAGTGCCTCGAAGTAGTCGCCGCCGTTCTCCGCCGTAAACTTTGGAAAAACAAAGCCGGTCACCAACAGGATCAGGGAGTCCAGTCGGAAAATCAGCCGGCGCAGCTGGAGAGGACTCCGCACCCGGATGAACAGCAGCGGAATGCTGCATCGCTCTTCTTCCGACTTCTCCGCGAGCTCGGCCAACACAGAAAGATGCCGGACGACCATCTCTTCGGCCTGCTCCACCTCTCCGTCCCCAATCGCATCCTCCAAATCCATAATGACGGTGACCAGACCGCCCTTTCTCAGCTTCCATATATCCTCGGCCGCATTCGGGCGGGTAGCCGGCATGTACAGAGCGGCGCCAACGGCATAGGCCAGCAGGGCTTTATCGGTAGTGTGATCAAAACAAACGGGCGGTGAGTAGAAAAGCATTTTTTCCTGATCCGGTGTCAAATGTTCAAAATATCTCAAAGCCCAGCCCTCCCGATCCTAAAATGATTGCCCCTTAAACCGGCTTTGCCGTCCTGTCGGGGACGGCTGCCGTGTTGCTCCGTTTAATGATGCACTTCGTTCTTCGCTTCTCTTCTTCTGCGGCCAATGCTGTACAGAATCGTACCGGTAAAGACGGAGATGATAACGGCAAAGAAGACGATATGGGACATTTCGTATCCGAAAGCGCCGGCCATCATTTTACCGGCAATAATGGCAATCAGCAGGAAAGCCGTCTGTTCCAGTTCGGGGAACTTCTCGATCAGCTTCAGGAAAATCTGCGCGACGCCGCGCATCATCAGCACGCCGAGAATACCGCCCATGAACAGCACCCATACTTCGCTGCTCACGCCGAAGGCGGCGATAACGCTGTCGATACTGAAGGCGATATCCATCAGCTCCACAAGCAGCACCGTTTTCCAGAAGGAAGCCCCCTTATTCTCGACGGAATCGTTACCACCGCCCTTGAAGATTCCTTTATAGGCAATGTAGAAGAGATACAACGCGCCGAGTACCTTGACCAGAGTGAATCCGATCAGATACGTTCCGAGGCCAATAGCCACAAAACGGAACACATACGCGCCTAAAATTCCGTAAAAGAGCGCCTTTTTCTGCTGTTCCTTCGGTAAATGCTTAACCATTACCGCAAGCACAAGCGCGTTGTCCGCCGAGAGCAGTCCTTCAAGGAGAACCAAGCTTGCGATAATCCCCCAGCTTACGGGGTCGGAAAGTGTTGCGATTACATCATGCCACGAGAAAAAATGGCTGTAATTATCACTTATGCTCCTAAAAAAATTTGACAGCCAATCCATTGTCACTTGCCTCCGGTATATTCATATTATTTTCTGCCTGCGACCCGACGCAGTCCCCAGCGGTAAGCTTCGTCCATTTCACGATGTCCGCCGAAATAATGCACCTGCCGCGATGGCGCTAAACTTCCATCCCGCGCCCAATCTATTATAATTCTCCTGCCACTATGGCTGTTTCCCCAGAGAAATAATATTCAAGATCACTGCGATGAATTTCGGCGCCTGCCCGCCGGTTGCCCACCGATTTCCAAATGTTCCTAATATTTTCGAAAAAGGCGGGATCATCACCGACCCCGCCCGAATGCTAGCTCGCGTCCAGTCCGTAGTTCTTGCACAGGGCGCTTAGTCCGCCGCTGAAGCCGCTGCCGACCGCCTGGAACTTCCAGTCTGCGCCATGGCGGTAGAACTCGCAGAATACGACGGCCGTTTCCATCGAGAAATCTTCACCCAGATCATAGCGCAGCACTTCTCTGTTGTTTGATGCATCGACGACACGCACGAACGCATTGGAGACTTGTCCGAAATTCTGCCCGCGGACGTCGCAATCGTAAATCGTGACGCTAATGCCGATTCGGTGAATCTGCGAGGGAACCTTGCCGAAATCGATCAGAATCTGCTCGTCATCCCCGTCGCCTTCTCCCGTGCGGTTGTCGCCTGAATGGGTTACCGAGCCTGCGCCGCCGGTCTGATTGTTATAAAACACGAAGTCGTCTGCGCCCTTGGCCTTGCCATCCTCATAGAGCAGGAACGCCGAGGCGTCCAGGTCGAAATCATTCCCGCCACTGTATTTATTCGTGTCCCAGCCGAGGCCCACCACTACTTGAGTCAGGCCCGGATTGGTCTTGGTAAGATCGATCCGTTGACCTTTGGAAAGGCTTATCGTCACAATCAAAACCTTCTTTCACCTATAGTTTCATAGATTCGGCAGTTCTTGCCGGCAGTTCCATCTATTATTGCAGCCCGTAATCCCGGGTCAGACCGGCCAATCCGTCTCTGTATCCGCTGCCGATGGCATTGAACTTCCACTCGCCCGCGTGGCGGTAAAGCTCGCCTACCACAACACCCGTCTCAATCGAGAAGTCTTCACCGAGATCAAACCGGATCAGTTCCTCATTGTTCACTTCGTTCAGAATCCGTACATACGAACGAGAGACCTGTCCAAAGTTCTGGTTTCTGTGCTCTGCCTCATAAATGGTGATCGAAAAGGCGATCTTCTCCACATCGGCAGGAACGCCCGCAAGGTCGATTTGGATCTGCTCGTCGTCGCCGTCTCCTTCGCCGGTACGGTTGTCGCCGGTATGCACAACGGAACCATTCTCATTCTGTCTGTTATTGAAAAAGATAAAATTGCTCTCTTTAGTTACTTTTCCGTTCGCGTTCGCCAGAAAAACGGAGCAGTCCAGGTCAAAATCCTTGCCGCCGTCATATTTATTCGTGTCCCAGCCCAAACCTACCGTAATTTTGGAGAGACCCGGGTTCGACTTCGTCAAATCGATCTTCTGACCTTTGGATAAATTGATTGCCATTTTTGCATAACCTCTCTTCATTAATGGTATGGGTAAGTCAAAATGCACGAAAACTGCCGTTATACATACCGTTCGGCCAACTGATTGACATGCGCCGCATGACTGCCTTCGCCGATCGCCGCGAACTTCCAATCCGATCCGTGGCGGTACAGTTCGCCGCAGATCAGGGCAGTGAAGCCGGAGTAGTTGTCCGACAGGTTATATCTGACCAGTTCGGCACCGCCCGAGGCATTCATCACGCGGATATACGCCGATCTGATCATGCCGAAATCCTGCTTGCGGTTCACGGCGTCGTAAATGTTGACAACAACCAGAACCCGGTGCACATCGGAAGGGATTGCGCTAAGGTTCACTCTGATTTGCTCGTCGTCTCCGTCTCCCTCGCCTGTCAGATTGTCACCGGAATGAACGACCGAATTACAGGCGCTCTGCTTGTTGTGGAAGCAGACCAGATTGGTCTTCTTCGTGAGCTTTCCGTCCGCGTTCAGCAGCAGGGCCGAGGCATCGCAGTCAACATTGGCCTGCTTCTTGAACCCGAACAGCCCTTTGGATTCGGCGGGGTCCCATCCCAGACCGACGATCACATTCGTCAGACCGGCATTGCCTTTGGTCAAATCGATTTTTTGGCCTTTTACCAGATTAATTCCAGCCAAGCGTTAACCCTCCATTTCGAAAAATCGCTAGGTTGCGCCGGGCATTCCCGGCAAAATAAATATACAAGGTCATACGCGGAGAAACCGAATATGTTTCAATTCCTGACCGCGCACTTCCAATTTTACTTGATTAATAGACAAGATTCTACTTCGCTCCCGGCGGCATCGATGAATCTAATAAACTCTTATATTTTAAGAAGAAACGGCTCCGCCGTCCTCTGGAAGAGGAAGGCATCCATTTCTCGTAAAAATATCAGGTTAAGGATAAGCGCGAAGCTTATACTTTCTGATATTTCAAAAAAAACGGCGGGAATCCCCGCCGCTTACAGCACCTTCGATAAAAATTCCCGGGTCCGCATGTGCTGCGGATTTCCAAACAGCTCCTCCGGCGGCCCTTCTTCCACAATGGCTCCCTGTTCCATGAACAGCACCCGATCGCCTACCTCGCGAGCAAAGCCCATTTCATGCGTGACGACGACCATCGTCATCCCTTCCCGGGCCAGATCCTTCATAACGGCAAGCACTTCGCCGACCATCTCCGGATCAAGCGCCGACGTAGGCTCGTCGAACAGCATAATCTTCGGCTCCATGGCGAGCGCTCTGGCGATCGCCACCCGCTGAGCTTGTCCGCCGGACAGAGAAGCGGGATAAGCCTCGGCCTTTTCGGCAAGCCCGACCTTGTGGAGCAGCTCCAGCGCCTTCTGCCGGGCCCGCTCCTCCGGCCACTTGCGTACCTGAACCGGCGCCAGCATAATATTCTCAATGACTTTCTTGTGCGGGAACAGGTTGAACTGCTGGAACACCATGCCAACCTCGGTCCGCACCTCGTTAATCCGCGTTTTTGTGTCCATCAGATTGACGCCTTCAATGACGATGTCACCCCGCTGCGGCTGCTCCAACAGATTCAGGCAGCGCAGAAAGGTTGATTTGCCGGAACCCGAAGGCCCGATTACAACGACAACCTCACGGCTGTTGATATCAATGCTGATATCGCCGAGCACGGTGTGGCTCCCAAATGCCTTGCTCAGATGTCTGACGGAAATGATCGGTTCCATTTGGTTATATCCTCCGTTCGATATAGGACAGCAGCTTGCTAAGCGAATAGGTGAGAACAAAGTAAATGACCGCCGCCGTCAAATAAGGCTCCCATATCCGCATGTACTGGCCTTTCATCGTGTTACTCCAATACATGATTTCGGGGGCGGCGACGAGCGCCAGCAGCGAGGAGTCCTTCACCAGCACAATGAATTCGTTGCCAAATGCCGGTACCATCCGCTTAACAGCCTGCGGCAGCACCACGAACCGCATCGACTGCCTTCCGGTCATGCCGAGCGACAGCGCCGCCTCACGCTGTCCGGGATCAACCGATTGAATGCCCGCCCGGAAAATTTCCGCCGTATAGGCTGCCGAGTTGAGCGACAGCGCAACGACACCGGAGATCAGCGCATTGGTGCTTCCAAAAAGGGTTGGAACCACCCCGAAATGCACAATCAGGATCTGGACATACAGCGGCGTGCCCCGGAAGAAATTGATGTAGGCCAGGAAAGGCCAGCGCCAGAGCGGACTTTTCAGCATTCTGCCGAAGCCGATGCCCAGTCCAAAAATGGAACCAAGGATGATCGAGGCGATCGAAAAGCCGACCGTATATAAGGTTCCCCTCAAGAATAAGGGCAAATATCCTCCAATGATGTCGAAATTGAAATCCATCTTTCTCTTCCCTTCTCTTCTTTTCGCGGGTAGGCGGGATACCGCCATTCCCCATAAATTATCTCTCTATGAAAAAAAACAAAGCACGCGCAATAGTATTCATTACGCATGCTTGCTTTGCTTGCCTTGCTTACTGTGCGTTCTTCAGGTTCGTCAGGTCGGGAGCTTCACCGAACCATTTTTTGTAGATTTCCTCGTACTTGCCGTTGTCAACTACCTTTTGGATCGCAGGGTCCAGCTTCGCTTTAAGTTCACTGCCCTTCGGAAACAGAATGCCGTAATACTCGGAGCCGAAATTCGGCGTATCCGTGATGCCGACCAGTTTCATGTCCGGATTGTTCTTGATATACTCCCGAACGATCGCGATATCGGCCACCACTGCGTCCGCCCCGCCGTTGTCCAGTTCCAACATCGCTACCGCATTGCTGTCAAAGCGCTTCAGCTTCGTGTTGCCCACGCCCATAATCTTGCTCATCAGCTCATCGGCGGTAGTGGCGGTCTGCACAGCCACGGTCTTCTCCTTCAGATCCAGCGCGCTCTTGATGTCGCTGCCTTCTTTAACCATAATCATGTTGGTCGATTCAAAATAAGGAACGGAGAAATCATACGTCTGCTTGCGGTCGTCGGTAATGGATACCGCGGACAAGCCAGCCTGGTACTCCGTGCCCTGCTTGACGCTCTCAAGCATCGTATCCCAGCCGGTGTTGACCACTTCGTATTTCATTCCCGCTTCTTTCATGACCGCATCGATAAAATCAATATCGAAGCCCTTGATCGTATCCTTATCCATATATTCCATAGGTGCATAGGTAGCGTCGCTCGCGAACTTGACTACTGTTTCGCCATTGCTGCCGGAACTTGCGTTGTCCGATCCGCATCCGGCGATGATCACTACCAGCATCGCGACCAAAGCTGACATGACCCATTTATTTCTGCTTTTCATCTCTCAATCCCCCTGCGAAATTATCAATAGCATAAAGAGATTTTAACAGATTAAAGCGTAGATGACAATTATGTTTTCCCTCTTGTGTTATGTTATATCACATAATTATCGGAAGTTTGTAACATCTACAATTTCGGGACTTATGGCCTCGCAGAAGCGTTTTTCCGAATTCGGCCCGCAGAGTCCAACCTTTTGTAAAAAAGAGCACTGTCAGGTTTCCGTTCCCTGGGTCAGTGCTCATGTTATTCAATATCTTAGGCGCCTGTTAAAAGGTCAGATCCCCGTCATAGGAAGCGATCAGTCGATACAGCTCCGGACGGCGGTCGCGGAAAATGCCCCATTCGATCCGCCCCGTCTCCAGTTCGTCCAGATCGAACTCGCCGACCAGCACGGTCTCTTCGCCCCGTCCGGCCTCGGCAACTTTGTTGCCCTGGGGACCGGCGATGAACGAGGAACCGTAAAAGTTGATGCTCGACTCTTCGTCCTCTTCACGCCCGATCCGGTTGGACGCCACCACGGGAATCAGGTTCGCCGCGGCGTGGCCGAGCATGCACATCTGCCAGTGATCCTTCGAGTCGATGGCGCTGTCTTGCGGTTCGGAGCCGATTGCCGTCGGATAAAACAGTATCTCCGCACCCATGAGTGTCATGACGCGCGCCGCTTCCGGGTACCATTGATCCCAGCATACGCCCACCCCGATTTTGGCGTAGCGGGTGTTCCATACTTTGAATCCGGTGTCTCCGGGGTTGAAATAAAACTTCTCCTCATAGCCGGGGCCGTCCGGAATGTGGCTCTTGCGGTATTTGCCAAGAACGCTTCCGTCGGCGTCGATCACGGCCAGGGAATTGTAACGCGCATAGTTTTTCTTCTCGTAGAAACTGATCGGAAGCACAACCTTAAGCTCTTTCGCCACCTCTTTGAAATGGTTTACGGCTTTGTTCTGCTCCAGTTCAGTCGCATATTCATAGTAATCCGATTTTTCCTTCTGGCAGAAATACGGCGTCTCGAACAGCTCTTGCAGCAGAATAATCTGCGCTCCCTGCGCGGCCACCTCCCGAACCAGCTTATCGGCTTTGGCGATATTTTCATCAATGCTGCCGGAGCAGCTCATCTGCGTCGCGGCTACTTTTACTTTTCTCAAGCTTATGTCCTCCTTGTTGCCTTATTGACTTGCCTTGGCCGGCATTTGCTGCGTCGTGCAGTGGACGTTCCCGCCTTCGCGGATGACCGCCATCCCGTCAACAGTGCGGATTCTCCGGTCCGGAAAAAGACGCGTCAGGGCCAGCTCGGCCAACGCATCCGTTTCGGGCGCGCCGAATACGGGCAGGATAATCCCGCCGTTGACAAAATAGAAATTCAGGTAGCTGAGTGTCAGCCGGCTGCCCTCATGATCGGCGCGCGGCGGCTGCTGGATTTTGACGATCTCCAGTTTCCGGCCCTTGGCGTCTGTTGCGTTCTCCAAAATACGCAGATTCTCTGCAGTAATCTCATAATTCTCATCCTGCGGGTCATCGCACACCTGAATGATAACCTTGCCGGGTGACGCGAAGCAGGCGATATTGTCGACATGCCCGTCGGTCTCGTCGCCGCTTAGTCCGCGCTTCAGCCAAATGATCTTCTCCGCCCCGGTATACTGGCGAAGATACTCTTCAATATCTCCCCGGCCCAGGCCCGGATTGCGGTTCGGATTCAGCAGACATTCCTCGGTCGTAATCAGCGTGCCCTCTCCATCGGTATGAAAGGAGCCTCCTTCCATCACGATCGGCGCATCGAACCGTGTAACCTTCACTTTCTCGATGATTTGCGGTGCGACCTTATCGTCGAGGTCCCAGGGTGAATATTTACCGCCCCAGGCGTTAAATTTCCAGTTAACCCCGGCAAGCTGCCCGTCGCCGTTCACGACAAAGGTCGGTCCGTTGTCCCGCAGCCAGGCGTCGCTGTGCTCGATCGGCAGAAACGTGATGCCCGGCCCGAATACGAGGCGCATGACGGCCTCCTGCTCGTCCGGATTCACAACAACCGTCACCGGTTCGAATTCGGCGATTGCCCGGATAATATCCGCATATCCCTGGCATACGGACTCATGATCGTCCGGAAAACACATGGACGCCTGCACCGGCCAGGAAATAAACGTGCGCTCATGCTCCGCCCATTCGGGCGGCATGCTATAATTGAAATCTTTAGGATTCATGATTTTAGCCCGCTTTACAATAGTTTAAGGAACACATCTCTTCTGCATTCCTTACCCATAATACAATAATATCAACCCGGGCTCAATTCCTCGGGGGAAGACAGCAATCCGGCATTTTAAGGCAGCGGAACGTCAGCTTAGCGAAACATCCGATTCAGGTAAGAAGAAACGGCTGCGCCGTCCTCTGGAAGAGGATGGCATCCGTTTTTCGTAAAAATATCAGGTTAAGGATAAGCGCGAAGCTTATACTTTCTGATATTTCCAAAAAAGCCGGACGCATGCGCCCGGCTTCTTACAGAGGCCCGCGGAGGCGGGCTTCTTTTTAAATAGAATCAGGAAATCCGGATCGACTTCACGCTCTCTCCGGTAAAGCTTTTGACGGTAAACTCCCCGCCCTCCAGCACGGCGTAGGAATTGGGGTTGTTTTCTTTCGGGAGCGAGATGGAGCCGGGATTCAGCACATAAACGCCTTCTTTGATGTCAGCCACGGGAACATGGGTGTGCCCCTGAATAAAAATATCCCCTTCGTTCAGTTCGGGCAGGCTCTCGATGCTGAAGCCGTGTCCGTGCGTGACGTAAATGCGTCTGCCTTCATACCAAATTTGCGTATAATCGCCCATCATCGGAAAATCGAGCAGCATCTGGTCCACCTCGGCGTCGCAGTTGCCCCGCACGGCCGTGATATGCCGCTTGTACGCATTCAGCTCTTTCGCCACGCCCTGCGGGTCATAGCCCTCCGGCAGCGGATTGCGCGGACCGTGATACATAAAGTCTCCGAGAATAACAAGGCCGTCCGGCTTCTCCTCGGCGTATTTCTCCAGCGCTCTCTTTAACCAATGCAGCGAACCGTGAATATCGGAAATAAACATCAGCTTCATATTTTTCCCATCCCTTCCCGTTCTCGATATATATGATTGCCGCCAATACCGGCAGCTAAGAAGAAACGGCTTCGCCGTCCTCTGGAAGAGGAAGGCATCCGTTTCTCGTAAAAATATCAGGTTAAGGATAAGCGCGAAGCTTATCCTTTCTGATATTTTGAAAAAAGCCTCACAAAGTGAGGCCTTCCTTCAAAGCTTGCGTCAGGTACTTTGCGGGACCCGGGCAGATAATGGACTAAAGAGGCGCCGGAAAGGGCGCCCCGCTCTACATTTATGTTCGCGTTATGCTCCGGTTTGCCGCTTCGCCGAACTTAAGGCAAATTCGAGGAGCCCATCAAATACCGGTCCACTTCGCGGGCGGCCTGGCGGCCTTCGCTGATGGCCCATACGACAAGGCTCTGTCCGCGGCGCATGTCGCCGGCCGCAAAGACGCCTTCCACATTCGTCGAGTGAACTCCGTATTCCGCCTTGATGTTGGAACGCTCGTCGAGCTCCAGACCTAACTGGCTGGCTACCGTCTCCTCCGGTCCAGTAAAGCCCAGCGCGAGCAGTACGAGCTGCGCAGGGATAACCTCTTCGCTGCCCGGTACTTCTCTCGGCACCATTCGGCCTTCTTCATTCCGTACCCATTCGAGCCGTACCGTGTGCAGTTCCTTCACATGTCCGTTCTCATCCCCGACAAAACGCTTTGTCGAAACAAGATAGCGCCGCGGATCTTCCTGATACACTGCCTTGGCTTCCACCTGGCCGTAATCCACTTTAAGCACCTTCGGATATTCCGGCCACGGGTTGTTCGGCTGGCGGGTAAGCGGCGCTTGCGGCATGATCTCCAATTGCACCACGCTCTTGCAGCCATGGCGAAGGGAGGTTGCCACGCAGTCGGTTCCGGTATCGCCGCCGCCGATGACGACAACGTCTTTGCCGGCGGCAGACAAGTATTCTCCATCCGCAAGCTCCGAGTCCAGCAGACTCTTCGTATTCAGCGTCAGGAATTCCATCGCCTGGTAAATTCCGGACAACTCCCGTCCTTCAGCCTGAAGATCCCGGGCTTTGGTCGAACCGGCGCACAGTACAACCGCATCGTGCTTCGCTTTCAGTTCCTCGGCCGAAATATCCTTGCCAATTTCCGTGCCGGTCACGAAGGTGATTCCTTCGGCCTCAAGCAGATCAACCCGGCGCTGCACTTTCTTCTTGTCGAGCTTCATATTAGGGATGCCGTAGGTCAGCAGTCCGCCGATCCGGTCGGCCCGTTCATATACGGTAACCGTGTGGCCCGCTTTGTTGAGCTGCGCCGCGCACGCCAGTCCCGAAGGACCGGAGCCGACGACTGCCACGCTCTTGCCGGTGCGGGTAAGCGGGGGCTCCGGCTTGATCCAGCCTTCTTCGAAGCCTTTATCCACGATCGCTTTCTCAATCGAACGGATCGTTACGGGCAGGCCGTTCATTCCCACCGTACAAGCGCCCTCACAAGGCGAAGGACATACCCGGCTTGTGAATTCGGGGAAGTTATTACTCTTCTGCAGCCGTTTCAGCGCTACTTCCCAGTTCCCTTTATATACCATATCGTTCCATTCCGGAATCAGATTATGCAGCGGACAGCCAGAAGCCATCCCCGACAGCAGCCGGCCCACATGGCAAAACGGCGTTCCGCAGTCCATGCAGCGCGCAGCCTGCTCGCGCAGCTTCTCCTCTTCCATAGGAACCGAAAATTCGTTCCAGTTCTTGATCCGCTCAAGCGCTTCGCATTCCGAAGGCGTTACACGCTGGTATTCCAAAAATCCCGTAGATTTGCCCATCCCTGTCATCCTCCGTGTCTTCTTTGATTTTCGCCGGACCGGCCGGCGATTTATTCTAGATGCCGCTTACACCAAGGACTTCAGTCCCTACCGAGCGCCCATTCGTATGACGCTGTAAAGCAGCGAAGCGGCAGGCCACGCCCGGGCGCTTGCCCGTGCTGTATGGTTGTCCGCCACATTTAAAATTAGAAGTAATAAGTGACTACATAGTACCATCCGCTTTCCGTATCCGAACGTGAGCAATGTCACCTTTTGGGCAAATCGAGAAGATCATTTTGCCATTATCACAGAAATTTCAAATTTAAATCAATTTGACTCTATGTCAAGGCGGCAAATCAAGATGGAGAGACAGGAAACGATTACATTCGCTGCTCATTTTTGTTAAATCTCAAAAAGGCGTACAACCGGCTGTACCGGCAGCCGGAAAAGAAGCTGTTCCCGCTGTGCAAGGAACACAATGGCATAGGGCTTCATCAGAGCAGGCTTTAAATGAGGGAGCGGAATGGCGAACAAAGCGGAAATTATCCACCTTATTCTGCTTGAAAGAGGTCTTTGCCAGACTTGGGAGGGAAAAGCTCCCTCTAATTTTCCCGTTTTAGCCGGAAGGAATTGAGAATCGGGAATTAAGCTGGAGCTTTTCCCGGTCAGGGACTGAGATGTTTTATTATCGGAGAATAAGCGGGAGGAGTTCCCTGTAAATTCCAATAGGCGGGGTTGTCCCCGAATTATTGGACTTCCTTCCGTTTGCAACGGGCGCCAACTCCCTTTGCAACGCTTCGCCTTTTAATATACAAATAAGAAGAAACGGCTTCGCCGTCCTCTGGAAGAGGAAGGCATCCGTTTCTCGTAAAAATATCAGGTTAAGGATAAGCGCGAAGCTTATCCTTAACCTGATATTTTGAAAAAGCGGGCTCTTTCGAGACCCGCCGCTCCTCTTTGCAACTTAAATATCATCCTTATAAAACCTTACTTCACCGCCAGCACCGTCATTCCGATACCACGGACAATAAGCTGTTCTTTATTCAGCAGAACGATCCCTTGCTCGCCCAGCAGCGGCTGCCATTCCCCCAGCTTCGGAAGCGTCACCGGGATTTCGCCAATATTCGCTTTATAGAGCACGTAAATGTGGCTCGCCGAATCGCCTCCGGCATGATTCCGCAGCGTAAACGCCACCGTGCCGCCCGGAGCCCGCTCGAAGACGAGGCTGGCCTGGATCGCCTCCGCGCTCCGCAGCCGAAACGCCGGATGTTCCTTGCGCAGGGCAATCAATCTCTTCATATAGGCAACGTCATCCTGGCGCTCGGCGCATCGTTCCCAGTCAAGCCGGTTGAGTTCCACCGGGCTGTTATAGCTGTTCTCCACACCGTTCTTCGTCCGCATAAACTCCTGGCCGGCATGCAGTAAAGGGATACCCTGGCTCGTCAGCACCATGGCGGAAGCGAGCCGGTGCATGCTGCGGCGTTCCTCGTCCCCGGCCCCTTCCGTTGACAGCAGCAATTTGTCCCACAGCGTATGATTATCGTGGCATTCGACATAATTGACGCACTGCTGCGGCTCCTGGGCGAACTGCCCGATGCCCGGCCCGTAGGAGATGCCGCCGGCGACGCCTGCCATGACTCCGGTCTCGTTACCGCCCCCGCCGCTGATGAAGCCTTTGCGGTGATGCAGAAAGATGCTTCCCTTTACCGCATCACGAAAACCGTCGTTGAATTGCCCGATCCTCGGCAGCAGAGAGCTGTTATGCTGGTTCGCCCGGCGTTCCGGGGCAAGCCCCGTATCCATAACCCAGCCTTCCCCGATCGTCAGGATCGAAGGATCAAGTTCATCAAGCCGCCGCCGAATCTCCGTCATCGTGCCGGTATCGATCAGGCCCATCAGATCGAAGCGGAAGCCGTCAATATGATACTCCTTGGCCCAGTACAGCACGGAGTCGGCAATAAAGCGGGACATCATTTGGCGCTCGGTGGCGCAGTCGTTGCCGCAGCCCGAGCCGTTCGACAGTGTCCCGTCCGCCTTGTAGCGCAGATAGTAGCCCGGAACAAGCTTCGTGAAGTGCGCGCGGTAGCCGTTGTAGACGTGATTGTAGACAACGTCCATAATAACCCGCAGGCCGCGGTCATGCAGCGTCTGAACCAGGCGCTTGAACTCCTTTATCCGGACTCCCGGAACGAAGGGATCGGTCGCGTAGGAGCCTTCGGGAACATTATAGTTCTTCGGGTCGTAGCCCCAGTTATAATGCGGCTCGCCCAGCTTCGTTTCGTCTACGCTTTCGGTGGCATAGTCACTAACCGGCAGCAGCTGCACATGTGTGACGCCAAGGTCCGCGATATGGTCCAGCCCAGTAAGAATCCCCGCCGGTCCCCGTGTACCGCTCTCGGCAAGGCCGGCAAATCCGCCTTTCTGCCGGATGCCGCCGGCCGGATGAACCGACAAATCCCTCAGATGCAGCTCATAGATAACGGCGTCCACGGGATCGTCAAACGGCGGTTTGTCCTCGGTCCAGCGCAGCGGGTCCGTCTTGCGGAGATCAAGGATGGCGCCGCGGTCGCCGTTGACGCCCACCGCCCTCGCATAAGGATCGACGGCTTCGTTCCACCGGTCTTCAATCCATACGCGGTACGTATAGAATTTGCCTTCCAGATCGCCTTTTACCGTCAGTATCCAGGTTCCCCCGATATCGCGGGTCATCGGCATTACGGCAGAGGCTTCCCCCTGCCAGGAATCATACAGCACCAATTGCGCCTCCTGGGAGGTAGGCGCCCATAGCCGGAAAGCGGAGCGTTCCGGCGTGTAGCTCAGCCCCAAATCGTCTCCCTCGTAACTAAATAAATCGTCAAAGCCGTCGACAAAGACGGAGACACCGCCGGTGACCGCAGGATCGCCGTAATAAATCGGCTCATCCCTTTCCCCTTGTACCGACAAATCGATCAGGACTCCTTTATTACATTCTCACTGCCCGGTAATCTGCCAAGGCCCCGCACAGCGCAAACGATTGTTTTTTTGAAGTTTCTTCTAGTATTCCCCGGGATTATACAATGCGTCCAATCTGCTGTCAAACCGATTTTCACCCGTTTTCTGTAATCCAATCATTGGATTTGCAGATAAAACGAGGGCTATGCTTAGTGCTTCTTCATTTGCCGCATGAGCCCTCCAAAAACTTGAATCAGGTCCCCTTTGGGACCAGTTCCACCGCCACCATCGTAATCACCGGCCGATTCCCGGCATAATCGATCCGGCGCTCCCGGCTTGCGGCATATCCTCCATCCGCGCGCCTGGCGCCGTTATCCTGTAAAATCAGCCGGGGACCGAACTCCGTCAATTCATAGCCGATCCCCACTGTCCAGTGATAATCGAATGCATAGCGCCCCATCCAGCGCAGGGAAAACCATTTGTCGAACTTTACCGCTACCGGCCGGCCTGCGTCAATTTCCGCCTTGTACAAAGCGAAATCATTGAAGCTTCGGAAGCGGACCGCCGGAGCGTCCCCGAGCGCCGATTGGAGATACGCTTTGATGCCTTTCGCGAAACCGCGGACGCTCATACCCCAAGGTCTTCCGCCGTAATTTCCGTATAAATAATTGATATGCTCCACTTTCGAGCGGAAACGTTCCCTGCCGATAACGGCGGACTGCCCCAGATGCCGGCCCCAGTATTCCGCCATCGCGGCCATTGTTGCAGGCCCGCAGGCGGATCCTGAAGACCGGACCCCCGGTGCCCATTGGGTATACGGTTCCAGATCCAGCTTTTTTCCAGTTCCTCCAAAGGTCATAACGAAACCGCATCCCGTCGCGTGAGCAGAATCCTGTCGATCTCCGTAGAAAGAAACGGCTTGCTGACGAAATCCTTTATTGAAGCGGCAAAGCATATCTCGCGGTCTTCTCTCCTAGCGTATGCCGTCACCGCCACAATATACGGCAGCTGTTCCTCCGGAAGCAAATCCCGAATATGTACCGCCGCCGTCAGGCCGCTCATTACCGGCATGTGGATGTCCATGAACACAATATCGTACCGGCCATTTATCACAGCCTTGACCGCTTCTTCCCCATTTTCCGCCACATCGGCCTCATAGCCTCTCTTGCGCAGGATCGTCCGCAGCAGCTTCTGGTTTACAGGATGATCTTCGGCAATGAGAATGCGCATCGGTCCATATTTCGGCAGCAATGACGGTTCATCCCCGCCGAAGTTGCCCCGGTTTACCGGGAGAGCCTCTTCCGCCCCGGTCTCTCCGGTTTCGCCATCCCCATTCGAAGCTTCCGCCGGCAAAGTAAAGTAAAAATCGGAGCCTTGTCCCGGGGCGCTCTCAACGCCGATCGCTCCGCCCATAAGCTCGATCAGCTTTTTGCAGATGGCAAGCCCCAGTCCCGTTCCTCCGTATTTGCGGTTAATGGCGGGATGGAGTTGGGAAAACGACTGAAACAGCAGCGGCTGCTTGTCGGCGGGAATGCCGATTCCCGTGTCCTTGACCCGGAAGCTCAGCGCCGGTATTCCCGGGGAAGGGCGGGATTCCGCTTTTACTTCTATCGAAACCTTTCCGCCCTCGGTGAATTTGACCGCGTTGCTGACCAGGTTCACGAGCACCTGCCGCAGTCTCGCGGCGTCGCCTATAATGATATCCGGCACTTCCGAGCCGATTTCGCAGATAAGGCCGAGGTTCTTCTCCCTCGCTTTGGCCGAGAACAGCTCCGTCACGCTTTCCAGCACCTCGCGCAAGGCAAAGGGATCATGCGCCAGCGTCATTTTGCCGGCTTCAATTTTGCTGAAATCGAGAATTTCATTAAGGATGGACAGTAAAGCCCCGCTGCTCTGGCTGATGATCTCCGTGTAGCTCCGCTGCTCCTCATTCAGTTCTGTCTGTGCCAGCAGGTCGGTCATCCCCATAATGCCGTTCATCGGGGTGCGCAGCTCGTGGCTCATGACCGCCAGAAACTCCGATTTGGCCTGATCGGCTTTTTCTGCGGATTCTTTGGCCCGGATAATCTCCCGCTCGTCCGTAATGTCGCGGAACACCACCACCGCGCCTACATACTCTCCTTTATCAAAGAGCGGCGTCACTTGATAGGAGGCCAGGAAGCTTGTCCCGTCCCTCCGCCACAGAACCGCCTCCTTGCCCTGATGAGAAACGCCGCTGTGAATGGCCTTCATCAGCGGCGCCTCCTCCGGCAGGTAATCGATGCCGTCAAGCGAAGTCTGGTGAATCAGCTCCCGGTAGGAGAGGCCCAATATATCGTCGCACTCGAAATCGAGCATATAAGCCCCCGCCGGATTGATAAACGTGACCTTGCCATAGGGGTCCAAACCGAATAGCCCTTCGGAAACCGCATTCAGAATCAGCGTGTATTCATTGCCGAGCTTCTCAATCTGCTCGATTTCCGCCCGGTCCGTAATATCCTGCATCATGCCAAGCCGTTGGGAAGGAAGGCCGTCATCGCCGCCCGGCGGGAATGGATCGTCGATGATCCCACCGCCGATATCCCGGGCGTACAGGATAATACGGGAAGCTGCCTGACCGGGCTCGGCCCATATGTACCGTAGTGACAGCCAGATATGGCCTCCCCCCTTGCACGCCGCGAGCCGCTCCGATTCATAGACGCTGTCCGGTGCGGGAAGATGCTCGGTGACCTCTTCATAAGACGGGAAGCCTTTATTGTATTGTTCCAGTTCTTCCTCCAAACAGCCAAGCATCCCGCAAAACGCCGTGTTAACCTTCAGCCACCGTCCTTCCCCGGGCTTCAGCAGCGCCATCCCGATAGGAGACCTCATGAATGCGTGGTCAAGAACACGGCTTTCATCCGCCAAGTAGTCCATGAAAACAGACTCCTTTCTGTCGTAAAACCGGTAAACGGAAACACCCGCAATCAAGGCTCCTGCCTATGATTCGGGTGCTTTATTCGTTCTCTAAACGGCAGGCAGCGGTCGCAGCCCGCTCCGGCGGACGGACAGCGCATCAGACGCCCGGCGATCCGCTCCGGGCCTGCGCGCCTTTCAGCGCCCGTATGCCTCTAAGATAGCCGCTGCTAGCCTCCTTCCGCCGCTTCAGTGCGGTTTCCGCATATAAAAAGCCGGCCGTCCACAGCAGCATGGCATAGCGGAAGGGTGTTATCCCGGTTCTGAGCTTCAACAGTTCGTAGTGGTTCATCACCTTGGTATAGGCGACCTGCTCTTCCTTGTCTCTGGAGGCCGGCGATCCGTAGTGCACCAGCTTGAGTCCCGGATTGATAACCATCGGTCCATGAAGCCCTGCCAGATAGGACAGATACAGGTCTTCGCCAAGGCTGTAGCCGTTCAGCCACTCAACCGGCTCTACATCCCGCAGTGCAGACTTGCGGAAGCACATATTGCATCCGTGCAGAAACTCGGTCCGGAAGATCTCTTTCTGCCGGTTCCACAAATTCATGGACGAAGCAAATCCGCTGTAGGACAACTTTCCCGGGGAGAACCGGCTTCGCCCGCTTACCAGCATGAGGAGCCTGCCTTTCAGGGAGCAGGAGAAGCTCTGGTCTACTCCCCCTACGCCGACGGCATCAGGAAAACGGTCAAATGTCTGCAGAAGGACGGCCAGATAGTCCGGTTCCAGCTCCACATCATCATCGAGAAAGAGAAGGGTCTCGTACTTGGAGGCGTGAGTCGCATAAATCCGCGATTTAAGCAGACCCGCCTCCTCCCGTTTTTTACGGTGGTAACCCAGTTCCATGCTTGAAGGCATTTCCCTTCGGACCTCTTCAAGCCATGCTTCTTCCGTATCGCCGTCGTCAATAATTAGAATTTCGATCGCCGAACCGGAAATACCCTGCTGTCCGAATATCGATTTCAGGCATTTTCGCAAATCCTCATGTCTGTTCCGGGTGCAAATGGCCACCGACAATGTCAGAGAGTCGCTCAAACTCCCACCCCTTTTCGAAAAAATGAATTCCAGAATGCTGTTCTCAAGACTGCGTTTGCGCTGCGCCGCAGACATTTCATGTCTGCGCAATTTTTTTGTAATTACCCTTTATTGTGCAGGTCTAAACACAAAATGCAACATTTTCATAAATTTTAATCATTTTTTCATGGAAAGGGTGGGAGGGTCTAGCGTTTGGATCGGGTTGTCTGCGCCCGGCGGTAGGCCATAACCTTGCGGTACATCGATTTGTCGGAAAGCTGATTAAAAATGTACGGATCGGGATTGGTGTTGACCTCAATGATCCAAGGCGTCAAAGAACGGTCGAGGCCGACATCGACGCCAAGCTGCTTGAACGCCGGATAATTTTTCATGTAGAACTGTCCGATATCTTTGCCGAGTTTCTTCAGACGTTTGATCGTTGCAGCCTGATGCGCACCGTCCATATGCGGAGCGAGAAGCTTCTCCACCGCCGTCGGCTTGCCGCCGGCATGGTAGTTGGTAACAATCTTGCCCTCCCCGGCCACTCTGCCGATCAGCCCCGTCGTCTCCCAGATTCCGCGCGGACCGAGCTGGACCATCACGCGGATGTCAAAACGCTGCCCCTTGGCTTTCAGCAGGTCAATTCCTTTTTGAATCAGGTAGCTGCGTCCCCGGGTCATCGACTTAAGCGAGGTATAAAATGCCTCAAAGGTACCGAACGTTCTTTTCTTTGTTCCGCTCTGGTACCAGTACGCAGCTCCCCGCTCCTGCAATCGCCGCTCTGCCCGTATTACGCCGTTTCCGTATGTGCCCACCTCCGGCTTGATATACACCATTCCGTATTTGTCCAGCATTCTCTTGGCGTTCTCCCGGGTCAGTCTTGCCGTCTCCGGAATCAGCGCCGAAATCTCCGGACTGCGGAGCAGCACCTTTGTCTTAATCCATTTGCTGGTCAACGTGGATTTTGCCTTCATTCTTACTGCCACACTCCCGTTCGCTAATCTTCTGCAGCTTAAGAAGCTTGTTGTCGATACAAGGTAAGCTATGCATGGGTAAAAGCTTTCGCATTGGATAGACGCCGCTTTCCGGCAAAGAAATGTGTCTCCCGGCAAGGCATGAGCATATAGTACAAGGAAGATGAAGAAACGGCTGAGAAGCGTCCTTGCAGGACAGAAGCCGCCGGGACGAAGGAGAGGAGCCTAACGATGAACATCTGCATGATCGCGCCGGGCCGGTTTCCGCTTCCGGGCAGCGGCTCCGTGGAAATCTGCATCTGGGCGACAGCCAGGCAGCTTGCCCGCCGGCATAACGTCACTGTAATCAGCCGGGAAGCGCCCGGACTGCCGGGGCGGGAGGTCCTTGAAGGAGTCAGGCTGATCCGCCTGCCCGCGGATACTTCGCGCCTATACCTTGCCGAAACGTTGAAGACCGTCAAGGAGGAACCGTACGAGCTGGTTCAGGTTGACAACCGTCCGCATCTGATGGCCGCCGTGAAGCGGGCCGTACCCCACGTCCCGGTCGTGTTATTCCTGCACTCCCTGACCTTTGTTCCCGGGAATCCAAAGGTCGCCGGAAGCCTCGGCCTGGCCGATCTGATCGCAGTCAACAGCCTGTCGCTGGGCAGCAGACTGGCGCGCATCTTTCCCGGCGACCGCCTGCCGCTTGCAGTTGTTCCGCTAGGCGCCGATTTGTCCCGGTTCACGCCGCTTCCGGAGGCGGAGCGGCGGCAGCTCCGCCTGGAATACGGTCTGCCCCGGCGCTTTACGGTCCTGTTCGTCGGGCGGATCATTCCCCGCAAAGGCTTGCCCGTCCTGATGCGGGCGGTAGCCATCCTGGGAAGACGCCTGCCTGTTCATCTCGTCATCGCCGGAACGGGAAAACCCGGTTATGTGCGCAGCCTCAAGAAGCTCGCGCGGCGCTTGCGCCTGTCCGTTTCTTTTATGGGCGGCATTCCCCATGAGGATATTCACCGGATCTATCAAATCGCCGACTGCCTGGTATGCCCCTCGCAGCGGCATGAATCATTCGGGCTGGTCAATGTGGAAGCTATGGCCTCCGGCCTGCCGGTCATCGCCTCGAATAACGGCGGCATCCGGGAAATTATATTATCGGGACGTAACGGCTACCTTGTGGACCGGTACCGGGAAAGCGCCTCTTTCGCCCGGAGGATGCTGGCGCTTGCCCGGAGTCCAGAGCGGGCCTTCTCCATCGGGATGCAGGGGCGGCGGGACGCAATCCAAGCGTTTGACTGGGGGCGGACGGCCGATCGGCTGGAATTGCTGTACTCCTGGCTCTGTAAGCATCAGGAAAAAAATTAAATGTTATGCAATGACATTATTCACTTTGATGCATCTATATCCGTTGTATAATGTATTTGTAAGCGTTGCCATTCCGAAATAATCATTACAGCGCCTAAGTCGGCAACACCCTGCATATTCTTGTCAATGATATAGAGAGGGTGGATTATTATGTTGATGCTCAAAATTATCGTAAGACCGCAAAAAGTTGATCAAGTGATGGAGGAACTGCTGCTCGCCGGCTTCCCGTCCATCAGTAAAATGGATATATTGGGACGCGGCAAGCAAAAAGGGATTCAAGTGGGCGATATTCACTACGACCAGATTTCGAAAAAAATGCTGATGATGGTCATTCCTGAAGACGACAAGGAAGAAGTCATCGACATTGTGAAGCGGACGGCCAGAACCGGCGAGAAAGGCTCTTTCGGGGACGGCAAAATTTTCGTTCTTCCTGTGCTGGAAGCGTATACAATTAGTACCGGCAAAAAAGAACTGTAGTCCGGAGCACGCGGCGTCGGCTGTGCATTCTTCATTTTCTATAAAGAGACAGGCTCAAGAAGAAACGCCTGACGGCGTCTTTTAAAGACGCAGGTACGTTTCTAGTAGAAATATAAGTCAAAATGATAAGCGCTTAGCTTATAAATTCTTATATTTTAAAAAGAAAGGGCGAGGCCCCGGATGCTTGTAACAGCTCCGGCAGCCTCGCCCTTTGCGCGTCCGCGTTTCGTTATCCCAAAGAGAGCCATTGGATCGCGGTGAGCACCAGGCCGACGGCGAAGCCGCATACCGCGCCGTTGACGCGAATCCATTGCAAATCCTTCCCGACCTTCTCCTCCAGCATGGCGACAAGGGTGGCATCCTCCATTTTGTCGAGGTTCTCCTTCACCAGCACACCGATCCGGTAATGGTTGGCTTCCGCGAACGCGAGAAGCGAGAGCCGGATCTTGTCCTCCCATTCCGAGATCCATTCCTTCTCCCCGGCGATCCGGCGGGCAAGCAGCGCGTAGGCGGCGAACAGCTTCCGCCCGCCGCGGATGCGGTCCTGTTCCAGCAGCCCGAGCGCCTTGCCGCGCATGTCCTCCAGACGGGCCAGCAGAAAGGCTCCCGCCGCCTCCCCTTCCAGTTCGGCCACGGCCCAGTCCGCCAGGGATTTCATCCGCTCTTCGTCATTGACGAGCTGGAACAGGGCAACCCGGATCTCCCGGATGATTCCCTCGCGGTAGACGCTGTCCTCATCCTGAATATCACGGATGGCCGACAGAAGCATGTTCTGCAGCAGCTCGCCCAGCATCTCATCGTCTACAAAGCCGGCAAAGGCCTGAAAGGCCATTCCCTTAAATCCGCCCAGTTTAACCTCGGCAAGCTTGGAGGATGCGAGCTGCCCGAGCATGGTCTTCGTCTCGGTCCGGCCGATCCAGTCGGCGGCCTGTCCCAGCCCGTAATCCAGGGCGTCCTTGTCCTTCCCGTCATGCAGCAGTCTCGTGACGACCGTATCGGCAGCCTCTTTCAAATCGGCGTTCCGGACATAGCCGGCGAGCGCCGATTGAAGATGCGGCAGCACCTTCTCCGCCGGAATCCGGCTCACCAGGACACCCAGGCGCTCCAGAATTTCCGTTCTGTTCTTCTTTCGGCTGAAGAACCTTGTAAGCATCGAGGAGCCCAGCGAGATGAACCGGATTCCGCGCAGCTTGTTCTCGATGCTCTGCTTGTTCAGCAGCTCGTTCTCCATTGCCGAAATCAGCGACTGTGCGATCTTGTCCCGATTCTTCAGCAGCAAAGACGTATGCGGGATAGGAAGTCCCAGCGGATGGCGAAACAGCGCCGTAACCGCGAACCAGTCGGCGATGCCGCCGACGAGCCCCGCCTCGAATCCGCCCCTGAGCAGCTCCACTGCCAGACTGTCCGGCAGAAACAGCGTCAGCAGGAATCCGCACGCCATAACCGCAAGTGAGATTGTAGCCAAATATCTGGATTTCATTTCATGCCCCCCACATTCTCTCGAAAAGCCTGCACATTAAGAAGAAACGCCTGACAGCGTCTTTTTAAGACGCAAGTACGTTTCTCGTAAAAATATAAGACCAAACGATAAGCGCGCAGCTTATAAAGTCTTATATTTCAAGAAGAAACGGCTGCGCCGTCCTCTCCGGAGGAGAGCATCCGTTTCCCGTCGAAATATAAAGGCCCTAAATAAGCGCACAGCTTATACTTTCTCGTATTTTAAAAAATATTGTACCATGAATAATCCCCGTTTCGGAAATGAACAGAAACTCTGCTTCGCCCCGTCCGAATCAAAAAAGCAGTCCCCGGCGCAAGTGGCGCCGGGGGACTGCTTGAAATCTGTATCTGTGGGCGGAGCTTCCTTCTATTCTACATTGCTGTGCAGCTTGTATGCGGCGGCATTATCGACGCCCTTCAGCTCCGCATAGCTCAGGCAGACGCTGTCCAGCACGAGATGAACGCACTGGTCGAACAGGGAGCCAAGCGGCTGGACGCTTCGGCGTTCTCCCTCGCGGCGGTGCTTGGTCGCCGCGGGAATGGCCAGGAGCCGGGATGCGGATGTGCCCAGCGGCGAGCCGTCATCCGTCGTCAGGGCGATCACGAAGGCGCCCAGTTGCCGCGCCTTCTGAGCCGTCCACACGACGCTGTGCGTCGTTCCCGATCCGGATACGGCCACCAGAATGTCGTCCCGCGAAATGGACGGAGTAATCGTCTCGCCGATGACGTACACGGTTGCGCCCAAATGCATCATCCGCATGGCGAATGATTTCGCCACAAGGCCCGACCGGCCCTCGCCGACAACAAATATTCTCTTTCCTCCGGCCAGCAGCCCGGCCGTTTCCGTTACAGCCCCTTCATCAACACGTTCCAGCACTTCCCTGGCTTCCGAAAGGATTTCCTTCAGCTTGCTCATCTTGGCGGTCACTCCTTATCTGCTTATGAATAGGCTGAATCTGCTTATTGTCCCGGATACGTTCCCTGGCTTCATTTTATATTAAACTTTTCAGCTCGAACGGCCGCTTAGCCCGCCCTCTCCGGCATATTCCCGAATAAACTCCTTAAAACGGCGGGCCGCCTGCGCCGGATCGGGCGCTTTCGTAATCGCCGAGCCGACGATAATGACCTCCGGCTTCAGCGCCAGCAGATCTGGCAGCGACTCCAGCGTAATGCCGCCCGCGGCGGCAAACCTTAGGCCTGCCGCGCCTTCAGCGCTGGGGCTGCCGGATGCTCCTTCGCCGCTGCCCTCCCGGCCCCCGGCAGCGCTATGCGCTTCTGCGCTGCCTCCGCTTTGGCCTCCCGCAGCGCCATGCGCCCCGGGATTGCTTCCATGCCCGGCATCCGCGGCGCCAGTGCCTTCCAGCCGGAGTCCGCCGCCTTCCTGCTGGTCCTTGCTGACATGCAGGCAGTGAATTGCTCCGGGATACAGCGCCAGCTCCCTCTGCTGCTCCGGCGAAGTATGAAGCAGGTCGATCATGACCTGCTTCTCCATCCGCCGAGCCGTCTCCATGCACAACCCTACGGTAACCGGCGGGGCTGCGCCCATTACGGTCGCCACATCCGCCCCCGCCTTGAAGCACAGCTCGAATTCGTATTTGGCGTTATCGAAGGTTTTCATGTCCGCAACTATGATTTTATGCGGAAATTCATGCTTCAGCGCTTCCACGGACGCCATGCCGAACTCCTTGATCAGCGAGGTGCCCACCTCGATCCAGTCGATATAGGGCTCCGTGCGCCGGACCATATCTGCCGCTTCCTCAATGCTCATTCGGTCTAGCGCCAATTGGATCTTCACCGCGTGGACACCCCCAGCTTTGGTTCAGGCTGCTGCTCGGACGCTTTGCGGGATTTGCCGACCGTCATCGTCAGAATCGCCGACAACAGCAGCGAACCGGCCATGAAGATGTAGGAAGCGCCGAAGCCGCCGGTGGAGCCATTCAGGTAGCCGACGATATACGAGCCGGCAAAAGAACCGAGCGCGCCCATACTGTTGACCAGCGCGATCGCGCCGCCCGCCACGTTGCGGGGCAGAATTTCCGGCATGATGGCAAAGAACGGTCCGTACGGAGTGTACATGGCGCCGCCGGCGATCACGAGCAGGATGAAGGAAATCCAGAAGTGATCCGCACCGAGCAGATACGAAGCATAGAAGGCGACAGCGCCGATCATCAGAAACGGCCACACGAATATTTTCCGGTTGAGCGTCTTGTCGGAGAAATAGGAAGCCGTCAGCATGCCGATGACCGCCAGCACATAAGGAACAGACGACAACCAGCCGGTCGTTACCATGTTCATGTCCGGAGCGGACTTGATAATCGAAGGCAGCCACATGACGAATCCGTACACGCCGATGCTCCAGAAGAAATACTGCAGGCAGAGCTTGATAACAAGCGGCGATTTAAACGCCTCTCCGTAGTTTTTCACAGGCTTAAGCCCTTTTTGTTCTTCATGCAGGGCATTTTCCAGCGCACTCTTCTCTTCATCATTCAGCCATTTCGCTTCGGAAGGCTTGTCGCTTACCAGCTTCCACCAGAAGAAAGCCCAGATCACCGGCGGCAGTCCTTCGATAATGAACATCCATCTCCAGCCTACGGAGGATACGAGATAACCGGACACAATGGACATCCACAGCACGGTTACGGGATTGCCGAGGATGAGGAACGTGTTGGCGCGGGAGCGCTCTTTTTTCGTAAACCAGTGGCTTAGGAAGACCAGCATCGCCGGCATAACCGCACTTTCGACAACGCCGAGGCAGAACCTGATGACGATCAGGAATTTGACGTTATGGACAACGCCGGTGGCCGCAGCCAGCAAGCCCCACAGAATGAGGGACCAGAAGACGAGCTTCTTGGCGCTCTTGTTCTCGGCGTAATGCGCGCCTGGCACCTGAAAGAAGAAGTAGCCGAGGAAAAAGAGCGCGCCCAGCAGCGAAGACATCGAGGCCGTAATCTGCAAATCCTTGGCCATGCCAGCCGCCGCGCCGAAGCTGTAGTTCGCCCGGTCGAGATAAGCCAGACTGTACGTAATGAATACGATGGGCATGAGCCTCAGCCAACGCGCGGGGACAAAGCCGCCGCTTTTCTTGTTATTCATCATTATTTCACTCCCGTAAGTTGATATTGGAGATAAGTTTCAAGTTCGGACTTGGCCGGATAGCCGTCATGATCGCCCTCCGACTGCACGGCCAGCGCGCCAATCGCATTCCCCCGCTGCACCGCCTGTGAAACCGTAAGCCCTTCCAGCATTCCGCTGACGAGTCCGACTGCAAAGCCGTCCCCGGCGCCTACCGTATCTACGACCTCTTCCACTTTGAAGCCCTGTACCGTTCCTTCGTCCGTCTGCGTACGGAAGTACGCGCCCTCCGGCCCCAGCTTGACGACAACGAGCGACACACCCTTGTTCAGATAAAATTCGGCGATTGTGCGCGAGTCTCTGGAACCGGTCAAAATCTCGCCTTCTTCGACTCCCGGCAGCACCCAGTCGGCGCGGCAGGCCAGGTCGTTGATGACCGATACCATCTCTTCACGTGAGGACCAGAGCGAAGGCCGCAAATTCGGATCGAAGGAAATGCTGCGTCCTGCGGCCTTCATGGCGCCCAGCGCCGCATAGGCGAACTCGCGGGTCTCTTTCGTCAGCGCCGGAGGGATGCCGGTCATATGCAGATGGCGAAAGCCGGTCAAGTAATCGGCGTCCACGTCCGCGCCCGAAAGTGTCCTTGCCGCCGAATTTTTACGGAAATACTGCACCTGCGGATCGCCTTCCAGCACCTTCGACTTCAGTTGAAAGCCGGTTGGATACCGGGAGTCGCTCGTTACGCCGGAAATATCGATATTTTCCCCGGCCAAGTACTCGCGGATATATTCCCCAAAAGCATCGTCGCCCAATCTGCTGACCCAACCGGCCGAAAGTCCCAGCCGGGCGAAGCCGACCGCCGTGTTCACTTCCGCTCCGGCCAGACGGCGGCTGAACTTGTCGATGTCCTTCAAAGCCCCGGGCTTATCGGCGACGAACATCACCATGGCTTCTCCGAAAGTGACTATATCCTTCAGGCTCATTACGCTATCCCCTTTCCTGTCGCTGACCAACCGTCTCCGGAACCGCTGTTCCGCAGCATTCCGATATATCCTTCAAGGCATCCTGCTCCGGGAAGCGCGAACTCGATCGCCCGCGGCACATCGCCCGGCAGCAGCCCCAGCAGCTTCCGCCAAAGAGCATCCGCTTCTCCCGGAAGAGGCAAAGTGATCCACATGCCGCCTGAACGGACGACATGCTTGAAGTGAATATAGGCGACATAAGGAGCAAAAGTTACCGCTGCCGCCAATGGGTCTTCCTCGCAGTAGATCCAGTTCCCCGTATCGAATGTCATCTTCACACCCTCAAGCCCGCACCGCTTTACCGCTTGGAAGAACGCTTTCAAATTAACCGCTTTGCCTCCGTAAAACGTTTGGTCGTTCTCGATCAGCAGCGTAAGCGGACCCGACATCTCCCGGTATTTCCGAAGGAGCCGGTCAAGCTGGGTGAGCCGGCCCTGTTCGGCAAGTATCAGCTCTTCCTCCGAGGTTAACCCCGGAATCCCCGCATAGCGGCCCAGCGACACTTTCAGCATTTCCGGTTTCAGGACCGCCGCCTCCGAAAGAATGTGAGACAGCAGCTCTTCGTTCAGCCTGCCCTCCCGATTCCACAGCTCCATCGGAACGGAGTACACACAGCGCAGGCCGCTGCGCCGGTTCGCCTCGCGGCACTCGGCAAGCGGAAGGGCTCCGGGCCGAAACAGCTCGCGTCTGATTTCGATGCCGTCCGCCCCTCCGGCGCGTATCGGCTCCACCAAGTGCTGCTGCGCTACGCAAGCGTTTCCAAAAACAGAAGTTGGAACAAAAACCGCATTCATCATAACGTCCTCCTTCATGCAATTTGCAGACCGTTAATGTCGGATTGTGCTGGATATAGTCGCCAGATCGTAGTATTTGTAAATCGGTTTAGTAAATCGGTTTACTGTTTATGACCAAATTATAATCCAGCCTTCCGTTCTTTGCAAGCCCTTTCTTTAAAGCGCTATCATTTTTTTATTTGCATTGGGTGACCATCTGCACGGTACCTTAGATTCTGTGTATAGAATACCCACAATGGAAAGTAGGATTTACATCCCTGGCGGTAGATGTTATATTGAATATGTAAAGCTTACTTTCCATTGAGATAGAGGTGTGATATTGAAAAACCGTCTGGAGGAGATCCGAAAACAACAGGGAATCAAGCAGGAGGAATTGGCCGAGGCTTTGTCGGTTTCCAGACAGACGATAGGCTCGCTGGAGAACGGGCGCTACAATCCCTCCATTATTTTGGCGTTCAAGATCGCTCGCTATTTCAAGCTGCCGATTGAGGAGATTTTTATCTATGAGGAGGAATAGCTTGTGAAAAAAGGCTCTGCTGCGCGCAATGTTATGGTACTGGCAACGGGGGTTCTGCTGTTGGCTATTGCTATATTGGCAGGAGGAGAGATGGCAAGGAACGTATCCGGTGTGTGCATAGGCGTAGGCGCCGGCCTGATCGGCATGAGCATTGCCAACCTTTTGATCATTCGCTACTATGCCAAGCACCCGGCGCTCAAGAAACAGCAGGATATTGAAGCCGGGGATGAACGAAGCGTCTCTATCAATAACTTGTCGAAGGCCAAGGCTTTTGATATTACGATCAATGCCATGGTGATCCTTCCCTTTATAATGATCCTTGCGGATTCGCCTCTTTGGATGACTCTTGCCGTGGTGGCGTTCTATGTATTCTCTTACAGCATCCGTTATTATTACATCGTTAAATACAGCAAGGTTATGTGAAATGCGTGATATCATGCCGCCGGGCACAGAAGCTTTCTCATATCTTAAAATAGCCCCACCAACGTGGAGCCTTGGCTTCGAAGCATGCCCGGACTTTGCATCCGAAAAGCTTAGGGCCATAAGCGGCCACCTGCTGCTGAGCCATCACCGGAGCTTCAAGCCATCGCCGCCGGATGAGCGTCTATAAGTAAACGCAATGAGCGGGAATTCTCCCCTTAATTAAAGGAGGGTTTCCAGTCAGCCAAGCCACCGCAGGTCTTGGTCCTACCGAGCTTTGCGGCTTAACGCTGGCCGATATATGCGACCTCCCTCGGCTTTCAGTAATTGAATTATGCTGGAAGACATTACAAAGGAAGCTGGCTTATCAAAGCCGAAACTCTGCCAGCCGTTTTACAGCGGCCTACGTAGCTCACTGGATACAGGATGAGAATACATGGAATTGAAATGCTTGGGACCGAAATCTGACCTCGCACACTTATCATGAAGAACAAGCCAAAGCGATTTATGCCTCAATCCCAGTCTACGCCAAGCAATGGGAGAACTGTTTGATTTTCTTATTTAAAAGTCATTCTGTCTCTTCTTTCGAGCTGTATACGCGCTTTTCCCGGGTTACTTCAGCTTCTGCACACGCCATCTTCCGAATGCCATTCCGAATTTGTGTCTCGGACAGATTTGAGTAACCGAGTAGAAATGTAGCTCGATTGGGCTTATGATCAGAAAAGTATTGGGATGCGGGATAGATCTTGGTACCATACTGAATCGCTTTTCCGGCGATGGTTTCCTCATCCGCTGCAGTGTCCAGTTGAATTAACAGATGAAGTCCCGCCTCGTCACCAAAATAACACACTCGCTTTCCAAACTCTTCATTCAGCGCCCTTACCAGACAGGCCCTTCTTACAGAATACAATTTGCCCATTTGATTAACATGCTTGGCATATTGCCCGGATCGGATGAACTCGGCCAATGCATCCTGTTCCAGGGTAGGGGACATCCGATCCGTAATCCATTTTACTGCCAGAAACGGCTTAACCAAGGATAAAGGCAGAATAGCATATCCGATCCGCAAGGCGGGGAACAAAACTTTGCTGAAGCTTCCTACATAAACAACAATGCCTCCTGAATCCAGTCCTGCAAGTGCAGACATCTTTTGACCCACATACCGGTACTCGCTATCATAATCGTCCTCGATAATGAGCGCTCCGTTATTTCCGGCCCAGTTTAACATCTCGATTCTTCGGTTCAATGAAAGGGTTACTCCCATAGGAAACTGATGGGAAGGAGTTACGTAAAGGAGCTTCGTCTTCCCCGCAGTATCTTTACGGTGTCTGGCGATGCTTTGTTCAATTCGATCTACACACAATCCTTCTTGGTCAACAGGTACGGGAATTACCGTTCCGCCCGAGAAGCTGAATATTTCGCGCAGTACGGTATGGGCTGGATCTTCAACGACTACTTGCTCACCCTCCTGCAGACATAATCTGGACAAAATGTCCAGTGCCTGCGTTGCGCCTGCGGTAATCACAATTTGTTCAGGTACAGCCGGAATGCAGCGGGTTGAACGGACGAGGCGCGCTATTTCTTCACGTAAAGCAAGGGAGCCTTCCGCCGGACCATAAGTAAGAGTCTCGGGAGTGGCCTTCCGGCATGAATGCATCAAAGCCTTTTGCCATTTATCCATAGGAAAAGCATCCCAAGCAGGCACCCCATGACGAAAATCATAAGGAACGGTATTTGTAATATCCACAAGACCGGAGGCTGACGAGTTACCGATAGATAAAACGCTGGGTGCTCTGATGAATACAGCCGCATGCTTATCCGTATCTATGATATCCTCATCCGTGTTGATTCCGGCGGCAAGATCAGCAATGAAGGTTCCCGCCCCTCTTCTCATTTCCACGTATCCTTCAGCTTGAAGCTGTTCATAAGCTTCGAGAACAACTGTCCTCGATACCTGAAGCTGCTCGGCCAACAGCCTCGTTGGTGGGATGGACTCTCCCCTTCGCAAAAAGCCCCTGATTATGTAATTTTGAATCTGTTCACTGATTTGCCGGCTTAATGGAGAAGGAAGCGATTTGTCTATGCTAATTAGCAATTCCTGTGACAATACCATCACCTCTTTCCAAATATACTTAACTATAATCGGTTATTATGAAACGCATAAAAAGCCTCCGGTAATTTCCAAAGTACCGGAGGCTTGCAAAATTATCAATGATATTTTACTCATTACACTTTATTTTCCAATTCCACTCATTGATTTGAACTCATTCGTCTGCATCATTTCAAACACTTGAGTGACATCTTTGTCTCCACGACCGGACAGATTCACAATCATAATCTGATCCTTACTCATTGTCGGTGCAAGTTTCATCGCATAGGCAACGGCATGGGAACTTTCCAAAGCAGGAATAATCCCTTCCAGTTTGGATAAAGTCAAAAAAGCATTAAGTGCTTCTTCATCGTTGACGGAAACGTATTCCGCTCGTCCAATTTGTTTGTAATAACTATGTTCCGGACCTACACCTGGATAGTCCAGTCCCGCTGCAATGGAGTGGCATTGTTCAGCTTTATCCATTACGTAACATTTAAATCCATGAATAATACCAGGTTTTCCGGTACTGAGAGGCGCCGCATGAAATCCGGTTTCAATTCCCTTTCCAGCCGGCTCAACGCCAACCATTTTAACTTCAAGATCATCGACAAAAGGATAGAACAGACCGACTGCGTTAGAGCCCCCGCCCACACAGGCCGTAATTACATCTGGAAGCCTTCCCTCTTTGTTTAGAATCTGTGTCTTGGCTCCACGACCAATTATAGATTGGAAATGGCGAACCATTAGCGGAAAAGGATGAGGTCCTACAGCAGAACCAAGAAGATAGAAAGTATTATCATAATTTTCTGCAAAATCCGCCAAAGCTTCATCAACAGCTTCTTTTAAGGTTCTATTTCCCGATTTGGCGGCAACCACTTCCGCCCCCAATGTTTGCATACGAAATACATTTAAGGCTTGACGCTGTATATCTACCTCGCCCATATAAATTGTACAAGGGATGTTAAAAAGCGCACATACAGTTGCCGTAGCGACACCATGCTGCCCAGCACCGGTTTCAGCGATAATCCTCTTTGCATTCATACGTTTAGCAAGAAGGACTTGTCCGATTGTGTTATTAATTTTGTGTGCTCCCGTATGATTTAAATCCTCTCGTTTGAGGTATATTTTTGCTCCGCCAAGTTTATTTGTCAGCCGTTCAGCAAAATAAAGTGGGTTGGGACGCCCTACATACATAATACTGGAGTTCCATCTCAAATGCTTGATCATCCTTATACTTTTCAAAAGCTTCACTTAATTTGTCCAGTGCCCGTCCAAGTTGTTCTGGAACGTAACTGCCGCCAAACTCATGAGATCCTTCTCCAAAAACCCCATCTTTGGTTATTTGTAGTATGCTCATATTAAACTCCTTTGTTATTTTGTCATATAAAAAGAGGTTCGTATGAAACGGTTTCGCATGTTATAGGGAACTGTGCAATCAAAAACAACTTTGGATGTCATTCCCGGTATTGTTATGGAGGGCGACATACCGGGACTCTGGGATGGGTCAAGTTGAAATCCCGGAAGATTTGTGAACGCTATAATATCCGCGTCCGCTTGGAAGCGTGTAGCCATAGCCCACCAGACATCCTCCTCACTGAAAAGGTCAATATCTTCGTCTACTAGTACGACCTGCTTAATCATCCTGAACTTATGAATGATAGCTATCCCCGCTTGTCTGACCGCATCATCATCCTCGGCGGTGAGCTTTTCAAATTGGGCAAACAGCAGCAGCTGCCCGCCACCGGCAGAGCTGCAATATACGTTAATGATCCTGGTTGTCGTTAGATTCCTAACGAAATGAACGACTGAAGCCTCCATCCCAATTGCCAAAAGATTGGATTGTTCGTAACCTGGTCCGATTACGGTTTGAAAGATAGCGTCTCTTTTTATATTTATCGAAGAAATTTTTACAATCGGCAAATGAGGATGTGCTTTACCGTTATAACCCAGAAACTCCGGCATTGAATGGTCTCCCGTGCTTCCTTCCCGGGAATACTCATGTGTGATTTCCCCTTCCAATACATACTCCGCATTAGAGATACATTCCGCGTTATTAGAAAGACAAGAGGAAATATGAACCGGATGTCCGCGCAGTCCTCCGGCAATGGAAAGTTCGTTAAATCCATACGGAGCAATTGATCCTGTACAGCACGAGGCAAAATAAACAGCAGGATCCAATCCTATATTAATGGATATAGGAAGGGAAACTCCCATCTCCTTCGCTATAAGGTATAACTGCTCCAAATGACGACCGGGAACCATCCAAATGGTGAGCTCATTTTTGCTTTTCACCCACAAACGATGAATGGATATGTTGATCTCATTCGTTAACGGATGCTTAGCCACCACTAATCCGAGCGTTATATAGGATCCCGCATCGTTAGGGGTCATGGTAGGAATGGGCAGTTTCAGAAGATCAACCTCCGATTGGATGTCATATTCGCATGGAGGATTCTCACAACGCAGAGGTTCTATTGGGTGCTGAACCGCTTCAAGTAATAAATCGTATATATGGCGTTCATCAGCCCCCAAGAGTAAAGCACATCTCCTGCGTGTTCCAAATAAACCAGCCAGTACCGGTTTGTTCGCAGGCATAACCTGTTCAAACAGAATTGGCGAGCCTTTTTGGGTAGGGGGGACCACAGGAACGCCGCCTCCATGGGCTGCGTAAATTGCCGCAAGCTCATATTTCGCCTGTGTGGGCCGGTTAATATATTGCAATTCTTCACCGTTCAGTTCCATCAGTGCAAGAGCGGATTGTAAATCATGTATTATGGGACTACCCAAAGATCCGGCTGCTAATTCCATAGACACCTCAAACTTCAGTTGTTTTGGATAGTTTGTCACTTCTAAAGTATTCTAACTGCATGTCGGTTAAAACTTTAATCAGTGTTTGATAGGTGGATACAGCGATTTCCGGTTCCAGTCCGTTCTCCTCGGCAAGCTTGCTCACCTTATCAAGAACCTGCTGAACACGATCACAGGAACGTATCGATTCTTCGTCAGTTTTTAAAACCATTAGTTTTTTTACAACCCGAGTTCGAGCTGAAATAAGGGCGATAATCTCACGGTCAATCCGATCAATTTCATTTCTATGTGCATTAAGTTGTACTTTAGTCATTATGATTTCCTCCTAGATCAATTGAGTTCCCAGTGACGATTTTACGTATTTTCGAATAAAATTCTGAAACAAAACGAGCCCGTGCTCAGTGTACACACTTTCCGGATGAAATTGAATGGATTCAATGGGGTATACCTTATGTCTTAATCCCATAACATATCCGTCATCTTCTGATTGTGCCGTGATTTCAAGGCAATCTGGAAAACCTTCTTTACTTACGAGTAAAGAGTGGTATCTTGTCGCCCGGAAAGGACTTTCGACGTCAGAAAAACATCCTTTTCCATCATGATAAATTTGGCTTGTTTTACCGTGCATCAAATGTTCGGCCCGTACAATCTCGCCACCGAAGGCAAGACCGATCGCTTGATGACCCAAACATACTCCAAGTGTTGGGATACGAGCGCTATACTGATGTATCAACTCCACATAACGGGCTTCGGCAGGATGCCCCGGACCCGGACCCAGTACTATAAGATCCGGCGCAAAATATTCTATCTGCGGTAGATCCAATTGATCATTTCGCACTACATCCACATGAACCCCGGCTTCCATTAAATATTGACAGATGATATATACGAAACTGTCATATGCATCTATAACTATCGCTCTCATTCAGTACCTCCTTTCCCGTCACCGCCCAGAATAGCGCACCCATTTTATGAAAGGTTTCTTTCCATTCATTCTCCGGCTTTGAATCGGCAACGACTCCTGCTGATGCGCGTATTGCGTACAGATCCGGTTCCTGATGAACAGCGGTCCGGATACAAAGAGCCATATTGACAAAACCGTTGAAATCAATAAACCCCAGGGCACCGGCGTAAGGACCGCGGCGCGTCGTCTCCAACTCTTCAATTATTTCCATTGCCCTGACTTTTGGAGCCCCTGTCATTGTACCTGCAGGAAAGGTTGCCCCGATAATGTCATACATGTCCATGTCGGCTCGTTGCTCCCCTCTTACACTGGAGACGAGATGGTTTACATGCGAATATTGCTCAACAGCTATTAATTCTTCCTCTTCAAGCGATTTGCTGCTACATATTCGACCAATATCATTGCGGCACAAATCCACCAGCATAATATGCTCGGCCAATTCCTTCTCATCCATTTTTAATTGTCTAACGAGTTCCTCATCTTCATCAAGAGTGAAGCCCCGTCGACAAGTGCCAGCAATAGGCCGCATCGTAATTGTTCTATCCTGAATTTTCACGTACATTTCCGGACTCGCGCCAACAAGCGTAATTTCTCCAAAAGGTGCCAAATACATATAGGGTGATGGATTTCGAGATCGTAATCGCCGGTATACTATCAAAGGGTCAATGGTGCTTTTAATGTTAATTTGATTCCCTAGCTGCACCTGATAAATATCGCCGATAGCTATATAGTCCAGAGCCTTTCTAACATTTTCTTCATAACGGTCTCTATTGACCGTAAAATCTATAGAGACCGAATCCGTAATTTCGTCCAAATCTGCCGTATTAATTGGAATGGGTCTATTTAACAGATTGATAATATCTTCACAGTGAATATTGTCCCATGTGTAAGGAGATTGATTGATAATAAGCCGCGCTGTATTTTTGACCAAATTAAATTCGATAAGTCCTTGGTAAATGGACATGACAACATCCGGAATGCTTTCATTAACCGGGATTTCAAAGGGCAAGTCCTCAATAGACCAGGCAGTATCATACCCCAAATAACCAAAGTAGCCAAAGTAAAAAGACTGGCCCGGGTCAGGAACCGAAACAGAAAATTGGGATTGAACAAACCGAAAAAAATCCCACAATTTTTTGCGGCTTTTTAAATGCATCCCATCAATTTCTGAAATCAACAGTCCGGCTTGCAGCGCTTCATGAACTACCCTTTCCACAATAGGACGGACACCATCCAGTTTAATTTTTGAACCAAGAGTTGTAATGGTAAGTATGGGTTTAAACCCCAATAACGTACTTTGTGCATCCTTGGCGGGACCAGATAGCGATTCAAGCAGATAAACCTCACGCGATCCAAAATATTCTCTTAGTCCCAGATAAGCCTCAAACGGCTCCGGAAAAGCAATGTCATGGATTTCCGTGTTCACTTGAATGGAATTCAAGATAGACTCACTCTCCGATTTGTAATTTTAGTCGATTTCATCAATGACAAACACCAATGTAGGACTTCCGTCCATTCCTTGTGACCGATGAGGATCTCCATCAGGAATAACAAATCCCATGCCCGGACTGCAGGCTACCTTTCTATCCTGGTAATGAATAGTAAATTCACCCTGCAATACATAGCCTATGTGGCCTTTGAGACACCAGTGCTCCTCATTAAAGCCGGGGGGAAGCTCCAATAGGCGGAGTCTCTTGTTGCCAACAAAGCTCATTTTCACTCGACCAACTGCTCCTGGCTTTTCCCAGGTACTCCATTCCATATTCGGAAAATTCACAGCACCAAGTTCGATCAACTCTTTATCCATTTGTATCAATCCTCCATTTTTTTGTGGTTTTTATCCTGTGCTTCGCTTTCAATGTTTTTTTAGTGGCTGGAGCAAGTCTTCACCTATCATTCGTTCGTTGCCTTCATTAAATGTTAAGTATGATTGATTGGTTAATAGTGAATAATGTTTAATTGTTTTCACCATATCAATCATACGATTAACCATACGTCGAACCGAGTCTAATCCCTCGATATCCCCTAATACTTCACTGGGTTTCCCCCCTTGAAGGAGTGCTGGAAATCCACTGCCTACAATAATCATCCGATTTAATAGCAGGTTATTCACAATCTGCGAATATACATGGTTATGGTTATAACGACGACCGGTAACAATGACTCCTCCGACTTTATTGGTAAGAGGTCTTTCAAATCGAAGATAGCAAACTCCCGACCGCTCAATAAAAATTTGCATCAAATGGCCCATTCCAAAGCCTTGAACCGGTACAGCGTAGATAATTCCATCTGCTTTACGCATCATATCCGTGATATATGGCATGTCATCTTTAAGCTCACATGGCGTTTCACGATCATTGCAATCCACACAAGTACCACTTGCGGAAAAATGATAATCCCGCAGATTCACGATGGATAGATGAGCGCCCCTTTCAGAAGAAATTTCACGTGTATACTGTAAAATTTGATCAGTATTTCCACCAGCACGGGTGGACCCGCAAATAGCCAATAATTCTATCGGAACGGAAATCATATTAACTGTATCTCTCCTTCACCGGAAACTTATATCATCTTTACCAGAAGGGCGGCCAGGACCGATGCAACAATTACCAGAAACAAAGGAACTTTGCGGATGCAAACCAATAGAACGGCGGTTAATCCGGCTGCAATTCCAACCCAGGGCGTTTCTGCATCAACTTGAAAAATGCCGGGGATCGTTAGTGAAGAAAGAACAGCCAATGGAAGATTGTCCAGGAAACCGTTGCTCTTTCCTTCTATCGGCACTTTTTTTGCGAGAAGCAGCGGCGTAAACCGAAGCAGGAATGTAACTATCCCCATAGCGGCAATAAGAAGAATGGTCAAGCCGCTTCCCTCCCATTTGTCTTTTTCAAGGATGTTCTTCCCCCTGCCCAAGCACCGATCATCATGGAGACGAGTACGGTGGACGCACCCAGAAAGGGCTCCAACAGCCAGGATGAGGCCGCTGCCGAAATACAGATTACGATGCTTCGCTTGCTTCCTCGCAATTGAGGAACAATCAGAGCGATCAATAAGGCGTACAGAGAAGTATTCAGCGCCGGAAGAATGTGTTCAGGTATATATTGCGCAAGTATTATTCCGGTCCATGTGGATAACAAGGTTACCGCATAAGGAGGAAGCTCCAGCCCCAGCAAATAAGCTATCGAAAGTTTCTCTTTGCGTTCCCCGTTCCCGCGGGAAATCATGCTTATTGCATACACCTCTTCCGTTAAGCCAAACCCGACCATTGCTTTGGACCATAATCCGGATTGCCGGTTGATTCTTTGCGAGAAAGAAGTACTGATGAAACCATACCTTAAGTTAATAATAAGGGTGAGCAACAGGATAATAGGGGCCAGTGTGCCTGTAGCCAATAATTTGGCGCCGATAAACTGACTTGCTCCTGCGTAAACCAAGGCTGATAGAAGGAAAACCTCCCAATTGCCCAAAGATAGTGATTTGCCGACGAGTCCGAACGTGATGCAAGCAGGAATGTAGCCCATAACGATAGGAACGGAATCAAGCATCCCCCTCCTGAAAAGGCTCATTCTCCGCGCGTAATCCGTCACAATTTATAAAAACCTCCCTGTCGCTACATTTGAAATTCGTATACACGAGAATTTCCGTGAATAAATGCCTTGTCACAAGTCCCCTCTTCAGTAAATGGCCCAAGCAGTTCAAGAAGAAGAAATGTAGTGGCTTCCACAAGGATCTTGGCTTCCTGATGGACAGCCTCTACTGTAAAGAGCATTCGTTTAGATTTTGCAGTTGTTTTCACTACATCGCTTTGACGCCAGTTCCACCTCCGAGAGTGGGCTCGTCCAAGCTGATCGGCGTAAATGATCTCACCCGGGGCAGGAAATTCCCTCTCTTCCGGTTTACCGATTGGCAGGTAGGGCTCATTTCCTTCAGCATGCCGAATAACCAATCCTTGAACGTCAGCAATATCACATGACGCTATTGGCATTCTGGATTTGAGGGAGATAGCGTTACAAAGATTTACCAACGTATGGATACGAGGCAGGCTCCCGTGTTCAATCACCCGCTTGATCAATGATTCGGCCGCACAAGGATACCTCGAAGGTTTTGCTCCGAATTGGCTGTAGACTTTACGCCAAGCCGCAATTGTTGGAATTTCACTAACGGACTCCTTCTGCAATCCGGAGTTTATAATTTCCTGCTCCATGTGCATAAGCAGGGCATTAACTTCAGCATCTTTGTCCAGATTGTTCACGTGCGGAACGGCAATTAACCCCACATACAAGTTCGGTGCCACTGTGAAGACTTCTTCGGCAAACTCGACCCTGAACTTTTTAGATTGCAGTTCTTGACTCTGATCTTTCATGCATTTCCTCCTAACTTCGGTTCTCGTGGAAAATAATACCTTTTATACACTTGATAGAAAATAACCAATTATGTATTAAAATCCAATACCAATTTAGAGAATCCGAAATAAGAAACACATTCCATATTGATTAGATCCTCCATGTCTCCCTGCAATCGATTCTCCCCCCTGTTTGCTGTCTCTCTACGCAGCCTTACTCCACGGAGCGGCCCGGAAATATCTCCGCTAAAATGAAGAACACCTCCGCCGAATCGTTCCATACGATTCACGAAGGTGTTCCTGGGATAATGGGATTTTTCCATATCGCTTGCGGTCAGCGAGACGCTCTGATGAGTAGCCTCCGGCTTACTGTAAGGATGGCAAATGTTCACGTTCACGGTGAATCCGCGCCACCGCGCTTCAAATCCGACGACTGCCGCACCGCCAGCTCACACTTGAAGACGTACTCTTCCGGCGCCAGGTCCTCCTTCGAACGGATGCGGCTGATGATCCGCTCGGCCGCTTTTCTTCCCATTTCCAATGAAGGCTGATTGATGGTGGTTAGCGTCGGCGTTAGCAGGTGGGCAAAAGGAATGTTGTCGAAGGCGACCAGCGCCAGATCCTCCGGCACCCGGAGATTCCGCTCCTTCACAAAGGCAAGCGCCTCCAGCAGCACGAGGTCGTTGCCCGCGATCAGCGCCGTAGGCGGCTCCGGGCCGTCAAACAGCTCGCGGAACTTTCTGTTCAGGCTGGATATTTCCGCATTAATCACATACCGGCTGCCGCATTCCAATCCGTGGTCGTTCATCGCTTTCCGGAATCCTTCGGTCCGCTCCGTCCGGGTGCTGATCGTCAGCGGCGCTGTAGCAAGCGCGATCCTCCGGTGTCCCCGCTCCTTCAGATGCGACACCGCCTCATAGACCGACTCGCGGTTATTGACGACAATCGTGTCGGCCTTGACGCTTTCCACCTTCCGGTCCATGAACAGGATGGGGTGCCCGTGCTTGGCAAGCTTTTTATAGAGGGAACCGTTCTTCCCGGTAGGAAGCAAAATGATGCCGTCCACCTGCTTGGCCTGAAGCATTTCGGCGTATTTCTTCTCCTTCTCCCCGTCTTCGTCGCTGTTGCACAAAATAACGTTGATATCCTGCTCCTGGCAGTAATCTTCGATGCCCCGGCAAATTTCGGTGGTCAGCCGATGCATGATATTGGCCACGATAACGCCGACCGTCGACGTCCGCTTCTGCTTCAGTCCCCGGGCAAGCACATTCGGCTGGTAATCAAGCGCCTCGATTGCCGCTTCGATCTTGGCGCGCGTCTCGGTCCCCATATGCTGATACCGTTTGTTCAAATATTGGGATACGGTGCTTTTGGACACGCCGGCTCTTGCCGCCACATCCCCAATCGTTGCTTTGACCACTATTCTCTACTCCCATCATTCGCCTATATCCATTAACTATAAAACGCTTGACTGCGCTTGTCTAATGGCGAGGGGAGGCTGCCGGCGGCGGGCCAGTGCGGGATGAATCTTATTACGGTTCTGTCGTCATTGCTTCGGCGTCCGAATATACCCTTTCCGTTTATGAAAAGAGAGCGACCGGAAGGTGCGGGCGTACTTTTGGATAGCCGGTTTGGAAATCTGCGAGGCACTCATGTTCAAGCTTTTGTTGCGAGCTTTCTTTAGAATCATTCCGCCGCGGTCCGCGGAGTACACATAATTGGCGTAGGTTTCAAATTCGGAAAAAGCAAACTGCCGGGTGCGGTTCATGCTGCGCATAATGGCCGTATACCACGGAACACCATGCATGGACTCGATTTCCCGCTTCATGCGTGAGAGCCGGCGGCGCTCAAACAGCATATAATGCGTCACGAACGAGGAAGGCCGGGCAGCCTTGCGCCCCATCAGCTTCCGGTAGGTCGTGAAATATTCCGGCTGGCTCCAGTCCCGGCAGTAAAACACCGTCTTTCCGCTTGAGCGGAACCGGTGCGGCGCAATTAGGACCGTATCGGCATCGATGACCAAAAAATAATCCGCCGTGCACAGCTTGTCGCCCCCCAGCTTCAGCAGCTGTTGAAACAGCCAGCCCGAGCGCTCCCAGGTGCGCGACCGGTAGTGAATATCCTTTTTGGTGATGGGCAGCACCGTATTTTCATCGACGAAGGTACAAGCTTTCCTGCGGCAAAAATCCATAATCCGCTCCTTGCGGGGCGCGACGATCAAAATGCTGCGAATCGGATGCCTGACATGCTTCCTCACAGCGTCAACCACATGCGGCAAAGTAGCCAGATCCTTCTCAATAGCCGGAATCAACACATCTATTGCAGGTCCTTCAAAGGTAGGGGACACAAGCGTTCATCTCCACTTATTCAATTTGTTGTTAGAGTATGAACGTTTGCCTCAAAGGGAATGGGCTGACATGAAATGATCGGGAGTCCGCCGCTTACCAGAGCAGAAGCCCCGCCGGGTGTCTCCCGCCGCTCTGAATATAACTCCAATTAAAGTCAACCCTTCCGGTTCACTCCTTTTTGATCATAGCGCCCTGAAGCCTCGCGTATACATCGAATAGTTAACGATACCGAAAGGCGGGATGACTCTGTGCAGTACTATATTGAAACGGAACCGGGCGTCAAACTGTTCGTGGAGGATATCGGCAGCGGCACACCGGTTGTCCTCGTGCACGGCTGGCCGCTCGATCACCGAATGTTCGAATATCAGGTGACGCATCTTCCCAAATACGGCTACCGCTGCATTTCGATCGACCTGCGCGGCTACGGCCAGTCCGACCGGCCCTGGGAGGGCTATACTTATGACCGGATGGCCGACGATATCCGGGTAGTGCTCGATACCCTGCGCCTTACGGGTGTGCGGCTGATCGGCTTCTCCATGGGCGGCGCCGTCGTCCTGCACTATGCGGCCCGGCACCGGGGCTGCCGTCTGTCGCAGCTACTGCTTCTGTCGGCGGCGGCTCCCAAGTTTGCCCGGGGAGCGGACTATCCGTACGGGATGCCCGTATCGGCCATCGATCAGCTGCTCGCGGGCGTGTATACCGACCGGCCGCAGACGGTCGCCTCCTTTGGAGAGAATTTTTTTGCCAAGCCGGTTTCCCCCGCCTTTCGCGAGTGGTTCCAGTCCCTTAATGTATCGCCGTCCAACCACGGAACCGCCGGCGGCGTACTGATGCTGCGGAACGAAGATTTACGCCCCGATCTCCCCTTGATTCAGGTGCCCACCGCGATTTTCCACGGCGTTCTCGATCAGATTTGTCCCTACGATTTCGCCCGTCTGATGCACCAGGGCATCCGGGGTTCGCAGCTGCTGACCTTTGAACATAGCGGGCATGCCATTTTCTATGACGAGCTGGAGCTGTTCAATCAGCGTCTGCTCCAGGTGCTTGGAGGGAGATAGAAGATAGGCCTGGACGGTCAGTTAAATTTCCACTCACTGCCCCCGGACCTTAAAGCCTTGGACGGTTCCGTTCAGGCTTGCGCATTGGCATTGCGTAAAAGGACCCGACCGGCCAGTTCCTCCCACTGGATGCAGACTCCCTGCATAGATGGTATAGTGTAGGTTGGTAAAAATGCGAATTTGAAGATTAGGATATAGGTAAAGGTGACTATTATCATGAACAAGCTGCTGTTTCATCCGGTTCCGCCGGGAGCCGCCGCAACCCGTGTCCCGCGGGCGGCGGCGGCTTCGGCGAAGACGAGCCGGGAGCTGGTGCGCGGTGATGAGCCGGATGCCGGCTATTTCAGGACGCTGGAGCGGGACGGCATTCTGCTGAACGCTTCGCAGATCGCGGCGGTGCGGCACGGCGACGGCCCGCTGCTGACGCTGGCGGGCGCCGGTTCCGGCAAGACGAGTGTACTGGTCTGCCGGACAGGCTACTTATTGTCCGTGCGCCGCGTTTCGCCCGGACGTCTGCTGCTGCTGACGTTCTCCAGCAGGGCGGCGGCTGAAATGCGGGAGCGGATCGGCAGGCTGCCCGGGATCGGCGGAATGGAACTTTCGGGACTGCAGGCCCGCACGTTCCATTCTTTTTTTCTGTACTTTCTGCGGAGACAGGGAGTCCGGCAGGAGATTTTCCATGAAACGCGCCGTCAGCATATTCTGCTTAAAGCGATCATGCGGGAACTGGGCCTGCCCAAGGACGCATACCCGCCGGAAAGTCTGCTCTCTCTTCTGTCCTCCTGCAAAATGAACATGGGCGATGCGGGCAGCCTTCCCGAGCTCACGAATGCGGACAAGGAAATCAAGGAGATTTTAAAGCGCTACGAGCAGTGGAAACAGGACAACGGCAAAATCGACTTCGACGATGTGCTGCTGCACGCCTACCGGATGCTGCAGGAACGGCCGGAGCTGCTTGCGGAGCTGCAAAGAACTTATCTATATATAATGGTCGATGAATTTCAGGATACGAACGCGCTACAGTACGAGCTGATCCGCATGATCGCCCGCCCCCGGAGCAATCTGATGGTGGTCGGCGACGACGATCAGACGATCTATTCGTTCAACGGAGCGCGGAGCGAGTTCATTCTTGAATTCGAGCAGCTGTACCCTGAGGCCAAGGTGATTACGCTCGACATCAACTACCGCTCAGGCCCCGCCATCATCGGCCTCGGCAACGGGATTATCCGGGGCAACACGCGGCGGCGTCCCAAAACGCTGCGTGCGGCGGCGCCGGAAGGCGTCCAGCCGCGGTACCTCCGACCCTACACGGCCGACGAGGAAGCGGAGGCCATCGTGGAGTACATTGTTTCCGCCGTGGAGCAGGGTGTGCGGAGCTACGGCGATTTCGCCGTGCTGTACCGAGCATCCAGCAGCAGCCGCGCCGTGCTGGAGCGGCTGCTGCTGCGCGACATCCCTTACATCGACTACGGCGAAGGCCGTCTGCTGTATGAGCATTGGCTCATTTCGCCGGTCGTCGGCCATTTGCGGTTGACGGTGAACCGGCGGAATTTTGCCGCCATGGAGGATATGCTGCCTACACTCTATGTAAGCAGAGAGCAGGGAATGGCGCATATCCACCGGATGGAGGCGGATCAGCCAAAACAGGGGCCGCTGATCCATCTGCTGAGCCTGCCCGGGCTGGCGGACTTTCGCCAGACGGCCATAAGGGAGCGGCTGGACATGCTCCGCCATCTGCGGGAGCTCACGCCGCTCCAGGCGATCCGGCAGATCCGCAGCCGCTTCTATGATTCCTTCGTCCTGGCGGACGAGCGCCATCAGGCGACGCTGCACCGGGAGACGCTGAAGGAAATGCTGGACGAGCTGGAGCTGTCGGCGGGACGCTTCGGCAGCATCCCCCTATTTCTTGATTTCATTGACGAGGTGACGTCAAGAAACGAGCATCACCGGCTTCCCGGCGGGACCGAGCAGGGCGACCGCGTGGCGCTGATGACGATTCACAAGTCCAAAGGGCTGGAGTTTCCCGTCGTCGTGCTGCTCGGCGCGTCCGAAGGCATTCTGCCGCACAGCTCGGCGCTGGATGCGGGCCGGCTGAAGGACCGCCAGACGGCGGAAGGCGGCGGTGAAGCGCTGGCGCTGATGGAGGAAGAACGCCGCCTGGCGTACGTGGCGGTCACCCGCGCCAAGGAAGAGCTGCTGGTCAGCTCGCCCGCGCTGCACCGGGGCAGGAAAGCCCCGGTCTCCCGCTTTATGCTGGCGGCGTTCGGCGCAGCCGGGGCGGCGGGCGCAGGCGACGGCGGCGCAGGCGACGGCCGGCAAGGCGCCCGGTCCGGCGGCGGGAACGCCGGCAGCGGCGCGGGCCTGGGCGGACGCGCGGCAGCTGCCGGCGCTGACGCGGACAGCTCCACCGGCCGCGGCGGATATGGCGGCGGCGCAGCCCGCCATGGGCGCTCCGGCGGCGCCGATGGCAGGGGCGCCGGAGCAGCCGCTTCCGGCCGCACGCGCACGGTCGCGGCCTGGAGCTGCCCGGACGCGGCCTGCCCGGGCTGGATGCGCGTCAAGTCCGGCGGCGCCGAAGACCACCTGGCGCACAAGCCCTGCCCGCTGTGCAGCACGCCGATGGAGAGAGGCAGCCGGGACGTTCCGGTGTAGAACATCGCCAGGGCGGAATTCTTCCCTTTTATTTCTTGCCAAATGAAGCTTTACCGGATACGAAAGGGAATTTCTCCATTTAATTGTCCGCCTCCCTCTATTTTCCGTAAAATCACAAGAATAAGAGGGAGAATTTCCAGCTTAATTAAAAAATAAGCCTCTGTCCGATGAATAACAGGGAGAAATTCCAGCTTATTCATCCGATATCGCAAGCTGCCCCCCCAACACGCAAAAATCTCCAGCCGCATCCTCTTAAGAGGGTACTGCTGGAGATTTTCATATTACCGCGGCCTTTGCCGCCGGTTCCCTTTTGCGCAGAATGTCTACGCGTAGATCTCCACGCCTAGAGGTCCACGCGGCTTGCTCCGTCACAGGTTTCCGCCGTTCCGCCACTGGCTGTCCGGCTTCAAGCCCGCCGTATTCTCAGGTCCAGGCCCACAGAAAGCCGTCCCGGTCCCAGGCGATCCGTCCGCCGTGCAGCTTGCGGAACGCCTTTTTGACTTCCTTCGACAGCGAAGCGTTGCCGTTCTCGTTCACAAAGACGAACTGCTCGCCGAAATTTCTTTTTACATAATCAATTGCGTCGGCCTGGTACAAGGTTCCCGTAAAACGGATTTCCTTGACCATCCACTCCGCCACATCTTGTGCTGTCGGTTCCACTTGGATCCTCTTTTCTTATGGCTTCTTTCGTATGTCTATCTTATCAGATTCATCAGCCAAAGAAACAGCATAATGACCGAAACGGTCGTGCCAAGCGCGACAAACGCGTTAAAAAAGCTCCATGACGAGCCTTGGCGGGACTCCTCGGCGATCCTTGCGCTTCTCCCTCGGTACTCCTGCGGAGCATCTTCAGTGCGGGGAGCTTCCTCCCATTCGGAATCTTCTTTGGCATTCAGGTTATCGGGGAACACAAGCATACCTTCCCTTCGTTTCCTTTTTCCAAAGAATTATACCAGGTTTTTCTAAATTTGTAATGCGTACTTGTCCCTAATTATCCTTGCCGCTCCGGTCGCTCCGATGCCTGTGTCTGCCTGGTTTCCCATATATCTCCGGCCTTATCCGTCCTATACGATTGTCTATTCCCGTCGAACCGCCGTTTCGGCCACTTCATAAGGGTACAGAACCTTGCGTCCAAACCACCCGACCAGCCAAGCTAATTCGTAAAAAAACCCCTAAACTCCAGGCAGACCCCCCGCAAAAATCCAGCCTTGGCGGAAGGACCGACGGAAATTTGAGATGAAGCAGCCTACGCCTTATTATCCCTCCGGACTGTCGATCAGGCTCTCCGGCGGGTTTCGTCCGAGGTCGCGACGCAGGCAGCTCCCTCCACGAACGGCAGCGCTGTGGCGACACTGACAACAGAATCGCTGCCCTTTGGCGCGGCTCCCGGCACTCTGAACTGCGCGGATTCGATGGGCTCGATGGAAATCTCCTCCGGCTTCGCAAGCTGCGGCACCCATTCATAGGGCAGCCGGTAAGAGCGGTACACCATATTCGTGTTTCTTCGGTCGGTATAGGGAGAAACGTACTCCCAGACGATCTCGTGGTCAACCGTAACTTCGAACAGCCGGCCGTTGGAGCCTTCCGTAATCAAGGTGTTGCCGTTCGGCAGCCGCTGCGCCGAGCTGATATACGGACTGTAAAATTTATAGGAGTCGGTCGGGACCGAGAAGCCCGCTTCCGCTCCGGTATACTGCCATTCAATCTCCAGCGTCACGGGGTTAATCTCCAGAACCCGCGAATGATCGCGGATGGCATTCTTCTGGCCGAACGGGGATGCGGGATTCGGCAGTCCATAGCCGCCCCAGCCGCCGTTGTCGAATACGAGCAGATTGCCTTCGCCCGGCAGGCCCTTCGGTATGATATGGGCGTGATGCTGGCCGATGATCCAGCCGATATGCTTCACTTCCGGCAGGGAGTAATCCGGGCCGAGGCGCCAGACGATGCTGCCGGTTCTTCGGTCCGTAATTGCGATGATGTTGGCTTCCCGTGCATCCCAGATAATATTATCCGGATGAAACCGCTCGTCGCCCTCGTCGTAGAACCGGTTCGGCCCCACATAGGATGCCGAGTTGATATGCAGCCAATCGCCTACGCCGCCGCCGAGATGGCCGAAGGACCGGGTGTTGGGGTCGCGGAACAGCACATTGCGGGCCGATTCGTCAAAGCCCAGCTCATCAAAATGGTCGCTCGCCTTCCATTCCCATTTCACATTGCCCTCCCAGTCGACCTCGATAATGACATCGTCCAGCAGCTGCTTGTCGGAAATGGCCGGGTTATTCACATTTTTATGGGCGAGGATCAGCGTCTTGCCTCTGGAAACCTCTGGTTCAAGGCCCGGAGCATAATAACCGACCGGATTGCCCTCGCGCTGGTAATCATGATGCTGCCGTGCATACCACAGCGGCTCATAGCCGGGATCTTCGATATGCTCGTAGCCGTTGTATCTCCAGACGATATTGCCGTCCCAGTCCACCTGCACCAAATCAACATTGTCCTGAATGCCGAATTTCGGATCTCTGCGGCCCGTGCTGCCCAGCACATAGCCGCCCGGAAGCGCCTTGGCCGGAAAGCCGATCAGCCCTTTCCACAGATGAACCTCTCTGCCGTTCATATCGATCAGAACGACGCCCTCTTCGCCTGCCTGATACACGGTATAGCCGCTCCATGCCTTGCTCGGGTTATAGACGGTAGCCCCCGTCGGATATACGGTTGGAAATCCCATTGTTTCATATCTCCCTTGTTATAAATTGAACGTATTCTAATAGGTCAAATAACGGCTTTGCGTCGATACCGGGCTCTGCTTCCGTTCTGGGCCGGCCGGTAAGGGAGGCTCGGCATTCTGCTTGGCAAGCTTCAGGATGGCCTCCGAGAACCCCTCAAGATTGCCGATGACTCTCTCGAACGCCCGGTTCTGGGCGGTCAGCTCCTCCCGTTCGAAGCCCTCGAACAGAAGCGAGATACACCGCGAGCCGACACTGCGGTTGCGCTCGAACATCTCTCGACCTTTATCCGTGATGCCCAGCAGCACCGTCCGACGGTCACCATTCTTGCGCCGCCGGACGGTATACCCGGCCGCATCCAGCTTGTCGCACAGCGCAGTGATCGCTCCCGATGTAAGATCGAGCTGCTCCGCCAAATCGATGAGCCGCTGATCGCCCTCGCGGATAATCTTATGCAGGACCATCATACCCGGCAGCGCGATACCCTCCACGCTGATGCGGTCCCGCTCCTTCACAAACCTTCTGACCATCTTGCGGAACAGCCAGTCGGCCTCCTCCAGCACATCCCAATCCGTATTATCCATAGGTTTTTGCTCCTCGAATTTGCCGCATGGCATCAAAAAAGGCCCCCGGAGCTCACCCATGGGGTGCGCTTCGGGAGCCTTTGACGGTCCAATCGGCTCGAAATGATATTTCATGAATCATTTATTTAGTGTTGAAAGGTTATTAAGAAATCATAAACCTATTAATCTTACCTGTCAAGTATGAATTATGAAAAGACAGATATAGCAAATGCAGCATTCTCCCGCCCCTCAAGCTGACGATCCAGCCTATTAGGCACTGGACCCCGCGCTTCCGGGGTTGCTGTTTCTCCACATCATCTTAAGGTTATTTTAAAGCGCACTTAAGGTTCCGGTCAGTTTCGGGGGGTAAAATATAAACAGGTCGAAAACGAAATAAGAAATGAGGGACTACATATGAATATCACACGGAATATCAAACGAGTAGTAATTATCGGCACCATGATCGTAGCAATCTCGTTCGGAGGAAATGCCTGGGCGTTCAAAAGCGTCGGCGCAAGCCCGGTAGCCAAGCTGTCTTTAGCCGCCGGCGCATCGGATCGGGACGACTTGCTCGAAACGCTGAACCGGCCTTCCGGCGAGGAGTTGTATTATGCACTCTTTGAGGGCAAGTCGCTTGCCGATATCGCAGCCGCGAATGGTGCGGACGTTCAGCGGGTCATCGACCTGCAGACAGAGGAGCTCACCCGGCAGTTGGACATGCGCCTTGCATCTGGAAGCATTACGAAGGAGCAGTATGAGGCTTACAGGGCGGAAGTGCCGGAGATTATAAGCAGGAGCGTTAACCCCGCTTAAGCCAGCGCCCCGCTCGTGATGCTCTTGGATTTCAGCGTCTTAAAGCTTGAAAAAGCCCCCTTAAGAACCGTCCTCCCGCCATGCCTTAATGCTCTTGGGGGACTGCCGTCTTAAAGGGGCCTCAGCGGCCGGAATGGATTACAGTTTCTTAAGGCGTTCGGCCGGAAGGTCCGTTTCGGCGCTAGCGCGTTTGATCTCCAGAATATCAAGAATGAACACAAAAATCGGAATGCCCAGAATCAATCCCCATACGCCGAGGTAATGCTCCGAGAACAGCAGCACGATAAAGGTATAGAACATCGGCAAATTCATCTTCGAGGACATCAGCTTCGGATTCAGGAAGTAGCCTTCAATGAAATGCAGCACGGCGATCATCGCCAGCACGTACACCACCATCATCAGTCCGCCTATGTTGTAGCCGATGATGCAGAGCGGAATGAGCGAGATGAGAAACCCGGCTACCGGAATGAGGCTCAGCAGGAAAATCATAACGCCGAGCGCGAACAGATAAGGAAATCCTAGAACCGTCAGCCCGATGACCGTAAAAATCGTGTTGAACAGTGCGATCAGAATTTGTGCTTCGATCACCTTGCCGAAGGACAGAATGAACTTTTTGCCGAAATACTCCAGCTCATTATAAAACCACGAAAGCTTGCTCTGCTTCATCCGCGCGGTAAACGCAACGATCCGGTTCTTCTCCAGAATAAAGACGAAGCTGAGAATAATGGCCAGGACAAAGGTGGTGCCCCAGTTGCCGATCGTCGTTATATAATCGAGACCGCTCGTCATATACTTCTCGTAGTTCAAGCCCTTGACGGTGTTGAATAAATATTGGACGATCTCGTTCTGCGGAATATTCTCCGGGGTTAACGCTATGAGGAAATTGGTGAGCTGTCTGACCTGGACAAATATTTTGGGCAAATAATGCACCAGCGCAATCACCAGCGTGGAAATCATAGCCAGATAGAGAATGATGATGATAACCTTGCTGTTCACCCGTATGTATCTGCCGATCCGCCTGGACAGCAGCACCTGAAAGCTGTTCATGATATAAGCGATCAGAAAGGTCAGCAGCACCAGATTGAGCATATCCCTGATTCCGTACAGCAGCAAGCATACCAGCAGCAAAATTCCAAACCTGCGGATCGTCAAATCCGCAAAAAACCGCTTAAATAATTCCATTGTCTCTCTCCATTCGCCTGCATTTGACACTGATTATAGTCTACGTAACAACAAAGCTGAAAGCAACCGGCGAATAACGGCACATCGGCCAGTGCGCCTTTTGAATAACTTATACGGGCTGATCCGTTTCTTGTTTCATTAAATATCAGATTGTTGCGTTCCGGCAGGCGCTTTCCCCGGACGGTCAGGGCCGTGTATAATACACTACATTGGCTTCCCCCGCCTTGCGGACGGCCAGATTACTTCTCTATGGAGGCTTACACTTGGATACTCTGCCAAAAGAAATCAATCACAAGAAAACGTTTCCGGTCTCGTCGTCCAAACGTATGTATATTTTCCAGTTGCTCACCGTCTTTATCGGATTTCTAATCTTCGGCTTCTCCGAGAACATTAAGGGGCCCGCCATTCCCCGCATCCAGCTGGAACTCGGCCTCGATGAAATGCGCATCGGCACGCTGCTGTCACTGAACTCGCTCGGCTATTTGCTGGCCTGCTCCTTCACCGCCTACCTGATCCGCAAAATCGGCATCAAGGCGGTCTGCCTGCTGTCTTTCAGTTCCATGATAGTGTCCGGCGTACTGATTTTCTTGTCCCGCAGCTATCCGGCGCTCTCCGGCTCCTTCTTCCTGATGTACATCGGCAACGGAATGCTGGAAATCGGGCTTGCCGTGCTTGCCGCGCGAATCTTTATCCGCAACACCGGCACGATGATGAATCTCGCCCACTTTTTCTACGGGCTCAGTTCGACCGTGGCACCGATGATCGCATCGGGACTGATGACGCTGTCGATCGGCGGCCGGGCCATCGATTGGCGGGACGTGTACCTGCTGATTCTGCTGCTGGCCGTCCTGCCGATGATTCCCGCATTTGCCGGCAAGTTCCCGAGCGGCGGCACCTCGGAGGATGACCGGATTCCGCTTAAAGCTATCGCCGCCGATCCCGTCATCTGGATGCTGGTCGCCATTCTGTCCTTCGGCGTCATTTCCGAAATGGCGGTCGGCGGCTGGCTGGTCAACTTTCTGGAAAAAGCCTACGGCTGGGACGGAACGGCCGCGGCGGGCATGCTCTCCGTATTCTTTCTCTGCTTCACCTTCGCCCGGCTGTTTCTCGGTCCCGTAACCGACAAAATCGGCTTTACGCTGTCGCTCATCATCTTCTCCGCCCTGTCCGGCCTGCTGACCTTCGCCGCCATTGCGGCGGGCGAGCCGGGGGCGTTTCTGTTCGCCGCGGCGGGCATCGGCATCGCGCCGATCTACCCCACCGTCATGGCGCTGATCGCGAAGCGCTACCGCCAGGGCAGCGACACCGCTATTACGTTCATCGTCACCCTGATGGGCGTGTCCAGCGTCATCGGCAATTATCTGATCGGCGCCATCATTACCGGCATCAAGAACGTTGTCGCTTCAAGCGGGAACGCCGGGGAGGGCCTGCTGGCCGGGCTTCAGGCGGGCTATGCCTTCATCGGCCTGTGCGCCCTGCTCTGTGCCTTGTCGGCCGTGCCGCTGTACCGGTATTTGAAGAAGCGGGGGGAGCTGCTGTAGCGGAACCCCGTTTTGCACAGAGTCTACACAGATTACGGCGTCGATCTATCCTTGTAATTGACCTGGAATCCTACCGTCAGATTCTATATAAATCCAGTCACCCGCACGGGGTCCGACGATAAGCTGCGAATGTCCGGAGGGGTGCTGATGATTTCAATCCACGCATCTACATGGGGTGCGACAACTGTAGCCACGCTTGCGCCAAACGGCTTATCAATTTCAATCCACGCACCCGCATAGGGTGCGACTCCTTGGCCTCCTCTTGGGCCTCAATAGATTTATTATTTCAATCCACGCACCCGCATAGGGTGCGACCCGCGCTAAATTTCCGTTCCTTGCCGTCGACATAATTTCAATCCACGCACCCGCATAGGGTGCGACAGGTGCGGTTTCGTTAACTCCATATGCGGGGACGATATTTCAATCCACGCACCCGCATAGGGTGCGACCGTACCGACCGCCCCGCCAACGAGTCCCCCAATGATTTCAATCCACGCACCCGCATAGGGTGCGACGTCCAGGTGGATTTAGCGAATACGCACAGTTTTCAATTTCAATCCACGCACCCGCATAGGGTGCGACCAGATGTGGAGTATTACCACCATGATCGAGGATGGAATTTCAATCCACGCACCCGCATAGGGTGCGACGCGTATAAGCGCAGTCGTCCGGATTGCCGGTAACATTTCAATCCACGCACCCGCATAGGGTGCGACCACGGCCGTAAAGTCGCTGCCCTGGGTCAATGGGATTTCAATCCACGCACCCGCATAGGGTTCGACTTTGCAAATTTGATCCCTTTTATCGTTGCAATTATTTCAATCCACGCACCCGCATAGGGTGCGACTCGACAATGAAATTTTTGTTGACCCAACCAACACAATTTCAATCCACGCACCCGCATAGGGTGCGACGTACTCGTGTGTGTGCATTACGCCACCTCCTCGTTATTTCAATCCACGCACCCGCATAGGGTGCGACGTACGTCTTCCGGTGCTTTCTGAACTCGACCAAAACATTTCAATCCACGCACCCGCATAGGGTGCGACCGGGATGCGCGGGCTGGTCGCCTTCAACCTTCCGAAATTTCAATCCACGCACCCGCATAGGGTGCGACCAGACGATCGGGCGGCCATCCCGCCGCGCTACCAGATTTCAATCCACGCACCCGCATAGGGTGCGACCGCAAGGGCTTTTTCAAGTTTGTCTGGTACGAGATTTCAATCCACGCACCCGCATAGGGTGCGACTTGCAGAAATTCCTATATCCTCAATTGTCGAATATTTCAATCCACGCACCCGCATAGGGTGCGACGAGCGAATTATAACACACAATCATCATGAGGTGAATTTCAATCCACGCACCCGCATAGGGTGCGACTTATCGAAGGCGTCGTCTGTGCTGAGATTATAAAAAATTTCAATCCACGCACCCGCATAGGGTGCGACGGGAGGGGGGGGAAATCCTTAAAAACCTTTAAAATAATTTCAATCCACGCACCCGCATAGGGTGCGACGAAGCTGAGCTTCCTTTTCGGCCGCCTTATAGCGATTTCAATCCACGCACCCGCATAGGGTGCGACTCTATCAGCACGGGAAGGGCTTGATTTGTGATGAATTTCAATCCACGCACCCGCATAGGGTGCGACCTTTCGTTGCCGCTTCAGAGCATGTCTTGTTCCGATTTCAATCCACGCACCCGCATAGGGTGCGACTGACAATAACCGCGCCCGGCTCATTGAATTGATTATTTCAATCCACGCACCCGCATAGGGTGCGACGCACTGCCGGAGCGATCAGCACGGCAACCATGTCGATTTCAATCCACGCACCCGCATAGGGTGCGACTATCGCCGCAGGACTCGACCACGACGAGTCAGCGATATTTCAATCCACGCACCCGCATAGGGTGCGACCATCTCTACCTTACTCCACCAGGACCGGCTCAAATTTCAATCCACGCACCCGCATAGGGTGCGACGCCGCTTGTCCTGACGCTGTTCGACGCTGCGGCCAAGCATTTCAATCCACGCACCCGCATAGGGTGCGACTGCCGCCGGATGATGGGCAGATCATATACGAATAATTTCAATCCACGCACCCGCATAGGGTGCGACTTTGGAGACGCGGCGCATGGTTGCGGCGGCCCAGGAATTTCAATCCACGCACCCGCATAGGGTGCGACCCAACTCTCGCTGAGAAATGTTTCTCTGGATGAGCAATTTCAATCCACGCACCCGCATAGGGTGCGACGCTGAATGAGTGGGTTTTGCCGGTCGCCAGCCAATTTCAATCCACGCACCCGCATAGGGTGCGACCAATGCTTGCCGAAACAGCTTGTCGGCCGACTCAGCATTTCAATCCACGCACCCGCATAGGGTGCGACTTAAGGTCCTTGCGGATCTCCTGACTATGCTCTGATTTCAATCCACGCACCCGCATAGGGTGCGACCCAAATAACCGGTATAAATTCAGCGGCACACTTATTTCAATCCACGCACCCGCATAGGGTGCGACGTCGATGTTTCGGAGCGCCGAACGTCCGCGGGGATATTTCAATCCACGCACCCGCATAGGGTGCGACTGTCTCCTTCTTCCTCGCTTTTTCACATTAAGACATTTCAATCCACGCACCCGCATAGGGTGCGACGATCGGCGTCGGCAGCATTCGAACGTTATCAAGTATTTCAATCCACGCACCCGCATAGGGTGCGACTGGGCATTCTTTGTTGCAATATCCGTCAATCTTGATTTCAATCCACGCACCCGCATAGGGTGCGACGGGAACCTTTTTCGTGAGTCCTGTCTTCTCATCATATTTCAATCCACGCACCCGCATAGGGTGCGACCGTACCGGCAGCTCATTGATCTCCTTATTAATTATTTCAATCCACGCACCCGCATAGGGTGCGACCACAAGCTTGTCGCCGTCCTGATCCGCTAGCAGATTTCAATCCACGCACCCGCATAGGGTGCGACTACGGCAGTCCCGCAAAGATGTGACCGCTGCTCAAATTTCAATCCACGCACCCGCATAGGGTGCGACGTCTTCCAGCGTCACACCGTTGACCGACATATCATTTCAATCCACGCACCCGCATAGGGTGCGACACTCTTGTTAGTCTTTAAACCCACGACCGTGTATATTTCAATCCACGCACCCGCATAGGGTGCGACAGGGGCATAGCCCCATAAGGAGAGGATAAGCATGATTTCAATCCACGCACCCGCATAGGGTGCGACGTTCACGTCATTCGACCAATACTGCGCATAGGGTATTTCAATCCACGCACCCGCATAGGGTGCGACAGATAAACTAAAGGAATATCTGAAAACCATGAAAATTTCAATCCACGCACCCGCATAGGGTGCGACGAGCCAAAGATACGGTGGACTGGTGATACAGCTGTGATTTCAATCCACGCACCCGCATAGGGTGCGACCACGTCAGAGCTTAAAAAGCGGACATGCCTTTCGTGATTTCAATCCACGCACCCGCATAGGGTGCGACTTATACGGAGGCGGGACTGCTGGGTGTCAATGCTATTTCAATCCACGCACCCGCATAGGGTGCGACCGAGCAAACGGCGGAGCTAAGACAAACGGACCCATATTTCAATCCACGCACCCGCATAGGGTGCGACGAGTACAACACTCACCCGCTAACTGGTGGATGGAATTTCAATCCACGCACCCGCATAGGGTGCGACTCGAAATATGCCCAAGAAATCTGGCCTTCCGTGATTTCAATCCACGCACCCGCATAGGGTGCGACCTCTGCCGTTGAGTCATCCGATCCGGAGCCCGAAATTTCAATCCACGCACCCGCATAGGGTGCGACGGAGGACGCAGCCGGAAACACGCTGGTTTCTGGGATTTCAATCCACGCACCCGCATAGGGTGCGACGAAAAAGCAGCTTCCACACCAATCATGACGCTTAGAATTTCAATCCACGCACCCGCATAGGGTGCGACTGATAAGTTAGTCCTCGAACCTATCCACCGGCCGATTTCAATCCACGCACCCGCATAGGGTGCGACCTTTACCCAGATACCCCAGCACCCAAGGAGGTTATTTCAATCCACGCACCCGCATAGGGTGCGACACAATTAAGCTGGACGATGTCACAATTAAGATCATATTTCAATCCACGCACCCGCATAGGGTGCGACTAAAGTTTGAACCCTTATGATTATTACATTTCGGATATTTCAATCCACGCACCCGCATAGGGTGCGACCAGCAATTTGGGGAAACTGATTGGCATCCTTCATATTTCAATCCACGCACCCGCATAGGGTGCGACCTTCGTCATCAGTTATTTTGATGATATCTATGATATTTCAATCCACGCACCCGCATAGGGTGCGACGGCGTCAGCCTGGTCTTCAATTGTGTCAGCTACTGCATTTCAATCCACGCACCCGCATAGGGTGCGACGATTTAGAAAGGGGATAAAACCGCAGTAACATTATTTCAATCCACGCACCCGCATAGGGTGCGACATTAAATCAAGGTTAATTATACGATATACGATAACATTTCAATCCACGCACCCGCATAGGGTGCGACGAGGAATACACGGACGATGACTGATATGACCGAAGATTTCAATCCACGCACCCGCATAGGGTGCGACTTCTAACCGTCAATTTCATTCCTCCTTCCTATGTAATTTCAATCCACGCACCCGCATAGGGTGCGACCAGAACCAATTATCAAAGCCAATTGACCAATTACCGATTTCAATCCACGCACCCGCATAGGGTGCGACAGTGAAAATGCACGCAATCAATCCAATAAAAGCATTAATAGCAGAGCATTTTCATAAAAAAGATTACTAAAAGGTATGAGTTGAGTATTGACTTTTTTGAAGAAGAATTAAAGAGTAGGGATTTCGACAAAATTCGAGGTGCGAAGGACCTAGGGAAAACATGGGAGCTTCTCATTCGCACCTCACAGGATAAGCGGGCCTTCCATATCATAAGAGCTTTTGACACCAAAGTGTTCGACCTTGGTTTTGTGCTTGTCTCCCAGGTTGTAGAAGCGCAAACTATCTGTTTCTTCATCAATCAATTCTTCTAATTCATATTTTAGGCGGCGGAACTGAGTCGAGTCGAGGATACACTCAAAAACGGAATTTTGAACCCTTTGGCCGTAATCGAGACACTTTTTGGATACTTGGTGCAGCCGCCTTCTTCCTTCTTTAGTTGATGTGCTTACATCGTAAGTAATCAGGATTAACACAATCAACACCTACTTCCACAAAAATGGAGGATATTCGTCCAGATCTCCCCGAATCGTCCGGGCTAGCAGCAGAGCTTGGGCATAGGGCACGAGCCCCCACGAAATTTTTTCGTTCAGATAAGGGTGGATGATTTTCTCCTGCTTTTTCTCCTGCCATGCCGTCAAGACTTGCTTTCGGGTGGCCTCATCCATGATCACCGCACCGTTTTCCTTCCTGTGGAAGCCCTTCGCATTAATAAGCTTCTTATTGATCAGAGAGATAACCAGCCGATCCGCATACACTCCCCGAAGTTCTTCCATCATGTCAAGAGCCAGAGAAGCCCGACCCGGACGGTCTCTGTGAAGGAATCCCACATAGGCATCCAGCCCAACCGCCTCCAAAGCCGCTTTCATATCATTGGACAGCAGAGTATACGTGAAGGACAACAAGGCATTGACATTATCTAGCGGCGGGCGTTTATTCCTTCCGCGAAAGAAGAACTCCTCTTTCTGCTGCAAGATCAAATCATCAAAAACCGAGTTGTATTGGACCGCCGCCGCTCCTTCCAGACCCCGCAAGATTTCCAAATCTTCCACATACCGTACCACCTGCATCGTTTCAGATAAGGAAGCCGTCACTTGCTTTATTCGTTTGACATCGATCCGGAGTGGATAATCCCTTGTCGCGCGCTCCAATATCCATTTGCTGTTGTATATCTTCCCCAGAATCATATTTCTGGCAGCAAGAGCGCTTCTTCTCTCGTTGTCCGAAATACGGTACTGCTCCTTGCGCAGCACTACATTTCCCCGGCTCTCTCCAACGACCCGCGCAAGAAACCGTCCATTTCGAGTCATAAAGGTTAAGGCAATATTGCGCTCAGCACACGATCCCATCAAAGCTGGGCTTGCACCTGCGTACCCGAAAGTACATACGCCCTCCAGATTGTGCAGCGGATAGCGTGCCAGAACGTTCTCTTCATTTTTTATGACAATATTTTCGCCGTCAAGCGATAAATACGTGTCCGGCGTGGTGACGAAGAGGGTATTCAACAGCTTTTTCATTCGTTCAACCTGCTCTCAATGAAACTGGAAACACTTCTTCTCTTCATCATTTCGGGCAAGCACACCAAATTCAGAGAACAACTTTGGCAGTGCGGCCCTACCTTGGCCTTGGGGGTATGATTCCTCTGAAAAAAGCGGTGCATCTCCTGTAAAACTTCCTTCACCCGCTCCCGATCCGAAGAGGTAACCGGAACTTCCACTCGATGCTTGATTTCATCATAAAAAAGAAAACCGAGCGTGAGATCGCAAGCCAGCATTTCTTCCAGGCACATAAGCTGGGCTATTAGCTGGGAACGGTCTGAATCGTCCCTCTTCGGCTTTCCGCGCTTGTACTCCACAGGATAAGGAAGGTATAGTCCTTCCTCTCCTGCAAGCGGGACTCCCTTGGGATCGCGGATAAATTCGACCACATCACAGATTCCCGTAATGCCAAGTTCCCTGGACTGCACCGGTAAAGCTCTAACGACCAACTTATCCCCTCTTTTTTCCCGAATAAGTGGTTGATCCGCAACTCTATGTACGTATGTGCCCTCCAGCGTGCGAACGTTCTCTTCCCATTGCTGCTCAATGTGGATAAGCGCCCATTGTCTGCGACAAAAGTTGTAATGCTGAATCCCTGAGAGCAGCAGAAAATCCTCCTCGTTATAGCCCGTCATACTCTTGGGCTTCCAGTCCTTCAAGCGGCTGAAGCGTATAGAGATAATCATCGAACGACTTGGCTTCGCCGACGCCTTCGTTCAGCTTAACGTTCAAAGAGCGATGCACTTTGGCCGAGGAATACTGTCCCAGCTTGGACTTATGCTCCCACCAGTAAACCTTATGAACTTCCATACTGCCGTCAGGACGCGCGGAGGAGGTATCGTTCTCGAATAGTGTGATCAGCGCCTGCCGGATCTTCTCCGCATCCTCATAGGTAAATCCGGTCTTTTCGGCCAGTTGGGTGTTGATACTTCCGTAGAATACGTAAACGCCAAAATCCACTCTGTGCTTCATGCCCATCGTATCAGAGCTTTTTTTGTTCGGGTCCTTTGGGGTTGTGGCGTTGACGCTTTTGGTGATCTGCATGCTGGAGATGTCGATCGGATCGACGCTTACCGCCGTATGAATCGAGACCGGACCGCGAACGCCAATGGATACCCCGCTGGATGCTTCCGCTCCGCTGAAAGCGAAGACTTGTCCGAAGCTGCGGACGTCTATCCATGCCTTGGAGGCCGCCTGGGCATAAAGATCGTTATTCGTTTTCTTGCCCTTGGCGAATTCCTGCACTTCCGCATTGGCATCCACGCGGTCTTTAATGCTGCGGTAAGCGTCATCCCGTCTTTCATCGGACTGCACAAGAAGCGATTCGCCCATATCCTGCAGACGGTTGCGGATTTTTCTCTTGAGGCAGACATCCGAAATTTCTCCATGCCCATCATAATTCTGGCGGGGACGGTTTCCATTCAGCGGGTCACCGTTCGGATTGGCGTTGCGGACGGACAACACGACGGCAAAATCAATTTTGTGATCAAGTGTGCTCATTATTCGTTCTCTCCCCCATCGGTAGTGTTATTGGCTTGCAAAGCGGCGGCTTCCTTGTCTTTCCTGCTTGTATACAAATCATTGCGCTGACTGTAAAATCCGAGCAGGTACAATCCGCCCAATGGCTTGTCCGTAAAATCTTCCGGCTTTAACCGAGCGCCTACCTCATCCAGCAAACTGTTATAATATCTTGCATCTGTTCCCATTCTCGCTTGATAAGGCTGCAGATTGGTTTGGATGACCGTCCAGGTCCGGCCCGGATGCTGGGCAAAAGCATTCATGTACCGTAAAGCATTCGTCGCCCGTTTCTCCTCCTTGCCGAGCGCCCTTCTCTCCAGCACGTCGGCGATGGCCAGCATCCTGCCAAACAAGTAATCGCGATTTGTATTTTCGACGTCCAGGCCCACTTCAAAGCCCTCCTTCTCATGAGTCTTGTTGATCAATGCGCAGGTAATGCTAAGGGTCTTCTCCCATTCCCAATCCTCCATCCCTGTCGGATTGGAAGCCCGGTGGACGGCGCTTCGCACAATATCCTGCGGAATCCTCCGTTCATCGACAATCGACGGAAGCATGCGTTCCATCAGATTCTTGACGATCTTGTCGCTTGCCCGCGGACCGTAGGCCGCGAAGGCAATATCCCGTGTAGCCGGGGCACCGACAAACGCAACAAACTGGTTATCTTTGTTTTTCCGGTAACGATGCAGCCAGGAACAGGTTTCATGCCAATGCTGCAAACGGTCCAGAAACAGCTCCTTGTTCAAATCGCGGTAATAGACAATGGACATCCGCCCCGGGGTGGCCGCATCAAGAACCATGATGATAACATCCGACTTATAATCGCTGTCATAACGATATCCTCCAATGGCGCGCCGAATCCGGTTGGCGAATTCCTTATGCGTGTTGTCTCCGCCGGTCAGTTCATCTTCCTCCTGATACAGGGTAAACGCATCGCCTAATGGGTCCGGCAGATCCAGTTCCTGAGTACCCCATACCAGAAACACCTTGCCGTCAATTGCAATACCCTGACGCTCAATCAGCCATTTCAGCGCGTTATGGGCTTTCTGCGACACTTCATAGCTGACCGCCGCCGCATCCCGGCTCGTGCGGAATCTCCCCCGGTAAGTGAACCCGCTTGAATCATTGGCTGAGATCAGCTTTGATTTGTCGGCGGAATTACGGATGCGGGACGCATGCTTATCCGCGTAGGGCAGATATTCACCGGTCACATAGCACAGCTCTTTCTCCGCCAAGTTCATCTCGTTAAAAGCAATAAAAGACTGCTGCACGGCAGGGTTGCGCCACAGGCGCGCTTCAGGCTCGCCGGGAATTTGAACGGAGAACCGGACAAAGGCCGCGCTCTGATCCGAGGCAATGACTTTGAATATCTCAGGCTTCTCCCCGTATTTTGTCTCCATCGCTGGAGTCCACTTATCAAGCAGCTTGCCTTCATCGTCAGTCCACAGCACTTTTTCCCGGATCAAATCGCTCATCAGCGTCCCTTTGGCAAGGTATGTGTAAACACTCTTCACCTTGGGATGAGCAGCATCCGACTCGCACCATGAGCGCAGCTGCCGCATATAATCCGCATATGGCGCTCCTTTCACTTCTCCGCAGTAGCGGGTAAAATCTCCGGCAACATAAACCAATTTATCAAAAAGGGCATGTGGAACCGGTGAGCTAGTCCGGCTTGACGAGGCCTCCGTACACGGAATAATGGTGTTGCTCTCGCTCTTATCTACTACTTTCGCCGAAACGAAGTTTCCGGTCTTATCCAAGTTCACTTCAATATGGGCACTCTGCGTAGTGTGCGAGACGGGGATCAGCGCGTATTCACGGTCATTTTTCTTCTTCTCAAACTGTCCAATGACGTGTGAATGATTCTCGTACGTCTTATGCAAGTTGGCCAGCCAGGTCATCGGCGCTCCTCCTCCCCGAACAATTCCGCATACAGGGTGTCCACAGACTGCATATTCGCCGTTGTGAACGATTTGGCTACTCCCTTCCCTGTCTTGCGTACCAATGTGCATTCCTCCGGACGGATAAACCGAATAATGCCATGCTCCATCTTGGCTCGCCATAGACGGGTTTCGAGATCGCTCTTACCCGTTTCATCCGGGTAATTGATGCCATGCATCATAAGGCCGAAATCAATCTCCGGGATATTGTCGTAGAAGCCCTCGCCTTCACCAAAAATACAAGGTTCGACATATCCCTGACATTCTCGGGTTCCGAGAAAAATATCTCTGCGTCCTCCCGCCTGAACTGAGCGTTTCGCAATGCTAAAATGCTTGTTTTCGTTACGGTCGTGAATCAGGTCTTCACGATGAGGGTTGAACTCAAAATGGGCTCTGACCTGATATTTGGGTGCCTTTAAGTTAAGATGAACAAAAAGGCCAGCTCACGTTTGCAGGACGTAGGTTAAAATGGAAGCGAGAACCCCCATTTCAGAGCTACAAGCAAAGGAGCTGGTTGGAATGAATTATACCACAAAATATGTAGGATTGGATGTATCGAAAGAAACAATAGCGGTGGCGGTAGCGGAAAGCGGCAGAGACGCCGCCCGCTATGTGGGAGCGATCAAGCACGAAGCTGGAGCGATCCGCAAACTGCTGAAACAACTGGGAAAAAAGGGAGATCTGGAGATTTGCTACGAGGCTGGACCGACAGGCTACGGACTGCACCGTTTGCTGACGAGCCTGGGTGTGCGTTGCATGGTGGTGGCGCCATCGCTCATCCCGGTACGGCGTGGAGATCAGGTCAAGACGGACCGACGGGATGCTTTGCGCCTTTCGGAGCTGCTTCGGGCCGGCGAACTGAGCGGGGTCTACGTGCCAAGCGCGGAAGACGAAGCGCTGCGGGACCTGGTGCGGGCGCGGGAAGACGCCCGGGAAGATCTGCACCGGGCGAAGCAGCGGCTGCTGAAGTTTCTGTTGCGGTACTCAATCACACCGCCGGCGGGAATTAAACGTAGATGGACGAAACGCTACCGGCTGTGGCTGGAAGGGCTGAAGCTGGAGCAGGAAGCGCAAGCGATAACGTTTCGGGAATATTTGCACGCCGTGAAAGAAGGAGAAGAGCGGCTGAAGAGGATCGAAACGGGACTTTTGGAGCAGGCCGCCCAGGGCGCGAACGGAGCGTTGGTCAAGGCGCTGCAAGGGTTGCGAGGGGTGGCATTCGTGACGGCGGTGTCGCTGGTGGCCGAAATCGGCAGTTTCCGGCGTTTTCGCAGCCCGATGCAACTGATGGCGTACCTGGGGCTGGTGCCGAGGGAGTATTCGTCAGGGCAGAGTGTGCGGCGGGGGAAACTGACAAAGACGGGGAACCGGCATGCGCGGCGTTTGCTGGTGGAAGCGGCGTGGAGCTACCGGCACAAGCCGGCGGTGCGGGGCGAAATCGCCAAGCGACAGGAAGAATTAAACCCGCAGATTCAGCTGATTTCATGGAAGGCCCAGGAACGGTTGCATACGAAATACCGGAAGCTGGTACAACGAGGTAAGGCGAAGAATCTGGCGGTGGCCGCAGTGGCGCGTGAATTATGCGGGTTTGTGTGGGCGGTGGCCTGCGAAGTGGAGAGCGCTGCGGCCCACTAGAGTCATCTCCCTCTGCAACAGGCAGAAGCAGAACGTCCGGGCTGGAAGGCTGGGCCCGGGACAAAAGAAAAGGTTGGAGAGAATCCGCGATACATTCTTGCACCCGGGATTCATCCCAGGACGTGCGTTCTAAGTTTGCGGAAGCTCTCCATACGAAGGCTTACCCTGTGGTATCCAACCCACGAATAGCAGTGTGCAAGCCGACGACTGCATTTTTGTCCCGTGCCGAGCCATTTAGCCCCTGTGTGTAACTGTGTGCTTGACAGATTTGTTCATAGCAGTATGTATAGTAGGCCAAAGTATTTCCGCCGCTGTACTCGATTGGGCGTATACCCTTCGATTCGGTTTGAATGGCGTTCATAACGCGAACTTCATCAATATACCAAATTATGGTAGGTTTCCAATAGATTGATTCTACGATACCTTTTAATGCCTGATGGGTGGGGACTTGGCAGCTGAACTTCTCGCCGCCGATTTTCGTAAGCGGGTCCGTGAACAAGGCGTAGTTCCCGTAGACTTCGAACTCAATTTGATTGCGCATTTTTCACTCTCCTTTCGTTCTATCCATTCTCATATCATCGCCATCGACCATTCGCCGTCTCCTTCTGCGTTTACTCCAAACCGTTCGGTATATGCCGTTTCACGCAGCGCCAGAACGTGACCATGCAGCAGCGGATATAGATCTCCGTTCTTCTCCAGTTTCTTCAGCTCTTGATCGTAGATATTCACTACATATTGCTGCGACTTTCGCAGCAGTTCTCCAAGTTCTCTGATATCCAGGTCACCGTTCAGCGCCAGAATCAGGTCCCTTGCCTCTTCGTTATAAGGCACGATAACGGAAGTGGCCGAATTGGAAATCACCTCGAAATAATGCTCGGCCGTAGCAAAAGACGCTCTGCTCAGCACCTCGGGATTTTTCCTATACCTGTTTTTGTAGGCACCAAAGTAATCCTTGTTAACGCCAAGCAAATCAAACATCTGCTTGTCCAGCTTCGGAATATAATAGTCCAGTTCCTCTTTAATGTGATCAAAGTAATATTCAAAATAGGTTTTCATTGCGGCAGGCGATAACAAATCGCGACCAAACTTTTCGGGTTCCCGCTTAAATTCACCCAGCAAACGCTCTGTTTTGTCCGCGCCAACGGATATTTCCGCCAGCGAGGTTAGCTTCTCATCAGCAGACCGGATGATATACACCTTGCGAATCGGATCTTTACCGTGACGGTTGCACCTGCCCGCTGCCTGAGCAATGGAATCCAGTCCCGCCAGGGAGCGGATTACGCACTCAAAGCTGATATTTACTCCGGCTTCAATCAGCTGTGTGCTGACGCAAACCGCCCGTTTCCCAGCTTCAAGTGCCGCTTTCACCTCCGCCAGCACATCTTTACGGTGAGCCGCGCACATATTAGTGCTTAAATGAAACAGCAATACCTCGCCGTCAATAAGCCATTCTGCCTGTTCCAATTGGAAGAACAATTTGCGAATCGCTGTTTTCGTATTCAGAATGACAAGCACGCTTCGTACATCCTGTAAATTTTGTCCGATAAAACCCGATATTTCTTCAGCTCCCCATCCCGCAGACGTCGTCCTATCCTCTATCTCCACCCGTTTGAAACTTCTGCCCACCTCATCCAGATTGCCAATCATCTCCGCTTGCTCCGGCAAGTGAAGTTTGTTCTTGACGAAATCAAGCGCGGGCTGTGTAGCGGTACAGAGCACAAGACTGGAATTACCCAGAACATGCAGGAAATTCAACGCAGCGTTGAACAAGGAGACGCATTTCACAGGTATGGATTGAACCTCGTCGAAGATAATAACGGCGTTCGCCAATTGATGCATTCTTCGAGCGTTGCGTGTTCCCTTGGCGTAGAAGGTATTCAGAAATTGCACCATAGTAGTAAAAATAATTGGCCGGTCCCAATTATCCCTAGCCAGTCTGAGCTTCTTACGGCGAATATCATAGGCTTCAGACTCATCGTCACGATCCTCGATAACATTGGAATGATGCTCCAGAATCATGTCGTCATCCTGAAGAATATCTCTAATATCTTGGGCATTCTGTTCGATAATCGTCGTATAAGGAACGATATAGATAATTCGCTCCTTGCCATAGGTTAGCGCATGCTTGAGTGCATAACGCAGGCTCGCGAGCGTCTTCCCTCCTCCGGTAGGAATGGATAAGGTATAGATGCCCGATGGACGCACAGCAAAATCTTCACATTGACGGGACATTCCGCGCCGCAGAAGATTGATTGGATGATCGGCATCCGCCGCCCCATCAAAGGAATGAATGGCGTTCATTAATTTCTCGTAGCTTCTGGCGAAGAACGGTTGACTGTCCCTGCCCCACTCTGTGGTTTCATCTTCTTCAAACTGCCGAGTGTTCGTCCGGTCGGCGTCAATCAGACAGCTGAATATGTATTTAATCATCAGGGAAGCAGTGATGGAAGGAAGTTTATGCTCATGAATAGCTTCCAGGACTTGCTTCATTTCCGCCTTGGCTTTGGCGAAGTAATGGTCGAACTCTTCTCCGGACCGCTGCTCGAAAAAAACGGAGACCGCTTGTTCATATTCCTCCATTCCATCTTTTTTTAGCGCTACCCGCTCAAGAAAAGGCGACTTGCAGTCGGGATCAAGAAAATCTCTCAAACTCTGATGATGCGAGATGATACAATTTCCGATCCATTCCGACGCCACCTTGTCTTCCACTTTTGCCGCACCCCAATGATATCGGCGGTAGAGCAGCCGCCCTCCTGCTGTAGAATGATCGACGGAACCTTTGCGCGGAGGAGCATCCGGATGAGCTGCCGCTTCTTGAATGTAATTTTTAAAAGCATTGGTATTTTTCCCAAGGTCGTGCAGCCATCCGGCCATTCCGGCCAGATGGCGGACGCCACCTTTTTCCCCGTAATACTCGCAACCGGAACGCACTTCCTCCAAATGCGCATTCACCGACTGAATTTCCCCATCCTTTTGACGGATATGAGCAATATATTCCATTGTTCCTCCTGTCCGCTTAGTCTGATGATCCAAACTAACAAGTGATTGAAGACTCATTTTATCTTTTTCGCCGACATGCGACACATTCCTTCCACCTTTATACAAATATTAAAGAAAAATATCCTTTTTTCCCAAATTGCGCGATTATGCGTCAAAGAAATATCAAGCCATATAAATTAAAAGCATGAGGAGAGCCATAAAAAAACATAAAAAAAGACCCGTCTTATCGACGGATCCAATCCTTTTTACGGATATTCAATATTAATTTCACCGGATTGTACCTTCCGTTTCCACTCCTGAAATACTTCATGTTCTGTTCTGGTCAACCTTTGAGACGAATGGGTAAGAAAACCAGTGGGATCAACGATGCGCTCCTGTTGTTTAACGCCGATTGAAACGCGAATAGGTCGTCCACCGGATCCCTGAACAGCCATCACTTTACGAGGCATGTGATCACATCCTTTCACTTATAGTATACACGAATCCAGTATTTCGTAACAGGACCGGCTATACCTACTTTGCGTCCGGTAAGCGAGTAAGCCTTATATCGATCCGCATAGTAATTTTCCAATCCCGTCTTCGGTTCGAGGGCTAAGAATCCATCTGCGCCTATATCAACGCTGCGCATACCCGCAAATGCAATAAGCAAGCGAGTGACATTGATAAACCTCCTGGGATCTTCACGATTATGGGTCGCAGATTCAATTAAGTGTATAAATACATGGTCAACAGCATCCCTCATTGATATGCCACCATGTATCATCTTAGTAGCCGAATCAACAAGCTTGTACACCTTCCGACCATCCTGCTTCCCATAAGTTAGTTCACGCCCCCAGGAAATCTTACGCTCCCACTTCATTTTGCCAACGTCTTTACGAGCTACTTCTATGAAAAAAGCCTTATGTAGATTGCCCTCTATATCCTCAAGGTACCAATCAGCAATGGAAATCACCCCTTTCAAATCTGGAATCATAGTGACGATATAATAAAATCGGCTTATAATTCTTTATTTTTTATTTTAACAAGATCCCCAGGATAATAATGCTAATCTAGTCATATATTGTAGACAAGCTGTTGCATCAACCGCAAATGCAAGTTAAAAAAGTCTTTCCCACTGCCTTACCGCCTTAGGGAAACCTAGGTTTTTAACACCAGTTTTTAATGGCGGAGAGAAAATCCCATACTCCCAACTCTCCATATTATAGTAAAATAATTTGGAATATCATGGGAGGTGCTATTTTTGAAGCATATTACAGTTAGAAAAGCGAAAACCGATGACGTTGCAGGACTTTCCGAATTGTTCGTTGACTTTATTGGCAAGGATTCTGATTTAACCGCAATGAAAAAACAGGGACTTCCCATTGCCTTAAAGGTTTCGGGAAATCCCTGTTCTGTTCGTCTGCGGATACTTTAAAACTGTATTACGCTTTGCCAATTGGCGCGGCTTCCGGCTTCTCAATCGTCACCGTCAGCCCGCCGTCCGACTCACTGACCTTCAGGACGGAGCCTTCGCCCGCCTCTCCGGAGATCAGCGCCCGGGCGACCCGGGTTTCCAGGCTGCGTTGGATGAACCGCTTCAGCGGCCGCGCGCCGTATACGGGATCGAAGCCTTCCTTCGCGATAAAGCGCACCGCATCGTCCGTGAGGACAAGGCCGACCTGCCGCTCGGCCAGGCGCGCCCGCAGGCCGTCCACCAGCTTGCCGACGATTTGGCGGATTTCGCCAAGCGACAACGGCTTGAACATCACGATATCGTCCACCCGGTTCAGGAACTCGGGGCGGAAATGGCCCCGCAGCTCGCGCATGACGCGCTCCTTGACCGCAGGCGTAAGGTCGCCGTTATCGTCGGTGCCCTGAATGAGATGAGGCGAGCCGATATTTGAAGTCATGATGATAATTGTATTCTTGAAATCGACGATCCGCCCTTGCGAATCGGTTAGGCGGCCGTCATCGAGCAGCTGCAGCAGGATGTTGAAGACGTCCGGATGGGCCTTCTCCACTTCATCCAGCAGGATAACCGTATAAGGTTGGCGCCGCACCGCTTCCGTAAGCTGGCCCCCCTCCTCGTAGCCGACATATCCCGGAGGCGCGCCGACCAGCCGGGACACGCTGTGCTTCTCCATGTACTCCGACATGTCGATACGGATCATGCCGTCCTCGCGGTCGAACAGCGCCGCCGCCAGCGCCTTCGCCAGCTCTGTCTTGCCAACGCCGGTCGGGCCAAGGAACAGGAACGAACCGATCGGCCGGTTCGGGTCCTTGATGCCCGCTCTCGCCCGCAGCACGGCGTCGGACACCAGCGACACCGCTTCGTCCTGGCCAACGACGCGCTGATGCAGCGTCTCTTCCAGGCGCAGCAGCTTGTCGCGTTCGCCCTCGACGAGCCGGCTGACCGGAACGCCGGTCCAGCGGGAAACGATGTCGGCAATTTCGTCCTCGGTCACCGCTTCGCGCAGCAGCCGGGAGTCGCCGTCCTGCTGCGCCGCTTCCTCCGCAGCCTTCACCTGCCGCTCAAGGTCGGGGATAATGCCGTAGCTCAGCTCAGCCGATTTGTTCAGATCGTACTCTTCCTGGGCGCGCTCCAGGTCCATTCGCGCCTGCTCCAATCTTTTCTTCAGCTCGCGGACGCCGGAAATGGCCGACTTCTCCTTCTCCCAACGGGCCGTCATTTCCAGGTGCTTCTCCTTGAGATCCGCCAGCTCCCGCTGGAGCGATTCCAGACGGCGACGACTGGCGTCGTCGGTTTCTTTTTTGAGCGCCGCTTCTTCGATTTCCATCTGCATCAGCCGCCGGGTCACTTCATCCATTTCGCCCGGCATGGAGTCAATCTCCGTGCGGATCATCGCGCAGGCCTCGTCGACTAGGTCGATCGCCTTGTCCGGCAGGAAGCGGTCGGTAATGTAGCGGTTGGACAATACGCCCGCGGCCACCAGCGCGCTGTCGTGGATTTTGACGCCGTGATGCACCTCGAAACGCTCTTTCAGGCCGCGCAGAATCGAAATCGTGTCCTCGACGTCCGGCTCGCTGACCAGCACCTGCTGGAACCGGCGTTCCAGCGCCGGGTCCTTCTCGATGTACTTGCGGTACTCATCGAGCGTCGTGGCGCCGATACAGTGCAGCTCGCCTCTGGCCAGCATCGGCTTCAGCATGTTGCCCGCATCCATTGCCCCTTCGGTCTTGCCCGCGCCGACAATCGTATGCAGCTCGTCGATGAACAGGATAATCCGGCCGTCGCTCTCCTTGATCTCCTTTAGAACGGCCTGAAGCCGCTCCTCGAACTCGCCGCGGTACTTCGCTCCGGCGACAAGCGCGCTCATGTCGAGGGAGAAAATCGTCTTGTCCTTCAGGCCCTCCGGCACGTCGCGGCGGACAATCCGGTGGGCCAGGCCTTCCACAATCGCCGTCTTGCCGACGCCCGGCTCGCCGATCAGCACCGGATTGTTCTTCGTCTTCCGGGAGAGAATCCGGATAACCCGGCGGATCTCGCCGTCGCGGCCGATGACGGGATCAACCTTGCCCGCGCGCACCTCGGCGACGAGGTCGCGGCCATATTTCTCCAGCACCTCGTATGTCGCTTCCGGCTCCCGGCTCGTCACCCGCTGGTGCCCGCGGATCTCCGCCAGCACCTGCAGCAGCTTCTCGCGCGTCACACCCTGGGCTTCAAAAATCCGGCGGATATCCGCATTCCCACCGCTGCCGGATACCATCGCCAGCACGGCATGCTCCACCGCCACAAATTCATCCTGCATGGCCGCCGCTTCCTTCTCGGCCTGTTCCAGCGTGGCGATCAGCGCGGGCGAAGCGTACCGCCGCACCGTTCCGGCGCCCGTGCCGCCGACAGAGGCCCTACGCCGCAGCAATTCATCCGTGCGGCACAGCAGGTCGTTCACGGGCACGTTCATTTTTTGCAGCAGCCGGGGCAGCAGCCCCTCATGCTGCTCAAGCAGCGCTTTGAGCAGATGCGGATTATCGATCTCCTGGTGACCTGCGCCCGAGGCCAATGACTGCGCGGAAGCGACCGCCTCCTGCAGCTTTTGCGTTAATTTATTGAAGTCCATTTCCGCTTCATTCCCTTCCTTATATGATCTCTTGCCTTAATCATTCAATCATTCGCTCCAGTTCTTACTTGTTCTGCCGCTTGTCCTCCTACCGCTCAACCGGCCGCGGCTCCGCGGCGCTTGTCTTCCGCGCCCCGCTTTTTGGCGCCCGCCTGAAAGCTTGAGGAATGCTCAAGCTGCCGGTACAGTTGCTTCTCAGCCTCGCTTACGTGTTCCGGCACAACCAGCTCGATGTCGAACAGGACATCTCCGTATGATCCGTTCTCCCGCTTCAGCCCCTTGCCTGGTATCCGCAGCGTCCTGCCGCTCCGGATGCCTGCCGGAATCTTCAGCTTGACCGCGCTTCCGTCCGGCAAGGATACTTTTACGGCGCCGCCAAGGACGGCTTGCCAGGGAGCAATTTGGAGGATTCCGCGAAGATCCCCGCCGCTCACTTCGTAAGTCTCATGAGCGCGGATGTTCAGGATAATCAGCATTTCATCTTCGCCCCGCCGTCCGCGATCTCCGCTTCCCGGCACGGAGATTACCGTTCCGTCACCCGACCTTGGCGGGATATTCACGGTCACCGTCCTCTCTCCGGCCTGCACGGTAACGGCGCCGCCTTTATACGCCTGTTCCAGCGTAATGTCGAGCCGCGCTTCCATCATGCCGCCCATACCGCCCATGACTCCGGCGAAACCGCCTGTTCCCGGACGTCTTCCGCCCGGGTTGAAATCGAATCCCGTCCGGTCGGCCGCTCCTCTGCTGCCGAAGAACATCTCAAACAGGTCGCCGTCCGGAATGTCCGCGCCGCCGAAAGAATAGCTTCCGCTCCATCCTTCGCCCGGAGCTCCCCAGGATGCGCTGCCGCCCGACGGTCCGCGCCCGAAGCCGTATTTCGCCGCTTCATTGTAGGCTTTGCGTTTCTCCTCGTTCCCAAGCGTTTCGTACGCCTCAGCTATTTTCTTGAATCGTTCCTCCGCCTCGGGCGCCTTGTTCACGTCGGGATGCCACTGCTTGGCTAGCTTCTGGTACGCCTTTTTAATGTCCTGCCTGGACGCGTCCTTGCTGACGCCAAGCACATCATAATATCCGGTTTCCGCCATCTGCGCGCCCCCTTTCTTTCCTATATTATTTATTTCCCCCTAATGCGGCCGCTGTAATCGAATTGATCCCCCAAACCCGCATATCTTCGAAAAAAAGCGCATTATAGCCAGAAAACGATCTACAATGCGCTCCTCATATCTATTAAATGACCAATTTCCGTCTTTTCATTGAAAGACATTAGCCTTATTGTTCGTCATCCCGGATTTCAATCCGTGTGCCCGCCGGTTTTTGCCGTTTCGGCACCTCCAGCGACAATACGCCATTCCTCAGCGAAGCGCGGATACCTTCTTCATTAATGTCCTGAACGTAAAATCTGCGGACATACTCTCCGTAACGGCGCTCCTTGCGAACGATCTGCCGGTCGTTGTTCTCCTCGGCGTTCTCTTCCTTGCGCACGGCCTTGATCGTCAAGTACGGCGCTGCGTAATCAATCACGAGTCCTCTTTGGCGAATCCCGGAAGCTCGGCTTCGATCTGATAGGCGTTCTCGCTCTCGCGGACGTCGGTACGGAAAGACAAAGTGAAACTCTTGAGCGGAGCGAAGAAGTCGTCCCCAAACATATCGCCGAAGGATTTGGCCAATTGGCCGAAGGCCTCTTCACGCCATTTTCCAAAAGGAACCAGATCAAACATCTTGCATTCTCCTCTCTTTTGACTTTGACTTTATTTGACCTTACATGTTTATTATAGCCCTCGCCCGCTCAAGTCTCAAAGCCGATTAAAGACGAAAAAACGCCGAATTCCGGCGTCTCCAGGCATTTTCAATGCAAAATTTTAGTGTTTTGATTAATTTGACCTTTTTTGACCTTTGCTGCAAAACTTATTTCTGTATTCCTCTTCCAGCAGGCTCATCGTAATGATGTCATGGTATTCATGATCATAGTACAGCGCTTCGCGGCGCACGCCCTCTTTCGTAAAACCGAGTCCCTCGTATACATGAAGCGCGCGTTTGTTGTACGAATATACTTCAAGCTCGATCCGGTGCAGATTCAGAATGCCAAAGCCGTATTCCAGCATTAGCAGCAGTGCTTCCCGTCCATAGCCGTTTCCCTGATGACGCTCCTCGCTCACGTCAATGCGAATATTTGCGTTCCGGTTCATCCGGTCGATGTCTTGAATCGCGATATCGCCGATCATCTCGTCATTTTCGTTCAGAGCGATCAGCAGCAGCACGGCGGAGGCATCGTTCGCTTTTTCCAGAACATAGCGTTCGATCTGCTCCTTGGTGTAGATCTTCTGCGTTCCCGTTAGTCTTCTCGTCTCGCTGCCGTCTAACTGATGATAGTACCACTCCGCGTCTTCCGCGTTAATCGGGCGCAAATAGACCCGTTCTCCCGTCAAAAACCTGGTTGCCGTGCGCATTATGTTCATCTCCCGTTTCCTTGATAATGCTATGGTATTTCATAACTGCATCCTTTAAAATGTACAAATTGGATAATTTTCAAAGGACAGATGGAGGAAAAAGACATGCTAATCTTCCCCAGCCTGAATGATCCCGGAAGGGGCCCCCTCTATATTCAGCTCTATGAATTCCTAAAGCGGGAGATTATGAACGGCAGCCTTCCCGGCGGCGCGCGGCTCCCCTCGATCCGGTCGGCCGCTGCCCAGCTTCATATCAGTGCCACGCCGGTCGAAACCGCCTATCAACAGCTCCTCGCCGAAGGCTTTCTTAACAGTAAGCCGAAGAGTGGCTATTATGTGCAAGCTATACATAGCTATGATTCAGCGGAACTGCGGAGGGCAGCGCCGCCATCCTATCGGGTTACAGCCCGGGATGAACGGGAGTATACCTATGATTTTCACCAATCCAAAAATGACTTTACCCTATTCCCGAATAAAATCTGGAGAAATCTGCTGCAGGAGCAGGTAGGGCGGGGAGATATTCTGCATTACGGCGATCCGCAGGGCGAACCCGCCCTGCGGGACAGCATCTCCTCTTATCTGCGCCAATTCCGGGGGCTTCGCTGCACTCCGGAACAAATTGTGATCGGCGGCGACCAGTATACGCTGTCCTCCCTGCTCGCCCTGATGCTTCGTGAGCACTCGGACAGTCTCGGGTTTGAGGACCCCGGATATCATCTGCTGCCTTCTACCTTTCAAAGACACGGATTTCGCACCGTGCCGCTGCCGCTGGACAAGGACGGCTTGAATGTGGAGCGCCTAATTGAGAGCGGAGCGCAAGTCCTCTATATCTCGCCTTCTCATCAATTCCCCTGCGGGATGACGATGCCGATAGCGCGGCGAATGCGGCTTCTGGAGTGGGCACTGAACAGCGGCGGCCTCCTGATCGAGGATGACTACGACGGAGAATTCCGCTATCACGGAAGGCCGGTTCCTTCCATTCAGGGACTGGCGGATCACAGCCCCGTCGTTTATATGGGCAGCTTCGCGCAGTCTGTGTCGCCCGCGCTCTGTCTTCATTATATGGTTCTGCCCGAATCTCTCCTTCCTGCCTATCACCGCCTGAAGAACGAACTGTATTTGGAGCACTCCGCTTCCAGGCTGAATCAAATGGCGCTGCATGAGTTTATGGAGCGGGGACATTTCGGCAGGCATCTGCGCCGGATGCGTCAGCTCTACGAGCGCAAGCACGACGCTGTCATTCGGTCGGTAAAACGCCATTTTGGAGAAACGGCGTCACTGTCCGGCAGGGACGCCGGCTTTCATCTGCTGCTTACCGTCAAAAGCGGTAGCGCGGAAGAGGAGCTTGCAGCGGCGGCAAGGGAGGCCGATGTCCGGATCGCGCCTATGAGCTACACCTGGTGGAACCAGCCGTCCTGGACGGAACCAACATTTATTCTTGGCTTCGGAGGAATACCGGAGGAGCGCATTGACGACGGAATCAAGGTGCTGAAAGAAGCGTGGCTGGATTAAATAAATCCGGTCACCCAGGGATCATTTCGAAAGACATTGCAGCCCGATTTATATATGAGTTGCATCCGTCCCCGAAATCTGCTAAGATTACTATATTGGAATTTTGACCTGAACTCACATATTGCAGAGGGTTATGATTTTAAGCGCATAACCTTGTGCAATATGTGATTTTTTATTTTTAAACGCAATTTAGAAATTTAAAGGTCATGTTCAACAAAACAAGGAGGTTTTCTACAATGGAAACAGGAACAGTTAAATGGTTTAACGCAGACAAAGGATTTGGCTTTATCGAGGTTGAAGGCGGCAGCGACGTATTCGTGCATTTCAGCGCAATCGTCAGCGAAGGCTTCAAGACTCTTGATGAAGGCCAACGCGTTGAGTTCAACATCGTTCAAGGCAACCGCGGTCCGCAAGCCGAGAACGTCGTTAAACTGTAAATCCGGAAAATACGCCCCGAACCTAGCGTTTGGGGCGTTTGTTTTTTATGACAATAACTCCGTGAGAGAAAGAAGGATGCTTCTTGTACTATTCACGAAAGAGACCTCTGGACAATATTCCGGAGGAACTCACGGCCATATGGTCCTGTACCAGTGAAAGCTGCAACGGTTGGATGAGAGACAACTTTGTTTTCTTGGTTCAGCCCACCTGTTCGATATGCCAGTCTCCGATGGAAAAAGGCGAGAAAATGCTCCCTGCGGTAGTTAATACAAGTCCCAATCAATCCAAACAATAAACTAGAGCACCACACAGGTGTACTTCAAGCTTCGGCCTTAGCCGAAGTTTATTTTGTTTGTTCTTCGAATTCCCGATTCGGTCCCACATTGACCATTAAGCCCCTGCCTCCGGCTGTCAATATCACTTCCATTTGAAACGGAGGGGGTTCTTCCGGTCGTCAGGCTGCACTGTTCGCCGCATTTTTTTGAGTCGACGGGATCCGGCGTTTCCACAAGTACAAAGTCAGCGCCGCATAAAAAACAGCTGCCACCAGACTCATATCCCCCGCGATAACCTTGGCGACTGCGACACTAAATCTGTTCAATACAGCACCCGCCACAAATAAAAGGTCGCATACGCCTCCCAGCCCCGCCAATCCGCGAACAGCTCCCTGAGTTCCGGCAGCGTCGGCTTCCGGTCCATCCCAAGCACGGCTTTGACGGCATTGTGCAGACCGACATCCCCGATGGGAAAAGACGAGGCGTCGCGCAGGCAGCGCATCCTTACATACTGGGCGGTCCAGGGGCCGATGCCCCGCACCGCCGTAAGCATCGCTTCGGCCTCCTCTGGCGAGCCAAGGGCCAGCAGTTCCTCCCGGCTCAGCGCGCCGCCGGCTAGAAGATCGGCGACGGCAAGAATCGTCCGCGCCTTGCTCCGGCTCAGCTGGAGGGCGCACAGCTCCTCCTCCTTCGCGCCAAGAAGCGACTCCGGCGGCGGAAACAGATGGTACCGGTGTCCGGCCCACAGCACGGACTCGCCGTATTGTTCCGCAATCCGCGCCTTCAGCTTGTACGCGAAGGCCAGGTTGACCTGCTGTCCAAGAATCGCCCAGCATAAGGCCTCGAACAAGTCGGGGATGCCGACAATGCGCAGGCCGCGAAAGCGTTCCGCCAGCGGACCAAGCAAGGGATCGCCCTCCGCCAGCTTATAGAACGGCCTAAGATCGCGGTCCAGGTCGAACCAGTCGCGGATATAACGCACCAGGTCTTCCAATCCCGCTTCCCCGGGCCGCTCCCCTTCCAGCAGCTCCACCCGCAGCCGCCCCGGCTCCGGCACCGTCAACCGGACCAGCAGCGCCGTTCCGTCCGCCTGAAGCAGGCGGGTCACTCCTTCACCGTCCGTCCTGTACAGACATTCCAGCGGCGAACGCGCCATATAGTCGAGGCAGGCTTTCCAATCGAACAGTTCCGGCAGCGGCAGCTCAAAAAGCAAATCGTTCATGTCCGGCCGCCGCCACATGGGCGATTCCCTCCAGTTCCAGCAGCTCCTGCTTGAGCCGAAGCCCTCCGGCATAGCCGGTCAGGGTGCCGTTCGCCCCGATGACCCGGTGGCATGGCAGAAACACAGGCAGCGGGTTGCGGCCGTTGGCCGCGCCCACGGCGCGCATCGCCCCCGGCCGGCCGATCCTCCCCGCCAGTTCCCCGTACGTGATGACCGCGCCATACGGGATATCGCCCAGAGCCGTCCAAACCTGCCGCTGAAACGCCGTTCCCCGAAGATCGAGCGGCAGCTCCCGGAAGCCGGGACGAAGCCCGGCAAAGTAGTCCTCCAGCAGGCGAACCGCACCCCATTCCTCAAAGGGCCGTTTATCGTCTGCTACGCCGCTGCCCGGAGCGTAGCGGTCCAGCCAGGCTTTTGCCGTCTGCTCCGTATCATGCTGAAAGGACAGGCGGCACAGGCCGTCCGCGCCTCCCCAAAGCGTCCATGTCCGGCCCCCAAAGTTAAGGGTGTGCCGGTATATTGTATTCTGGCTCATCCGCCGTTCCTCCTTGAAATCGTTCTCTGTATTCCGTGGGCGAAGCGCCCGTGTTCCGGTGAAACCAGGCGGCAAAATGGGAAGCGCCGCGAAAGCCGACCGATCTGCCGATTTCGGACACAGGCATCCGGCTGTGGCGCAGAAGCCCGCAGGCCTGGTCCAGCCGCACCTGGTCCAGCTTGGCAGCCGGAGTAAGGCCGGTCACTTCCTTGTATACGCGGTGAAGATGAGAGGCGCTGACCTTGAGCCGCTCGGCCAAGCTGTTCAGCGTCAGCCGCTCCCCGTACTCAGCGGTGATCACGGCATCGGCCTGAGCCGCCAGAACGGCATCCGGGCGCAGCGGCCCGCCCTCTTCGGGACGGCATCTTTTGCAGGGCCTGAAGCCTGCCTGAATGGCAGCCGTAAGCGTCGGATAGAACGTGACATTGTCCGGCTTGGGCGTTCTGGCCCGGCAGGATGGCCGGCATACAATGCCGGTAGTCCTTACCCCGGTATAATAAATCCCGTCATACCGGGCGTCACGCGAAGCGACGGCCCGGTACACAAGGTCGAATAGTGCCTGATCCATGATGCATCCCTCCACTCCGCCATTATAACGCATTGCGCCGCGCCTTGGCAGGACGGCCGAACAAGACGGCAAGAATACGACAGTTCGACGATTCCCGAGACTCTATAATCTTCGCATGGTAGAGCTTACATCCGCCGAACTGTGATAAAAATCGCATTTTTCATAAAATTGAACAGGATTATTATTCCAACCGTCGAACTCGTATTAAAGAAAATAGAGTCAGACCTACATTAGGGGGCGTTGGAAATGCAAAAATTCCCATATTCAGAAATACAATTACAGAGACAAACAGGCGATTTGATTCTATTCACGGGCTGTCCGAAGCCGAATGCAGCCATCATGGCGTCCACCTAACCGGACGAAAAATGAAGGATATCATAAAAGCATTATCCGAAGCCTCTAAAATCCGCATTAGCCGGACTGGACGGCTCGCGATCGGACTGATCGTTCTCCTTCTCCTTTTCTGCAGTCAAATGGCGGAATCGGCCCGCCTGGAAGTGTCCCCGGATACCGTCAGCCTCCGGACGAATACGGATCTTCAGGACGATCTGAAAATATATGAGGACAAGGACAGCCGGCTCACGATAGAGGATGTGGCTAATCCGGAAATGGATTCGTTGTTCGTTCCGTACAAGACCAGCGGGCTCGGCGGTTCGATTAAGGGTTCCACGTATTGGGTCAAATTGAACTTGTACAACACCTCTTCGAAAGCGAGGGAGCTTCTGCTTGAATTGAGCAAACCGCAGCTCAGCCGGGTGACTCTGTACCAGTTTGACGATGAGCGCCAGTTTTTGCGGCAAACCCGTTCAGGAAGAAGTCTGCCTTTTAACGAACGGGCCATTGACCATCGAAATTTTATTTTCAACCTTTCGTTTCCCGCCGAATCCGGACAGCGCCTGTATTTTCAAATTCAGACCGACAGTTACCTCCAGCTTCCGATAAAGCTATGGGAGACGCGGAGCTTTCTGGAAAGAGAACTTCACGAAAACCTCCTGTTCGGCATATATTACGGGATTATGTTCGTGATGGCGATATACAACAGCTTTCTTTACGTGTCGATCAGAGACAGGGCTTATCTGTACTATGTGCTCTTTATCGTTTCTTTTGCCGTCATGCAGGCAGTTTGGGACGGATATGCCTACCAATATTTATGGCCGGGGCATCCCGCCTGGGAGCTGAAATCGAACCCCATCTTTATTGTGCTAACCTGCCTGTTCGCTTGTCTGTTCTCGCAAAGCTTTCTGTCGGTTCCGAAACATTCGCCGAGAATGGGCAGGATTTTGTCGGTATTTATCGCCGGACTGGTCCTGACGCTTCCGCTGATGACGTTCATGACGCCGAGCGCATGCACCAAACTGGCCGTCTACCTTGCATCCGCCAGCATTCTGCTCTGCGTGTTCACGATTGCGTCCTTACGGTTTCGGATCAGATCCGTTTTGTTTTACATGCTTGCATGGATGGTGCTGCTGGCCAGCTCGCTACTGAACATTATGGCCGCTTACAAGCTGGTTCCCTTGAACTTTCTGTCGGTGTATTCTATGCGGTTCGGCTCGGTAGCTGAGACCATCTTGCTGTCACTGGCGCTGGCCGACAGGTTTAGCCGCATCAGACAGGAGAAGCTGCTTGAAGAGAAGCAGGGCACCCTGCTGAAGAATCTGCACGATACGACCAAAAAGTTGACCTCCACCTACGATGTGGATAAGCTCCTTCATTACACCTTGGACTGCTTGTCCAAAATTACAGGCTGCGAGAGCGGGTTTATTCTATTAAGAACCGAGGAAGGGTACGGACTTAAAGCGTCGGTTGGCGCCGGGCCGGGGGACGAGCTGCGTTATAGGGAGCTTGAAACGGAGCCCTTCTTCCAAAGCTTGCTCCAGAAAAAAAGGGTGGCGGTCCACGAAGGCAGCAGCGACATTCCCTACGGGGTAGACCCTGGCACGGCGACCTGTATCGAAATCCCGATTCTCTACCACGATCGTTTGCTCGGTCTGGTCGTGCTGTACAGCTGTTTCCCCAGAACCTTTACTGAAAGCGAAAGGGATATTTTGTGTGATTTTGCAGGACAGGTCGGCATCTCCATTGAAAATGCCCGGCTGTTCTCCGAGATCAACCGAATGGCGACAACCGACGGCCTGACCGGGGTGTATAACCGAACCTATTTTCTCAAACTGGCCAATAGGCAATTGTCTCAATCCTGGAGCATGGATAAGCCCTTATCGCTCATCATGGTCGATATCGACTATTTTAAGAGCATCAATGACCGGTGCGGGCATCTTGCCGGCGACAAGGTCATTCAGGAAACGGCGAGACGGCTTACCGAATTGGCGCAGCCCCGCGGGATTATCGGCCGTTTCGGCGGAGAAGAATTTATGATCCTGCTTCCTGGAATCGCGGCCGACCGGGCTTACCGCCTGGCGGAAGTCATGCGAAAGAGCATCTCCGCCTCTTCTGTCCCGCTCGAGCATTCGGACAGCATCAGGTACACCATCAGTTTGGGCGTCGCGGAGGCCTCACCGGACACAAGCGGCATTACGATGCTCATCGACCAGGCGGATCAAGCGCTGTACAAAGCCAAGAAGAACGGGCGGAACTGCGTCAAGGAATTTGAAACTACCGGACACTTCGCCTAGCCCCCTCTCCCGGACAAATAATCAGCTCGCGCCGGTCCGGCTCACAGAAGTGGTATAATGGAACAACCTTATGCATACGGGAGAGTAAATTCATGCAATCGACACACCTCCTTGATGACGCCGGTTGGAGCCGGCTCATTCAAGATGCGGCGTATTATTTCGACGACCTGGCCCTTAAACGGGGCTTTCAATATTATAAGCAGAAGCGCGTTTCCGGATTGACGGCCGTTCCGCCCGGACTCGTTACGGCCTTCGTGGACGGAACAGAGCGGTACAGCGTCGAGATCGTCCTGGGCGCCATCTCGATCAGCAGCTGCAGCTGCCCTGTCCTTGGGCCGTGCAAGCATATGGCGGCTGTTCTGATGGACTACGCCGGAGCTCAGGGACGGCCGGTTCAGCAGCTGGCCAATGCCAAGTCGTCCGCCCAGGCTCGGGCGGCCGTGAATTCCGCCCGCCCCGTACCGGGGGCCGGGAATGCCGATGGCGGGGCGGGAAGCCGCGCCGGGATGGGAAGCGGCGCCAATAGAACGGGCTACGCCGGCGGAGCAGATCGCAAAGGCGAAGCCAATAGCGGATTCCTGCACGGAAGCCGGGAATCCTTGAGGGAGCGAGGCCGGCTCATCCCGGTCATGAACGTCGCCCAGTGGCATGAATTGTTCGCCCATTGTGTATCTGCTCTGGCCGGAGATACCCGGAATCCCCGTTATGTGGATGAAGCACTCACGGCAATTCTTCGCATCAAGCCGCCGCTTACGCCTGAACTGGACAAACTGTTCGGTCTGCACGCCCGTCTCTTTGTTCTGGAAACGCTGACCAACCGCTCCGGCGGTCGCGCAGGCGCCTTTGCGCCTTCGCTCGGCTATTATACCCATATAGCCGTAACGGAACTCCAAGATGAAATCGAACGCGGCTTTCATACGAAGCTGCCCCTCGCCTCCGAGCCGGAGCAGTGGAACCGCATAATGGACACGCTCGATTATCTGCGGCAGGAACTGCTGGCGGAGTCCAGGGAACACACCTTTTATTCCGCTCTTTATTATTTGCTGTGGAGAAAATGGATTATTCCCGAAATGCAGGGCAGAACGCTGTTTAAGGAAGAACTGCGGCGGCTGGAACGGGAAGAAGAACAGCGGACGGATGCTCCGCCCCTTCAGGCTCTGCTGACCGCCCGCGCCTGGATGCATTTCCTTAAGTCTGAAGATGATAAGGCCTTAAGCTTGCTGCGCGAGGCGGCCGGACGGCCGGGATTCCATCCGGAACGGCTGGATATGTTCTGGGAGGCGCTGGCGGAAGCCGGGGAGCCGCAGCGTCTTGTGGACTGGCTGACCGAGACCGGCGAACTGCTCGCCGGGCATCGCCGTCACGGGCTTGAGAGCTATGCGCGCTACTGGGAGGAAGCCGTCCGGCTTCTGCCCGAAAGCGAGCTGCAAATGTGGAACGAATTGACCGGCATGCTTCCGCTGAGCGGCGACATTTACGAGGAGAAGCTGCTGGAGCGCGGCCGCTGGCGGGAGTGGATGGATTACCAGCTAAGCTCAGGCAAAGATCCAGCGGATTTCAGGGTGCGGGAGCTGCAGCCTCTTGAGAAGCACGCGCCCGAGCTGCTGCTGCCGTTCTATCATCAGGCGGTGGAGCGGTACGTTTCGGAGAAGAACAGAAGCAGCTATAAAGCGGCGGTAAAGCTGCTGAAACGGTTGAATAAGCTTTATAAGAAAATGAAAGCGGAGGATCGCTTCGAGCGTTTTCTCGAATCGTTTACCACTCGCCACAGCCGGCTAAGAGCACTCCAGGAAGAGCTCCGGAAAGGAAAACTCACACCATGAACGGACGATTGCGGAATATTGCGGTTCGGATCAGCCTCAGCGAATACGGGGATGCGCTGTTGTATGGCCTGACGGAAAATGGGGATGATCTTCCCGGCATGGCTCTGAAGCAGCTGCTCTTTGCCTGGCATGAGGAATCATGCTACGGCACCGAGCTGGCCATTCATAAAGCCGGAGAGATCGAACTTGTCGCCCTTCCCGCCGAGCAGGTTTTGCCCTTCTTCGCTAAGGGGCGGCTGCTGACGCATATCGGCTGGTCGTGGGAAGGCGAAGCGGCGACGCTTGCTCTGCTTGCTCCCTGCTTGTCCTTCTGCCTGGAGAATAAGCGGTATGAGCCAAGCCTTGCCGCATACCGGGAAGGCCGGCTGGAGTGGACCTGGGATGAGAAGGCTCTCTGGACGGCGGCGGAAGCCGCGGACCGGGAAGCGGCGGCGCGGCGGGAGCCGGAAAAAGCCCTTCCGCCTGGCGCCCCCACCGAGGCAGACAGCGCCCGGGTGGGGCTCGGCGTCCGGCCTGAAGACAAACCGAACGCGCAGGGCGCGCTGGCCCGTCTGAAGGACGACGAAGGCTTGATGAGCGGCGTCCGGGCGGCCTTCTCCGCCGCCGTATTCGGGCGCCATTACAGCACGGAAGAGCTGGCCGCCGACCTGCGGCGGGAATACCCGATGCTGTTGGAGCGCAGCCGCCTGGCGGCGGCCGGCATGGACGCGGAGACCTGGCTCGTCTCCATCGGCTGGAAGGCCGATGTATCGCCGTTTCGGCCCGCGCTCCAGCTGCTGGAGCCGAATAAAGCCGAAGCCTCCTGGCGGCTTCGTCTCGTCCTGCAGGACAAGACCGACGCGGCGTCGCTTGTCCCGGTGAAGCTGGCCGCGGACGGCGCCGCCCATGGCGCCTGGCCCGCATCATGGTCGCCGCATGTGCAGGGCCGCTCGGCAGGCTGGCTGGAGCGCCTGCGCGCCTGCCTGCCCGCCGAGCGCTTCGGGGACGGCGGCGACCTGCTGGGCCGGCCGCTGGACAGCGCGGCCGCCTGGACTTTCCTGACTGCGGACAGCCGCCGTCTGCTGGATGCAGGCTGGCTGGTACTGCTGCCGGCCTGGTGGGAGGCCGCGAGCCGCCGGAAGCCGCGCCTGCGGGCGAAGCTCAGCCCGGAGAGCGAGAACCGGAGCGGCCGCTCGCTGTTCGGCCTGGATGCCATTATCGATTTTGATTGGCGCATCTCGATTGGAGACGCCGACCTCACCGAGGAGGAATTCGCGGCGCTGGTTGCCCGCGGGGAACGTCTGGTGCGTTTCCACGGCCAGTGGATCCCGCTCGATCCCGTGCTGCTGGCTCAAATCCGCAGAGCGATGGACGGCATGGACAAACGCCGGGGATTGTCCTTTCAGGACGTCCTGCAGCTGCATCTCCTGAATACGCAAGAGGAAGCCGGGGATCAAGCAGCGGATGAAGCAGCGGTCCCGCCAGCTGAAGAGGCGAATCGTCTGCAGCTTGAGGTCGAGCTGAACGAGCAGTTCGTCAGACTTGTCGGGCAGCTTGGCGGCAGGGAAGCCTGGCCTCAGCCAGGGCCCCCCGCCAGCCTGAACGCCGAGCTGCGCCCGTATCAGCTTGAAGGCTATTCCTGGCTTGTCTTCCTGCGCCGCTTCGGACTGGGCGCCTGTCTCGCCGACGATATGGGCCTTGGCAAGACCGTCCAGCTGATCTCTTATTTGCTCCGCGTGAAGGAGGACTTCATGGATCGGCCAGAGGGTCCGCGGCCATCGCTTATCATCTGCCCGACCTCGGTGCTCGGCAACTGGCAGAAGGAACTGAACCGGTTCGCGCCTTCGCTCTCGGTCATGCTTCATTACGGGAGCGGCCGCCTTGACGGGGAAGGCTTTCATGCCGCTGCCGGAGGGTCCGACGTCGTGCTCACCTCCTATGCAACGGCGGCGCTGGACCAGGAGCTGCTGGCCGGCTGCACCTGGTCGGCGCTGTGTCTGGATGAGGCGCAAAACATCAAGAATGCCCAGACCAAGCAGTCGTTAGCCGTCCGCAGCTTTCCGGCCCTGCACCGGATCGCGCTCACCGGAACGCCGATCGAGAACCGGCTGGCCGAGCTGTGGTCCATTTACGACTTCATTACGCCGGGATTCCTTGGACCGCTGCGCGCTTTTCAGGAACGGTTCATTCATCCGATCGAGAAGGACGGCGACGCCAAGCGAACGGCCGATCTTCGAAAGCTGGTCAAGCCGTTCATGCTGCGCCGCAAAAAGAAAGATCCCGCCATCCAGCTCGACCTTCCCGACAAGAACGAGATGAAGACCTATGTTCATCTGACAGCCGAGCAGGCGGCCCTTTACGATCAGACGGTAAACGAACTGATGAGCAAAATGAACAAGCTGGAGGGTATTCAGCGCAAAGGCGCCATTCTCGCTGCACTTACCCGGCTTAAGCAGCTATGCGACCACCCGCTGCTCATCACGAAGGAAGCCGCGCCGCACGAAGAGACTTCAGACGCCGAATCGGTAGACACCGGCCTGCTGATCGAACGCTCCGCCAAGCTGGAGCGGCTGCTCGCCATGGTTAAGGAGCTGCGGGATGAGGGAGAACGCTGTTTGATTTTTACCCAATATGTCGGGATGGGGCTGATGCTTCAGCGCGTGCTGCGGGAAGAGCTCCGCGAACCCGTGCTCTATCTGAACGGAAGCACCTCCAAATCGGCGCGGGACCGCATGATCGAAGACTTTCAGACCGGACGCGAAGAGCCGGTGATTTCGGTCCGAACATTGGCAGCTTCTTCCCCGGAGAAACGGCAGCAGCCCTGTATCTTCATTCTGTCGCTCAAGGCTGGGGGCGTGGGCCTGAATCTGACGGCCGCCAATCACGTCTTTCATTTCGACCGCTGGTGGAACCCAGCCGTGGAGAACCAGGCTACGGACCGCGCCTATCGGATGGGCCAGACGCGGGATGTCCAGGTGCATAAATTTATTTCCCTTGGAACGCTGGAGGAACGGATCGATGAAATGCTGGAGACCAAGCAGCAGCTCAGCGACAGCATCATTACCAGCTCCGAAGGCTGGATTACCGAGCTTTCCACCGACGCTCTGAAGGATTTGTTCACCTTGCGGCGCGGGTGGTCGGAAACATAGCTCGCCGTAAGCTTGAAATGTTCAAAAGCCATCCTCCGCGTTTAAATGCGGAGGATGGCTTCTTTATTGTTAGCCGCAGCCTGCCCGTCCTAATGCTTCCACACATCCTCATACTCCGGATTTCTTCTGAACTGGACGCCGACATACGAGCACTGGGGGATAATCTTGGCCCCCTCCGCTCTCGCTTCCTCCGCCAGCCGTTTCAGCAGCCGCTGGGCGATATTGCCGCCCCGGTAATGCGGCGATACATACGTATGATCGGCTATCCAGGTATGCTCGTCTTTTGGCACATAGGTGATTTCTCCGATCGGCCCCTCGTCCGTACGGATAACGAAGGCATTATGCTCTTTATAAATAACGCCGATTTCACTGAATTCTTTGCTGTCCATGTATTTCCCTCCTTGTTGCTTTCCTTGAGCTCTACTATTACTTTACCCAATCGGCTCCTTTTTCTTCAGCACCTTCCTATGGACGCACCGGTTCGGGCTTCAGGCAATCTGACATTCTATTCCAAAAACCAACAATTAGCCCCAAAGACCTATTTTCCGACAATATACGACAGGTTACATCACGTTACTTTTTTTCAACCACACCTTTAGCATTAAAAAACGTGCAAATTATTGCCTGTTTGTTCCATAAAAATTTATATTATGCATTTATTCCTCTTTTGAATGTCACATAAAGTTTTCTGAGCATGTGAGTTTTGGCGAGAAAAAAAGAAATTTTATCTGGATTTTCCAATTTACCAGTGGTAGAATCTTCTTAATCTTTTTTCCTACTAATCTAGGTGGAAATAAATAAGAGAATTAATAGAAAAGGAGAATTCTACATAAGCGATTCACCCGGACGGTAGGAAGCAAACCAATTACACAGAATCTTTGGGAGGGATTTTTTTGGAGTGGGGCAAATTAACACGCAAGCTGTCCGTCGCGGCTCTGGCTTTGGGACTAACAGCCGGATCTATTCCGGGTACGGTTTTTGCCGCCGGCAGTTTGCAAACGCATTTATCATCGAAAAGCATTTCTTTGACTCATACCTCGCCGGGAACGTACATCTCGCCTAAGATCAACACCAATTCGTCTGCAGATGTCCGCGTTATCGTGCAGCTTAGCGGCCAACCGGCGGCCGTAGGAAAATATGCGGTGAAGCAAGGCATTTCCTCTCTGGCCAAATCATCTACTGAAGCGGCTGTAGAAAGCCAACAGTCCACCGTTCTCGACAAAGCTGAGGGCGAAGGTCTGGACCTTAGGGTGAATTATAAGTACAACACGGTATTGAACGGCTTCGAGGTTACCATACCAGCCAATGAAATTCCGGAGCTGGCCCAAATTCCCGGAGTTAAATCCATTTACGAAAACAGCACCTGGTATCCGATACCGGTTGAAGAAGCGGATGCCGCTATACAGGGAACGCTCGAGCATGGCGCAGCTCCTCTGCACCAAATCGGGGCCGATGCAGCCTGGGCAAAAGACTTTACAGGCGCAGGGCTCAAAGTAGGTGTAATTGATACCGGTGTAGATTACCTTCATCCGGATATCGCTCCCGCTTATAAAGGCGGCTGGGATTCTTTCTATAATGACGATGATCCTTATGAGGAAGAACCTAACGCAGACAAGAAGTTTGAAGGCACCTCTCACGGCACACACGTGTCCGGTACGATCATTGGGCGGTTCGCGAATCCGACCAGCGAGATCGTTCAAAAAGGCGTTGCCTATGGCGCGGATCTCTATGTTTATAAAGTGCTGGGTTATAATCCGGCCAATCCGAGCTCCGCATCCGGATCCTCCGCTCAAGTTATTGACGGGATTGAGCGCTCCGTAAAAGACGGCATGGATGTCATTAACCTGTCGCTCGGCTCCGACGCTGAGAAGGATGTCAATTCTCCGGACGCCATAGCCATCAATAATGCTATTCTTTCCGGTGTCACGGCGGTAATTGCCAACGGCAATGCAGGACCGGGTGAATATACGCTCGGCTCTCCGGCCACTTCGCAGCTGGCCATTTCGGTTGGTGCGGTAACAAGTCCAACCAAGAACTTCTCCGGAAAATTCGAGACCACCTTCGTTGATGACACCGCCACGACCGCAACTTATGCTACTTACGGCGATTTTAATGTAATGGCATGGGAACTCGGCAGCGAGAACTTTGCCGACCCAAGCCTTGTAGGCACGGCGCCGTTAAAAGTCGTTTACGCAGGTCTCGGCGCGGATGACGATTATAAAGGCTACACTGCGGATGAGGTCAAAGACTCGGTAGTCTTCGTCTCGCGCGGGCTGCTCGCGTTTACCGAAAAAATTGGAAACGCAAAAGAACGCGGAGCTAAAGCTATCGTAATCTTTAACGGCAACGCAACCGCGGACGGTAAAGTCGACCTGAGCGAAAACATCAAAAACCGCAACGGCTATATAAACTCTTACCTGGGTGACACCTATGACAGCCTTCCGACCTTTGATATAGAAGGTGCCAAGGGCCGCGCATTGGCAAGAGCTATTCTTGCAAACCCCAATACACCCGTCACCTTTACATTCGGGGATGATTACCACAAAACCCAGTCTTCGGGAGATGAGCTCGCCAGCTTTACTTCCTGGGGTCCGAACGTTGACAAGAATTTAAGCATTAAACCGGATTTCGTCGCTCCGGGTGTAGGTATTTTGTCAACCTGGCCCGCTTACAAGAAATACGACGCCTATAAAAGCGCGTCTTATGACGAAGCCTACAACCGCATTAGCGGAACAAGCATGGCTACGCCGCATGTGGCCGGTCTTGCCCTTCTTTTGAAACAAGCGCATCCGAGCTGGGGGCCATTTGAGATTCGGGCGGCACTTGCCAATACAGCTGATATTCTTGACGAGTACAGCGTGTATCAGCAAGGAGCCGGACGCGTAAATGTTGCGAAAGCCATTGATACGCCGGCAGTGCTTGAATCTGTTGAACCGATCACGATTCTCGACAAAAACTTCCAACCGGAGGACATTACCAACTATAACTCTTCAGCCAATTTTGGTGTTGTGGCTCCCGGAAGTTCGAAGGTTGAAGATTTGCGTCTTTACAATACCGGGGGTACCAGTTTAACTTATACGGCCTCCGTGACATGGCATGGTGCAGCCCCAGACGGAATCGCAGCTGCACTAAGCCAAACAGACGTAACAGCAGCCGAATATCAAGCAAAAGCATTTTCTCTGAAAGTGGATGTGGCCAACGGGGTTAAATCCGGCTTCTATGAGGGTCAAATCAACCTCACATCCGGAAATCTGCCTGCACTGCATTTGCCGTTCTCAGTATATGTAGGTACTGATCTGCCTGACAGCCCTGTGGGCATTCAGGAAATTTCATTGACTCATCCTATCATTTATCCAAAACGAAGCTCTCAGGCGACAACTGATCTCAGCTTTAAATTGACTGCTGACGATGCGAACCTGTATGAACTCGATGTCTATAACTTGGATGATGAACTCATTGGATATAAGGATTATTACGATACGGTGTATGAAGCTACGTATTTTGAACCAAAAGTTTATAATTTCGAAGGCCTTGATAATTCTTATTACAAGTATGATGAAGAAGGCCATCCTGTATTCGACGCCAATGGCAAACCGAGTGTCGGGTATCTAACCGATGGCACTTACAAACTCAATATCGTGTTCGCACATATTACCCCTGAGGGTGAGGCGACCGATATTTACAACGGCTTTATCTCGCTGCGTGTAGATAACTCCGCAAGCAGCAGCATTGAAGGCGGATCAACTGGCGGCGGAGCAGGCGGTGGCGGCGGTGCAGTTGCACCAACTACACCACCTGCACCAACGGTTTCCGAGTCCGCCACAGCCCTGGTCGACCAAGGCTACAAGCAAGTAACCGTCACTCCTGCAACGACTGTGCAAAACGGTCTTACAACCATCACGGTGTCGGATAGCGACCTGAAGGCAGCTTTGGCCAATGCAGCCACTACCCAAACCGCTGTGATCATTTCCGCTCCTTCGGTCAGCGGCTCAGCGGCCAAAGTCAGCCTGACTGCGGATCAAGTGAAGCTGCTTGCAGCGATCTCTTCCGGCAGCAAGGTCATCGTCAGCACGAAGGATGCCGCGGTTTCCCTGCCGGTATCGCTGCTGGGCAATTCTCCTGCAGGCGCAACCTTCGATCTGTCCATCAAGCCGGCTTCGGAGGAAGCAAGCAAATTCACGGCAAGCACAGCCGGGTCGTCCGTCATCGGGGCTCCGGTATCCTTTGAAGCAAGCTGGGCAACGGCAACCGGCAGCACGTATCTGACGGTGCCGAGCAATACGTTCATCAAGAGATCCTTCACCGTTCCGGGAAGCATCACTCCGAATACGGCCGGCGTTCTTTTTGAAGAGAACGGCAAGATTACTCCGGTAGCTTCCGTATTCAAGACGCAAGCTGACGGAACGACGCTGGTTACCGTTAATCGTCCGGGCTTCTCGACTTATGCCGCTGTAAGCCGTCCGGCAACGTTCGCCGATATCGCGACTTCGCCTGCGGCTTCGGACATCACGGCACTGGCTAACAAGCTGATCTTCAAAGGCACTTCGGCAACGACCTTCTCGCCGAAGAGCAACCTGACCCGCGCCGAATTTACGGCGATACTCGTACGCGCACTCGGTCTTCGTACCGATGCAGCGGCGACCTTTACCGACGTGAAGTCAACCGACTGGTATGCAGCCGATGTTGCAGCCGCTACGAAGGCCGGATTGATTCTGGGTGTTGGCGGCGGCAAATTCGCGCCGAAAGCCAATGTCTCCCGTCAGGAAGTGGCTGTTATTCTGGATAGAGCCGTGAAGCTGGCCGGTATCGAACTGATCCCCGCCAATCCTTCCTTCACCACCTATACCGATAACGCCAAGATTGCAAGCTATGCGAAGGACAGCGTACAGTCCCTGTCAGCTGCGGGAATTTTAAGCAGCGCTTCGGGTTCGGCGTTCAATCCTTCCGCACCGGCAACCCGCGAGACGATTGCCGCTACACTGCACCAGCTTCTGGTCAAAGCCGGACTGGCTGAATAACACGTAAATAGCAACGGGCCGATCAAGGAGCAATCCTTGATCGGCCCGTTTTCTTTCTACATAGCGGCACTGATTGAACTATCGTTCTCCGTCAGCTTAATATGTCATGTCGCTATCTAACAGCGGAGTGATATCAGGGCGAAAAAAGTTTCCAATGCCCTTCGGAAACAACTTCGACTGCTCCGTCGATAACTTTGATGGCGGTCTGATCATCAATCGCATACGCCGGCCCCTGCATCCCGGCGGCCCACCTCTCAGCAGCCGCCATTGTGTTATACGGCAGCATCTCGTGATCCAGATGTGGAAACATTGCAAAGTCAACCAGTCCCAGTGTTTCATTGACACCGTTGGGTGGAGTCCAGCCAATGAAGAATTCACCGATGTTAGGTGCCATCACCATACTCCCGGCGCTCATGCCTACATAGACCGCCTGCAGCGACGGCAAGAGGTCTGCCAGCCCGGATTGCCGCATCCAGTGGCACAGGTAGAGGGCGTCGCCGCCCGCCACAAGCAGGACGTCTGTCTCCCGAACCAGCGGCACCCAGCGGTCTTCGTCGATGCTTGTCAGCGCTGTGAGCTCCAACACGCCGACGGACTTCCAACCCAGGTTAACCATGGGATTGTCCTCTTTCCCACTGATGAACTGCCAGACTTTGACGCCGGGGCCAACCCAGGGGTGTCCGTACATCGCGGTGGGGATGCACAGGGCGTTGGAGTCGGCGATCGGCTTGCCCAGCATCTCAACCAGCGCATCGCGTATGCTTTTGTTAATGATTCCTGCAGATGTGAGCAGAAATTTCATAACTTCACTCCTTGTCTTTGTGTGCGTCTGTCGTTTAATCCTTTAGACTTTTCAACCGGTGGTCGGTCCTGTAATGGAACAGCTTAAGCTGTATTAAACCCAAACTGACCCGACATTTATGATTTTTAGCCTTTTGTGTTGTGAGAAAAATAGCTGGCCAATACACTCAAGCTTTCCTCCCGTAATATGCCCGCTGTAATATCCGGTTTATGGGGAGAATTTTCAAATACAATTTGACTGCAATGACTTCCCTGTTCATCCAGTAGATTACACAGATCTATATCACTGGCACCATAAACCAATCGCCCAACCTTTGTCCAAACCATTGCACCGCAACACATAAAACAAGGCTCGCAGCTCGAATATAAGGTGTACTCACGTAAATCGGTAATATGGGTTTCAGCACAAAATCTCCGTAGCAACCCTGCTTCTGCATGAAACGTTGGATCGGTTGCAGAATAAATCTGGTTTTCGTTAGAATATACAATTTCTCCGCCTTTAACCAATATCGCTCCAAAAGGTTCGTTACCATGCTCAACCGCAAGTTTAGATAGCCTGATTGCTTCTTTCATAAAAAACTCATCTTGATTCATACTTTTTCTCCTTTTATATAGATGCTAGACTAAGGACAGTAAACAAAAGGCTGTCCCGAGGGTCCCACAGACCCTTACCGGAACAGCCTTCTACTATATACCCTTACGTGTAAGCCACGATTTTCTTTGAACCTTACTCCCGGCTCTCTCCCAGCAGCGTCAGCACCGTCTCCAGCATCACATTTACGCCTTTTTCGCAATCCTCGTACGAGGTCAGTTCTTCTTCGCAGTGGCTCTTGCCCTTCACACTTGGAACGAATATCATCGCCGACGGCAGGTAGCTTGCGACGAACTGGGCGTCGTGTCCGGCGCCGCTGGCCATTACTTTATGGGAATAGCCAAGCGACTTCACCGAGCTCTCAATCGCTCCGCGTACCTTCTCGTCGAACCAGACTGTATCGCGGCCCCACAGCTTCTTCTTTGTCACGGAACAGCCAGTCTGCGTCTCCGGAAGCGAGTTTATGATCGACACCACTTCGGCAATGACCTCTTCATTCTTATGCCGCGCCTCGACGGTGAAGACGACTTTATTCGGGATGACCGTGTGAATATTGGGATATACATTGACCCGGCCCATCGTATAGACCAGTTCGGAGTCCAGCTCGCCCAGCTTGCTCCGCAGCTCCGCCACCAAATCCGTAGCGGCGAAAAAAGCATCATTCCTCATCCCCATCGGCGTCGTTCCGGCATGATTCGATTCTCCGGTGACTTCGATTTCATAACAGACCATGCCGACCACACAGTCGACGAGCCCGATCGTCAGGCCTTCTTTTTCCAGTACAGGACCTTGTTCGATATGCATTTCCAGATAAGCGGTCGCTTCCTTTATGCGGTTCTCGGCAGCCCCTTCGTATCCGCTGGCCTTCAGCGCCTCCCCGAAGGTTACCCCCTCCGGATCTTTGCTCTTCAGCATAACCTCTTTATCGAATTTGCCCGACAGCACGCCGGACGCCATCATCGAAGGCTCGAACCGCGCGCCTTCCTCATTGGTAAAGTTCATGACCGTCACCGGAATGCGCGGCTTGATGCCATGATCCACAAGCGTCCGCACGACCTCAAGGCCCGTGATTACGCCGAAAACGCCATCGAAGCGTCCGCCTTTCACTACGGTATCGAGGTGGGAACCCATGACGATCGGGGGCTTATCTTCGGTGCCTTCCAGCGTCGCGTACATACAGCCCATATCGTCCACTTTGACCGTCATTCCGAGTTCTTCGCAGCAGGAACGGAAGTAATCCCGCACCTTGATGTCCTCTTCGCCTAAGCTCAGCCGGGTGACCCCGTTCCCGGGCGTACGCCCGAAATCGGCAAAGGCCTCGATGGTATCTTTCAGCCGGGCTCCGCTAACGAATATGTTTTGCGTCTGCATTCCTATCCCTCCGTCCATGATCTGGTCGTTCCTAATCACTATGTTACGACCCGTATCCTCTCTTTTCATTGTACAGAGTGTAATAAGATTGGCTCGGGAATGGCCGGTTTATGTTACATCCATGTATATATTTTCTGCCATATCATTCGCGAATCCGCCATATCTTCCATTAACCTTCCGTGAACCACTGATTCAACTGCCGGGTCTCTTCGGTCAAAATATCCAGGTAGATCGAGAACCGGTAATGGGTATCCTTCAGATTTTTACCCGTGATTTCGGCGATCCGGTTCAATCTGTACATCAAGGTATTGGTATGGATATGCAAAAAGGAGGACGACTCTTTCAGATTACCATTAAAGGTAAGATAGACGGCGACGGTTTTGACAAAATCAGTCTTGTGCACCCGGTCATGCTCCTTCAGCGGATAGAGCAAAGGGCTTCTGCGGTTGCGGCTTCGCTTCTGCTCGATAATCGCCGGAAGATGCGCCCAAAATCCCATATCCTCGTAAAGCAGAAGCTCGCGGGCCTGAAAAGGCAGCAGCCGCTTGATCTCGGCAATCGACGCCGCCTCCATATAGGCGACTGCCGCAGAGAGATACTCCCCGTAATAGAGACTGCATCCCCCGGATATCCGGCAGTCTTCGTTTCTGTTCGTCTGGTCGATGAGCAACCGCATAAAGGAAGACAGCACCTGCGTGCCCTCAATCGGAAAATGAAAAGAGAACAAAATAATGATCCGGTTATGCTCCGTGGTCAGGAACACAAGCGATACGCCGGAATACCCTTCCGCGGTCTGCCGGAATTTCAGCAGAAAATGATTGTCCACCGTCCGGTCCGATTCGAATACGCCGATAAAATAACCCGAAGGCAGCGTAATGCCATCCGCCCCCGCATCCCGCCGGATATCCTGTTCCGTGCCGTAATGCGAGGTCAGCAGCTTCCAGAAAAAATCCTCCTGCACCTGGGTCTGCTTCGTCTTCCAACCCCGCTGCTTCAGCAAGTACCGGGCGGCGATTTGCGCGGCCTTGCTCACGACGCTCTCCGCATAGCCATCCTTCAGATTGCCCGCATCGACAACCCAGATATAGCCGAGGACTTCCTTCTGGTGCTTGATGCACATCGCCAGACGGGGGCCAAGCCCCACCTCCATCACCCCGGAAATCCGGATGGGATGGGGCGTATTTTCAAGCTGGCGCATGATTCCCTTTTTGCGCAGGCCGATAATGACGGAGTCGGGCACCCGCTTGCCGATAATGGTCGAAATCCGCGCCGGATCGCTCTCGAATTGATGGGAGCTGTAGCCGATCACATGATGATTGTCATCCTCAATGGTCACTTGAGATTGCAGCGATTCGCTGATGGCATCCGCCAAGGACTCCATGCTGTCAAAAAAACGGTCAAAGGATAAGCTTGCTTCTGTCACTGTCCCCACTCCAACCTTCAGAATAGCCGCGTGTTACACGCAAATCAGCCTTCATACTACTAATCGGTTGTTTCATTATAGTACGCTTCGTTTGCGCTGACTATAGGCTGGGCAAAGTTGTGATAGGAAACCTTCCATCCCTTTCAAAAAACAACCGAATCCGCTGCACAGAACCTTAATTGGTTCACGTCAAAAAAGAACAGGCCCGTATTAATGGGCACTGTCCTTGATTGGGTTCCTCTTCTTCACCGGGAAACATCCTTATCTCTATAAGCCGACTTATCTTTTTCTATATTTTAGATCAGTGTAAACTCCTGGGACATGGCTTGGGCTACCGTATAGTATTCTTCGCCGAGCGCGTCGGCAACGGCTTTGCAGGTAATTTTGCCGTTAGCGATATTAACGCCGTTGAGCAATCCTTCATTCTCTTGGACAGCCTTCAGCGCGCCTTTGCCCGCGATTTGCAGCGCGTAAGGAACGGTAACGTTCGTCAAGGCAATCGTCGATGTCTTGGCCACGGCACCCGGCATATTGGCTACCGAATAGTGAAGCACGCCGTGTTTTTCGAATACCGGATTGTCATGTGTCGTCACTTGGTCGATCGTCTCCACGATACCGCCTTGGTCAATGGCCACATCGACGATTACAGAGCCCGGTTTCATCGTCTTCACCATTTCTTCCGTTACCAGCTTCGGAGCTTTGGCGCCCGGAATGAGCACTGCGCCCACCAGCACGTCCGCTTCGGCAACAGCTTTGGCGATGTTATACGGGTTGGAGATCAGGGTATTGATTTGCGCGCCGAAAATATCGTCCAGCTGACGCAGTCTGTCGGCACTCAGGTCAACAATCGTAACATCCGCTCCGAGTCCGATGGCCATCTTGGCCGCATTCGTTCCGACAACGCCGCCGCCGATGATGCTGACCTTGCCTCTGCTTACTCCGGGAACGCCGGCAAGCAGAATGCCTTGGCCGCCGTGGTTTTTTTGCAGGAATTGAGCGCCCAGCTGCACCGACATGCGGCCGGCCACTTCACTCATCGGCGTCAGCAGCGGCAAAGTGCGGCCTTCGGTAACCGTTTCGTAGCCGATGGCGAATACACCTTTTTCTTTAAGCGCGGTTGCCAGAGCAGGCTCGGGAGCCAGATGCAGATAAGTGAACAGAACCAGACCGGCACGGAAATATCCGTACTCGCTCTCCAGCGGTTCTTTAACCTTCATTACCATCTCCGCGCTGTTCCACACCTCGGCTGCGCCGTCAATCAGCTCCGCTCCGGCTTTTGCATATTCCTCATCCAGAAATCCGCTGCCCAGACCTGCACCTTTTTCTACCAGAACCTTGTGACCTTCTTTGACAAAGCTGACTACACCGCCCGGCGTAATGGCTACACGATTTTCATTGTTTTTAATTTCCTTGGGTACTCCGATGATCATTTTCTTCACATCTCCTGTCTTGTGGATGTCTCTTATGTAAAGAATGATAACATACCCTGCGGCTTTTCCATTTGGTGAAAATTAAAAACTTTATCTGCCATGATTGTGTTTTATCACAATGCGGCTGCCAGTTTTTCATTCAGCAGGGCAAACGCCCGCCGCAGCTCGTCCTTGGGAATACGGGCATACCGGTCGCCGATGCTGGTCTCGAAATAGCACGATGCTTCGCCTTTTTCCCGCAAATAATGCGTTAATCCGACACCCGTTTCCTCATATAGCTCCATCAGCAAAGGCTCCAGTCTTTCTTTAGGCAGCTTCACATGGACATGGAACATATTCGAGACAGGCTCCGCCGGAAGGGTAGTGATTTGGTGGCATTCATTAAAAAAGCCGGCCAGTTCCCTTGCGCCTTCATAGTACCGTCCCATGTTAGGAAACCTTTCTTCAAAATAAAAATCAGCGGAGAGTATGTAAGGATAAAGGCTGATCAAGTCCCCGCCGTGACGTCTTTTCCACACTTTGGACTGTTCCGTGAATTCGGAATCGCCCGCGAGAATCGCTCCGGCAATCCCGCCAATGCCTTTATAGAAAGAGACATACACGCTGTCGAACAGCGCGCAGATCTCCGCCGCCGATTTCCGGTAATACGGCAAAATCTCAAACAGTCTCGCTCCGTCAAGGTGCAGGGCAATCCCCCGTTCGCGACAGTACGCCGAAATGGCTTCAAGCTCGCCGTAATCCGGCAGCTGCCCGCCAATTTCGCGCTGGGGCAGTTCAAGCAGCAGGCAGGCAATAGTGTCGTCCAGCTTCTGCACATCGCCGAGATCAATTAGCCTGTCCTTGCCTCCAAGCAGCACCGGCTCGATCCCGTGAAGCTCGTGAAGCCCCCGCTGTTCGTGAATCTCCAGATGACATATCGGGTGGTAAGCAGCTCTCTTTATTCCCCTCCGGTCGCACCAGATCCGCAGCGCAACCTGTTGCGCCATTGTTCCGCTGGGGAAGAAGACGGCCGCTTCTTTTCCGAAAATCCCGGCCATTTTGCCCTGAAAATCTTCGATCAGCCTGCCGGCGCCGTACATGTCGCTGTCCAATTCGCCGTCATAGGCATCCAGCGCGTCCTTTAATACTTGAACATTCCGTTTGCCGTGGCCGGTGATCGGGTATGCCGTCCGGTTAAACGCTTCCTGAAAGCGGATTGCTCATTGTTATGCTTCTCCTCTATTCTAGGATATCGTTATGACTTCATACTGGGCGGAGAGCTCGATGAAATGTCCCATGCTTGAGACCTCCCCCGCATACAGCTGATCCCCGACTCCATAGTAGTTCACGCATGTGGAGCAGGCCAACACCGGAACTCCACGGTCGGCCAGTTCTTTTAAGTGAAGGGAAGCCATCGATTTCCCCGTTAGCGCGAGCACTCCACGATTGACGCAGAACACGGCGGCCGGAAGCTGCTCCTGCTGCTTAAGAAGCGTGAAATACGTTTCCAGAAGCTGTTCTCCGAGCCGAACGTCTCCGTTCCCCATACTATCAGTTGTCAGAAAAATAATTTTACGATTCATCTTCTTCATCCTCTCTCATTTGAAAAAACTGCATGGCTGCGCTTATAGCGCTCATGATGGTTTAATAAGTATATAACATTGGCAGTGCAGGATGAAAAAATGGAGCCTCTGTGCTACAATACTGGAATTGGCAGAGGGAATATCTTAGGGAGGTTTATGAAAACGCCATGCTTATTATAGGTATCGCCGGCGGAACAGGCTCCGGCAAAACAACGGTGGCCCGTTCCGTCATCGACCGGCTCGGTCCGGGTAAAGTAACTTTTATCTCTCAGGATAATTATTATAAGGATCATTCGCATCTCAGCCTTGCCGACCGCGGAGCGATCAATTACGATCATCCGTTTGCCTTCGACAATGGGCTGCTCATTGAGCACTTAAAGTGCTTGAAACAGGGGCAGCAGGCGCAGGCTCCGGTATACGACTTTACGGTTCATGCCCGTTCGACGACGGAGACGGTTGAGCTCCTGCCCAATCATATCGTCATTATCGAAGGGCTTCATGTGCTGTCCGACGAGAACCTGCGCGAGCTGCTCGACATTAAGGTATTTGTCGACACCGACCCGGACGTCCGCATTCTCCGCCGGGTTCTCCGGGATATCGAGGAGCGCGGCCGCACCATCCAGTCGATCCACCAGCAGTATTTGACGACGGTCAAGCCGATGCACGAGGCATTTATCGAACCTTCCAAGAAATACGCCGACATCATTATTCCCGAAGGCGGGCACAACGAGGTCGGGATTCAGCTCCTATCCATCTTGACAGAGAAATATTTGACGGGCGAGAACTGGTCCAGAGCTTAAGAACGGCCGTCTTCAGACAGCAAAAAAGCCGTTATCACGTTGCGGCCCGATCCAAGCGCAGCAGCCGCAAGTCCTCATCAGACGGCAATAAGAAGAAACGCCTGACAGCGTCTTTTTAAGACGCAAGTACGTTTCTCGTAAAAATATAAGACCAAACGATAAGCGCGCAGATTATAAAGTCTTATATTTGAACAAATGACAAGCCCGGTCCCCCGTTATAAGGGGGCCGGGCTTGTGTTTTTCATTCGGATTCATTAAAGCAGTATAAGAACGGTTGTTGCATCCTGTTGAGGGATGACAAAGCAGCCCTAACTACTCTTCAAAATCCACGTTATGATAAACTTGCTGCACGTCTTCCAGATCCTCCAGAACATCGATCAGCTTCTCGAACTGTGCCTGGGAATCTTCCGGAATTGTCACGTAGTTCTGGGGAAGCATCGTCAGCTCGGCAACCGTAAATTCGGTTACGCCCGCGGTCTTGAACGCTTCCTGAACGGCATGGAACTGATCCGGCTCGGCGTATACAATGACGGCTTCGTCTTCTTCCAGAATATCGCGCGCATCCACGTCCGCTTCCATCAGAATTTCCAGCACTTCGTCTGCGCTCTTGCCGACAAGGCCGATGACCGCCGTCGAATCGAACATATAGTTGACCGATCCGCTCACGCCAAGACTGCCGCCGTTCTTGCTGAATGCGGCGCGCACTTCGGAGGCGGTGCGGTTGACATTGTTGGTCAGCGCGTCGACGATAATCATCGATCCGTTCGGTCCGAAGCCTTCATAGCGCAGCTCATCATAAGTCTCATCCGAATTGCCTTTCGCTTTCTCAAGCGCGCGGTCGATAATCGCCTTCGGCACATTGTACGTCTTGGCGCGTTCCAGCACGACTCTCAGCGCCCGGTTCGACTCCGGGTCCGGCTCGCCCTGCTTGGCCACTACATAAATCTCACGCCCGAATCTTGCATATATACGACTTGTGTTGGCGTCCTTGGACGCCTTCTTTTCCTTAATATTATTCCACTTACGACCCATACGTTATCGCTCTCTTTCAACAAGTAATTAGACGCAGTCTATTATAGTATACTCCTGTCATTATATCTCTTAAAGGGGGTGCGGGACAAATAAGCAGGCACAAGGCTTGTTAAATCGAAAATTCGGTGAATGAAAAATCCCGCAAATAGCGACCGGATTACAGCCGCACATATTTCCGGTATACGGAATCGGGGGGCAAGGCGCTTCCGATCCGGCGCATGCAGGCGAACATTTTCCCGAGAATCTCATTCCCTCGCCAATAGCCGGGCAGCAGACACCCAGGCAGGACGGGATCGATCAGCCCCATTTCACTAATCACGTTGCCTATTTCCAGAAACAGCAGAAAGGTTTCCCAGTCATCCGCCTGAGGACGTTCGGCTCTGGAGAGGAAATCGGCAAGGAACCTTTGGCGGGGGTTAAAAAACTAATCAAATCTTAGAGGGCAGAGGTCTGTCTGCTTTCCAATTCAATGATTGAAAATCCCAATTACCAAAATACTCATTTTCATCCAACACATGATCATAGATCGGTTTGAGGAAGGTATGAATGAGTTCCATAACCTCCTTGAATGATGGCGAATAATCCAGATATAAATTCCTTATAAATGCATTCCACATAGTGACTCTACGTCTATCCTTATAGAACTCAGCTGTGAAAATGACATGCTCTCTTTCGGTAAGGGTTGTCCTTTGCTTAAATGTCTCAGATACAGCTTCGTACAAGCGAAGCCCTTCAAACGGGTTTGTACGGGCCAACGTGTAGATATCAAAAAAATCCTTCATCCGACTGTTCGCCAGGGAAAGTGATATCATGGCTTCAAATTTTTCTGCAATGACGGAATCATTCGTGTATACCAATATTTCTGGCCTCTCCATGCTAGATAAGAGAACTGGGAATTCTATCGTTTGCGGACTCGGTACTATCACATCTCCAAAACCAATATCGAGTTGCAGTACTTCCCTCATTTGTCCAAGCGAGCAAGGTATCTTTATCCGTACGCCTTCATATTCTGCATCTTCTTTAATGATTTCGGAAACGATTTGATCCGTATGAAAAACAATTCCATCCTCAACATCACCAGCGGGCAACTGGCATATAGAAGTAACGATATGAACCAATGCAGAGGCATCATTGTTCATTCTACGGCCTGAGAAATCCATATCTCTCGTCGGCCTGGATTTGAACTGTGTTACGGAGTATAAGTATAATCCACCCTTAAGGATAAAATTATCCTTATAACTGGACATTGATAAGCGTTTTAAGAAACGCTCCTGATAATAAAGGATGGAGATGACGTTGAACGCCTTTTTATTAGCTCTGGCAACGTTCTTTAATTTATCAATGACTGAAGCGGCAACATTTGTGACCATCTATAGCACCTCAAGGTAATTATTCAGGATAGACTTCACTCTCAATCTCTCCGCATATTTAAGGAGTTGGATATAATTCCTCTTCCTGCTATTTGAGTAGTTATTCAGACCTTCCTTAACGACATTGGCATCAAGTTTATTCCTGTATTTTACAGTATCACAAATGGTTCGTTCCAGATCGTACACTTTAATAAAATGACCATCCTTCTCTATTTTTTCAATTCCCATGTCAAAGGTATCGTCATCATAAGAAAATATCCGGATCGGTGGATAGTCAGGGAGAGTAGGCTTTCTCTCTTTTCGGGATACTGCAAAATTGTATTCACTCGGAGTATAAGTAGTTAGTTCATGATGGGCAAGTGCAGAGTATAGACATAGAACACCTTTAGGTATAAGAAGAGCCGCTTCTACTATTTCGTCAACCATGTAATTGATATCTTTAAGAGCATAGAGCCCACGTTTAAGTTTGATAATCTTACCCATCGACTCAAGCTTGTTAAGCTGATAGTAATTTATCTGATTTTCTTTAAGAATGTTCGTATTGACAATCCCATTATAATTCCTAAACAGCTTTATGATTTCCGGATAGATTGCCGCCTCTTTTTCACTTTCGCCTTCAGTTTTAATAGCGGCTATAAGATCGTCTAGTTTATGGATATTAGGATAACGACGAACCAGATTGAAAAATTCTTCTTCGTGTACGCCCAGCTGTTCAAAAACATTCAAAAAACCCTTTTTTATATAATCAAAATCTAAATCCCCCATGTTGAGACACCCCCCACCTATTTTAAAATATGTAATCACATACAGTTAAGTGTAGACGTTTATTTTTAAATTATACTTATATTTCTTGGTTTTTTTCAACAAAACATATACACTTACTGAAAAATGATTGCACTTTTTAAAACATCTTTATTTCCTGGCTTCCTTCGGGATGCACAACTTTCATTTTTTGAGTCCAAATCCGCCGCCCTTTCCCGGCGTTCCCGCTCACTCCCCCTCCGGCAGCAACCGGACGCTCATATCCAGCGGCTTCGCGAAGAACAGGCCGGTCGTCACCAGCACATCGACGCCGGAAGCCGCATAGGCTGCGGCGTTGTGCTCGTCGATGCCTCCTGCCGCCAGCAGCACCACATTGGGATTCACGGCCCGAAGCTCCGCGCTTCCCGCAAGCAGTTCATCCGGGGACAGCTTGTCGAACTGCACACAATCCACCCCGGCGCGGCACAGACGGAGAGCGTATTCCACGGAGTCTGTCTCGACCACCAGCTTTTTCTCCGGGACTCTGGATTTCAGCTCTCCGATCCGCTCGACCAAAGCATCCGGACCGCCGCAAAAGCCTGCATGTTCCTTGAAGACGAGCACGGTCTCGGACAACCCCAGTCGGTGGGGAGCGGCGCCTCCGCACAGAATCGCCTTGACGCTCATCGCCTTGGTGCCGGGAAAGCTTTTTCTCGTGCTTGCCACGGAGACAGCCGGATTGACTGACTTCACTTTGTCTACAATTCGTCTTGTCTTGGTAGCAATGCCGGAGCAGCATTCCAGCAGATTTTGCGTTACTTTCCAGGCCATCTGCAGCGACTGCGCCGTACCCGTTCCCGACAGAAATACCTGCTGCGGTTCAATCACTGTACCCGACGGAAGGCTGAACTCGGGCGCAACCCCCAGTTTGACCAACATGCGCAGCACTTCTTCCGTCCCGCACAGCACCGCCTTCTCTCTGGAGAAGTACTCAATTTTTCCCCGTTTTCCGCCGATATCAAGCGCCCATGTCGTCAAATCGAGATAAGGAATATCCTCTCCGATCATCCGGTCAATGGCCTCATCGGGAATATAGATCATAGCTTGACCCTCCTGTTCAGGCGATAGCCCCTTCAACTCTATCCTCCTATGCTGTAATAAACGGTTCATCTGCCTATTCTTTTTGAATTAAATATGGCGCTTATTGTATTCCTTATTCCGGTTTATACAAATGAGGAAATTCATAGAGCAGGCGGTGTCGCCACCATCTTGTGAGTTTTCATAACATAAGACCGATTAGAACAGCCCTGGGTTTCCCTCTTTTTTCCAGAATGTTAAGTTATCTATTAACCCCCCCTTAAAAATATTTAAAATTTTTGTGAACCCGGCTGTTTACGTTCGCTTATAACTCTCGTATGACATTTTTGTTGTCGCTAGATGATAGAGTTTGTGCTACACTTTATAGACAACTAAATATGCAAGAACAATGTCTCTACTGCTCTGTCGGAATGGACGTGCCTGCTACATGCATGGCGCTGCATCTGTCACCTGAACCTTTCACGAACCACATTATTAAAAAGGGAGGCGGTAAGCATGACGTTCTTGGAAAAATTGTTAACGTATCGGGACAAGGAGAATGATCTCTTCTGGGAAGGCTCCTTTCTCGATTACTTGCAGCTCGTTAGAGAAAATCCGCGAATCGCCGGGACATCTCACGAATTAGTCTACCGGATGATCGAGGCGGCAGGCATAACCGAGCTGGGGGACGGACGGCGGGAGTACGCTTTTTTCAGCGGCACGCTGTTCGGCCTGGAGGATGCGATTCAACTGCTCGTGGAAGAATACTTCCGGCCGTCGGCCCAGCGGCTTGATGTCCGCAAGCGTCTTCTGCTGCTTATGGGTCCGGTCAGCGGCGGCAAATCGACGCTCGTCACCCTGCTGAAGAACGGACTTGAATCTTTTACACGTACGCCGGAAGGCGCGCTCTATGCCATTCAAGGGTGCCCGATGCAAGAGGAACCCCTCCATCTTATCCCTCGTGAACTGCGCGATGAATTCCGCAAAGAGTACGGGGTGCATATCGAAGGCGATCTCTGCCCGGTCTGCCGGATGAGACTGGAGAGTGAACACGGAGGCCGAATCGAGGACATGCCCGTGGTCCGGGTACTGTTCTCAGAAAGTGACCGGACGGGAATCGGAACATTCGCGCCATCAGACCCCAAATCGCAGGATATTGCCGATCTGACCGGCAGTATTGATTTTTCCACCATTACCCGCTACGGTTCCGAATCCGACCCCAGAGCCTACCGTTTTGACGGCGAACTTAACAAGGCCAACCGCGGCCTGATGGAATTTCAAGAGATTCTGAAATGCGATGAGAAGTTTCTGTGGAATTTGCTCTCTCTGACTCAGGAAGGCAATTTTAAAGCGGGACGATTTGCGCTTATCTCCGCCGACGAACTGATCATAGCCCATACGAACGAAACCGAATACCGCGCATTTATCTCCAATAAGAAGAATGAAGCCCTCCACTCCCGCATGATTGTCATGCGAATTCCCTATAATTTGAAAGCCAGTCAGGAAGAACGAATCTACCGCAAGCTCGTCGACGCCTCGGGCCTGAACAATCAGGTGCATCTGGCTCCGGGAGCGCTGTGGACAGCCTCCGTCTTCACGGTCATGTCCCGCCTGAAAGAACCGAAGAAACCGGGCATTGATCTTATCAAAAAAATGTACCTCTACGACGGCGTCGAAGTCGACGGTGTGAAAAAAGCCGATGTGGAAGAGCTGCAGCGGGAGCATCATGACGAGGGCATGTCCGGCGTCGATCCCCGGTATGTCATCAACCGGATTTCCAGCGCGCTCATCAAAGGCAGCAAGTCCTGCATCAATGCCCTGGACGTTCTCCGTTCCCTCAAAGAGGGGCTGGACCAGCATCCATCGATCTCCAAGGAAGAACGCGAGCGGCTGATGAATCTGATTACGCAGGCCCGCAAGGAATACGATCATAAAGCGAAGACCGAAGTGCAGCGCGCGTTTGTCTACTCCTTCGAGGAATCGGCCCACACGATGCTCAACAACTATCTGGATAATGTCGAAGCCTACTGCAGCGGTCACAAAATGAAAGACCCGATCACCTCCGAGGAGCATGATCCCGACGAGAAGCTGATGCGTTCCATAGAGGAGCAAATCGGCGTGACCGAGAATCAGAAACGGGCATTCCGCGAGGAAATTCTGATCAAAATTTCGTCGTTCGCACGCCGCGGCCGGCAGTTCGAATATACGTCGCATGAGCCGCTGAAGGACGCTATCGAGAAGAAGCTGTTCGCCGACCTGAAGGATGTCATCAAAATAACGACCTCGACGATCAATCCGGATGAGGGCCAGCTCAAGCGCATGAACGAAGTGTCCCGGCGCCTGATCGACCATCACGGCTACTGCGCCACTTGCGCGAATGAGCTGATGAAATACGTCGGCAGTTTGCTGAATCGGTGACGAGGATTTCTTACCTCGATACCGTTTCAGCTTGCTGAATCGATAACCAGGGAGGATTTACCTGTTATCGCACTCAGCCTGTGGGCGGCGGCCATTCCGGCCGTTCGCCCCTTTCCCTTTTTACTTTCGGACGGTCACGCGTTAATATTCCGCAATTCCAGGTTTCGAATCCAATCATTTCCGGGAGGTGGGCGGCATGGACAAACGATTGTTCGTGATCGCGCGCGACGACTGGTCGCTGCACCGCAAGGGAGAAATCGACCAGGAGCGTCACAAGCGCAAAGTAAAGGAAGCGATTCGTGAAAATCTCGCCGACCTTGTCAGCGAAGAGTCGATTATAATGCCCCAGGGCGATAAAGTGATCAAGGTTCCGATCCGCAGCCTGGATGAGCCGAAGTTCCGCTACAACTCCCAGGACAAGCCGCAGGTTGGACAGGGACAGGGCGGCACCCAAGTCGGCGATATCATCGGCAAGGCGGGGCAAGGCGAGGCGGCGGGGCCGGGCAAGGGACGCGAAGCGGGCGATCAGCCAGGAGCCGACTATTACGAAGCGGAGCTGACGATCGATGAGCTGGCCGAGCTCGTGTTCGAGGATTTGAAGCTGCCGAAGCTGAAACCGAAGGCCGCGCCGGATTTGACCGTCGAAGACGTCCGGTTCGAGGACGTCCGCAAGCAGGGCATGATCTCGAATGTCGATAAAAAGCGGACGCTGTTTGAAGCGATCAAACGCCAGGCGCTAAGCAGCGGACTGCAGGGATCGCCAGGCGCCGCGGCGTGGTCGGAATCCTCCGCCGATTACGGCGACTACGATACCGGCGGCGGGAATGCCGGGGCCGCTCCGGGCCCTGGGGCGAATGATCTGGCTGGAACGGCGGCGCGGCTCGGACTGACTCTCGGCTTCCAAGCGGCCGAAAGCACCGGCTACATGCCGGGCTCCGGGGCGTCGGTACCGGTTCTCGGCCCGATTATCGGTGAAGATTTGCGGTTCAAGACATGGGAGGATATCCGGAGGCCCCAGTCCTCAGCCGTTGTTCTCGCCATGATGGATACGTCGGGCTCCATGGGCAGTTTCGAGAAATATGTGGCCCGCAGCTTCTTCTTCTGGATGGTCCGCTTCCTGCGGACCAAGTACGAGAATGTGCAGATCCGGTTTCTGTCGCACTGCACAGAGGCGAAAGAGGTGGACGAGGAATCCTTCTTCCGCAAGGGCGAAAGCGGCGGTACGAAATGCTCCTCGGTCTACGAACTGGCGCTAAATATCCTGGAGAACGATTACCCTCCGGGCCAATACAACGCCTACGCCTTTCACTTCTCGGACGGGGACAATCTCGACAGCGACAACCTTACGACCGTAAAGCTGGCAGGCGACCTGCTGGAAAAAGTCAATGTGCTCGGTTACGGCGAAATCCGGCAGCATGTATACGGAAGCAAACGGCTCTGGGAGTCGATGTCCGGTCTGAAATCGCCCGATTTTATCCGGTCCGTCCTGAAGGAGAAAGAGGATGTGTTCAAGACGCTGAAGGCTTTCTTCGGCGACGAAGTAGAGGCAAGCTGAAATAAGCCCGGAGCGGGATTTAGCTTCAAAGTCTGATGGGGTGCTTGATGGGCCCCGAAAAAAACCGGCGGCGGTCTTTGCGGAGATGGAAGTCTCGGAACGCAAAGGCCGCCGTATGACATAGGAGGAGCAGCGCTTATGATCGATCAAGATGCGGAGCAATTGGAACAAGCGGCGGAGCGCTTGACGGAGCTTGCGCTGGAGAGCGGGCTCGACTTCTTCCCGATGCGCTACCAGGTATGCCCGGCGGAAGTGCTGTATTCCATCGGAGCCTACGGCATGCCAACCCGGTTCGCGCATTGGAGCTTCGGCAAAGCCTATCAGCGCATGAAGACGGAATACGATCATGGGCTGAGCAAAATTTACGAGCTGGTTATCAACTCCGATCCCTGCTATGCGTTCCTGCTGGACAGCAACACCCTGCTTCAGAACAAGCTGATTGTGGCACATGTCCTGGGACACAGCGATTTCTTCAAAAATAACGCCATGTTCGCAGGCACAGACCGGCAGATGGTTGACCGTATGGCCGTATTCGCCGACCGCATCGAGCATTTCAGCCACGAATACGGCGCGGACGAAGTCGAGGCCTTTCTGGACGCCGGCATTGCCATTCAAGAGCATGTCGATCCGTTTGTACGGTTCGGCCGAACGGAGGGCTTCCGCGAAGCGGACGGAGGTGTGAAGGATGTTATCGGCTATATCGCGGGACAGAGCCGGTATCTGGAGGAATGGCAGCGGGAAATTTTATATATGCTCCGCGCCGAAATGCTGTATTTCTGGCCTCAGATGGAGACGAAGATTATGAATGAGGGCTGGGCCAGCTATTGGCATCTGAAGCTCGTCCGCGAGCTTGACCTCAGCGATTCGGAAATTGTGGAATTTGCGAAAATGAATGCCGGCGTCATCCAGCCTTCCCCGGGGCGGATCAATCCGTACTATCTCGGTCTCATGATGCTCCGGCATATCGAGAAGAAGGAAGGGCTTGAAGCACTGTTTGAAATCCGGGAGACGGAGTCGGACGTATCGTTCATCCGCAACTATTTGACGCAGGAGCTGGCGGAAGAGATGGATCTGTTCGTCTTCAAGCAGGAAGATCAGGTATACAAAGTAACGGCGAAAGACGTCGAAGAAATCAAGGACAACCTGATCCGTTCCCGGACCAACGGCGGCTTCCCCTACCTTACGGTCAAAGACGACGACCTGTACGGCCGGGGCGAGCTGCTGCTGGACAACCGCTTTGAGGGCCTGGAGCTTGACCGAAAATACATCGAACGTACGCTTCCCCTTGTTCACCGTCTGTGGGGCCGGAATGTGCATTTAAAGACCGTGGTCGACGGGCAGGAGAAAATATACATGTATGACGGCAAGCAGTTGGCGGGATAAGGCGGGAACGCAGTCCCGCAGCGCCTGAAAGCCCGATCTTCCGCTTAACTCCATGTGGCCGGAAAACGGCCGGGAGGCGTTCGGCCTGTATTCTCGGCCGAACGCCTCCCGGTTTTTTTTATAGTTAGACAACGACAGTCTCGCCGCGGAATATCGGCAACCGCTCATCCTCAATCTTGTAAATATCATTCCAAATTCCGTCAGCCGAGGCACTGGAATCATACAGCTGCTCATAGGTAAACCCGGCACTGCGGAAAATATCAACGGTCTTGTACGCAACGTCCAAATGCCATTCCGGAAGCGGCGACCGATGGCCCTCATACTCCGAACCGAGATTCGGAATCCAGGACCCGGCGTAGGCGATTACCCCCTGGGAGGCAAGATATTTTACGCCTTCCAGCGTTGATTTCTTGGTATCCATGCCGCCGACAAAGTTGGAGCGGACACGACCATGACCGAAGACGACCGCAGCCCGTTCCAGCGCTTTCACCCAATGATCCCAGCCGCCGCAGTGAATCACTTTTCCGGGGCAGACCGAATTAAAAATATTTTTATCCCATATCTCGAGATTCATGGCAACCGTACGGTAGCCGGCATCTTTGTAACGCTCCAGGATGCTGAGGTCAAGCGGCGCGCCGATTACGGCTGTGCCATTGAAGTCCTGAAGTCCGGTATGCTCCTGAATCGCCTCCGCCACGTCGAAGTAATAATCAATCTCCCGCCGCTCGGGGATAAATCCTCCGCTGATTGTAATATGCTTGGCTCCCTCTTTGTAAGCGACCGCAGCGGTTTCGCCAATCTGGCGCGGGTATTTCCAGCTTACGCCATGCTCTTCCCCATACGTATCATGCGTATAGTTGATATTGCAATATTTGCAGTCATGGCCGGTTTCCTTCAGGAAGCACTCGTTGCTGTAGGAGACGAAGATGGCCCCTTCTCCGTTATGAGTCGCAACCTGATTCATGTTGGCGCCGTCAGACGTTTTCAGGCTGTAGTACTTGGGGCGCTTTTTCAGGCTTACCGGAAACAGTTCCTTGCGCTCATTGTACAGGATGAACTGGTTGCCCTCTCTGCGCAGCTTGTAAGGAGAGCGGTCATTCCAGCGGTAGGCCACCCGCAGTCCCCCCGGTGTATAGAAGCACATCGGCAGCACAACACCCGTATGATTATGCAGATTGTAATCAAACAGCGTCTGGATTTGTTCCTGGTAGATGTCGCCCAGCCCTACCCCTTCAAAAATGGCAGGATCGGCGTTGATGCCCTCAACCTGACAGGCGTTCTTGATGGCAAGCTCCTCATGGAGCCGGATTTTCAAATCGCTCATTGGTATGCATCTCCTTTATTTTTTACTCAATGTCGACTTTTACTTAATATCGACTTTATCGGGGAAGGCTTCCTTCAGACCATCCAGAGCCAGCTTGTCGTCAAGATTGAAATCCTGCTCGATATAGCCGTTGGCAATGCTCCATTCCTTGATCTGTTTCAACTGGTCATAATCCTCCTGCTTGAAGCGGACATCAAAATCCCATTGATTCTTAATTTCTGTCAATGCGTTTTCTTTGGGAATCTTCAACTCCTTGAATGCCAGTTCGGCCGCCTCTTCCGGATGATCGATAATATACTGGGAAGCCTCTGCCAGCGATTTGTTCAGTTCCGCCGAAATTTGGGGATTATCCTTGATCAGGGAGCCCTTTGCAACCAAAAATCCCTTCGTCCGGACATTGATGGCGGATTGGTCGTTAAGCGCTACCGAGCCCTTTACCTTTTCGGCCTTGTCGAAGAACGCGGTACCGAACCAGGCAGCCTGAATGTCGCCTCTGTCGTATGCAGCCAATATTTCAGCAGTGGATTGCAGCGGGACGAGCGTAACAGCCTTGCTGTCGATATGGAACGTTTCAAAATATTTGCCCCAAATGTACTCGTTCACGGTTCCCTTCTGTACGCCAAGCTTCTTGCCCACCAGATCCTCCGGCTTGCTGATTCCGTCTCTGGCGAAGAGCTTCGAACTGGTCGCTTTCGGCGAGTTGAACAAGGACAATACCTTGAGGTCCCCTTTGGAAATCGCGCTGAGCGCCGCATAGTCCATCGCTTCCCCGACGTCCACCCGGTCGGTCAGTACGGCATTGAGCGTGTCGATTCCGAAGGAGAATGTCGATATTTCGGCATCAATTCCGTTCTTTTCAAAGATTCCCTGCTCCTTGGCTACCCGAAATTGCAGCGAGAATATGGCGGAGTCTCCCCCGATACGCACCTTCTGCAGAGCCGGAGCGCTCGAAGCTTCCTTATTCTCCGCCTTGGCGTCTCCGCAGCCCGACAGCGAAATCAGTATTCCCGTCAACAACATGGCTCCTGCAACTGCTTTCCAAACCCGACCTTGCTTGTTTCTCATTTGTCTTGTCCCCCCATTGGTTACTTTCAAATTTACCTTCCAAATCTTGTTTCCTTGGCAATTCCATAGCGCTTCAGCGATGTCTTTCCCAGCCAGCGCAGCAGCTGATCTCCGATAAAACCCATCAGTCCAAGCAGCAGCAGACCAACGAAAATCCAGTCCGTCTTGGAGTACAGCCGCGAAGTCCAGATGAGATAGCCGACCCCTTCGTTGGCGGCGATCATTTCCGCGCCGACAATGGCCATGAACGAATTCCCCATGGCCAGCCGGACTCCGTTAAAGAAGGCGGGAACGACGGCGGGAATAATCACATGGATCAAAATCTGCCGCTCCGAGGCTCCAAGCGACCTTGCTGAGCGGATTTTGTCGTCCTCGACGTTCACTACGCCGGCTGCCGTGTTCAGAATGACGATGAACAGCGTCGCATACATAATCAGAATGATCTTCGACTGCTCTCCGATCCCAAACCACAGAATGAACAAAGTGATGAAGGCCAGGGCCGGAATGAACCGGAAGAAGTTCAGATAAGGCTCGACGAGCTGCCGGAGCCATTTGAACCGGCCGATCAAGAGGCCCGCCGGAATGCCCAGCAGGCTGCCAAGCAGCCAACCGAGCAGCACCCGTTTAAAGCTGATAAAGACATAAGTGAACAGCGAATTGTCGGCAATCAGCTCAATCGCTCCGTGAAGCGTCTGAACGGGAGTCGGAAAATAGTCCTGGTTCGAATTCATGGCAAAGATCTGCCACAGAATAAGGAACAATATCCAGGAAACAATCCCCATCTGCAGTCCCTTCCGAACATAACGCATATCTTTTCCTCCTTTCTGTTACAAATGGAAATAAAGATCGTCTTGAAAGATACCCTGCAGCTTCTTCTGTATCAGATTAAATTCCCGCGAGGTCAAATCACGGGGATACTCCAGGCGATTGTCCATAATTTCGAATACCCGCGAGTCCGGACCTATGGACATGATCCCGATCCGGCCGCCGAGCAGCACCGCTTCCTGAATATCATGCGTGACGAAAATAATTGTCTTCTTCGTCTCCGACCAGATTCGCACCAGTTCCTCCTGCATAACTCTGCGGGTGAATGCGTCCAAAGCTCCAAGCGGTTCGTCCATCAGCAGAATGTCCGGCTCATTGGCGAGCACCCTGGCGATTTGCACCCGCTGCTTCATGCCCCCGGACAGCTCACGCGGAAATTTGCGTTCATGTCCCGTAAGACCCGCCAGTTCAATGTAACGGTCGGATATCGCTTTGCGCTCCCCCTTCTTCATCCCCTGCATGCGAAGGCCAAATTCGATATTTTCTCTCACATTCAGCCAGGGGAACAAAGAGGCGTCCGGATGCTGAAATACCATCGCGCGCTCTTTTCCGGGACGTTCGATTGCCTGGCCATCCACAAGCAGCTCGCCCTCGGTTTGCTTCTCAAAGCCGGCGATCAGGTTAAGCAATGTGGATTTGCCGCAGCCGCTGGGGCCCAGGAGGATAAAAAACTCCCCTTTATTAATGTTCAGATCGACATCTTTCAGCACCTGATAGCGAACGGCATTCTTACCGGCTCCGCACTGAAAAGATTTACCGAGCTGCCGTATAGATATAATGGGCGACTGGACATTTTCCTCAGGGGAACCTTCGATGATCGTGCCGGATGAGATCAAAGGATAACGGGACACCTCAATCACTCCTTTTAATTTGACTTTTTCAATGTGAATACTCGGTTTTAAAACTGCATACGACTTGCACCCTTTTTCATATGACGCCAACTACATTCAAAATTCTACAAAAAAAGCCCTACATCTCCCCTGAAAGAGAAAGTAAGGCCTGCGGTGATCCGCTCGACTTTGGGATATGAATGGTGCATTCTTTCACAAGGTTAATTCGGTTAATTCCAACTTACTTGATAGGATTATATTGTTTTCGCCCGTTCGGCGTCAATGATCAGATTGCATACTTTTCATGTTTTTCTCAGATTGTTACAAATTTGTGTTGTGGTTTGGACTGCAATGACCGGGCGCCGAATCCCTCACCCAATTGGATGAATATAAGGTGAACTATTGAGGTATATACACTTGTTCCGTTTAAGGATTAAACTAAAGCTAAAACCATTTATTATCAATATATGGCATACAGAATGGATTCCCGTTACGCTTTAGCTGGCGAATAACCCGAAAGAGGTGAACCAACCATTGACTGACACCAAACGATTGTCTGTTGTGATCATCACTCAAAACGAAGAAGAGAAAATCGAGCAAGCTATTCTCTCCTGCCGCCCTTTTGCGGATGATATCGTCGTCGTCGACGGAGGCAGCACGGATGGAACGGTTCTTATCGCTGAGCATCTGGGCTGCAGCGTCTATCACAATCCTTGGCCGGGGTATGCCAAACAGCGTATATTCGGAGCGGAAAAAGCGCCCAGCAACTGGATCTTTTTTATCGATTCGGATGAAGAAGTCAGCGAAGAGCTTCAGAAATCGTTGTCCAACTGGAAAACGCAGCCGGAAAATGAGGTAAAAGCCTATACGGTCTACCGGATCGGCGATTTTCTCGGCAAGTGGATGCCGAAGGGCGAGCATCTCGTCAGACTGTACAAAAAAGACGAAGTGCGGATGAAAGATGTCCTCGTTCACGAAGGACCGGATGTTGACCCTGCCGCCGTGCCTTGTCTGGACGGTACTCTCTGGCATCATGGCTACCGCAGCATCCAGGACCATGTACGGCGCTTCAACAAATACACCGACCTTGAGGCGCGAAAAGAATATGACAGGCAACGGCCGTTCAGCCTGATGAGACTTCTGTTCCGCCCGCCCGCCAAGCTGGTCTATACCCTGTTCGTCCGCAAGATGATTACGAAAGGAATTGCCGGGTTCAGCGTCGCTTTTTTCTGGATGTATTATGAGTTCCTTAAGGAAATCAAGTTGTACGAGCTGTACGGTCGGGAGAAAAAGCGCGAGAAGCCGGTCTATGCTATCGAAAGCGAGAAACGGCCTGTATAAGGAGGGAAGCTTGATGCGTATCCTTCATGTTGCCAATCACGTGAAAGAGTCGGGCAACGGCATCGTCAACGTCATGATCGACTTGGCCTGCGAACAGACTGCGAGAAATCATCAGGTAGGAATTATATCGGCAGGCGGCCAGTATGAAGAACTTCTTACCCGATATCATATTCGTCACTACCGCCTGGACCAGACGAGAAAGCCCGCCCAGCTTATGCGGGCTGTTTTTGATTTCAGACGGATGGTTGCGGACTTCGCACCCGATATCATTCATGCGCATATGATGACCGGCGCGGTGCTCGCCCGCTTTCTGAGGGGCTTCCGCAAATACAAGATCGTGACCCATGTCCATAACGAATTTCAAAAGAGCGCCGATTTCATGAGAGTCGGCGACAGGGTGATCGCAGTAAGCCAGGCGGTCTCCGATGCCATGGCGAGCCGGGGCGTCAAACGGGACAAGCTGCGCGTCATTCTGAACGGCACGATCGGAAGCCCGCGCCATTCGGATTCCGGCCCCGAACCCTTGGAAGGTCGGGCCATCGTCACGGTTGCCGGCATGTACGAGCGCAAAGGAATATCCGACCTCATTGACGCTTTCAATCTTCTTGCGGGCGGCCACCCGGACGCAAGGCTGTACATCGTAGGAGACGGTCCGGACCGGGCAAAATTCGAGGAGCGCGCTTCTGCCTCCCCATTTTCCAGCCGCATCCGGTTCGCAGGCTTCCAGTCCGAGAGCAGCCGGTGGATGAAAGCGGCCGATGTATTCGTCCTCGCCTCCCATAAGGAACCGTTCGGACTTGTCCTGATTGAGGCCAGGGAATCGGGTTGCGCCATCGTCGCGACCGAAGTGGATGGCATTCCCGAGGCGCTGGATCACGGGGAATCCGGCCTACTGGTGCCGCCCAGCGACGCCAGGGCGCTCGCAGGCGCGATCTCCCGGCTCCTCTCCGACGACGTCATGCGGCAGCGCTACCGCGCCCGGTCCGGCATCGGACTCGACTACTACCGTGCCGGGCGCATGGCGGAAGAGATGCTCAGCGTTTATCGCGAATTGCTGCCGGGAGCGTCCGCGCTGACCGAGGTGCCGGGAACAAAGCATGGAGTGTAAAGTCCGCAGACTGAAATCGCTATGATTGATCGTTTCAGCAAAAAACACAGAAGGCACAACCTCCGCTTCAGATAACATCACGAAACGGCGGAGGTCTTAAACTCAACCCGTAACCAACTTCTCCTGGGCATGCTTTAATGAGATATAATCGGTGCTGAACGCAATCCCGCGCTCCTTAAGCTCCTCCGAGGCCCCCATGCCGAGCCGGCTGACAAGCACGGTGCTGCAATCGGATATAAGAGCTATAATTTGGTTCAACTGCTCCTGGCTGTGCCTGCCGGTGAAGCCTTCGCTTCCCGTTGTGCGTACTTCCACCAGCGTCCAATCACCTGCCGCGGATACATCATAAACCATAAACTGCTCACAGCTGCCAAAATGCTGGTCGATCCATTGCCCGTCGCTGCTGCCAATCGCAATCCTGTTCGGCATTCGCCTGCCTCCTCTTTATTTAAATATTTATACTTCAAATACGCACCGCCGGGTGGTTCTTCTTGAGCGCCAGAGTAATTAACAAACACTATACTGCCTGCACAATCAAATACCAAGGCTGTTCAACAAAGCTTCGGAAAACACGGGAGCTAAGTTAACATTAGCTAGAGCCTCGGACCGTCCGATCGCCACCTGGCGCAAAACGTCCGCCATCCCTAAGAAGAAACGGCTTCGCTGTCTTTTTAGAAGCGGGAAACTTATAAATTCTTATATTTTAAAAAAAGAGAGCGCCTAAAAAGGCACTCTCTCATCCACACGCTTCGATTATTGGGTTCCCAGCGTCCTTCACGCCTCGGAAGACGAGCAGCCGCTTCCCTGGTCTTTCATCTGGCACCCTGTATTGTATCCCGAGGGAACTTCACAGAGACCGATCTCCTTCAGATATTCCGAATCGAATCCCGCAAAAACCTGACTGCCGGTGTCGATCAACGGGCGCTTGATCAGAATCGGGTCGCTGCATAACAGCTCCAGCGTCTCCTCCCGGGAAAGAGCTCCAGGGACGACCCGGCCCGCTTTGACCGAGGGAGCGTTTGGGTTGAACCAGTCCTTCAGCTCAAGGCCGGCCAGATACGGCTGCAGCGTTTCAGGCGTCCATTCCGTATCAAGCAGCGACCGCTCCTCCACCGTGTGACCATAACTCTCGAGTAGCGCCTTTTGACGGGCACCCCCCATACAGCCATTTTTCGTATATAAAATAATTTGCGCCATTTACTATACCTCCCTAGGACAGATTGATTACATCCATCATAAGGCAGTCCCTCTATCCCGGGCAATGAATTCCGAACCTCCGCAGCGAGAGTTTGGACAATTGATGAACTTCCCCTGCTTACACTTCGTTTAGAAGACTGACTATATCCAACGACCGGAATATAGAATAATAAACTCCCATATTACCCAACAAACATACTCTTTTTCCATTAAATTAAAAATATGGGTTTACATTTTATTGTAAAAAATGTAATGTGTAACAGTCGACTGCTTAATGAATATATTCATTAATATTAAACAGGAGTGGGATTAATTGCTACGATTTGTTGGATATGTTATTAATTTTTCTACTAAAATGCTTTTCTCTTTCGCTTTAATTGCTAGTATGTTTTCTGGAACCGTAGTTCTTGCTGCTGATAAAACTCAGTCATCGGTCTCCACCAATAAGACTGTCGTTCCTGTTCATGACATTGTACCAAAATCTTACTTTAAAACTTATGCAGGAAAGTTCGACTCAGTGGATGAGTTGAAAAAGGCTGCTGGTTACGATACCAACACCTCTAAAGCTTCAGCTAATCTTTCAACTAATGTAGAACCCAATAAGAGTATTAAAGTAGATTCGCTGGATGAATATGCTGCGCTGTTGTATTACTACAACGATTTAGCAACAAATGCTCAAAATAATCCTGTTGAAGTAGAGACAAACACAGTATCTACACTAGCGTCGTCAAATGATTACTGGACTACTTATTCTAAGAAATGGAATGATAATGGACTATCTTGGATGTACTCATACGTGACAGTTCATTTTGTTGATGGTAAGATTAATAGTGATCCAGCAACAACTGATAGTGCTCTATTGGGCTTCCATCCTGGGAATAGCTGGGAGCACAAAGCTGGTGCATCATATGCTACAATTAATAGTAACAGAACAGGTGGGTATGCCCACATTGTTGGTATTCTGACATTGTCGATTATATGGGAAGGTGTCGGAGATATTACTTCAAAGCAACTAGAACACGATTGGTCTTTCTAAGATTAACCCTACATTTAATATGAGGGAGCTACTCAGCTCCCTTTTTTCTCATATCTGTAATCAATTTAATTGATTACAAAATTCAAGGGGGTAATCTATTGAAAAAGCAAATGAATAAACGGAAAAGAACATTTCTAAGAATAATAATTGTAGTACTTGCATTTCTTCTTGTATATATGATTTTTGCTACTTATATTTATTTGTCCAGTTCTTCTCAGTAAACGGACCGACAGTCAATTCAAGTTGCTTATCCTATTCGTTATCGTGTCCTTCGGGACTTAAGGTGGTAAGGCGTCGTGAATACAACACACATCATCTGAAACCTCGAAAATCGAAATTAAAAAAGGTGCGAGTTTCACTACTATTTGCGGGATAACCTTCTTGACCTCCGGCAGAGTTTAACTACTTCGGATGATGTACAGCAGAACTCATTTTAACAACGATCATCCTGCAGTATTTGAGAACGAGGTTTTCTGTACCCTGAATTAGATTATGTTCTTGTCATGAATCGGGAATCGGACAATGTTCTTGTCAACATCTAGTCTCAGAACATTACCCGACAACAAACAAAATCACCCAAACAGGTAAAGCACTGATAATAAACTACCGATTTTGAAAAAACAATAAAAATTAGGGGGGCAAATATGCCTCCTTACACGCGAAACGAGCCTTAGAAACGATTCTAGAGGCTCGTTTTTCCTTGAGTATTTAGTTCAGCTCGGTAAAGAAGACTTTTTCAGTGCTCTCCCAAACAGGTAGCTAATCTTTCTCGCTGATGTTTCATTTGTTCGTATGCTCTTTCTTTCTCGTGTGTTCCAATACATTCCGAACAGAAGAACTCGGGCTCGTCATCATCGAATGATGAGAAATCAATTAGTCTGTATCATCACAAGCGCGACTACGACTACTTTTTTCCCGTTTGATATTTATTATACCATCAAAGCACCTTGTGATGGTCAAGTTTACAACCAAAGGAGGTAAATGTATGAAGGTAAAAATAAGCATATTTTTTGACTTCATCCGGAGTATCACCTTGATGGTAATGAGCATGAAATTTCTGAAATACCTCACGTACCCTGCATACCAATCATAGTAATACTCGATTAAATAAGCCGGTGCTGATACCACTTTTTGCCGAGAAATCTCTTCAGGAAGATCCCGCCCCGGACAGCCCATTCGCATTCCATTGCGAGCCAGACGCCCAGAATGCCCAAATGCAGAACAATACCCAAAATGTAACCGAGCACGACGCGGAACAGCCACATGGATAGCATGGAAACGATGGACGTAAATTTGGAATCGCCTGCCGCTCTAAGCGCAGAAGGCATGACAAAGCTGGTGGACCACAGCGGGATTTGGGCAATTGTATTGATAAGTACGATCAAGAAAATATCGTCAACAATTTCAGCGGGGGGATGAAACAGCGATACGAGCGGTTTAAAAATCGGCAGGATCAATAGCCCCATGACTACAAAGGAAAGCGAAGATGCCACAGTAAAAGATTTAGTGAATTTTCTAGCATCTTTGATATTTTCGCTTCCCATACACTGGCCGACCACCGTAATAATCGTCAAAGCCAGCGCATTCGCAGGAATTTGCATAACTCCGGCAAGAGCGGAGCAGATCGCGTTGGTGGCAATCGCATACGTGCCCAGGCTGACGATGAATATTTGGGTCAAAATTTTGCCACCGTTAAAAAACATCTGTTCCGCGGCGAACGGCAAGCCGATAAACATGATTTTTTTCAGCATGGATAGATTGAACGTCAGGATATCGCGGATTTTGATTTGCAGGCTGCTGTCCATCCGGAACAAATAATACAGAGCGCAAGCCGCCCCCAAATAACGGGCTGCATTGATGGAAATCGTCATGCCAAGAACGCCCATCTGCAAAAGATTGATAAACACGAGATTAAGGAGGACATACATCAGATTCATGATCAGCGACAGCACCAGCGACGCCCGCGTTCTTCCGGTTCCCCTGAGGGCTCCGCATACCGCTTCCACGACGGCGATCCCCAAGTAGGACACGCTGCTTCCGATCAAATACGTTCGGGCATTGGCCATGACATCCGGTTCAGCCGCGCCGAACAGCAGGTTAAGCAGCGGACCATGGAACAAAATGCCGAATAAACCGACGAAAAGCGCGAGCAGAGACACCGAAGATACAGCTCCGGCCGTCGCCTTGGAGACCATGGCATCGTTGCCGCTTCCTTTATACTGGGCCACTACAACCGTCCCGCCCGTCGCTACGGCGATAAACACGCTGAGAAGAAAAATATTAAGCGAGTCAATCATGTTCACCGCACTGATCGCGGCCACTCCCGCCGAGCTGATCATGGCCGTGTTGATCAAATTGAGGCCGACTACGAAAGCCTGGTCAATCAGAATCGGGATAAAAAGCGAGATCATCTGCCGGTAATCTATCGCTTCGCCGGAAAAATATTTATTAAGCAATCCTTGTTTAACGTTCGCATTGGGCTGAATCATAACCTCACTTCATTTCCAATAGAATATGTCGCCGAAAAAGAAAAAGGCTCTTCATATTTGAAGAGCTGCTCAAGGGATCGGCCTGCATTGATGTTATCTGTCTATTTAAATATGCGGTCGAGAGGACTCGAACCTCCACGGGGGGTTAGCCCACACGGACCTGAACCGTGCGCGTCTGCCAATTCCGCCACGACCGCGTATGCAATAAAAATAGTGCGGGCACAAAAAATAATATAGCATGAATTAATTGAAAGGACAATAAGAGTTTTTTAATTTAAAGTAGAGGGCGAAAAAGCTCCTCCATATTGTTAAGCACGATATCCGGAGAGGAATGAGCATGGCATCGGGTTCAATGATTACAAAATCGAGTGTCGGAATGTGTATAAGAGTGTCGAGCAATGAATAACACACTAATTAGCGCCGCTTCCCGCCCACCGCTCTGCTTCTTCCGGAAAATCGATAAACGGGTTGCGGTTGCCCTGCAGCTCGAAAACCGCCAAATTCCGATGCAATTCATAAAGCGTAACCGGAAAAGAGCGGTGCCATTCCAGCAGCAGCGTTTCATCGACATGGCTGCTGCCGATAACGCCGGGATAGCGCAGCAGGAAATAAAGGGTTGCGCGGGCGACAATGCCTTTGCCGTATTCAGGCTCAAATCGGCCGTCCTCCTGCTTGCCGCAGCCTGCAATCACATTCTGCACACTCGCTTCCGGCGTATAATCCAAAAAATCATAATACGGATTATTCCCTCTGCGGCTGTTGCAGCCCGGCTCGCAGGCAAACAGATGATGCAGGTCGCCCCGCATCGGTTCTCTCTTACCGAACCATGACTGCGGCACGACATGCTCGCAGTTCAGCATGATCTCTCCCGCCAGGCTTACATCATCCTCCGCTTCAAGCAGCCGGATATCCGCTTCAATTGCTTCAAGCGGGGACATAGCACGGCCGGAATACAGGCTTTTGAGCTGCCCATTCTCCTGCAGATCGACCCACGGATAGACATAGCGGTAAGGCTTGTAAGGCAGCCGGTGGTCATGAGTCCGGTCCAGCAGCTGCTGGAGTTCATGTATATTCGTAATGCCACCGCTGTAGTAACTAGCTTTCAGCTCGTTATCCCGCATTTCGTCGTAATAAGGGCGTTCGCCGGCCATCGCGAGGTGGATTTCCCTGGCCTCTTCCAGCTCAAGCGCCAGCATCCTCATATGCGTCATAGACTTAATACCTTCGCGATGACAGCGGGCGTGAAGACCTTGGCCAGTTCCTCCTGAGCTGTCAGGTACAAGAGTCCGTTGCCCTCCAGCCGCGGCGAGTTGCCAAGCGGGATCGTCCGCTTGATCAGCTGCGCATACAGCTCGGGTTCGGTCAGGTCACGGCCGAAGCTTTCGTTCGCGATCAGCTTGATCAGCGCCATCGCACCCGATACGTGCGGCGTCGCCATGGAGGTGCCACTGAGTGTCGCATAGGTCTTGTTCAAATAGGTTGACAGAATTCCCGCACCCGGCGCGACAAGGTCCACTTCATTATTCGAATTCGTAAAATTAGTCGAGTTCCGCTGTAAATCGACGGCGCCCACGCTGATGACTTCATTATAGGAGCCGGGATAGCCAAATTCGTCGGTAGCGAAATTACCGTCGCCTTCATTCCCCGCCGCGCAGATAACCAAAATATTCGCCGCCACCGCCCGCTGGATCGCTTCATGCATCTCCGGCACATCCTCCGGTCCGCCGAGCGACATGGAGATGATATCCGCCTTTTGCTCAACCGCGTAATTGATTCCATTGATAATCCACTCATATTGGCCTGAGCCGTCCTTGTTCAGCACCTTCAGGATCAGCAGATTCGCTTCCGGCGCTACACCAACCACACCGGTATTATTGCTGATCGCCGCTATCGTCCCGGCTACATGCGTGCCGTGCCCGTTATAATCCACAAATACGTCCGGATTGCCGTTGTCATCGTCCGTAAAATTCCGCCCGCCTGCGACCCGTCCCTTCAAATCCGGATGTGAGACTTCGCACCCCGTATCCAGAATGGCTACCGTAATGCCTTCGCCCTTTGTCTGGCCCCACACCGCCGGCGCCTGAATCATCTCGATGCCTTTCGGAATTTCGCTTACCTTCTGGGCCTGAGCTTCCACCCGATAAGGAAACAGCTTGATTTTCCGTCGTTCCATTTCTTCTCTCCTCCTCCTAAGAGTAAAATGAGAATCGCCAGCCAACGCACCCTTAAAATCTTAATTTTAGTATTTTTTGGAGTAACTTATTATAACACCTTCAAACTCTCTCATTCAATAAATAGGAACATTTGTTCTTGATATATTCATAGTTTAACAGAACATTCCAATTAAAACAATCAATTTATTGAATTCACTTTTAATCGCGTGACTCATTCCGTTCAACTCTTTATTCAATATTCTCAATTCTGTCACCGGGGATTTTGTAACATTTTATCCATCAATTGCACTTCCGTGTATTATATAATTATATAGTCCAGCTACAATTTCACGTTCACGAAACATTTCGACATGTATCGCCAAAGTATTGGAGGAAGTGAAAATCATGAATCAAATAGACGTGTACAAAGCGCTTGAAGCGTCGCCCAAAATGCCTGTTATTCCACCGGCAATCCGTGATATTTTTGAAATGATCAGACAACCGGATCAGCTGGATATCGATCTGCTTGCGGAAAAAGTAACGTTATACGATGAATTAAATCAAGCTGTTCTTGCAAATGTAAATTCCGGATATTATCAAATATCCAGAACGATCAATAATATAAATGAAGCCATAGTCTTCCTAGGCATGAAAACGATGCGGAACTTGTTGATTTATTTTATTACGGAACTGTTATTCCATGATGAATTTGGGAAATCCACGCTTTTCTCAAGCCATCAATACTGGAAGCATAATCTGGGAACCGCGGTAGCCTGCAATCTGCTCTCGTCCAAACTGAAGATCGGGGACAAATTTCAGCTTTTCTCCTATGGCCTATGTCATGATATTGGCTTCGCGATCCTCAACGCCTGTCTTCCGGAGCTTGTTGATAAGATATATGAAGCTATGAATCGAGGCGTCCATCATATCGTGGCGGAAAAAATCACCTTAGGAGGTAAGACCCACGCAGATATCGGCTCATGGATTTGTGAACGATGGGGTCTTCCCGAGGATCTGGGGCTGGTCGTAAAATATCACCATTCCCCTTTGCTGTCCACAGACAATCTAAACGAAATTGAACTCATTCACGTAGCCGACTGCATCAGTACGGAATATTATCAAAGGCTGATTGGACTGAATGTGCACCATCCGATCAATGCCAGAGTCATGCAAAACCTGGGCATCACCAAGGATATGGTGGAGGAAACAGGAGCATCGCTTCCGGACGAAGTCGAGCAAGTCAGCCGGATTTTCGCCTAATTGCACAGAAAAAAGGAGCTCGCCAGCTTGTGCAGCGGCAGGGCTCCTTTTGGTTTTTTTCAGAGTTCGCGTATGGCAGCTCAAAAGTTGAAATTATCAGGGTCCGGCCCCCAGCGGGCATTACGGTTCAGCGCATCGATGGCTCTCATATCTTCCTCGGCAAGTTCAAAATCAAAAATGTCGGCATTCTCCCGAATCCGGCTGTCATGAACCGATTTGGGAATGGTGACGAAGCCGTGCTGCAAGTCCCAGCGGAGGATAATTTGCGCAGGCGTCTTGCCGTATTTTCTTCCCAGCTCCCAAAGCAGGGGGATGTTTAACTGCCCACGGATCAGCGGTGCCCAAGCCTCGATTTGAATGCCGTTGTCCCGGCAAAAAGCGCGCAGCCGTTCCTGCGAAAGCAGCGGATGCAGCTCCACCTGATTAACCATCGGCGTGGTCTCGTAATTTTGCATGATCGCGTTTAAATGCTGCTCGTGGCAGTTGCACACCCCGATGGCGCGCACATAGCCTTCCCGGTATAATTTTTCAAAAGCCCTCCACGCTTCCAGGTACTTTCCTCTCGCCGGCCAGTGGATCAGATAGAGATCGATGTACTCAAGACCGAGCCTTTTTCTGCTGTTCTCAAACGCTTGAAGCGTCGTTTCATAGCCCTGATGTGGAATTCCAGACTTTTGTCGTGACGAACAGCTCCTGCCGAGGTACGCCGCTTGCCCTAATCGCTCTTCCCACTCCGTCTTCATTAAAATAGGCTTCCGCCGTATCGATGCTTCTATAGCCCGAGCGGAGTGCGGACAGCACTGACTGCTCCACCTGGCGGCCGTCCTCAACCTGATATACGCCAAACCCCAAGCGCGGCATTTTCACACCGTTATGGAGTGTTACGGTATCCGTAATCTTGTTCATATGATCGACATCCTTTCCATTCTACTTTTCAAGCCTGCTGCTTGGCCTGCTCCTGCCACATTTTTGGCAAATCCGCCTGATGGATCAGGGGGCGCGATACGGCAAAATATTCGATGTCCGTCGTATTCAATATTTCTTCCATCACAGCGGGCGTTCTGTTCAGTCCAACCAATATAACGGGAACCTGTACATCCTTAGCAATGAGCGCCGCATCGTCTCGAAGGACGGATTCCTTATAGGGAACCTAAGTTGATGTTTTTGATACTTGGGTTTGGCTTTTTTATTTGCGGGGATGCCCCCATACAGCCTGAACAGGCCGAAAAATGAAAAAGACACCCCGAAAGGTGCCTTATTTTACTCGATAATCGATATAGGTAATAACGATATGTGTGAATCCAAAAATCGCGGTCGGCACAATTGCCGGCCCTTTATGAAGCCAAATTTCCGCCAGAATGAAATACGCCACAGGTACAACAGCCATTCCAAGCAGCACGGTCAAAGTTTTGTAGCCTCTGAAATAGAAGATCCATAGCAAATAATATACAAATAGGAATATCGCCATACCTAAAGTATATGGACTTAGCAAAGGAGAATCGTGACGGCTTATCAAAAACACTAAAAGCAAGACAAAAATGGCCTGGCTTCCATGCTCGATAATATCCAAAATCAAATGTTTGCTTGGGGTTCTTCCCGATTCACTTGAATTTGGAAGCCAAAAATAAAACAGATTCGGTACCATAACCAATATGAAAACGACAAGCCCTTCCCACGAAAATCCCCAGAAATAACTCACTCTGTAGAACTCCTTTGCGAAAAATAGATGATGTATATTTAGTGCAACAGGAAATCAATGGATTTAGTTCTTTCGTTGTTATTATAGCATCGCAATGGAACGGAGCAATTGTTTTTGTTTCTGGTTTACATAATTATTGCTCTGGCGAGTCATCAAGGTGTCTAATTGCCGGAACAACCAAGCAAATTACTGCAATCCCAATAATCATTATACCGGACAGCATAAACCACCGATTCACACCGATTTGATCCGCAAAAACACCCGAAATGACCAGGCCAAGGGGCATTGCCAGAGCCATCACACTCCCGAATAATCCAAACACTCTTCCCAAATACTCCGGTTTAATTTGTTCCTGAAATAACGCCATCTGCACCCCATTGTAAAATGGCCCGGAAAAGCCCATTACGGCGCAGCATGCCATAAAAATGAAAAACCCGCTTGCAGGCAATAATCCCGAGATGAACAACGCAAAGCCCATTACGAAAATAGAAGTGACAATAGTAAGAGATCGGTTCTTGAAGCCTCCCCATTTGCCAAGGAGTAAACCCCCAGCCAACATGCCGACAGCAAAAATAATTTCTGCAGCGGATGCTTGTTTCATCGTTCCCCCGAAATAACCCATTACCATTAGAGGAAACAACGCATTAATCGGCATAAAAGCAAAAATGAATAATCCTCCAATCCAAAAAAGAGCAACTAAGCCTTTGTGATGTTTCAGCGCATCATATCCTGCTTTGAGTTCTTCTGTAAAGCTGCTTGGAGTAGCGGACTCTACGTGTCCCGGCTTCGGGATCGATATCATCGCGACCGCAATACAAGCGATCAATGCACCCACAACATCAATGGCGATAATCGCATTCAGATCCCAACTAGAGTACAGGAGCGCCGCGGCCGCCGGACTAATAATATAGCTGAACGATTGCACGGACTGACTGTACCCCGCACATTTCGCCAGCTGAACCTCCGGTACGATCAAAGGCGTTGTCGCATTCAAAAACAGCACAACCATAATCACCCAGACAGGCAAGTCCATATAAAAAGCGACCACGGCCAAAGAAGCAGCCGCTGCAGCAACGACAATATCCGCCCAAATCATTACTTTTTTGCGGCTCCAACGGTCCACCAGTACACCGATCATAGGCCCGCCAACCGCTTGCGGCAAAAATCCGACCAGCGTTGCCATGGAAAGCACCATAGCCGAACCTGTTTTTTCGGTCAAATACCAAATGATCGCCATTTGAAGAATAGCACTAGTAATCAGTGATATGGCTTGGCCCGCCCAAATTGTGAAAAAACTTCGTTTCCAATTCATCTTTTGATTTTTCATCATCTATTTCTCCCCGCATTTTTATTGGTTTTATTGATTTTTAGGCAATAAAAAATGCAGGCCTCAAGTCCACAATTACGGGCTTAAGTCTGCACTCCGACGAAAAAGCATAGAGAAATAAAAGGTATAGCGAATAGAGGCTATTCCTTAACTCATCCATGTTTACTCCAATTCGGAAAATAAGCACAACAAAAAATCCCATAAAAAATGGAAAAAAATCTGCTTTTGTATTGCCGTCTTATCTCCAGCGAATGGAATGCATGGATAAGCAAGCCTCCTTTAAAACAACCAGATTCGTACTCATCGTATTATTCAGATGATTATGTGTCAATCAGGATAATCTTTTTGACATATCTCTAGCATCTACCACTCAACCCCCAGTTGCAGAATATCAGCTACACTCATCTCTGGATAAATGGTGCTCCCGTTTCCAAGCTACTATAATAAAAACAGCGACGTCGCAATCCAATCTTGGGAGATGTGATTAATGATAAGTGCCGAAGCAGTCGGGAAACGGATTTGTACTCTTCGCAAAGAAAAACAATTGTCACAAGAACAATTGGCTGAACAATTAAATGTCAGCGCCCAAGCCGTTTCAAAGTGGGAGACAGGTTACTATCACATATATTGGCCCAATCGATCGACCGCATTTTGATGCCGCAGCAATTGGTTGTTCTTCAAGCCATGTACACCGATGGTTTTGAAAGCCACGATGTCACTCATTTTGTAAACCAGTTCGTTATCGACAATCAATTGACATTCATCCTTAATGACCAGACCCTCCCCCACCGCATTCAAAGCAAACGAATTAAGCTGCTGCTTATCAAATACCAGATCCCTTCGGGCACCTATGCCGCTTACGTTTTGCAGGATGACCTGTTAGTTATCAATCTCGATAGCGAGGGCTATGATCTATCCCCTGGAGAACTGGAATTTGTATGTTCTGCATACGGCAATGAGCGGAAGCATCAGAATATCATGAATAAAATGAAACATTATCAATATTTTAAGTGGAGCATTTCACCGTAACTCATGAGCTGTTCCCAGCCTTATCGAAAATCACGGTGAAGATTATCTCTTGCTTGTTTATGTAAACGCCACCGGCATACACGCCATAAGCTGCCTGGAAGGAGATACGATTCATTACACACCGGACCGGACGAAACTTTTTAGAAGTGACTCCGTGAATGATTGCTATATTGCTCAGGATGTGGGCCATCTGGGCTTTGGTCAAGGTATGGATTGTTCATGGGCAGGCGCTCTTTATCTTTCACTAAAAACCATGGGACAGGAAACCGCTTATGAAACCGTAATGGGCGTTTCCGGGGCGTGCTGGAGAGTCGCTTTTACCCCCGTTTGGGATTATAGCTCCGCGGATGCTCTGGTAGCTTACGACTATGCCGCTCCGGCATTTAAAACCTATGGCCTTCAGGTCAGCTGGACAGACCGGATCACATCCAAAGAACGCGAATTGGAAATGCAACACATCAAGGAAAGCATCAAAAAACATCACTTGCCGATAGCCATTAATCTGCGGGTTGCTCCCGAGTGGGGAATCATCACAGGCTATCTAAATGGTGGAGAAACCTTGCTGTGCCGGAGTTATTTTGACGATGAGACCTTTGAGGATCATAAGGATGACCCGGAATTTCAAGAGTACATGAAAATAAGCAAAGGGTACCTGAATGTGGATCAATGGCCTTTCATCCTCATTCGTTTTAACGGCGAAGTCGCAAAGCCATCCGCTCTGGACAATCTCTACGCTTCGCTTCAGGTCAAATTGGACTCCATGTACGCCGAGGAAAACAGAGGATATAAGCTAGGTTATCAAGCCCTGCAAGCATGGCGGGAAGGATTGCTGGATGAACGATGGTATCAAACAGCGAACCAGCAGGATTTTGCTCGAAGACTCGGCGTCAACCACTTTTGTCTAATGGCTCTGACAGATGCCAGAAGAAGTGCGGCAATCTATTTAAAGTATATGCTCTCATTCCCGGCGTCCTCCCTAACCGTGTACCTAAGCGAAATGGCGGACGTCTACGAGCAAATGCATTCCCGGCTTCAACCTTTCTACGCGAGTCTGACAGATGCGAAATCCTTGGACACCTACGATTCCCCAAAAAAAGCCTGGACGAAGGAGCAACGGCAGCATCAAGCGGATTTACTCCATTCCATCGAGATTCTGGAACAGCGAGGGGATGAGTTGGCCAGGCGAATCTTAGCAGCTACTGGAAAGGACTAAGACATTTTTGGAGGACGGCCTTCCCTGTACAGTAAAAACAGATGGTAGAATGAAAAAGACACCCGGAAGGGTGTCTTTCGCGGCTATATGGAGCCGAACGGCCTTTATTGAGGAAAGGTTTGCTGCGCCGGACTGGCCTTTATCCGATTTCGGTTCGCCCGCTTCCCTGTCGTTCCGATAAGCCACCGCCCGAAAGACAGCTTGCTGAGCAGCTTGGCAAGCCCGATCGAACCCGCCGCCGTTAGCGCAAAGGTAAGGACAGCCGCAGGCAGATGGTAGCCGGTGAGCGCAAGCGGCCTGGTGATGGAGCTGATCAGCATCAGAACAAAGGCATGAGCTAGAAAACCGCCAAAGGAATAAGTGCCGATAAAGCGAAAGATCCTGCACGCCGCTCCTCCCCTTGTCTGCACGAACCGTATAATACCGTACAGCAGTAGCAGCTGGGACACGATAAGAACGAAGGTAAAAGGCCTCAAATATCCGGCATAGTTCAGGTTTATCGTTTCCGTAGAATGGTTAAGGATCTCATAACCTTGCCAGATGTACAGAGCAATAAATGCAAATCCGAACCAGATAAAGCCATCTTCCACAAAACGCCGCCAGCGCTGAAGTCCCAAGGCGCAAACCGCGCCAAGCAGAAAGTAGAAAAAGTAAAACACAAAATAATACGATCGGTAAGAGAGTACGCTCGCCCAGAACCCGCCCCAATCGTCCGCCCAGTCCGGCATCCGGTAACTGGATAACCACATCAGGATGCCGTATAACGCACCCATAAAGGTAACGATCATAAACACGCGGCGGAAAGACGCTCCTCCCGGCATCGCTTGAAGCTTTTGGCGCACCTTCTGGATCGCAAGCGCAAACAGCGGGAATAAGAGATAATATTGAAAAATCATTGGAATAAACCACAGATGATAACCGTATGTCGGCAGGAACAGCTCATGGAGCAACGTCCTCGGCCAGTCTGCCGGATTTCCCAATTGACCGAATGCAACCCCCTGTACGGCGATCCAATAAATGACCGTCCAGCATACAAACGGCAAATAAATATCTACCAGCCTTTTTCGAACAAAAGGCCAATAGGAAAGCTTGCCGTTGTTGTTGTAAAACAGCAGCAGCCCGGACAGAAACACAAAAGCCGGCGTCCCGAAACGTGTGAAATCAAACAGCATCGCCAGCATTATTGCATCGGACTGCAAAATATCGCTCCGGTAAATATATTCCGCTATGCTGTGCTGCATGGTAATGGCGAGAAACGCAAACGCCCTTAACAGGGTTATTTCTTCGATCCGTTCTTTCTTTTTCGTCGGGAGCAAGTCGGTCTGCGGGGCAGCCTGCAAATCCAATGTCGTCACGGTTCGTTGCGGCATTTTATTGTCCTCCCCCCTTACTTTTGGGTAACATTCAACGATTCTAACCTATCAATATTAGCAGAAGCTTAAAAAACGGAATTCGATTAAATAATCGCCCGCAAAAAAATTCCCTCTACTAGTTTAGATGCAAAAAAACACCGGTCCAACGGGAGGCCACTGAAAAACTTACGTATTTTTCTTTGACGGCTTATGTCTCAAACAAAAAGACATCCATTTCCCACCTTTTAGGAACGGATGTCTTCTTTTTTAGGTCAAGTACGGCTCCATCATTCGGTAATTCTTAGTCTGTTAACTTTAAGATTCGTTTTAAATTCACAGCGAAAATTGTCATCGCCCCTTGCATTTCCATGCCAAGCAGACCCGAGGATGTCGCGACATCATACCCGTGTCCATGTTTGAGTTCACTGTTCTTCGCTTCAATTTTGTAGCGTTCCTTGGATTTTTCCTTGAAATACTCTGAATCTTGGAACGTCATTTGCTCGGTGTGCTCATCGGATTTAATACTTACCGAATAGCTTTTGCTTTTAGCGCCTTCTTTGTAGCACCCTTCCTTGAACGGACAATGCTTGCATAGTTTCACATCAAAATAATAGGTGTCTGTTTGATTTTTGCCGACCCCTTTTTTACCCTGCCGAGCCTTTCGAATGGCCATATGTCCAGCTGGACATACGTACATGCCTGCATCTTTGTTGAATAAAAATTCGTCTTCTTTCTTACGCGCACCTTGCGTGACGAGGGGATTTAGTTTGGCCACAAGTTCAATTTCATTTGTTTTCGTGTACGCAATATTATCTTTTTCGGAATATGCAGTATCCCCAATCACCGTTTTGACCTGCATGCCAGCTGCCTTGCTTTTTTCGATAAGGGTCTGCAATTGCTTGCCGTCATTCTTTTCACCGGTTGTAATGACAGCCGCCGTAATAAGGCGTTCCTCAGTCATCGCTAGATGAGTTTTGTATCCAAAAAATGCGGAATCTGCGCTCTTGTGGCCAACGCGCGCATCCGGATCCGCCGCCAGGCGAAGTTGCTCGACGTCATCCGCAACCGTTTCTTTCAGCAGGTTAAGCGGCTCCAGAATTTTTGGCACTTGTGCAATGCCACTCTCATTTTCGATGAAGTTGACGAGTTTTTGGCAGTACGCAATTTCATCTTCGAGTTCGCTCGTTGTATTCTTTGCCGGCATTTTGACCTTGACTGACTCATCCATGGTGTACACGGCTTTTCGCAATTTCCGTGCACGGTCTTGTAGAATTTCTTGAGGCGTTTTCTGGTTGTAACGTGCTTTCGTATGCGTGGCGTCGACGATGATGGAATTGCTCTTTAGGATATTTTGCTCGATGGCAAGTTCTACGGTCTTGCCGATGAGCATGTCCAAAAGGTTGATATCTTTCAAACGTAGTTTACGGAACTTCGTTAAGGAACTCGGATCGATGACCGGGTCTTCCGGCGCCATGCCGAGGAAGTACTTGAACGACAGGTCGTACTTTGAACGCTCCACGATGTCGACGTCAGAGAGTTCAAAAATGGCTTTCAGCAGTAAATATTTAAACATGCGCACCGGATCAATGGCGTTGCGTCCATTATCCAAGCAATACTTTGTTTCCAGTTCTTCGTATATGAAAGTGAAATCCACCAATTCATTGATTTGACGGAGTATATTGTCCTTCGGGACAACGATGTCATACAATGCCGCATAAGGACTCAAAACTAAGGTTTGTTGTTGCCGAATCATCCACTCACACCCGCTTTTTTGTTAGATGACTTCAGTATAAAACAAAAAAGGTACAGCCTCTTCAATTTTCTTGAAGATCTGTACCTTTTCCTATGAGACGGACTTTTTCAGTGGCCTCTCCAACGGATCGGTGTTTTTCGCATGGTATGGAGCCAAATCTTAAATCCACGATTTACTCCCTCAAATATTAAGACCATCCTGAGCTTTGAATCTCCTCAACAAAATATGACTTTCCACTCTGACAATTCCTTCGATGGAATATACCGAATCCCGCAGAAATCGATCCAAAGCCTGATGATCTTCCACAAGGATATGCATATGGAGCGTGCAGGGGCCTGTCATTTGATACAGAACGGCAACCTTCTGGTTTGCCATCAACATTTCCGCTACACTTTCGAAATATTTCGGCTCTACATCAATTTCCAGAAAAGCGGAAACCTTCTTTCCTAACTTCTCCGCATTGATGACGATGGAGAACTGCTCAATAATTCCTTCTTCTATAAGCCTGTCGATCCGTTCCCGGACTGCCACCCTCGACAAACCGACTTCTTTGGCTAGATCGACGTAAGACAATCTGCTGTTTTTGGAAAGCTGGTGCAAAATAAGCGTGTCTATTTGATCCAACATATTTGGTATCACCCCATTATCCTCATATTTAGGATTGTAGCAAATAAAGAAGGACGTTGAAAAGAAGCGTTCTCTTTAATGTCATGTTTTCTATCATAGTTAAACCATTATAGCCACCTTATTCATACATTTTGACCAATATCAATCAACCATTTATATCCAACATGAAACAAAATATATGAAAACGGTTACCTTTTGTAATGATTTTATTATATATCAATCAAAATGTATGTGTTTTTTCAAATTTGGTTACTTTTTATCAAAAAAGTATTGACGTAATGTAATATGACTTATATTGTTATGATAAATATCACATTTAGGGGAGATGGTACACTCATGAAGAGGTTGCAGCTGGTTGGTATGTTAGTTTTGTGCTTAATTCTTATTACCGCTTGTTCCAATAACTCAGTATCATCCGGGGGATCTAACTCTGGGACAGGTTCTGCAGCCGGGTCTGCAAAAGAGACTAGTACTAAGTTTCCTGAAAAACCCGTTAAAATGGTTATCCCTTATCCACCGGGCGGAGGTTCCGATGTATTGTTCCGGTTGGTCGCCTCTTACGCCGAGAAGCATCTGGGCAAACCGATTGTACCGGTCAATATGGCAGGCGCATCAGCAACTATTGGTTCCAGGTATGTAAAAGATGCCGCTCCGGACGGCTATACGATTCTCGGATCTCACCAGGTTGTTGCCGCAGCGCAGCATACCGGAATTGTAGATTACGGCTTTTCTTCTTTCGAAGGCATCGCCCAGATTACGTCCACCCCGCACATTCCTGCAGTCACCAAAGAATTCTCCCAAAAGAACAATGTCAAAAACATGACCGATTTTATCAATTATGTGAAAAAAAATCCCGGTAAAGTGATTTGGGCCTATACGGTCGGATCCGAGGACCACTACACCATTGCGTCGCTTTTGGACAAAGCGGGCGTAGATACGAAATCGTTGAAATACGTAAACTATCCGGGTACCGGGCCACAATATGCCGCCATGGTCGCCAATCAGGTCGAAGGTATGGTTGCCGACTACGCATCCGGTAAAGGATATTTTGAGTCGGGCGATCTGGTACCGCTCGGTATCGTAAACACGGAGCGCGATGCCGCATTGCCGAATGTGCCTACAATGATTGAACAGGGTATCGATTTCTCCCTTCCGGTATCCCGTGGAATGTTTGCACCGAAAGGAACTCCGGCCGAAATTCTCGATGTGCTGGACAACGCATACGAGAAAGCTTTGGCAGATCCGGAGCTGCAGAAAAAAATTAAAGACTTGGGCAGCAATCCGAAGTTCGTGCCGCATGACGAGTTCAGCACTTTTGTGAAAGATCTGGACGCGGAAATGGCCAAGCTTGCAGACAAAATGAAGTAAGGGGTATTTCTATGGCAGACAAAATCTTTTCAATCGTTACATTAACCATAGCCGGGATTTTTCTTATCAATTCCCGGCTTTTTGCGGAGAAATCTGGCACACAAGCCGTTTCCTCCGCTTTTTTCCCAAGAATAATCATTTATGCGCTCATCTTCTCTTCACTCATCCTTCTAGTATCAAGCTTCCTCAAAAAGAGCAAACAACAGGGCGAAGGCGCTAAAGGAGCTTCAATCGCTTTCTTGCGGCATCATTGGCGCGTACCCTTCATGTTCGCATGGTTTATGATTTATTTGATCTTGATGCCGATTCTAGGATTTTTCCCAAGCACGGTTTTGTTCCTTTTTGTCGGATATCTTGTACTCAATGTCTCGTTTGTCAAGAAAAAGCTTTTCTTATATATTCCTCTGTCTTTGATTTTAACTTTTGTCATTCAGTTTATTTTTGAGAATGAATTGCAGGTTATCCTGCCTTAGTATGATACACAGGAGTGAATACGCATGGATTACGTACACGTCCTACAGGCTTTTTATGAGGTCCTTAAACCGGCCAATCTTTTTTATCTGTTTATCGGAACGTTAGCTGGAATCATTGCCGGCACCATACCGGGGCTCACCTTTACGACGGCTATCATACTTGCTTTGCCTTTTACTTTTGGCATGGACCCGATCTCAGGCTTGACCTTGATGATCGGCATCTATACCGGCGGCGCGTCCGGCGGTTTGGTAACAAGCACTCTGATCGGTATCCCCGGAACGCCGTCAGCAGTGACCACCATGTTCGACGGACACCCCATGTCTCAGAAGGGAGAGTCGGGACGGGCGCTTGGCCTGGGCATCATAGCGTCGGTTTTCGGTACAATATTCGGAGCGATCATTTTGTTTTTCTTTGGTCCGCTGGTGGCAAAAATCTCACTTAAATTCGGTCCCTGGGAAGTGTTCTCTCTCATGGTATTCGCATTGACGCTCATTGCCGGGTTGAGCGGTGCATCGCTGCTTAAGGGGCTGATCGCGGGATTGTTCGGTTTATTGATTGCCACGATCGGATATGATCCGAACGGTCAGCTCCGATTCGACTTCGGTATGGACAGTCTGGCTTCGGGAATTGCACCACTACCTGCTCTCATGGGACTTTTTGGATTATCCACGCTGCTGAAAAATATAGAAGAATTGCGAAATCCAATTAGTAAACCCAAAACGAAAGCAAACATTCGCATCCCGATGCTGCAAGTATGTAAAGATATGATTCGGGAGAAATTTGTCGTCGTACAATCATCGATTATCGGCGTCTTGATCGGAGCGCTGCCTGCCGCCGGAGCGGAAACCGCCGCCTTCATTGCCTATGACCAGGCTAAAAAGTTTGCCAAAGACAAGGAAAAATACGGCACAGGGCATCCAGGCGGAATTATCGCATCTGAAGCGTCCAACAATGCAAACGCCGGGGGATCGTTTATCCCTTCGATTACGCTCGGCATTCCCGGAGACATGGCCTCAGCGGTCATGCTGGGTGTCCTAATTTTGCACGGAATTACACCCGGACCCGGATTGTTTCAAGCCCAGCCGGTTCTGGCCCAATCCATTTTCGTCGCCCTCTTGCTCAGCGCCTTTATGCTGCTGATTACCCAAACCGCCTTGCTGCCTTTACTGGTCCGCATTTCCTACATTCCGATGGCGGTACTCGTTCCGAGCGTTATTGTGTTCAGCTGCTTGGGAGCATTTGCATTGAACAACCAGATGGTCGATGTATGGATGGTCGTCATTTTCGGATTAATCGGTTATGTATTGGATAAAATAGACGTCCCTATAGGTCCGATCATCTTGGGCCTGCTCTTGGGTCCGAAAGCGGAAGAGGAACTAATGAAGGCTTTGCAGATCAATTCGGAAATCACCCCCTTCTTCACTCATCCCATCTCATTAATCTTTTTGCTTCTAACCGTTTCCTCCATTGTGGTTACCATTTGGAAAAGCAGAAAGAGTAAAACGATAACGAAAGCAGAATAAATCCCCATTGCAGCGGGAATGCGGTTTCGGTGCAGGTTGACTTTTAGACTAAATAAACAAGCTCAGATGAATCTGGGCTTGTTTATTTAAGTCTGCTGTTACCCGGATTGATCACTCGCCGGGATACGCTCAACAATTCCCTGCAGGCGCAAGAAAAAATGAACAGCAATAACCCCTGTCCGAAGATAACGTCACACAAGCTTCTACGAGTGTAGTGACAGATTTGATGTCACCTGAGTCTTGCACAGACCACGAAAGATTTTCAATTAAATTTTATATATTTCACAAATAAGGAAAGTATAATAGAAGAAGGCAGGAAGTCAAAATATAGGAGGAAATCATGGGCAGACTCATTCATTTCGAAATTCATGTAGATGACATGGAGCGTGCTAAGAATTTTTATGGCGAGGTATTTGGATGGACCTTTGAGGACTGGAGTGATTATGCCGGAATGCCTTATTGGGGAGCCGTAACAGGCGATGCAAAGGAACCCGGAATCAACGGAGCTTTGATGCAGCGTCAAGGTACTTCCCCACAACCCGGTCAGGCTATGAATGGATATGCGTGTACCATGGGAGTAGCAGACTACGATTCTACTGAAACCAAAATTCTAAATCTTGGAGGTAATCTCGCGTTGCCAAAGTATGCACTGCCTGGAATGGCGTGGCAAGGGTATTACATTGATACCGAAGGAAATCTTTTTGGTATTCATCAGCCAGATGAGCATGCAAAATAGAGTGGCAGATGAAGTCTTAGCTTCTTTATCAAAAAAGACACCCCTCAAGGTGTCTTTTCTTCTCCATATGGAGCCGAGGTGTGGACGTGCAGAGCCACAATTCAGAGGGGATTGCTGCTAGAATTATAAGTACAACTCCAAAGCTGCCCTAGCCCATGCAGGAATCTCATCTCTGCAATAACTAATTCGTGAATGCTTTATCTCTGCTACAACATCGGGTTCATCGGTATTGTCAATAAATAGCTGTCTTCATATGACGCAAAACAAAACTTCCCGAAAGAGTAGTTTCTATAGCGAAGTTCTCCTTGCTCTCGATAAAATCCCGTATTTTCTTCACAGCTTCTCGTCCGGCAGACAAGTCTGCACTTCTTGGATTTTCCGGATTTAACGTTTTGGCAATCTGGTCAGGATCGATAATGATCCCGACGTAGTCCTTCATCTGCAGGCTTTTGTACTTTTTCCAGCTCCATGGGTGCCAGCGAAAACCGTCATTACAGACTCACGTTCAGTCATGACTTACAAGCTCATTGCGGTTTCCAGCCACATCGTAAATAATCTCAAATTTTTGTCCAGTGGCATCTTCGCGTATCCGCTTGTCATCTTTTATATAATAAATGGAGGCTCCAGCCTTTTTGGCCTCTGCGACTGCATGCTGATTGGCCTTTTTTATTTATAATTTATAACACATTCCTTAAGGTTAAATAATTCGTCTGCATAAGTTACTCAAGGTCTTCTACTTCATCCATGTGTCCCAAATAGTCATTATACAAATCCATCATATCAAATCCAAAACCCCAACCAATATCCTGACTGCTTAGCATTAATCGGTTGCATCGATCTACAAACTTGTCTTCTATTTGATTGTCTACAATATACTTTAAGGCTTGTTCATATATACTTGCTATAGTATGGTAAAATTTTTGATCAATGTCCCCAAATGAAAGTGTGAAATCCACTCCACATTCAACTGTAAAAACCATTATTTCTGCAATTTGCTCATTGTTGTTTGAAACATTACTAAAGTCCCTTATTGCTTTCTTCATAATCGGGTATCGCAAAATCTCCCTTTTATTAAAACTGAATTCATTCTCAATAATTTTCTTGTACTTGGCTAAGATCCCCCCATTATCAGGAAATAACATTGCAAAAAAATGCTCCTGAACGATTGGGTGTTTCTTGGTCAAATTTAATATTTCAGCCTCTAGTTCCTCTCTCGTAAGATTCTTCAAATGCTTTTTAAGGGTTGAGTTTTTTAATTTTAGCATTACTATCTCCTTGTCCCAGTAATAACTTCCAAGACCATAACTCTGTAGTTTACAAGGTATAATATAAGTAAAACACGAGGACCAATCAATGGACAATATCGAGGACAAATATAACGCGGCTCTGAAGCATATCGAAGAACTTAAGCAAGAAATTTTCCGATTGAGACATCTGCTGAAGCTTCCCATGAACGATAATATAATTACGTATGATGAAATAGCGTCTCCTTCCAACCCTTTAGCAAGAATCAACAAAGAATCAGCCATCGGAGAATCTAATATTCATCAGTACTCTACCGTAGAGGACAAGCTTGCCCTGTATAAAAGTTATTTTCGCGGCAGAGAGGATGTATACCCGATTCGTTGGAGCAACAAACAAGACAAATCCGGATACTCACCCGCCTGCGCCAATGAGTGGACATCCGTCTGCGAAAAACCCAAAGTGAAATGTTCCGTATGCAAACATCAGAGCTTCCTGCCTCTTACAAATGAAGTGCTCTCAGCCCACCTGGATGCACGGCAAGACAGAACCATTGGGATATACCCGATGCTACCGGATGAAACCTGCTGGTTTCTGGCAATGGATTTTGACAAACATGATTGGCACCAGGACGTTACCGCTGTGATGCAGTTATGCAAAAATCATGAAATACCCGCACTGCTAGAGCGTTCACGCTCCGGAAATGGCGGACACATCTGGATTTTCTTCAGTCAAAATATTGAAGCGGCTACGGCCAGAAGATTTGGAATGACTTTGCTGAGTTTAACCATGAAACAAAGATATCAAATCGGCCTCGAATCCTATGACCGTCTGTTTCCCAATCAGGACACGCTTCCTAAAGGCGGGTTTGGCAACCTAATTGCCCTTCCGCTTCAAGGTGGATCCCGCAAACATGGAAACAGCACATTTATTGATGACCACTTTGAGCCTTACGCTGACCAATGGAATATATTATCCGGGCTTAGCAAGATGACCGAAGACCAGATAAAGCAATTTATATACAAACACGGGGAACGTGGGCTTTTTAATAATTCTACTTTTACAGCAGCATCTAGCGATGAGGAGGGTGGATTAGCTTGGGTACAGGAGAACTGCATTCAGGAAGAAGCGGTTCTGATGGAATCTTTGCCTGCTGAAATACAGATTCTACATTCAGATCGTCTTTATATTCCTAAGTCTGGACTCCCTTCAAGTGCAATTTATGCTCTGATTAAATTGGCTTCGTTCTCCAATCCCGATTTTTATAAAACCCAGGCAATGCGGCTCTCTACTTACGGCAAACCCAGAGTCATCTCATGTGCAGAAGATATGGAGAATTATGTAGTTCTTCCACGTGGGTGTCTAAAGGATTTGTTATCTTTTTTCGAGCGTCATCATGTCGGAGTCATCCTGGATGATCAGCGTTCCCATGGCACATCAATAGAGGCAAAATTCACCGGTACGCTGACAACTCTTCAGAACACAGCAGCCAGAGCCATTTTAAACAGTGATATAGGGGTTCTCTCTGCGGCGACCGCATTCGGCAAAACCGTCGTCGCAGCCAGCATCATCGGTTCAAGAAAGACAAGCACCCTTATTCTGGTACACCGCCGGGAGCTTATGGAACAATGGCAGGAACGTTTACAAGCCTTTCTCGAAGTCCCTAGAAATGCTATCGGTGTAATCGGCGGCGGCAAAAACAAAAGAACCGGTAACATCGATATTGCCGTTATTCAGAGCCTCAACCATAAAGGGAATGTTAAAGCCTTCGTAAGTGAGTACGGCCAAGTCATTGTCGATGAATGCCACCACGTATCAGCTTACAGCTTCGAACAGGTTCTGCGAGAAGTAAAAGCAAAATATATATTTGGTTTAACCGCTACACCCAAACGCCAGGACGGGCAAGAAGCAATTGTGCAATTCCAGCTTGGACCGGTGCTAATGAAGATAGACGCCAAAACCTTAAGCAGTTCCAGAGGATTTTCATTAAGAGTTGTTCCCCGATATACCACATTTCAAATCAAGTCAGAGGAAGCAGTCTCGGGGATTCAGGACATCTACCAGCAGCTTGTAGACAATGAGGAACGCAACACACTTATTTTTGACGATTTGCTTACGTGTTTAGAGGAAGGTCGATCCCCATTGCTATTGGTTGAACGAACCGCGCATGCTGATTATTTTGCAGAGAGATTACGGCCCTTTGTCAAAAATGTAATTGTGCTCAGCGGCAGAATGGGGAAAAAGCAGAGAGAAGCTCTGCGCCTACAAATTGCATCTATTCCGGATGATCAAGAAAGGGTAGTTATCGCCACCGGCAAGCTGATTGGCGAAGGCTTCGATGATGCTAGATTGGATACTTTGTTCCTTGTCCATCCCATCTCTTGGTCAGGGACTTTGCAGCAATATGCGGGCAGATTGCATCGAAGTCATCTGAATAAAGAAAAAGTGAAAATATATGATTACATCGACGTTCAGGTCCCTATGTTAATGGCGATGTTCAAGAAAAGAGTGAAAGGTTATCGAAAGATGGGATATAAAGGTGCGGAATTGTAAGGAGTTTTCAAAAAAATGATTCAAGCGTCTTGAGCCCCTTTTTCCTAAATAGCAAAGAAAAGGGGCTCTTAAATCTAATAGCACCGCTTAAATATCTTCAAACAAATAAATACTCATACTTGCGTATTTGCAACCTAAGAATTTTCGAAACCCTTCCAAGTTCTTCGTCATACTGCTCTATAAATTGCAGAACTGCGGAACGATCAAATTGAAGAGTTGTATCAAGAGCACGTGCCTGCTTCGAGAAATCTTTGCTAAATGGTTTGGCTTTGACATTCCGTAAGGCCACATCTATCGGCATACTGTATGGATAATCCGTTATATCTGACAGTAAACTCAAGCCATGATCAAAATACGGGCAGAGTCTATATCCCTGGGGTCCATGAATAAAAGCAATATTGTTCAAATGACGGTCTTCATTCAACAAAAAAGCATCCAGTGGCAGCATAATTGAAAAGTACTCTAATGTGTCTAAACTTATGATTTCACGAAGAAATTCTACAATGAAAAGTACCGAATCACGAGTGCTCTGATCACGAAGTACATCATCAAACTTCACGCCATAACTTTCCAAAAGTCGATGCAAAGAGATAAGGCTCTCCCCTGGCTGGAGAAAGTCTTCGGAATAACAACCCGGATAATCACTGCTGTCATTTTCTCTCAACACACATTGACTATAAGGAACTTTTAAATGTGGATGAATATTCGAGCGTTTGATCATTTCGTATGCTGCCCATTCCGCCAAACCTTCATAGCCAAATTTATTAGCTTTCCCCCATAAGTTTCCCATTTTCCATTTCAACTGATCGCCCTTGCTGCTGCTTACAAAGGTCTGACGAAAGTCCTTGCTCACTTGCAAAACGGGGATGGACATCGGCGCACGTCAACTCCTCACCAGAGAATCTGATCCACACGTAATCATCATACAGCACACCATGTGTTTGTTTTACAATATCAGTTGGTACATAGTCACTCAGCTCTAAGGATTGCAGTATTTTTTTAATATGATGCCGAGTGCGTGGCAGACATCGGGATTCAAAAAAATCCAGAACATCGCTAACAAGCACTTTCTGCTTCCCGGGAAAAGGTAAAAAAACAGGCGAGACCTCGTTATCTTGCCAAACCTCAACGCTTTGTTTCGTGTAGTCCAGTTTAACTTTGGCAATGACCTGATCATGCTCTAGTACCTCAAACTGGAGAGCAGGAGGAATGAGCATACTAAGATTCTTCATGTGCAGCCTCCTGTAAATAGAATAACTCAAATACAAACTATGATATTATTCGACACTATTATATCATTTTACGACCTGGTGTATTGTCCTGGTACTTACAAGTTTACATACAACACAAAACAGCCGTAACTCTCCTTTTAGAGAATTACGGCTTACTTTATTGTTCCCTATAGAGATGATGTGTCGTTTAAATAAGCTTGTAAATCTGCTTTCAAATTCAGGATTAGACCATTGTAGTCATTTAATATCCTCTGTATCTTTGCGCGTTCTTCTACAGCCTCAGGAAGACCTAATCTTTTAATAATATCATTCGCATTGTTGATTTCATTAACATATGCTTTTATTTTGCTTTTACCTCTGTATCTCTTACTATACCCATCTATATCGAGTAATGCTTCCGACAACTTCTTATTAGGTTCCTTTAAAAATTTTTCCACTTGTTCATTGCTGGCTTTATGAATAAATAAATCATTTTTAATATCCAGAATTCCTACCAGTCCCTTTTCAATCTTGGTTAACATTGTTGTTCTTACCATCTCTAATTTATAGTGTTCTACTAGCTCCGGTTTTAACCTGGATAGTGTATCCAGCCATTTGATTAAAAATGATAGAATTGAGATAGAGTATTTATTATTTTTTAGGTTTTCTTCAATCTCTGAGTGCGGATAATAATTGAATATTTGTACTCTTAAAGAAACAAAAGCACAACTTTTATTCATTTTACGTGCAAGCTCACTGAACGAACACTTGTCCCAATATATCCACATATCATACGTATGTTTAGCCCATTCATAGACACTCCAATCTGATTTCCCTCCTTGCACAGAACCAAGTCTTTCTTGCTCTTCTTCTTTGGTTTTAGGTGCTTCCACCAGATATACGGGTATCTTCTTATGTGATAATTTTTTGGCTGCCTCCCATCTTCGATGACCTGATAAAATGATGTATTGTTCCCCTCTTTGATAGCACGTTATAGGTACTTCCCACCCTTTTTCTTTAATTACCCGCTGCATCTCATCTGTCTTGATAGCATTATTCGTTCGTGGATTCAACGGATTAGGGATAACGTCTTTTATATCTGCCATTATTAAATTTGAGGAGAACTCCATATCACAATCCCCCTTCTAATTCGTGACTCTTTGTATCGATATCTTCCAACAACTTGTCCAGCACGCCTATTAATTGCTGTGCTTCTTTCCGATCATTCCATTCAATCTTCTTAATAGTTTCTATTGATTCATCCAATAGCTGATAAATTTTGCTGTTATTTCGTTCGGTTTTCGCTTGTGCAATAGTCAACTCGACTTCTGACTGACGCAATGTTTTAGTTGTGTCTGATAGGAATGAGAATATCTCTTCAGGAGTAGCATTGCATACGAAAAATCGGTCATTGGCAATTCGGCTATTAAAACACTTATTTTCGTATTTCGTTAACATCTGTTTTCTAATGAAATCCTCAGTAATAGATTCCACAAAATCCGGCTGATATTGACCTAACCGCTTGATCCACGTAAGGATATAATCCAGCATAGTAATTGAATACATCCCATTTGTTAACTTGTCCTCTATTTCAACGCGTAGATAATATTTATAAACACGTATTTTGGCTGCGATCTTTGATTTTGGAACACCAATTTTTTTAGCGAGCTCAGTGTATGCTATTCCACCGGCGTATATCCATCGATCATAGATGTTTTTCGCTGTTTCATAAGGCGTCCAATCCACCTGAACACTTTGCAGAGATCCTAATCGATCTTTCTCCTCAGCAGTACTTGCAGGAGGTTCTACAACAAATACAGGTATCTTTTTATATCCCAATTGTTTTGCGGCATGCAATCTGCGATGGCCGGCTAATAAGAAATAATATTGCCCTCTTTTATAACAGGTCACCGGTTCCTCCCAACCTTTTGATGTTAAAGTTTCTTGTAATTGTTCAGTATTGACTGCGAGATCCTTCCTCGGATTACTTGGGCTGGCACTGATTAGTTCAACCTTTATCCATTCAAAGTTCTTCTTCTCACCATCCCGCACCAGTTGTCCGTTCTCCTCCAACGTTGAAATTTGCATAAGCAATTCCTCGTTTCTATCGAAGATTTTTTGGTTATCAAATCCGCATTTTTTTAGTATTCCATCGATATTTTCTTTTAACTGAATAGCAGGGATATCACAATGCTCGATTATATTTTCTCTGCTGTATCCGTTAATTAGCATAAATGAAATCTTTTGTTCCATTTCAGAAAATCCGTTTTGACTTTCGATCTGAAATAGCTCATCCTGATTTTCTTCAGCCACCACAGTATCTATGATTTGCTTTTTATCGTGGTTTTCATGGTTTGTATTGGCTGGTTCATACAGATAAACTGTGCGTCTAATCAATAAAAAATATACTGCTTCACTGGCCATGCTATAAGAACAACCCAGTGCTTGTGATATGTGGTAAGGCGACTGCCCAACTAGTTCTTTTCTTTTTATTTCTAGTATTAGACTGTTTATTTTTTTGCTTGGTCGTATGTAATTAAAGTGTTGTACTGTAAAATCTATCATTCTACCCTTTACAAACTTGTAAGCGTAACGCCAATAAGAGTCTATCCCCTTGCTAAAATCATATTTTGGATACGCTTCAATAAGCCCTAAATATCCTTGTTGTATTAGATCTTCAAAAAGCCATTTATCATATAGCATTCTCACATTTACAAATTTTCTTACTGTTCTTTTTACGTTTTTAGCATATCTCTCTACGACTTCTTCAATTGTTGTTTCCATGGATCGAGGCTGATTCAAACGCTGTCCTCCCCTCATGTAAGCATTTTTTTACAATTATAAGTTATAAATCGTCGGAAATCTTACATTCGTCAAAGGTTCTAAACATTCAACAATAATGCAATTGTTCTGACAAATTGCTCTATTTTGATTGATTTAAATCCACAAATAGATAGTAGGCTAAGATGAAGGACACAGTTTTCAAATGAAGGGGCTAGAGTTAAATCTTTAGGAGACCCTTCTTATAAATTACCCTGGAGGAATCAGCAAAATTTTCATATTTTCGATTCCGGATTTGTAATTTTTATCAGGTTAATTGAGAAAAACAGCACAAAAAATGGAAAGGCAAAGGCGATCCGATTATCCACTTTAGAGGCGATTTGCGAGGCTTTAGAATGTCAACCCGGAGATCTTTTAGAATACCGAAGTGATAAAGGCACCCAATAAGCAGAACTTACATGTATTCAGAAAAAAATGTCTGGAGACACAAATCATGAGAGCACTAAAACAACTCGTTCGTTTTGGTTGGGAGCAGGCCCTATCATGTTTGTTTCCTGTCGTTATTTTTTCAACTTTCGCTGTTACACAAATCATTCCACTCCCCTACCTGCCACGGTATGACTGGCTGCTCATCATCTGCCTTCTGAAGCAGTGGTGGATGGTGCGTTCCGGGCTTGAAACACGGGATGAACTAAAGGTTATCACATTGTTCCACCTTATTGGACTTGCTCTTGAACTTTTCAAGGTACATATGGGCTCCTGGTCTTATCCAGAGGAAGGATATTTCAATATTTTTGGAGTGCCTTTGTATAGCGGATTCATGTACGTAAGTGTAGCGAGTTATCTTTGCCAGGCGTGGAGGAGGTTTAAGGTTGAACTGGTTAAGTGGCCGCCGTTTTTGGTAGTCGCACCTCTTGCAGCAGCGATTTATTTGAATTTTTTTACCCATCATTATTGGATTGACGTTCGTTGTTGGTTATCCGGACTTGTAATTATCGTCTTTTGGCAATCATGGGTCACATACGAGAATGATGGAACGCGTTACCGTATGCCGCTCGCACTTTCTTTTGTGCTTATCAGATTTTTTATATGGATCGCCGAAAATATCGCAACGTTCTTTGGAGCCTGGGAATATCCAAACCAAACTGAGGCATGGAGTCTCGGACCCCTTGATTCATAATCACTGATCATTAAGCACCTTGTTCATCCTCTCTTTCATAGTGTAACTTGCTGGTTCAAGCATACATCGAGAATCCACGGCCATGGACCGTAGCCCGCTTCTACGTTGATGTGTCCCATTTTAGGCAACATAACGCAAGGAATCCCTAAATCTAAATATTGAGAAGCATCTTCTACCGAACAATAAGGGTCTGTTGAGGATAAAACAAACAGCGTCTTTTCCGCCACCGTTGCAATCTCAACCAAGTTTTCCGGTACAGGAAAAAACGTCATCACAGGCTCATATTCCAAAAATGGCGAAGGCGGCGCTACCAGAATGGCTCTCTGAATTTTTCGTTTCGGATGTGAAGCCGCATAGTGAAACCACATAATGCACGCTAAGCTGTGAGCCACAACGATTACTTCTTCATCTTGCGAAATTTCTTCAAAAACAGAAGATAAATAGTCGAGCCAAACATCCTTGTCTGGTTGATCTTTGTCTGGAAAGTCAGGAAAATGGACTTTTTCACCTTGCTTCGCCAGCTCTTGCTGCAACCATCTTTGCCAATGATCGGGTCCACTGCCGCCGACTCCATACAAAACGAGAAAGCTTCTACTCATGATAACAACACCTCCACAATGGTCGTTTAAAACGATGACTGCATCATTCTCGATTCAGCTAATCTTTTTATTCTTCTTGTTTTAAGATAAATGTCATTATACAGTAAAGTAATTTGATTTCATTCATATTTTACATGAGGAGATGCTCATGACATATATACAATTCAAGGTATTCTCTAAAGTAATTGAAACCGGTAGTTTTACAAAAGCTGGAGAAGCGCTTAACATGACTTAATCCGCTGTAAGCCATGCGATAACTAGCATGGAGTTCGAATTGGGAGTCCCGTTGATTATTCGCGACAAAAAGCGAGGTGTGATTCTATCGGATTTTGGAGGCGGCTTCCGAGAAGGGGCTTGAGATCGGCACAATTCGCATCGGCAGTTTCCCCAATACGACCGCCCGCTTGCTGTCGAAAATGATCGCCACTTTCAAACAGTTGTACCCGATGATAGAAGTCGTCCTATTTGTGGGGACTGATCATGAAGTTAAAGAATGGATTAATAATCGAGTTATTGACATGGGGTTTATAGCGAAGCTTTGCTGGGACGATACCATTATTCCGATCACCAGAGACAGGATGGTTGTAGTGATATCCAAAGGTCACCCACTCACAAACTACCCGGCGATTCCTGTACAGAAGCTTGCGGGCGTTCCATTCATCATGCCGTCAGGCGGATGTGAACTCATCATTCGAGAGATCTTCGGGCAATCCGATTTAACTCCTACCGTACATTTTGAAGTGATGGAACTGGCTACCATATTAAACATGGTTCAAGAAGGTCTTGGCGTTACAGTGCTTCCTCAGTTGGCGTTGCCGGACGTGCTTCCCAATGTTGAGATTAGAGAGTTGAAGTCTGCTTTTTGGAGGCACTTGGGCCTTTACTGCCCGTATATGAACGAAACATCTCCAGCCTCTAAAAGGTTCATTTCTATAGGCCAATCTTTATTTAAGTAGTTGGCTGCTTTTCAGTTGTGGATTTACCATATGGAAGCGAACCGCGGCTTGGCAAATCCACAATCCGCCGCCGCGTGCTACTTAGGTTGTTTGGAGAGGTGGCGTAGTCAATCTTTGGTCAGTACGGTCAGTTCCTTCGAATCAATCACCAGTCCGGCTGAACAGATGAAATCAAACCCGAGTATGCCGTCTATCTCCATGCCGTAATTCATGTCCCCGATCTCTACTTCAAACGCTGACAGCGTAGCTTCCCCGGCCTTCACAAAATCAAATTGTTTGGAGTATACGACCTCCACTCCACCCACGCCTCTGATCTTGTTCAGAAAATCCCCAGGCTCAATCTTAACTCCAACGGCGTCCACCGCATCCGCACTGAAGATGGTCCCCGCCGAGCCCGTATCAAGCAGTACATTCTTCAGATGAAGTTCTTCACCGCGGTAACAAATCGTAACTTCTATAAAAGGCAGTCCATGCCTTACATTTATGTTCATCTGGGCCCCCGTACCCCCGCCCATTTCTCCCGAAGTTCCAGTTTCTCACGGGACGTGTGGAAGAAGCCATACTCTCGATAAGGCTGTGCGCGATGTAATTCGTAATACCGCTTCATAGCAACAGTGGAATCATCGAAGCGATCAATGACAGCAACCTCATCAACAAGCCAATAGCCATCTTCCGAGCGCGACTTTAACGCTTCACAGACGACCCATTCATTAGGGAACTGTTCACGAACCTCTTCCCAGCGCATCTTCGTCCACCTCCACATCGAATTACCTTCATTATAGCATAAAGGCCTAACCGGAGAGCATCGGGTTAGGCTTAGCAACTGTGTTGAATCCCTCTACAGCATTAACCATTGTGGGTTTGTATGGACAAGGGTTTGATTAACTGAGGGGAGTCGAATCCCTGTCCGAAGATAACGCCACATAAGCTTCTACGAGTGTAGTCACAGATTGGATGTCACCCGAGTATCGCCCGTAACTATATAAAGCTGCCCAACTTATTCTTTCGTTATAACTGACTTGAGTAATGCTAAATCATGTTCAAAGGTTTTATGAAGCTCCGATTGATCATATTGATTAAGATATTCAATGATGCTTTCTAAAGTTGCAACTCGCATTGCACGAAAAACTAAAATCAAATGGTCTCTCAAGATCAACGGTTTCTAACTCTTCTTCATATTCTTGTAAGGTCTTATTCCTAGCTTGTTCAGCAAAATCAGCTCTTCTTTGATCAGGCCCTAAGCGGAATCTGCTTCTCCAAGCTATAAAGGTTTCCTTCGGTACTCCCAACTTGTCCGAACCTTCCCATTGATCCATATGACGCTCAACAATAACTTCATGCATAACATCTTTTAGCGACTTTCCATATTTCTTTTCTACCTCTTCTTGATACTCCTTATTTGTCTTCATGGATTACCCCCTCAAAATTATTTTCCACTTTATGTAGACAAGCATGTTGGATCAAGAGCATTCTATACCATTACTCGAACAGCATCTTCAATATGAATGCCTACGTATTTATTTCTTTTCTTCCCCTCCAAGGCAGCATACACAAAGCGCACCTCGTTACCTTCCTCATCTATACTCCACAGAGCATCAGGGTCTACCACAGTGGCTTTAAGTCCAACTTTGTCCGAGTAATCATCTAAAATCCCACCAGAAGCACGCTTATGACCGATAACGATAATATCACCTATCTTCAATTGGCCATTGGTCATAACCAGCAGATCATTTATTCGGTTTATTAACTCAACAACCTGTGTTCTTGATATCATTCCATTGTAAATGACGTTCTTTTCTAAAGAACTCACTGCTACAGAAATGATGTTACTATCGGTTGTTGCATTAAAAGTAATTACGTCACTATTAAACAAATCAATAGAAGTCTGAGCGTTCATAGAGCCCTCCGTTAAGACTATACGTCATTAATTGTTTAGTAGCTACTTATCGTTCAGAAGACTGGAGAAATAATCTTTCAGTAATACCTGATGCTCTTGCAAAAAAACGGAACAGAACGGGTTAAGTTCTTCAAACAGTGTGTCTTTCATAACTGCAACAGAAAAGCAATCCGCGAAAACTTCAACCAAAACTTCATCTGAACACGGTTTGAACATCTTTGCAGCTATCGTTTTAAAAGAATCAGGTACACGTGTCTGATCCTCGGTAAAGTAAAGTTGTATTATATGTCCTATCTCATGCATAAATATATATTCCGGACTTGATTGAGGATCTAGATGATTCCTATAAAGAGTAACCAAATGCAGATGAGGAAAATAACTCGCATTCATTTCTTTGTTTCCGTAAGGCACAAAATAAAATCGAATTGGGACGTGACTTTTATTGTATATTAAATACTTTCTGGCTCCGAATTCTTTTAAACTTTCTAATAACTTTTGAGTAGTGTTTATCTTCAGTATGGGACTCTTTGATTCGTGTAAATTATTTAAATCCTGCATCAAACTTTCTAAACCTTGAATCTGCTGACCAAAATCCTTAACTTGGATATATGAACATAGAAAATCAGAGACAAAACAAGATAATCCTTTCTTAGGCCCCACAGTCAAGAAAGGATTTGAAAGAACCACTTTTGAATCATCAATCAAATAACTTTGGAATACTGTTAGAAACTCTAGGTTGTGTTCAGATTTTTTTGCTCTTTCGATTAGAATCGAAACAATTTCTTTTTTTGATTCTATTGATGTTTCGATTAATAATTCCCTAATCCTACTTTCCATGAATTTCTCCCCAAACTTCTCATGACTTAATCTTTCAATTTTGCTTCTCATTTGCTGCTTTCAAATGCGGTATAACAGCATCAAGAACTCCTGCCAACCACAACATCTCACCTTGCCCAAGCACAAGGTTTGCTAAAGGAATTCTTCCTATATATTCACGTTGACGAGCGATAACCGTCTCCAAATAGGACTTACTAGCACTTTCAGGGATACCCTTAGTTTGCACCAATTTACTCGCAACGATCTGGTCAACAATTCGATTATTTTCTGCTACAGCTTGTTCAGCATTAAGCTGGAATTCTTCCCAGTCAATATCAAGTCCTGAGATTCGAAGAATACCGTCATCATGCTTTGCTACCCACTGCTCTCCATACACATTCTCGTAATAAGAAAAATATGTTCCGCTTTGGTCACCAGTCGCCCAGACGGGCGGAATCTTTCCTTGAATACTTATACGAAGTTCAGCCGACAACTCCACCAACTCCTTCAATATATTGGAATATCTTATGCCAATATTCTCACACCATGAATTCACTGTCAAAAGAATTGTCAGCCGCTTCATATAAGGATTTTATTGCATTTCAGCTACTATGTTCTTCTCATATAAAATTGTATTGGTATTCATGAACTGCACCGTCATATCCATCTTCTTCGTCTTCCTATGCACCGTCACATTCGATACAAACATCTTCACCCTTCATCAACTGCGGACTCGGTGTTTCCTCATCCAACAAAGCAATCTGTACCTCTGTCAATAAAGTAGACGCTTAGAATCGAGAAAATTACGCTGCCTTGAGGAGAACACGCTCGTACTCATTGGGCGAGCAGAAGCCCACAGCTGAATGGATTCGTTTTCCATTGTAGAAGCATGTGATGTACTCGAAAATCGCTTTTCGGGCCTGTTCTCGCGTCTTAAATTTATTCAGATAAATGAGTTCTTTCTTTAAAACACAATGAAAGGACTTGATGCAGGCGTTATCGTTCTTTCTCTGCTTGCGTTCGGAAGATACACGTGCATATACGACTACTTTCATTACAGTCATTTTCCTTCGTATGGGTTATTTCGGGCACAAAAAAAAGCAGGCACACCGTCCATGCGGCATACCTGCTTGGGGAAAGCTATTCAACTGGGCATTTCTCATTTGAACTTTGTTGGCCTACGCAACTCCAAAAATGACTGAGCAGCATTCCAGAGCTTATCCAAAGACAACCCCGAAGGGGAATAGGGCTATTATGAGCTATTTGCTGTAAATAAAAGGATCATCAATGGATGCTCCTCTGAATATTTTCATTTCCTCAAAGCGTTAATCTCTTGCTCTGTTAATCCAGTTGCCTTTGCAATGGTCGCAATATCCAAATTCAGGGCAAGCATGTTCTTCGCCACTTCCCTTATACCTGCCAACTTCGCACTTTCCATCATGGATGCTTCATCATGCAGATATTTCTGTCTGGCTTCATACAATCGTCTAGCGTCCGAATCCTGACTCAAATATTGCAGGGTATCCATCGCCTTCTCCAAACCCGGTTCATTCATCTTCAGCACCTCCCATTGTGATGTATCGGCACCTTTCAGAAACAACAACCAATTGATCAATCCGCCTTCAGACGGAACGCTATGCTCATCCAGCTTCGGCAACTCTAGAAAATGAACCTCAATGTCATCAATTAAGGATATCCCTGTCCGATCTTCCCGCAGATGGAATATGTTATGATATTGCTCATTCTTCAAGAACGAATAGTTTAAAATGTTTATCGTCACACATTTCTTCAGCTCTGGATACTTGTCGCCCTCACTGAGTTGACTCGCATAACGTTTGCTCCAATAAAACAGCGTTCTTTTCTCTATATCGTACTTATTAAAAAGCTGCATCTCTATATCAATCATTTTACCTTCAGAGGTCTTGGCGTAAACATCAAAAATGGATTGTTTGTCGAGTGGATCATCTTTATCCGTATAGGGATTCATCAGGATAATCTCGGTCAGCCGCGGCTCGCCAGCTTCGGTGAAAATGCGGTTAAGAAATGCCAGCAGCACATCCTTGTTGTTCTCGCTGCCAAATATCCGTTTGAATACAAAATCCACACGCGGGTCCAGCAAATCCATCGGCATCAGCTCCATTCGTTATTATTATAGCATTTTTCAAGGGTTCTGAACCCTGCAAAGATGCGTAGAACCGCTCAGATTGAATCAGATTTTCGTTATGAAGTATAGCTATATAAACCGTGTACAGCATGAGTAAACGAAGAACTGAGAAGCTTTGAGGGCTTTAAAGAAGTAGTTTTAAGGAATCGAAGTGCGGATGATGGTGTATAGTTAGGCGAAAATAGACGCCGAAGGGGACCGAAATAAACACTGGTTACGTGGAGGCCAAAATCCCCTGTCTCCGTACAGGCTCAGTGAAACTCACTGTATCTATTAACAGCAGATCTTAGAAACCGCGTCATAGTAAGCTTTTTTACCACTACGTATAGTCTAAAACAGCCGCAAAAATGAAAAAAGACACCGATTAAGGTGTCTTCACTGATACTCCATATGGAGCCGAGGCAGGATTATTTAAGGTCACAATAACTAGTACAGCATCAGTCTTTAAATTGTGGGTAAAGCCTTTTAAGTTTTATCCGTGCATCTTTGGTAGTGAATTGCCAATCTATACCTCTTTGAGAAGCGTTACGAGCAGATTCCCATTCGGTCAGTTCGCTTGCTAATTCTTCTATTGACGGAATTCGTCTTGCTAAACATTGGCGCGTCATTACGCTCAGCTCAATTTCAGCAATGTTCAGCCAACTGCCATGTTTGGGGGTGTAATGAATTTCGAGCCGTTTGGCTAGACGCAAGGCGGTTTCCGGTTCAAAGGCTTCATACAACGAGGCGATCGAATGCGTGTTTAAATTATCCATCACTAAACGAATTTTGGGTGCACTCGGGTAATGTACGTCTAACAGTTCTCGAACTTGCTCCGCCCATTCCATTTTTGTGCGGCGAGGACGAACGCTGACGTGTCTCCAGCCCACAAGCGGTTCAGTGAAGATAAAGATACTGCAGGTCCCATGACGTACGTATTCGGAGTCTTCACGCAGCGGCTTGGCGGGCTTCATCGGGATCGGTTTTCGAGCGTCATCCAGCAGTTGGAACGGTTTCTCATCCATGCAAATCACGGGACATTCGCTGTCGTAGGGTAAATGGTAGACCTCTAATACATCTTCCATGGCTGCCACAAACGCTGCATTCTGCTTCGGTGGAATGCACCAACACTTACGAAGATGGGGCTTGAGTTCGTTTTTTTAAAATGCGGTCCACCGTGTCGTACGAAATGCTGTCAATGTAACCCAGTTCAACGGTCTTGTCTGCTAAAAGTCGAAGGGTCCACCGACTTCTTCCAGCGGGCGGAGTACTGCAACTGAGCGCGATGATTTTCGCCTCCAGTTCGCCGGTAACCTTTGGAGGATTTGGCGGTGTCAGTCTCTTTTTTCGTTCGACAGCAGCCTGTAATCCCTTTTCCGAAAAGGTCTTACGGACCAGATATACCGTGTTGGTGTGGATGTGTAATTGCTCCGCAATGGTGGTGTCCGAAAGCTTGCCGCCCACCCGGTTCTCGTCCGCCCACAACAGAATTTGTGCTCGCCGGAGTGAGCGTGCGGCCACTTTCCCTTTTGAGCACACCCCTTGTAATTCTTTCTGCTGATCCGGGGTCAAGCAAACCGCATATGCACGTAGTTTCATAGTCGATACCTCTTTTTCTCTCGACTATATCATATCTACCAAAAGTTAACTATTTTAATTCTGATGCTGTACTAGGAAGATGATAAAACAAAATCATAGATATGCAGTGTTTATTTAATTATTAATTGTAGAAAATGTGTTACACCAGAGGATAAAGCATGAGCATTATTATAAAAGGAGAATACTGTATTAATCTTGCTCATAACGCCTATAACTTTGCTAATGTAGTCTTTTCCTTTTTGGGTTTCATTTAATATCTCATGATTCAATAAAACTTGCCCCACAGTGGATTCCATTGCTTTTCTAATGTCGTTAATACCGTTGATGTGATAATCGACTATAGCCTTCTTAGTTAGGAGCACATTATCTAGAATATATAATTTAAGATCACTGGGAATATTCAATTCATTGGCTAGTTGATAAACTTCATCTAATTCTTGAATAAATTCCTCAAGTGATTCTTGGTCTATATCTGGCTCTGGAGATGACACTTTTAAAGCAAAAGCGCAAGACTCTATCCCTACTAATGTGGTGTCAAAATTCTTCTTTATTTCATGGACGCCACTTTTTAAGCTAACCTCCTTAAAGATATTGATAATATGATCAAAATGCCTTATCCATGGATTCTTATCACCAAACTGCTCTGCTTCGAGTTTAGCGTCATACATCAGTTTTCTAAATTCCGTGTCTTTTACATACAATTCAAATTCTGGAGCATCCTCCAAATGGAAAATATCAGTCCACATTCTACTTAACGAAAATGCATTATTGGGGTACTTATTAATTTTTTGCAAAATATCTAAAAGTCTTGTGCAGGCATTAGACATTAAATATCACTCCCACTATGAATAAAATTTCTCTCTCGAATACCCATATTATTATTCTAATTTCTAACGGGTCTTGTAATCAGATGCTCTCGGCAGTATGATTTCTGACTCTTCGGTATAGGTCTGCTTCTGGAGAAAAAGATTCCGCACTTAGGATGCTGGCATTGATAGACATGACCTTGCATAATTTCGCCAACCATTTCATCCATATAGATTGGACCGTACTGAAATGAATAGTCAGTTAGCCGCTTGGAGGTTTGCTGTAGATTCGGATCCCATTGTGCCGGGTCCGTACAGCACAAAACTACCTTATCTAGATATTCTGGAACTACTAATGATATTGCAGGCATCATATCAAGATCACCAGAAATAAGAACATGAAAGTCATCCTGATATTGCGTGGATGATAAAACCATTCTAGCAACCACTGATGTGTCCACCATCTTTTCTTGAAATAGCTTCGATTGAATCTGTTTGGGCATCCAAAATTTGAATGGAACTTCAAAAGCTCCTGTAATGTCATACCCCGCGATCTCAGCAGACTTTACTGTCTGTTCTATAGCATGGGATCTATTTCTCATCCATTCTAATGAACTTCCATCTACATCATTTTCGGGAATTCCCTTTATGATTGAAGTGTAGTACCATCGCCCTCCTCCTGATTCTACTTTGGTACCAGATAGTAGTTCTATCTTGTCCTTAATAGCCTGATCTAGCCTGATAAAATCGATATAGAAGTTTTCCGATTCCACATACTGCGATAAAGTTCGATCGCGACCACATTGATTAAATAACCAGGTTCCATCAATGTAAATATGAATCTTACTCATTCGATAATTCTCCTTTCAACATCAAGTGATATATGTAATTATTAAAATTATACTAATGAAATCTACAATTCTCTGTTACAAAACCTACTTTATTACAATAAATTCAACTACTTCATCTTAATCCCTTGCTTAAAACACACTCAAACCTTTCTTATCGCTATCGCCTACATTTTCTACTACTCTCCGTCTCCCTCCCTCAACTCAATCTCTCTCAACCCTTCACGCTTTAGAAATTTTCCAAACCACCTCTTTTCCATACCCAACAAAATCAGGTGACAAGAATACTACACAGCTATGACTGGGTCGCCGCGCACCGCAATAACAAGAAACTGCACACACTAGCGCGGGACCCAGGTCCGGTTCTAAAATAAATAGAGTTTACATTGACAAGCGAATTTCATTCCAACGGCAATTCAGTAACACTCTATAATCGGACATCCAAAGATATATCTGGTCCATTTGCTTGAAATCGCCCCCGGTCTTCGGCGGAGATACTTACTGCGAGTGCATTGGTATATTCTCAACACCTTTCACTAAATAATCTGCCCTCTTCTACCAAGTCTGTTTTGCAAATCATTCCTTCCCTCCTTCCACTGAATTAATGAGTTGCTTGCGTAAGCCTAGAAAATAAATACTCGGCAGCTTGTCTCTCAGCAACCAATTAGACTCAAACTGTGCCCCTTCATTTCCTTTATGTACAAGACAATCGGAGAACTTCTCTTGTTTTATGTCCTATTCCCACTGATCTTTGAATTTTTGTTTAGGATGATCAGCTTGTTTTATCATTCCCTTTGCCGTTGCTTTTCTCCAATTCTGTTTAAAGCACAAATAACTTATACGGGAACTCCTTTATAATAGAAGAAAGTCATTGGAGATTGTCCCGATTTTTGATGCCGAAACATAAATACGGTGCCAAGGACTGATACAATACCTTGGCACCGTTCTATCAAATTTATAGAGTGCTTGGATTACCTTAGTTTCCTGCTCCCATAGTGCTGTACTTGGACCACATCTGCTTGAACTTAATGGGTGTTTTCCCGTTCACTCCGGTCAGCGTCTTTCCGTCCTTTACCGAAAGACTGTAAGCGTCGCTCCAAATGGTAAGTTGTAGGTCTTGGTACTCGTCCAGAATCTTGTTGTAAACGGAGCTGAAACCCTTGTCCAACAATAACTGTTGCGGGGAGCTTTCGTACAGAGTTGGAACATAGTAGGTGAATCTAGTTGGGTTCGGGTTCCTGCTGTCACTGCCCCTGCAGGTCTTGGTAGAAACCGCTGAAACCTTCATCGTTGTGCTGGTATTGTTCCAACCGGCTACTGCCTTTATCGTCCGGCCGGTAGGATTGGTTGTAATGTTGGTCCAGCCGTCCGGTCCGACTGCCGCGTAGTCAATGGTACAAGAGTCGGTAGCCGTATCGGTTACGTTTATATAACCTCCGCTGCACTCATATTTCTTCGTCTTACTATTATAGTTGGTGTACTTACAGGAATCGTAGACAGAACGCGTGTAATTGAAATCCCAGTAATAAGTAACTTGCTTCGTGATAGGGATGCCCCACACTCCGATCTTTTCGCCAAAGAACGGACTGTACTTGTTGGCATTGGCTTTCACTTCGTCCCCGGCGTACTTCGATAAGTCCATGCCCGTTTTAGGAATGCTCTTTTCACTTTGTTTCTGTGAGTTGATTTGCCGGATAATCCCTTTGTCCTTCCAATAGCCAGAACCGGATGGCCCTTTGAGCGCCAAAGTTGTAAACGAGCCGGTTGTCGCACCACCGCTTTTCCCGTCCCGATCAAAAGCTTCCAGCTTGCAGGTGTACTTGGTTTCAGGCGTAAGGCCGTTTAGCTGGTATGAAGCCAACGTTCCCTTGTAATTGGTGTTGTATTTCGGGCTGCACTTAAGTGTGTAGTGTGAGAAGTTCGGGTCTTTTACCGCCGTCCAGTATGCTGTCGCGTCATACTCCCCGATGTTCTTGAACTTAATAGGCGGGGTAACAATCTTTTTAATCGGTATTGGCGTAGGGGACGGACTGGGCTTCGGTGTTGGAGTCGGGGTAGGTGTCGCCGTGGGCGAAGGGCTTGGCTTTATCGTGACAATCTTCGATATATCAAAGTCCAAGTAATCCATCCTGCCATAGCCATCGTCAAGTGAGAGCGAAACCTTTTTACTTGAAGTCCCGGCCAAACGCAAGATTTGTTCGCTGGAAATAAATACTTCTCCAGTGTACTTGGAGTTTTTTCCAGGGTTCCACTTGCCTTGTACCATTCCAAAACCGGTTGGTTGTACCCACTTGGCTCCACCATCTGCCGCCTGTTCTGAGCTTGCAGGATCAAGGGTCAGATCGTCTGAGGACTTTTTCGTGCCGACTCTGACCGTAACGTACCGTCCGGTGTACCCATAGGCCTGATAAGTGATCTTGAAGCCTGCGGTCTTCTTACCGTTCAAATTGTAGTCGGTCACCGCAGTAGCTTTGAGAAAGGTCGGGAACGGTGTCATCTGGTAAATCGTATAGCCCCGATAAGCGTCCTTGTCCGTTGTAAAGCCTGGAAGTCCGTTGAAATTGCTGACCTCGACCATCGTGCCACCAATGGACTGGACGAATTCGTTCATGTAGAGAAAATAGCTTGGAAGCCCCGTTGTTTTACTCGTTACTTTGTACAGACCAGTCATTCCTGTTTTTCCCTTGATGTCCGGAGCCCAAATATCCTGCGTCTCAAACTTCTTCTGTAGCAACGCTGTCCGGAAGGCTGAGATTTTTGCGGCGTCCTGCGTAAAACCTCCTGACGCTTGGAACTCCACATCACTCGGCGGGTTGAGTGCCCCTATTAGTTTTGACTGCTGAAAAGCCTCTTGTGGAAGCATCGTGTAACCTGTACTCGCCGCCGTACCATCGGTAAGATAGGTTGAATTAATGTTGAAATTGAGCAGATCGGTAACAACTGCTTTGCCCGAGGTTGCGGTAATGCCAGCGAAGTTATTGAGGAAGACGCCTGTCCAACGGGAGACCGAAGCGGATGTATTAAGGTAGTTTGAGGTGCCTTTTGCATAGTTATGGAATTGTCCATCTGTCCATCCTTGTACATTTCGGAATGCTTGGGCCAGTTGGTAGTCCTTCGTAGTTGTAAATGGAAACTGAGTGATCGCAGTACTCATGATAAGCTGAGCCGTCTGGTTTGCCTGTGAGCCTGGATTGTATTGGATGCCTGCTCTGCTCTTTAACCAGCTTTGCAATGTAGTGGAATCGGATGCCGCTTGAACTTTAACATCATTTATAGTTGTTATCAGAAGTTGAATGGACAAAATGGCTGCTGCGAATGCAACCAGATTTCGTTTGAGTCGCATGTCCGATCCCTCCTTTAGTTGGCGATTCCGAGTGCTTTATACACGGTCTCCAACGTCACCATGTTTTTATGAGAATCGTAGACGATAAGCCCGTCATCGACGAGCCCTTTGTAACCGTAGTGCTTGGATGCGTACGACTTTGACATTACGTAGTAGCAGTCAATTCCAACAGAACGCGGCTCATAGTCGATATTGATCGCAACCATAAAATCTTCGCTCAAGCCAACAAGCTTTTGTTCGACTCCGGTTTCCAGTTTCCGATCTTTCTTGCCGCTATCTCTGAGACCAGAGGTCACTTCCCACTCCTCACTACCATGCTTAATCGTAGACGGAAGCTGAAAGCTCAGTGTTCTTGTAGAAGAATCCCAGGTCAGAGGCTTAAAGACAACGGGGCCAGTGACTTTCTGGTCTGCTGTCGGTGTCCAAGTAGTGTACTCGCTGTTTGTAGTGGGAGTTGTCGTCGGTGCTGGAGTATCTGGTTGCACTGGAGTTTTCCAAGGAGTTGAGACCGAGACGATTCCTCCCCCACCTGTTTTGGCCGTGAAGCCGACCGATGCCCCAAGCCCTTCGCTGATGACTCGGAGAGGTACCATAACCCGATTATTCTTCATTGTTGCTGGTGATCCAGCCGATGTAATCAATAGGGGTTCAGCCGGTGATTCAATTACGATATCATTTGCATACAAAACAACAGTGACTTTTTTCTGGGCTGGTTCGCTTACTTCGACTGTAGCCTTCTTCTCCTTGTTGTCCCAGCTAACCTTTGCGCCCAACGCTTCGCTCACAAACCGAAGCGGTACAAGTGTATAGTTTTCCTTGGTAATATAAGCAGATGCATCATTCATTGAGATCGTAGCGCCATTGACCTTGACGATCACCTTGCCCGCGCTCGCCGCCGACGCGCTGCTTGTTGTAATAGTAAACAACGCGACTGCCGCTACCAACGATAAACCCGCTCTCTTCACTGCTTCTTTAGTGAACTTCTTCATTCTAATCATTCCTTCCTTGAGTTTTGTTGACCGGAATCGCATTAACCGCTTCTGTTTTCCAGCCATTGCTCTAATTCATCTTCGTAGAATACGTACTCCCAGACAGCCTTGTTTTTGTAAATGTCTCTTCTGTGGAACGGCAATGGATTATCCTTTAAATGAGTCCAACTAACGATTGTACGTGGCGTCACCCCCAGCTTTTTTGCGAGCTCCTTCTTAGAATAAGAATCCAATAATTTCACCACCCGACAAGTTGCTTGATTTCAAACGCCCGGATTTTAACATAATCATATTAATTCTGACAATATATGTATCGATCAATTTTCATTATGTAACTATGTACTAAGTCAGATAATGTTATCTGATATCTAGTTTGTTTCTCTATGGTTGATGTCACCCCGTTTTGGTGGTCTAGCACACAGAAATAATAGATAGATTCAAATAAAATTAGAGTATTGTCAAAACGGATGGGAGTCTAACACTTTTTGAGGGGGATATTCAAATGAATAAGAGATTTCTGAAGATTTCAATAGCTGCCATACTACTTGCAGGTGCACTTCTTGGACAGAATTTTGCGTATGCGCCCGTTTCTTCTGCTGCAACTACTAAACCGGCTGCCGTTGTCACCAATAACTTGAGTAAGTACGGTCTTAAATCAGAGGTTTCTCTGCCTCTTACTACTACTGTTAACGGTCTTAGTTACACAGTCCACAAAATGATGATTTACGATATTAATTCTACCGATGCCAAGAACTTGATGAAGCTTTACGGCTATGCAAACCACACCGATTACTACCAAAAGGCCAAATACTTTATTTGGACAAAGATTACCATCACAAATAAGAGCAAGTATAAAATGGGGTTCTATCCAGATGACATGAATCCAAAGTGGTCCTATTTCCTTGATGATGGTCGTTCATTCGATGTTATTATGCCAACAAAGAGAGCTTGGACCTATAACGATAAAAATGCGTTATGGGCCTACATTCTAAAACCCGGAGAGACTTTGGCAACATATCAAGCGTATGTGCTCGGGGGCGACCTTACGGATATCCGCCTTAGTATGGAGTTCAAAGGTTCTCGCAAAGATATTGCATTTACTACCCTTAAATAATGAAGACAAGGAGTTGATTATAAGTGAAGAGACGCGCTAAACTCTTGGCGCTGGCTGCTCTCGTCCTTGCTGTTCCGTGGATTTCAAGTCCCACGCAGGCAGCAGGGACGAAGTCTATTTCGGTGTCTGTCCCCAGACAGGGCTTGTCCGCTCAAAAGAAAAGATATCTCTCTTGTCGTCTCTTCTATTCCCGAATATTGCAATAGCGGAGGAATGCCAACGATCAAGAGAAATACCACTCTCTTTGTCCTTGAATACCAGTCATCTGGTTTCTCTCTTTAACCTTTAGGCGTAAGCATTCCCACTCCAAACAGAAGGGCACACGGCGAGGTGCGGTTATTCATCAAGATACAAAGAAGCCCCGGTCTTTTGTTGGACCGGAGCTCCTTTTCGTTTTGTCTGGTCTTAATCGACGTAGATTACGAGACGACCGTAACCGGTACTGAGGATTTCGAGTGTGACACCATCCGTTTTGATGGTGTCACCAGGTCCATATTCCAAGCCGTCCACAATTGCTTTCTTCACCGTGTCATTGTTCGGAAGTCCGACAGCTCCCATTGCGGCAAGAACTGCCTTCAGTTGTTGGGAATCTGTGTTAGCATTGGGATCGAGCATTCCTTCTAAGGTAATAACTTTCGTGCCGCCCGATGTCGTAGTATCACTGTAGGCCATAAAGATGATGCCGTCCGGAGTTTGGAGAAATGCCCTCTCATCTTGCTTGTTATATCCAGCTCCAAATCCCAACGGAGATGCCGCGCCCAGCATGGCTTGAGCGTAACCAGCGAGTGTGGGATCGGGGCTACCCACTACGTTCAGACCACCGTCGCTACCGCCTGGAAGTGCCGAAGTGTCACTTGGTACGCTCGGGCGAACTTGCAGGTCTGCACCGTTCGTTTTATCCAACACGTTTTTGATGAAGACTACTGCTTCGGCTCGTGTCAGCGTGTCGTCGCCTTTGTAGCCGTAAACTGTGTTGGATGTCTTGCCTCCAGCGAGACCGCTAGCCAACATGTACCGAATGGCGTTGTCTCCGGAGTAGTTTTTGCCTTGCGTACCCGAAATGAGTTCTGCAACCTTTGCCCGCGTGATTTTAGCATAACGGCTTGTCCCAACCGGGTAGTTGTTTTCTTTTGCTACCGCGTAGTATGGGTCGCTCCACCGCTGTCCAGCGGTTGCTACGAGCTTACCTTTGTAAGAACGGATCAGCATCGAGAGGAATTCTTCGGAAGTTACCGGAGCGTTCGGCTTGAACGAACCGTTACCGTACCCCGTCGTGATCCCTTTTTCTACGCCCCAACCGACTGCCGAATATGCCCAGTGGCTCTCCTTTACGTCCTTAAAAGTGGCTGCATATGCGGACGCTGTTCCCATCAGGGTAGCGGCGATTGAAAAACCAATTAAGACCTTCTTGTAAGATTTCATCGTTTCCCACCTGCTCCTTCTTATTGTTAGAAACAGTATAACGTTAGCAATTTTCGATACACAATCTATGTAAAGGCACACTCCATGAAAGCCTCTTGATATCCACCAATAAAAGAATTACCCCTAAAATCCGATATAATAGATAGACATTGCTAGCAAGGCTACCTACAACCAGTATAGAGTGAAAGCAGGGAACCGGTTTGTTCGAGTCCGTTCTTGATATCCCAATGTTCAATATCCAAAATATAGACGTGGAGCTTGTCTTGTCCATGTTCACTGAACGGCACTATGCCAAGGACAACGTAATCTTTTGGCAAGGCGATCCAGGCTTAGAGATGTATGTAATAAAGTCAGGTTCACTGAAGATTTTCCGCCAAATTGAGGGAAAAGAGTTAATTCTTGGACATCAATTCCCCGGTGAAACGATAGGCGAGCTTGAGACTGTGCACGCAAACTACTCACGTCTGGCTTCCGTCGCAGCTCTGGAGAAAACCGTACTTTGGATGATTCGTAAACCTGACCTGGAAACGCTAATTGACCTATATCCCCAAATCCTCCGAAAGCTGTTCTATGTAGTAAGCGAAAGACTCGATCAGGCTGACAGGAAATTGGAGTACCTCGCCTTCCTTTCGAGCCGAATCCGGGTCGCTAACCTGCTCCTTGACCTGCACTCCAACTTTGGAGTAGAGACTCCGAAAGGCTACCTGATCAATTGGAAGGTTACCCACCAACACTTAGCCTTTATGATCGGCGTCAGCCGGGAATCGGTTACGATAGCTTTGCAGGAACTGCAAACCGAACAAATCCTATCTGTTAAGAACAAATACATAACCATTACTAATCTGGCAGCACTGAAACACTTAGCCCAGGATGATCAGGATTCCACCTACTCTCGTGAGTGGCATCCGTCCTCTAAGTATAGTATCAATTAATGGAATTAATTTCTGTTAGCTATATAACAAAATACCCATGACTTCAGTCACCCCTCCCCATTGCGTCGCTCCACCCTACCCTTTAACCAAACCGTGTGAGCCTCTTTTGGGGCTCACCTTTAGCTGCTGCCAGATAGCCTGCGGCTTTTTTGGCCTTTCGTAGAATTCCTCTCTTCTTGCAGCACCAAAGAGGTACCCAGCCTGCCGGAAAACTATCCTGAACCCACAAGAAGCATAGAGAAAGGTTCAGGAGCCTCAAGACAAACGATCGCTTTTCGCAAAGTGAACAAAACCGCTTCGAACTGAGCGCTGCTGACGAGCCCTTTTCCTGAACAAGCTTTGACCCCCTACCTCGGAGCTACAGAGGCTTGGAAGGCACAAATTCGTATGATGATAGGAATTGCGCAGCTGAATTTTCCTGTGATAGGATCTGCTAACGTTAGCAGTACAAGGAGGAAACAGCAGCATGGAACCATTGTTTGAGATAGGCAAAGTAATCGCCACGCCGGGAGCACTTGAAATGATCGGCGACTACGGTGTTATTTACGTAGTAAACTGCCATGCCCATAGTAACTATGGAAATGTAAGCGATACCGATAAGAAGTTAAACGACTGGGCTATCGAACATGGAGAACGGATTGTCAGCACTTATTCCGGAATCTGGGAAAAGAGCGTGTTTGTTGTCACCGAACGGGATCGGAGCGTAACGACCGTCCTGCTGGCAGAGGAGTACTGAGGGAACGGCACAAGAAACGAGGAAGCGAGAAGTTTTACCGAAGATAGGGCCAGGGGGGGGCCAAGATAGGGCCAAGGGGGGGGCCAAACCTTGAGAACCCTAGCTAAGGGGTTGCAAGCGAAAGGGCCAAGGGGCCAAGCTCAAATAAGTATACCTTTCCCGGCACAAAACCAGGAATCATTCTGTTCTGCTTTCAACCCCTCTTAATTGGCTTGGCCCTTTTGGCCCTATTGTATCCTACTCCTTCTCTACGGTTTCCAAGTACTTGGCCCCTATCTTGGCCCCCCCTTGGCCCCCCTTGGCCCTCTTTCTGCCACCTCTTCTGAAGCAGCAAAAGAGGGAGCTTCGTCAGCTCCCCCTAGTTTCAGTCGTTTTTGGTGCCGTCATCTTCATCTTTCGGAATAAACTTTTCGAAGTCTTTGTACAGGAACTTGAATCCTTGTATTCGGGCCTGATCACTATTCAGACCTTCGACTGGTGGGTATTTCAGCTTTGTGGCACTGGATTTTTCCAGATATCCTGCAGTCTGGAGTTGTGCGCAGACTGCTTTAGCATTAACATAATTACCTTCTTTTAAAATCTCCTCTAGGGTGGTTCCTTTAATGATTAGGTGGCTTTCTTTGCAATAGCACACATCTGGTCTGCTGGAAAGCGGGTATCCATTGTCATAGTTGAGCAAGATGCAATCCTTCTCATTAAACGGCCGACCTGCTAATTGTTCAAAAACTTTCTCTACAATAAGTGCCATCTGCTTGTCTGCCACATTGACGTTCTCCGTTTGCACATCCATCGACTGCTTAAGGAGTTCGATCATCTTGTCCTCATCGATTTTAGTGCCGAATAGTTGGTTGAACTCCCGCAGGCAAAAGATCAGCACTTGAGCCTTGGTAGCCAGTCTTCCGTAAAGCGCGTCTTTCTCTGTGCAGTCAAAGATATTGTTGAGCTGTTCTACCTGCTGGTATATTTTATCTGCACCCAGTTTTACCAGATGTTCGATCCAGGGCTTGGCAAAGTGTCCAGCATTGTCGAGCCCTCTCTTTTTCAGACTCTCCACTTCACTGCCAGTTGTCTCCTTGGGAAACGGGGGATGTTCAATTATGAATATCCGCCCATAAATCCCCGCCGAATCTTTTGGTGCCATCCGAGAAGTCGGTATTTCTCCGTTGAAAAAAGCCGTCCCTTCGTACTGACTACTATTAGGGTCTCTACCTTCCCAACCATCCTCAGTCTGAATGCTTTTTGGCCCCTCTTGCCCGTTGATCAAATCGTGTGGAATGCCTGCATGTTGTTCTTTCATCCGATGAGTATCGTCTAAGATAAATGGAAGATTGTTGATTACGCGTGCCATGTTCCATATTCCCGCTTCTTTTAATTTGGCCCAGCTCAGTTTTAGAAGATCTCCCAACCCGTACACCAGGTCAACTGATAACTTCTCAATGGTCGTTTTTCCGCTTGAGGTTTTCCCAGCGACATCAATCCCGATATTCTCGTCAAGTTTTCCTGGAATTAGTGGAACAACAACGCTGGCAAGGCAACCGGCTAGGCATACCGCGAATACCGGATTGCTTTGGAGCTCTTCTATTACTTGTTTTGCCGCTGCCATGTTGCCCTTCGGCAAAGACTTCACTGCTTCACCAATGGCATAGATCAGCGTCTTGTTATTAGCCTTCACATTGGATTCTTCGTTTTTAATGAGGAAAGGATAAAACTCGTTGGTGCCGTACCAACCGCATCGCTGTTTTTGTACAATAATTGGCAAGACCTGCAATCGATCGTTAGCCTTCCAAAAGTCTGCAAAATATCGGGCAAGTGGTGCTCTTTGCTGTTCATCCACTACAATCTGCATTATCTTGTTGATTTTCGTAATGTCCCGGGTCGAAGTCAGAGTTTGGTAGTCAACTAAAGTTTTATGCCTCTCCCACTGCTGACGTTTATCATCCCAAAAGTAAAGCAGTACCATTGGCTGTTGGTCGTTTTCATTTGCTTTGATTAGAGCGGTCGGTATAATAACAAAACCATAAACAGGTTCAATCGCATGAGCTGTCGCAATCTTAATGCCGTGCTCAGGGCTGAAGGTATACCCTTCCGGGATATTCAGATCGACGTTGTTAGGCAGTGCCGGGAAGACGCTCTTCAGTGTCACTGGCAGTGCCAAATCAGGGCGTTCCTCAACGATTTCGCTCATTATTTGCACCAACGGATTAGTCTCTTCCATCACTTGTAGTACTCCCTCCATTTTCCAAAGTAAGGGGCAACCCGGTAGGGATCTTCAAGAGTGAGAGGATCGTCCCAATGCTGGCCCAATGTGATTTCTGCTTTCGTTGCAATCCTCTTGATCAGTTCTTTACCTACCCCTAAGCTGAACTCTTCTCCGTTTTGCAGAAGCCAGAAGGCTTGGTCTGTCCGCTCATACGGCATTTTCATCTGATTCAACTGCTCCTCGAAGCGATTAGCCTCGTCTTGTGCGCCCCACTCAAACCAGATGGATCGTATCCGGTTGTTCCAAGTTGGGTACTTGGCATATAGTTTTGTGTCTCCAAGCAGATGCTTCAGTATCCAGTATCCCGTTGCTTTCTTACCTATAATTTTGCCCTTCTCAATTATTCCGAAGTCCGTTGAATCGGAGAAGAACTTCAAGAACGATTCATAACCGTCGCTTTGCTCCCACTTGTACAGTTGCTCCCGGTCTTCTACTGTCAAGGGGAACACCGGATTGTAATAACTGTAGCTTGGTGGCGCTCCGTACAAAGCGATGATGTTAAGTGGACACGTCTTCTCTTTTCTTCTTGGGCAGACCCATCCATTTTCCTCTAGGTAATTGCAGGTCGGAGGGATTCCCGAACGTTGTAAGTGATCAATCTTACTATAGAAAACTCGATCTGTTTCGTCCTCCGAGTACACTTTACGCGGGTCATTGTCAATGACACTTCGGTCATATTTCCGGCTTACCTCGTGGGCTAATTCTTTTCCAGCTTCACCAAACACGGCAATATTGCATAGGATGCTTGTCCAAGTCGTGTTACTAAACTGATTAGGGTCAGCGATACTGGCCTTGATTGCTTCACATCCCTGTATTCGTTCCAGCTGTCCTTCTAACCGCCCGAGTTCCAACCAACGTCCTTCTTCAAGTGCATTTGCAGGCTTTGTGCTTTGGACCGCAGGTGCCGATAAATGCCTTGGTTCCTTAAGTTTTGGGTGGTCGGCAGGGACCCGGTTCGCATAAGCCTCCTCAAGCTTGGCCCATTGATCGGGGTAGGGCTGTTGATTGGCGTCAATAAAGACGCAGTTTCCTAATTTTACGGCCTCCCCTTGAAGGGGAAGGCCAATTTGATTGCCGTAGTTCAACGTCTGGTCCTGAGTCGGAAATAATCGGTCCAGTGCTTTTGAAGTTTGTTTTTTCTTGCCGCCTTCACCGTTCACAGGAATTTCGGCCTTGATTAAAGAATTGAGTAAAAGAGTACGCGCTTCATGGGCTTTTACGGGCTTCTCTATGAACACCCATACATGATACCCCTTTCCTGAGAACGAACGCTCGACCAGTGAGTAAATCCCCTCCGTTTTTAGTTGTTCGTGTAGTTTCCAAGATTGATCAAAGGCGTTCTCATTCTCATCAAAGTCGGCCGCAACCCAAATGCAGGTGTTCTCGGGGGCTGGTTTCAGCGGAAAGATTCCTAACCGGCATCGCCCTTCGAGGTGGGAGAGGGCTACTTCCTCTCCAAATGGTCGATCCTTTCCTTCATCTCGAACAGGTTTCCACCCTGGTCCAACCTTCTTCTGCATGAAAGCATCGCTTCGATGGATGAACAATTTCATGAAGAGGTTGATCTGTTGGGCTATGGGTGTTATTGTCATGGGTAGTGGTCTCCTTTCTATTTGGTATAGGGAATACACCACCAAATTCTCAATAGCGCAAGAGCCTTAGCTAACTTTTTTCATATTTTTTTGGTTTCTTCTCCAATCGGCTCTGTTCTGTTTCGCAGTCCCGAGACGAATGTTAATCCGTCGTAGATCGTTTTTCTTGTCGTTCAAATGTCTGACGACAATTCCTTTTCTGAACATCTCTTGTCCGAACATCTGATAGGCCAACATACGATGGCACATGATTTGAGATGATTTGCCCTCTCGATCTACTAAGAAGAATGGATAACCCTTTCGGGGTCGGATTACTTTCACCTGGTTTCCGTTTCCATCTTTCACCTTACCCCCAACGACTCGGTATCCTGCCGCATGAGCATCTACCAATGCTTGTTGACTTTCAGTGAGCTTCTTTTTGACCATTTCACTACCTCCAAAATGTGGTTGAATTTTGCAGTCCGACGGGCCCGTACGTCCTGTTGAAACTCATACTACGCCCTTTTTATGGAATTTTCGAACCCGATTATAACAACCTTCTTTTAGTGCCGTTTCTTGGCACACGCCCGCTGCGCTTACCGTCGCCTACTTGACAAGCTAAGCTCTTTTTTCCTCACTCTAGCTACCTGACATGAGGGGGTTATCTTAGAAATCAACTAAATTTTTTCGGCGTATGCTTTTGTCCGTTCATCGCTTTGCTTGCGGAACCAACTCCGCGCTTTCTCCAGGTCAATCCACACTGTACCATCCATTATTTTTGTTGCCTCCAATCCTTTCTGTCTCCAAATCTGTATCATTCGAGTGCTGACTCCCAACTTGCGAGCTAGTTCGTTTTGCTGCACGGCATTGGAAGGGATCTCCGTCCGTTCGCTGGAGCCTTTATGCTGCTTCCACCAATTCTTACAATCTGCTACGTTGAACTCGTAGGTTTCAATGCCCGGCAGTTTCTTTGCCGGGAAATCAGAGTGTTGCCGTAATATTCTCCGAATCGTGATTGGGCTGCAACCTAACTCTTGGGCGATCTGATTTACTCCATAAACGTTCATATCCATTCCTCCATGTGGGATTATCCTTCAAATTTGATACTGAATTCTATCGAACCGGAATTTAATTACACAATTTATAAAATATTGGATTTCAGCTAAAGGGATTGTGTTGGAAAAGCAGAGGGAGAATCGCTGTTCTCCCTCGCTAACTCCTTGGTTCAATATTCTTAAGGCAAAAGGAAATTGATCCGTATTCCTTCCACAGAGTTCGGGCCGTAGTTGTCGATGATAATCCAGAAATCTTCATCCAAGTCTTGCTGGAGTGTGATCGGGCTGATGCTGAGTTCGTTTCCATTCCCGTCCGTTATGATGATATTCTCTCGTTTGCCGCTTTTCACCGCTGTAAGATATTCGCTGTTGTTTTGGACATAACGCGCCAAAGCGATCTGGGCGAGTTGTACGATTTCTCCGGAGACTAAACCTTTCCCTGTAAATCCCTCTGTTTCATAAAACGTAATTCTGGTCATTGCTATCAAACCGCCTTTCCATAGGATCGCAGAGTTTGTCCCTGCGTAGACCAATTTGATCACATGATTTTATGAAAGCGCCCCTCATGGAATTTACGGACCCTGCTCGCGCCGTTTACGGGAACCCTATTGACAAGTTTGAAAATCCCTCGATTTTCCCCCCATTAATTTGGAAGTTTTCAATCCTCATTGTTACCCTTGATATGCTCGTACCCTTGGATAAGGTTGCTCTTAACCTTCTCGATACCGTTCGCAGCGATCATTAATCCTAACCATATAACTATAATTAGTAGTAATTTCAAAATACTCCCCATCACTCTCCGAGAGGAACTGGCGGCAAACAAGAGAGGAATGAAAGCCAGTGGGGAGAACAAAACCAGCTTTCTGTCTGTGAGGAAAACGACAAGAAATATGAGTGACACGATTAGAAGCCCGATCGCCCTTACGCGATAAACCATTCGTTTATTCTCCATTCTCTTCGTCCCCCTTCTTTTTCTTCTTTCTGTCCCAAAGAATAATCCAAAGGATTCCCGTAGCGATTACTGCAACAACTCCAATGGCTGATTTCTCTCGTCCCCCTAGAGACTTCCTTTTCTCAGTAGCAGGCTCTTGCTTATGTTCAGCCATCAACGGCTTTGAACTTCCCATAGCCCCTTTCTTTGGAATGGGCGACGGTTTCTCTTTGGGCTCTGGTCTATGTTTAGTAACCTCTCTAACACGGGCATTTTTAGTGATCGATTGTTTGACTGAAACCTTCGCTTTGTTAGTTGTCGGTGGGGTGGCTGCAGGTGGACTGGGATGAACAAAGTTGTTACTTTTCACTGGCTTTGGCGTGTGCTCTACAGCATCCATTGTTTGTACTACATCTGTCCAACGTGGTGTATTCTGCAGCGTGGTTACGATTTCTGTTGTTGTTGACGGTGAAGGTTCTGGACTCAATACTTCTTGTGAAGGTAGAGGCATTGCTGTAGCAGGTACCGCCAGCACAATGTCCTCTATAGGAGCAGTAGGACTTGGTGTTGAATCCGTCAGAGGTGTTGCCCAAGGTGAAGGAACACATTCAACACTCTCAGTGGGGATAGGCTCCATCGGATCGGCTGTAGAGGTTACAGTCGGTTCAACTGAAGGTGTAGGCTCTGGAGTTAATATAGGTGTCGGAGTAATACTTGGCTCCGGTGTTGCGGTTGGCGAGGGTGTCGGAGTCGCACTTGGCTTCGGCATCTCGCTTGGCGATGGCGTAGGAGACACACCAGCAGTCACCGTGAGACTTGTCACTCCGTTTGTGCCGTTCCATGCCGCCCAAATGTTTGTAGTTCCTTCAGAAAGTCCGGTAACTAGTCCATGATTGTCAATAACTGTGAGTATATTATTTACTGCCCACCAAAAAGCTTGATCGGTAACATCGGCAGTGCTTCCGTTGGAATATTGGGCCGACGCTTTTAGCTGCACCATCTCCCCTACGCCTACTGTCGAGTTCGCTGGAGTAATCGTAAGTCTTGTTACAGAAAGCTTGTTGACCATGAGTCCAACTGCGCCCGATTTTCCACCCCATGTGGCAACAACTCCGCTACTCCCGAATTGTTTTGCTGTCAGCAGCCCCTTGTTGATATCGGCAATACTTGGATTGTCGAGGCTCCAAGTGGCCACATCCGTAATATCTTGACTGGTTCCATCCGTAAACATCGCTTCTGCCTTGTACTGCAAAGAATCCCCTACGAAAATCACCGAACTGTTTGGAGTGACTTTGATCCAGCCCAAAGAATCTGGACTGGCTGTGGGTGTCGGCGTTGGAGTCACGGTTGAAGTTGGCGTTGGCCCCACACTGGGTTCCGGCGTCGGCGTAGGCGTAGAGCTTGGCTCTGGAGTCGGACTCGGTGCCAATGCTTCTTTTACCACGACTTCGAAGGTATACTCCGTGTAGTCAGAAGACCAGCCGAACAATCGGGCAGTGACTTGGGTAGTTCCCGGCGTTATGCCGGTTATGGGTCCACTTGCGTCTACCGAGGCGATAGCGGGATCGGCGGAACTAAAGGTAGACGCTGTCGAAGCATAGTAATCACGGAAAGTCTGATGCCAAGAAACACTGCTCGACCAGTTTGTTCCCTCCAATGATTGCAAGAACCCGTAATGAGGCATGAGAGTCTCCCCGACTTCAATTTCAATCGACTGGAGAAATGATGAGCCAGAGGTAACTCCGTACTTTACTTCCGGTGAAGTCCTTTTTATTCCCGATACAGCGATGCTGTTTATTGCCGTTTGCCCTTCTCCGCTGAACGGATTCAGAAAGGTATTGCTCAAATTCAGACTGCTCAGCTTTGTCAAATCGGATAACGGTGTGACATCTACAATCGGGTTATATTGGAGGTTCAGATACGTTATGTTGCCCAGACCTGCAAGCGGGGAAAGATCATGAATCAGGTTCTGTGAAGCTTGCAGATTGCTCAACTGTGTCAAGCCGCTCAGCGGAGCAAGATTCTCTACCTTGTTTGCGGAAAGGATAAGCTGAGTCAAATTCGTTAGGTTGCTTAGTGGCAAGAGGTCGTAAACATTATTACTGCCAATGTTAAGAGAAGTAATCTCAACCAATCCGGCCATTGGAGAAAGGTCTGAAATATTATTGATATCCAAAAAGAGAGTTTGCAGCTTAGTCATACCGCTTAGCGGAGCGATATCCGAGATGGCATTAGAGCCAAGCTGCAGGGTTTGGAGATCGATCAGTACAGACAGTGGCTCAATGTCAGCTATGTTATTGCGCCCCAGGTTCAAGCTCGTTAAATTCACCATCCCCGCCAGAGAGGCTACATCCGCTATCGCGTTGTTCGACACATCCAAGCCGGTGAGCCCCGTCAGTGAACTTACTGCCGACAAATCGGATATTGAGTTGGAACCGGCATTCAGTGCCTTGAGATTCACCATATTCTGTACAGGGACAAGACTGGAAATCTGGTTACTCTCGACATTTAGCTGCTGCAACGAGGTCAGGTTCGCTAGGGGAGAAAGGTCGTTGATCGAGTTCCGGCCCAAATCCAGATACTGAATCCCCGTTCCTTCAAAAATCTCTATGCCTGTAAGATCGGCAATGCCTTTGTTGTTAACTGAAAAGGTATAACCCGCCGTTGGCAGCTTGGCTATGATATCCGATTGGTAGACCGTATCCGTAACCGATTTGCCGAGCCATGTGGCAACGGCCAGCCGCAGGTTTGCATCAGGAAACTGGGCCGTATCGTCGTATACATCTGCCATGACGGTTGAAACAGACACTGGCAGCACGGTCGCTGTTCCAGCCGGTAGCAAAGGCAAAACATATGTTAGTAATAACAGGCTGATCAGCACCTTAGCTATCCTTTGCTTCATTACACTCCCCCCTTTCTGCTATGGAGATAGAGACTAATCGACACTTCAAGCGTGAGTCCCACTATCAAAATCAGCATGACGAAATGGAGTCCAATCGCCTTCATCTCTTCCGGATGGTAAGCCATCTTTTCTACAGCATTCAAAAGCCAACTCTGCATGTTCACTCGTCTCCCTTCTTACGCGCATCTAGCCAGGTTTCCAGTCTTTGCTTGGAAATCATATAGCTTGCCTTCCCGGCGATTACGACCGATTCTCTAAATTCTTCATTGGATCTCATCCAATTACGGACGGTATTGCGGTGTACCCCGGCAAAGTCTGCGGTTTGCTGGATCGACAAGCAGTCAGGGGATGGTTTCTGCTTAAGTTTCGATACCCACATTCTTGCTTTCTTTGCGTCAATGAGACATTTCCCATACTTCGTCGCCTTGGCGCAAGGTAGACCTTGCTGGACCCATCTTCTAGCGGTACTCATGCTTACTCCTTGTCTCTCCGCGAACTGCTTCAAACTGATTACTTCCACTTGGCAATCCTCCCTTTGATGTTTTCGCCGGATTTTATCCTATCGATATTAATTTTTGCAATTTATCGGGTTCTGCTCTTGGAGAAAATCGCTCACGACTTGGGACTTGTTCAGAAGGAATGTTATCCGAACATCTTACGAACGTGGTTGACGGGAGGAATTGCACAGCAAAAATTTTTTGCGTTAAAATCCAAGTAAATTAGGAGACATTACTGAAACCAATTGAAGCGTCGGATCAGTTTGCTGAGGAGGAATACAGATGGGGATGGTTACGATGCAGACCAGAATTTCGAGAACAAAGCTGAATAAACAAGAATATTCTCCAGACCAAACTAGTTCATTGGAGAACAATAAACCGCTTGATGACACAAACTTGTGGCACCCCGCAGGGGAATTACTCGCGAAGTTCATCAGTCTCGATGAAAATTCATAGCAGCTTGCGTGTACAGAAGCGTGGCCTGCTATTTCACATAAATTCTTTTAGTTTGGAGGATGAACATGAAGAAAGCTGCCGTTTATGCCCGTTACAGTTCGGACAACCAAAGGGATGAGTCGATTGATGCCCAGGTAAGGGCGATTGAGGAGTTTGCACAGAGAAACGGGTACACAGTCGTGGAAACCTATATCGATCGGGCTAGGACAGCAACCTCGGATAGGAGGCCCGAATTCCAACGTCTGATTGTGGATTGCGAAAAGAAGCTGTATGCAGCCGTGATCGTTCATAAGATGGATCGCTTCTCCCGCGATAAATATGATAGTGCGATATACAAGCGTAGATTACGTGTTGCTGGGGTATCTCTCGTCAGTGTACTGGAGAACTTGGATAACTCACCGGAGAGTGTTATTCTGGAGTCCGTTCTAGAAGGTATGGCGGAATATTACAGCAAAAATTTGGCTCGTGAAACGATGAAAGGTTTGAAAGAAACGGCCTTGCAAGGTAAACATACTGGGGGACGTCCACCTATCGGTTATAAGGTGGACAAAGAGGCACAAAAGCTTGTCATCAACGATGAAGAACGTCCAATTGTTGATCTGATCTTCTCGCAGTTCCTCGCCGGGCATGGCTACAAACAGATTGCGCAGCTTCTTGAGCAAAAGGGATTCCGTTCCCGCCTTGGAAGACCCATCAGCAAAGCGACCATCCACGATATTCTTCGAACAGAGAAGTATACCGGGACTTATTTGTATAATGTCACCGATAGTAAGGATGCTTTAGGAAAGCGCAATAGCAACCGGAAGAAGGATGACTCCGAAATTATCCGAATTGAGGATGCCATACCCGCAATCATAAGTAAGGCTGATTTCGAGGCCGTGCAGAAGCTTATTGCCGACAATCATCGAACGCGGCGTTCGGGTTCCTATACGGCAAAAGAGCAGTACCTGTTGAGTGGATTGATCTTTTGTGGAGAGTGTCAAAAACTCCACAGCGCGAAATCCGGCATGGCTGGCAATGTCAAATATTCGGGCAGAAGCAAGTTAAAATACGTGACCTACAGATGCAATAGGAAGGACAATTCCCGAAGCTGCTCTAACAAGGAGATTCGACGGGAGTACATCGAGGGCTACATTCTGGATTATTTGCAAAGCCATATCTTCAGCGAGGAGAACATTCCGAAGCTTGTCGAGCAGGTCAACAGACAGATTCTGAAAGCTGAAACCAAGGACGTTGTGGAAAGAGCGAACTTGGAACAGCGACTTCGTGCCGTCACGGATCAAATCACGAACATCGTCAACGCAGTCGCACAAGGCTTCACGCAAGCTTCATTTGTGGAGAAAGTGAACATACTGGAGGCCGAGAAAGCGAATCTAGAAGTTGAATTGGCCAAGCTTATGACAAAAGAAAAAAGAGCCGGAATCACAGAAGATGTTCTGCGATCACTGCTCTTTTCCTTAAAAGATTCCATTGCCCACAAGAACTTTCCCGAGCTCAAGCGATTCTTCCAAACCTATGTTCAGCGTATCCTTGTCTACGCCGAGCATGTGGAGGTCGATTTCAAGCTACCGGTACTCGCTGATGTGGGCTCAAAATATGGAGCCGAGGGGAGTCGAACCCCTGTCCGAAGATAACGCCACATAAGCTTCTACGAGTGTAGTGACAGATTTGATGTCACCCTAGAGACTCCCTGTCACCGGATTCCCTTCGGGTCAGCCTGATTATCTTCTTCCGTTGACCCCAGGCGGAGACCAAGCGGCGTATCCCACTAAAGTTGAGCCCCTAGCCCGCCACATGGGCGATGGAAGGTAGGAGCTAGCTCACAGGTTATTAAGCTGCGAAAGCTAAGTTGTTGTTTTGTTTGCCGTTTAATTGGCTTTAGCGTTGATGAAGCGGACGCGTCCCCACTACTCGCTACCCATGCTCGAACTACCCCCGTCGAATCCAAAAACGGCCCCTCATTAAAAGGGCTTCCTGGATCAAGGGAATCGCCGGCAAGAGCGATCCGTATCCATTATCCTTCCCGCCATCTGGCGAAAAGATAATCTGAAGCATTTGTCTTACATAAAAGAGTATATCATATTTTGCAGCATAATCATATAGATCTTGCAGGAAACAAAGGCGGAGTTTGGCAGTCTTATCTCGCGACCTTCTGCTTCTCCCGCAGTGCCCGCTGGATATCGCGCTGCGCATCGCGTTTGGCGGCGGAGTCGCGTTTGTCGTACTGTTTCTTCCCTTTGCCGATGCCCAGCAGCAGCTTGGCGTAGCCGTTGCGGACGTAGACTTTCAGCGGCACAATCGTGTACCCTTCCTGCTTGGAATGCCCGAGCAGCTTGCTGATTTGTTCTTTATGAAGCAGCAGCTTGCGCGTGCGCGTTGGGTCGTCCGGGTTGGCGCGGTTACCCTGATCGAATGGACTGATATGCATATTGTGCACAAAAATCTCGCCGCCGCGGATCGTGGCAAACGCATCCCCGATATTCGCACGGCCATTGCGCAGCGATTTGATCTCCGTTCCCGTCAGCACCATGCCCGCCTCGTAGGTGTCCTCAATAAAATAATCATGGGAAGCCTTTTTGTTCTGGGCGAGCAGTTTCCCATCTGCTTTTTTACCCATGACAATCACTCCTTGAACCGATAATTACGGCGTCTCTTCTCTGCTGTTGCTGCATGCAAATTCAACGAACAGAAAACGTCTGACTTCTATTGTATCAAAAGCGCTCCTGCTAAAGCAAGGAACGATAAAAGCGTTTGCTTCCGCCCATTTGCTCCGGATAAAATGAACGGTTCAAAGTACTTCGGGCAGTCGGAGAAATCGTTGGCTCAATGAAATCGCCGAGAAGCTGCCGATTTTCAGCGTGTATCCTTACGCCAGGTTAAAGTCAGGGCATCTTTATAGTCGGGCATCTATCAGTAAAAAAAGCGCCGGTCCCCGTCGCCGGGAGACACAGCGCTTTGATTGTCATGAAAAGCTTAATGATCCAGCTTTATTTTTTCTTCTTCCGCTTCCTGCCTTCGCTGCTTTTAGTACCGAAGTCGGCAGCGGCCTCGACGTTGCCCGGAGTTACGGAATCGCCGATAAAGACGCCGTTTTTCGATTTTCTCTTGCGTCGGCCTTTGCCTCCTGCAGCTCCAGCGCCACCGAAGTCGCCCCCGAGGTCCTCGCGGGTACGAAACTTCGTGTCACTGTTGATGCCGGTGTACACGTCACCGCGGCCGTTCGACCCGCTTGGCGGGGCGCCGTAGCCGCCCTTGCCGGAGCCGAAGCTGATGCCGCGGGAACCGCCGGCATCCCCGGCTTCGCCCTTCGGGCTGCGCGCACCAGCGCCCGGCCCTGCGCCAGCGGCCAATGAGCCGCCGTTGCCTTTGCTCCGGCCGGCCGCCGCTTCGCCGCCGCGTGCCCGGCCGCCGCTGCGCTCGGCGGCGCCTCCGGCCTGGTCGGCGCCGAGTACGCGCCCGCCGCGGCCTCGTTTGCCGCGGCCGCCCGCACCGGCGGCGGCTCCGCCGCCTTTACCGCCGCCGCGGCTCTTGCCGCCTCCGGCGCCAGTGGCAGCCGGCGCACTGTGGCCGCCTCGGCGGTCGCGCCCGCCCTTGCCTCCGCGGCCGCCGCCAAAGCCTCCGCTGCGGCGCTCGCCTGCCGCGCGCGGCTTCATGTCGACCAGCTCGAAGTCGATCGTGTGGTCGTCCATGTTCACCTTGGCGACGCGGATCTTCACCTCGTCGCCGATGCGGAACACCTTCGAGGTGCGCTCGCCGATGAGCGCCATGTGACCCTCGTCGAAGTGGTAATAATCATCCGTCAGATTGCTCAGACGGATCAGCCCTTCGACGGTATTTTCCAGCTCGACGAACATGCCGAAGCTGGTCACGCTGCTGACCATCGCCTCGAATTCCTCGCCGACCTTGTCCAACATGTACTCCGCCTTTTTAAGCTGCTCCGTATCCCGCTCCGCCTCTACCGCGACGCGTTCGCGCTCGGAGGACTGCTGGGCGATGTCCGGCATCCGGCTCGCCAGATACTCTTGGCGTTTCTCACTGAGCGCCCCGCCGCCCTCCAGCACCTCGCGCATAACCCGGTGAATAACGAGGTCGGGATACCGCCGGATCGGTGACGTGAAGTGGGAATAATATTCGGCAGCCAGCCCGAAATGTCCCGTGCTCTCCGCGTCGTACTTCGCCTGCTTCATGGAGCGGAGCATCATCGTGCTGATGACCGTCTGCTCCTTCGTTCCCTGAATATCCTCCAGCAGCTTTTGCAGCGCCCGGGGATGCACGGAGTTGCCCCGTCCCTTGACGTGATAGCCGAAGTTGGCCGCGAACGCCATGAAGTTCTGCAGCTTCTCGGGATCCGGGTCCTCGTGAATCCGGTACAGGAACGGAACCTTGAGCCAGTGGAAATGCTCAGCCACCGTCTCGTTCGCCGCCAGCATGAATTCCTCAATGATCTGCTCCGCGATAGAGCGTTCCCTTTTTACGATATCGACCGCTTTGCCGTTCTCGTCGACGATGACTTTGCTCTCCTGGAAGTCAAAATCGACCGCGCCGCGCCGCATACGCGCATCCCGCAGCTTCATCGCAATTTCACGCATCAGCCGGAAGTCCTCAATAAGGGGAGCGTAGCGCTTCAGCAGCTCTGGGTCTTCATCCAGCAGAATTTTGCGTACATTGGTGTAAGTCATCCGTTCCTTGGTGCGGATCACGCTGGTAAAAACATCGTGCTTCACGACCTTCATATTCTCGTCGAATTCCATCTCACAGGACATCGTCAGCCTGTCCACCTGCGGATTCAAAGAGCAGATGCCGTTCGACAGACGGTGCGGCAGCATCGGAATGACCCGGTCGACAAGATAGACGCTACAGCCCCGGTCATACGCTTCCTTATCCAGCGGCGAGTTCTCGCGCACATAATAGCTGACGTCGGCAATATGCACGCCAAGCTTGTAATGGCCGTTCTCCAGACGGGCGACGTTGACCGCGTCATCCAGGTCTTTGGCGTCTTCCCCGTCGATGGTGACGATATTCAGGCCCCGCAGGTCGCGGCGGCCCTGTTCCACGATTTCTTCTTCCGTAATGGAATCGGGAGCGGCATTCGCTCCGGCCATGACTTCTTCAGGAAAAGCCTCCGGCAGCTGATGCTTGCGGATGACAGACAAAATATCGACGCCGGGATCATCCTTATGCCCCAGAATCTCGATAATTTCCCCTTCCGCCGCCGCGCGCCCTTCCGGATAGTTTACGATGCGGACCACGACTTTTTCCCCATCGACTGCACCGTTAAACGATTCCTTCGGGATAAAAATATCGCGGTTAATCCGCTTATCATCCGGCAGCACAAAGCCGTAAGTCTCCAGATTCTGAAACACGCCGACCGTCTGCAGCACGCCTCTGCGCACAATGCGCACGACTTCACCTTCCATCCGGCCGCCGGCATGGCTCCGCGAGGTAACCCGGACAAGGACGATATCGCCGTTCATGGCGCTTTTGATATCGTTGGCATGAATGTACACGTCGGGATGCTCCCGGTCGTCGGGTATTAAAAAGGCAAAGCCCTTCGCATGGGCCTGTAGACGTCCGCGCAGCAAGTCCATCCGCTCCGGCACGCCATAGCGTCTGGTACGGGTCAGCACGATCCGTCCTTCTTGCTCCAGGGAGTTCAGCAGAACGTTAAACTCCTTCAGTACCTCTTCTTCCGCAAAATGAAAATGGTCAATCAATTCCTCGTAAGTCATCGGTTTATAAGCGGTTTCCCGCATGAAATCCAGCAGATTCTCTTGTGTTATCATCATCGTCACCTCGGCCCGCCGCGGCGCAGGCCGCCGGCTGGTATGTACTTTTATGTCTTATATACTTCATACCCTAGTATACACGAAATCAATCCCCGGCATCCCTTCCCACCGCTGCAAAATCCCGTTTCGAACAAGACGCTGCTTCCTCCACCATTTTATAGCGATTCGGTAAGTTCCGTCCTTCTTATTGTTATTCTTGCTTAGAAATCCAACTTCTATCCCGCATCTGTTTCTGCCTAAGGAATGTTGGCTGGGCAATAGGAGCCACGTTGCAGAGTTTCATTTTCCAATTCTTACATATCTCAAGCCGGCTACAAAAAAACCCCCGCTCCATCGTAAAGAGCGAAGGTTCCATTAGTCTATTTTAGTCAACCACAACGGCAACAATAATGGACAGAATAAAGAATCCCGCCGCCAGTCCTACCGTTATACGCTGCAGCACCAGGTCCATACCCCGCGCTTTCGTCTTGCCAAACAGATGCTCAGCTCCACCGGAGATGGCGCCTGCAAGGCCTGCGCTCTTGCCTTTTTGCAGCAGAACCACCGTAATCAGTCCGATAGAAAAAATCAGAAGCAGCACTTTCAGAAAAATATCCATTCATTCCACCCCCTACGTCTAAGCATCACTATCTATGTGAATTTACTACTCACGTTTCATAAACAGCGTTTTTATTTTACCATACAGCCTGTAGTAATACAACTTAATTGATTGCTGAGACACGTTGCAGGCCGCACACTATTGAAAAAAGACTGCCCCTCGATCATTAAATGACCGGGAAGCAGTCTCTATATCCTAACCGTTCATAAGGTTCGAGTGAACCTTATTATCTTTTCAGGTTGTAGAAGGATTTCAGGCCGTTGTATTGAGCCAGTTCGCCCAGTTCGTCTTCGATGCGAAGCAATTGGTTGTACTTGGCGATACGGTCAGTACGGGAAGGTGCGCCTGTTTTGATTTGGCCAGCGTTGGTAGCAACGGCGATGTCGGCGATGGTGCTGTCTTCGGACTCACCGGAACGGTGGGAAATAACAGCAGTGTAGCCTGCACGTTTTGCCAATTCGATCGCGTCGAATGTTTCAGTCAGCGTACCAATTTGGTTAACTTTGATCAGGATGGAGTTGCCGATGCCTTCTTCGATACCTTTGCCCAGACGCTCGGTGTTGGTTACGAACAGGTCGTCGCCAACCAGTTGGATTTTGTTGCCCAGTTTCTCGGTGAGCAGTTTCCAACCTTCCCAGTCATCTTCGGAGCAGCCGTCTTCGATTGTGATGATTGGGTATTTGTCAACCCAGGAAGAGAGCAGGTCAACGAATTCCGCAGGAGTGAAGGATTTACCTTCGCCTTCCAGATGGTATTTACCATCTTTGAAGAACTCAGTGGAAGCAACGTCCATGCCCAAGAATACGTCAACGCCCGGTTTGTAGCCGGCTTTTTCGATGGCTTCCATGATGGAGGACAGTGCGTCTTCGTTGGAAGTGAAGTTAGGAGCGAAGCCGCCTTCGTCGCCAACCGCAGTGTTCAGGCCTTTGCCTTTCAGTACGGTTTTCAGGTTGTGGAAGATTTCCGCGCCTGTACGCAGAGCTTCTTTGAAAGTAGGAGCGCCTACTGGGAGAACCATAAACTCTTGCACGTCAACGTTGTTGTCGGCATGAGCGCCGCCGTTAACGATGTTCATCATCGGAACCGGAAGCTGCTTAGCGTTGAATCCGCCGAGGTATGTGTACAGAGGCACGTCCAGAGCTGCGGCTGCAGCGCGGGCTACTGCCATGGAAACAGCCAGGATGGCGTTAGCGCCCAGTTTGCCTTTGTTGTGAGTTCCGTCCAGAGCGATCATGGCTTTGTCGATGCCCAGTTGGTTCAGAGCGTCCATGCCGATAACTTCAGGAGCGATGATTTCGTTAACGTTCTTCACTGCGTTCAGAACGCCTTTGCCCAGGTAACGGGATTTGTCGTCGTCGCGAAGCTCAACGGCTTCGTGAGCGCCAGTGGAAGCGCCGGAAGGAACGATAGCGCGGCCTTTTGCGCCGGATTCCAGGTAAACGTCAACCTCAACAGTAGGATTGCCGCGGGAGTCAAGTACCTCGCGTGCATAAACGTCGGAAATAATGGTCATGTCAATTCAATCTCCTTTTTAACAAAGATTTAGTCTTGATAAAGCCTTGCAGTACATCGTAAAGTCTTGTCCGTATTACTTGCGGCTGGCAATCATGGATTGTCCGGTCATTTCCGCAGGCTGCGGAAGGCCCATCAGGTCCAGAATCGTCGGCGCCACATCCGCGAGAATGCCGTGATCGCGAAGAACCACATTCTCATCCGTCACGATAAACGGAACCGGGTTGGTCGTATGCGCCGTAAACGGACGGCCTTCTTCGTCGAATACCATATCAGCATTGCCGTGGTCGGCAATAATGATCGTCACGCCGCCTTTGGCACGAACGGCCTCGACTACTTTGCCTACACATTCGTCCGTCACTTCAACCGCCTTAATCGTCGGCTCCAGCATGCCGGAGTGCCCAACCATGTCGGGATTGGCGAAGTTCAGGATAATGGCATCATGTTTGTCTGCTTCAATCTCAGCCACACAAGCGGCAGCGACCTCGTAGGCGCTCATTTCCGGCTGCAGGTCGTACGTTGCCACCTTCGGGGAGTTGATCAAAACACGGGTCTCTCCCGGCAGTTCGACGTCGCGTCCGCCGCTGAAGAAGAACGTTACGTGCGGATACTTCTCGGTCTCCGCAATGCGCAGCTGCTTCTTGTTGTTCTGAACCAGCACTTCGCCAAGTGTGTTGTCCAGATTCTTCGGTTTGTAGGCGACATATCCCTGAACGGTTTCGCTGAACGTGGTCAAGCAGACGAAATGAAGATTTTGCGGGAACAATAGGCCCCGATCAAAGCCGCGGAAATCCGCGTTCGTAAATACTTGGGACAGCTGAATGGCACGGTCCGGACGGAAGTTCAGGAATACGACGGAATCGCCGCTTTCCACAGTCGTTACCGGTTTGCCTTCTTCGTCCACGATCACGCAAGGCTCAACGAACTCATCATACACGGAATTCTGGTACGAAGCTGTGATCGCCTGCAATGCGTCCGTAAATTTCGGTCCTTCGCCGTAAACCATGGCGCGGTAAGCCTTTTCTACCCGATCCCAGCGTTTGTCGCGGTCCATTGCGAAGTAACGTCCGGATACCGTAGCGATTTTGCCTACCCCTACTTCTTCAATCTTCGCAATAAGTGATTGAACGAACTTCTGGCCGCTGTCCGGCGGGACGTCGCGACCGTCCATGAAGGCGTGGATGAACACGTCGTTCAACTCTTCCTTCTTGGCAAGCTCAAGCATGGCGAACAAGTGATTGATATGGCTGTGTACCCCTCCGTCGGATACCAGCGCGTACAGATGCAGCTTTTTGCCGGTCGATTTGGCGTGTTTTACCGCTTCCACCAGCGTTTCATTCTCAAAAAACTCTCCGTCGCGAATGGACTTATCGATGCGGGTCAGATCCTGGTATACAATCCGGCCTGCGCCGATGTTAAGGTGTCCCACTTCGGAGTTGCCCATTTGACCTTCCGGAAGTCCTACGGCTTCGCCGCAGGCGGTAAGCGTCGTGTTAGGGTATTGCTTCAGGTAGCGGTCGTAGTTAGGCTTGTTGGCCTGTGCGACGGCGTTGCCTTCCGCCGTGTTACGCAGACCGAAACCGTCCATAATAATCAGTGCTACCGGTCTAGGTGCAGACATTACTTCGCCCCCTCAACCAACTGGATGAAGGAAGCAGGCTGCAGACTTGCACCGCCGACGAGAGCGCCGTCAATGTCGCTTTGGCCCATATATTCGGTAACGTTCTCCGGCTTCACGCTGCCGCCGTACTGGATACGGATAACTTCGGCGGTTGCTTCATCATAAAGATCCTTGATCAGGCTGCGGATGTAAGCAATAACCTCATTGGCATCCGCCGAAGTGGAGGATTTGCCGGTACCGATAGCCCAGATTGGCTCATAGGCGATAACGGTTTGGGCTGCCTGCTCCGCACTAAGACCTTGGAACGCGCCTTCGGTTTGTACTTTGCAGACTTCCTTCGTTTGGTCGGCTTCACGCTCTTCGAGCTTCTCGCCTACGCATACGATTGGAGTAATGCCGTGGCGGAATGCCGCATGCATCTTCTTGTTCACGATTTCGTCCGTTTCACCGAAGTAAGCGCGGCGCTCGGAGTGGCCGAGAATGACATAGTCTACGCCGAGATCCTTCAGCATAACGCCGCTGATTTCACCCGTGTAAGCACCATTATCCTCGAAATGCAGATTCTGGGCGCCGATCTTGATGCTCGTGCCTTGAGCCGCTTTCGTCAGAGCTGGCAAATTGGTGAATGGAGCGCAGATTACCGTTTCTACGCCTTCTACTTCCGCCTGGCCTTTAACCTCGGCGAAAAAGCTTTCGGCTTCCGGAACCGTCTTGAACATCTTCCAGTTGCCAGCAATGATTGGTGTTCTACTCATAGCAAAGCTTGCCTCCCTTTATACGTCTTACTTGTCGTTCAGCGCCACTACACCAGGAAGAGCCTTGCCTTCCATGAATTCAAGCGATGCGCCGCCTCCGGTGGAGATATGGTCCATTTGATCGGCCAGCTTGAACTTCTCAGCCGCAGCTGCGGAGTCGCCGCCGCCGATAACGGTGTAGCCTTCGGTTTTCGCGCAGGCTTCAGCAACTGCTTTCGTGCCTTCTGCGAAAATATCGATTTCAAATACGCCCATCGGTCCGTTCCAAACGACCAGCTTGGAGTTCTTGATTACATCTGCATACATTGCGGCGGTCTTCGGACCGATATCCAGACCCATCCAGTCTGCAGGAATTTCAGAAATGTCTACGGTCTTCGTGTTTGCGTCGGCACCAAATTTGTCGGCCACAACAGCGTCAACCGGCAGCAGAAAGTTCTTGCCGAGCTTCTTTGCTTTTTCAATAAAGCCAAGTGCGGTATCGATTTTTTCTTCATCGAGCAAGGATTTTCCGACTTCGTGTCCTTGAGCTTTGGTGAAAGTATAAGACAGCCCGCCGCCGATCAGCACGTTGTCTGCCAGCGTCAGCAGGTTGTCGATAACGTCGATCTTGTCTTTAACCTTCGAACCGCCGATAATCGCGGTGAAAGGACGCTCCGGATTGGACAAGGCTTTGCCCAGTACGTTCAATTCCTTCTCCATCAGAAGTCCAGATACGGCCGGCAGATAATGGGCGATACCTTCGGTCGAAGCATGCGCACGGTGCGCCGCGCCGAATGCGTCGTTAACGAACAGATCGGCCAGTTCGGAGAACTGCTTCGCAAGCTCCGGATCGTTCTTCTCTTCACCCGGGTAGAAACGGACATTCTCAAGCACGAGAACGTCGCCCTCATTCAATTCGGCGATTTTCGCTTTTACCGCTTCGCCAACCGCTTCGTCAGCTTTGGCAACCGGTTTGCCCAGAAGCACGGACAGACGCTCGGCAGCCGGAGTCAGACGCATGGAATCGACGAATTGGCCTTTAGGACGGCCCATATGGCTCGCCAGAATGATTTTAGCTCCATTTTCGATCAAATATTTGATCGTCGGCAGCGTCTCGCGGATACGCGTGTCGTCGGTGATTTTGCCATCTTCCAGCGGCACGTTGAAATCCACGCGGACAAATACGCGTTTACCTGTTACTTCTACATCACGGACACTTTTTTTGCTCATGACTTTTAACCTCCACACCCGGAATTGTTCCACTCTTGGAATACAGGGGCACCGCATAGAGTTTGCATCAAGAAGAAACGGCTGCGACCTTCTAAAGGACGGCATCCGTTTTTCCGAAAGAACTATAACATACGATTAGGCGAAATATGCTGCGATTGTCTTGTATTTCGGAAAAGAGCGGAAACAATAAACTGCTGTTTCCGCTCTATGGATGATGCTATTTAAAATCTTTAAATTATTTAGTCAGTTTTGCGAAGTGTTCCAGCGTACGAACGAGCTGAGCAGTGTAGGACATTTCGTTGTCGTACCAAGCTACAGTCTTAACGAGCTGCTTGTCGCCAACGGACAGAACTTTAGTTTGCGTAGCGTCGAACAGGGAACCGAAAGTCAGGCCTTTGATGTCGGAGGATACGATTTCGTCTTCCGTGTAGCCGTAAGTTTCCGGATCGGAAGCTTCTTTCATTGCCGCATTAATTTCGTCTACCGTTACGTTCTTTTCCAGAACAGTAACCAGCTCTGTCAGGGAACCTGTAGGTACCGGTACGCGTTGAGCAGCACCGTCGAGTTTGCCTTTCAGCGCAGGAATAACCAGGCCGATTGCTTTTGCAGCACCAGTGGTGTTAGGGATAATGTTCTCGGCAGCTGCGCGGGCGCGTCTGAAGTCGCCTTTGCTATGCGGAGCGTCCAGCGTGTTTTGGTCGCCGGTGTAAGCATGGATTGTAGTCATCAGGCCTTCAACAACACCGAACTTATCGTTCAGAACTTTGGCCATAGGAGCCAGGCAGTTCGTTGTGCAGGATGCGCCGGAAATAACGGTTTCGGAACCGTCAAGAACGTCGTGGTTAACGTTGTATACAACAGTCTTCATTTCGCCTGTAGCAGGTGCGGAGATAACGACTTTTTTCGCTCCGCCTTTCAGGTGAAGCTCAGCTTTTTCTTTGGAAGTGAAGAAGCCTGTGCACTCCAGAACGATATCTACGCCCAGGTCGCCCCAAGGCAGTTCTTCAGGGTTGCGGTTAGCCAGAACCTTAACTTCTTGGCCGTTCACTTTGAAGAATCCGTCATGAACTTCAACTTCGCCTTGGAATTTGCCTTGAGTTGTATCATATTTCAACAAGTGCGCCAGCATCTTGGCATCAGTCAGGTCATTGATTGCTACCACTTCGATACCTTCCACGTCTTGAATCCGGCGGAATGCGAGGCGGCCAATACGTCCAAATCCGTTAATACCTACTTTTACAGTCATTGAATAGTTCCTCCTAAATTTCGTTTTATTTATTCAAGACAAGCCTTAGGCTTATCAAGACAACAGGTTTAAGTATAAAGCATAATAAATGCTAATGCTCGCCGTAATGCGGAATCTGCTCGGATGCGGCGTTATATTCGTCAATTTCCCTGACGATTTCGGCCGCTGCGGCTTCATCTATGACGAGTATGTTCTCTTGGCCGAACCGCAGCACGGCGTGAATGGCTTTGGCTTTCCGCTTGCCTCCGGCTATGCCGATGACGATCTCCGTCCGAATGATATCCTCAAGGCGGAGTCCCATGGTCAACATGGAATGGACCACCTTGCCCTGCTCGTTAAAGTAGTGACCGAAGGATTCGGCAACGGCGCCCGCGCTCTTGATCTTGCTGACGGTCTCGTCGTCCAGTCTTCGGCGGCGGGTCATTTCCACAGCATCTCCGATTCCATGCACAATAATTCTCGAACGGCGGATAATCTGTACAATTTCCGAAATGTTCGGTTCGTGAGCCAGCGACTGATAGGCATCCTCGCTGAGCAAGTCGGGCACATGCAGCAGCCGGTAATGCGCTCCTATCCGCTTGGCCATCGTCGAAGCGATGGTATTCGCCTGAAATTCAACGCTTTCTCCTAGTCCGCCTCTTGCTGGAACGATCAAAGCGTCCCGGTAAGACAAGGACATTGGAGCGGTCATCTGCTCCGCCAATTCGGACAGCGTCGAGCCGCCTGTGACAGCAATCGTGTCGTCGGTGCGCAGCACGCTCAGCAGCGCTCTGGCTCCGGCTCTCCCAAGCTCTCTCTTGGTAAAGGGCGAAGCTTCACAATCGCCCGGCACCACGACAACCTTCTTCAAACCGTAAGTCGAACGAATTTTCTCTTCCAGATCATCAAGGCCAAACAAGCTTTTGGCCACAGGCTCGAGCAAGTCAAGCAGTTTCCGTCCGGCATCGCTGATCCGCATGCCAACACTCTCGATCTCGATGAGCCCCTGCGACTTCAGAAGGTCCGTTTCCGCACGAAGCACCCGCTCAGTCATATCAAGCGAAGCGGCGAGCGTTCTGCGGCCGATAATATCCGACAACAGGATCTGATGAAGAATCGTATACCGTCTTTTGAGGGTTTCCATGAGGTCAGGCAGAAGCTGCTTTTGGATTTCCAATAAGTTACGCATGCTTTCACTCCTGCAACTTCGTCTTTCACTTCTTCCCCTTCTCTATGGTCTTAAAACGTCCCGGGTTAACTTTTTAAGTCCCACCAATTATTCTACCCAAATATTGCCCTGAGCGCAAGGGCTCCGAAACTAGAATTCACAACCTCTTTTCTTCTTATGCATGGACATTCGCATTGTTTTCGCGGAGAATCGGTGCTGTTGACCTATAAAATGAATCGGGAGTTGCAATGCTCCGAATTTTATATTATAATAATTTCTGTTGCGCCCGTGGTCCAATGGATATGACGTAGGCCTCCGAAGCCTGAGATCCAAGTTCGATTCTTGGCGGGCGCGCCACATTATTTCTTTAACCAAACCTTGAATGTTTAACCCAAGCGCCATGCGATGGCGCTTTTTTTTATGATGAGTTTGACTTTCTTTGACTTTTTGTTTGAATTTGTTTATCATGTGGGTAATACGGTAACAGTAAAAAATGAAGCTGTACGAAATCCATTTTTGAAGATCTAATTCAAGGAGGTTTTCCACGTGAGTTACATTCCTATGGTCGTAGAACAAAGCAGCCGCGGCGAGCGGGCGTATGATATCTATTCCCGCCTGCTGAAGGACCGCATCATTTTCCTTGGAACTGAGGTTAATGACGTGGTAGCCAATTCCATCATCGCACAAATGCTCTTCCTGGCCGCCGAGGACCCGGAGAAAGATATTTCCTTGTACATTAACAGTCCAGGCGGATCGATCACCGCTGGCATGGCGATTTTCGATACGATGCAGTTCATCAAGCCAGACGTATCCACCATCTGCGTCGGTCTCGCCGCTTCCATGGGCGCATTCCTGCTCAACGCCGGAGCGAAGGGCAAACGCTACGCGCTGCCGAACAGCGAGATTATGATTCACCAACCGCTGGGAGGAGCCCAAGGACAAGCTACGGATATTGAAATTCGCGCCCGCCGCATTCTGAAAATGCGCGACAAGCTGAACAAGATTTTGGCGGAACGTACCGGCCAACCGCTTGAGCGCATCGAGAAGGACACGGATCGCGACTATTTCATGAGTGCAGCGGATGCGGCCGAATACGGCCTTGTCGATAAAGTCATCGAAAAACCGGCATCAATCGGCGCATAACACTCCCGTTAAACTTTCATAAAAACGCAAACCCCCTTTGTCCATGATCACGGGCAAAGGGGGTTTTTACGTCTTCAATTTGGGCTCAGGCTTCCATATCCGATCGACTGCAGCCGATCCGCAATGACGCGGTATCCTTTTCCATTAGGGTGAAGATGGTCGATGGAAAGCAATTCCCGCTCGTATCCGGCAAACGCTCCGTAAATATCCGCAAAGCCGCATACCTTGCTATTGTACTGCGCCATTAGGCGGTTGAACTGCCGGACCCAGCCCGAGGCCTCTGCCACCCGGGGATACGGATTGTATAATCCGACAATCCGGATAATATAAGGCTTGCCGGCTCCCGCCTTCGCATGGTGAATCTGTCCCATGATGCCGGCAAAATGCCTCCGGGATTCTTTCAGGGCATTTTGATAAACAGAAGACGGCGAATTAGACTGTCCCCCGGCCTTGGCGGCATGGATCAGATCATTGCCCCCGATCGAAATCGTGATAAGATCCGCCTCTCGAAGTGATTGGCGAAACTGCGGGTTATAACTAACAAGCTTCTCCAGTTCGGCTGTAGTCAAGCCGTTGATTCCAAGGTTCGTATAGGCGACAAAAGTACGGAGCGAAATCTCAGACATCCGCCGGTACACAGGAACAAAGCCGTTGCCCGGCATCGCTCCGAAGCCGGTCGTCAGCGAATCGCCGATCGCCGTATAGTTGTATACCATGACATTCTCCCTCCCCGCTATATGGCTCGGTCACCATTCAGCATATGAACGGCAAGCCGTACTCGTAACGGGAGAATATCCAGTGTCAAAAAACTATTTTAAACCGGCGAACGGACTGCTTCCGTCCGGCAGCAGTTCTTTAAAGGCGAAAGTGAACTCCGGAAAGCCTTCGGCATACGGGGTATATTCATATAATTGAAAGAAGAGTACTACCCGGCCGTCTTTAAGATAAAAGTATTTCTCGGTATTCAGGCCGTTAAAACCGCCAAAATAGCCTTCGTCTGCCTTTAACAGCCTGCCGACCTTCTCGTTCAAAAGCTTTTTGTAGTTCGGATTGGCTCCAAACAAGTCGCCCAGAAGCAGACGCTTGCCGTCCTTAAGCGAGAAAGTGAAGGCTTGGCGCAATGTCATTCCGTGAGCGCCTCCGGTGTAGCCGTACTGGCTCATGACCAGGCTCAGGACGCCGTCCTGGTTGTAGGTTACCACGTATTTCGAGTCGAATTCATACGGACGGTCCTGTTCGCTTTTTTCAGCTATCGCCGTGTCGGCACCGGCGGCAAAGCTCATAGCAGCTTGTTTTAGAGTATCGTTAATGCTCTTCTGCGCAGAGGCTTCCGCAAGTCCCGAAATCTGCGGGTAATCCAGTTGGATCGTTGCTCCATCGGCCTCCTTGGTATACGTCTCCGTCGTTACCGTCAGTTTGTTCAGCGGCCGGTGCATTACATTCAATCTGCCGGAGGAAGCGCTAAAGTCTCCAAGGTAGCCCAAATAATCACTGAGCAGACCAAATGGAACGTAAAGACGGTTTTTAAAGTTGCGGCCCTCATACTCGTTGATAAAGTAGCCGTTAACCGCAAGAGAGATTCCATATTCGGAAACCATCAGCTTGGCCTGGCGGATTCCCTGTCCGAGGGTATAGCTATTCTCCGCCTTGTCATAGGTGATCGGCAAACCCAGTGTATTTTTAAGAAAAGTTACAGGGATCCATATCTTTCCCTCCCGGAAAATGCCCTGCTGCGAAGTAAGGGTTCCATTGAACTTCAAGGCAACCCGAGAATAATCAGCCTTAGCCTTAACCGGCGCCGCTTCACCCGTTGCTGCAGGAAACACCGTCCCACCCAGCAGCAGCCCGGCCGCAATCATTCCAGCTCCCCATGTGCGTACAAGCTTGTTCGTCTTGTTCATGGTATAATTCTCCTTTTCCGCTCCCATTTATGTGATTTCGTTGCCCACACTTTCCATTATATAGATGGCAGCGCGACAGCAAAGAGGCCTTTCCGCCCCCAAGCATGCGACAAAAGCCTCTCTATGTCTGTCTATTGGATACTCCGCCCTGCTAGTTTAATTGATACATGACGCTAAGCTGAGTCGTAATCTTCACTTCTCCCGGCTGGACTGCGGTACTGGCGGCGCTATCGGCGGCGCCGTACATCATTTTGGCGTTCTGTTCATATAATATCGGGCCCGCGCCCCCATCGTTCTGGCTGACGGTCAGCACCTGTCCAAGCGTTCTCTTGGCGGCTTTGGCAATCGCGGCCGCTTTCACGTCGGCGTTGGCCATCGCCTTCTCAATCACCTGCGCCTCGAAGGCCGAAGTGTCTTCCACCGCAAAACGGGCATTGCCGATATTGTTGGCGCCCGCCTCGGAAGCCGCATCGAGCAGCGAGCCCACCTTGGTCAGATCGCGGTATGCAACCTGCAAAACATGATGCGCGTTATAGCCTTTCACTTGCTGGCCTTCCTTATCGTTGTACGTATAGTTCGGCTGTACGAAGAACTCGCTGGTTTGAATATCTTTATCACTAATACCCCATGTATTCTTGAGCAGCGCTGTCAATTTTTGAATTTTTGCCCCATTGGACTTCTGGGCTTCCTGGGCGGTTTTCGCCGAAGTATCGACTCCGATCGACAGATAGACGATATCCGGCTTCATCGACAGTTCTCCTTTGCCCACGACACTGACGATATTCTTCTGCGCCTCTTCGGCGTAAGCCTTCTCCGGCTGCTTTAATCCACCGCTGAGCGCAACTCCTCCCACCATTAAGCTTCCTGCAACGAATACTGTCAGGACCGACTTGATCCATCCCTTCATTTTTGCCATCCTCCTTTATTGGATTTGCGTGACTAACGATTGTACCTACTAGACGAGAAGGCCTGGCAAATGTTGCACGGGGACAAAAATAAAAAAAGCCCTCAAAGGGCTTTTTGGTCATACCATAAATAGGGCTGTGCTGCGGATACTGTTATTGATTCTCCAGCTCTTCCTTGCTGACAAGGCTCGTCAACGCGGTTACGGCCTGATCGGCATCCGCGCCTTCCGCGCTGATATAAATCTCCGTGCCGGAGCTGATCGCAAGGCTCATAATCCCCATAATGCTTTTGGCGTTAACTTTTTTATCGTCTTTTTCGACGAAAATCTCAGATGAGAACTTGTTGGCTTCCTGCACGAACAATGCTGCCGGCCGAGCATGGAGCCCCGTCTTCAACCGGACGACTACCGGGTGCTTTGTCATGAAACGCTTACCCCCTAATTAAGATGTGCCCAAAAATTTCACAGTAAATTTTATCATATTATATCATTATAACCTAAACGACACTAGAAGAAAATAATCATTCGCCTCGAAGCTTCTCCGCCAACTCGTCGATCTTGCGCAGTCGATGGTTGACGCCGGATTTGCTGACGCTTCCTTTCAGCATTTCACCGACTTCCTTCAGATTGATATCGGGATGGGCCAGCCGGACCTCCGCCACTTCACGCAGCTTGTCGGGCAGATTCTCGAGTCCCATTTCCTTCTCCAGAAACTTGATGTTCTCAATCTGGCGCACCGCCGCGCTGATCGTCTTGTTGAGATTGGCGGTCTCGCAGTTCACAATCCGATTGACGGAGTTTCGCATGTCGCGCATAATGCGCACATCCTCGAATTTGAACAAGGCCTGATGGGCGCCGATCAGGTTCAGGAACTCGATGATCTTCTCGCCTTCCTTGATGTAGAGGATGAATCCCTTCTTGCGCTCGATGCAGCGGGCGTTAAGATGAAACTCCCCCGCCAGCTCAACCAGCGCCTTGCAGTGCTCCTCATACATGGAGGCGATCTCCAGATGGTATGACGAACCTTCGGGATTGTTCACCGAGCCTCCCGCCATAAAAGCGCCGCGCAGGTACGCGCGTTTGCAGCAGTTCTTGTGGACAATGCTGTCGTCAATGCCGTCCGTAAACATGAAGCCCTCCGAGACGATTCTGAGGTCGTTCAGAATTTCCTCCACACGGGCGGGGATTCGGACGATATAGACGTTATTTTTCTTCAAACGCATTTTTTTACGCACGAGAAGCTCGGTATGAACCTGGTAATATTTCTTAAGCAAGGAATAAATCCGCCTTGCAATCGCGGCATTCTCTGTTGAGATGTCGAGGACGATCCTTTTGCTTGAAAGCTGCACCGATCCGTTCATCCGGATCAGCGCGGACATCTCCGCTTTCTCGCAGCAGGGGCCGCTCTCGACCATCGTCAGTTCTTTTTTGGTTAGCGCCGCAAAAGACAAGGTTCTCACCTCTTTCGTGTTATCCAATCCTGAACCAGTTGATAAATATGATGGCTCAGCTTATCCGTATCATGCCGCAAATAGGTGCGGAATAAAACCAGTTTGTCGGCAATAAGCTTATAGCGCTGATCATCTATGGCTTTCGTGTCCAGTCCGACTGGACGCGCCCCTTGTTCAGCGTATTTGCGCTGCACTTCGGGCGGAATCTCGCCATTATTAACGATGACATAATCGAACAAATGCATTCCGATATGATCGTACACGGCCTGCAAATGGTCGCTTACCGTATAGTTATCCGTTTCCCCCGGTTGGGTCATCACGTTGCAGATGAACATCTTGACCGCGTTAGAGGCTACAACCGCCTCCGCCAGCTTCGGCACAAGCAGATTCGGCAAAATGCTGGTGTACAGGCTGCCGGGACCGAGCAGAATGGCATCGGCGGACCGGATCGCCTCCAGCGCCTCCGGCAGCGGCTCGACATCGGGCGGGTCCAGAAAGACCCGCTTGATTTTGCCCCCGGCTTCTGGAATCTTGGATTCTCCCTTTACGACCGTGCCATCCTCCATCTCCGCACTCAGCACCACCGCTTCGCCGGCGGCCGGCAGCACCCGCCCCCTCACGGCGAAGACCCGGCTCAGTTCCCGGACGGCGGTGACGAAATCGCCGGATATATCGGTAAGCGCGGCCAAAATCAGATTGCCGAGACTGTGCCCGGCAAGGCCCTCTCCGCTGCTGAAGCGGTACTTCATAATGTCGGCCATCAGCGGCTCGACATCGGCCATCGCCGTCAATACGTTGCGGATATCGCCCGGCGGCGGCATTTGCAGCTCGCTGCGCAGGATGCCGGAGCTACCGCCGTCATCGGCCACCGTTACGATTGCGGTAATATCCAGCGGCTTTTCTTTCAAGCCGCGAAGCATAACGGACAGGCCGGTGCCGCCGCCCATGACGACGATTCGCGGACGCTGTCCCGGTTGTTCAGCCACGATTAGATCCCTTCTCTCCTTAATGCCTGTCGCGTTCGGCATCCCGGTGGCTGACCGATACGGTTTCCGTCTCGCTTACCCCCAGCATTTTACCCAAATATTCGGAAATGGCCACAGAGCGGTGCTTTCCGCCGGTGCAGCCGATGCCGATGATGATCTGGGCCTTGCCTTCCTTGCGGTATTGGGGAATCAGAAAATGCAGCATATCGAGCAGCTTCGTCAGAAATGCCTGCGTCTCGGGCCACTTCATTACATAATCATATACATCGCTGTCTTGTCCCGTGTGGGGCCGAAGGTGGTCCACATAGTGCGGATTAGGCAAAAAGCGGACGTCAAACACAAGATCCGCGTCGATTGGAATGCCGTATTTGAAGCCGAAAGAAGTGATATTGACGGAAAGCGTGCTTTTCCCCAAATGGGAGTAACGGGAGACAATCTTCTCCTTGAGCTGGGCAGGCTTCATACTGCTCGTATCAATAACCTGCGTGGCCGAATTCTTAAGCTCCTCCAGCATATTGCGCTCCAGCCGGATACCGTCGAGCGGCATGCCCTTCGGAGCAAGCGGATGACGACGCCGGCTTTCTTTGTAGCGCTGCACCAGTACGGAATCGGTGGCGTCCAGAAACAGAATCTCGCAGCCGATCGTAAAATGATCCTTGATCAAATGCAACGATTCCGACAGGGCGGTGAAAAACTCGCGGCCCCGCAGGTCAATGACGAGCGCCACTTTCGCGATTTTCCCTTTGGACTGCTCAATCAGCTCCGCGAATTTGGGGATCAGGACGGGCGGAAGATTATCGACGCAGAAAAATCCAAGATCTTCGAGGCTCTGCACGGCGATGGTCTTGCCCGCTCCCGACATTCCGGTAATAATGATCAGGGTGTCCGCAGCCGACGGAATATTCTCCTCTTCGGTCATTAAGCTTCCCTCCCTAGAATTAGTGTATGAATTATTTCAGTTTCCTAAGAACGCAGCAGAAGGCCGGCCGCTCCGACAATACCCGCATCGTTTCCGAGGAGCGCGGGGATAATTTTTACGTCCTTTTGAAGCGGATCGGGCGCCAATTGCGCGTACACTCGGCGAATTTCCTCAAACAGGATTTCACCGGCCTTGGATACGCCGCCGCCGATGATGAACACCTCGGGATTCAGCACGGCAGCGACCGCCGCCATCGACTTGCCGAGGTAAAATGCGGCCCGGTTTATGATACGCAGCGCCACTTCGTCCCCGGCTTTGGCCGCATCGAATACTTCCTTGGCGGCGATTTTTTCCTCCGCCGCAAGCGTTGTGCGGTCGCCCCGCGCTACCGCGTCGGTCGCCATACGAATGATGCCTGTCGCCGAGGAAACGGTTTCCAAACAGCCCATCTTCCCGCAGCCGCACTGAATCGCTTCCAGATCAGGAACCACGGAAATATGGCCGAGCTCGCCGGCAAGGCCGGAGAATCCTTGATAAATTTTACCGTTTATAATAATGCCGCCGCCGACGCCGGTCCCCAGCGTATAGCATACGCAGTTCTCGATGCCCCGCCCGGCACCGCTCCAAGCTTCGCCAAGCGCCGCCACATTGGCATCATTGTCTATTTTGACGGGCTTGTTCAAGCGATCTTCCAAAATGGAACGAATCGGCACGTCTCTGAATCCTATGTTAGGCGCAAGAATGATAATGCCTTCACGAATGTTCGTGAAACCGGCTACTCCCGCTCCAACACCGACAAGCTGATCCCATTCATAAGGTGAATCAGCGACAATTTGACGCACGTACTTTTCGATGTTGTCAATGACGGTATCGACACCGTCCTGGGTTCCAGTAGGCCCTTCATAGGTGTGAAGCAAATGACCTTCGTCATTGCAAATGCCCACCTTAATTGCGGTTCCGCCCAAATCCACGCCTACGTAGATATTTTCCGACATGTAACAAGCCACCTTCTTCTAAACTAAAATAGTAAATCCCACGTTACCCACTATAATAGAAGCGTTCCCTGCGGTCAAGGAAAGGCGGCACACCCGGGTCGGAGGCGACCGCCAAAGTCCGAAAGTTGTATAAAAAGGAAAAAGAGTGCAGAAAAACCACCCGCCTTGCGGCAGATGGCCAGCCTACCCTCCGAGCAGCGGGGCCTGTGCCCGCTCTTCATTATTATTTGCTGTTCACTCCGGCACCCATTCCTCCTCCGGCACCGACATACAGTAGCCGATTTCGGCGCTTGCCTTGGCAATGCCAAGCCATTCCTTTTCCGTTAGTATCTCAAGCGCCGCCGGAAGAAGAACCTGCTCTTCCTTATAGATCATTTCGTTGACTTCCCGATTCATTCGGGACAGCACTTCGCCAACCTCTGTTTTGCGGCCTCTATAAGGCATAAGCATGGTTCTGGCGTCCTTGATCATGCTGCGGATAGCGTCATCGGCGCCCCACATGACGGAGGACGTCCCATAGGCTCCGTGCTTCTTCAAATAAGGAAACAGCAAATCCTCCTTGCGCCGGTAGTGCTTGTCGAGATCAAACAGCAGAGCGAGATCATCCAGCAGCTTACGGGCATTCTCAGGGCTGTCGTTCTTTTGGAACTTGTTCGCGTGAAGCTTCAGCTTAAAATTGACGAGACGCTCGACATCCCGGTTTTCCCGCTTGAATGTGTGTACAGGATGCCCCGGCTGATCCTCAGGCTTCGAAAAACGGTGAATCTCCTGGACTGTACCCTGAAAAACGGCTTCATGCACGGCGCATAGACGCCGAATTTCAACCGCAGGAACTCCATCTTCCTTAATCAGCGCATTCTCCATGGCCGCGATCTCGAACACGTTAATTCCGGCCACCGCTTCCTCGAACCTCGCCTTCACCTCGTCCACCGACTTGCCCGCATGCAGATCCTCGATAACCTCTTTCAGCATTTCCCGGCGGCGGCTTTCCTGCGAGACTTCCGTTACAGGCCGGCTAATCTGTTTGCTCATGCGTTCTCTCCCCTTTTTTCGAAAAAATGTGCTGTCCGTCTTCTATGCCGCAGACCGTTTTGAGCGGAACCTGCCGCACAGCTCGTTGTCCTAATTGAGAATTATTCTCATTGTATCATAGGGGGAACAGCATATTTTATGATGTGGGTCACAGGTTGGACCGGCCTTTCCAGTCGCGTCACAACATTCTGCGCATTCTTTTAAAAGCCAAGGACCAAAGAGCCCCTGTTACGCGCCGCATCGGCCTGCTCCTGCCGTTCTCGGCCTCCTGCCTTCTCCAATGTCCGTCCGCCAGAGATTCAAGCTTAAGCCGGTCCTTCTCCATCAGCATTTCCGCGATTACAGGATGAATCATAGGTGATCCCGCCCCTTTCTTTGCCAGATACTTACATCCGGATGTTACTTTTAGTATACCTTTTCCAAAAGGGGTAAAAAGGGTATAATCCAAATTATCTGCTTCACCTTTTCCACTGACCAAAGGGGGTATGCCTTTGCTGGCCGCTCTGCAATTTTTTGAGCTGAGATCGTCCTACGTTGACCGGGAGCTGAACACTCCCTTTCCAACCACGATTCAAGCGCTGACCGACATATGGCACTGCACGCCGCGCAACGTTAAAATGGTCCTCCGCAAGCTGTCGGATCTCGGATGGATCAGCTGGCAGCCGGGGCTTGGCCGGGGGAATTCCTCCATGCTCGCTTTTCTGGCCGACGCGCAAGATATCCTGCTTGAGGAAGCCACAATCCAAACGAATAAAGGCGATGTCAAAGGAGCGCTTGAACTGATCGACCGTTTCGGCGAGTCCGCGCAGGTCAAAGACCGGTTTCTGGAATGGCTCTCGGGCGGAATGGGCTTTACCCGGACCCTGGTTACCGACACAATGCTGGATATACTCCGGTTCCCCGTGCAGCGCTTCATTGTGACGCTTGATCCCGCTTCGATCTATTTTGCCTTCGACTCGCATATTATCGGGCATATTTTCGATACGCTAGTTGAGTACGACCCGACCACCGAAACCTTTCGGCCTTCCATCGCCCACTTTTGGGAAAGCTCGCCGGACTGCAGCGAATGGATCATCCATCTGAGAAAAGGCGTCAGCTTCCACCACGGCAGGGAGGTAACGGCAGAGGACGTCATCTACTCCTTCAACCGGCTGCGGCTGAACCCGGATCTATACGAGCATAGCTGGTTGTTCGCGGGGATCGAGGATATCCATATGCTGGACCGCAGGACGGTCCGTATCCGGCTCAAAGAGCCCAATTACCTCTTCCTGCACGTCCTTTCCGTCAAAGCGTCGTCCATTCTTCCCGCAGACCTGTGCGGGGCGGACGAACCGGCCTTTATGAAACAGCCTTTGGGAACCGGATCGTTCAAGTTGACGCGTTATGATGAGAGCGTATGTATATTGGAGGCTTTCTCCTCCCATTTCCGGGGCAGGCCGCATATCGACCGAGTCGAGATCTTCTTTATGTCCGAACAGGATTCAGGTCTGCTGAAAGAGCCGGATTGGTCCGGCGCCTCCTGCACAGAACAGAATATGTACAATGGGTATATGAGAAAAAGCGCCGGCCCGGACGCCGAATGGCGCGAGGTGGAGACCGTTTCGCCGGGTTGCAGCATGCTGGTCTTTAACCGCCGCAAGGAAGGGCCCCAAAAGAGCCTCGCCTTCCGCCGGGCGATGTATCTGATCATTGACCGCAGGCAGATGATTGCGGACCTCGGCGAGAACCGGATTTATCCGGCGCTCGGATTCCGCACTCAGCAGGGCATAGCCGAAGACCCGCACGAACGAATGGAGCCGGCGCCGGAGGAAGCGGATATTTATCGTCTATTGGAGCAGGGCGGCTACCGGGGAGAAACGGTCCGGCTGGCGACCCGCAGCAGCCATGTCGCCGACGCGCAGTGGATTCAGCGGCGCTGCCGGGATTTCGGCATCCGCATGGAGATTCAAGTGCGCAAAGCTGGGGATATGGGCGGTCCGGGCTTTTCGCCGGAGGATGATTGCCAGCTGTATGAGATTGCTCTCGGCGACGACGAGTTTAATGAGCTGGAATTATACCTGCAGAAAGGATTCTTCCCTTCCGCCTTGGAGGGCGGCATGCTGGAGACGGTAAAAGCTTCCGCTCTGGCCGTACTATCCGACCCCGACCGGAACAGCCGCTGGCGGAGGCTCCATGAACTGGAGGATCTGCTGCACCAGTCCTACAGCGTACTGTTTCTGCTGCACAAGAAAAGCAACACAAGGCTCCATTCTTCGATTCAGGGAATCAATCTGAATTCCTGCGGGTGGCTCGACTTCCGCACCGTCTGGTTCCAGCCGCATTCGCGCGAGAACAAATAGACTTTGCCGCACGATGAGCGCCCGGCAAAAAAAGAGGCTTCCCGTTGAATAGGGAAGCCTGTTGTATACCAGGATGAAAGCACCCTGGCCACTTATTTATCCAGCGTCTCGCTCCAGTCGTGTACCATCGCGCCTTCAAGATACTTCTCGGCGTCCATCGCCGCCATACATCCCGAACCCGCCGCAGAGATGGCCTGACGATACCGGGTATCCTGAACATCGCCGCAGGCGAACACGCCGGGGATATTCGTCTCGGTCGTGCCCGGACGGACGACGATATAGCCGTTGGCGTCGGTCGTAATCTGGCCGCCGAGAAAAGCGGTGTTCGGCGTATGGCCGATCGCCACAAAGACGCCGTCGACTTCAATCAGTTCTTCGGCACTGGTTTCGTTGTTGCGGACAAGCAGTCCCTTCACTCCGGTCTCGCCCGTCACGACTTCCAATGGAGTGCGGCCCAGCGCCCACGAAATTTTGCTGTTTTCCTTCGCCCGGTCCTGCATAATCTTGGACGCCCGCAGCTCCTCGCGGCGATGCACCAGCGTGACGTTGCTTGCGAACCGTGTCAGGAAGCTCGCTTCCTCCATCGCGGAGTCGCCGCCGCCGACCACAATGATCTTCTTCCCGCGGAAGAAGAAACCGTCGCAGGTGGCGCAGGTGCTGACTCCGCGTCCTACATTATCCTGCTCTCCCGGGATACCCAGGTACTTGGCCGAAGCGCCCGTCGAGATAATAACCGTTTCCGCTTCCAGCACACCGAGCCCATCCACATTCACTTTAAAGGGCCGCTGCGAGAAATCGACCGATTCTACCCAGCCGTTCTTGAACTCGGCTCCGAAGCGTTCCGCCTGCTTGCGCATGTTGTCCATAAGATCCGGACCAAGAATGCCTTCCGGAAATCCGGGGAAGTTCTCCACTTCCGTCGTCGTTGTCAACTGTCCGCCCGGCTGCAAGCCTTCAATGACCAGCGGGCTCAAATTCGCGCGCGCCAGATAAATGGCGGCGGTTAGACCGGCCGGGCCGGTTCCGATTACAATCGATTTATACATCTTAAGTGACCTCCTCGCAAAACGGATTATTATAGATTTGGCTGATATGCCAAGCTGGTTATCCCTATTATGCCTCGAATCTTAATGACTTTAGCCGCGCGGAAGCCGCTCTTTCCCTTCCGGGCGCGGCTCCTTCTCCGGCTCCATGCCGATAAGCTTATGCAGACGGAGCAGACCAGCTTCCTCCTGCTTGGCGCCTTGCAACGGCTCGCTCAGCAGTTCCTTAAGCGCCTGGACCATCTCTTCGTCGCCGATCCAGCTGAGCGCCTCGGTGACCTGCCGCTTCAGGCTGGCATCTCCGTAGCGCAGCGCCCAGAAGAAGGACGACCGCAGCAGCGGGTTGACCCGAACCTGCTCGGCAAAGCTGCCTCTATTGGCCTTCCACTGCTTGAGCTGCTCCTGAAAAGGAAGCTGGTAATTATAGCTGACGGGCGGCAGAGCCGCCCCTTCCGCTGCGGATTGATGCAGCAGGTTCAGGAAGAACCGGGGCACCGCCGACTCCGGATCGAGCTTGGCGGCCTGCCGCCAGCAGCGCTCCGCCTCCCGCAGCAGTCCGCTGTTGCAGGCCGCGGCCGCGCAGTAATGATAGAGGCCGGCGTCGCCGCCGATCTCCTCGTCTTTCAACAGACGGCGGAAATGGCCGTACGCGATTCTGTGCCGTCCCAGAATCCCCATTGTTGTCGCAAGCTTGAAGACATGCTCCCGGTGAAACGGAACAGTAACCTCTAGCATGCGCAGCAGCGCGTCCAGCGTTTCCCGGTCCCCTTCATACTGCAGAAAAATTGCCATATTGCAGAGCGCGTGCAAGTTTCCCGGCTCGTGCTCCAGCACCTGCGCGATACACTCTTTGGCTTTGCCGAACCGCCCCAAATAAAAATAGGCCAGAGCCAAATTATTACGCGCTGCCAAAAAATCGGGCGTGCCTTCGATGATCTCTTCCAGCAGGCGCACCGCCTCCGGAAATTTCCCTTCTTCCAGCAGGCTGCGGGCCCGGTCGTGCTCGACCGCCCCTTCTCTGCTGCGAATCCGGTGAAGCGGAGCGGGCCGGTCGAGCTCGTAATGAAGCAGCTCCAGCAGTTCATCCGATTCGGCAAGAAACTCGCCGTTAGCATCCTCCTCGAGATACGTCACCAACGAACGTTCGGCTTCTTCAAAGTTTTCCATGTTGGCAAAGTTGTTAGCCATATAAAAATGGCACTCCGTCATCGATGGGTCCACTTTTTCCAGAACATGGGCCAAAATAGCGTTGGACGCTTCATAATTTCCCATCTCCGACAGTATACCCGCCATATTGCAATGATTAACCGGATTTTCCGGTTCATATTCAACCGCTTTGCGGAAATTTTTCAATGCTTTCTCATATTGAAAGCGATCGAGCGAACGCACGGCTCTTTCAAAGAAAAAATTGGCGCTCAGAGCAACGGAAATCACATTCCGGCCGACCGGCTCTGAAGTCTTTTCTATCATGGAAGCAAGGCACCTCCCTTGTAAGCTCCCTAACCCTCTCTTAAACATGTTAACAGAAGACGCGCCCATGCCCGAGCGATTCTCCAAACTTCACGTTTGCCGGGTTCCGAATTCCGTCCCGGCTGTCTCCACACAGTATAACACAAAACCGAGGGGGGGTCTCAAGTTGAACGGGCGCCTGAAACAGACAAAAAGTGAGAGGAAAAACGGAGAGCCATCCGCATCGTCGTTATGCCGGCTGTTCTCCTGTATAGACAAAAAAAGACGGGGGATGTTAAATCCCCGCGTCTTCAAGCAGCTTATCGATGGAACCGCCTTCGGTAATAATGCGTGTGGCCCTTGCCAGCATCGGAGCGACCGACAATACAGTGAACCGGCTGGAGTGATCGGCGGGCAGCGCGATTGAATCGGTGACCACCACTTCCTCAATTCCCGGATGCTCCAGCCGGACGATCGCCGGACCGGAGAATAGCCCGTGTGTGGCGCAGACGATGCTGTTCTTCGCGCCTCTCTCCTTAAGTCCTTCGACAACGTTGACAATGGTGGTGCCCGTATCGATCAGATCCTCGATGATGACCGGAGTCCGCCCCTCCACATCGCCGATGACATGGGTAATGACCGATTCGTTATGGGCCGGGCGCTTCTTGATCATAATTGCAAACGGCGAATCGAGCCGGCTCGCCAGCTTCTCGGCCATGGAAGCGCGGCCGGCATCGGGCGATACAACTACCACATCGGACAAATTCTTAGTCTTCAGATAGCCGCTGATCAGATCAAGCGCGGTCAGGTGGTCCACCGGAATGTTGAAGAAGCCCTGGATCGCCGCGGCATGAAGATCGATGGTCAGGACGCGCGTAGCGCCGGCCGTTGTCAGCACGTCGGCGACCATTTTGGCGGAGATCGGCTCTCTAGGCGCCGATTTGCGCTCCTGACGGGCATAGCCGTAGTACGGAACGATGATATTAACCGTACGGGCGGACGCCCGCTTGGCGGCGTCAATCATCACTAGAAGCTCGACGAACAGCTCATTGATGGGATGGGAGAGTGATTGCACCAAAAAAACGTCGCAATTCCGGATGCTTTCTTCATAATGCACATAAATCTCGCCGCTCTTGAAGCGGGTCAGCTTGATCCTCCCCAGCTCCACGCCAAGCCGCCCGGCAATATCTGCGGCCAGCTTCGGATTGGACGAGCCGGAAAAAATACGCAATGAATGGTGCTGCATAACGCTCCTCCTCAAATAGATGATTAGCCTTCAAAAGGAACCGCCTCGCGGCGGCGCTCTTTAAACACCGCAAGTTCACGGAATCCCGTGTCCCAGAGCAGCTTTCGCGCATCCGCAAGACCTTCGCCCAGCTTAAGCGGATCATGGGCGTCCGAGCCCAGCGTCAGCGGGATGCCCAGTTCAAGCGCCCCAGCAAGCACATGCGGAGCCGGAAACATCTCCGCGCACGGCTTGAACAGGCCAGAGGCGTTCAGTTCCATCGCGATTCCCGCGTCCGCAATCGCTTGCAGCGCGCTTCTTTCCATTGTTCTCACTTCCGCCTTGCCTTCTGAGGTATCCGGCCCGTAGCCGAATCTTTTAATAACATCCATATGCCCTATTATATCGTATAATCCCGAAGATGCCGCCTTACTTATCGCTTGATAGTAACGCCGGTATACCTCAAGGGGATCTTGGCCTTCCCAGCCGTGAACCTGCCGGTAATCGGTAATATCCCACTCGCCGAGAAAATGGACTGAGCCGATCAGGTAATCCCATGGGTAGGGAGACAGCAGTTCGCGGATTTGCTCTTCATAGCCTTCGATATAATCGGCCTCAAGCCCCACGCGGATATCGATAGTCCCTCGATAGCGCTCCTTCAGGTCAAGGCACTCCTCCACGTAGCGCGGAAGCTCCTCCAGCGGCATCGCCATCTCGGGATAATACTGGTCCGGATCGACATGAATCAGCGGGAGATGATCCGAGAGCCCAAGCTGGTCCAGGCCCAGCTCAACGCCCCGGCGAACATAGTCTTCGAGCTTGCCTACGGCATGACCGCAGCGCTCGTGATGGGTATGGTAATCGATCTGCATAGGAAGCTCCTCCCTTTCTAGTCGCGGCGGGGCCGCTCGTGGCGCGCGCTAAGCTCGGCCATAATGTCGTCGAGCGGAAGCTTTCGCTCCTGCAGCAGGACGAGCAGGTGGTAAATCAGATCACTGACCTCCAGTCGAAGCTCGGCGTTATCCTTGTTCTTGGCGGCGATGATCGTCTCGGCCGTTTCTTCGCCGACTTTTTTCAGAATCTTGTCTACGCCTTTATTGAACAAATACGTGGTATAGGCCCCTTCCGGAAGCTCCGTCTCTCTCTCGGCGATAATCCGCTCCAGCTCGGCCAGCACAGCGAAACGCTCTTCGGCCGATCTTTCGGCGCTATGTAATTCACCCGCCTCCGGCTTATCCGCCGCAGACTTGCTGCCGAGCGGCAGCTCGCGGTAGAAGCATGAAACCTTGCCCGTATGACAGGCTGGTCCTTCCGGCTTGACCTTAACGAGCAGCGTATCACTGTCGCAGTCGTAATGAATCGAGGTTATCGCCTGCGTATTGCCCGAAGTGCCGCCTTTATGCCACAGCTCTCCTCGCGAACGGCTCCAGAACCAGGTCTGTCCGCTCTCCAGCGACAGCTTCAGCGATTCCGGGTTCATATATGCGAACATGAGCACTTCCAAGGTTTTATCGTCTTGCACAATGGCAGGCAGAAGCCCGGCATCGTTCCAGCGTATTCCTTCCAAAATATCCTGTTGTCCAGGCGTCGTATTGTTTTGCTGTCCGCTCATCGGATTTCCACACCCTTTTGTTTTAAGTCGGCCTTCAAATCGCCGATCGCAATTTCCTTATAGTGAAAAATGGTCGCTGCAAGTCCCGCATCCGCTTTGCCCGCAGTGAACACATCGTAAAAATGTTCAATTTTCCCCGCTCCGCCCGATGCGATCACCGGGATATCCACCAAGTCGCTGACGGCCGATGTCAGGCGAAGATCAAAGCCGTCCTTGGTGCCGTCGGCATCCATACTGGTAAGCAGAATCTCTCCGGCTCCCAGCTTCTCGGCCTGTTTCACCCATTCCAGCGCTTTGATTCCGGAAGGCTTTCGTCCGCCGTGGGTGTACACTTCCCACTCGCCCCAAGTCTCATTATATTTGGCATCTACCGCCACTACAATACACTGGGAGCCGAATCGCCGCGCTCCTTCGAGAATGAGCTGCGGATTGTTGACGGCCGCAGTGTTGATGCCGATTTTGTCGGCTCCGGCGCGTAAAATCGTCTTCATATGCTCGGGAGCCGATATTCCTCCTCCCACGGTGAACGGAATGGAAATTTCGCCCGCCGTGCGGCGCACGACCTCGACCATGGTCGCCCGGCCTTCCACCGATGCGGAGATATCCAGAAACACCAGCTCATCCGCGCCTTCCCGGTCGTAAATCGCCGCCAGCTCCACCGGATCGCCGGCATCGCGCAGGTTTACAAAATTAACGCCTTTTACCACCCGCCCGTCTTTAACGTCCAGACAGGGTATGATGCGTTTGGCCAGCATGTTTTGTCCTCCTTAAAAGCGTTTTCGATCCCCCTAAATCCCCCTTAGCCAAGGGGGACCCCGAGGGCCCGCCCTCTGGACACCCGGAAGTTTGGCGGGGTCAGGGACGAAGGCGCTCCTTAGTTCATTTTTGTGGTCCGACCGCTTATCCCTGCGGGACCGCTTGAAATGCGGCGCACCTGCGGCAAAGAGCAATACCTTTAAAAGCCTAAAACCTTCGCGTTCCGCGGATCTGGCCCCTACGGGGCGGCGGGCTTGCCCCGCCTGCTTAACAACCTTTAAAGCCTAAAACCTTCGCGTGCCGCGGATCTGGCCCTTCGGGCCAGAGACTACTTCAACGCCGCCAAAGCCTCGGCAAGCTTAATGTTTCCGGTATACAGCGCCTTCCCGACGATGGCGCCGCCGATACCGCTGTTCTTATGCGCGCTGAGGCGAAGCAAATCGTCCTGGACGGTGACCCCGCCGGAGGCGATCACGCTTTTGCCGCTGGCTTGCGCCATAGCGAGAATGCCCTCCACGTTCGGGCCCTGCATCATCCCGTCTCGGGAGATATCCGTGTAGATAAAGGTTTCCGCGCCCTTGGAAGCGAGTTCCTTCGCCAAATCTGTAGCCAGCACCTCCGACGTGTTAAGCCAGCCGTGCGTGGCGACATAGCCGTTCCGCGCATCGATGCCGATCGCAACCTTAGCGCCGTATTTCGCCAGCACGGCTTCGGTAAATTCCCGGTCATTGATGGCGGCGGTGCCGATGATGACCCGGCTGACGCCGAGCGACAGCAGCTTCTCCACATCTTCCAAGGTGCGCAGCCCTCCACCGACCTGAACCGGCACGTTCACGCCCGCGGCGATCGATCCGATAATGTCGATATTGACGGGATGTCCGGCCTTTGCGCCGTCCAGGTCGACAAGATGGATGAATTCTCCGCCCTGCGCCTCCCATGATTTGGCCATATCGAGCGGGCTGTCGCCGTAGACCGTTTCCTGATTATAATCGCCCTGCAGCAGCCGGACGCATTTTCCGTTCCGGATATCAATCGCCGGATACACGATAAAAGAAGACATTTCGCCGTTCCCCGCTTTCTCCTTGCTAAAATCATTTTACTTTTACGAGGCCGATCGCCAAGGCTCTCTGGAGCTCCTGCCCAGGATGCCTAAGGCGCCACAGACCATATGTTTCATGAGGCAAACGCCCCGTTAGATTTCCAGCTTCAAAAACTGCTCAAGCAGCTTCCTTCCCAGCTCCCCGCTCTTCTCGGGGTGAAACTGCATGCCGAATACGCTGCCCCGCCCAACGATAGCTGTAACCGGGTGACCGTAATCCGTCACGGCCAGCAGATCGCTTTTCTGCGTGACGTGGGCGTGGTAGGAATGGACAAAGTAGACATGGCCCTCTTCCAGCCCCTTGAGCAGCGGGTTCTCCGGCTGAAGGTACTGCAGCTTGTTCCAGCCCATATGCGGAACCTTGTAGCCCTCTCTGGGCTCAAAGCGCACCACCGTTCCCGGCAAAAGATCAAGCCCCTCATGGACGCCGTACTCCTCACTTTGGGTAAACAGGAGCTGCATGCCCAGGCAGATGCCGAGCAGCGGCTGCCGGCCCGTCGCTGCGACCTCTTTGACGACCGCGTCCAGTCCGCTTTCCCGCAGATGATCCATCGCGTCGCCGAATGCGCCGACGCCGGGCAGAATGACGCGGTCCGCGGCCAGAATTTCGCCCGGGTTACCAGTCACGAGCGGCTCGTGGCCGAGACGCTCGATTGCCTTGCTAACGCTGTGCAGGTTGCCGATCCCGTAATCGACGATAGCAACGGTCATGGGCTACAGCACTCCTTTCGTGGATGGAACGCCTTTCACCCGGGGATCGATCGCCGTCGCCTCGTCCAGCGCGCGCCCGAGAGCCTTGAATACCGCTTCGATCATATGATGCGTATTGAAACCGTAATGCACGATGACATGCAGCGTTATCCGCGCTTCCAGCGCGAATTTCCACAGAAATTCATGGACCATCTCCGTGGAGAAGCTGCCCACCTGCTGCGAAGGATACTCTGCCCGGTACTCGAAATGCGGTCGGTTGCTGATATCGATGATGACCTGCGCGAGCGCCTCGTCCATCGGCACAAATACACTTGCGTATCGTTTGATGCCCTTCTTGTCGCCTAGCGCTTCACGCATAGCCTGTCCGAGGCAAATGCCGATATCCTCCACCGTATGATGATCGTCAATCTCGATATCGCCGCGCGCCTGGACGGACAGATCGAATTGGCCGTGCTTTGTGAACAAATCGAGCATATGGTTCAGAAAAGGCACATCGGTCTCCAGTTCCGACTGACCGCTTCCGTCCACTGTCAGCGCCAGCTTGATGTCCGTCTCATTCGTTTTGCGGGAAAGACCCGCTTGCCTGATTAACTGCCCGTTATTCTCCACGCTCTTCTCCACCCTTCGCTTCATTCTCCAGCCTGATTTCCACGGCTCTGGCATGGGCCTCCAGCCCTTCGCGGCGCGCCAGCTCGATGATGGTTCTTCCGTCGCGCAGCAGCGCCTCCTTGCTGTAATAGATCAGACTGGATTTTTTAATAAAATCGTCAACGTCCACCGGCGACGAGAACCGCGCCGTTCCGTTCGTTGGAATTATGTGATTCGGCCCGGCAAAATAGTCGCCCACCGGCTCCGAGCTGTATGGCCCGAGGAAAATCGCTCCGGCGTTCCGGATCGCTCCGGTCAGCGCCATCGGGTCCTGCGCCACGATTTCCAGATGCTCCGGCGCCAGCCGGTTGACGACGGAAATCCCTTCTTCCAGCGTCTCCACTACGATAATGGCGCCGTAATTTTCCACAGAAGCCCGGGCGATTGCCTCACGCGGCAGCTCCCGAAGCTGCCGCTCCACCTCGGCGGCGACCGCCTCGGCCAGGGCTTGCGAAGGCGTCACAAGGATGGCCGAAGCCATCTCGTCATGCTCCGCCTGAGATAAGAGATCGGCGGCGACATAGGCCGGTTCGGCGGCGTCGTCCGCCAGCACGACGATTTCGCTCGGACCGGCGATGCTGTCGATATCGACGGCCCCGTACACCTCGCGCTTGGCCAGCGCGACGTAAATATTGCCCGGCCCGCAAATTTTATCGACCGGTTCGATCGACTCCGTGCCGAACGCCAGCGCGGCTACCGCCTGGGCGCCTCCGACACGGTATATTTCATTCACGCCGGCCTCCGCGGCGGCGACCAGAATATAAGGGTCGATCCCTTCCTTCCCGCCTGTCGCCGGCGGCGTCACCATAACGATCTCCGGCACGCCGGCGATCTGGGCGGGAATCACATTCATCAGCACGGAAGAAGGATAGGATGCCTTGCCCCCGGGAACATACACGCCCACGCGCTGGAGCGGCCGGATGATCTGGCCGAGAATCGTGCCGTCGGGCTGCAGGTCCATCCAGGAGTTCCGCTTTTGTCTGGCATGGAATGCGCGGATGTTCTCCGCTGCGGCCCGAATCGCCGCCACAAACGATTCTTCAACATGCTTGTAAGCAGCCTGCAGCTCTTCCTGGGTAACCCGGACATTGTTACGGTCCAGCCGGGCTCCGTCGAATTTTTCCGTATATCGGAAAAGGGCGGCATCGCCCTCCTGTTTGATATCGGCCACAATTTGCTTAACGGCCTTATTCTGCTCAGGGGTACCGTAATCGACGTCCCGCTGCAGCTTGAAATCCCTGCTGGATTGCACCTTCACTGCTCTTCCTCCTTATATATCGCCGGATCGCCCCTGGGCCATCCGCTATGCGCCTCTGGCTTTCTTACGTTTAATGAAAAATGTAACGAGGCGGAAGTCCGCTCACAGCTTCTTGTCCGCTTCGTAATCTCTGCGTCCGGCTGCCGAGATGCTCCTAGCGTCCATAAATAACATGCGCCGGGGCAGCATACGCATTACGCAATTATTGGGCCGGCTGGGCGATAACGGCCTGAAGCCGGTCGCACAGCTGCTGGATTTCCGCATTTTTCATCCGGTAGCTGACCCGATTGGCCACAAGCCGGCTCGTAATCCCGAAAATGCTCTGCATTTCAACGAGTCCATTGTCGCGCAGCGTCTGTCCCGTCTCCACCATATCGACGATTCTTTCGGCAAGTCCAATCAGCGGCGCCAGCTCGATGGAGCCGTTCAGCTTGATGACCTCCACCTGCTGGCCCTGCTCCCGGAAATACCGGGAAGCGACATTCGGATATTTGGTCGCCACGCGCTGATGAATACCCGGCTCCCAGTTCGGCAGGCCGATGATTGACATCCGGCAGCGGGCGATGCCGAGGTCCAGCAGCTCGTACACATCCCGGTTCTCCTCGAGCAGCACATCCTTGCCTACGATTCCGATATCCGCCGCTCCGTATTCCACATAGGTGGGCACGTCCACCGGCTTGGCCAAAATAAACTCCATTCCCGCCTCAGGAAGCGGAATGACCAGCTTGCGCGAAGCCTCGCCTTCCGGAGGAATCGGCAGTCCCGCGGAACGGAACAGCTCTGCCGCCTTGTTATAAATGCGGCCCTTCGGCATAGCCACCTTCAGTATCTGCGCCATTTGCTTATGTCCGCCTTTCTGTTCCTATAATTAATATTTTTATAATATCCGTTGCGCCATTGGACAAGTTGTCCTTAGCTGCGCTCCTTAACAAATGAAACGAAGGTATAAATGTCCCTGTAGCGCTTCCCGCCCGCCTCGATACCGGAATCGGCCGTCGTCAGCTCTCCGGGATTCGACACCAGCTTCGTTATCACAACATGCCCTTCGGTGCGCAGCCGCGCCGACTCCTGCAATCCTTCTCTGCGCTGCTGCGCATCGTACTGGACGAGAGTCGGCAGCTCATACCCATTCTCCGCTCCCCGGACACCATCCAGAATGCGGTTCGTCTTAAGCGAGAAGCCCGTCGAAGGAACCGATCGGCCGAACTGCTGCAGCAGATTGTCGTAACGTCCGCCGCTGCAGACCGGAAATCCGAGTTCGGCGGCATAGCCTTCGAAAGTCATACCCGTATAATAGGTAAAATCCCCGACCATGGTCAGATCGATCAGCACATGCCGGGACACTCCATACGCCTCCAGCACCTCCCACACCTTGCACAGATGCTCAATGGAAGCACGGGCGAGCGGATGCCGGCTGAGCCCCAGCGCCTGGCCGCAGATTTCCTTGCCGCCGCGCAGCCGCAGCAGCGCATCCATCTCTTCCTTTTGCGATTCTGTCAAGTCCAGCCGGCCGAGTGCGTCACGGAAAGCGACATAATCCCGGTCCAGCAGATGGCTTTTGAGATCCTCCTGCACCTCCGGCAGTCCCGGGGCCACTTCCTGGAACAAACCGTTCAGGAAGCCGACATGGCCCATGGCGATCTTGAAAGTCTGCACTCCCGCGGCCTTCAGCGATTCGATGGCCAGGGCCACGACCTCCGCGTCTGCTTCAGGGGAATCATCGCCCACCAGCTCGACGCCAGTCTGATAAAATTCGGCCTCGCGTCCGGCCTCTTCCTCAATCGCCCGGAATACATTGGCATGATAAGACAAACGAAGCGGCAGCGGCTCGTCCTTGAGCAGCGAGGACACAACGCGGGCCACCGGGGCCGTCATCTCCGAACGCAGCACCAGCGCCTGGCCGCGGTTGTTCAGCAGTTTATACAGCTTCTGGTCCGAGGTTGAACTGGCAACCCCAACCGTATCGTAGTATTCCAGAGTCGGCGTCATAATCTGGCTGTAGCCCCACTGGTTCATGCAGTTCAGCACATCGTTCTCGATCTTGCGCAGCTTGCTCACGGCATGCGGGAGGTAATCCCGAAAGCCTATGGGCTTCTCGAAACCCTTCGGTTTGGACATATTGAAATTCACCTCATCGGTTATTGAAAAATCAGTCAGCTAAATCTGATAAAGGACATCCTCGTTCTTTACTATGGTAAAGTGGTAGCAAAGTAAAGCGTCTTTGATATCGTACCATGACATGTTATTTTTCGTCAATTCAAGCCTGAAAATTCACTCAATTATACGATCAAGCTCTTTTCAATGCATCCATTATATCTTTTTTTCGATCAGCCTACCTATTTTAATAATTGAGTTCCCATAAAAAAATCGGCGTTAAAGCGGTATCAGCAATCGCTTACAAATTTCTCTTTACAAACATCTGTCGTCGTCGTATGATACAGACATAACTTGTATACAGGTATACATGCATCAATGAAAACGGTTAAAGAGGTGATTATACATGAAGTTGGGTCTGATCGGACTTGGCAAGATGGGCTACAACCTTTCGCTGAATTTATTGAATCACGGACATGAAGTTATTGTAAGCGATCTCAATCCGGAACCCGGACGCCAGCTTGAGAAGCTTGGAGCCGTAGCGGCTTCCGGCATAGCGGAGCTTACGGCGCAGCTTGCCCGCCCAAGAATCGTTTGGGTCATGGTGCCGGCCGGAGCGCCGGTGGACAGCGTTGTGGATACTCTTTCCGGGCTGCTGGATGAAGGAGACATTGTGATTGAAGGAGGCAACTCCCATTACAAAGATTCCATTGCCAGAGCGGAAAAGCTTAGTGCATACGGGATTCATTTTTTCGATGCCGGCACTTCAGGCGGAACCGAAGGAGCAGCGCATGGAGCCTGCTTTATGATTGGAGGCAACCCCGAGATATTCGGCACTGTCGAGCCGCTCTTCCGCGATCTTGCCGTTGATAAAGGGTATTTGTATGCGGGACCCAGCGGCAGCGGTCATTTTTTGAAAATGATTCATAACGGTATTGAATATGGGATGATGCAGGCCATTGCCGAAGGCTTTGAGCTGCTGGAGAAAAGCCCCTTCAATTTCAACTATGAGGATGTTGCCCGCGTATGGTCGAACGGTTCCGTCATTCGGGGATGGCTAATGGAGCTTACCGAAAGCGCTTTTTCCAAGGACTCGAAGCTTTCCGGCATTCGCGGAGTCATGCAGAGTTCCGGAGAGGGCAAATGGACCGTGCAGACGGCGCTTGACCTTGAAGCCAGCACGCCGGTAATCGCGCTCTCTCTGCTGATGCGCTACCGTTCGCTGGAAGAGAATACGTTCCACGGCAAGGTAGTAGCCGCCCTGCGCAATGAATTTGGCGGCCATGCCGTCGTAAGAGAAGAGTAACGTCCGCGCTTCGGCTGTGCCAGTCTGTTATACTGCGTTTCAAATCATAGAACCCGAATGCGGATGTATGCTAGAATCGAAAGAAAGAATGCCTCACATCCAGCAAATCGTCCGCAGAGGAGTCGTGTGAAATGCAGTATCCTACCGCTTGGTTGCAGGGAGTCTCGCTTGGAGAGTCCATTGCCTGCAAACTCAGGCTGCAAATTATAAATGAAGAGCTGAGGTCCGGTGAGGTACTCTCTGAGAACCGGATTGCCGAGGAATTCGGAACAAGCCGGTCTCCGGTGCGGGAAGCCTTAAAGGAACTGGCCGCGGAGGGCTTGATCCGTCTGGAACGGATGGGAGCGGTTGTTGTCGGCCTAAACCTGGAGAACGTCAAGGAATTATACGATGTACGTTATTTGATCGAAAGCTTTGCCCAGACGAGACTTTCGGGAGCCCCGCAGGATGCGCTGATCCTTCAGCTTGAGCAGACGATCGACCGCATGAAGCTGGCCGTCAAATATAACGATTATGTGGAATTCGCCTATCAGGATTTTTCCTTTCACGAGGCGATTGTCGTCAAGGCCAACCACACCCGGATTCTTCACCTGTGGAACAGCATCCGCCAGATTGTCATGACCGTCATTCTGGTAACAACCGAAAAGAGCTTTGCCGAGGGCGAAGAGCGCATGAACTGGATTGCCGACAAGCACCGGAGCATTGTGGAAGGACTGAGGTCGCATGATGCGGAGAACATCCGCAAGGTCGTTCAGACGTATTTTGCCGATTCGATGCTGACACTGGGACATACGCTCCCATAAAGTCCAAAATTAATGTCATGATTGTATAAAAAATTTCTTCGTCTTTTCTTGTCGACAAGTATGCAACAAGGAAAGACGGACCATTATGAAAACGCTACAAAAATAATAAAATCTTTTCACCGTTTTATTCCAAGTGATTTGCCCATTATAAGGAGGACTATCATGAACAGTTTGTTCGGTCTCAGCCACAATGCAACCCTGCTTGTGTGCACATTGGTGGTCATAGTATTTCTGGTTACACTGATCGCCAAATATAAATGGAATCCGTTCGTCACCCTGCTTCTTTCCGCTCTGTCCCTGGGCCTGCTGGCCGGTATGAAATATCAGGATCTGATCAAGTCTTATTACCGGTGGTCTTGGCGGCACCTTGGGTACGATTGCCATTGTCATCGGCCTTGGCACCATGCTGGGAAAAATGATGGCCGAATCCGGCGGCGCCGAACGCATCGCCACTACGCTTGTTGACCGGTTCGGAGAAAAACGCGTTCACTGGGCCATGATGCTCGTCGGCTATGTCGTCGGGATTCCAGTCTTTTTCGAAGTCGGCTTAATCCTGCTTATCCCGGTTGTCTTCATGGTTGCCCGCAAAACGAAAATGTCGCTGCTGCAAATCGGCATTCCGGTTCTGGCCGGTCTGTCCACTGTACACGGACTTGTACCGCCGCATCCGGCGCCCATGATTGCCATTGACGCTTACGGCGCAAATTTGGGTAAAACGATTCTGTATTCGATACTCGTCGGACTGCCGACCGCTATTATCTCCGGACCGTTGTTCGGTAAATTTATCGGTAAACGCATTCTGGTTCAGCCCCCGGAGAAGCTTGCCTAACAGTTTGCTTCCAAAAGCGTCAAGGAGCTGCCGGGCTTCGGCATTACGCTTCTGACCATTTTGATGCCCGTTATTCTTATGCTGATCGGCTCCATTGCCGATATTGTCGATCCGGAATCGGTAAACGCTTTTACGCCGTTTGCCAAGTTTATCGGACATGAAGTTATCGCCCTGCTCATTTCGGCCGTGTTCTCCTTCTTCTCGCTCGGCTTTGCCCGCGGCTTCAAGAAAGTTGACAGCGGCGTCGGCGGCGCCATCGCTTCGGTGGCTACGCAGACTCATGTCAACCTGATCTTCTTCGCCTGGCTTGTCGCCGCATTGATTCGCGTCGCTACCGGCTCCGCGACCGTTGCAATGACGACGGCTGCCGGTATCGTCGCCCCGGTTCTTGCCGTAAGCACCGGCGCTCCGGTCGAGCTGGTCGTTCTGGCAACCGGTGCAGGCTCGCTCATTCTCTCCCATGTCAATGACGCCGGCTTCTGGATGATCAAAGAATTCTTTGGCATGTCCGTTATCCAGACCTTAAAGAGCTGGACGGTTATGGAAACTCTCTTGTCCGTCGTTGGCCTCATCTTCATCTTGATTGTGAGTGTCTTTGTATAATTAAATATTAGATAATATGCATTGGGGCGGCTGAGAGATCAGTCCGGCCCCTTTCGCAGCATTCTCGGAAAGAAGGTTGAATGATGAATACCCAGTATATGATTGGTGTCGATATCGGGACTACGAGCACCAAATCCGTGCTGTTTGCGGAGAATGGAACGATCTTAACCAAGGCGGATCAAGGCTATCCGCTCCTTACCCCCTCGCCGTCCATCGCCGAGCAGGACCCCGAGAAAATCTACCGGGCCGTCGTCTATACGATTTCGGCAGTGATGCAAAAAAGCGGGATCGAGGCAAAGGATGTCCTGTTCGTCTCGTTCAGCTCCGCCATGCACAGCGTCATTGCCGTTGACAAGGATGGCCATCCTTTAACGAAGTGCATTACGTGGGCCGACAATCGCAGCGCCAGCCAGACTCTGCGCCTGAAGCATGAGCTCGGCGGGCATGAACTCTACCTGCGCACAGGCACGCCGATCCACCCCATGTCGCCGATTACGAAGCTGATGTGGCTGCGCGAGGAGCAGCCCGCGCTGTTCGAAGAAACTTCTAAATTCATTTCGATCAAGGAATATATCTTCGCGAAGCTGTTCGGAGAATACATTGTCGACCATTCCATCGCCTCCGCCACCGGCATGCTGAATCTGGAGCGGCTGGAATGGGATAAGGAAGCCCTGAATATTGCAGGCATTGACGAAAGCCGGCTGTCCCGCCTTGTACCGACAACTTATGCCGCCCGCGGACTGCTGCCGGAAGCGGCCAAGGAAATCGGACTGCTGCCGGACACTCCCTTTGTCGTCGGCGCAAGCGACGGGGTTCTCTCCAATCTCGGCGTAGGCGCCATCGAGCCCGGCGTCGTCGCCGCCACCATCGGAACGAGCGGAGCGATCCGCACCGTGGCCGACCGGCCTGTGGTCGATCCCAAGGGACGGATCTTCTGTTATGCCTTGACCGAGAAGCACTGGGTCATCGGCGGTCCCGTCAATAACGGCGGAATGCTCTTCCGCTGGGTCAGGGACGAATTTGCCGCATCCGAGGTGGAGACGGCCAAGCGGCTTGGCATTGATCCTTACGATGTGCTCACCCGGATTGCCGAACATGTGCCTGCGGGGAGCGAGGGCCTGCTGTTTCATCCTTATCTGACCGGGGAGCGCGCTCCGCTATGGAACTCCGACGCCAGAGGCTCCTTTTTCGGACTCTCCATGAACCACCGCAAAGAGCATATGATCCGCTCCGTGCTGGAAGGTGTCATCTTCAATCTGTACACCGTCATGCTGGCGGTGGAGGAGCAGATGGGACGCCCGCAGCGGATTATGGCGACCGGCGGTTTTGCCCGCTCCGCCCTGTGGCGGCAGATGATGGCGGATATTTTCGACCAGGAGGTGGTTGTGCCGGAGAGCTTCGAGAGTTCCTGCCTGGGAGCAGTCGTACTCGGTCTATACGCGACCGGGCGAATCGACTCTCTGAATGCTGTATTCGGCATGATCGGTACTACGCATCGCCATATGCCTATCAAGGCCAACGCAAACGTGTATAAGCAGCTGCTGCCTATCTTTATCTCGCTGTTCCGCAGCTTGGACAGCCAATATGAGGCAATTGCCAAATTCCAGCGCGAACACGCCGGGGAATAGTCATTATACGTCCATAATAGCCACCAAAAAGGGTGTTCCCGTCATTTGGCATGACGGAGAACACCCTTTTTACTTCTTTTATCTTATTTGGATATACTCCTGCTATACTCCTGCCGCAGCTCTTGCGGCTGCCTCACCGAACGCCGCGGCACCGAGCCGAACAGAATCCAAGCAGGCTTGATGTACCGGAAAGCAAGCGCCACAATGATCCAGGAAAGAAGGAGCGCGGCAAGCCAGCCGCCGGCAATAGCCAACGCATAGGCAAGATAGCCGCCGTGAAAATCAATCTTCCGGTAGAAAAAGAGCACAGCCGGATGAACAAGATAAATGCCGAACGAACAGGCCCCGGCCGAAATTAACAGTCTGGACCACAGCCGCTGGCCCGCGCCGTACAACAAGAAGGAAAGCTGAAGCAGCACCAGACAGGACAGCAGCGCATGAGCATTCGCAGCCCCTTCGAACCAAAAGCTGTTGATGACCGTTTTTTGCGTATAATTGCGGTTCCACAGCTCTACATGAGCGGTTCCTACAGCAATCCAGACCACCCACAGGACCGCCCACAGCAACCAGCGCCCCGTCGGTCTCTTATCATCCCCAGGAATCAGCCAAGGCTTAAGGGACGAATAAAACACCGCTATGGCCGCGCCCAGCAAAAAATAGGAGAAGTACGTAATCGCAAGACTGCCCTTCGGCACCTGCCAATAGCCGTGGTTGACCATATACTTATTGAGCACCACGAACCCCCACTGAAGCGCAAGACCAATGAGCGGCGCCCAGGCGGCCAAACGGCGGCTTTTTTGCAGACACCACAGCAGCAGCGGAAACAGCACATAGAACTGGATAATGATAATAACGTAGTACAAGTGCGTATAAGCCGTTCCGGTCAGCACATATTTGGCCATCTTGGCTGCCATCTCCTGTGGAGGCATGCTCCACTGATTGCCTGCATAGAGCTTGAGCACAAAATAAAGCAGTGAGAATACGATATAAGGCACGAGAATATAGATCAGCCTTCGGCTGTAGAATTTGCCCAGCGTCTTGCCGGTCAGCGGCCGGTCGATATAGTTGTAGAACAGTACAAAACCGCTTAAAAATACAAATGAAGGCACCGCAAACTGGCTGAATTTATTGATGAACAAAAACAGGTGAAACAGCGGCGTATTCAGCGTTTCCGCGAGCGTCCGCGAAGTCGCGTGGATCGCCATCACGGCAAAGATAGAGATTGCCCGAAAAATATCCAACTGAGGGATACGTTCTTTTTGTCCCATGTTCACCTCCTGTAGTAATCGCGATTGCCACTGAAAAGTCCAACAGGAGAAGCCACGATATTGTTGCAGCATTCATCCCTGAAATGTACTTTTATCGGTTTCCCTTCAAGTCCTGCAGCGGATTTCCGCCGACAAAAGCTCCCGCCGGTACATCCCTATGCACAACCGAGCCTGCAGCCACAATGGCCCCGTCACCGATCGTTACACCGGGAAGAATTGTCGTATTGGCGCCGATCAGCACGTTCTCCCCGATCACAACCGCGCCCAGTCGGTACTCTCGAATCAGATACTCATGCGCCAAGATGGTCGTATTATACCCGATGATCGAATTTTCACCAACCGTGATTAGCTCCGGAAAGAACACATCCACCATCGCCATCAGCCCGAAAGCTGTATGTTTCCCCACTTTCATGCCGAGCACTCGGCGATAAATCCAGTTCTTGAGCGGAAGAATTGGACAATAGCGCGCAATCTGGATAAAAATAAAATTTTTTACGCCCTTCCACGGACTAACCGTCCGGTAAATGTGCCAAAGCGAATTATCTCCTTCGACCGGATAGCGGGTGACCTTCCTGCTCACAATCCAGCCGTTCCCTCACCTACAATTTCATACAGGTCGGTCATATCTCGAAGAATATAATCGGGTTCATACTTGCGGAGCGTATCCTCACCCTTCAGCGACCATGCCACCCCGGCAGCCAGTACGCCTGCAGCTTTAGCCGACTGGATATCGACTCCGCTATCGCCAACCATCAGCGCTTTCTCCGGACTTAAGCCCAGATTGTTCACCGCTGTCAGCACCGGTTCCGGATGAGGCTTCAGCTTCGTAACGTCATCGAGCGTCACAACCGTATCCATGTACTGCAGCAAATCGAACATCTCCAGCGCCCGGATCGTCGTGGGGCGGATTTTGGTCGTTACGACCCCGAGCTTGATTCCCCGGCTGCGCAGCCCTTCCAGCGTTTCGTTCACTTTTGGAAAAGACTGGATCAAATTGTCGTGATGCTCGGTTTGATACAGGCGGTAGGAAGCCTCCAGAGCGGCGACATCCTGAAGATTGGTGAATGCTCTTAATTGGTCCGTAAGACTGGTTCCCATATGGGGAATCATCTGCTCCCGGGTAATCGCAGGCTGCGCATGATGCTCCAGCGCGTACATAAACGAGCTGATAATCAGCTCATTTGTATTGACGATCGTGCCGTCCAAATCAAATAAAATACCTTCAATCATAGATTACTGCTCCTTTTTCTCCTCTTCCAAGGGCGGATGGTTATGGGGGGACGGACCGGTGGAAGCCTTTTGCTCCCGATTCCCTTCCGGTTCCGTCAGTACAGGATCGGTGGTTTGCGGCTTGGTGGACACAATCGGGTCCGAATAATGGGCCTTGGCCGCTCCCGTCGTCCGGCGGATAACGATAAGCAAGATCGCCGCGATAACAATAAGCAGGGCCAGCAGTTGAGAGGTCCGGATATTTCCGTAGTCCGGATTGAGATATCCCTGTTCGAAGCCCAGGCCCTTCATCGGGCTCCACAGGCCATTAATAAACGAGGCTAGAGCATCGCTGCCTTTAAAAGCAAGGCTGTCGGTCCGCAGCGCTTCTATAAAGAACCGTCCGATCGAATACCAGATGAAATACGACAGGAACAATTCTCCCGCGCGTATAAACCGCTGTCTGCGCAGCACCACGAGCAGCACAATGCCGACCAGGCTCCACAGCGATTCATACAAAAAGGTCGGGTGATGGTACGCCAGATCCTTTTCTATGTACATTTGGTTCACAATAAAGTCTGGCAAATGCAGACTGTTCCGCAAAAAAGTCTCATGAACCGGACCACCATAGGCTTCCTGGTTCACAAAGTTGCCCCATCGGCCAATCATTTGTCCAGCCAGCAGCCCGGGGGCGCAAATATCAGCGATCCGCCAGAAAGGATAGCCTTTATAACGGAAGTAAATAATAGCGCAAATAATAGCCCCGATGAGCGCCCCGTAGATGGCGATTCCGCCGTTCCATATTTTAAATACATCCACAAAGTTGTTCTTATATTCGTCCCAAGTGAAAGCTACGTAATAAATACGCGCGCCGATAATGGCCGAAGGAACGCCGAGAAGCAGCAAGTCCATAAAAAACTCCTGGGGGATGCCAAATCTTCTCCCCTCCCGAATCACAAGGAACAGGCCGGTCAAGGCGCCAAGTCCCAGAATCAGGCCATACCAGTGCACCTTTAAAGCGCCGATTGAAAAGGCAATCGGATCTAGCGCCAGTGGAAACATTCCCTCGCCCTCCTAGTCCAGGTCGTCCATATCTTCCGATATGGTTGCAGTAAGCTTGTGGGTGAATTGCAGCGCGGCATTGAAGCCCATTTGCTTCAACCGGTAATTCATCGCCGCCACTTCGATAATAACGGCAAGGTTCCGTCCCGGACGCACCGGAATGGTCACCAGCGGCACATCGGTGTCGATTATGCGCGTCGTCTCCTCATCCAGTCCGAGCCTGTCATATTGCTTGTCCTGCTGCCAGGCCTCCAGCTTAACGACCAGAGTAATCCGCTTATGGTTGCGTATTGCTCCGGCCCCGAACAGCGTCATAACGTTGATAATACCGACGCCGCGGATTTCCAGTAGATGCCGAATCAGCTCCGGCGCGGTCCCGTGCAGCTGGTTGTCCGAAGTCTGCCGGATTTCAACGGCATCGTCGGCAATAAGGCGGTGGCCGCGCTTAACCAGCTCAAGCGCCGTCTCGCTCTTGCCGATGCCGCTGCTGCCGGTAATCAGCATGCCGACGCCATATACGTCGCAGAGCACGCCATGAATGGTCGCGGTCGGAGCCAGTCTTCCTTCCAGAAAGCTGGTCAAGCGGCTGGAAAAAATCGTTGTCGCCATCGAGCTGCGCAATACGGGCAGCCCTTTTTCATTGCTGACATCAAGCAGTTCCTGCGGCACATCCAGACCGCGTGTAATAACGATACAGGGGGTCTGATCGTCGCAAATGCCGCGAATCCGGCTGATCCGTTCCTCGGCAGGAAGCATTGAGAAGAAGGCCAACTCCGTCTTGCCCATCAGTTGAACCCGGTCTTCAGGATAATATTCGAAATATCCGGCCATTTCGAGGCCGGGGCGGTTCAGGTCGTCGACCGTAATCAGCCTTTTCAGGCCTTCTTGTCCGGAAATGACTTCCAGTTGAAAATGCTCTACCAATTCCGATACTTTTACCTTCTTGGCCATATCTGTTTCTTCCTTTCGTCGCCTGCGGTTCTGTCCCCGCCTGTCCTGCTTCCCTTGACCGGCAGCGGCTGTATAATCCTTCCTTCCGGCAGGTAATTCTCCTGCTATCTTAAAGGATAACGGATGCGAATGCAATCATTATACCGGGTTGGAAGGTTATGCGGACAGAGTCTTTTTGACAAAATAAACGGTATAGGGATGACCTGTGCTTTATTGAAGATTTGGAGAGGAGACGGAGATTGGCGGCATATAAATCCCCCTTAAGAAAGACGCTTGCCGAATCTCTTCATTAATATAAAAAGCCGCCCCGGAGGGCGGCTTCCCAAAAGAGTCTGAACCTGGCGCTTATCCCAGGAAAATGTTCAGCTCTGATTGTTTGTCAAACAAATGCACTTTGTTCATATCGATAGCGAGTTTCGGCTTGCTGCCTTCACGGGTTGTCGAACGTCCGTCAACGCGGGCGATGATGGAGTCTTTGCCAATGCCGCTCAGGTACAACAGCATTTCATGACCCAGGTTCTCGGTTACTTCTACCAGTGCGGTAAAGACGGTATTCGGCGAAGCTTCCAGGAATACCGGCTCTTCGTGAATGTCTTCCGGACGAACGCCCATGATGACTTCCTTGCCGATGTAGCCTTTGCTGCGGAGCAGCTGAGCTTTGCCGCCGGGAACTTCAACATCCAGGTTGTCTGCGCGGAAACGTACGGAACCATTTACTTCGGACAAGGAACCCGAAATAAAGTTCATCGTCGGAGAACCAATAAATCCGGCCACGAACAGATTCTGCGGATGGTTGTACAGTTCTTCAGGAGAAGCAGCCTGTTGGATAATGCCATCCTGCATAACGACGATACGGTCTCCCATCGTCATGGCTTCCGTTTGGTCATGTGTTACGTAAATGCAAGTGGTCTCAAGACGTTTAACCAGCTTCGTGATCTCGGCGCGCATTTGTCCGCGCAGCTTAGCATCGAGGTTAGAAAGCGGTTCGTCCATCAGGAACACTTGAGGATCGCGGACGATCGCACGGCCTAGAGCGACACGTTGACGTTGGCCGCCGGAAAGCGCCTTCGGTTTACGTTCCAGCAGGTGCTCGATATCAAGAATTTTCGCGGCTTCGCGCACTTTTCTGTCGATCTCGTCTTTTTTCACCTTGCGGAGCTTCAAGCCGAACGCCATGTTTTGGTACACGCTCATATGAGGATACAAGGCATAGGATTGGAACACCATCGCGATGTCGCGGTCTTTAGGAGCTACATCGTTGACAACGCGCTCGCCGATAAACAGCTTGCCTTCGGAGATTTCCTCCAGCCCTGCGATCATCCGCAAGGTAGTGGATTTACCGCAGCCGGAAGGTCCGACCAGTACAAGGAACTCCTTATCTTTAATGTCAAGATTGACGTCAATTACCGTTGCTTTATCGGAACCTGGATATTTTTTGAATACATGCTCTAAACGTACGCCTGCCATTTGAATTTCCCCCTCGGATAAGTGATAGAGTTCGGAAATAATTCCTGTACTTATCTTAACCCAGAGTACCCGGGCTGGCTATTTGTAACGTTCACAAAAATCCTATTTCCTTTTCGTTACTTTATACAATAGCATGGTAAGCTTTACAATCGCCGCGTCGCCGAAGCTCCGTACGTCCGCGCCCGTCTCCTGTTTGATCTTATCCAGACGATAGAGCAGGGTATTGCGATGAATGTATAATTTCTTCGCCGTTTCGCTAACATTGCAATCCATTTGAAAAAAAGTTTCCAGCGTTATCAGCATCTCCTTGTCGCCCAGCACGGATGTATAATCGCCAAACTGTCCAAGCAGCTGCCGCCGCCGCCCGTCGGGAATGCTGTTGACCAGTCTTTCCAATCGAAGGGCCCAAGGTAAATGAATATATTCTCCCACCTGAAAAATACGCCCAAGGCTGATCGTCTCCCTCAGCAGCGTGATCACTCCCGCTAAGCCTTTGAGAGGAATCATCGAGGAGGAAACGCTCACATGAAATACACCGACCCACTCGGAGGCAATCAATTCGTGAAGGCCCATACAGGCCTGTGCCAAAAGCTCCTCATCGTCGCTCTCCTCTTGCTCTTCCTTCTCTTCCGTGCCTGTGAGCAGATCTTTACGGGCCAATATCAGCCATTCTTTCGCCTGCAAGGGGATGAGCAGCGTCGTATTATCGAAATAACTCCGGATTAACTTTAACAGTGAACGGTAGGCAATATCAGAGCTATGCGTATTTTCTCCGACCAGTAGGAAAGGAACCATATCGATGAACAGGCGGCTCTTTAAAGCAATTTCGTCAGAAATTTCACCGTCGTCATAATCCTGCTCGAGCTGTGTGTTTAGCCATGCGCCAAGCTGCCGTGCCTCCGCTTCTCCTTCTTCCTTAAAGCCCGAAGCCCTGAGCGCGGCGGCATAATTCTCGGCGGCAAACTGCGCCAGCTGCAGCTCCATCTCGGAAAGGCCTTCCGTCTCGATCCACAGGGCGGTAATCCGGCCTTCGCTCTCATAAAGGGGTATCCAAACGTTTCCTTCAAATAATACCGACCGCTCTGCCGCCTCAGGTCCCATGTCAAAAAGGGAAGCTGATTTCTGCCTCCCGAATTGCTTGATCCCCGTTTTTTTCCCGGTGAGCTGCTCCATTTTTTGCCGCAACGTCTCAGTGTCCATTGTCAACATACTCCACCACTTTTGCTCTTTTTGCCTATTTTATCATGCTTTTGTATGTTCTTGTAGTCAGCTTAAGTGCAGCGGAACAGTTTGCTTCATTTTCTGAAGCGTTTTATGAATCCAGATAGCCGCAATCGCTCCATCCCCCATAGCTACCGCAGCCTGTTCCGCATGAACAGCCACATCCCCCGCTGCCCATACGCCCTCCACGTTCGTCATCAATGATCGACGGTTAGCCTCGATATGACGGTTCTTGTGCAATTCCACGCCCAACTGCTCCGCCAGCTCCGAATGCACAGAATTGCCTCCCATTGCGATAAATCCACGCTCTGCGGGCACCGTTCCTCCATCTTCCAGCGTCACACCTCTAATCATCCCGTCCTCACCGCTCTCCAACCGCGCAATCGCTTCTTCTATATAAATAATTCCTTGCACCTCAAGATGGTCCCGCTGCTTGGGGGACAACGCTTTTTTCTCATGATTGATGTAGATGAGATGCGGAGTGCGCTGCCGTAAAATAAACGCCATATTCAACCCGGATATGCCCGAACCTATAAGCACCGTTGACCGATCCTGTATTTCATAGCCGTCGCAATCCGGGCATACATATATCGAACGGCCAAGCGTCTCGCGAAGACCCGGCAACTCCGGAAAACGATCCATAATCCCCGTCGCCAGCAGCAGCGTCTTGGCCGTATATTTCGTACCCCCGCTTCCTTCCAGATAAAAAAGTCCAGCCCTCTTTGAGGCCCTCAGCACCTTATCGGAAACGAACTCAACACCCACGCTAGCTGCCTGCAGCTTCCCCCTTGCTCGCAGCTCTTCTCCTGAAATCCCGTCCGGCCATCCCAATATATTATGGTAACTGCGGCACAGCGAAGACCGGCCCCGCGCTGCGTCAATGACAAGCACGTGATGAGCAGAATAACGGCCCAACTGAATGGCGGCCTGAAGACCGGCAATTCCACCTCCAATAATAATCGTATCGTACGTCATATGGCTTCTCCCTCTTTATATAAGGTTATAACCTTATATTTAAACACAACCCTGATTTTTAAACTTACCAATTGCCAATAGCTTTCAAAAATAATGTGTAAAAAAACAAAAAAAGCCATCACCGAAAGGTGATGACTTCTTAAACAGGATGAGCCATGAAGGATTCGAACCTTCGACACCCTGATTAAAAGTCAGGTGCTCTACCAACTGAGCTAATGGCTCAAAAATACTGGTGGAGGCTGATGGATTCGAACCACCGAACTCGTCAGAGAACAGATTTACAGTCTGCTGCGTTTGGCCACTTCGCTAAGCCTCCATGAAAGTGGCTCGGGACGGAATCGAACCGCCGACACGAGGATTTTCAGTCCTCTGCTCTACCGACTGAGCTACCGAGCCATAAATTGACATAAAAATGGCGGAACCGACGGGATTCGAACCCGCGATCTCCTGCGTGACAGGCAGGCATGTTAGGCCTCTACACCACGGTTCCGCGTTTGTGACAATGGTGCCGGCGAGAGGACTTGAACCCCCAACCTACTGATTACAAGTCAGTTGCTCTACCAATTGAGCTACACCGGCAAGATGTCATATGTCAATATTAAATTGTCAAATGGTGGAGGCTGAGGGGATCGAACCCCCGACCCTCTGCTTGTAAGGCAGATGCTCTCCCAGCTGAGCTAAGCCTCCGTATGTATGGTAGCGGCGGAGGGGATCGAACCCCCGACCTCACGGGTATGAACCGTACGCTCTAGCCAGCTGAGCTACACCGCCATACTATAATGATGAATTTGAAATGGCGGAGAGAGAGGGATTCGAACCCTCGCACCGCTTACGCAGTCTAACCCCTTAGCAGAGGGTCCCCTTATAGCCACTTGGGTATCTCTCCAAACAAATCCTCACGCTTCTATTGCAGAACCGTTAAAGATGGGTCTTTCAAATTCATTCAGGCTTGATCGCCTGAAAACTGGACCGAAACGAAACTTGCATTTTAGAAATTTGGATAAGCCCTCGACCGATTAGTATTGGTCAGCTCCATGCATTGCTGCACTTCCACCTCCAACCTATCTACCTCGTCGTCTTCAAGGGGTCTTACGAATTGGGAAATCTCATCTTGAGGGGGGCTTCACGCTTAGATGCTTTCAGCGCTTATCCCGTCCGTACGTAGCTACCCAGCCATGCTCCTGGCGGAACAACTGGTGCACCAGCGGTACGTCCATCCCGGTCCTCTCGTACTAAGGACAGCTCCTCTCAAATTTCCTACGCCCACGACAGATAGGGACCGAACTGTCTCACGACGTTCTGAACCCAGCTCGCGTACCGCTTTAATGGGCGAACAGCCCAACCCTTGGGACCTACTTCAGCCCCAGGATGCGATGAGCCGACATCGAGGTGCCAAACCTCCCCGTCGATGTGGACTCTTGGGGGAGATAAGCCTGTTATCCCCAGGGTAGCTTTTATCCGTTGAGCGATGGCCCTTCCATGCGGTACCACCGGATCACTAAGCCCGACTTTCGTCCCTGCTCGACTTGTTGGTCTCGCAGTCAAGCTCCCTTCTGCCTTTGCACTCTTCGAATGATTTCCAACCATTCTGAGGGAACCTTGGGACGCCTCCGTTACGCTTTAGGAGGCGACCGCCCCAGTCAAACTGCCCGCCTGACACGGTCCCCGCACCCGTTTAGGGTGCCAGGTTAGAACCTAGATACGATCAGGGTGGTATCCCAACGGCGCCTCCACCGAAGCTGGCGCTCCGGCTTCTAAGGCTCCCACCTATCCTGTACAGATCGTACCCAAGTTCAATATCAAGCTGCAGTAAAGCTCCATGGGGTCTTTCCGTCTTGTCGCGGGTAACCTGCATCTTCACAGGTATTAAAATTTCACCGGATCTCTCGTTGAGACAGCGCCCAAGTCGTTACGCCATTCGTGCGGGTCAGAATTTACCTGACAAGGAATTTCGCTACCTTAGGACCGTTATAGTTACGGCCGCCGTTTACTGGGGCTTCGGTTCACAGCTTCGGGTTTAACCCTAACCGCTCCCCTTAACCTTCCAGCACCGGGCAGGCGTCAGCCCGTATACTTCGCCTTGCGGCTTCGCACAGACCTGTGTTTTTGCTAAACAGTCGCTTGGGCCTTTTCACTGCGGCCCCCTCGGGCTATTCACCCTACCGAGGCACCCCTTCTCCCGAAGTTACGGGGTCATTTTGCCGAGTTCCTTAACGAGAGTTCTTCCGCGCGCCTTAGAATTCTCTTCTCGCCTACCTGTGTCGGTTTGCGGTACGGGCACCTTCTCCTGGCTAGAGGCTTTTCTTGGCAGTGTGAGATCATGACCTTCGCTACTGTAATTTTCGCTCCCCATCACAGCCCAGCCTTACGGTGTACGGATTTGCCTATACACCAGCCTCGCTGCTTGGACGGACATCCATCAGTCCGCGTCACTACCCTCCTGCGTCCCCCCATCGCTCATAGCGGATTACGGTGGTACAGGAATATCAACCTGTTGTCCTTCGACTACGCCTGTCGGCCTCGCCTTAGGTCCCGACTTACCCTGAGCGGACGAGCCTTCCTCAGGAAACCTTGGGCTTTCGGCGGATCAGATTCTCACTGATCTTTTCGTTACTCATACCGGCATTCTCACTTGTATGCTGTCCAGCTGTCCTTACAGTCAACCTTCAACCCACATACAACGCTCCCCTACCCCTGGATCGACTTCACTCCAGCTTCGAAGCAGATGTGTTTATCCCCGGAGTGCATTTGGCCTCAAGCCTTGATTTCAGGCTTTTCGGCAAAAATGTCTCCTTCTATAAACACCGCCTCAAAAACGCAGTGAAGTCGATCCAAGCCATAGCTTCGGTGGTGTGTTTAGCCCCGTTACATTTTCGGCGCAGAGTCACTCGACCAGTGAGCTATTACGCACTCTTTCAATGGTGGCTGCTTCTAAGCCAACATCCTGGTTGTCTGTGCAACTCCACATCCTTTCCCACTTAACACACACTTGGGGACCTTAGCTGATGGTCTGGGCTGTTTCCCTTTTGACAATGGATCTTAGCACTCACTGTCTGACTCCCGGTGCATCAGTAGCTGGCATTCGGAGTTTGACTGAGCTTGGTAACCCTTGCGGGCCCCGCACCCAATCAGTGCTCTACCTCCAGTACTGTTAATCACCGAGGCTAGCCCTAAAGCTATTTCGGGGAGAACCAGCTATCTCCGAGTTCGATTGGAATTTCTCCGCTACCCCCACCTCATCCCCGCACTTTTCAACGTGCGTGGGTTCGGGCCTCCAGTGCGTGTTACCGCACCTTCACCCTGGACGGGGGTAGATCACACGGTTTCGGGTCTACGCCCACGTACTTATTCGCCCTATTCAGACTCGCTTTCGCTGCGGCTCCGGCTTCTCGCCTTAACCTTGCACGTTAAACGTAACTCGCCGGTTCATTCTACAAAAGGCACGCCATCACCCCTATAACGGGCTCTGACTTCTTGTAAGCACACGGTTTCAGGTACTATTTCACTCCCCTTCCGGGGTGCTTTTCACCTTTCCCTCACGGTACTGTTTCACTATCGGTCGCCAGGGAGTATTTAGCCTTGGCAGATGGTCCTGCCGGATTCATACGGGGTTTCACGTGCCCCGCACTACTCGGGATCCGTCTCGGAGGGAACAAAATTTGGGCTACAGGGCTTTTACCTCTATCGCGGGCCTTTCCAGACCTCTTCACCTATCTTGTTCCTTTGTAACTCCATGTGAGACGTCCCACAACCCCAGGGAGCAAGCTCCCTGGTTTAGGCTGTTCCGCGTTCGCTCGCCGCTACTGACGGAATCACTCTTGTTTTCTCTTCCTCAGGGTACTTAGATGTTTCAGTTCCCCTGGTCTGCCTCCACCTACCCTATGAATTCAGGTAGGAGTGACTGTGCATTACCACAGCCGGGTTTCCCCATTCGGACACCCCGGATCAACGCTTGCTTACAGCTCCCCGAGGCCTTTTCGTTGTTCGCCACGTCCTTCATCGGCTCCTGGCGCCTAGGCATCCTCCGTGTGCTCTTAGTAGCTTAACCACATGTTTTCCCGTTAGGGAAAATCATGAACCACTATTCACTTCACTTGATCAATCGCTTGACACAAGTTCAGCTAAAAGATGTTCTAAAACGCAATTTTCGTTTCGGTATCCAGTTTTCAAGGATCAAGATTCTTGCATGTTATACTGTTGGTGGAGCCAAGGAGGATCGAACTCCTGACCTCCTGCTTGCAAGGCAGGCGCTCTCCCAGCTGAGCTATGGCCCCATAAAAGGAAATTTAATTTAAAGTGGTGGGCCTTAGTGGACTCGAACCACCGACCTCACCCTTATCAGGGGTGCGCTCTAACCAGCTGAGCTAAAGGCCCTTAGTCTTGCATATACTCTTATGGAAACCCATAAGGATGCGCTTGGCGGCGTCCTACTCTCCCAGGACCCTTCGGTCCAAGTACCATCGGCGCTGGAGGGCTTAACGGTCGTGTTCGGGATGGGTACGCGTGGAACCCCTCCGCCATCGCCACCAAACGCTTAAGAAAGAGACTTGCTCTCTCAAAACTGAGCAACGAGTGAGTTGAAAGCTTTGCGAAGCAAAGCTGCTTCGAAAGCATAAGCTTTGGAAGTCAAGCTTCCGATTTGAATGTTTCCGCTCGGGAAACGATTCTCCATAGAAAGGAGGTGATCCAGCCGCACCTTCCGATACGGCTACCTTGTTACGACTTCACCCCAATCATCTACCCCACCTTCGGCGGCTGGCTCCCTTGCGGGTTACCCCACCGACTTCGGGTGTTGTAAACTCTCGTGGTGTGACGGGCGGTGTGTACAAGACCCGGGAACGTATTCACCGCGGCATGCTGATCCGCGATTACTAGCAATTCCGACTTCATGCAGGCGAGTTGCAGCCTGCAATCCGAACTGAGACCGGCTTTATAAGATTGGCTCCACCTCGCGGTTTCGCTTCCCGTTGTACCGGCCATTGTAGTACGTGTGTAGCCCAGGTCATAAGGGGCATGATGATTTGACGTCATCCCCACCTTCCTCCGGTTTGTCACCGGCAGTCACTCTAGAGTGCCCAGCTTGACCTGCTGGCAACTAAAGTCAAGGGTTGCGCTCGTTGCGGGACTTAACCCAACATCTCACGACACGAGCTGACGACAACCATGCACCACCTGTCTCCTCTGTCCCGAAGGCCGCGCCTATCTCTAGACGATTCAGAGGGATGTCAAGACCTGGTAAGGTTCTTCGCGTTGCTTCGAATTAAACCACATACTCCACTGCTTGTGCGGGTCCCCGTCAATTCCTTTGAGTTTCAGTCTTGCGACCGTACTCCCCAGGCGGAGTGCTTACTGTGTTAACTTCGGCACCAAGGGTATCGAAACCCCTAACACCTAGCACTCATCGTTTACGGCGTGGACTACCAGGGTATCTAATCCTGTTTGCTCCCCACGCTTTCGCGCCTCAGCGTCAGTTACAGCCCAGAAAGTCGCCTTCGCCACTGGTGTTCCTCCACATCTCTACGCATTTCACCGCTACACGTGGAATTCCACTTTCCTCTTCTGCACTCAAGCTGCCCAGTTTCCAGTGCGACCACAGGTTGAGCCCATGGTTTAAACACCAGACTTAAACAGCCGCCTGCGCGCGCTTTACGCCCAATAATTCCGGACAACGCTTGCCCCTACGTATTACCGCGGCTGCTGGCACGTAGTTAGCCGGGGCTTTCTTCTCAGGTACCGTCACTCTTGTAGCAGTTACTCTACAAGACGTTCTTCCCTGGCAACAGAGCTTTACGATCCGAAAACCTTCATCACTCACGCGGCGTTGCTCCGTCAGGCTTTCGCCCATTGCGGAAGATTCCCTACTGCTGCCTCCCGTAGGAGTCTGGGCCGTGTCTCAGTCCCAGTGTGGCCGTTCACCCTCTCAGGTCGGCTACGCATCGTCGCCTTGGTGAGCCGTTACCCCACCAACTAGCTAATGCGCCGCAGGCCCATCCCCTGGTAGCAGATTGCTCCGCCTTTCCGCCTTCCGGTATGCACCAGAAGGTCTTATCCGGTATTAGCTACCGTTTCCGGTAGTTATCCCAGTCCAAGGGGCAGGTTGCCTACGTGTTACTCACCCGTCCGCCGCTAAGTCCTTTTGAGAGCAAGCTCTCAAAAGGACTCCGCTCGACTTGCATGTATTAGGCACGCCGCCAGCGTTCGTCCTGAGCCAGGATCAAACTCTCCAATAAGGTTTTTTCGTGCGATTACCACCCGAATCACTCCGAGAAAATAACCATCCGAAAAGTTTATCGATAGAGCGATTCGCTCATTTTGAAACATCTGACGAGAATTTGCATTCTCTTCATTTTGGAACTCGCTAAAGCGAATTCCAACTCACTCGTTGTTCAGTTTTCAAAGATCAATTTCTCTTTCAGTGCATCGCCGCGTCTCTTGCAGCGACCTTTATAATATATCACAGTCTAGTTACTATCGTCAAGCTTTTTTTATTTTTTCTTTTTAAAAGCGCTTTTCGATAGCTTGCTGCTTCATATCATGTCCGAAGAGCCGAGTATTAATGTATCACATAACGCGAATGCGCGTCAACTACCCAAATAAGGTAATTTTTAAACCTACGAGCATGGCTACTCCCGGGAGACCCAGAACCGACACCGTTCCTATCGTTGCAGGGTTCAATGGGATATACACTCCTCCGGCTAATTGGGTGAAATCGACGATATACAGACCTAGCGCCGCCAGGATCAGGTGGGAGCCGAAAAGGCCCAGCCACCCCCAGCCCAATCTTTTTTTAAACACAACTGCCACCAGCAGCACTGCGGAGAGAATCAGTATGCCTGTCGCTATTATTTTCATTGCAGCTCCTCCTTATCTTCAAACGGTTCTTATAGCCGGTCGCGGTTTAATCCGATTCTTTTGGCATGCTTCAGATGAATTTGATACTTCCGTTCAGCGGCTTCCAAAATAAAAATGGCATAATCGATCTGGTCTTGGCCTACGGCTTCATCAAACATCAGGTGAGCTCTTTCCCACTCCATATGAGCCTTCCTTACCTCGGTAAAAACATCCCACTCCTCCCGGCCCTCCTCCTGCCCATTGCCGTTCTGCCTGCGCCATCCGCTCAACCAACCCATCCCGAGTCCTCCTTTATAGTGAATTTACTTTGAAGACCACTTTCATCTCCATACATTCTCATTCATATCGGGACAAGGACAAACTTAGAACTATGAAGTAGCACTTCGCGTAGCGTTTTTATGGACAGGCATCGCTTCGTGCTGGAATATAGGGTGTTTTACCAAAATAGATGTTATAAAAAGTTAGCAAATAAAAAAGAAGCCTTTAAGCAGGCTTCTTGTGCAAAATATGACTTTATTGGATTAAAACAGCTCGCGCCGGCCCTCAAGCGCCTTGGACAAGGTCACCTCATCCGCATATTCGAGATCGCCGCCAACCGGCAGACCATGGGCAATTCTTGTTACTTTGACTTCAAAAGGACGGACGAGCCGGGAGATATACATCGCTGTAGCCTCTCCCTCAATATTGGGATTTGTTGCCAGAATAAGCTCCTGCACCCTTTCGTCGCTGAGCCTTGTCAGCAGTTCCTTTAACCGGATATCATCGGGTCCGACACCCTCCATTGGAGAGATAGCGCCCTGCAGAACATGATAGTACCCGTTAAACTCTTTGGTCCGCTCCATGGCGACAAGATCCTTGGAATCCTGCACCACGCAAATTACCGAGGCGTCACGCTTCTTATCCTGGCAAATCCGGCACGGGTCGGTATCGGTAATGTTGCAGCAGACCGAGCAATAGTGAAGATTGCGTTTCACGCTGACGAGAGCTTTGGCAAAATCAATCGTCTCGTCTTCCTTCATGTTCAGCACATGAAAGGCAAGCCGGGCGGCCGTCTTGGGGCCGATTCCCGGCAAACGCGTAAAAGCATCGATCAGCTTGGCAAGCGGTTCGGGGTAATACAATAGGGTATCTCCTTTATGTTTAGCTTAAGCCTTTGCCCTTGTTTAGAACAGGCCCGGGATCTTCATGCCTCCGGTGAATTTGCCCATATCCGAATTAGCCAACTCATCCGCTTTGGTCAGGGCGTCGTTTACAGCCGTAATCACCAAATCCTGCAGCATTTCCACATCTTCTGGATCTACCGCTTCCGGCTTGATTTCGATGGACAGCAGTTTCTTGTGTCCGTTAACCTGAACGGTTACAACCCCGCCGCCGGAGGAGCCTTCCACCGTCTTGCTGCCAAGCTCTTCCTGGGCTTTCAGCATCTGCTCCTGCATTTTTTTGACTTGCTTCATCATTTGGTTCATATTATTCATTCGTTATCGTCTCCTTTAACTGCGCGCATTTGGCGCATATGGTATGCTGCGGGTCAATCTTTTATGACAACGAGGTCCTCACCAAAAAGCTGAATGGCCTCGTCAATCCAAGGTTCCTTGGAAGCCTCTCCAGTCTCATGCTCATGCTCCAGACGGAGTTCCTCCTTGTCCGGAGGCTTCGCCGATTTCACGGAGGCTTCGTTCCAATCGCGGAGCATGACAGTGACCAATCGGTACGTCTTGCCCAGACGGGTCTCCAGAACGCGTTCGATAACCTGCTTATTTGCCGGCTTCTCAGTCGTTTCCCGGTGTATCGTATTCTTGAAAGCAACCAGTACCGCGTCGTCGGTCATCGATACAGGTTCTCCGTCGACAAACCAGGCGTGAACCGTTACCTTCTCTTCCTTGACGGCCTGAAGCACCTGGCCCCACTGCTTATACACAGCCGCAAAATCGCCGCTGTCCTTGCCCGCTAAGAATTTATCCATTTGGGGCGGCAGCTTGGAGGAGGAAGACACCCGCGGAGAAGAGGAAGAACGGCTGCCCGCTGGTTTCGGCGCGGCGTTATCCCGGCCATTTGCTGCAATACCGCCGGACTGAAGCGCCTGTTCCAGCTTTTTCTCCAAGGCAGCAATCTGCCGCTTGAGCACATCCAACCCCCCGTTATCGGCCGGTGATGGGCTTCCGCCTATATGCGCCTGCGTCCCGAGAGTATTATCATTCTCCTTCGGACTGCACAGCTTCATAAGCGCTACCTCAAACAGGGTCTGAGGATGCGTGGCGTATTTCATCTCGCTCAAATAACGATTCAGCGTATCTACAGTTTCAAACAGCCGCTCACGCGAGAAGGCCGCAGCCATATCCTGAAACTCCGCTGGATTCAGCACTCTGTCGGTCAAACCGGCAGAGCCCGGCACCATTTTGATCATAAGCAGATCACGGAAGTAATAAAGCAGGTTCTCCAGGCATTTGTCGGCGCTCTTCCCCTCGTGCATCAGTTGTTCGACCAATTCGAGCAGTTGACCCATATCGCTATCCAAAATAGCTTTGGCCAGGCGGGCGAATTGTTCCGCCGGTATGCCGCCGGTCATGCCCAGCACCTGCTGATAGGTCACATGTCCATCTGTAAAAGAGGAGATCTGATCCAGAACGCTGAGCGCGTCGCGCATCCCCCCGTCCGACAGACGGGCAATATACTGCAGTGCGTCGTCCTCGGCGGAAATGCCCTCCTTTTCGCAGATGACTCTCAGGCGGGCTGTCTGTTCCTCGAGCGAAACTCTACGGAAATCAAAGCGCTGACAACGCGATATAATCGTCGCAGGCAGTTTATGAGGCTCCGTTGTCGCCAAAATAAACATGACATGCGCAGGCGGTTCCTCGAGCGTCTTCAAAAGAGCGTTGAAAGCCTCCGTAGTCAGCATATGCACTTCGTCAATAATATACACTTTACGCCGCACTTCGGTAGGTGCGTACTTCACTTTATCCCGCAGGTCGCGGATTTCCTCCACGCCCCGATTGGACGCAGCATCGATTTCCTGTACATCCATCACCGCGCCCGAAGCAATCCGCAAGCAGGAAGGACATTCATTGCACGGCTCCGGGCCCGGGCCCCGCTCGCAGTTGACCGCTTTAGCCAATACTTTGGCGGCAGTCGTCTTGCCGGTGCCCCGAGGGCCGCTGAACAGATAGGCGTGTGAAACCCGCTGCTCGCGAATCGCGTTCTGAAGCGTCTGGATAATGTGCTGTTGTCCGACCATGTCCTGAAACGCTTGAGGCCGCCAGGCACGGTACAACGCGATGTGTTCCACTTAAGCATTACCCTCTTTCAACCGCCGCTTCCCGGGCGTTAATCGCTTCGTTAATTATACTATATTCTCCGGTCCATGACCAAAAACAAAAAGCATCTCCGCTTGTCGCAAAGATGCTTGTTATTATCCTAAATGTAAACCGCGCACCTGTTATTGATGACTGCGATCCGAGCGGCAACCCTACGCCGCTGCTCGGGCTAGGCTGCCCTCCGGCACAAGAGCAAACTTGCTTATGGCTGCTTCCTTCCGGACCTGACCAGGTTCACAAGCGCTCATTGCGGAGGACCCAACCGTCAACACAGCACGTAGGGACCAAGCCTCACATCGACAGCACCTCTAACAGGAATTCAACCTCGCTATAGCGGATTGCGAGTTACAGGGCACCGCTACCTCCCCGTCTAGCACGGCGAAGATAAGTATAGCCTACGCCGGGGCAAAAATCAACTGGATAAGAAAACCGGCCTCGCCGTCTTTATAAAGATGGTTTGTTCTCTCTGGAAGCATACACAATATAATGAGTTTAGAAAAAAACGAAGCCCTCTGCCATAAAGCAGAGGGCTTTCTACCGATTCTTGCCGACCAGCGGCAGACCGGATTAGATTCCGTATTTCTTCTTGAATCTGTCGACGCGGCCGCCGGCATCCAGGAACTTCTGCTTGCCAGTGAAGAACGGATGGCATGCGGAGCAAATTTCGACGCGAAGATCCTGTTTCACAGAACCAGCTTCGAACGTGTTGCCGCAGGCGCAAGTTACGGTTACGACATTATATTTCGGTTGAATTGCAGTTTGCATTTAAATTTCACCTCTTTTGCCCTGAGCCTCAGGCGGACCCAGAGTTAATATAAGACACATAAATGTAGTTTAGCACGAACAAAGCAGGGAGGCAATAGCATTCCATCCCGAATTATTCATTGCCGCTTCATGGCGAAACCCGCGCAACGGCTTTCTTGGGCCGGGCCTCCCCATCCGGAGGAACATGCGTATAGGAGCCGATGACCACTTCCGGCAGTTCCTCACGAAAGATCTCAAGCATTGTCTTCATTCCCAGGATCTCGCCTTGGGCCGGCGGAATCAGCTCAAGATAGCTCTCCGGGTCAATATTAAGATTGCGCATCTGGATGAGCTTGAGGCCGGTACGCCTCACAAATTCCACCATCGCTTCAACCTCTTCCTCCCTGTCGGTGACCCCCGGAAATACCAAATAGTTGATTGAGGCGTAAACACCCTGTGACGCCGCATACTTTAGCGATTTCTCCACATTAGCCAGCGTGTAGCCGCGAGGCTTGTAATAGGCGTTGTAGTGATCATCGAGCGCGCTGATCGTGCTGACGCGCATCAAATCGAGTCCGGCGTCGACAATCCCGCGGATATGATCGCTGAGGCCGGCGTTGGTATTGATGTTGATGTAACCCATATTCGTAATTGACCGGACTTCGCGGACCGCCTCTATGATAAGCTTCGCCTGCGTGGAAGGCTCTCCCTCGCAGCCCTGACCGAAGCTGACAATCGATTCCGGCGTCTTCAGATGCTCCAGCATCACCTGTACAATCTCGTCGACTCTCGGCCGGAAATTCATCCGCGTCTGCGGCGAGACAAAGCCGCTGTCATCCGGCTGCTCGGAAATACAGCCGAAACAGCCCGCATTGCACGAATACGACACCGGAACGGCGCCCTCCCACCGGTTCAAAAAGGTATTGGAGGAGGTCAGACATTCATAGCCGAGCGCACAGTTCGAGAGATGTCCGTATAGACGGTTCTCGGGATATTTCGCCGTCAGGCTGCCAACCCCGCTGCGCACAGCGTCCCGGTCGCAGTTCATCGGATTCCATTTCTGCGGATCGTCGGACTGCTCGGCGGCCACATAGAAGCCACCGTCTTTCCATACGACGGCCGAATAACCGAACAGCGGCAGCTTGTACGATTTATCGGTCTTGATATATCCCGGCAGACAGAGGCGGGTAAAGCCCTGCGGAAGCAGTGCTCCTACCGCCTGCGAGCCTTCCGGCAGCGGCAGCATTTCGCCGGTGGACGGGTTCATTCCGACGGCTCTCGTATTCGGCAGAAGAGAAAGCGTCGCCCCTTCCGGCAGCGGAATCAGTTCTTCCTCCAACAGTTCGACAATCATATCCCCACTGCGGGCCAGCCCATACAGCTCGGGATGATCGTATACGTTTCCTTGCCCGTCGGCATATACCAAATGCATGTTATTCTCCTCTTGATCTTATTTCTTAGGTTGTAGTCGTTACGGAAGCCGGTTTTGTGCGCATCGGGCGCCGGGCGGAAGCTCCGCTGTTCGACGTCCCGCCGCTGCTTGCTGTGCCGCTGGCCGATTCCTTGCTGTCGGCCGTATCGAAGGAGGCCAGGAACTCGGTATTCGTCTTGGTGTTGCGCAGCTTTTTGATAAAGTTCTCTACAAAGTCGTAAGAGTCATTCATATTTTTACGGATGGTCCAAATGGTATCCAGTTCTTCCTTGCTCAGCAGCACTTCTTCGCGGCGCGTGCCGGAACGGCGGATATCGATGGCCGGAAAAATGCGGCGTTCCGCAAGCTTCCGGTCAAGATGCAGCTCCATATTGCCCGTACCCTTGAACTCTTCATAAATAATATCGTCCATCCGCGAGCCGGTATCAATCAGCGCCGTCGCGAGAATGGTGAGACTTCCGCCTTCCTCGACATTCCGCGCCGAACCAAAAAAGCGCTTCGGACGGTGGAACGCCGCCGGGTCGATCCCGCCGCTAAGCGTACGGCCTGAAGGAGGGACAACGAGATTATAGGCGCGCGCAAGGCGAGTAATGCTGTCCAGCAGTATGACGACGTCTTTTTTGTGTTCGACAAGACGAAGCGCCCGCTGAAGCACCAGCTCCGCCACCTTGATATGATTTTCGGGAAGCTCGTCGAACGTCGAGGCGACCACTTCGCCTTTTACGGAACGCTGCATATCGGTAACTTCCTCGGGACGTTCGTCAATCAGCAGTACAAACAGTTCAATCTCGGGGTTGTTCGTGGAGATGCTGTTGGCAATTTCTTTGAGCAGGAGCGTCTTGCCGGCTTTGGGCGGAGCGACAATCAAACCGCGCTGCCCCAGCCCAACGGGTGCAAGCAGGTCCATGATGCGGGTGGACAAATGGGTAGGCGTTGCTTCAAGCGTAAGCTTATCTTGAGGATATAACGGCGTAAGGGCCGGGAAATGAAGGCGTTCGGCAGCAGTGGCCGGATTCTCGCCATTGACGGCGTTGACTTGCAGCAGTCCGAAATAACGCTCGTTCTCTTTGGGCGTCCGACATTTGCCGGATACCAAATCTCCGGTCCGAAGGTCGAATTTGCGGATTTGCGAAGCCGAAATATAAATATCCTCCGCGCTGGGCAAATAGTTGATCGGTCTAAGAAAACCGTAGCCCTCCGGCAATATTTCCAGCACGCCCTCCATAAACATCAGACCGCTCTGTTCCGCCTGGGCGCGCAGAATAGCAAAAATCAATTCTCTCTTCTTCATTTGCCCATAATAGGGAATCTGATATTTCTTAGCCAACTTGTATAATTCGGTCAGCTTCATTTCTTCCAAGTCGGAAATTTGAAGATCCATGTAATAACCACCTATTCAATTTATAAGTTCATAACAATAACGTGAACGCGCAAACTAAAAAAGCCAACAGTGAAGCAAATCTGGTATATCAGAAAATTAGCATGACAAAATGCAGAGGGTGGGTGAGCGGCAACTGGACGCGCCGGGCGCCGGTGGATAACCGCAGGACATTGCGCTTGCGGCATATGCCTGAATTCAGAAGCGAGGAATCGGTTGAACAGCATCATATAATCGTCGGCTCTGCTGCAATACTTGATTTCGCATGGATTGTTTCGGTTGTATAACAAAAATCCTCATTAGGATAGCATTACCCAAAATGGAGGAAGATATGCAGATCATTGCAAATCTTTTTGAAAAATCGGGGGAATTCTTTAACGAATCGCATGGCGGCCGCCAATAAATGATGTGTCTTCCCTATTGACGGCCCTCCATGCGTTCCGCTTCAGAATCAAAGTGCTTGAGGACTATTCTTCCTCCCGCCAGACCTCGGCACCCAGTTCACGGAGATTGGATACCAGATTGTCGTAACCGCGGTCAATATATTCGACCCCCGTCACTTCCGTTATTCCGTCTTCAACGGTCAGTCCGGCAATGACGAGCGCGGCGCCGGCTCTAAGGTCGGCCGCTTTGACTTTGGCCGCATTCAGTCTGTTGCCCTCAATAATGGCCGACCTTCCTTCAACGCGTATCTTCGCTCCCATACGCAATAGCTCCGGAACATGCTTGAAGCGGTTGCTGTAAACGAAATCGCTAAGCACACTCACGCCTTTCGCCTGGGTCAGCATCGTGGTCATCGGCGATTGAAGATCGGTAGCGAAGCCGGGATAGACAAGCGCCTTAACATCGGCCGGTTCGTAGACCGCTTTGCCGATGACGCGGATGCTCTCATCGAGTTCTTCCACTTCGACGCCCATTTCCAGCAGCTTGGCGGTCAGCGCCTCCAGATGCTTGGGAATCACATTGTCAATAAGCACATTGCCGCGCGTGGAAGCCGCAGCGATCATGTAGGTTCCCGCCTGAATCCGGTCGGGGATAATGGAGTGACGGCACCCGTGCATCTCCGAGACGCCCTCGATCCGGATCGTTTCGGTTCCGGCACCCTTAATGACGGCGCCCATGGAATTAAGTAAAGTGGCTACATCTATAATCTCAGGCTCTTTGGCCGCATTTTCGATAATGGTAGAGCCTTTGGCCCGGGAAGCCGCAAGCATAATGTTAATAGTCGCACCAACGCTGGATACGTCGAGGTAAATCTTCGCGCCGCGCAGTTCCTTGGCATATAAATGAATGGCGCCATGTTCGTTGGAGACGGTCGCACCAAGCGCTTCGAATCCCTTGATATGCTGGTCGATAGGTCTTGGTTCGAAATTGCAGCCTCCGGGAAGTCCAATGGTCGCTTCTTTGAAGCGTCCGAGGAGCGCTCCCATCATGTAGTAAGAAGCCCGAAGCTTCTTGACAGGACCGTTGGGCATAGGAATGGAAATGATTCGGGAAGGATCGATTCTCATTTGGCTGCCCGACCAGGATACTTCGGCGCCAAGCTCTTGAAGAATTTCAGAATAGACGGCCACATCGCTAAGGGAGGGCAAATTATCCAGGACAACTTCCGATTCTGCCAAAATCGCCGCAGGTATGAGCGCAATCGCACTGTTCTTTGCACCGCTGATCGTCACCATGCCTTGCAGCGGACGCCCACCGCCAATCATTAATTTTTCCATTGATTATCTGGTTCCCCCTAGATGTATTGCAGCTGCTTTTCATAATAATAGCTGACGCATCATAAAAAATGGCGGGAAAGCACAGCGGGGCTGCCTGAAACGCAGCCCCGCTGCCCGCATCGCTTGATCCGAAAGGATATGAATTATCTGTATTTAAATGGAAAGACACCGTCTAAGCGGTGTGCTCTCCAAATGACGCTATTCCATTCATTATAACCGATTGAAGCTGACTTGCCCATTATACACGATTAAGCTTTGTTGTTGGAACCGAATTCGCGGATTTTGCCGATAACCGTTTGTTTGATGGCTTCGCGGCCCGGTGCGATGAACGTACGTGGGTCATAAGCGTCCGGTTTAGCTGCCAGCACTTCGCGGACAACCTTGGCGAATGCGATTTGGTTCTCGGTGTTTACGTTGATTTTGGAAGTGCCAAGGGAGATCGCTTTGTCAATGTCATGTTTCGGGATGCCTGTGCCGCCATGAAGAACAAGCGGAATTTGAACAGCGTCGCGAACTTCTTCCATTTCCTTGAATCCAAGGTTAGGCTCGCCGAGGTAAGGTCCATGTACGGAACCAAGCGCCGGAGCCAAGGCATCAACGCCAGTTTCTTTTACGATAGCTACGCACTCATCCAGTTTGGCGTACATAATGCCGCCAATAACGTCGTCTTCCTGTCCGCCAACCGTACCAACCTCGGCTTCAACGGAAACACCTTTGGAGTGAGCGTAATTAACGACTTTCTTGGTCATCTCGATGTTCTCTTCGATCGGATGGTGGGAGCCGTCGATCATAACGGAAGTAAATCCGGCGTCGATGGCTTCTTTACACTTGTCAAAGCTGGATCCATGGTCGAGGTGAATCGCTACAGGAACCGTAATTTTCATGTCTTGAATAAGACCTTCCACCATTTTAACCACAGTGTTGAATCCGCCGATATGACGCGCTGCGCCTTCGGATACACCAAGAATAACAGGGGATTTCTCTTCTTCTGCTGCGCCCAAAATTGCTTGGGTCCATTCAAGGTTGTTAATGTTGTATTGACCAACCGCGTATTTTCCTGCAAGAGCTTTGTTCAACATGTCTGTCATCGATACCAATGGCATAATTCATCCTCCTAAAAATGGTTTCTCGCTTTTTTAAAGCCGACATCACATACAGGCCTATTATAGCACAACCTGTCTCAAATACTAAATAGTTTAGACAAAAATATGTCCCGGCGGGACATAATTCGCCCAACCCTCTGGTGTTAAGATAAAGTTGCGATCCGGTCTTCTTTTTATTACCCCAAATGATCCACAAGCATACATCCGGAAAGTATCATGTGACTGCCAATCCCGAGCCGGCGGAAGTCCCTTAAGAAGAAACGGCTTCGCCGTCCTCTGGAAGAGGAAGGCATCCGTTTCTCGTAAAAATATCAGGTTTAGGATAAGCGCGAAGCTTATACTTTCTGATATTTCAAAAAAGGGACTCTGCTTATCGCAGAATCCCCAGCTTTAACTGTAATGGTCAACAGAACCTGTACGTAAATGCACATTGACCGCCACCCGCATTTCATCAATATCGAATGGCTTGGTAAAATGCATAAGCGCTCCGAGCTTCGTCGCTTCCTTGATCATGTCCAGCTCACCGTACGCCGTCATCATGATTACCTTGATCTCCGTATTGATCTCTTTAATATGCTTTAAAATTTCCAGTCCGTCCATTCCCGGGATTTTCATGTCGAGGAGAACCAGATCGGGGCAGTCGCTGCGCACAATATCCAAAGCCGCTTTTCCGTTAGCTGCTTGAAAAGTCGTGTAGCCTTCGCTATTAAAAACCTCCATAAGCAGGATTCGAATCCCGTTTTGGTCATCGACGATCAATACTTTCTTTTTCTTTTTTTCCATTCGTAACCCTCCCTGATATGTGGCCGATCCACCTTACCGCGTCCGACGGTCTTCGCATAAATCCATACGAAGAACTATAATTCGTGCTTGACCACGAAACTCCTGCTAAATGGTAAAAAATGCGTAATTATACGTCATAAAACAGTACAAATGCAAGTTGCCGCCCCCAAGTGGAAAGACCACTCAACGAAGTTCGGCCTCGACCCTAAACATACTCAGGGATTGCCTGGCCCCTTAGCCCCTAAAAAAAGGAGCTGTCCCATAAGTAGTTCTTCTACGTCAGAGACAGCTTTCTTCATTCTAAAAAATCGTAAAAAGTCAGCAAAGCAGTGATTCTCCCGTTATTGGAGAATCGCTGCTTTGCGTTTTTGGTCCACTGCGGCTTGCTTCAGCACATTATGGGCAAGTGAAAGCCACCCGACCTCAAGCGTCACTTTCTCCATGCCGCGAAGCAGAAAACGCCGGAACCCTCGGTTGTTCTTCAGTTGTCCAAATACGCTTTCCGGTTCCGTCATTCGCCGTACCGTCAAAGCATAGCCATCTTCACTTCGCAACATTTCCCTAGCCTGCTTCTGGTACCTTAGCCGTTCCAGACTGACGGCCACTTCCCGATTTCCTGCCGCTTTGGTGCAACGGTCCTTCAGTGGGCAACCGTCGCAGTTTTGGCTTCGGTAATGACGTTTGCGAATTTCATACCCACTTGCCAAGGTTTCCTTGCTTTCTCTGCGGAAATGCAGCATTTGTCCGGCCGGACAGGTCCACGTATCTTCGGCTTCGTCATACGCCCAGTTCTCAATCCTTCCGACCTTCTCTTTCCAGGCTTTACTCTTCTCTTGATGGTAGCTGCCGTATTTCACCACAGCCTGAATCTCTTCCTTTTCCAAATAGGCGTAGTTTTCTTCACTGCCGTAGCCTGCATCTGCAATGACCGTCTGTGGGAGTTTGCCAAGCATCTGCCTTGCCTTTTCCATATGCGGTTGTAGGCAGCGGGTATCGGTCGGTCTTGGGTGTAGACTGTAGGCTAAAATAAACTGGTTTTCGGTCCCAATCTGAACATTGTATCCCGGTTTGAGTTGACCGTTTCGCATGTGATCTTCCTTCATTCGCATGAAGGTCGCATCCGGGTCGGTCTTGCTAAAGCTATTCCGGTCGCCGAGCAACGCTTGGTACTGTTCGTACTTCAGCAGCCGGGGAAGCAGGTCTTTTCGAAGCTTACGAACCGCTTTCTTCAGGAGTTTATCTTTAGGCTTGTTCAGAAGCCGGGCTTCGAGTTCCTGGGTCACTTGTTCGAGTTTCTCGGCGCTAATCGCTGAGGACTCGCCAAGTTCAGCGAGATCGTTGCCTTGGTGTTTCGCTTCTTCTTGGTTCTCTGCAGCTTCGATGGTGGCAAACAGCGCGTGTACGTTCTCTTGCAGTTTGGTCTTATGTTTGCTGACCGCTTTGCCCCAAACAAACGTGTAGCGATTGGCATTGGCCTCGATCTTGGTGCCATCGACAAAGTAATGCTCCAGGGAGATGTATTTTTCGTCCGCCAGAAATTGAAGAACGGCGGTAAATACGGTTTCGAGGACATCCTTCATCCGCTGAGAACGGAAGCGGTTAAGGGTGCGGAAGTCCGGGCGTTGTCGTCCGGCCAGCCACATGAAGGGAATGTTCTCCCGCACAGCTTTGGCCATTTGCCGGGAAGAGTAGATGCGCTGGGTGTAGGCATAAATAGTGACTTTGGTGAGCATTTTGGGGTGGTAGCTGTCGCGGCCACCACCGGGATAAGCGGCATCAAAGATCGAGTCGTCCAGGCGGTTTACGGCAGTGTTGATGACACGAACGAGGTGATTTTCTGGAATGTCTTCTTCTAAATCCATTGGCAGGAAAAGTTGGTCCATGGTATATTGAATGTACAAAGAAATCGCTCCTTTTAGAGATGGTGGGTGGTACTTCCATTTTACCAAAGGGCGATTTCTTTTTGTGATTTCAAGAAAGAATTTTAGTAACAGTTACAGCTGAAAGCAGCGGAGGGGACGGAACGATTGTGGAAAAGCGGTAGCGGTCGCCTTTGGGTCCGGATTTTCACCGCTAAGGGGAATGAAAAAAATCTGGACACAACAGCGATTGGAACAACGGTCCGTTCGCGGAGCGTCCACACCAAGTGCTTACCTAAATCCTACTCAAAAAACGAGGGGTGTCCCAAGTAGCCATTTCATGGCTTTTGGGACACCCCCTTAATCTCCGGAGATCCGGATATGGAAAACGCCAGCCGATCTTACAATTGCTCCGCATGAACTAGCGAGGCTTTGACAAATTCACGGAACAGCGGCTGAGGACGGTTCGGACGGGAAGTGAATTCCGGATGGAACTGAACCGCCAGGAACCACGGATGACCCGGAAGCTCTACGATCTCGACCAAACGTCCGTCCGGGGAAGTGCCGGAAATCAGTAGGCCTGCTTTTTCGATTTGATCGCGGTAGGAATTATTGAACTCGTACCGGTGACGATGGCGTTCATACACAAGCTCTTCTCCGTAACAGGATATGGCCAGGGAATTCGGCTGAAGCTTGCAAGGATAAAGACCCAGACGCATCGTGCCTCCAAGGTCCTCGATATCCTTCTGCTCGGGCAGCAGGTCGATGATAGGGTGTGGCGTTGCCGGATCAATCTCCGAGCTGTTCGCTCCCGCCATTCCCAGGATCGAACGGCCGTATTCGATAACGGATACCTGCATTCCCAGACAAATGCCGAAGAAAGGCACACCCTTCTCGCGGGCATAACGGATCGCGGAAATCTTGCCTTCGATGCCCCGGTCGCCGAAGCCGCCAGGCACCAGTATTCCGCCGACGCCTCGCAGTATCTCGTCCACATTCTCGTCGGTTATCTCCTCAGCGTTCACCCAGCGGATGTTGACTTCGGAATTAGCGTCGAATCCCGCGTGGGAGAGGGACTCGACGACACTGAGGTAAGCATCGTGCAGCGCCACGTATTTGCCGACAATCGCGATCTCCACGTTGCGCTCCAGCTTGTTAATGCGCGCAAGCAAGGCTTCCCATTCACGCATATCCGGCGCCGGCGTAGTCAGCTTCAGATGGTTGACGACAATCTCGTCAAGTCCTTCGTTGCGCAGATTAAGCGGAACCTCATACAGCGTCGAAGCGTCGCGGCATTCCACAACCGCATTCGCGTCGATGTCGCAGAACAACGCAATCTTTGCCTTCATGTCTGCGGAAAGCTCGTATTCCGTGCGGCAGACGATCACATTAGGCTGAATTCCGATGCTGCGAAGCTCTTTGACGCTGTGCTGGGTCGGTTTGGTCTTCACTTCGCCCGCAGCCTTGATATAAGGAATGAGGGTTACGTGGATATACATTACATTTTCACGGCCGATATCGCTCTTGATTTGACGGATGGCTTCAAGAAAAGGCAGACTCTCGATGTCGCCGACGGTGCCGCCGATCTCGGTAATAACGACATCCGAACCGGTCTCGCGGCCTGCGCGGAATACCCGTTCCTTGATTTCGTTCGTAATGTGGGGAATGACCTGGACCGTGCCGCCCAGATACTCTCCGCGCCTTTCCTTGCTGATTACCGAAGAGTACACTTTACCTGTCGTCACGTTGCTGTTCTTGGACAGGTTGATGTCGATGAACCGCTCATAGTGCCCGAGGTCAAGGTCGGTCTCCGCTCCGTCATCCGTAACGAATACTTCACCGTGCTGGTAGGGACTCATCGTTCCCGGGTCCACATTAATGTACGGATCGAATTTCTGGATCGTCACCTTAAGACCCCTGTTTTTGAGCAGCCTGCCTAGCGAAGCAGCCGTAATTCCCTTGCCCAGGGAGGACACAACGCCACCCGTTACAAAAATATACTTTGTCAATGCATAACCCTCCTAAATAATTTCCGTAAAATCAGGCGATATATGATGTTATCGTAACCCGTTTTCAGAGCGGCAAAACGGAGAAATTCAAAATCGCCTAAATCTCTCGGGGAAGCCCTCACGTTGGTCCGACTTGCGTCATAACAGCGTTATCCGGCATCAAAATGATATCTAAAAAACAAAAAAGTGACACCCGCAGAACCGGGGGCACTTTTTATTTTTGAAAATATAGAATTTAAATTCATCATAAGCCCATCAAATAGTTTACTCTGTCGGCTTTGTTGATGTCAAGGAAGAATTATTGGACGGAAGCGTCTTAAAATTTGTCGTCGTTTTCATCATCCGAAGCTTCATCGTCGGCCTCTTCCTCGGATTCCTCATCGTCTTCAATTTCCTCTTCGTCTATATCCTCATCGTCTATAACGACTTCTTCGTCGACTTCCTCATCGCTGTCATCGTCGGAATACAGATCGTCGCGGTCCTCGTCGATCACGTCGAAGTCTTCGTCATCGCCGGAGTAGGAGTCTTCCTCCTCGGTGAAATCGTCATCGTCCAAATCATCGTCTTCATCATTAATGATGCGCGGACGCTTGGAGTTGCCAATCGGATCGTCGGAGCGCTCAAGCGGATACCAGCGCTTCAAACCCCACAGGTTGGTTCCGACACAGGCAAAACGCCCGTCGATATTAATTTCGGTATATAACTGGGCAATCGTATCGTTGATCTCTTCTTCGGACATTCCGCGCAGCTTGGCCACCTCGGCCATCAGGTCACGGTAATAGAACGGCGTATTGGCCGCTTTCAGAATCAGAAACGCCAAGTCCACCATCGGCATTTCTTTGATTTTTTCAGGATCCAGCTTCAAATTAAGTGGCGTACTCACTTTCGGGACACTTCCTCTCACGCATTGTTCACGCTATGGCTTTATTCAGTCGTTATTTCGTTAACATTCATTGACAAACCTAAGTAAAACCTATTTGGGAACAAAATGCAAGTCAAATTGGCGCATACGGATGCCCCTGATTTCGGAAGGCCGGTATCAACCGTTTATTGAAGTTTCCCCGAGAAAAACCGGGTGGACGGAGCCTCGAAAAAATACCGCCGATTCCGAAGTGGCTGTCAACCGGACGGCGAAGATGTGCGGAGATAAGAAGAAACGGCTTCGCCGTCCTCTGGAAGAGGAAGGCATCCGTTTCTCGTAAAAATATCAGGTTAAGGATAAGCGCGAAGCTTATACTTTCTGATATTTCAAAAAGAAACGGCTTCGCCATCCTCTCCGGAGCTTATGCTTCCGAAGCGAGCGATACTGCGTATCGCCTGCAGGCATCCGTTTCTAATCGAATATAAAGCCCATAAATAAGGGCGCAGCTTATAAATTCTTATATTTTAAGAAAAAGGCGGAGGAAGCTCCTCCGCACCTGACTGTATCCACGCCAAGGATTAGCTCGGCGTTGTTTCAAAGAGGGCCTTCCCTCTTACACTATTTTATGTGTTGGACTCTCTTTTGACACGACAGACGGCCTATTTCAGCAAAAAAAGGCAAGTTCCCACGCGGGCTTCTCCCCCTCCTCATAAAATATGGAAGCACGGCAGCAGGAGGGGATTGCAGAACAATGGACTTTCACGAATTTTGGAAACTGGTGCTTGAAGAAGCAGCGGCCGCTCCCGGAAACGCTGAACGGCGAATCGTTACTTTTCACGATCCCCGTCAGTATGCCGGAGCGCTGTCGCAGTGGAAATTCCTGAAGTCACGCCGGCCCGGACTGCGCAGGGTCAAAGTGTCTCCACTGATCCGGGCCTTTTTTGTGCCGGCGGCCGGAGCCGTGAAGCTGATGCAAAGATATGCCGAAGCGGTCGCCGTCGAAGAGGATTTGCGCATTCAAATCCATTCACATACCCTGTCTCCTGCCGCGAATAAGAATTCGCACTCTCTGCCTTGGGGCGTCAGGGCGATTCGCGCTCCCCAGGCATGGTCGAGATCGACCGGCGTTCATATTAAAATCGGCGTCATTGACACCGGAGCGGATTTCCTCCATCCCGATCTTAAGAGTTCGCTCGCCTCTGGAGTGAATCTGTTGCATCGCGGCATGCTTCCTATTGATGATAACGGGCACGGCACGCATATCGCCGGAACGCTCGCCGCCGCTGGCGGCATGCGGGGCATGATGGGGGTGGCGCCGCGTTCCCTGATTTATCCGGTCAAAGCCTTCGATCATACCGGCTCGGCTTTTGTGTCCGATATCGTGCTCGCCATCGATTGGTGCGTTCAGAACCGGATCGATCTCATTAACATGAGCTTCGGAATGAAAAGCCGCAGCAATGCGCTGCATGACGTTGTCGTCAAAGCCTACCGTGCCGGCATTCCGATTATTGCCTCGTCGGGCAATGACGGGAAACGGGGGGGAGACTACCCGGCCCGGTACAGCGAGGCCATTGCCGTTGGCGCTATCGACCGCAAGCGCCGCGTCGCCTCCTTCAGCAACCACGGTTCCTATATCGACGTATACGGCCCGGGGGAAAATGTCACTTCCTGTTGGCCGAAGGAAGGCTACAAAGAAATGAGCGGCACCTCCATGGCAACCTCCCATGTGACGGGAGCCGCCGCCCTGCTGCTCGCTCTGCGCCCGGGGATTACGCCCCGGGAGCTGAAGCTGGCGCTGCGCCGCACCTCATCGCCGCTGCTGCTGCGAAAGGGCCAGCGCCGTGTTACGCTGGGCGGCGGTACGGTAGACGCGATGCGCCTGCTGCGGGCGCGGGCAAAAAGGCCGACAGGCGCTGGGTCGGCGCCGCGAATGCCGGGTTGAAGGCCGAGTCGGCATTCAGCTTATAAATGCATTATAAAGAAGCCGCCCCGGGGGGCGGCTTCTGGCTTGCGTGCGGTTAAACGCGGCTGGATGCGCGTATTGGGTATAAGGCGCCTACATCCGTTCCGGCGCCGTCACGCCAACAAGGCGCAGCACGTTCGCGATGGATTGGCGAACGGCGCCAAGGAGCGCGAGCCGCGCGAGCGTCTGGGCGGCGTCTTCGGTGATGACGCGCTCCGCTTTGTAATAGCTGTGGAAGAGCGCCGCCAGCTCGTACACATAGCGGACCAGGCGGTGCGGCGCGTAACCCTCGGCGGCCAGGGCAACCTCGAAAGGAAGCTCGCCGACTTTGCGCAGCAGGGCGTATTCGTGCTCCGCCGTCAGCTTCGAGTAATCGATTCCGGCCAATTCCGGCAGGGTAATACCCTGCTCCTCAGCTTGACGGAATACGCTGCAAATACGCGCATGCGCGTATTGTACATAGAATACCGGATTTTCGTTTGAGGTCGAAACGGCGAGATCCATGTCGAAGTCGAGATGGGAATCCATGCTACGCATAGTAAAGAAATAGCGGATCGCGTCGACGCCGACTTCATCCATCAAATCCTCCATCGTTACGGCTTTGCCGGTCCGCTTGGACATTTTCACCTTCTCACCGTCCTGGAACAGGCTGACCATTTGGGCGATCAGTACGACCAGCTTGTCCGGATCGTTGCCCAGCGAAGCCATCGCCGCTTTCATCCGCGGAATGTATCCGTGATGGTCGGCGCCCCAAATATTGATCATTTTGTCGTATCCACGGCCGTATTTATCGCTGTGGTAGGCGATATCCGGCGTAAGGTACGTATAAGTGCCGTCGTTCTTGATCAGCACGCGGTCCTTGTCGTCGCCGTACTTGGTGGTCTGCAGCCAGGTGGCGCCGTCCAGCTCGTATACTTCGCCGCGGTCCCGCAGCTCGTCCAGCGCGCGCAGCACTTCCCCGGTCTCGTACAGTGAGGTTTCGCTGAACCAAATGTCAAAAGGCACGCGGAATCGTCCGAGGTCGCGCTTGATTTTGTCCAATTCCTTCTCCAGCCCGTAAGTGCGGAAAAAGGCGGCCCGGTCTCCGGGCGTCATCTCCAGCAGCGAATCGCCTTTTTCGGCAACAAGCTCTTTGGCAAAGCCCTTGATGTCTTCGCCGAAATAGCCATCCTCCGGCATTTCCGCCGACTGGCCCAGCTCCTGCAAATACCGGGCCTCGATCGACTTGCTCAGGTTGGCGACCTGGTTGCCTGCGTCGTTGATATAATACTCGCGCGTAACCTCGTATCCGGCGAAATCCAGTACGTTACATAGCGCATCACCTACGGCTGCTCCACGGGCATGGCCAAGGTGCAGGCTGCCCGTCGGGTTGGCGCTGACGAACTCGACTTCAACCTTCTGTCCCTGACCGGCGTCGGTGCGGCCGTAATCATCCCCCTGCTCCAGGGAAAGAGCGATGACCGGATACAGGTAAGACTTGGACAGCGTAAAGTTAATGAATCCCGGGCCGGCGATTTCCGCTTTTTCAATCGAGGCCTTGCTCAAATCCAGATGCTCCACAATCGCCTCGGCGATCTGGCGCGGATTGCGCTTCGCGATCTTGGTCAGCTGCATGGCGGCGTTTGTCGCCAGATCGCCATGAGCTTTGTCCTTCGGCACTTCCAGCACAATGCTCGGAAGCTCTTCCCGCTGAACCAAACCGGCTGCGACAACCGCATCGGCGATGGCTTCTTTCACCCTTTCATTGATCAGGGCAAGCGGATTTTGACTTTGTTTCATCTTTTGGGTTCCTCCTGTATATGCAAACTGATGGCAAACTGTCCAGACGGCTCGTCGTACATATATAATTCGTATTCCCATTTTACCGTCAGGGAACGTCCTTGCCTCGAGATGCCGAGCGTTCTTGTCTCGGTGGAAAGATTGAATTGGGTATATGGAGACCGGTAAAATCCAGGCAGACGATGCCCGCTCCGAAAAGACTGCTCGGACTCGACTCCGCCATGACGGATAATCCGGAGCTCTTCATCCAGAATCTTGATCGTTGTCCGTACGGAGTCTGCAGGGCCTTCCGGTCCCTGGCCGGGCTCCTCGAAACGGATATACAGCTGCGGCCCCTTCTGTACGGCCTCGCCGCCGACGCTGAGAACGCTTGTCTCTCCTTCGTGCAGGCTGGCGAGCGTAACGGAAACGCCATATTTATGCGGCTGGTTATCTGGCACCCTCGCCCCTCCATTCTTCGCGGCTCCGCTTCCGCGCGGGCCGTCATCTTTCCCATTGTATTACTATAATCAGTTCATCGGGCCAATTCAATCGCTATATTAATGAAATTCAAATTCAGTCAAAGCGTTGCAGAGCGATCGCCTGAATCCCCCGCAGCCATTCACCAACTTCTCTAATGTAGAAAGGCATTGAACTTTCCGGCAGAAGGCTGCACTTGGATTATGTAGAATTTTAACATACCGCACTTCAAAATCACACTCGCCCCGACCGGTTCCGCTAGATTGAAGCAGATAAAAAGGGGGCTCCGCAGCCATTTCTGGCTTCGGTCCCCCCCATGTTTTATTCCTTAAGGTGTTCCCATTCAGCACCCGCCGTGCTTGCGCCGCCTATTCCCGGGATGCTCCGCATTCCGAATGCTACCTTACTTCGTATTAAAAGAGAGCTTCAGCTGCCATGTGTAGCCGCCGTCCTGCGTGGCATATAGTGAAGACTGCCGCTGCCCTCTAACGGCAAGCCAGCCCTCCTTGGCTCCGGTGAAAGAAATCACCCCGTCAAATCCCGGAATGCCGGGCAGGTTGCTCCACTGGTTGCCACCCGTGTAAGAGCGGCCTACGCCGACCTCTTCCCCGGCCGGCGAATAGCCGAGCAGGAAGGCGCCGCCGCCCGCCAGCTGCATATTGCCGGGCTTGCCGGAGACCGGACCTTTCGCCAGCGGATTCCCGCCGCTTCCCGGCGCCGGTCCGCCGCCCGCCGTCGACTGGGCGATAACACGCCGCCAGCTCCCGCCGCCGTCAGCGCTGGCGTACAGAGAATAGGACGTCTGGGACATACCGGTGTCCCCGTACAACACCGTCCATACCTGACTGCCCTTAGCGTAAATATCGCCGAATACCGGATAGGAGAACGCTGATTTCAGCTTAAGCGACCAGCTCTTACCTCCGTCTGCCGTCTTCATGACCCGGTAGCCCGCGCCCGGAGCGACCGTTACCGCCCAGCCGCTGCTGCGGCTTGTGAAGACCGCGCCGCGGGTGTTGGCGGGGATCCGAATCTTGTTCCAGCTCTCCCCTCCGTCGCTGGTGTAGTAGGCAAAGGCCCAATCATACGCAAATCCGTGCTGCCGGTCGATAAAATCGATTTTTGTAAAACTGACCGGACCGTTTGACAGCCGCTTCCAGTGTGAACCTCCGTCCGTCGTCCGGATCAAATAGCCGGATTGTCCGTCCTGAACGGACGCCAGCGCCCAGCCATAGACATTGTCGGGAAAATCAATTTTCCGGAAAGACCACTGGCCTTCATAAATCGTCTGAAACGTACAGCCGCCATTCGATGTTCCGATCATGAAGCCGTTTCCCACCGCGCGGCCCGTATTTGCGCCCAAAAACTGAATATCGGAGAAGACCAGCGGCGATTCATCGGCTTTTAAATGCTTTTTCTGAAGCTCCTGGAGCAGTCCGTGATCGCCGGTGCCGCAGACGGGCGCCTGCGCCGATACCGCCCGAGGCGCCTCCGCGCTCCAGCCGGTCAAAGCCAACAGGGCCGCCGAAAGAAGCAGCAGCGCTTTGTTTCGTAATCTTTTAGTCCATATCATGTTAGCACCTCCTTCATCTATTACCCGGCTCTCGCACTACTCTAAAAGGTATACCGCCAAAGTCGTACAGGCATCCACCTAATAATAATCACAAAACGGAGACAATTTATTCACCGGAGGCCGGTGCCGCAATAGGTCACGCGCCGTTTCCTCAGCCTTCATGAATATCCGAACTCTTCCTTCCCCATAATGAATAGAAGAATCCATCTTTTGCAAAGGAGCATGGTATCATGCCGTCTCAATCTTCCGATAAGCCTGTACGGAAAAAAAGCCGCTGGCGCAGAGCCCTCCGGCTGCTGGTCGGTACCGCGGTCCTGCTGCTTCTCACCGCCGGCGCGCTGCTAGGCTATTTATACCAGAAGGACCTCCCGCCGATTCCGGACGATGCCCGCTCCAGACTGCTGGACTCCCGTGGAAATGTGCTGGCCGTCTTCTCTGCCGACGGGCGCAGCCACGATCCGGTGGGGCTTAAAGATATATCCCCTTTGCTGATTCAGGCGACGCTGGCGGTGGAGGACCGCAAGTTTTATGAGCATACCGGATTTAATTTCAAGAGCATGGGGCGGGCGGTGCTGGTTAATCTGGAAAAAGGAAGCCGCTCCCAGGGCGCCAGCACGCTGACCCAGCAGCTTGCCCGCAACCTGTATCTTTCCCATGAAAAAACGTGGACCCGCAAGGCGAAAGAAGCATTTTATACGCTGCAGCTGGAGATGAAGTACAGCAAGGACGACATTTTGCGCATGTACCTCAATGAAATCTATTACGGCCACGGCGCATACGGCGTCGAGGCGGCCTCCCGGATGTATTTCGGCAAACCCGCCGCTTCACTCGACCTTGCGGAAAGCGCGCTCCTGGCCGGCATTCCGAAAGGGCCGACGTATTATTCGCCGTACAATCACCTGGACAACGCCAAAAATCGCCAGAAGATCATCCTGTCCTCCATGGTAGAGATGGGCGAAATCACACAGGCGGAGGCCACACGGGCGGCGGCGGAGAATCTGGATATAAAACCCCGCGAAGAGCAGACGGCATCGGTATCCGCACCCTACTTCCGCGACTATGTCGGCGCCGCGGCGGCAAAGCTGCTCGGCATCGGCCAAGGCGAGCTGGAGCTGGAAGGGCTAAGCGTATATACCACGCTCGATCCGGATATGCAGCAGGCGGCGGAAGCAGCGGTGGCACAGGGGATGGCAGGAGCGGGCGGCCTGGAGACGGCGCTCGTCTCCATTGATCCCAGGACCGGTTATATCAAGGCCATGGTCGGAGGCGTCAATTACCGGGCCAACCAATTCAATCATGCGCTCGCGACGACCCGCCAGCCCGGTTCCTCCTTCAAGCCGATTATGTACTTGACCGCGCTGTCCGCGAAGGAAATGACGGGCCTTACCATCTTCAACAGCCAGCCGACTCTGTTCCATTACGACAACAACCGCAAGACGTACCAGCCCCGGAATTTTGGGGATAAATACCTCGGCGAGATCAACATGCGCCAGGCGATCGCGGCCTCGGACAATATTTACGCCGTCAATACCATCATGAAGGTGGGGCCGGAAAAGGTCATCGAAATGGCGCGCAAGATGGGCATCGCCAGCCCGCTTTCGGACGTGCCCTCGCTTGCGCTCGGCGCCTCGCCGGTCAGCCCGCTGGAAATGGCCGGAGCTTTCTCTGTGATCGCGGACGGGGGCATCAAGATGCCGGCGACGGCCATCCTGAAGATTACGGACGCCAAGGGGAACATACTGTACGAAGCGCCCAAGACGGGAGGGGAAAGCATCGTCTCACCGGCAGCCGCCTATGTGCTGACCCGGCTGATGGAAGGCGTGTTCGAGACGGGGGGAACCGGCAACCGGGTAGCCTCGCTGATCAAGCGTCCCGTCGCCGGCAAGACCGGAACGACGGATACAGATGCCTGGATGGTCGGCTTTACACCGGAGCTGGCCACCGCCGTCTGGGTAGGCTATGACAAAGGACGCGATATTACGACTACCGAAGGAAGACGGGCGGCGCCGATTTTTGCGCAGTATACGGAAAAGGCGCTGGAGAATGTGCCTCCGAAGATTTTTCCGATTCCCGACGGCGTCGTCAGCGTCTACATCAACCCCGAATCCGGCAAACTGGCCACCGCGGCCTGCCCGGATAAGGTGCTGGAGACCTTTATCAGCGGCACCGAGCCAACCGCCTACTGCGATTTGCACGGAGGCGGCAAAGAAGGGGGGCAGGCGGCGGGAAATGACGCCAAGCAGGGCGGCGTTTCCGGAGAAGACCATTCCTGGTGGAGCGATATCAAGCGCTGGTGGCTCAATTAGTTCCTGCCCTTGCACGGCGGGTAAAGGTCCGGTACGATAAGACACATCAAGCCAAGAAGAAACGGCTTCGCCGTCCTCTGGAAGAGGAAGGCATCCGTTTCTCGTAAAAATATCAGGTTAAGGATAAGCGCGAAGCTTATACTTTCTGATATTTCAAGAAGAACGGCTTCTATCCGCTTTTGTAAGAGAGGTGGCCTCTATACGTGGTACCTATTAACCAAAATGACTGCCGCAAGCCTGAAGGTCTGCCTCCATCCTCCCTTTATGCCCTGTCCGCGCTCCATGCGGCGCCGCTGCTGCTCGGCCAGCATCTCGTCCGCCTCACGGAGGACGGAGAGATCCGCTGCCGGATCGTGGAGACGGAGAGCTATGGCGGAGCGGAAGACAAAGGCAGCCACGCCTATGGCGGACGGCGGACGGACCGCACCGACGTCATGTTCCGCGCCGGAGGAACCGCTTATGTGTATCTCATCTACGGGATGCATCATTGTTTCAATATAGTCACAGCAGGGGAGAACGATCCCCACGCGGTGCTGATCCGCGCGGTGGAGCCTCTCTCTCCCCGGGATGCGCAGCTTATGGCCGCCAATCGCGGAACTGCCATCCGCAAGCCGTCTGACCTTTCCGGCGGCCCGGGCAAGCTGTGCCGGGCGCTGCGCATCGACAGAAGCCTGAGCGGGCTGCTTCTCGACCAGCCCGGCGGACCGCTCCGATTGGAGAGCGGCGATGATCCGCGCGGTCTTCCCATTGTCCAGGCTCCGCGTATCAACATTCCTTACGCGGAAGAGTATGCGGCCCTTCCCTGGCGCTTCTACATCAGGGATAACCCGTACGTATCGGTGCATGACAGCCGGGCCGAGCCCTTCATCTGGACAGAGGACCGCTTGTAACGTTTCTTCTTCAGTTATTTGGGTAAAAGTGAATAGACCCCAATAGAAGCCTCTCCTTTTATGTGAACCCAAGGAGAGGCTTTTCATTCTGCAACTTTTTTATTCCTCATTCGTCACTATATAGAGTGAAGATTTTCCATTTATTAGAAAGAAAGAGGGTAAGTCATGATTGTCCAAAGCAAAGTCTCCAGAAGAACCGCCGCCCTGTTCGCCGCTTCCTCTCTTGCCGCATTGCTTCTTGCCGCTGCGCCGGCCGAGGGGGCATCCGCCGCCGCTCCGTCCCCTGCATCGGCAGCTGCACCGTCGACGGCCCAAAAAGCACCCGTTCTGAACGGGCTGGCCCTGGAGCATGCCGGCTTTCAGGAGAACGGCGCCACGTACGTCCCTTTGAAAGATCTCTCTTCTTCTCTGGATCTTCAGCTGCTGTGGAATCCGGGCAAATCCAGCCTTGAGGTGACGGGGCTGTATCAGGCCGTCAGCCTGAAGGTCGGCCAGCCGAAGGTCTATACTGCGGCAGGGAAGACGATTATGCTGGGCGCTGAGACGCTGGTCCGGAACGGAGTGACGTATGTGCCGGATAAGCTGTTTTCCAAGGCTTTCGGCCTTCCCGTCGCCTGGAACGGCGGCAATCGGTTCTCCGTGGCTTATACACCAAAATATATGATGACGTCAGCGGGACGAGAGCTGTTCTGGCTGAACCGGGAGCATGGCGTCCTGTACAGCGGACCGAGCGGCTCTGTGCCGATCCGGGCAGGTGTAATCCGGGTTGCCGATCTCGACTGGGCGAGCCTGTCCGCGCGCCGGATCAACCCTGCCAGTTATGCCGTCGAAATCGAGAATGCCAGCGGTGAGCCGCATATTAATAACACCCGCTGGCGCGCGCTTGTTTCAGGCGGTTCCCTGGTACGTCAGGCAAAGACCCATTACTGGAACCCCCGCATGCTCGGAATGAAACGGGACATCTTTGCTTTTCAGGGCAATGTGGTCATGGTCGACGGGCAGACAGTCATGCTTGTCAATCCGGACGGCCATATTTATAAAACGTATAACTTGCTGGAGCTTACCGGCATCAATGATGCCTTCGCGGTAGAAGCCGTGGATACCGACTTTATGCTGGTCCGGCCCTTTCAGAAAGGTACGCTCATTCTGATCGATCGCCGCAGCGGCCAGACCGTCGAGCTCTACAAGCAGCTGCTTAGCGCGGCCGATCAAGCCTGGCTCGAGGCGTATCCCGACACCGAAATCGATTATCCCGGCGACAAACTGGCCTATACAGGACGCTCGGGAGATCTGCTTTCTTTCGAGTGGACATCCTTCACTGAAGGGCAGAAGATTCATTTTACGTACATGCTTTCCCCTTTATCTTAAAATACATTTACTGTTATAATAATTAAATACCACCAAATCTGAAGATATAAATGAGGGACATGGGATGAAGGATACCGGCATGATCCGAAGTTTAGACAATCTTGGACGCATTGTGGTTCCCGTAGAAATCCGTATGACGCGCAATATCGACATTGGGGATCCTATCGAGTTTTTCATTCTGGACGATCACATTATTGTATTGCGGAAATACACTTCAACGGAATGTACCTTTTGCAGGAGTCTGGACAATGTCATCTATTTCAAGGATCAATTCATCTGCGGCCGCTGCCTTCAGGAGCTGGTGAACCCCGGTCTGGATGACCAGGCAACGCAACAGGAGCCGGATGAGGAGATTCATGTTCCCTCTTCGGATCTTTACGCAGGCAAAAAGAGAACCAAATCGGATGAACTTCGCGATCGGCTGGAACAAACGATGCAGGAGTATCCCTCCGCCAATCAGAAGGAACTTGCCGTGATGCTCGGCATCAGCCAGGCCAGAGTCAGCCAGCTTAAGCGAAAGTTCGCAAACGGCCGGTAGAAACGGCTGTCCCGATGTCTATATATAAAAGGCTTCGCTCTTCCTTGTAAGCAAGGAAAGGCGAAGCCTTTTTTCGCGTGTACTTTTTTCGCGTGTAACGGTTCTTCATATCCGCACAAGGTTAAGATCTTACCGCCGTATTCAGCCTTCGAGGGCCTGCTTCAGTTCCTCGGGCGACGCGTTCCACCAGTCCGCGTTATGCGAGATGAGCAGCGACTTCAGCGCCGCTTTCTCCTGCGCGCCGAGCCCCTCGACAACAATTCGCCGCTTAAGCGCTGAGTCCAGCTTGTTCACATGATCCGCAAGGATCTTCCAGCCGCGCTTCGCCGCGCTGTCAATCCACATCTCGCATGCGGTCAACCCTGCGTAATGCTGGCCTTCCTGCGTGCGTTCAACGGCTACCCAGACCACCCAGACCTGTCTGCCGTCTTGCACATCCTCGCGGTTCATGGAGAACTTGATCCCCTTCTCCACCTTGCTCTTGGCGTGCATGGCGCCAATGTCGATGACCGCTTCGCCTCCGTCGATAATTACAGGCGACACGTTGTTCAGTTCGATCGAACCCGCTCCGAATCCTTTATGCTTGCTTTTGGCGTTCACAATATTCAAAGCAATCTGCTTCTTGCCATCCGGCTGCTTGTTGTCCATGCCGCACTCCCTTCCCTGGTATATAAATTAATGGTTTATAGGCGTCCTTCAAGAACGCTGTCAGACGTTTCTTCTTGAAATATAAGAATGTATAAGCTGTGCGCTTATTATTTTGTCTTATATTTCTACGAGAAACGGTACCGTCCCTAAAAGGACGGCGAAGTCGTTTCTTCTTGAAATATAAGAATGTATAAGCTGTGCGCTTATCATTTTGACTTATATTTCTACGAGAAACGGTACCGTCCCTAAAAGGACGGCGAAGCCGTTTCTTCTTGAAATATAAGAATGTATAAGCTGTGCGCTTATTATTTTGTCTTATATTTCTACGAGAAACGGTACCGTCTCTAAAAGGACGGCGAAGTCGTTTCTTCTTGAATAATTTAATTTTAGCTAATAATACGGCGAATGCCAACATATACATCCCGTAGAAGCTTGTCAACGGGAGGAATTACAGTATGAAGCGACGATTCCGTACGACTTATCTCTTCGCCGCCCTGACCGCCCTCTGTCTGCTGGGCGGAGGAATATGGGCGCTATCCGGATCTTCCCCGGTCTCCCACTATACCGCCGCTCCGGAAACGGCCAAGTCCCCGGCCAGTCCCCGCCAGGAACAGGCAGGCAAACCCGCTATGCCCGTTCCTCCGGCCGCCAACTCCGCCCCGGCTCTCAGCCGGAGAGTGGCGGAGTACCACATCAGCGTGCAGCTCGATCCGGGCACAAGCACCCTGACCGCCGCCGAGACGGTAACGTGGACCCATCCCGGCAAGAACCCGGTGAGCGATCTGTACTTCCACCTGTACCCGAATGCCTTTGCATCAGACAGCACGACCTTCATGAAAGAATCCGGCGGCAAGCTGCGCAGCGACAGCATGCCCCAGGACGGATTCGGATCGATAACGCTGACCGATGTGCGAACGACCGACGGCGTCTCCCTGATGCACCGGATGCAGTACGTCCAGCCCGACGACGGCAACCCGGAAGACAAGACCCTGATCAAGATCCATCTGCCGCAGCCGGTGAACGGCGGAGAAAGCGTTACGGTCAAGCTGCGGTTTGAAGTGCGTCTGCCGAAAATATTTGCCCGCATGGGGGAATCCGGCGATTTTGTCATGGCAGGGCAGTGGTTTCCGAAGCTGAGCGTCTACGAGCCCGCAGGGGCGCGGGGCAGGGGGGAAGAAGGCTGGAATTTGCACCAGTACCACGGCACCTCCGAATTTTACAGCGATTTCGGGATATACAGCGTGGCCATTTCCGTTCCCGCGAATTATACCGTGGCTGCAACCGGTTTTCCCGTTAGGAACGCCAAAGTTGCAGAGGGACGAAAAATATATCAATTTTATGCCGATGACGTGCATGATTTCGCCTGGGCCGCTTCTCCGGACTTTGTGTATGCGGAAAAAGCCTACTCCTCGGCGGAAGTGCCCGGCGTTCGGATCAAGCTGTATCTGGACCCCCTGCATAAAAATCTGGAGGAGCGCTATTTCCAGGCCGCCGAGGCTGCGCTGAACGCTTTCAGTAAATGGTACGGCCCCTATCCGTATACCACGCTGTCCATCGTCGTTCCGCCCAAAGCGGGCAATGGAGCGGGAGGCATGGAGTATCCCACCTTAATCACCGCCTTCGGCGCGGAGAGCGGCTCTGCCGATACTTCGCTGGAACGGACGGTGATTCACGAAATCGGGCATCAGTACTTCTATGGAATGGTGGCCAGCAACGAGTTCGAGGAAGCCTGGCTGGACGAGAGCTTTACCTCCTATGCCGAGGACAGGCTGATGCAGCAGGAATACGGGCTCGCCTCCAATCTTCCTCTACAGGCCAGTCTCGTTACGAAACCCAAGCCGCTGACTCTGGATACCTGGAAATACGGCAGCGCGAATGTCTACACCCAGAACGTCTACATTCGGGGCAAGCTGGTGCTCAAGGATATCGAACGGCAGGTCGGCGCCAAGACAATGGATTCCATTATGTCCTCTTATGCCCGCAAATATCGTTTCCGTCACCCGGGCACCGCCGATTTTCAAAAAATTGTGGAAAAGGTGACCAAAAAATCGTGGCAGGATTACTTCGACCGTTACGTATACGGCGGAGGCGCTCCCGATTTCTCCGTTGAGGATATTACTGTAAGCAAAAGTAAAAGCGGCGTCTACGAGTCGCTGACAACCGTCGCCAATAAGGGCAGCCTGTATTCCGGCGTGAGCGTCAAGTTCACCTTCGCCGACGGCCACACGCTGCATAAAGTCTGGGATGGCCAGGGAGGGAAAACTTCGTTCCGGCTCTCCTCTGCGGCTCCTCTTGTTTCGGCCGAGGTGGACCCGGGTCACGAAGTCCTGCTGGAGAACAAGCATATCAACAACTTCAGAAAAGCGGCTCTCCCCTCGGCCCTCGTTTCCCGCTGGACGCTAAGCCTGACAAACGCGATCGAAACTGTGCTCGGCATTTTCGTCTGGTGAGGTGAATCGAATGAGAAAATGGATAATCCGCGGCTGGGGCAGCATCAAGGAACAGCTCTATATACTGATTCTGCTCTTTATCTACCGGCTGCTCTGGGGCTACTTTCTGTACCGCTTTGTAAGGTCGGCTGTTGTTCCCGCGCTGCTGCGTTACCCTTCCGAGAATGCCGGCGGCAGTGCAGCAGGCAGGCTGCTGTATTATATCGATGCCCAGCTCAGCCTGTCTTCCGAACCCGATGTGCGGCGTTGGTTGTGGACACTGCTTATTCTGGCGGGCGTGCGCCTGCTGGCTACGCCGTTCATCCGAGCCGGGCTGCTGCATGAGTTGCATCAGGAGAGCCGGGGTGAACGCGGGCTGTTCTTTTTTCCCGGCATGAAAAAGTACGGGCTGCCCGTTCTGCTCTTCAGCGCCGCCGAATGGGTTCTGACCCTTCTTCCCCTATACTGGCTTCTGCCGAAGGGATACAGACTCATTCTGTCATCCTACTGGGAGCCGGGGCTGCTGCTGCAGATTCTTCCGTATATTCTCGCATGGCTGCTTTACGTGTTTATCATTCGCTTGATCCTGCTATATATGCAGTTCGGTTACACAGGCGGCACCGGAATACTTGCTTCGCTACTGACCGCAATGCGCTGCTTCTTGCCCTCCGCGGCGCTGCGGATTCTGTTCGGGTTAGGGGGGCTCTTGATCTTTCTTGTATCTGCGGTGACGGGGTTTCTCAGTCCCGGACTGCCCGCGCTCTTCATTAGGCAGCTTGCGCCTCTCCCTTCCACTTTATTCGATATGTGGGGATTGTCGGCGCAATATCATCTATGGCGCAGCAAAACGAAGGATTCATAATTAGAAACACCCTATCATTTATGCATAACAGGCGAAAAGAGTTCAAATTCCGTGACAGGAATCTGAACTCTTTTTTATTTTTATATTGGCAAATATTTCGTCCGCTAAATTAAATTTGCCAAACCCCAAATCGTCTGATACAATGAGGCTTGTGTTGAGGTGACAAGTTTGTAATCTTTTAAAACTATTTTGTTATCTTGTCGTATGATGATGAATCAAGTCGATTGTTCTGGTGCATAACTAGCCAAATTCCCGGGCACCGGGGAGCGGGGGAACCATTTTTTGGGTGAATTGATCTTGTAACAAAGAGGTCATAGGGAACCTTCAAACCGAATCCTTAAGCTAACCACGCAGGCATTGGAAGGGGAACACAAGCTTTGAAAGGTCAACATATCAAGAAAAAACTCGCAGCCGCTGCGATAGGCCTTGTGATGGTTTTCACTCTGGGGTCAGGAAGCGCTTTCGCAGATTCGAAAATGGACACTGTTATTGCAAAAACTTTGGGAACCTCATATAAAACCGGTGGAATGAGCACAGCCGGGTTCGATTGTTCCGGATTTACCAAATACGTTTTCAAAAAAGTAGGACTTACCCTTCCTCGTACATCCAAAGCGCAATTCAAAGTAGGAACTTCCATATCGCGCAGCAAACTGCGCTCAGGAGATCTAGTATTCTTCAATACGCTCGGAAACGGCGTTTCCCATGTCGGCATTTATGTCGGCAACGGCAAATTCGCGCAATCCTCTTCTTCACGCGGCGTGACCATCAGCTCGCTTAGCCAGTCCTATTGGGCCAACCGTTATGTCGGCGCCAAACGTGTCATGAGCACAAACGCATACCAAGCCGTGGCTTACGATTGATTAATCTCTTGCCCGGAACATGATCTCGCTAATCATTTCCGGGTTTTTCCTTTTTTCTGTATATAGTTTAGCTATACACCTATTTCGGCGGCTTGAACCAGCTTTTGCAAAAAACAACGCCAAAAAAAATTTTTAGCATAAAAACACGATTTTTATCCAGTGTTTCTAAGTGAATTCACAAATGTAAGCGCTACAAAATCGAATTTTACTATGTTAAAAGTGATTGCCAACCAACAAAAGGTTTGTTACAATAAGCGCAATGAGTTTATAGTAACATTTTTGTAATGATTATTAACATTTTGACGATAATTTTGTCATGATCTACCCACTATAATCCGGACACTATACAGTATGTGCCGAGTTCCCTGACCATCAGGGAAGCGGGGGAACCATCTTTGGGTGAATTGACCTCCTGTTCAAGAGAGGGGTCATAGGGGACCTTCTACCGAATCCTTAAGCTAACCTCGCAGGCATTTGGAAGGAGTCAAATCTTTTGAAGAAGAAGTTGGCGGCAGCATTCCTCAGCTTTTCCATCGTTCTCACACTCGGAGCAGGCAGCGCATTTGCCGATTCGAAAATGGATAAAGTGATTGACGGCGCTATCGGAACCAAATACGTATCCGGCGGCACGAGCACAAGCGGATTCGATTGTTCCGGATTCACCATGTACGTGTTCGATAAGATGGGCATCGATCTGCCGCATCAGTCGGGTTCCCAGTTCAAAATGGGAGATGCCGTGTCCCGCAGCGATCTGAGAGCCGGCGATCTTGTATTCTTTAACACTTCCGGAAAAGGCATTTCCCATGTCGGCATCTATATCGGCTCCGGAAAGTTCGCCCATGCTTCCTCTTCGAAAGGCGTTACCGTCACTTCCCTGAGCGACAGTTATTATGTCAGCCGGTTTGTCGGCGCCAAACGGGTGATGGGCTCCAGCGCTTATCAATCCGTAGCCGTTGATTCTGAAGACAATGATGATGTGCAGTAATACTGCCCTATAGGACCCCTTCCCGGATTTAACCCCGGCGAGGGGTTTTTATTTTAATATAAGAACTTATAAGCTACGCGCTTATCGTTTAGTCTAATATTTCAACTAGAACGGGCATCGTCTCCAAAAGGATGGCGGAACCGTTTCTTTCTTGTGTTATTCTTATTTTACCCCCTCCGGCATTCGTCAAACATGGCTGAGCGCTTTCGGCCAAACTCCTAAAATTTATTCGCTCGCCAGGTTCTCTCCTAACTGCAAAGTTTTTGCGTCGAAATCACCTTTTTTTGTATATAATTTAATATAAAAGGTTTTCCCCTGCGGGGAGAGGAGGTCGCTGAACGTATGATTAGCTCTAATATCATCTTTCATGTCGGGCCCATGACATCTGCGCATGCCAGGGATATCTGCGGTTGGGAATACAAGGCGCCCTATAATATTTACGGCTGGCTGTCTTGGGATCAAATGGAGGCGCTCGGCATTGAATTCGGAGATCCGCGGATTCGGAGGGAGCAGTATGTTTCGGTATTGAACGAAGAGGACAAACTTTGCGGCTTCGCCCAGCTTTTTCCGATGGAAGGCACGGTGCGTCTGGGGATCGGTATGCGTCCCGAATTGTGCGGGCATGGCCTCGGCCATTTGTTTGTGGGAGCGGTTGTAAAAGAGGCGCTGAAACGATATCCCAGTCGAGAGGTCGATCTTGAAGTTCTTACCTGGAATCAAAGAGCCATCCGGGCCTACCGCAAATGCGGCTTTACGATCACCGATACCTACGAACGCCGGACGCCAAATGGAGATAAGCCCTTTTACTGCATGGTCTATGATAAATCCCTCCATAAAAGCTGAATCGGACGGACCACCGTTCATTTTTTTGTCACAAACCCTATGATAACGCTTCACCATCCGTTATAATTAGAGAAGCAGCTTACATAGGGGAGGACGATTGGGGATGCAAAAGTGGATCATGAGCGGATTATTTTTCGCTGCCTGCGCCTTTGCGGTTATACTGATGTTCACACTGCCCGGAAAAGAGCAGGTCGCCGAGCAGAACAATCCGACCATGCCGACCGTTAAGGCTGATCCCGCCAAAGCGGAAGCGACAGTTAAAGCCAATTGCATCACCTGCCACGGCGATCAGCTTCAGGGCGGAGTCGGACCCAATCTGCAAAAGGAAGGCAGCGAGCATACGGCCGAGCAGATTTACAGCATCGTTACCAAAGGACGGGGACAAATGCCTTCCTTCAATGATAAGCTGGCTCCGGAGGAGATTGCCAACATCGCCATGTGGCTGTCCGAGAAAAAATGAGTGCCAAGACAACAATACGCCTCTGCGCAGGAGCATAATGCTTCCTGGCACAGGGGCGTATTTTTAATAAAACTCTTCTCCTGTCGTCTATCGGGTTTCCTCGTAATTAACGGGCCTTCATTTAACGGGTCTTCTCAAACGCCTCATTAAACTCATGGGCTTCACGCACGTCGAGCGCGGTAATGCCGCCTTCCTCGCTTGTTGTAAGCCGCAGAATTACCGTTTTATAATCGATCGTGATATGCGGATGATGGTCGAACGCCTCCGAGATGGCGGCCACCTCATCCACGAACGCAATACCCTTCATAAAATCGTTGAACTGGTATTTGCGCACCATGGCCCCGCTGTCCAGCTTCCAGCCTTCCAGCTTGCCCACCTGCTCATGCAGTTCTCCCTCGGTTAATAACACTTTATGTTTCCTCCCTTGAAAAGCAGCCGTTTAAGTTCCTTTAGCCTTCCCGTTAAACAAAACATCCCTCAGGTTCTTTCGTCCAAGGGATGCGCCAGGAAAAACGCTTATTTTCGGTTTAATGTATTCTTGAATCCCGGCAAATATACCTCAGACACTATCAATTTTAACATGGAGGACAGACTGCGGCAAATGCGGCCGCTTTTTCTGCTTCTGCCTGCTTAGATCAACGTTACCGATTCCAAATCTTCTTCACCGACCAAAATGTTGATGCGGTGCGCATCCTTGTCGTAGATCACGACGCCGCTGCCGACATGAATGACCGGCTCATTCCCGAGGGCAAAGAATAAATCTTCCGCCAGCGCTTCCCATACTTCCAGCTTGGACTCACGGGGCAGCTCCTCCCATTCACCCGGTTCCATCTCGAAAAAAAGGTAACTGTCCGGTATAAGCTCAACCGCTTTGGTCAGATCTCGTAAAATATCTCCATAATCTCTTCCATGCTTTACACCCACCGCTATCACTCCGCTTCATAACTTATGAATACCCTTTCCTCATCCATTATAGCCTAAATGCCTTCACAAAAAAGGGCCGGCTGTCGATAAATAAGAATAGACATAGTTGTTCTCCGTCAGTAAGCCCGCCGCCCACTCAAGGATGATAGACGCGGCATTCGCGAGATCACTTTTAATACTCATGGACGAGGTGTACAAATGCAGATTTCTTCAATTATTGGTCTAGTGCTCGGTATAATAGCGGTGGTTTATGGTATGTACCTCAAACAAGCCCCGCTGGCATCGTTAAACAACCCCGCCGCCTTTACCATCATTCTTGTAGGTACCGCAGCATCGCTGTTCATGGCCTTCCCGATGTCGGAAATCAAAAAAGTGCCGAAATTGTTCAAAATTCTGTTTCTCGGCGGGAAGAAGCTGATCGATAAAGGAGAGGTCATCACCATGTTCATGGAGTGGGCCTCCATTACGCGGCGCGAAGGCCTGCTGGCGCTTGAGTCAAAGGTCGAAGAGATTCAGGATGATTTCCTGCGAAGCGGCATGCGGATGATTATCGATGGCAACGACCAGGAGTTTGTCCGGGATGTGCTGCTTGAAGATATCCACGCAACCGAAGAGCGCCATAAAACAGGCGCGCTAATCTTCTCCCAGGCCGGCATGTACGCGCCTACCCTCGGGGTGCTTGGAGCCGTTATCGGTCTGATCGCCGCCCTTGCGGACATGAGCGCGATGGAGAAGCTCGCACACGCCATCGGCGCGGCCTTTATCGCTACGCTGCTCGGTATTTTTACCGGTTACGTGCTTTGGCACCCGATGTCCAACAAGCTGAAGCGTCTCTCCAAACAGGAAATCCAGATCCGAATGATGATGCTGGAGGGTCTCCTATCGATCCAGTCAGGCGTATCCACCATTGCGATCAACCAGAAGCTTTCCGTGTTTCTGACCCCTGCGGAACGCGCCAAGCTGAACGAGAAGGAAGGTGCCTCCCGTGAGCAAAAAGACTAGACACGAGGATCATGAGGAGCACGCCGACGAATCCTGGCTCCTCCCCTATTCCGACCTGATGACGCTGCTCGTCGCCCTGTTTCTGGTGCTGTACGCCATGAGCGCAACGGATGCGAAGAAATTCGAGGAAATGGCCCAAGCGTTCAGCTCCGCCCTCAATGGAGGAACGGGAGTGCTGGATCATTCATCCATGGCCCCTACCAACAGCGATTTGGATCAAGGCAAAGCTCAAAAGCTGAACACTATCGCTGAAAAGAACAGCACCGAGGCCGATCTCGACAAGCTCCGCAAGAAGGAACAGGAGGAACTGGAAAAGCTGAAGAAGCAGTTTGACCAGTATATCAAGAACAACGGCCTTACCGATCTGCTCAGTACGAAACTGAACCAATCGCAGCTTTTGATTACGATCAGCGACAACGCGCTGTTCGCCTCCGGCCAGGCCAACGTCAAGCCGGAATCCCGGCAGCTCGCAAGATCGATCTCGCAAATGCTTCAGCAGTTCCCGGATTACGAGGTGGTCGTGCAGGGTTATACCGACAACATTCCGATTTCCAACAGCGAATACTCCTCCAACTGGGATCTTAGCGCCAACCGGGCTCTGCAGTTCATGAAGATTCTGCTAATGAATCCCTATCTGAAACCGGAGAAGTTCAGCGTCATTGGCTACGGCGAATACCATCCGATTGCCGATAACTCGACCGCCGCCGGACGGGCGAAGAACCGCCGGGTGGAAGTGTCCATTCTCCGCAAGTACCAGGAGAATAAGAGTACTGCGCTATCCGCCAAATGACGGCGCTTAGCCGGCGGCAGAGTAGTGTTGCCCCTTCTATGTTTTTATAAAATTCAAAGAGCTGCTTTCATCACCCGCATCGGGGCCGAAAGCAGCTCTTTATTTGTGTCCATCGCTTAGAGCACCGGCTCTGGAGTCTTGATCGCTGGAGTCTTTTATTGAAGCTTATAACTCAGCATGTCGCCAAGCTCTTTCTTCTCCGCCGGCGTAAGATCGCGCCACTTGCCTACCTGAAGGTTCCCCAAGCGGATATTCATGATTCGAATGCGCTGCAGCCGCCGCACTTCATAGCCGAAGGCGCTGCACATCCTGCGGATCTGCCGGTTCTTCCCTTCGGTCAGGATAACTCGAAATACCCGCTCCGTCATCCGGGTAACCTGACAGGGCAGCGTCTTCTCTCCAAGAATCTTTACCCCGCTGGACATTCCGGCGACAAAGGAAGGCGTAATCGGACGGTCCACGGTGACGACATACTCCTTCTCATGCCGGCCTTCTGCGCGCAGTATTTTGTTTACGATATCCCCATCATTGGTCAGGAGGATCAGACCTTCCGAATCCTTGTCCAGCCGACCGATTGGAAATATCCGCTCAAGATGTCCGACAAAATCCACGATATTTCCTTTAATGTGGCCCTCTGTTGTTGAAGTAATGCCGACCGGCTTGTTCAGTGCGATATAAACGGTCTGGGATTCGCTCTCCAGCCTTTTCCCGTCTATCCGCACATCATCTCCCGCTTCAGCCTGGCTGCCGAGCACGGCGCGTTCACCGTTAATGGTCACCCGGCCGCTTTCCACCAGCTTATCCGCCTCACGCCGCGAGCAGTAGCCGGTCTCGCTGATAAACTTGTTAATTCTCATGCTGGTATAGTCACTCCGTTTCTTTTCCTGTACCGGCTTCTGCGTTGACAGGTCCCGCGGTCTCAATGGCGGCCGGGAGCGCAATCGTTACCGAGGTTCCCCGGCCGACCTGACTTTCAATCTCCATCATTCCTTTATGGGCTTGAATAATCCGCTGGCTGATCATCAGGCCAAGTCCCGTCCCCGTCTCCTTGTTCGTAAAGAACGGCTGTCCAAGCTTCGGCAGCATCTCCGCCGGGATGCCCTCTCCCTCATCGGTAATGACAATAACGATTGAATCTTCGATACGCTTCTGTTCCAATGTTAGCGTTCCGCCTGCGGACATGGACTCAATTCCGTTTTTGATAATATTGATAAATACCTGCTTTAGTTGGTTCTCTTCACAGTGTACCATTGCCGGAGTTATTTCAAACTCATCCTTGACCTCGATATTATGCAAATGGGCCTGACTGTCCAGCAAGGAGATTACATCATGCAGAATTTGACAGACGTCCTTTTGCTGAAACCGCACCGCTTGCGGCTTGGCCAATATAAGAAATTCGCTGACAATCAGATTGATCCGCTCCAGTTCTGAGAGCATCAAATCCACATGCAGGGGGACAAGCATCTGTTTTTCCCTTTGGAGCTGTAAAAAACCCCTCAGCGTCGTCAGCGGATTCCGGATTTCATGGGCAACGCCGGCGGCAAGCTGACCAACGGTAGTAAGCTTCTCGGACTGTCTGAGCAGCTCTTCCATCCGGTTCCGCTCCGTCATATCCCGTGAAACATGCACGAAGGACAGCGGCTTGCCCTCTTCGTCCCGTATGACAGAGGTGCTGACGCTGACTTCGACGACAGATCCGTCCCGTTTCAAACGCAGCGTCTCCGTCGGAGGCAGATGTGCTCCCCGAATCAGCCACTGAAGCCGCGTCCCCTCTTCCTTAGATGCGGAGTCCGGAACGAGATCGATGATCCTGCCTACAACCTCGCGTTCTCTCCAGCCGTACAGCTCTTCAAAAGCGCGGTTAACGCTGATGATCCTGCCGGTCATATCCGACGTATGGATCGCATCGGAAGTACCGTTGATCACCGACTCCAGATGCTCTTTTACCTCCCGGTTCTCCTCAAGTGTCTGCCTTAGACGGCTTGTGTGCAGGGCAAGATTTCGCGTCATGGCGTTAATGCGCAGCGCCAGCTGCCCCAGTTCGTCCCTGCTTCCGACCTCCAGCGGCGGCTCGAACTTACCCCGGGAGACGTCCTGAACCTTGGTGAGTATCGCCTGAATGGGCCGAATAATAAAACCCGCCAGAATGTAGCTTCCCGCGAGGAACAATGCAAGCAGCAGGAGGGAACTCCGGATGTTGTTCCATAATTGTTCTCTAATAACCGACGTAATGACCGAGTAATCGATCACCACGCTGATAACATAGGCGCCCGAATCGGGCAGGGTAACCGGAATAAAGCTCTTCATCACCCTTACACCGCGCGCCGTCGCATCCACCATTACGGGCTCTTTTTTGGCCAGTGCTTCTTTCACCGCCCATTTGTCCCGCTCTACGTCTCCAAACCGGTAGGTACCGTACATAATCGGCCGGTTGCGCAGTTTGACATTGACACTGTCGGTGCCGTCCGGATCCATAGTGGAAGAACCGAATGTGGAGGGATTGATGCCCGTAATTTCCAGAATATCAGGGTTGACCTCCATCGTCTGCTTCACAATTTCTTCCGGACTCATAATTCTGACATAATCGCTAATAGACGTGCTGCGGATATACGGATCGATAATGTAATTGCTTCGTCCGTCATAGTAATAACCCCACTTCTCGATAAACTCGGGATTGGAGGATGAATACTCAAAAGGACCGGACCAAAAATGCTCCAATCGCTGCCCTTTGGCAACCGATACTTCCCTTCCTTCGAACAGATCAACAAATGCCGTATACCAAAATCCAAAGCCTTTTGTAGGTAAGTCTAGTTCTTTGGGGTCGGAGGACTTCTTCACCACAATGTCGTCCTTGGTCCTGACCAGCAGCGATATATTGGAAACCCCTACTTTCGAGGCCAGTTTCTTCAATTCGGCATTCGTTACGTTCGCTATGTCGGGGTCCAAATCATTGGATATCAAAATAGCGGCCATTCGCAAATTTTGCGCTATCAGCTGTTCCGCATAATTGGAGCTGTAGTTGCTCTGTTCTACGGAAACGGCAATCTGCATGGCCGCCGTCTTCATGTTTCTCTCGGCCTCGCCTCGCAGATTATTGCGGGTCGCATAGGAATTAAGAGTCAAATTCAGTGCCAGAATCAGTAGTACGGAGCCGAATATTATGGCAGAAAGCTTCGTTTTTATGGACAAGCTAATTTTTCACCTCTTAGCCGGCTGGTCATTCCTAGCGTTTATTCAATAATTATCATACCTTCTGCCCTTCCATTTGAAAAGCATTTAAAAGCATTTATATGAAGCATTCCGTTTTCTCAACATTGAAAATCCATCGCTACTTCTCTACAATAGGATAGAAAGAGTCCACAGGTTATGCACATATAAACAAAATCAACATCCCCCATGTGTATAAAATTGTGGATAACAACCGGGTTTTCCACAGAGTTATGCACAATTTGTTAAGAACGAATACTCGTTCGCAGAACAATCCGGCCCGGAGCGGAAAGGAAGAATCTTTTGAACAACTGGGATAATGGGACATCCTCTGGGCAGCAGGAAGAACATGAACGGTGGATGAGCGAAGCAATCGCGGAAGCCCAAAAAGCGGAGGCGCTGGGCGAAGTCCCGATCGGTGCGGTCATTGTCAGGAATGGCCAGATTATCGGAAGAGGATATAACTTACGCGAAACGACGATGGATTCCACAGCCCATGCGGAAATGGTGGCGATTCGCGAAGCGAGCGCCGCGCTGAACTCCTGGCGACTGCTGGAATGCACTTTATACGTTACACTCGAGCCGTGCCCGATGTGCGCGGGAGCCATCGTGCAGTCCAGGGTTCCGCTTACGGTGTACGGCACGCCCGATCCGAAAGCAGGCTGCGCCGGGACATTGATGAATTTGCTGGAGGAACCGCGGTTCAACCACCGGACCGAAGTCATATCCGGCATTAGGCAGGCGGAATGCGCCGGACTCCTGACCTCCTTCTTCCGCCGGCTTCGGCAGGAGCGCCTGCAGAAAAATGCCAGGGAGGAATAAGCGGCAATGTCATTCATTTTAACTAATCAATCGGCCGGGATTTATCTTGCCCCGATCCGCTCTCAGAACGCGGAGAGCCTGCTGGAACTGCGTCTGCGCAACCGCAGCGTCCACAGCCGCTATGAGCCCGAGAGGGAAGACGACTTCTTTACATTGAAAGGCCAAAAGCAGCTCATTCTTCAGCGAATGGAGGATGAGGAACTGGACAGAGCGTATATGTTCGGAATCTATTCTGCCGAAGAGGAACGTTTAATCGGACAGATTGCCATCAACAACATTGTACGCGGGGTGGGCCAGTTTGCCGATCTCGGCTATTTTATCGACCATAAGCATCAAGGGCGGGGGTTTATGACGGGAGCTGTCGGCCTGGCGGCGGAATATGCTTTTCAGGTACTCGGTCTGCACCGGCTGCAAGCCGCCATTCTCCTGCATAACGACGCTTCCAGAAGGGTCTTGGAGAAGAATGGGTTTCAGCCGGAAGGCATTGCGCGCCGCTTCCTTAAGATCAATGGACAGTGGCAGGATCACCGGACTTACGCCCTTTTGGCCGATGAGGCTTCCTCTGCGGGAAATCCGCCGATGTAACCGTCTGCCGCTCAGGGCTTAGGTCGCGGATCGATACAATGGGCCCCACAAAGCGGAGACTTAGCTTCGAGGCTGCCCAGGTATTGTGAGGACCCCAGAAGAACTTAAAAACTCTTACTAAAAACCCCGTATAAAGCGTATCTGCGCTTTATACGGGGTTTTTAGCAAACTGACAAACTCTTCTGAATATGCTGCTTTGGGCTCTTCTTGGTTAATAGGAACCCAGCGAGCCAAGCTGCTGCTGCAGCTCTTCCTCGGTAATGACGTCGCTGCCTTGGGGGATGCCGATTTTGAATGCCGGCTTTTCATTAATCTTGCTGTATTGATTGCTGCCGGTCAGCGACAATCCTACTTTTGTCCCGTCATCCGGATTGGTGATCTTGACGTCCAGCGCCAGATCCTGATAAACAGGGAATTCGTCTTTGTTGATCGCCGTGTTGAAGCGGAACTGATTCACGGCCAGATACTGGTCCAGCTTAGCCAGGTTTTTGTCAAACTCCGCCTTCTTCTCGCTATTCTGCAGGTCTGCCTTGGCTTCGTCCAACTGCTTCTGGTCGATCTGGAGCAGATTCTTGTACTCTTCCTTGGACAGAATGTCCAAAATTTTCGGCAGTGCATTGTTGACAAAGATAGTAACGGCTTCTTTCACATTCTCATTGGTAATCTGGAACTGCACCACCTGCTTGGCGTCTACGCCCTCCGGCAGATTCGCATCTTTGGGATCGATGTTATTAAAATACTTGCTCTCGTCATATTCGGCCAGCAGTGTGCTCAGCACCTCGTTGGAAAGCTTCTGGGTCTTTTGCGTATCCAGCATGCCCGGATTAAATTCGGTGCCTTCCTGTTCCGCAAGCTTCTTCAGGTCAAGCATCACGAACTTACCTACGACATTTTCCGGAATAGGGAGGAACGGAATGCTCGGAATCTTAACATACAGCTTCTCCGTCGTCATCACCATCGGAATGGTAAAGCTCATCGTCATATCGCCTTTTAAATTCAATACCAGCGTCATTTCCGTCTGCATCGGATCGGCCTGATACACGCCATCGACCGAAATGTCCGCGTTCTTGAGCATGCTCAGCACCTGTGCCGTCATCCCCGTAGATTGCTCGCTTGGCGCATCAATCGTCAGGTTATTGATAACGAACTTGCTCTTCATTTCATAAGAAGTCATTGCAGCCGCTTTGCTTGCCGCTCCCTGCAGCGCTTCCTTCGGAGCCTGTTTGCTTCCGCACCCTGGAAGGATTACGACTGCTGCAAGCAGCATCGCCGCTGCGGAAATTCCCCACTTTTTAAACATTTTTTCTCTCCTCTCCCAATTAAAGAACTATCTCCCCCTATCTAATGATAAACGATTTACTTCCCCGGATAAACCATTTCCAGTAAAATGTTATCCTTGCGGGTTGTTATGGCTGACGTGATTTGCCTGCTTCACCTTCTTGGAGCCGGAAAGCGGCTCCGGACCGTCACTGTTATGACGCGTCTTCATTTCGTCTACCGCGGGCTGTGTTCCGGGAACCTGAATTGTCTTCGGCTTGCTCATGTTCTCGTCCTCCTTTAGGTTAGGGATTGGTAACATCTTTCAGCGCTTGTGCGCACTCGTGAATCTGCCGCGTGTACCGCTGCGCCAGCTGCTGTACGGCGTCGGTCCGCTCATCGGTATGCAGTCCGGCCCGCTCGACATCAACAAGGTCAACCGCAACCTCCCGGCTGTCTACATACGTGCAGCGAAAGTCCAGAGAGTAGCTCTGGCGTCCCGCCGCGTTGAAATGAATAAGCATGCTCTTCCGGTCGGCTTCGTCAGCCTGTACGGAATAGCTGTCTCCGTCATCCATAAAAGAGGGAAGACGCTCCTGCCAAGCGGATACGAGCTGCTGCTGGTCCAGCTGTAATTGTTGATCCATAAATGTAATCAGCCTCCTTCTCTAATACATTGCGGAGAAAGCGGGCTTTTTATTCTCTGGTTCCTGTACTCCATGTACGCTTTAGCAAGGGTCTCGCCAAATATTAAAAAAGCCGTCTCCCGAAGGAAACGGCCTGTACTCTTACATATTCAAAAATAAAGGATATGGCGGAGAGGATGGGATTCGAACCCATGTGGGCTTGCACCCTAACGGTTTTCAAGACCGCCCCGTTATGACCGCTTCGGTACCTCTCCATATGCTGCAAATATCACATGCATTAGAGATTGTACCATATTAGCCTATACGGAAGCAACTCCATTTACTGGTTCGTCTTTGGCCGTATCGCCTTCACGTTGCCCATATAAGGCTGAAGACGTTCCGGAATAAGCACACTGCCGTCCTCCTGCTGATAATTCTCCAGAATGGCAGCTACTGTGCGTCCTACCGCCAAAGCCGAGCCATTGAGCGTATGCACGAATTCCGGCTTGGCTTTCGGTTCCTTGCGGAATCGGATGTTGGCCCGCCGGGCCTGAAAGTCCTCGGTATTCGAGCAGGACGAAATTTCACGGTACATGCCGCTTTCCGGCAGCCAAACTTCGAGATCATAGGTCTTGGCCGCGGTAAAGCCCATATCGCCCGTACAGAGCGCCAGCACGCGGTAGGGCAGCTCGAGCAGTTGCAGTACGCTTTCGGCGTTCGCCGTCATTTTCTCAAGCTCTTCATAAGAGGATTCCGGCGATGTCAGCTTGACCAGCTCTACCTTGTTGAATTGATGCTGGCGGATCAGCCCTCGGGTATCCCGTCCGGCCGAACCGGCTTCCGAGCGGAAGCAGGAGCTGTAAGCGACAAAATACTTCGGCAAATCGGAAGCGTTCAGGATTTCCTCCCGGTAATAGTTCGTTACCGGCACTTCGGCCGTCGGAATCAGGTAATACTCCGTGTCGCGTAGCTTGAACAGGTCCTCTTCGAATTTAGGAAGCTGTCCCGTGCCGTACAGACTGTCTTTATTGACAATATACGGCGGCAGCATTTCCTCGTAATGATGCTCCCCGCTATGCAGGTCCATCATAAAGTTGATCACCGCGCGCTCTAGGCGGGCTCCCAGACCTTTATAAAACACAAAACGCGATCCCGTCACCTTGGCAGCGGCCTCAAAGTCTAGGATATCCAGATTCTGCGCCAGCTCCCAGTGAGACTTGGGTGTAAAGCCGAATTCACGCGGCTGCGACCATCGGCGCACTTCCACATTCTCTTCCTCGGATTTGCCTACCGGCACCGACTCGTGGGGAATGTTCGGAATGCTCAGCATCAGCTCGGAAATTTGATTTTCCAGATCCCGCACTTCATCGTCCAGTTCTTTAATCCGGTCCGATACGTTCCGCATTTCGGCAATCAGCTCATCGGCCGGCTCTCCGCTCTTCTTTCTCTTGGCGACCTCGCCCGAGACGGTGTTGCGGCGGTTCTTCAAGCTTTCCGTCTCCTGAAGCAGTTCGCGGCGGCGAAGATCCAGTGCCGGAAATCCGGAGATCAAATCCTGCGATTTGCCGCGTTTGTCGAGCGCCTCCTCAACCTTGGCATAATCGGTGCGCAATATTTTAACATCTAACACGACATTTCCCTCCTGAAACAGCCCTAACTCTTTCAATTAGCCGGTGAAGGCTTTGAAAGAGTCAGGATGTTTATATATGCAGTTTTACTGTTCGGCCGTACCGGCAGCCTGTACCATATCCGTAAAGTACTGATGCAGCCGGTAATCATCCGTCAATTCCGGGTGAAAAGAAGACACAAGCAAGTTACCCTCACGCGCGGTTACAATCTCGTCTTTATAGACGGACAGCACATCCACATTCGGACCAACTTTCTCAATAAGCGGAGCCCGTATGAACACTGCCCGGACCGGTTCCTCAATTCCTTTTACATCCAGGTCGCATTCAAAGCTTTCCCGCTGTCTTCCAAAGGCATTCCGTGCCACGGTAATATCCATCAGTTCCAGATGTGCCGACTCTCCGCCCGCAATTTCCTTTGCCAGCACAATAAGTCCGGCACATGTCCCGAAGACCGGCTTGCCTTGGCCTGCAAACTCGCGAATTGCTTCAATGAAGCCGTACTTGCGCATCAGCTTGCCGATGGTTGTGCTCTCGCCTCCGGGAATGATCAGTCCATCCACCTCGTCAAGCTGCTCTATCCGCTTGATTGGCGTCCCTTCGGCTCCCGTCTTGCCGATGCTCACAATATGTTCCGTTACAGCGCCCTGAAGCGCCAGCACTCCTATCTTCATTTCAAACCCTTCTCTCTATTACCAGCCGCGCTCGGACATCCGTTCGGCTGCGGTCAGAGTTGCAATATCAATGCCTTTCATCGCTGCGCCAAGGTTCTTGGACACTTCGGCGATCAGCTTATAATCGGTGTAATGGGTAGTCGCCTCAACAATAGCACGGGCGAATTTCTCCGGGTTGTCCGATTTGAAAATACCGGAGCCTACAAATACGCCATCCGCTCCCAGATGCATCATCAGTGCGGCATCGGCTGGAGTGGCCACGCCGCCTGCAGCGAAGTTAACGACAGGAAGCTTGCCAAGCTCATGAACTTCAAGCAGCAGGTCGTAAGACACGCCAAGATTTTTGGCTTCGGCATACAGCTCGTCCTTCGATAAATTTTGAACCTTGCGGATTTGGCTGTTGATATAGCGCATATGACGTACAGCCTCTACGATGTTGCCGGTTCCCGGCTCGCCTTTGGTACGGATCATGGACGCACCTTCGCTGATACGGCGCAGCGCTTCTCCCAGATCCTTCGCTCCGCAGACGAAAGGCACGGTAAATTCACGTTTATCAATATGGAATACTTCATCCGCAGGAGTCAGCACTTCGCTTTCGTCCAGGTAGTCGACTCCCAGGGATTCCAGCACCTTGGCTTCTACATAATGACCGATTCTGGCTTTGGCCATAACGGGGATGCTTACAACCTTGATAACCTCTTCCACGATGGTTGGGTCGGCCATACGGGCGACGCCGCCAGCTGCACGAATGTCGGATGGCACACGCTCCAGAGCCATAACGGCAACAGCGCCTGCAGCTTCGGCAATTTTAGCCTGTTCCGCATTCATGACGTCCATGATGACGCCGCCTTTCTGCATTTCTGCCATACCCCTTTTAACTCTCGATGTTCCTGTTTCCATATCTTCAAGCCTCCCGATAATCTATCTTAATCTAACTTTTTATTTTACCGCATGGCGGCTAAATATACAAGCCATTTACTCGGAATTAAGTGCTTATCTTTAAAATTTAGAACAAATTCTTAATTCCCGAAAAAATGTCGCTAAAGAAACTTCCAATCGCTCTGAAGAGCAGCTTGAACCAACCGGCTTTCTCCGCTTTCTCGGATGTAATGAGATTGACCGTTTTTTGCTGGGTCCCTATTCCGTTCACTTTATACGTATAGGTAACCTTCCCCACTTTCGTGCCTTGGGCGATCGGCGCAACCAGCGTCGATGCATCGTTGACCTGTACCGCCGACGTAACTTGCGGAGAAGCCGTTCCCTTCGGAACGACAAAGGTCGCGCCTGCGTCGGTTACCACCGGCACCGTACTCTCCTTGCCTTTCTCAACCGGAACCGTCTCATGACCGGCAACGGTTGCTTTGGCTGAGACCACCTGCTTGACTTCAAAATTGTTAAATCCAAAATCAAGCACCTTCTTCGTCTCTGTGAAGCGGTGGGCTTCGGAGTTGGCTCCCATAACCACGCTAATCAGGCGCATGCCGTCGCGCACAGCAGTTCCCGTAAAGCAGTTGCCCGCGCTGGAGGTATGTCCCGTCTTCAGGCCGTCCAGGCCGGGATAGGCGTACGCTTTAAAGTTAGGGATATTTTGGTTCGCTTCCAGCATCCAGTTATAGTTTACCATAGGTGCCGAATCCCGTTCGCGGAATTTGTACGATTGAATGGTCGTATATTTCGAGAAATCAGGATGATCGGTAACAATATGCTGGGCAAGAATCGCCGCATCCATTGCCGACATTACCGTTTCCTTATCCGTATCCGGACGGAAATTGGCAGGCATATCTTCACGGCTAAGCCCGGTCGAGTTGATAAAATACGCTGTCTTCATCCCCATCTTCTGGGCGGTCTCGTTCATCAGCTTGACGAATTCCTGTTCCGAACCGGAAAGCGTTTCGGCCAGCGCGACGGTAGCATCATTGGCTGAGCCAACCGCCATGGCTATGTACAGTTCTTCAATGGTATGTTGATCTCCCTCGGCCAAATAAATACGCGAGCCAGTCTGCTTGGCAGCATTCTCAGCAACGGTTACTTTCTGATCCCATGACAATTTGCCGTTCTTGACGGCATCGGCGATGAGATATTCCGTCATCATTTTCGTCATACTGGCCGGAGGAAGCGGCACATCCGCATTCAGCGACAGAAGGACTTGTCCTGTCGTCGGCTCAAATAGTACGGCCGATTTCAGATTCAAACCAAGCGATTGAACCGAAGGAATGGTTACAGGGATTCCAGCCGCAGCCGGTGTGGCGGTTGTATCAGCCGTTGCCGGAACCGGCGTCTGAACGCTTTCGGCTAGCGCCGGAATAGGGGATAACACAAGCATATTTAAAAGCAGACCCGCTGTTGCTGTCTTCACTGCCATTTGCTTCACACTGGATTTAGTCTTAAACTTCAATGGTTTTAAACTCTCCTTATGATAATCATCTCAATTGCTTGTTCTATTCTAACACAGGGGTACAATCAAAAAAAGACGGACAGGCCGAAATTCGTCCTGACCGTCCTTATTTTAAATTTTGTATCACCTATAGGGAATAGTTGGGCGCTTCCTTCGTAATCTGCACATCATGAGGATGGCTTTCACGAAGCCCGGCTCCGGTAATCCGGATAAAGGAGGTGTCATCGCGCAGTCCAGACAACGTCTCTGTACCGCAATAGCCCATACCGGAACGCAATCCTCCGATCAGCTGATGCACCGTATCGGACAGCGGACCCTTGAAGGCGACGCGGCCTTCAATCCCTTCCGGCACGAGCTTTTTATCGTCGTCCTGGAAGTAGCGATCCTTGCTGCCCTGCTTCATGGCGCTCATGCTGCCCATGCCGCGGTATACCTTGAACTTACGGCCCTGATAAATTTCGGATTCCCCAGGGCTCTCCTCCGTGCCTGCAAACAGGCTTCCCAGCATAACGGCATGCGCGCCGGCTGCGATAGCTTTTGTAATTTCTCCGGAGTACTTAATGCCTCCATCTGCGATAATCGGCACCCCGTATTCACGCGCTACAGATGCACAGTCGTAAATGGCCGTAATCTGCGGAACGCCGATACCTGCAATGACCCGCGTGGTACAGATCGAACCAGGACCGATGCCGACCTTGACTACCGAAGCTCCCGCTTCGATCAGATCGCGTGTAGCATCGCCGGTCGCTACATTTCCCGCCACAATCGTCAAATCGGGATACAGCCCGCGCAGCTTGCGAACCGCATCGATAATGTTGATGTGATGCCCATGGGCCGAATCGACGACAACCAGATCGACTCCGGCGTTAACCAGCGCTTCCGCCCGCTCAAAGGTATCTTTCGAAATACCGATAGCTGCTCCCACCAGGAGACGACCTTGAGCGTCCTTAGCTCCGTTAGGAAACTGAATCGCTTTTTCAATATCTTTAATAGTAATGAGGCCTTTCAAAATGTAGTTATCATCAACAAGCGGAAGCTTCTCGATCTTATGGCGCTGCAGTACAACCTCGGCTTCTGCAAGTGTCGTACCGACAGGAGCAGTGACCAGATTTTCCTTTGTCATTACTGCGCTGATTGGAATATTGAAATCGTGGATAAACCGCAAATCGCGGTTCGTAATAATTCCTACCAGTTTATTGTTCTCATCTACAACCGGAACACCGGAAATACGGTACTTGCCCATCAGACGCTCAGCGTCGGAAACCATATGTGTTGCGGTAAGCGAAAAAGGATTGGTAATAACACCACTCTCGGAGCGTTTGACACGGTCCACTTCTTCCGCTTGCTGCTCAATCGACATATTTTTATGGATAATGCCGACGCCGCCTTCACGTGCCATAGCAATCGCCATAGCCGCCTCAGTGACCGTATCCATACCGGCGCTAATGAGCGGAATATTCAGCTTTACATTCTTGCTTAGCACAGTGGACAGATCCACTTCCTTGGGCAGCACTTCCGATTTGCGCGGCACCAGCAACACGTCATCAAAAGTCAATCCCTCTTTACCAAATTTATCTTCCCACACCTGGTTCATTCCTCCTTGTATTCTTTGTTCTCACGGCCCGCGAACTTTATAAAAAAGAACATACTTCGTCTCAAGTCCATCCACGGAGGACAGATATGCCGATCTGGAAGTACACTGGTTCTAATCGTCAAAGTAAGTTGGAGCGGTATGTCCAAAAATATATTATTGCCATCTTAGCAAAGGCCTTTTGTACTGTCAAGAACATTACATGAGCAGGGATTTCTTTGAAAAAATCGGCGCTGCCGTGAACAAATCCCCGGCTATTTGTCCATCATCAGCGTACAGTTGCGTCCATTTCAGCGATAAAAAGATAGGATTTACCAGAATCAAATAAAGTATACAAAAAACCACTGCTGAATTTCAGCAGTGGTTCATGTGCTTGGCGGCGTCCTACTCTCCCAGGACCCTTCGGTCCAAGTACCATCGGCGCTGGAGGGCTTAACGGTCGTGTTCGGGATGGGTACGCGTGGGACCCCTCCGCCATCGCCACCAAACGGATGTTTTCCGGTCGCTTCGCTTCCCGAATCTCTTCAGGAAAATCATCGACTACAGAAAACGCGCTACAGGAATCTTACTCCCTGAAAACTGGATTCGAAACGAAACTTTGCATTTTAGAAATTTGGATAAGCCCTCGACCGATTAGTATTGGTCAGCTCCATGCATTGCTGCACTTCCACCTCCAACCTATCTACCTCGTCGTCTTCAAGGGGTCTTACTAAATTGGGAAATCTCATCTTGAGGGGGGCTTCACGCTTAGATGCTTTCAGCGCTTATCCCGTCCGTACGTAGCTACCCAGCCATGCTCCTGGCGGAACAACTGGTGCACCAGCGGTACGTCCATCCCGGTCCTCTCGTACTAAGGACAGCTCCTCTCAAATTTCCTACGCCCACGACAGATAGGGACCGAACTGTCTCACGACGTTCTGAACCCAGCTCGCGTACCGCTTTAATGGGCGAACAGCCCAACCCTTGGGACCTACTTCAGCCCCAGGATGCGATGAGCCGACATCGAGGTGCCAAACCTCCCCGTCGATGTGGACTCTTGGGGGAGATAAGCCTGTTATCCCCAGGGTAGCTTTTATCCGTTGAGCGATGGCCCTTCCATGCGGTACCACCGGATCACTAAGCCCGACTTTCGTCCCTGCTCGACTTGTTGGTCTCGCAGTCAAGCTCCCTTCTGCCTTTGCACTCTTCGAATGATTTCCAACCATTCTGAGGGAACCTTGGGACGCCTCCGTTACGCTTTAGGAGGCGACCGCCCCAGTCAAACTGCCCGCCTGACACGGTCCCCGCACCCGTTTAGGGTGCCAGGTTAGAACCTAGATACGATCAGGGTGGTATCCCAACGGCGCCTCCACCGAAGCTGGCGCTCCGGCTTCTAAGGCTCCCACCTATCCTGTACAGATCGTACCCAAGTTCAATATCAAGCTGCAGTAAAGCTCCATGGGGTCTTTCCGTCTTGTCGCGGGTAACCTGCATCTTCACAGGTATTAAAATTTCACCGGATCTCTCGTTGAGACAGCGCCCAAGTCGTTACGCCATTCGTGCGGGTCAGAATTTACCTGACAAGGAATTTCGCTACCTTAGGACCGTTATAGTTACGGCCGCCGTTTACTGGGGCTTCGGTTCACAGCTTCGGGTTTAACCCCTAACCGCTCCCCTTAACCTTCCAGCACCGGGCAGGCGTCAGCCCGTATACTTCGCCTTGCGGCTTCGCACAGACCTGTGTTTTTGCTAAACAGTCGCTTGGGCCTTTTCACTGCGGCCCCCTCGGGCTATTCACCCTACCGAGGCACCCCTTCTCCCGAAGTTACGGGGTCATTTTGCCGAGTTCCTTAACGAGAGTTCTTCCGCGCGCCTTAGAATTCTCTTCTCGCCTACCTGTGTCGGTTTGCGGTACGGGCACCTTCTCCTGGCTAGAGGCTTTTCTTGGCAGTGTGAGATCATGACCTTCGCTACTGTAATTTTCGCTCCCCATCACAGCCCAGCCTTAATGGTGTACGGATTTGCCTATACACCAGCCTCGCTGCTTGGACGGACATCCATCAGTCCGCGTCACTACCCTCCTGCGTCCCCCCATCGCTCATAGCGGATTACGGTGGTACAGGAATATCAACCTGTTGTCCTTCGACTACGCCTGTCGGCCTCGCCTTAGGTCCCGACTTACCCTGAGCGGACGAGCCTTCCTCAGGAAACCTTGGGCTTTCGGCGGATCAGATTCTCACTGATCTTTTCGTTACTCATACCGGCATTCTCACTTGTATGCTGTCCAGCTGTCCTTACAGTCAACCTTCAACCCACATACAACGCTCCCCTACCCCTGATGCATACGCATCAAGCCATAGCTTCGGTGGTGTGTTTAGCCCCGTTACATTTTCGGCGCAGAGTCACTCGACCAGTGAGCTATTACGCACTCTTTCAATGGTGGCTGCTTCTAAGCCAACATCCTGGTTGTCTGTGCAACTCCACATCCTTTCCCACTTAACACACACTTGGGGACCTTAGCTGATGGTCTGGGCTGTTTCCCTTTTGACAATGGATCTTAGCACTCACTGTCTGACTCCCGGTGCATCAGTAGCTGGCATTCGGAGTTTGACTGAGCTTGGTAACCCTTGCGGGCCCCGCACCCAATCAGTGCTCTACCTCCAGTACTGTTAATCACCGAGGCTAGCCCTAAAGCTATTTCGGGGAGAACCAGCTATCTCCGAGTTCGATTGGAATTTCTCCGCTACCCCCACCTCATCCCCGCACTTTTCAACGTGCGTGGGTTCGGGCCTCCAGTGCGTGTTACCGCACCTTCACCCTGGACAGGGGTAGATCACACGGTTTCGGGTCTACGCCCACGTACTTAAGTCGCCCTATTCAGACTCGCTTTCGCTGCGGCTCCGGCTTCTCGCCTTAACCTTGCACGTTAAACGTAACTCGCCGGTTCATTCTACAAAAGGCACGCCATCACCCCTATAACGGGCTCTGACTTCTTGTAAGCACACGGTTTCAGGTACTATTTCACTCCCCTTCCGGGGTGCTTTTCACCTTTCCCTCACGGTACTGTTTCACTATCGGTCGCCAGGGAGTATTTAGCCTTGGCAGATGGTCCTGCCGGATTCATACGGGGTTTCACGTGCCCCGCACTACTCGGGATCCGTCTCGGAGGGAACCAAATTTGGGCTACAGGGCTTTTACCTCTATCGCGGGCCTTTCCAGACCTCTTCACCTATCTTGTTCCTTTGTAACTCCATGTGAGACGTCCCACAACCCCAGGGAGCAAGCTCCCTGGTTTAGGCTGTTCCGCGTTCGCTCGCCGCTACTGACGGAATCACTCTTGTTTTCTCTTCCTCAGGGTACTTAGATGTTTCAGTTCCCCTGGTCTGCCTCCACCTACCCTATGAATTCAGGTAGGAGTGACTGTGCATTACCACAGCCGGGTTTCCCCATTCGGACACCCCCGGATCAACGCTTGCTTACAGCTCCCCGAGGCATTTTCGTTGTTCGCCACGTCCTTCATCGGCTCCTGGCGCCTAGGCATCCTCCGTGTGCTCTTAGTAGCTTAACCACATGTTTTCCCGTTAGGGAAAATCATGAACCACTATTCACTTCACTTGATCAATCGCTTGACACAAGTTCAGCTAAAAGATGTTCTAAAACGCAATTTTCGTTTCGGTATCCAGTTTTCAAGGATCAAGATTGAGAGTTTGAGCTCTCAAAACTGAGCAACGAGTGAGCAACAGGCCTAAACCTGAGTTTTGGAAGCTTAGCTTCCGATTTGAATGTTTCCGCTCGGGAAACGATTCTCCATAGAAAGGAGGTGATCCAGCCGCACCTTCCGATACGGCTACCTTGTTACGACTTCACCCCAATCATCTACCCCACCTTCGGCGGCTGGCTCCCTTGCGGGTTACCCCACCGACTTCGGGTGTTGTAAACTCTCGTGGTGTGACGGGCGGTGTGTACAAGACCCGGGAACGTATTCACCGCGGCATGCTGATCCGCGATTACTAGCAATTCCGACTTCATGCAGGCGAGTTGCAGCCTGCAATCCGAACTGAGACCGGCTTTATAAGATTGGCTCCACCTCGCGGTTTCGCTTCCCGTTGTACCGGCCATTGTAGTACGTGTGTAGCCCAGGTCATAAGGGGCATGATGATTTGACGTCATCCCCACCTTCCTCCGGTTTGTCACCGGCAGTCACTCTAGAGTGCCCAGCTTCACCTGCTGGCAACTAAAGTCAAGGGTTGCGCTCGTTGCGGGACTTAACCCAACATCTCACGACACGAGCTGACGACAACCATGCACCACCTGTCTCCTCTGTCCCGAAGGCCGCGCCTATCTCTAGACGATTCAGAGGGATGTCAAGACCTGGTAAGGTTCTTCGCGTTGCTTCGAATTAAACCACATACTCCACTGCTTGTGCGGGTCCCCGTCAATTCCTTTGAGTTTCAGTCTTGCGACCGTACTCCCCAGGCGGAGTGCTTACTGTGTTAACTTCGGCACCAAGGGTATCGAAACCCCTAACACCTAGCACTCATCGTTTACGGCGTGGACTACCAGGGTATCTAATCCTGTTTGCTCCCCACGCTTTCGCGCCTCAGCGTCAGTTACAGCCCAGAAAGTCGCCTTCGCCACTGGTGTTCCTCCACATCTCTACGCATTTCACCGCTACACGTGGAATTCCACTTTCCTCTTCTGCACTCAAGCTGCCCAGTTTCCAGTGCGACCACAGGTTGAGCCCATGGTTTAAACACCAGACTTAAACAGCCGCCTGCGCGCGCTTTACGCCCAATAATTCCGGACAACGCTTGCCCCCTACGTATTACCGCGGCTGCTGGCACGTAGTTAGCCGGGGCTTTCTTCTCAGGTACCGTCACTCTTGTAGCAGTTACTCTACAAGACGTTCTTCCCTGGCAACAGAGCTTTACGATCCGAAAACCTTCATCACTCACGCGGCGTTGCTCCGTCAGGCTTTCGCCCATTGCGGAAGATTCCCTACTGCTGCCTCCCGTAGGAGTCTGGGCCGTGTCTCAGTCCCAGTGTGGCCGTTCACCCTCTCAGGTCGGCTACGCATCGTCGCCTTGGTGAGCCGTTACCCCACCAACTAGCTAATGCGCCGCAGGCCCATCCCCTGGTAGCAGATTGCTCCGCCTTTCCGCCTTCCGGTATGCACCAGAAGGTCTTATCCGGTATTAGCTACCGTTTCCGGTAGTTATCCCAGTCCAAGGGGCAGGTTGCCTACGTGTTACTCACCCGTCCGCCGCTAAGTCCTCTTGAAAGCAAGCTCTCAAGAGGACTCCGCTCGACTTGCATGTATTAGGCACGCCGCCAGCGTTCGTCCTGAGCCAGGATCAAACTCTCCAATAAGGTTTTTTCGTGAGGTTACCACCCGGATCACTCCGAGAAAATAACCATCCGAAAAGTTTATCGATAGAGCGATAAGCTCATTTTGAAACATCTGACGAGAATTTGCATTCTCTTCATTTTGGAACTCGCTAAAGCGAATTCCCACTCACTCGTTGTTCAGTTTTCAAAGATCAAACTTGTTTGTCGCCGTTCAACTTAATGTCTCAGCAGCAACTTTTATAATATATCATATCGGACCGTTTAATGCAAGCTCTTTTTTTAATTTCTTTTTGAAGCAGAACTCGTATTTCTTGGCCGGAATTAGAATATACCATATCTATTAATAGATTGCAATAGTATTATAGGAAAAAATCAAAAACCCAGGAAAGCCCGACACTTCGCCGCTCCCCTGGGTTTTATCTTCTATATAGATAGAATCTGTTCTTTATTCTCCTGCACGGTTGCGCATATGCGGGAACAGCAGCACATCACGAATCGATGCCGAGTCGGTCAGCAGCATAACGAGACGGTCGACGCCAATCCCGAGCCCGCCTGTCGGAGGCATGCCATATTCAAGCGCACGAATAAAGTCGTCATCCATCTCATGCGCTTCATCGTTACCCTGCTCCTTCTCCTGAAGCTGAGCTTCAAACCGTTGGCGCTGGTCAATCGGGTCATTCAGTTCGCTAAATGCATTGGCATGCTCGCGCGCTACGATGAACAGCTCGAAACGGTCGGTAAACCGCGGATCATGGTCATTCTTTTTGGCGAGCGGCGAAATTTCGACAGGATGACCCGTTACAAACGTAGGCTGAATCAGCGTCTCTTCGACAAATTGCTCAAAGAAAGCATTAAGAATATGGCCGAAGGTCATATGCTTTTCTACCGGTACGCGATGCTCCTTGGCAAGCCGATGGGCTTCTTCGTCGGTCATATGCACACCAAAATCCACACCGGTTACTTCCTTAACCGCATCCACCATCGATACGCGGCGCCATTCAGGGGTCAAGTCGACCTCTTGGCCTTGGTAGTTGATTTTTTGCGTGCCCAGCACTTCCTGGGCGATATGCGCGATCAAACTCTCGGTCAGGCGCATAATATCCGTGTAATCTGCATAAGCCTCATAGAGCTCGATCATGGTGAACTCTGGATTGTGGCGGGTGGAAATGCCCTCGTTGCGATAGACGCGGCCGATTTCATATACCTTTTCCAGACCGCCGACGATGAGCCGCTTCAAATGCAGCTCGATAGCGATCCGCATGTACAGCTCCATTTCCAGCGTATTGTGGAAAGTAATGAACGGACGGGCGGCCGCGCCGCCTGCAATGGCATGAAGGGTAGGCGTCTCAACCTCCAGATAACCGAGCGAATCCAGGTAACGGCGCATGGACTGAATAATCCGCGAACGGGCGATAAAGGTCTGCTGGACCTCAGGGTTGATGATCAAATCGACATAACGCTGGCGGTAGCGCAGCTCGACGTCTTTGAGGCCGTTATATTTATCCGGAAGCGGAAGCAGTGATTTAGTCAGCACTTCAAGCTCGCTCACCTTGATTGTGGTCTCTCCGGTCTTTGTCTTGAAGACGGTGCCGGTCACGCCGATAATATCTCCAAGATCAAGCACGTTGAATGCCGCATATTGGACTTCCGGCACGCTGTCCTGACGGACGTAAATTTGAATTTTACCGCTAAGATCCTGAATGTGGGCAAAGCTGGCTTTACCCATTGTCCGTTTGGCCATAATCCGACCTGCGACGCTTACATGAACGGCCTGCTCGTCCAGCTCTTCATGGGTCAATCCGTCATATTTGGCTATAATATTTCCGGCATTATGCGTACGCTGGTACTTTTTGCCGAACGGATCGATCCCAAGTCCCCGAAGCTCGTCCAATTTGCCACGGCGAATCTGCAGCAGTTCGCTTAGCTCGCTCTCCGTACCCGCCTGATTGCTGATTTCTTCACTCATTGCGTGTCATCCCTTCAAAAACAGATTTGAACCTTGTGTAGACCGTTCCTTTAGAACCCTAATCTTTCTTATATCCTGAAAAAAGCTTCCCTAAGGAAGCTTATCCAAACGGTTTCCCGTCTGCGTCAGTCCGGTATAATCAACCATCGCCGGCTGCGCAGTCGAGTGCGATCGGACGTTTAGATCCGCAATTTATTTCATCTTAATATCAATGATTTTATATTGAATAACGCCTGCGGGCACGTTGACATCGACGACAGCGCCCTTTTTCTTCCCGATAATGGCTTTGCCAACCGGACTTTCGTTGGAAATCTTGTTGTTAAGCGGATCGGATTCGGCACTGCCGACGATCGTGTACTCCATGACATCCCCGAATTCCATGTCCTCTACGGAAACCGTTACTCCGACGCTGACGACCTCGGTGTTGATTTCATCGCTGTTGATGATGCGGGCGTTGCGAAGCATTTTCTCCAAGGTAATGACGCGGCCTTCGATAAAAGCCTGTTCGTTCTTGGCATCTTCATACTCAGAGTTTTCGCTTATATCTCCATATCCGATAGCTACTTTAATCCGCTCGGCTACTTCGCGGCGCTTAACGGATTTGAGGTTCTCCAATTCCTCTTCCAGACGCTTGAGTCCGTCCGGGGTAAGGATGACTTCTTTATCGCTCATCTTAACCGATTCTCCTGTCGTATACATTTATTGAAAACACCATAACTATATGCGAATCCGAAGGGATAAGAACCCTCCGCTGCCTTGCATTATTTGAAACGGCGAATTTATACTGTGAAATTATATGGGAACCGTTACAAAATGTCAATGACAGCCTTCGTATCGTCCGGCGCATCCAAATAAAGCACGACAGCAGGCGTTATACCGCAGAAACGGACGCTTCAGCGCCTTCTACATCGCCCGATTCTTCTTCCGAAACCTTGTCGACAAAATCGCTTAAAATCCGCACCATTTCGTCCCGTTTCGTTTCTTCCATAATAACATCCTTTACGCGGGCCGCGCCTTTCAGACCTTTCAAATACCAGGCCAGATGCTTGCGCATTTCGCGCACAGCCACCGCTTCGCCTTTCAGCGCGACCAGCCGGTCCATATGCAAAATGGCGACCTCGATCTTCTCTTTCGGGGATGGATCGGACAGCAGCTCTCCGGTGCTTAGATACTTGACGGTGCGGTACAGCATCCACGGATTGCCGAGCGCACCTCGCCCGATCATCACGCCGTCGCAGCCGGTCTGATCCAGCATGGCTTTGGCATCCTGCGGCGTCTGCACATCGCCGTTGCCGATTACCGGAATAGACACAGCTTCCTTGGCCTGACGGATATAGCTCCAATCCGCGTGTCCGGTGTACAGCTGCTCGCGCGTCCGTCCATGCACGCTGATCGCCTGGCCTCCCGCCCGTTCCACCGCGCGCGCGTTGTCCACGACGTAAATATGCTCGCTGTCCCAGCCGATCCGCATTTTGACGGTCACCGGCTTATCGACAGCATCGACAACTGCGGAGACCATTTCATAAATCTTGTTCGGCTCAAGAAGCCAACGGGCGCCGGCGTCGCATTTTGTTACCTTCGGCACGGGGCAGCCCATATTGATATCGATAATATCGGCGTTCGTTTCTTTATCAACTACCTTTGCCGCTTCGACAAGCGACTCGCGGTCCCCGCCAAAAATCTGCAAGCTCAGCGGTTTCTCGCGTTCGTCGACAAACAGCATTTCGCGTGTCCGCTTGTTGCCATGCACAATCGCCTTGTCGCTGACCATTTCCGCGCAGACCAGGCCGGTTCCGAACTCTTTGGCGATCAGCCGGAAAGCCGGATTGCAGACGCCGGCCATGGGCGCGAGCACAACCTGGTTTTTCATTTCGATGTTGCCGATTTTAAGCATGCTGTTCACTTCCTTTATATTGAGGATAAGTCGGTCAATTCCTTGACCCCGACCTCCAAAACTATCGCAATTTTATCTAAAATTTGATCTTCCAAACGTCGATTTCCCCGCTCTACCGCTCCAAGCACAGTGAGCGAAATGCCGGCGCGGTCCGCCAACTCCTGTTGAGTATAGCCCTTTAGCTTGCGGAATGCCCGAATCCGCCTTCCCACCCGCTTGTTGTCCACAACTTGATTCCTTCCCTTCCGTCTAACTTGCCCAGCGCGTCCGTTACTTTTTCCAAGAGCCCGGACGGTTCATCCTGCGGCACGATATCGCGGAGCGGAAAAAGCACGAATGCGCGTTCCAGCATACGGGGGTGCGGCAGAGTCAAATGCGGAGTATTCATAGTCTGTCCATCCATCCACAGCAAATCCAAATCCACCGTCCGCGGACCGTTCTGTATCTCCCTCACCCGGCCCAGCTGATTCTCAATCTCCAGCATCACATTCAGCAGCGTTTCAGGCATCAGCGATGTGCGCACGGCTGCCGCCATATTTAAAAAATTCGGCTGATCCAAATAACCGACAGGCTCGGTCTCGTATACGCCGGAACAGCGCATAACCTGAATATCTGTATGGGCATTAAGGAGGGCAAGCGCCTCTTTTAGACTTTTTTCGCGGTCTCCCAAATTGGCCCCTAAAGCAATATAAGCCTCTGACTGCTCAGAGGGGGAATGATTACTCATGAATCGGTTCTCACTTTCTCGTTCGGAACAGTTCCACAGTCACTCCCTGGAAATGAACGTCGAACGGCGGATGCGGCTTGGTCACCTTGACCGTTACCGCGTTGATAATAGTATAAGTGTCAAGTAAGGCAGATGCAATACGTTCTCCCAAAGCTTCAATTAACTTATAGGACTCCATTTCGACAATATTTTTAACCAACGCATGCGCCTCTGCGTAGTTTACCGTCTGCTGGAGATCATCGCTCAGTCCCGCTCCGCTTAAGTCCATTTCAAACTCCAAATCAATATAATACCGCTGGCCCAACTTGCGTTCCTCTTCAAAAACGCCGTGGTAACCGTAATATTCCATGCGGTGAAGCTTCATTTTGTCCATTTTGGCGGTGCCGCCTTTCGTTATTTATTGACCAGAGTAAAGCATGGCGTCACACATCGTTACGGTCCGTTTGATCAGTCGCACATCGTGAACGCGTACAATTTGACAGCCCTGCGCGATGCCCAAAGCCACAGTTGCCGCAGTACCTTCGACCAAATCGTCTACCGGCAGGTCAAGCGCCGTACGGATAAACCGTTTGCGCGACGTGGCAAGCAGCACGGGATAGCCGAGCTCGGTCAAAGAGTCAAGCGACATCATCGCCCGTAAATTTTCATGATAATCCTTGGCAAAGCCGATGCCGGGATCGAGGATGATTTTCTCCGCCTGGACTCCCGCCTGTAAAGCCAAATCGATGCTTTCGCGCAGGTCTGCAATCATATCGGCCCGTAAATCGGTGTAATTCCGCTCATGCCGGTTATGCATCAATATGATCGGACAGCCGGCTTCGGCGGTGACCGCTGCCATAAGGGGGTCGGCTTTGCAGCCCCAGATGTCGTTAATAATATGTGCTCCGGCGGCAATCGCCTGCTTCGCCACCTCCGCTTTATACGTATCGACCGATAAAGGGATTTGCGGCGCAGCCCGGTGAATCGCCTCGATAACGGGAAGGATACGCGTCAATTCCTCATCAGCGCTCACTGGTTCATGTCCGGGACGCGTCGATTCGCCGCCGATGTCGATAATGTCAGCACCTTCCTCCGCCATCTGAAGCGCATGGAGGACCGCCGTTTCGGGCTTGTCCCAAAGTCCGCCGTCTGAGAATGAATCCGGGGTGACATTCAGGATTCCCATGACCAAAGTCCGCGTTCCCAAAGCAAGTTCAGTCGGGCCGCAATTATATTTTCGCGAATAAAGTGTAGGCTTCATTACTCTCCGCCCGCTTTCTGTCGATATTTCTTAAGAAGCAAGGAAGTGATGGGACCTGCAGTCCCGCTTCCGACCGCCCTACGTTCACTCTCTTTCCATAGAACGGTTACCGGTACGATCTCTTGAATCGAATTGGTCAAAAAAACTTCGTCCGCCGTACTCAGCATTTCCCATGAATACGCTCCGGTTTCAACCTCTAGGTCTTCGCTCCGTGCAAGCTCCATCACCATTTCCCGGGTAATTCCCGGGAGTATGCCCGTAGACTCATCCGGTGTGAACAAACGGCCCTCTTTCACGAAAAACACATTGCTGACGATGCCCTCCGCCACTACTCCGCGCTCGGTTAACATTAGACCTTCGGCGCCGCGGGCCGCGGACGGGTAGAGCGTCAGCTCTCTTTTGGCTAAAATATTATTCATATAATGCAGCGACTTGAAGCGCACCTTGCCTTCCGGCGTATTCCGGCGCAGTTTGAGCAGTTGCAGCTCTTTGCCATACGTATCGAGTTCGGCGGGGCGCTGCGGCAGCGCTTTGGCGAACAGCACCTGATTCGGATGCGTATAGTCTCCCGTAGGAAGACCCAAAGCATCCTCGCCGGCAGTTATAGTAAAACGGACATAAGCTTCTTGCAGCCCATTCCGTTTTATGAGCTTCCTGGCCCAGTCCGTCAGGCTAGCAGTGTCGGGCTCATAAGGAATGCCGAGCTGGCGGCAGCCTTCCGCCATACGTTCCAGGTGCCGCTCCAGCAAAAAAGGTCTCCCGCCGTATGTCCGAAACGTCTCGAACAGACCGATGCCGTACAAAAAGCCGTGATCCCTGACGGAAACCACGGCATCCGCGGCGTCAACGACGCCGCCATTAACTCCTATATAGTTCATACCGTCTTTCCGGCTTTTCGTTTCAGGAAATTGCGCAGCATCGTATGGCCGTGATCGGTAATAATCGACTCCGGATGGAACTGTACGCCCTCAATCGGATAATCCTTATGGCGAAGTCCCATAATCTCGCCTTCCGCCGTTTCGGCCGTAATTTCCAAGCAACCCGGCAGGCTCTCGCGCTCCACCAGCAGAGAATGATACCGGGTTGCGGTAAACGGCGATTCCAATCCCTCGAAGACAGAGCCTCCTTTATGATGGATCGGCGAGGTTTTGCCATGCATCAGACGCTCCGCTCGAATAACATTGCCGCCGAATGCCTGTCCGATCGCCTGATGACCGAGGCAAACGCCGAAGATCGGGATTACTCCTTTAAAATGGTCAATCAGTTCGAGACTGATACCCGCCTCATTCGGTGTACACGGTCCCGGAGAGATCAGAATATGGTCCGGCGCCATCTTTTCAATCTCTTCGACGGTGATTTCATCGTTGCGGCGCACCTCGACCTTCTCGCCCAACTCCCCCAAATACTGCACGAGATTATACGTAAAAGAGTCATAGTTGTCGATAACCAGTATCATGTTTCTTTCGCTCCCTCCGCGCCGCCGCCCATCCGCTTCTCCCATGCCGCCTCGCTGCACAGGACCGCCTTGACGATGGCTTTGGCTTTATTGTGGCATTCCCGGTATTCGCGGTAAGGATCGGAATCGATCACAATGCCCGCGCCCGTCTGAATATAACCTGTTCCGTCCTTTACGACAAGCGTTCGTATAATAATATTTAATTCCATATTGCCGCCGTAGTCAATCCAACCTATCGAACCCGTATACGGACCCCGCCGGACCGGCTCCAGTTCCTCGATAATCTCCATCGTCCTTACCTTCGGCGCTCCCGTAATCGTTCCGCCCGGAAACATCGCCGCGATCGTATCGTAAGCATCCTTGCCTTCTGCGATCCGCCCATTGACCTGGGAGACCAAATGCATGACATGTGAGTATCGCTCCACGGTCATCAGCTCAGGTACGTGAACCGAGCCGTACGCAGAGACGCGGCCGATGTCGTTGCGCTCCAGATCGACGAGCATAATATGCTCGGCCGTCTCTTTGACGCTCCCGCGCAGCTCCGCCTCCATGGCGGCGTCCTCCGCGGGAGTCAGGCCTCTGCGCCGGGTGCCGGCGATTGGCCGCGCGCTCACCTTGTCCCCGTGCAGCTTGACGAGCAGCTCCGGCGAAGCGCTGGACAGCGCGAAGCCGGGCGAGCGCAGCAGCCCCATGTACGGGGACGGGTTGAGCCTGCGCAGCCACTCGTACACCTCCTCCGGCGAGGAGTTCAGCTTCGCTTCCTGCCGAAGCGAAAGGTTCACCTGAAATACATCGCCCTGGCGGATGTATTCCTGGATATCCAGCACAGCCTGCTGGAACTTCTCCCTGGTGAAGGCCGAGGACATCCCCGGCCATTCGCCGGATTCGGCCGCTGCGGGGATATGCGGAACATGCGGATTGTCCGCACCGGCCTCCTCTACGGCCTCCGCCGCGTCGCATATTTCCCGCCACTGCTTTAGCATTCCCTCCGCTTTGTCCAGCGACTCTTCGTAAAGCGCCCTGAGTCCTTCAACGGACACAGCTCCCGAGGGAGGATTCGCGGAAGGAGTCTCCCCCGTATATGCCCCATTCCCTGGAGCTTCTTGTCCAATGCGATCCTCTGAAGGGATTAAGGTGTGTACCGCGCAGTACAGCTGATCCTCCTCATGGTCGTAAATCCATATCTCATCCAGCCGCATCCAGAGATAATCGGAAAATCCAGGGTTATCCTCCGAAGCGGCAGGCAGACGTTCCAGCGAGCGGACCACATCATAAGACAGAAAGCCTACGCAGCCCCCCGTAAACGGCGGAAGGATGGAATTATCCGGACGGGGAGCGGTAAAAGGCGCCATCCATCGGCGCAGCACCTCAAGCGGCGCACCCCCAAGCACCCCGGTTTCTACTTCGGCCGAGCTGCCCGCTCCCGAATCACAGCCGCCTATGGTCCACAGCACCTCGGCGCGCTCCCCTTTGCCTGTCAGCACAGACGAAGGGCGCAATCCGAGATACGTATAGCGTCCTCCCTTTCCGCTTTCCAATACTACGGAATAAGGCGATGCGATTTCCCATGCCTTTTTCCATGAGCGGGGCAGTCCGCCCGGGCCATGCTGCGATCGTATGATCAGAGGCAGGGTGTTCCAGCCATCGCCGGCCCACTGCTCCCATTCCTTCCATCCCACAACGATCTCCAAGTTCATCCTCCTAAACGCCTCAATAGCTATTTGCCTGTCAGTATACTGTATTTTCGCCAATTTTGAAAAGCCTAACCGCAAGGGCCGCTTATTTTTGCCGGGTAAGAATGGCTGTAAAGTTCAAAATACGGAATAAGCTAGAACCGATAGGCCCAATACCAAACGGCAAGGCCGGAGCTAAAGCGCAAAGCTTATGCTTTTCCAAAATAAAGAAGAGCCTTAAACAACCGCTCACAGGCGGAAGTCAAAGGCTCTTTGCCGTACATTACATTAAATTATCGATGAAAAAATCAATTAAGCTTCGTAGTTGTACAGCGGCGTGCTGAGGTAACGTTCGCCGTTACTTGGAACGATCGCAACGACACGTTTGCCAGCGCCCAGTTCTTTGGCGATTTTGATTGCTGCGAAAATAGCGGCTCCCGAAGATATACCGGACAGAATGCCCTCTTCCTTCGCTACACGGCGCGCCGTTTCAAAAGCTTCATCATTTTCTATATGAATGATTTCATCGTAAACATTTTGGTTCAGAATGTCAGGAATGAAGTTGGCTCCGATGCCCTGAATTTTGTGAGGGCCCGGTTTGCCGCCCGCAAGAATTGGCGAAGCCGCAGGCTCTACCGCATAGATCTTAATGTCCGGATATTTCTCCTTCAGCACTTCGCCGGCGCCGGTGATCGTTCCGCCTGTACCGATACCCGCAATAAAAGCGTCCAGCGATCCACCGATCGAATCGATCGCTTCCACGATTTCCGGTCCCGTCGTTTCACGGTGAATCTTCACGTTGGCCGGATTCTTGAACTGCTCGGCAACAAAGTAGCTAGGATTCTCGGCCAGAATGGCTTCGGCTTTCTTGACCGCGCCGTTCATGCCTTCCGATCCCGGAGTCAGAACCAATTCCGCGCCATAAGCGCGAAGCAGGTTGCGACGCTCCAAGCTCATCGTCTCAGGCATAACGATAATAGCTTTGTATCCTTTAGCCGCAGCTACCATTGCCAGACCGATACCCGTATTGCCGCTGGTCGCTTCCAAAATCGTATCTCCCGGTTTCAGGCGGCCTTCCTTCTCGGCTTCTTCCACAATGCTGACTGCAATACGGTCCTTAACGCTGGAACCCGGATTCTGGTATTCGAGCTTCACATAAACTTCCGCTGCGCCTTCCGGCACAATCCGGTTCAAGCGTACAAGCGGAGTTCCTCCAATAAGCTCGGTTACATTATTGACCACTTTAGACATGAGCAAAAACCTCCTAAGAATGATAAATGAGATAAAAAGAATGTGTTACTTGTGACCTAAGTCTTCAGCATTTGCCCCTTGGGTCATCAGCGGCCGCCCTCAGTTCAACATTGGTCATGCCGGGTCTGCCCCCGAAAGTATAGAAAACGCCGCGCGCCAAGCCCCGCGCTGTACGACGGTTGATGTAGGGCCGTCGTCCTAATCCGACTAAATCAGTAGGTTTTACGTTACTCTCATATTATCAATCTTGTAGTCCCTTGTCAACATCTATTGCTACTCCATATTTGGCGCGCAGACCATCCTCGACCTGCTGCAGCGGCGGAGCCTGCTCCAAGGCAAGCTCCTTGCGGACCTGATCCCTGATTTCCCGGTCGTCCGGCATCTGCGGAACGGTTACTTTATCCGTTTGGATTACGGCATAACCGCCCTCAATCTGAAACGGACCGGCAACATCTCCGGGATTTAGCCCCGCCGCTGTCTTGAGCAGTTCCTGCGGCCAAAAAGGGTCGTCTTCCTCCACCATGCCGACCCGGCCTCCGTGAAGTCTGCTGTCCTCGTCAATAGAAATCTCTTTTGCCAAATCAGCAAAATCTTCCCCGGCTTCCAGCCGGTCCAAGGCCCGCTCCGCTTCCATATAGGAACTAACCTTGATGATCGACAGCCCAATCTCCTTGACGGGCCGGAACCGGTCCGGATTCTGCTGCAAATACTCATCGATTTCCCCGTCGTTAATTACAATTCCGGCCGTTGCCACCGCCTGCAGCCTAAGTCTGTATGCGGTTTCTTCGCGGACTTCCTCCTTGGACATGCCAAGCTCCGATTCCATCTGCGCATAATACTGCTCCTCCGAACCGTATCCGGAAGCCGCCGTCTTCAGTTCCCGGTCGACTTCCTGATCGGAGATGGAAATCCCGAGTTTCTTGGCCTCGGCCCCCACCGCAATCCGGTTAAGCATCACGAGCAGCACTTCGTCGCCATGTCTCTTTTGAAGCTCATCTTGCCACTGACGCTGCGTAATAGATTGGCCCGCCACATTCGCTATTCTTTTTCCGCCTTCATCGTTCCCGTCCGTTCCTTGTTCCTTTCGCCATTCCCATATGAGAAGGATGGCAAGAAGAAGGATGAACCCGGCCAGAACGAGAACGGCCTTGCGCAGAGCGCATTCCTGTCTCGTCATCCCCACACGATCCTATTTCGCTTGATTGAGAATTTCCTGCAGTTCGGTCTTGTTGAAAGAGTAGGCTTCATTACAGAAGTGGCATACCACTTCTGCCTTGCCGTCATCCTCGATGATCTGCTCCAGTTCATATCTGCCCAGGCTTACCAGGGTCTGCTCCACCCGTTCGCGGGAGCAATGACATTTAAACGTGATCGCCATTTCGTCCAGCACTTCCGTATCCGGCAAAATTTGGCGCAGCATTTCCTCCGGTTCCATTCCCTGATCCAGCAGTGCCGTGACCGAAGGGGTCGAACTTAAGTTTTTTTCGATTTCCGTAATCTCCTCATCGCTCAGACCCGGCAGCAGCTGAATAATAAAACCGCCCGCCACCTTGACGCTGTTGTCCGCTTCGACCAGCACGCCGAGCCCGACCGCGGAATTCGTCTGCTCCGACACGGCAAAGTAATACGTGAAATCGTCGCCAAGCTCGCCGGAAACAATCGGCACACTGCCGCGGTAAGGCTCTTTCAGGCCGAGATCCTTAATCACATGGATAAAGCCCTCGGTTCCAACTGCTCCCGCCACGTCCAGCTTGCCTAAACTGTTGCTTGGCAGATGAACATGAGGATTCTGGACATAGCCGCGGACTTCCCCTTCTGCATTTGCCTCTGCGACAATTTGCCCGATCGGACCGTTTCCTTTGACCTGTATATTGATCATTTCCCTGCCCTTGAGCATGGCTCCCATCATGGCGGCTGCGGTAACCGTGCGTCCGAGTGCTGCCGTTGCCGTCGGATACATATCATGTCTGCGCTGCAGCTCTGCTGTAAGTTCTGTTGTACGAACCGCAAAAGCCCGTACCCTGCCGTCGAGTGCCGTTCCCCGAACCAACCGGTCCTTTTTATTCTGCATGGGTGCCTAGCCCTCCTGTTCTCGATTCAATTTCGAGTTTATTGATTGCGAGCGTAAATGATGCGCAGTCCTTCCAGCGTAAGCATCGAATTGACCTCGTCAATGCACTCCGTCTCGCCCGCAATCAGCGGCGCCAGTCCGCCTGTCGCGATAACCTTCAGTTCGGGAGCGTTCATCTCGGCCTTGATTCGCCTTACAATCCCTTCAACCTGTCCGGCATAGCCGAAAATAATACCGGCCTGCATCGCATGCACGGTATTCCGGCCGATGACTTTCTTGGGCTTCTCCAGCTCGATTCTGGGGAGCTTGGATGCTCTCTGATATAACGCCTCTGTAGATATTCCGATGCCCGGCACGATGGCGCCTCCAAGATAATTGGCGCTGCCGTCGATACAGTCGAACGTCGTGGCGGTTCCGAAGTCGACAACGACGAGCGGACATTGATAGCGCTCAATGGCGGCCACGGCGTTCACAATCCGGTCCGCGCCGACTTCCCGGGGGTTCTCATAACGCAGATTGAGCCCGGTCTTGATTCCGGGCCCCACTACCAGCGGCTCTTTGCCGATATATTTCACGCACATCTCCACGATCACGTGCACCAGCGGAGGAACGACGGAAGAAATGATCACTCCTTCCACATTTTTCACGGAAAGACCCGACATATTAAACAAGTTGTAAATCATAATCCCGTATTCATCCGCGGTCGATTGACGCCCCGTGCTAAGCCGGAAATGGTGCAGGAGTTCCCGCTGCCGGTAAACCCCAAGCACAATATTCGTATTGCCGATATCCACGGCCAGCATCATGACAAAGCGCCCTCCTTCTTCGCATTCAGATCCAGACTGATATCCAAACTGGAAAAAGAATAGGTGAGCCGTCCGACGGAAATCACATCAACGCCTGTTTCGGCGATGCCGCGAACCGTTTCCAGCGACACATTGCCCGAGGCTTCTGTCTTCACATGCGGCGCCTTCGTCTTAATTCTGCGCACGGCCTCTTTCATTAATGCAAGCGACATATTATCCAGCATAATAATATCCGCGCCTGCTGCCAGCGCTTCCTCTACCTGTTCCAGGCTTTCGGCCTCAACTTCAATTGTCATCGTATGCGGAATATTGGCACGGGCTCTGCTGACGGCCTTCTGAATGCCGCCGGCCCCCTTGATATGGTTATCTTTAATCATTACGGCATCGTATAAGCCGAACCGGTGATTGGCGCCGCCGCCGATGCGTACGGCGTATTTCTCCAGTATCCGGTGTCCCGGCGTTGTCTTACGCGTGTCGACCAGCCTCGCTGGCAGCCCTTCGAGCGCCTGCACGAACGAAGCCGTCCGCGTAGCCACACCCGAGAGCCGCTGCATCAAATTCAGAGCAAGTCGCTCTCCGGTCAAAATCGCATGAGTGCTGCCCTCGACCTCCGCGAGCACGGTTCCTTTTGCCACCCGTTCTCCTTCCTTCACCAGTGCAGTGAAGGACAGGTTTGGGTCGACAACCTCGAACACCAGCTCCGCGACGGGAATGCCGCATACCACGCCTTCTTCTTTTGCATGAATAATACCCTTGGACTGATGTCCGGGCGCAATCGTCGTCAGCGTCGTCACATCTCCGGAGCCGACATCTTCTTTTAGCCAATTCTTGATCGATTGCACCAGTTGTTCATTGTAACCGTTAAACATCATCGCTTGTCTCCTCCACTATGCCCAGCTCGCGAATCTGGAGCAAATGCTTACGCCAATACTCATCATCCCGCTGCGGAAAATCTTCCCGGTAATGAGCCCCCCTGCTCTCCTCGCGCGCCAGCGCCGATTCCGTAACAAGCAGGCTGCAGATCAGCATGTTGGCGAATTCATAATCTTCACGTTTGGTCAGCGCTCCTCCAAAAATCGGCAGCTGACGGTTCAACTCTTCAAGTCCTTTGAGCAGCATCTCTTCATTCCGCCGCAGTCCGACATAGCGTACCATGATCTTCTGCAGCTTCAGGCGGCGCTCCACCATAGCCTGTGTCGGATGCTCCTGACGCCCCTGATCACAGCCCGCGGATATATGCGTCTTGTTCAGCTTCGGCAGGCTGCGGACCCGCTCGATAATGCGCCGCCCGAAGACGATCGCCTCCGAAAGAGAGTTGCTGGCCAGCCGGTTTGCGCCGTGCACGCCCGTGGACGATACCTCGCCACAGGCAAAAAGCCTCGGAATGCTGCTCTCCCCATTCAGATCGGTCTTGATGCCCCCCATCATATAATGGGCAGCCGGAGCGACCGGAATCCAGTCGCTTGTAATGTCCAAACCGTAGCCGATGCAAGTCTTATATATCGTCGGGAACCGATGCTTCACCATATCCGCGGATTCATGGGTGATATCCAAATAGACAAAGGTCGATTTCGTTTCTTCCATCTCGCTGACAATCGCCCGGGCCACAACGTCGCGGGGCGCCAGCTCAAGCAGCTCATGGTATTTCTCCATAAAGCGCTCACCCTTGATATTGCGCAGCACAGCCCCTTCGCCCCGCACCGCTTCCGATATCAAAAACCGGGGAGCGCCGGGGTAACTGAGCGCCGTCGGGTGGAATTGAATAAATTCCATATCCCGGATATGTGCGCCCGCCCGGTATGCGATTGCTACTCCGTCGCCCGTCGCAATCTCGGGATTGGTTGTATAGCGGTACAATTGACCCGCTCCGCCGGAGCAGAGGACCGTCGCATCCCCCTTCAAAAAAAGGCGCTCTCCGTTCGGTTTTTGTACAAGCGCTCCAACGCACTCACCGTCATCGGTTATCAGATCGATCACAAAATGGTCGTCCCATACCTCAATATTGTGGTGTTCCAATACCTGCTGCACCAACGCGCGCACAATTTCATACCCGGTTGCGTCTCCATTCGCATGCAGAATCCGCCGGTGGCTGTGCGCCCCTTCCTGCGTCAGCGCCAGAACGCCGTCCTCCTTGTCAAACAGCGTTCCAAGCCGTATCAGTTCGCGTACGCCTTCCGGGCCTTCATTCACGAGCGCATCTACGGATGCCGAGGAGCACAGCCCGGCGCCGGCCATTAAAGTGTCCTGCCGATGGTATAGCGGCGAATCGTCCTCCGCGATTACGGCGGCGATCCCTCCTTGAGCATAACGCGTGTTGCTCTCCATCAGCGACTTCTTCGTAATCATAATGACCCGCCGATCCTCACTGGCCTTGATAGCTGTGAACAGTCCGGCAATGCCGGAGCCGATGACGATGCAATCTGTTTCTACGGTTGGGAGCTCCCGCAGGTCGAAATCAACCAAATATTGTGGAATCATGACCGCTTATTCACCTGTTTCAATGAAAGAGTAGCGCATGCTACCGGACTTGTAGCATGCGCTCTAGGGATTTTCTGGCTTTGTCTGCGACAGCGGGCGGCACATAAATCTGCGGCTTCATCGTCTCCAGGCATTTTACCAATTTTTTGAGATTGTTGACTTTCATATTAGGGCATACCAGGAACTTGGAGGCAAAATGGAAGTCTTTATCGGGACTGTCCTTGCGCAGCTGATAGCCTGTGCCGTCCTCGGTCCCCACGATAAATTCCTGAACGTCCGATTTCTTGCAGTAATCGATAATGGCGGTAGTGCTGCCGACAAAGTCGCCCATAGCCACGACTTCCGGTCGGCACTCGGGGTGAACGACAAACTGGGCATTCGGATACTTGGCCTTCATTTCCACAACATCCTTGACCGTAAGCATATCATGGGTATTGCAGTAACCTTCCCAAATGATCAGCTTCTTGCCGGTTTTCTCCTGAACGTAGTGGCCCAGGTTCTTATCCGGAACCCAGATGATTTCTTCCGCATCCAGCGACTCGATAACCCGAACGGCATTGGCGGAAGTACAACATATATCCGTCTCCGCTTTGATTTCGGCAGAGGAGTTGATGTAGGTGACCACTTTGGCGTTCGGATGCTTCGCTTTCAGCTTGCGAAGACCGTCCACGTTGACCATATCGGCCATAGGACAGCCGGCGCGCTCGTCGGGAATAAGGACCGTCTTGTCAGGCGCCAAAATTTTGGCGCTTTCACCCATAAAGTGAACGCCGCAGAACACAATGACTTCCGCATCTGTCGCCGCGGCCTTTTGAGCCAATAAAAAAGAGTCCCCCCGGAAATCGGCAACTTCCTGAATTTCATCGCGCTGGTAATAATGAGCCAAGATGATAGCATTCCGTTCCTTCTTCAGATGTTCAAGACGTTCACGCAGTTCACGGTTCTGTTCTTGCTTGCGCTCCAGCGCCAGAGCTTCCACGGTACAATTTCCCCCTTATGTTGACGGCCCTCTCGCCGGCATATTAAATCTGCACATAACCAGAATGTTAAAAGTAAATCGGCGTTTTGTAAACGATATATAGTTCGTAATATTTATCACTAATGTACACAACGTTCTACGCCCTGTCAATCCAATGGATACACTCTACAAAAGCGGCGAATTACGGGAGCTTGCTTCATTGCCGGGCCTTAAAGCCGATTATCGCAACACAGCTTAACCTTTCCCATATTCCAAAAAAAATCCGGAGAACGACTTCGTTCTCCGGATCAGATTGTTGTTTGGCCTGCAACAAAATTTCGATTAGCTCAGGCTTGCTCCGCCGCCCTTGCCGTCGTCATTTCCGTCCTCCCCGCCTTGCTGCGGATTGTTCGGAATGTCTTTGGGCGAATCGCCCAAAGTAGCATGAGGCTCTTCGGATTTGCCCTGAATGCGCACTTTTACGTCGCCGATTGAATCGATAACCGGATCTGCGGTTTCATTCGCCACGCTATCCGCCGGCTTGCCGTCTTCAGTCAGATAGCCCTGCTCAATCAGCTCTTTGATCTGTTCAAGCTCCAGCGTCTCTTTCTCCAGCAGTGTACCGGCGATCAGGTGCATTTCCTTCGCGTGCTCTTTCAACAGCGCTTTGCATCGGTCATAGCAATCCGTGATAAACCGCTGCATTTCCTGGTCGATTTCGTAAGCGATCGAGTCGCTGTAATTCTGCTCGTGTCCGATATCCCGGCCCAAGAATACTTGGCCTTGGGATGTGCCGAACTGCATCGGTCCGAGCTTCTCGCTCATGCCGTATTCCATAATCATGCTGCGCACGATACGCGTTGCCTGCTGGAAGTCACTGTACGCGCCTGTGCCGATCTCGCCGATGAACATTTCCTCGGCTACCCGGCCGCCGAGCAATCCGGTTACCTTATCAAGCAGCTCCTGCTTCGTAACCAGCATGCGGTCTTCCTTCGGAAGCATAATGACATATCCACCGGCGCGTCCGCGCGGGATGATCGTCACCTTGTGAACCATATCGGCGTGTTCCAGGAAGTATCCGGCAATCGTATGGCCGGCTTCGTGGTAAGCGACGATCCGTTTCTCGCGGTCGCTGATTACACGGCTGCGCTTCTCGGTGCCGACGATGACGCGGTCGATGGCCTCATCCACTTCCCGCATGGAGATATCCTTGCGGTTGCGGCGGGCGGCGAGCAGCGCCGCTTCGTTCAGCAAATTCTCCAGATCCGCGCCGGTGAAACCGGTTGTGCGCTTGGCGATGACGTCAAGCTTCACGTCCTTGGTCAGCGGCTTGTTGCGGGAATGGACCTTAAGTACGGCCTCGCGGCCTTTCACGTCAGGGCGGTCAACCGTAATCTGACGGTCAAAGCGTCCCGGACGAAGCAGGGCGGGATCGAGGATGTCGGCGCGGTTGGTAGCCGCGACGATGATAATGCCTTCATTGCCGCCGAATCCGTCCATCTCGACGAGCAACTGGTTGAGCGTCTGTTCGCGCTCGTCATGCCCGCCGCCAAGCCCGGCGCCGCGCTGGCGGCCGACGGCGTCGATTTCATCGATAAAAATGATACAAGGCGCGTTCTTCTTCGCGTTCTCGAACAGGTCGCGTACCCGCGAAGCGCCGACACCGACGAACATTTCCACAAAGTCGGAACCGGAGATGCTGAAGAACGGAACGCCCGCTTCCCCCGCTACAGCGCGGGCAAGCAATGTTTTACCGGTACCGGGAGGACCTACTAGCAACACCCCTTTAGGAATGCGCGCGCCAACGGCGGCGAATTTACGGGGATCTTTCAGGAACTCGACGACTTCGACAAGCTCTTGCTTCTCTTCGTCGGCTCCGGCTACATCTTCAAAGGTGACCCGCTTCTTCTCTTCATTGTAAAGACGTGCTTTGCTCTTGCCGAAATTCATCACCTTGCCGCCGCCGCCCTGCGCCTGATTGAACAGGAAGAAGAACAGGATAAACATAATGACAAGCGGTATGATCGAGGAAAGGAAGGTCAGCCAGATGCTGTCGCCCTCCATTTTCTTCTGGGTGAACGGAATGTTGTTAGCCTGACTGGCATCAGCCAATTCATTAATGGCCGCGTCCGTAGGAGGAATGTATGTGGAGAAGCTTTCCGATTTAGCCCATCCCGGCTTCTGTTTATAAGCGCCGGTTACATTAAAGGCATTGCCTTCGAACTGAACCGTCAAATCCTTCACATTGTTACTCTTAAGCTCCTGCCGTAGCTGGTCATATCTAGGGAAATCGGCGGCTTCATTTCCATTGCTGACGAATTGGACAATGCCCACCACGACTAGAAATAAAATCAAATAAAAACCAGAATTTCGGATGAACCGATTCATCCCCTACCTCCTCTCGCAACACTTAAGTTATTGTACCATAGCCTATCGGAGCACCTCAAATAAAGGTGACTTTAGGTAAATGATCCGGAAGACCAAGGCGATCAATGGGTTATTTAGAGTAAATCTCCGGCTTCAATACCCCGATATAAGGGAGATTCCGATACTTCTCGGCATAGTCCAGTCCGTATCCCACAATAAACTCGTCGGGGATGACAAAACCGGTGTAATCCGCCTCAAGGCTTACGGTACGGCCCGCCGGTTTATCGAACAAGGTCACGACGGAAATTGAAGCAGCGTTGCGATTGCGGAGCAGCTCAATCAGATAGCTCAGCGTAAGTCCGCTGTCGATAATATCCTCGACAATCAGCACATGGCGGCCATCGACCGGAACGTCCAAATCCTTGATGATTTTGACAACACCCGAAGACTTGGTTGTCGCTCCGTAGCTGGATACGGCCATAAAATCCATTTCGACCGGTACTGTTATGACTTTAACCAAATCGGCCATAAAAATAAACGCGCCTTTCAGCACGCAAATGACCAAAGGGTTGCGTCCCTCGTATACATCGCTCAGCTTGGCGCCAAGCTCTTTGACTCTTTCCTGAATTTCTTCTTCGCTGATCAAAATTTCCTGAATGTCGTTCTGCAACCTGCGAACCTCCTAAGTTATACTATGAAAAACTGTCTGCGGCCATTACGGTTATCCTCTACAGGTCTTCAATCGACAGCAGCAGAACCGAATCCGTATGATTCCCGACGGGGGCATGGACCGAGCGTCGAACGCCCGGAATCCAGACAATATTGCCCAAACCGTCGCACACAATGGGAATGCGTGAACGTTCGGTAGAAGGTATTTTGTCATCAATGTAAATATCTTTTACCTTTTTGCTTCCGTTTAATCCCATGACCTTTATGGTATCTCCAGGCAATCTGGTACGAATCGTCAGCGGGAAGACCAGCTCTTTATAGTCGAACCGGGCCAACAGCTTGCCGCCCTCTCCCCTCTGGACCGCCTCATTCTCTCTCTCTGCGAGCGTCATCGTGATCGCCTTGCCGATCTCGCCCAGTTCGATCCGGGGCTGCGGCGAAGATAAGCGATAAACGTAGCTTGCCTGATGATCCAAAGGAGCGGATAAAAAATAAATGGTGTTATACTGCCGTATACAGGTTAGGCCGCGGCCCAAATCTAGACTCCAGGCGGTGGGCATATCTTGCAATATTCCCCGCCTCACGGATTCAACCTTCGGAAAATCGATTTCCGGCGTATCCGCCGACAGATAATTTAATATTAGTTTAATCAAACGCCGTTGTAAAGCGGAGGGTATGGCGGCAAAATCCGCTCTGTCCAGGGTGCATTTGCCCTGTTCCTGCCGGACGTTCCCGGCAAAGCATCTGGCGGCCGCCTCTTCCATAAAATCATCCTCGGCGCTGGCGATTTCCGCCAGCTGCGTAAGCGAACGGCCCAGTCTCGGACTGTAGCGAGCCAGAAAAGGAAGCACCTCCAGCCTGACCGCGTTACGCTTGTACTTCGTCAGTCCATTGCTGGGATCTTCGGCATAGCGGTAGCCTCTCTGCCGGCATGCCTCCACGATCGCCGCCTTGTTAATACGAAGGAAGGGGCGGATAAGTTCCACGTTTTTTTCGGTTCTTTTAAAGCGCATCCCGGCAAGCCCCGACAGCCCGCTGCCGCGCAGCAGCCGCATCAGAACCGTCTCGGCCTGGTCGTCGGCATGATGAGCCAGAGCAACGGAACGGGCGCCCCGGCTTTGCGCCGTATTAATCAGGAATTGGTAACGCTTCTCCCTTGCCGCTTCCTGCGGACCGAGGCCGCTTTCCTTCATAAAAGAAGGAATATCGAACTCGGCGAGTTCAAAAGGGATTCCGAGCTCTTCAGCCATGCTGCGCACAAGCTCAGCCTCCTGAGCCGACTCCGCGCGGAACCCGTGGTTCACATGGGCGCAAATCAGCGTGAGCGGTATCCGGCTCACGGATATTTCATGCAAAACATGCAAAAGAGCCACAGAATCCGGCCCTCCGGACACTGCGACTACAATGGCGTCTCCGGGCTCCCACAGCCCGTGTTCGGCTGCAGCGTCCATCACCGACTCCAACAGTTCATTCCATATGGCCATAGCCGGTTTCCTTCCCTGCCCGGCCGCAAGTAACCTGCGGCTTGATGACGGCATGAATCGGCATGCCTTCCGTATGTATAATATAGAATATTAAAAACGATAAATCCAGTAAACGGTAAACGCCAGCAGGCACAGCGACAACGCAAAGGCCCCCGTCAGCCAGCGCGGGGTCGCAATCGGCTCAGGCTTGCCTATCCGCGATTTGTAAACATGGCTTCGCCACATCTCCTTGGCTTCCGCCGACGTGGAAAACCCGCCTTTCAGCGCCATCCTTAACCACGAGGCAAGCTTTTTGTCGGGAAGCTGATTCGCGAGCTTAACCAGATCTTCTGCGCTTCTAGTCTGCGGAAGCTGCCGCCCCGCCTGTTTAAGTCCGCTTTCGTCCAGATGGCGCAGACAGAGCACGGCGAAGGCGAACAGATCGTAGCTTTCGTCCCCGATCCGGCTGCCGGCATTCCAGAAGCCGCGGTCATGCCACTCCGTGAACTGCTTCACGCTGCGGCCGATGGGACCCGCTCCTCCGAAATCGATCAACTCGGCTTCGCCATACTCCGATACCACGACATTTTCCGGCTTCAAATCGCCGAAGATGAACCCGCATTCATGCAATCCGCATAATCTGTCCAGCAGCTTTAGACCGATCAGGCCAAGCCAGGAGGAACCTTTCTTGGACAGAAAATAATGCAGCGGCATGCCATGAACATAACGCATGACGTAAAAGGGAAATCCCCCCTTCGAAGCGTCGTCCGCTTCCAGAAAATATGCATCCAGCGGCGAAGCCCCCCTGTCCTGCCAATCCTGCCGCGCGCGGTAGGATTGAAGCGAGGTCATCACGTTGATCTCCGACTGAAGATCGAGGGCGTCATATCCGATTTTGAGCGCGTACTTCTCCCGTCTCCCCTCCCGGTTCACCAGGTATACCGTTCCGTTCGCGCCTTTTCCGAGCAGCCGTTCCACGACATAGCGGTTGCCCCGCCACTTGCCGACAATGACATCCCCGGGAGAACGGGGCGGATTAGACGACATACCCACCAGGCATCCCTTCTCCTTCATCAGAGTGTGCCGCAAAGCGGCCTTGATGTTCATTTAGTGTACCATACCGGAAATGTTCAAGCACCTTGAAAATCGCCGGACCTGTCGGCGTCGCCCCTTTCATACGGATTCTGCCGAACAGCGCCCGGATATCCGATACATTCGTACTCCAATCCATATCAAGCACGGCTGGTTCGCCCGTAGTGCCCGGAAAATGGAATACGGAGATTTCGCTGACACCCTCCCGGGCTTCAAGGCTGAGCGCCAGATCGCGAATCGCATCTTCCACCGCCGCGAGCTTCGGCTTCATGCTGGCGCTGGCATCGATCAGGAGCGCAAGCCGCAGCGGCGCCGTCTCGCTGAGTTCATCGACTACCGTTACAACCTGGGAGCGTTTGGCCGGAGGCAGATCCTCCAGGGAGCCATCGCCCAGAATTTTTTTCACCTCCTTATTAACCGCCTGTTGAATCGTTTGAACCACCGTCTTCCGGGTCATCATCTGCATCGTCTGCGCCAGTTGGGGTGTGCCGACAATCCGGCTGAGTCCGCCGCCCGCCTTGGCGATATCTTCAATCTCCCGGCTGCCGAGCTCGCCGATCGTCCCATAGTCGACGACTCCAATCACATTCACCGTTATTCCGTCCTGAAGAGCATGCGCCGCCGCCATCACCGGACTTTCCCCTACATTGGAGCATCCGTCGGTTATGAGCAAAATTTGCTTCATGTTATTATTCCTCCCGCCTTATAAATGAAATCTCTCTTCTCTAGTATGCCCGGGGTTGAGAGATTCCAAACGCAGGGAAATGCGGGAGGAATAAGCGGCTAAAGCAGATTCCCGTTCAGCTCACTGTGCGCGGCCGCTCCATCCGGGAGAGTCCCGGCATATGCAGGGTAGACCATTCCGGCTGGAAATGATCAACGCGGCTGACTACAATCGTCATATCGTCATGAATTTCATTGCCTTGGTAGCGGATCACCTTCTCAAGCAGACTGTCGGCAATTTCCTGAGGGTCGCTGCTCTCCAGCTCCTGGATCATCCGCTTCATCCACACCTCCTTATTGACGGCGTAGCCTGGGGCATCGTAAATGCCGTCCGTCATCATAATCAGAATATCGCCCGCACGCAGCTGCATCGTCACGAAATCGACCTCAATATCCTGAATGATGCCGATCGGAAGATTGCTTGCCGTAATCGGTATAACTTCGCTCCCCCGTTTAATAAAGCTCGGCGCCGAGGCAATCTTCATAAAGGTGGTCTGCGCCGAATACTGGTCAATCAGCGCCATGTCCACGGTGGCGTAAAATTCCTCCGGCGAGCGCAGCAGCAAAACCGAATTCACGGACTTCACCGCCAGCTTCTCGTCCATGCCGGACTGCAGCAGCTTCTCCAGCATGCCGAGCGCCGCGCTGCTCTCCATCCGCGCCCGCTCCCCGTTGCCCATCCCGTCGCTGATCGAAACCGCGAACGTCCCGTTGCCCAGCTCTACGGTGCTGAAGCTGTCTCCCGACAGCATGTCCCCGCCCTTGGCCGCACCGGCTACGCCCGTACTGACTTCGAACGCTTTCGCCGAGCCGAAGGTAACGGTCGACAGCCCATCGCGGCTGTGCATCGCCGTTTCACTCTTCACCGAGATATTTTCCTCCAATATATCGGACAGCAGCGGAGCAATCATTTTGCGGCATTCGTCGAAGCCCCGGTTGTATGCGTGAACGACTTCGATTTCCACGCGCCCGGGATCAAGGCTCACAATATCAATGCCGTGGATGGACAAGCCAAGCTTCTCCAGCGCTTCGCGGATTTGCGCTTCCTGCCGGTAGAGTGCCTGCCCCTCGCGTTTGATTTCCCTTGCAAGATCCTCCATGACCTGCGACACGCCGGAGAGCTGCTCGGCCACAAATTTACGGCTGTCGTATATTTGTCTCTTCCAGCGCATATCATGCTCATAAAGATAATATTGGCTTCGCATCACCTCCAGAACTTCGTCCGTCTTGCCGCAGATCCGCGCCCATTCCGCGGGCAGCCTAGCCGCCGAAATGTCCGGATTCTCTTCGACGGCGGTCATCATATCCGTCATATATTTATAAGTCTGATAGAACTTCGAATCCCAGCAGTGGGAGCGGCGGATGCAGTTCGAGCAGGTTTCCTCCGTGACCGCATTCATAAAGTGCTCCATCTCCCGGCTCGATTTGCCCGCTTCGCCGGCGGATGGAATCTGCCCGAAGCTGGTGGAGAGCTGCCGGAACACCTGGGAGAACTGAGTAACCCGATCCGCGGTAATATCGCGCACCCGCCGCGCATATTCATGTTGAGAGCGGCTGTGATCGCTCGTGCCGGGCACATATTTGGCAATAGCCGCAATGATGCCTCGGGGGGTCGCAAGGAACAGCAGTATCGCCGCACAGGTCTCCCAGGTGGAGTTCATCATATCGCCCGGTCCGCTGAAATAGACGGACAAAATGCTGGAGCCAAGCAGCATCCCCAAGGCGACCGCGCCCTTACGGCCGCCCTGCAGCATGCCCGCCAGCATGCCGGAGAACGCGAGCAGGCTCATCTGATAGATCGCCCCGATATCGGCCAGGCTGAGGATCAGGCCCGTCACGACGCCGACCGCCGCTCCGAGCGGAGCCCCTCCCGCCATGGCGAACAGCAGAATCAGATAGCGCGACAGAATATGCTCCAGCGATAATCCGCTGATTTTCCAGCCCACCAGGCCGGTCATAATGGAGGCCAGCATAATAATCAGGCATAATATTTCCTCATTTCGCAGCACGCGGCTTTTTTGTCTATAAGTAAGTACGGGTAGCGCTTGCAGAAAGACAAGGGTCAGTACAAAAGCGAGCAGAGCGTTCAGCGTCGTCATCATCAGCGGATACCAGGAGAGCGATGGGCCGATAATCGTCTGGAATAGCCCGACCATAAAGGAAGAGACAAACACCATCACCGGCGCATAGGCCAGGTCGATTCGCTGGTAGGCCTCCATCCCCTTATAGAGGAGAAAGAAGACGATAAGCTCGGCTGAAATGATCAATATGCCTGGAAACGGAGTAAACAAGCTGCCTGCAAGAATCGCGGCTCCGGCCGGAAGAGTGCAATCTTTGCGCATAAAAACAATGATGGCGAAAAAAGCGGCGGCAAACGGCGACAGCTCGTCCAGGATCATGGCTCTTCCAAGCAGAAATCCCATGAAGCTGAGCAGCAGCATCCATTTTCTCGTATCCAGCATACGAAGAATGCGCTGACGCTTGCCCCATGCTCTGAACCGTTCTCCCCATGCCGCCTTCTCTTCCTCAGTGCCGCCTTCCACTCTTGTCCACTCCTGGAAATTCACCACATTGCTTTTGCCCATATTGTTTAAACACCACCCGTTTGAATTTAAAGTATAAGACCCGGTAAGCTGCGCATTCTTATCGTCAGTCTTATCCTTTTACGAGAACCGCATGCTTTCACCCGATACATAAGTGCCGCTGCTTCGGAAGAAAGCTAAGCCGTCTCTTCTTGTGGTACTCATTATAAGCGCGGCCAACTAGGAAAGTTTGTCAGAACAAGACGGTCGTCCACAAGAAATTTCCGACAAAATCAGGCGGTGTCCCGAGCGGCCGGAAAACCGCTTTTTCCCTTGCGGGACAGTCCGTACGCCCGTCACGCCCCCAAATTTTTACATAATTAGGAAACTTCGATTCGTCAGCAAATGCTCCAAGCTTTAGCGGAAATCTCAAGGATGCTGTCGCAAATTTCTAGACGACCGACAAAATAATAGGCATATCGGGATAAATAGATAACGCTTTCAAAAAAAACGGGAAAAACCTCAATTGGGAAGAAGCAGAGGCGGGGAAAGGGCCGGCTTCTGACCGGGCAGACACAGAAAAAAACCGCAAAAGGCCTGGGCCCTGCGGTTGTTTGAATTGTAGTATGACGTTATACGCGTTTGGCTCCACGGCCGCCGCGCTTGCCTTCCGTGTTCTTCTTGAGGGAAGACATACGTTCTTCACTGTCTTTAAGGAAGCGTGACATTTTATCCTCAAATGAAGGTTTACCGGCAGCAGGCTTGAATGGACGCCCTCCCCGTTCACGATTGTAGCCTCCGCCCCCGCCTCCGCCGCCGAAACGGTCTCCACCGCTTGGACGATCAGGTCTTGGTGCTCTTGGCGCTCTTGGCGGATGAACTTCCGATGCCGGCTTGTCAACAGCCTGCTTGATGGAAAGTCCGATCTTGCCGTCCTTGTCGACATTGATCACCTTAACCGTTACCACATCATTGATCTTCAGATGATCGTTGACATCCTTGACGTAATTATCGGCGATTTCCGAGATGTGAACGAGACCTGTGACACCTCCTGACAGATCCACAAACGCTCCGAAATGCGTGATGCCTGTCACCTTGCCCTCTAACTTGGTGCCCACTTCAATTGCCATAGAATAAAATGATCCTCCCTTAAAAATATACAGACAAAGATATCAAGATCCAGTCTGCGGTGATTTGATTATACAGTAAAGAGCAAAGCAAGGCAACAGAGTGAAAGGCCCCTTTTTTGCCGGCTTATTGCTCCGATTGCTCTGTCCGGATAGGAACTTCGCCTTTGGGATACATATTAAACCACTTGCGCGCAAGTTGGCCGATATACTCGTTGTCGTTCAGACGGGATACCTCGTATTTCAACTGGCCCAGCGATTCGTTAACCTGATTGCTGCTCTCCTGCTTCTGTGCAAGTTCCTGCCTCTTGTCCGAAATCAGGGCGCTCTGAGCGAAGAAAATATATCCCGCCCAGCCGAAAAATATCGCCATCAGAACGACCCAGATCAACCTGCGTCTCTTGGCTCCCGTGGCGGCTGCGCTTCCGCCAGCCTGTTTCATTTCCGGAGAAGATCTGTTCATGCAAGCGTTCCTCCCGTTTCAAGGTCAGCGTTTTCTTTTTGCGGCAATAAATTCCGTTAATTTGGTGATCGGAGCACTGCTTAGAAGCCTGCGATATACCGGGGACAACCATCTGACGGGAAAAATCCAGAGCGGCTTGGTCAGCCAAAGCAGCAGCTTGAGCATAAAGACCAAGATTCGGCCAAGCAGCCGCACAATTCCCAGCGCCAGCTTCCATAGCCACAGCAGAGGCATTCCGATCAGGATTCCCAGCAGCTTTACCAGCAGCTTCCATATCCATCCCACCGTTTGAATTAACATTACCACAAATTTCTGCACCGTGACACTGAAGAATAAAAAATAAGCCCACACACCCAGAAATAATCCGACAAAAGCATAGAAGCGCAGCTGCCCCTGATTACCCGCGTACAGCAAACGGAACACAATGAGAGCCGATGCCAGCCAATAGAGAAGATCGAGCGCCGCGTTCAGCCATCCGGGAAACCGCAGCTTGAGCGACACCACCCGGTAGCCGTCGAAGGCCAGGCCCATCGACAACCCGGCGACGATCATATACAGCAGCGTTATCCACTGGACGGCCGGATTCATTTGAACAGCTTGCCGAGCAGCCCTTTATTCTTACCCTTTGCTCCCGGATCAAGGTAAATCAAAGAATGGACGTTCCCTTCCAGCGACAGCAGCCCATTCTCCAGACTGAGGTTCTTGATATGTAAATGGCTGCCGCGAATGCTCAGCGTCCCAAGCTCCGTCTGAAGCAGAAACTCCCCGCTGTCAAAGCTCTCCACATTTTGCACGCCCGTTAAATCCACTGCCTTGCGGCTGCGCATATTTATATCATGCTGCTTGACGGTTCTTCCAGGTTCGATCATGGCATGTACCCCCTCTCCTTCTAGTCCTAATTTATGGCGGGGAGAGCGGCTTTAGAACAACCCGGAGCAAAGGCGGATTCACAGTTAAGACCAGCAGGGAAATCAACGGGAGGCAGATAAGCAGTTTGCCGGAAATAAAAAAGCGGTCCCCTGCACAACCGCAGGGAACCGCTTTGACTTAAAGAGGATAATGCGCCGCTTACCAGTCCAGACCGTTGCTCTTGGCAATCGGCTCTTCGCGCAACAGCGTATACATACCGGCCGCCTCGTCTTTGCGGGTCGTTTCGACCAGCTTCTCCACGCGGACTGTTACCAGCTTTTGACCGAATTGAACCGTAATCTCGTCGCCGATTTTCACACTGCTGCTCGGCTTCGACTCTTTCCCGTTAATCAGCACCCGGCCTTGTTCGGACACATCCTTGGCCACCGTACGGCGCTTGATCAGGCGGGACACTTTCAAAAATTTGTCTAGACGCATTAATTGACGGCTTCTTTAAGCTTGTTGCCGGCCTTGAACGCCGGAACTGTCGATTCAGGAATATCAATCGTTGTGCCCGTTTGCGGATTGCGGCCGGTACGTCCGGAGCGCTTGCGCGTTTCAAAAGTGCCGAAGCCGATCAGCTGTACTTTGTCACCACTCGCCAGAGCCTCGGTAATTTCGCCAAGGAGTCCGCTCAGCACAAGCTCCACGTCCTTTTTGGCCAATCCGTTTTTCTCGGAGATGTTGTTGATCAGATCTGTTTTGTTCATGGTTTAGTGTTCCTCCCGGGAATAAGAAAAATAATGAAAAGCGTTCCAGCGGACGGCATATTCCGCAAAAACCGCCGTTTCATCTTAATGCTATTCTGGATGCGTTGTCAAATCCCTGCCGTGCTGTCGCTTTTTATATAAAAACGTCTGTCGTTTCCATCGTTTTACCGCTTCGCTCGTTCTTCGGTCTTGGCCTCCTGCCATAAGGCTTCCATTTCCTCCAGACTGCTGTCCTTTGGAGCAGTTCCTTTGTCCTTCAAACGGCGTTCGATGTAATGGAACCGTTCGACAAATTTGCGGTTGGTGCGGGTCAGTGCTTCTTCCGGATCGGCTCCGATAAACCGGGCGGCGTTGGTCGCCGCGAACAGAAGGTCGCCGAGCTCCGCCATCTGCTCCTCCGCCGGGGCGCCGCCATCGATCGCTTCCGTCAGCTCGTCCAGCTCTTCGCCAATCTTGGCGAGCACATCCCGGATGTTGTCCCAGTCGAAGCCGACCTTGGACGCTTTTTTCTGCAGCTTGTACGCCTTCATGAGCGCCGGCAGATCACGGGGAACGCCGCTTAGCGCGGACTCCGACTCCGGCTTGATCCCTTTGCGCCGCTTCTCCTCGGCCTTCATGCCTTCCCAGTTCTGCAGCGCGGCCTCGGCATCCTGAGCATCCTTGTCGCCAAAGACATGGGGATGGCGGAAAATAAGCTTGCCGGTCAGCCCTTCAATGACATCGAACACATCGAATGTGCCAAGTTCTTCCTCCATCTGGGAATGCAGCATAATCTGCAGCAGCAGATCGCCCAGCTCTTCCTTCATATGCTCGGGATCGTCCTCATCAATCGTTTCGAGCACCTCGTAGGTTTCCTCGATCAGATTTTTGCGGAGCGACTCATGGGTCTGTTCGCGGTCCCAAGGACAGCCCTCCGGACTGCGCAAAATGCCGACAATTTCATGCAGCCGGGCAAAGGTGCGGTTCCGCAAGCTTTCGGAGCGGTCCGCCGGAATATAGATCAGCGACAGATTGCCGTACCCCTCCTGGCGGTCCAATTCGTACAGCGGGACTTTAACGATCCGCTCTTCTCCATCCACGCCGAGCGCATGGCCGACCACCACCTCGTATTCCGGCGGGTACAGCTCCATCAAGCACAGCTTCGCCTCTGAGGCGGTAAAAGTGTCATACACCTGTCCGATCAGCGTATGCAGTTCAGGCCGAAGCTGGGAGCGCGAAATTCCGGAAGCATCCAGCAGCTGAAAGCCCTCGATCGGGTCGAAGCCAAGACGCACAAACGCCTCGTCAAGGAAGCTCTCGCCTCCAAGAATGCTTAAGTCGATCCCCTCTTCCGCGCAGCGAAGGCGAAGCTTTGAAACGGCGGATTCCGCAACCATCGGATGTCCGGGAACGGCGTAGACGATTTCCTCGGCATTATCGCCCGAGCACGCTTCCTCGATCAGCTTCAAGGTAATCGCTTCATAGACTTCGGGAAAAGACGAAAAGGATTCGTACAGCTCATCGAAGGATTGAGATTCCACACCCAGTTCCGTAAGTGCCTTCATCGCGGGATGCTCCTTGGTGCGGACGTAGACTTTGGAAGCCCCACGCAGCTTGTTCACTATGCCCAGCGTCAGCCGGTCCGGATTGCCGGAGCCAAGCCCGACCACCGTTAATCTTGCGCTCATGCCATTCCTCTCCTTACGCCGCCGCCCTCTGCTTGCGCTTTCGCAGCAGCTCAAGCGACGGCTGTATAATCTTTCAAACCTGCAGAACCAGGTTCAGGTCAGTGTTTCAAGCCCGAAAGCCTTACGGGAACAGGCCCAGCTTCCGGATCGCCCGGGCGAGCTTCGGGCCAAGCCCGGGCAGCTGGCGCAGCTCGCCCTCGTCCAGCAGCCGCAGCCGCACGGCGAGCACGGCAAAGACGAGGCAGCCTGCGGCCACGCCGAGCAGGCTCTGCGCCAGCGCCGCAATGCGGCCGTCCATTCCGGCCGCGTCCAGCAGGGCGCCGCAGCCCCAGCTTACGGCTGCGGCGGCTGCGGCCAGGCCCGCGAGCAGCGCCGCGGGCCGCGCGAGCCAGTCTGCGGGGCGAAGCCGCAGACCGGCGGCCTTGCAGAGTAGCCGCACGTTCAGCGCGGCTGCGAGCCCTTGCGCGACGACGGCGGCGATGGCCGCGCCGGCAATGCCCTGCTGCGGGACGAGCAGCAGGTTGAGGGCCGCCTTCAGCGCAGCGGCGGCCAGGAAGTGCAGCGCCGGGGCACGGACGTAGCCCAGGCCCTGGAGCAGCGCGGCGGAGATGATGCTGACCGTGCCGCCGGCGGCGGTGAAGGCGAGCCAGCGGATCGTGCCGCTGCCGGACGCGTCGCCGTACAAGGCGATGTTGACCGGCACAGCGAGCACGGCAAGCCCTGCCGCGGCGGCGAGGCCGAGCAGCCAGAACCAGCGCAGCGACAGGCGGCAGCGGCTCTCTACCTCGCTTAAGTTCCCGCGAAACTTGGACTCGGCCAAGGCGGGAATGAACAGAACGGAGAGCGAGGTCGCCAGCATCGTCACGAGCTGGACAAGCGGAACGCCGCGGTTGTAAATGCCGAACTGCACCATAGCCTGCGCCTCCCCGCCGGCGGAAGCCAGCAGGCGGGGCATGGTGAATACGTCCACGAGACTGATCAGCGGCGCCGCCAGCATTCCCAGCATCACCGGCACGCCGTAAGCTAGCAGCTTACGTATCTCGCGGCCATCTGCCTTGCTTATAGCAGAGGAAGCCGCATGACTGAGCACTTCGGGGTTCAGCGGCGCGGCTTCCGCCGCCGCCGAGATTTCCGCCGCAGCGTCCGCCTTAGCCTTCCTGTGGCGCCGCCAGTACAGCAGCATGACAGCGAGACCTGCTATACCTCCGCCGGCCGACCCCAGCAGCGCGCCCGCCGCGATCATCTCCGCATTTGCCCCCCGGCTGCTCAGAAAGAGCAGCAGCGCTATCATCACGGCGACCCGGGCCGACTGTTCGAATATTTGCGACACCGCGGTCGGCATCATGTTGTGCAGCCCCTGAAAATACCCGCGGAACGCGGCCATTAGCGGCACGACGGCAAGTCCCCAGGCCGCCGTCCGCAGCGCTGAGACGACATGGCCGCTGCCGATGAAGCGGGCGATCAGCGGCGCGCCCGCATACGTCCCGGCGGCCAGAAGCAGCCCCGCCGCTCCGCTGACAAGCGCCGCCCGCAGCAGCACCGTCCGGCCCTCGCCCGGGCTTCCCCCGGCCTCCGTCTCCGCCACAAACTTGGATACCGCGGACGGCAGCCCCAGCATCGCTACGGTAACGAGCAGCGTGTAGATCGGATAGACCGTATTATAAATACCGAATACGGCATCCCCGCCCAGGTTTTGCAGCGGGATTTTTTGCAGCGTTCCAATCAGCTTCGACAGCAGGGCGGCTGCGCTTAAAATAAACGCGCCCTGCAGTAGCTTCGAACCCGTCATATGTGATTTCATGAGATACCTGCTTCATAAAGTATGGATAGAATGAATTTCTATATTATACCTCAACATGGCTCTGCACAACAAAATCCCGCTCTCGGCTCCGCCCTGCGGCGAAATGGAAAGCGGGAATGGAGGGGGAGAGAATATTACTGCTCCATCTGTTTGCCCAAAAAACCTGCGGCCGTTTCGGCCATTTTGATTTCCATCTGCGACATTTTAACCGATTCGTCCTTGTTCATCAGCACAACGGCTCCAATGGGATCTCCCCCGGAGATAATGGGCGAAGCTACATAGGATGAAAGCGCATCCTGATGATCCTTCGATATTTCGTAGTTGCCGCTGTTTGTTTCGAGTATCGTCTTGCGGCCATCCATGCATTTTTCCAGCAGAGCGCCGACCTGCTTGTCCAAATAATCCTTCTTGGAGCCTCCGGCCAAAGTGATGAAGGTATCGCGGTCGGAAATGAGGGTAATATGGCCCGTGCTTTCATACAGCGATTCCGCATACTCTTTTGCAAAGTCGCCCAGTTCGCCGATCGGTGAATACTTCTTCAGAATAACCTCGCCGTCCCGGTCCACGAAAATTTCCAGCGGATCTCCCTCGCGAATGCGCAGCGTCCGTCTGATTTCTTTAGGAATGACGACCCGTCCCAGGTCATCAATACGTCTTACAATGCCAGTAGCTTTCATTTCACATGTTGCCCCGCTTTCTTATGAAGTATTTTGCCAACTACTGCTTTTGAAGGGATTGAATAACCCCAGCGATTTATCGTGATTGTCTGACCATAGTATTCATCCGTTCCCAGTTCCTTATACATGATGCGCTCTGGCATCCGCTTGATTTGCTCACTTTCTGTTTCTTGCCGGCAAAAAAAAGATACTGCCCTGACAGGACAGTATCTTAAATCCGGTATCCCGTCATTGCCGGGACGCCGGGCCTATTGGTTTTACTTGGCGCTTTGCGAAGCCGCCGGAGCGGATGCGCTTGGCGAAGTCCCCGCGCTCGCGGCCGGAGAGGCGCTGCTCTTCGGCAGATTGATTTTTTCAATAATGCCGTCCAGATCCTTCTCCATAAACTGCTGCAGCTTGTCCGAAGCGATCGTGCTCTTAAGCGTCTCTTTCTGCTCGTCGGTCAATTGGTCGAAGGTCTTCTCCGTCCGCGACTCCACCTTCATGATGTGGTAGCCGTAGGTCGTTTCGACCGGATCGCTGATGGTGTTCAGCGGCAGCGTCTGAGCGGCCTTCTTGAACTCCTCCACATACGTTCCGATCGCAGTGTCCGCATACAGTCCACCCTTGTCCTTCGAACCGGTATCGTCAGAGTACTCCTTGGCTACCGCCGCAAAGTCCGCTCCGCCGTCCAGCTTCGCCTTTACTTCCTTGGCAAGCTTCAGCGCGTCTTCTTTGCTGCGTTCCTTCTTGCTTGCATCGGTGAAGCCGATCAGCACATGGCGCAGCGAAGCCACAGTGAAGTCGCCCTTCGTCGCTTCGAACTGCTTCTTCACTTCGTCATCCGTCACTTTAAGCAGCATGTCCTGATACACGGTCAGCACACGCACCATATAGCTGCGGATTTCATCCTCCGTCAAGCCTTGCTCCTTCAGCGAGCTGGCATACGTATCGCCAAGCCCCTGCTTATAAGAGGCCAGCTGCGTGTCCGCCTGCTTCTCCGCTTCTTTCTTCGCTTTGTCCGCAGCTTGTCCAGCCAAATACTCAAAAGCGGCTTCCTGCTTCACAATCGTTTCTTTGAAAGCATCCAGCTCCAGGTACTGCGCCTGCTCCGGCGACAGGAATTTCATCACCTTCACATCGGTATCAAATTCCTTCTGCGTTATCGCGCCGCCTTTGTACGTCACAATAGCCGTGCTGTTGTCTTCTTTATCTTTTTTATTATCGCTGCTGCATGCCGAGAGCATGGAGAACGAAAGGGCGGCTGCCAGCGAGACGAGCAGCACCTTCCATGATTTACTTGATCGCATTGTGTAGTTCTCCCTTCAATTTAAAAGACGGCTTGACTTCCTCCAGAAACCGCTCAAGCAGGTCAAGGAGTCCCTTGTCGTCAAGGCCTTTGGTCTTTATGCGAATGGCCGCTTTGGCATCCTTTTCGAATTGTACACGTCTTTCAAAGCCATTGCCAATCTTGGCGAGCTTGCCTGTATCGATTAATGCGACACGATCCTCGTAAAAATTCAGCAGCACTTCATCGCCGCGCCGGTTCATGGAGTCGATGCCATACCATTTACCGTAAATTTTAAGCCGCGCCACGGATAAAAGATTGACGACCGCCTCTGGAAGTTCGCCGAACCGGTCGAGCAGCTCGTCTTCCAGCTCCGCCGCGTCCTCGAAGGTCGAAACAGCAGCCACTTTTTTATAAATTTCAATCTTTTGCACACTGTCGTAGATATACTCAGATGGCAGATAGGCATCAATTGCCAAGTCGATGACGGTGTTCCCTTCCTTGAGGGAATGGTCTTCCTCGCCGAGTACACTCACCTTGCGTTTGCGGATCTCCTCCGCCAGCATTTGCGAGTACAGGTCAAAGCCCACGGAAGCGATGAAGCCATGCTGTTCTGCGCCCAGCAGATTGCCCGCGCCGCGGATCGACAAGTCGCGCATGGCGATTTTGAAGCCCGAACCAAGCTCCGTGAATTCCTTGATCGACTGCAGCCGCTTCTCGGCTACCTCGGTCAGCACTTTGTCGCGCTGGTAGGTAAAATAGGCATATGCGATCCGGTTGGACCGTCCGACCCGGCCGCGCAGCTGATACAGCTGGGACAGGCCCATTTTGTCCGCGTCATGCACAATGAGCGTATTGACGTTCGGAATATCCACGCCGGTCTCGATAATGCTCGTGCTTACCAGCACGTCGTATTCGCCATCAAGGAAATCGAGAATCGTCTTCTCCAGCTCCGATTCCGACATCTGGCCGTGTCCAATGCCGACCCGGGCTTCGGGAACGAGCATCTGAATCTGCGACGCCATTTCCTGAATGCCCTGCACACGGTTGTACAGGTAATAGACCTGTCCGCCGCGTCCGAGCTCGCGCTCCACCGCTTCGCGGACAAGCGTCTGGCTGTATTCCACCACATACGTCTGCACGGGAAAACGGTTCTCCGGCGGCGTCTCGATAACCGACAGATCGCGGACGCCCAGCATCGACATATGCAAGGTACGGGGAATCGGCGTTGCCGTCAAGGTAAGCACATCGACATTCGTCTTCAGCTTCTTCAGCTTCTCCTTATGGGTGACGCCGAAACGCTGCTCCTCATCGACAATTAGCAGACCCAAATCCTTGAACACCAGGTCCTGGGACAGCAGCCGGTGTGTACCGATCACAATGTCTACCGTCCCCTGCCGAACACCCTTGATCGTCTCGTTCTGCTCTTTGCGGCTGCGGAAACGGCTGAGCACCTGGATGTTGATCGGATACGAGGAAAACCGTTCCCTGAACGTCTCGTAATGCTGCTGGGCGAGTATGGTTGTCGGCACCAGCACCGCCACCTGCTTGCCCTCGATCGCCGCCTTGAAGGCAGCACGGATCGCTACTTCGGTCTTCCCGTAACCGACATCGCCGCACAGCAGCCGGTCCATGGGGCGGTTCTGCTCCATGTCCTTCTTGATTTCCCCGATAGCCCGCATCTGATCCCGCGTTTCATCGTAAGGGAACATCTCTTCGAATTCCTGCTGCTCCGTCGTGTCCTTCTCGAAGCCGTAGCCCGGAGCGCTCTGGCGCTCCGCATACAGCTTGATAAGGTCGTCCGCAATATCCTGCACCGAGGAACGGACCTTATTCGTGACACGGGTCCATTCATTGCCGCCAAGCTTGTATATCTTCGGTTCCTTGTCCTCGGAACCCACATACTTCTGAATGAGGTCGATCTGCTCGATCGGCACCGAGAGCTTGTCTCCGCCGGCATACATGATGTGCATGTAATCCCGGTGGATGCCGCTGACCTCCAGCGTGCCGATGCCCATATATTTGCCGATCCCGTGATTCTGATGAACGACGTAATCGCCGATCTTCAGTTCGGTATAGCTCTTGATGCGCTCCGCGTTATCTATATTCTTGGATACTTTGCGCGCTTTGCGCTGCTTCTGGGAAAACAGCTCTCCTTCGGTGATGACGGCCAGATGGATCGAGGGAAGCTCAAAGCCCGATCCCAGGTTCCCTTGGATAATGGTCGGCTCTTCAATCCCGTAATCGAGCAGCACCCGGCGAATTCGTTCCATGCGTTCCTCGCCGCCGGCGAGCATAACCACCTGAACGCCCGACTTGTGCCACCGTTCCATTTCCGATTTCAGCACGTTCATCTGCCCATGGAAATCCTGCATCCCGCGACTGATGAAGCCGAGAATATTCTGCGGCTGGACATGCGGAACCTGACGCAGAAAGATCGACATGAACAGGCTTTGAAATGGACGGCGGTATATCACCGTATCGCTGTCGACGGATAAATGCAGGTCAGGCAGCGTTTTTCCGTTCTGCAGCAGATGCAGGTTCCATTCCGATTCGTCTCGTTCCAGCTGCTTGGACGTTTCCAAGAGACGGGCCGGCTCGTCGAGAACCAGCAGGGTATCCCGCTCCATGTAGTCGTACAAATGCGATTGTTCCGGATACAGCAGCGAAATATATTTATAAATTTCCGAAAAATAAGTCCCTTCGCGCAAATGCTCAAGCTCGCGGCCGATTTCCTCACGCAGGCGTATTTTGGCTTGGCGATCAGCCGTTTTCTCCAGCTGGCGCTCCAACATAACGGACGCCTTGTCCGCCGCCGCCTCCAGCTGCGCTCTGCTTGCGATAATTTCTTTGGCGGGCGTGATCGTCACACTCCGGACTTTGTCGATGGAGCGCTGATCGGCCGGATCAAACGTCCGAATGGAATCGACCTCTTCGTCGAACAATTCCACACGGTAAGCCAGCTCGGTATTCATCGGATAAAAATCAAGGATACCGCCGCGAACACTCAGCTCCCCGCGGTTCTCCACCCGTTCTACCCGCTCGTAGCCCATTTTGATCATCGTGCCGAGGAAGCTCTCAAGCTGGACGCTCCCGTCCTGGGAGATCGTGATTTGCGCGGCCGCCATCGCCTGCGGGTCAGGCAGCAGCCGGCGAACGCCCGAATAAGGCGCGACCACAATGCCGCGGAAGCCCCGCGAGCATTTGTTCAGCACCTCGATACGCTGAGCGACCGTCTCCGGACTGGATACCGCCGTTTCGGCGGCGACCAGCTCATTGGCCGGGTACAGCAGCACCCGGTCAGGGGAAAGCGCTTCCTGTAAATCATCGGCAATTTTTTGCGCCGAAAACATGTTATGCGTGACAATTAATAACGGCCTGGACGTCTCCTGATGAAGCGCGGCCAGCATAATCTGTCTGGCTGAACCGGATAACCCCGATATCAGTTGCTCTTTCATTCCGGCGGCGACGCCTCGGGTTACCGACTGGAAATCGGAATCTTTGGAAAAAGCCTCAATAAGACCTTCTAACAAAAGGCGCACCTCACTTACTGAATCGCTTCAAACGGAATTTCCTTCTCCGCTTTAGAAGCGCATTTATAGTAACCTGTTGCAAGATGAAACGGCTGCCCCGTCCTACTAAGGACGGTACCGTTTCTCTTAGAAATATAAGACTGACAGTAAGCGCGCAGCTTATAAAGCCTTATATTTTAAAATAAGCCTCAGCTTTTGAGGCCAAGGCTTGCGGAAGACGATAGAAGCAGCGCCGCTTCGCCTATTGAAGCGGACTGGCCAGAAGGCTGAGCTCCGGATTGTTGTCCAAGGCCTGCTTGCAATAATCGCAGGTAACCTTAACGGTAATCTCGCCGTCTGAATCATACGCTATTATATCTCTGCGCTCCGCAGGGGTCAAGGAATGAAGTCCGAGCTGCGTCTCGGTAGCGTCGCTTTTGCGAATCGTTCCGAGGTAAGTCCGGCAGTGTCTGCAAACATAGTGTATTGCCATTGATATGCCTCCTGAAGATAGAATATACCTTCAGTATGCCCCGCTTGCGCTTGCATTAGCCCCGGAACGATCATTGATCTTGCCCGGGCAAATCTTCAGCGGCGGAGGCGGCAGAATCTATATGATCTATGCGCCTTTTTATCCGTTGAATTTAGCCATCGTCTGCTCAAACGTATGGTCCAGACTGAACTCAAGCGCGTCGCAGGCGCTGCCGACCATCGATGCCAGCCTGTCGCCTTCTTTCTTCGGAAACGGGCCCAGCACATAATCGACAATCGCGTAACCGGGCTCGGGACGCGAAATTCCCATCCTTACCCTGTTGAACGTTTGGGTTCCCGTATGCTGTATAATCGACTTGATGCCGTTATGGCCACCGGCGCTTCCCTGATAACGCAGCCGGATTTTGCCGACCTCGGTATCCAGATCGTCATATACGACAATCATATCGTCCAGGGATACTTTATAGTAGTCCATATAGGCGCGAACCGCTTCACCTGACAAGTTCATGTACGTCATCGGTTTAATCAGCACGGTCTTGATTCCGCCGATGACGCCTTCACCGATCACGGATTTGCACTTGTTCTGATTAAAGACGATTCCATGTCTGCGCGCCAGTTCGTCCAAAGCCATAAAACCGACATTATGCCTTGTCTTGGCGTACTGCGGCCCGGGGTTGCCCAAACCGACAATCCATTTCATTTGTAAACCTTCCCTTTCTTGGTACAATAGAAGCATAAGCGTTCCCGAAACGTCTATCCCATTTCAAAGACAGGTGATGTTATTATGCTGCAGCAGGGCGAGCCTCTAACGCTCCACCGCCATTTCCAGTATCATCTGCAATATGCCATACCTGTCGAGGTTTACCGCGGCGATGTGCATGTTGATATCGGCTTGCTTACCGCCGTGGACGCAAACTTTGCGGAACTGCAAGGTACGCTCTACAACCGCAGTCTGTTCACCTTCATCTCAAGGCCGGGCTTTTGAAAGCCTAGAGCCTCCGGCTGTCCAAGCCGACAAGGGTTACATCTCCCAATAGCGGGAGGTGTAACCCTTTCGTTTAGGGACTATTCGATCTCGAATAATTTACTGATGGACAGTTCCTCATGCACCCGGATGATCGCTTCGCCAAGCAGTGGAGCCACGGAGAGCACCTTCAGCTTGGAAGTAGGACTCTCGCTGCGGATAGGAATCGAATCGGTGACGACAACCTCTTTAATCGGAGAATTCTCCAACCGATCATGCGCCGGACCCGAGAGTACCGGATGCGTACAGCAGGCGTATACCTCTTTGGCGCCGCCTTCCATCAGAGCGTTGGCGCCCAGGACGATCGTGCCGGCCGTATCGATGATATCGTCGATCACGATCGCCGTCTTCCCTTCGATGTTCCCGATAATATTCATAACCTCGCTGACGTTTGGCTCCGGACGGCGCTTGTCGATAATGGCCAGCGGGGCGTTCAGGAAATCGGCAAGCTTTCTCGCGCGAACCACACCGCCGTGGTCTGGAGATACGACGACCGGGTTCTGGATCTGCTTGGAACGGAAATAGTGGGCCAGAATCGGTACGCCGAGCATATGATCGACCGGAATGTTGAAGAAGCCCTGAATCTGCATCGCGTGCAGGTCCATGGTAATAACGCGTTGGGCACCTGCGCGTTCGATCAGGTCGGCCACCAGCTTTGCCGTGATCGGATCGCGTGAGCGGGCCTTGCGGTCCTGGCGGGCATACCCGTAATACGGAATAACCACATTAATACTCTTGGCCGAGGCGCGCTTCAGCGCGTCGATCATAACCAGCATTTCCATCAGATTATCGTTAACCGGTCCGCAGGTGGACTGAACGATATAGACGTGGCAGCCGCGCACGCTCTCTGACAGCTTAACCTGAATTTCTCCATCGCTGAAGCTTGTCGTATGCGATTCGCCCATCGGAATACCGATGTAATCGGCAATTTGGTGAGCAAGCTTGGGATTGGAGTTACAGGTGAAAATTTTTAACTTGGAATCAAGATAAGCCATAAAAGTTAAACCCTCCGTGATGGTTCAATTGAATTTAGCTGCCCGAACGCCCGGGCGAAATAGCATCCGGCCGGGCGTGAATTTACGCACTTACGATGGATGGGACTGGCTTTTTTTCGCCTTTGCGCGGGACCGGATTTTTTCCGCATAGCCCGGCTTGTTCTCCTGGCGTTGTCTGGCTATGGCCAGATCCCCCTCGGAGACGGACCGGGTAATGGTAGAGCCGGCCACAACATAAGCGCCTTTGCCGACCTGAACGGGAGCGATCAGGTTGACGTTGCTGCCGATAAAGGCGTCATCGCCGATTTCTGTTATGGATTTGTTAAATCCGTCATAGTTGACCGTAATCGCTCCGCAGCCCACATTTACATTTTTGCCAACAGAAGCGTCTCCGATATAGCTTAAATGCGATACTTTCGAGCCGTCGCCGATGGTGGCCTTTTTGATTTCCACAAAATCGCCGACCTTGACGTCTTCGCCAAGCACACTGCCGGGGCGCAAATAGGCAAAAGGCCCAACGGAAGTCCGTGCGCCAACCTCAGCGCCGTTAAGCACGGAATGCTTCACCTTCGCTCCGTCCATAATTCGGCTGTCTTCAATTTCACTAGAGGGGCCGATTACGCAATTTTCCCCGATTACGGTATTGCCCTTCAAGAGCGTTCCGGGATAAATTACCGTATCCGCTCCGATGGTGACTTCGGCTCCTATATAGGTTGATGCGGGATCTATAATCGTTACACCGTCCAGCATATGACGCCGGGCGATGCGCTGACGCATAACGTTCTCGGCTTCGGACAGCGCAAGGCGGTCGTTCACGCCGATCGATTCCGCGGCATCTTCCGTCTGGAAGGCGAGCACTAGCTCTCCCTGCTGACGCAGAATCTCGATAACATCGGTCAAATAATATTCTTGCTGGGCATTATGGTTCGTCACCTTGTCCAAGGCGGCGAACATCTTGGCATTATCAAAGCAATAAATTCCGGTATTGATTTCGCGAATGGCATCCTCGGCGGGCGAACAGTCCTTCTGCTCCACAATCTTCAGCAGTTCCCCTTCTTCGGTACGGATAATCCGACCAAGTCCCGCAGGGTTGTCCATAACAGCCGTCAGAACGGTAGCCGCCGCTTTGCGCTCTTCGTGCAGCGTCATTAGTTTGATCAGTGTTTCCGGTGTAATCAATGGCGTGTCGCCGTATGCGACAATCAAAGTGCCTTCTTCCCCGCCAAGCAAATCCTTGACCTGCTTTACGGCGTGGCCCGTACCAAGCTGGGTTTCCTGAAGCACATATTCCGACGAATCGCCCAAATAAGTTTTAACCGCTTCCGCGCCATGTCCGACAACGACAATGCTGCGCTGGCAGCCGGTCGCTTTTACTGTATTAAGCACGTGCCCAACCATCGGCTTTCCGCAAACGGGATGCAGCACCTTGTATAACTTGGATTTCATGCGCTTGCCCTGGCCTGCAGCTAGAACAACAGCCATTCTCTTCAAGAATGCCAACCTCCTACTCCTAAACTCATTACTGAATATATCTCATTCCGGGCAAAAAGAAAAGAGAACCATACAAAGGATGGTTCCCTTTTCTTCGAACCCCAATTCGAATTGCTTACCCGAAACCTCTGCCAAAAAGCGAGAGCCGTCAAACCAAAGAGCGCGTTCTTTATGCTCCTTCTTCGATCACTTCTTCTTCCGTTGCCGCGCGATCATATTCAGCCAGAACCGCGGTTTGGATCTTCTCACGCGTTCCGGAAGAAATCGGATGCGCGATGTCACGGAATTCCCCATCCGGCGTACGTTTGCTGGGCATTGCAACGAACATTCCATTGTTGCCATCAATGACGCGAATGTCATGAACAACAAACTCGTTATCGATGGTAATGGATGCGATTGCTTTCATTCTCCCCTCAGAATTGACGCGGCGGAGTCTGACATCCGTAATTTGCATGTGTGTGTTCACCACCTTTTTCCATCAGAGACTTGGGTGTATAATTCCACACAGTAAAGCAAATTCCTTCTTTTCCGCCCCATAAAATCCCTTACATACTAGAATAATTTTGACAAAACGGTGTTTTCGACACTTTTCCACCGTTTTCCCCTGATTTCCTCACGAAATCGACATATTCTTGGGTTCCCTAAACGGAGAAGAAGTTGCCTGGATACGCCGATATACGCCGCTCTTTCGAATCCACCTCGCCCAGTCTGACCAAAGAGACATAATCATGCAGCAAACGCTCTTCCGATTCCACCGCATCCGATTCCACCAGGACTCCAACGCCCGCCACTTCCGCGTTGAATTCGCCGAGCAGATCAACCATTCCCCCAACCGTTCCGCCGGCCTTCATAAAATCGTCGACAATCAGCACCCGCGACTTCTCCTTAAGCGCGCGTCTGGACAGCGACATCGTATGAATGCTCTTATGGGAACCCGACACATAGTTAATGCTCACCGCCGAGCCCTCCGTCACTTTGTGGTCCCGGCGCACCAGCACCACCGGCAGTCCGAGCTGCGCGGCCGTTGCGTAAGCGAGCGGGATTCCTTTCGTTTCCACGGTCATCACGGTATCGATCGGGACGCCGTAAAATGCGGTAGCGATAATCTTCCCCGCCTGCTCCATAAGAGACGGCTGGCCAAGCAGGTCCGACATATATAAATATCCTCCGGGCAAAATCCGGTCGCTATGCTCCAGTTGGCTGCACAATCCGCGAATAAAAGAAAGCGCCATCTCCCTCGGCATCCGGGGAATGAACTTTACTCCTCCCGCCGCTCCCGCATGAGTCTGAAGCTCGCCCATGCCTTCGCCCTCGAATACTTCTTTGATAATTGCCAGGTCCTCGCTGATCGAGGACTTGGCCGCTCCGTACCGCTCGGCAAAGGTGGACAGCGGCAGAAGATCATGCGGCTTTTCAAGCAAAAATTGGGTCATATCTACTAAACGCTGACTTCTTTTAAGTTTCTTCACGGAAGGCTCCTCGTCAAAACCGAATATTATAGAGAAAATATATCACTTTTGTACGGGTTTATACAAGAGAAGCGTTGGTTGTGTCTATTCTATCGCTGTCAAGTCAGCGAACGCACGGCATAGACTTCCTTGCAGAATCCGCGCAGTCCGTTATAAATTCGGGGCATCTTGGACTGCTTGGAAACGAGGCCGAATACAGTCGGGCCGCTGCCGGACATCAGCACGCCGTCGGCGCCGAGCCGAATCATCGCTTCTTTCAACTGCTGAACCTCGGGATGCAGCTTCAATGTTACCTCTTCCAGCACGTTGCCCAGCCGGGCGCATACCGCATGGAAATCGCCGGCTTCAACCGCCTCGCGCATAAGCCGCGAGGAAGGATGAGCGGTTATCCCGCTTGCCCGCAGTTTGCCGTACACCTCGGCCGTCGACACATTAATCGGCGGCTTCGCGAGAACCACCCAGCACTGTGGCATGCTGGCGATCGGCGTAAGCTTCTCGCCTCTGCCCGTTGCCAGTGCGGTCCCGCCGGTGACGCAGAAGGGCACGTCCGAACCGAGCTCGGCGCCAAGCTCCTGCAGCTCTTCGCTTGACAGGCCAAGCCGCCAGAGCCGGTTCAGGCCGCGCAGCGCAGCCGCCGCGTCGCTGCTTCCGCCGGCCAATCCGGCGGCGACCGGTATTTTTTTGTCCAGATGAATATGTACGCCCCGCTCCACGCCGCAGCGCTCTTTCAGCAGTTTCGCCGCCTGAAAGGCCAGATTCTTCTCATCCAGCGGAATATAACCCGCCTGGCTTGATATAATAATGGTGTCCCGCCGCAGCTCGGACAACTCCAGCCGGTCCGCAAGATCGACCATGGTCATAATCATTTCCACCTCGTGAAATCCATCCGGCCGCTTGTGCAGCACATCCAGCATCAGATTGATTTTGGCCGGTGCTTTCTCATACACTTTCAAGGCGTTCACCCTACCCTCATTTTTCCCCTAAAAACAACTTAACATATTATATGAGAATCTTGGAATGAAGTCCATTCCCAGTTCCTGCCCATGAAGAAAGCGCTATACGTAAAATCAAAACGAGAACGCCCGCTGTTAAGGACGCTCCCGTCTTTTTTGCCGCTTTCCGGTTGTCTTGCTGCCTAAGATTTGCGCGCAGCCTGCTCGGCAAGCTGAATCGCTCGCTTCACCATATTCCCGGCATCCTTCGCCCGGATTCCTCCCCAGCCTTCGCGTTCCACGGTTTCATAGAAGCCGAGCTCTTTGGCCAGCTCCGTCTTCAGCTCATCGGACATCATGCTGCGTCTTCTGCGGCTCATGCGGCATCCTCCTTCTGGGTTAACAATGATGAGTTATTGCCCTCTTAGTATGGATTCCAGCACCCCTTAACATACGCCCCGCTCTTTTACAGGCAACTGCAAGCAAAACCGTCCTCCAAAGCGCAAAACAGCCCTTCCTCTATGAGGAAAGGCTGCTTAAATAAAGAGTTACACTTTGGCATGCATGAGCGGCAATTGCACATCGTCTTCACATACCGTAATCTCCACGGACTCGGTAAGAATATCGGCATAGCTGTAGGAGACGCGCTTAAACGATTGCTGCTCCTGATCCAGTTTGACAATAAATACAGAAGGGTACGTTTCTTCCAGGACACCGGTACGCTCAACCGTTTTGCGGCGGCCACCGTTTGCTCGCAACGTAATCTTAGAACCGACATGAGCTTCGAGACTGCGTTTAATTTCCAATAGCGCGTTATTAGCCATTGCCTGACGACCACCTCTTTCCTTGTCCATTATAACTCGTGTATTACAATATGTCAAATCAAACAAATAATTATAGTAGATGCCAATTATGTTTGTCAACGATATTTTTTAGAACGGATGGACAAGCAAAGAGATCTTAAGGTCTGGCCCTTTAGATGGCGGAAGGCGTCACTTTCAGCGTGGATAAATCCTGGAGTCGCGGCATGCCGATCCGAAAGCTTCCGCGCGTTTCAATGCCGCCTAGACCTTGGCTGCCGCTGATCGTATTATGCAGCACGTCGCCTAAGTTGATCGTTTCCCTGATAGAGGTTAGAGCGGCCTTAGCGGCGATATACACGGGGTCCAGGGCATGGATCAGGATGCGCCCCGGCGAGCTTGCAAAGTTCGCCCCGGCCCCAAGCAGCGCTTCAAAATGCGACTGGCATGCCCCGGCGACAATCGTCAGCGCGTCGTAGTGGCGTTCGTAGTCCCTGGCCACACGAATCGCGGCAACGAAATTTTGCGAATTTTTATAGCTGTTTAAATTGTTCAGATCATAAGATTGCAGCGACTTCAGAACGCCGTCATGACCGGTAACCACCACGATATTGGGACGGACTCTGGGCAGCAGGCGGTATAGGGCGGACGCCATCTCCGATTCCCGTACATGGTGTCCTTCGGCAGGAATACGCAGCTGCTCATACAGGCTAAGGCTTTTATTCAAGTAACCCGGATCGCCGTCAAGATGCAGGACCTTTCCGGGAAGCTCAAAGTAAGAGACCTCCTTCGGCGTCTGCTCCCAAATCCCCATTGTATTCCCGACCCCAAATCTGCTGTGCTCCTGCCGGTCCTTTCTAAGCTCCGTCAGCGACTCGGCGGCCTTGATCCGCGCTCGCTCCCCCAGCTCCGTCATGGCCGTGGCGGGCACCTGAACCAGATCGTTCAGCGGAGAGTCCGCCAGCAGCCGAAATTCGGTTCCTTTGATGATGGCCTGATTTCGAGTTATATATTCTACTCGAAAAGTCACATCACCGCCATACGATCTCCGAACGACCAAGTCTCCCAAATTCATCAGAACATCACCTCTACCCCCATCGTATGGGCAAAGATAACGGATGGTTCATCATTTAGCCGCTTTGCCTGCATTAACTTCTATCAGCAAGCCCTATACGTGGCCGGCCTCAAGCAGAACGTCGCTCAGACGCGCATACTCCGCCAGACTCAGCGTCTCGCCGCGGCGTGAAGGTTCAATCCCTGCTTCGGCCAGCAGCGCTTCCAGCTGCTCTCTCCCCTCTTTTGGAAAGAAGCGGGCCTTTAAATTGTTCGATATGGTTTTGCGACGCTGCGTAAAGGATGCTCGCACCACTTCAAAAAAATGCTTCTCGTCCTTTACCTCGACCGGCGGACGCTCCCTGACCTTCAGCCGGATGACCGCTGACTCCACATTCGGCTGGGGAATAAACACCGTATGCGGCACCGTACAGATCAGCTCCGGCTCGCTGTAATACTGCACGGCGATGCTCAGGCTGCCGTAGTCCTTGCCTCCCGGCGATGCCGCCATCCGCACGGCGACCTCTTTTTGAATCATCACGACAATGTTGGCAAGCGGCAGCTTCTCTTCCAGCAGCTTCATCAGAATCGGGGTCGTCACATAGTAAGGCAGATTGGCGACCACACTGACCTTGCTCACTTCCGCGAAATCTTCACTGAACAGTTCGTGCAGATCCACTTTAAGCACATCGGCATGCCGTATCTTGACATGGGGATACGGAGACAGCACCTCCTGCAGTATCGGAATCAGACGCTGGTCGATCTCTACAGCCGTAACAGCACCCGCCATCTGCGCCAGACGCTCGGTCAGCGCGCCGATGCCGGGGCCGATCTCAAGAGCGCCCGTGCTTTCGTCCAGAGCGGCCGCCTCTACAATTTTATTTAAAATATTTTGGTCAATCAGAAAGTTCTGACCCAGGCTCTTCTTGAACGAAAATCCGTGAGCCGCGATAATTTCTTTTGTCCTTTTTGGGGATGAAATTTCTTCCCTGCCGCTCATAAGGATAGACCTCCCTGCTCGATTTGCATCACCGCGTTTGCGAACTCTTCGGGCGTAATGCCGAACATCGACAGCCGCTTGTACAATTGCTTGCCGTTGCAGTAACCGATGCCCAGCAGGTTGCCCAGCTCCATTCTCCGCTGCGCGGCATTAGGGTGTACAATCATCCCCGCAGCCAGAAGATCGTCCATTCCGATCAGCACCGGCGCTCCCTCGAAGGAGGTATGCACATGCTCCAGCGCATGGCGAATCGCCTCGGGCGATGCGTTCTCGACGCCGATATCGCCTTTCAAGGTCGCATCCTGCTCCGGAATAAAAGCATGCTTGCAGCCAGGCACCTTCGACGAAACAATCTTGCGTATCCGTTCTCCCGCATGATCCGGGTCGGTCAAAATAATAACGCCGCGGCGCTCCATCGCAAGCTTGATCTTGGCGATTACCCGGCTGTCCACCGCCGAACCGCCCGTTTCGATCGTGTCGGCATCGACCGCTCTTTTGACGGCGACGGTATCGCTTTTGCCTTCGACGACAATTAATTCTTTAATCATTGTTTATCTTTTCCTCCCGCAGCGGCCCTATCCCCCGCCTTTACCACAAAAAATAAAAGCAAAAAGAAGAGGATTCGCTCCTCTTCTTTTTGACTAAGAATTATATAAGTGACGAGCTTACATCACTATAGCGTATTGCTGCTAAATTTGCAAAATCATTAATCCAGCTCCGGTTTAACCGGACCGATCACGTAAACGGCACGCGATTTGCGGCCGAAACTGCGGGCATGGCTCAGCGAATCGTAATAAACGTCGATTTTATTGCCTTTAATGGCTCCGCCGGTATCCTCAGCGCGTCGGAATCCGAGTCCCTCGACATACACCCACCAGCCGATCGGAATCACATTAGGATCCACTGCAATGGTCCGCCCTTCCGTTACGCGCGTTCCGGAAGCGGTACGTGTGCCGATTCCCGGTTCTTCCGAAGAATATGCCGTCATCGAAACATTCTTAATCAATCTTTTGTACTCGAAGTCCACGCCGGCTTTGCTGGCGACATTGCTGCTTCTGACGTTGGTCTTTTTGGAAGTGGTGCTGCTAACGGAAGAAACTTTCACGACTGCGGCTTTAGGCAAGGCTTTCGTACCAATGGCGATCACTTTATCCTTGGTCACCTTCTGCACTTCTTTACCAACCATGCGCATCGAGACAAGCTTTCCGTCCTGATAAGTCTTCTCGATATGCTGGATAATGGCGCCGGGCTTGCCGGCCTGTGCTACTCGTACTGTCCCTACGGTTAGGGAGGGGTCCGCCGTCTTGATAACCCGGAAAGGCAAGCTTTGGGTCCGCTGTACAACCTGCTTGTTGATGCGGATGACCTTGACTTCCGTTTTGGCGGAGATTGCGGTGTCTAGCGAAGGAAAAACCTTGTCGTGGGCATTCAGCGTAATGCCCAGACTGTTCATGGCCCGACCGATCGTATCCTCAGTCGTATAGAACGTTTTTGTCTGTCCATTTTCAGTCAGAGTGATCTCCTGCGCCCGGTCAATGACGATCCGGTCGCCGTCTTCGATCTCGTCGCCAAGACCCGCAGATAATTTGTCGTACGGTTTCAACGAGATTGTTTCTTTGGCCAGAGCCTCGCCCAGAAGCGCTTCGCGCGTTTCCAGAGCACGAACCTGCCCGTCTATCACTAAAACAATTTGTTTGCTGCTTTGAGAGTGTACGTACAGCAGAATAAGCAGCGCGATAGCTACCCCGATTACGCCCGCAAGTGCCCAGGTGCGTAAATTCACCTGCTCAAGACGTAACCGTAATGCATAAGACCTGCTGGATGATTGCGAATCATGGGATACTTCGGGTTGGAATACGCCCATCTTCTACATCCTCCTTACATAGCCCGCCCGAACCGTAAACCGTACTGCTGGTTCCAGCGAAACTACAAGAGATTGTCACAGGACACGATACTATTCGCGGCTTCTCGCATCCTGCTCATAAATCGCCTGCCCGGCATGGCATCTTCCGCCTGTTATATAACAGTTCACAGGCGAATACGTTTAATTCAAACAAAAAGAAGCCTAAATAAAGAGTCTTGATTAGAGGACTCTTTCGTGGCTTCTTGGGATGTCCGAATAAACGGCCAAACGCACGAGGTTTCCTCTCTTACTTGCGCTTACGGGGTTAGCTGTCGGGTTCGGACGAAAGAGAGACGCCCTATCTCAGGTCAACCGCTCATGGCGATTGCCTTTAAATTCACCCCAAAGACCACGTGAAGAAATCAAATACAGCCTGCAACGCCAACCTGATGACTCTTATGTAAGGCTTTAGGCATACGGCAAAGCGATATTGGTTCCCCCGTTCTCCATATGGAGACTCAGCGAGACGATTTATGAATCAGCAGCTGTCTCAGTAACAACAGCTCACTGCACTGACAAGATAATATCCTGTTTCGATGCATGTTGTAAAGCACACTTCAACCAGATAAGCTCAAGAAAATGGTTAAATTAATGTAATAAACACCCGTTTTTTTGTTAAAAATCTTTAATCTTTCGTTCATTCTCATTTTTTTAGCCGGTTTTCTCCCGTTTTCACTAAATACCAAATAATCCCAGTGCATTTTTGTACGTAATTTCAGCCATTTTATTCAATTCAATTCCTTTTATTTCCGCTGCCGCCTCTGCTACCAATTTAACATGAGCGCTCTCGTTACGCTTGCCCCGGTAGGGGTGGGGCGTCAGATACGGGGAGTCCGTTTCGATCAGCAGACGGTCCAGCGGAACCTGCGCCAGCACCTCCTTGGGCACCCGGGCGTTCTTGAACGTAATCGGTCCTCCGAAGGAGAGGTAAAAGCCGAGATCGAGGCACATTTTGGCTGTCTCCCAACTACCCGAGAAGGAATGCATGATCCCCCCGATTTCCGAAGCCTTCTCTTCGCGGAGAATACGGACCACATCTTCGTGGGCATCCCGGTTATGAATGACGATCGGCATATTCAGCTCCCGTGCCAGCCCGATCTGCCGCCGGAATACGGTATGCTGAACTTCTTTTGGTGAAGTATCCCAGTAGTAATCGAGCCCAATTTCCCCAATAGCCACGACTTTTTCATGACTGCACAGCGAGGCGATCCAATCAAGGTCCCCGTCCTTCATATCAATGGCATCCTGCGGGTGCCAACCCACTGCCGCATAAATAAACTCGTACGATTCGGCCAGCTTCATCGTGGTTGGAATCGTTTCCCGGTTGAAGCCGACATTGATCATTTTGCTTACTCCCGCCTCTACCGCCCGTGCAATCGTTTCCTCGCGGTCGCCGTCGAATTGCGGAGCATCCAGATGGGTGTGGGTGTCGAAAAGCTGCATAACCACTTCCCCTTTCTTTGCTATTTTTCACCGTATATCAAACAAATCCTTAATCGAATTCGGCAGCATCGGAAGCGCTTTTTCGAGCTTGTCCTGCGGATAATATAAATGATATCGCCCCCGGTGAATCCCGCTGATAGAGCGGACGATATCCGACACCTCGGAGATTTCGCGAAGCCGTTCCTGACGATCCAGCAGAAGAATCTGCTTACCGTGAAAGCCCTCTCCCGGACGGAATACATCATAGGGTAAATCTGTCGGAAAATCAATTTCCAAGTCGTATTCCGGGTGCAATCCGGCCGAGGCAAAGCTGCGGCGAATTTCGTCAATTGTTTCCATGTCCAGGCTTTCCATCTCTACATATTTATACAGTTTACGATGAATAAAGCGGCTGCACAAGTCGCTCAGCAGTTCGTCCTGTTCCGTGGTCCACTGCATAAATGTCGCCTGCACAAGCGCCTCATCCAGCTGCAAATACTGCTGCACATTTACCTTACCGCGAAATAAATCGGTCAGCGGCTCCACCATAAAACGGAAGGAATAGCCTTCTTGAAACAACTGCTTGGCCCGGCGGAATACCTGGCGCAAAATAATTTCCGAGCTGCGCGTAACCGGATGAAAATAGACCTGCCAATACATTTGGTAACGGGACATTAAATAGTCCTCAATTGCATGCATCCCCGATTCCTTGACCACTACCCGCCCGTGATATGGACGAAGCACCCGCAAAATACGATCGATATCGATCGTGCCGTAGTTAACCCCGGTGTAATATGCGTCGCGCAGCAGATAATCCATCCGGTCGGCATCCAGCGGACTCGACACCAAATTGACCACAATGTCATGCTCATATTTTTTACAGATAACCGAAGCTACCTTCTGCGGAAAATCTTCCTCCACTTCCTGCAAAATTTCAGTAATACCAGTGTTCTCCAATATGATCCGGCATGTCCAGTCTTCATGATTCATTTGAAAAGCTTCTTCTATAGAATGGGAGAACGGTCCGTGACCCAAATCATGCAAAAGCGCCGCGCACAGCGTAAGCAGCCTTTCCTCGGGAATCCAGTCTTTATAACCGCTGCGCTCAAATTGGGAAATAATGCGCCGCGTAATTTCATATACCCCAAGCGAATGGGAGAACCGGCTGTGTTCGGCGCCGTGAAAGGTCAAGTAGGTGGTTCCGAGCTGGCGGATACGGCGCAGACGCTGAAATTCTTTTGTATTAATGAGTCGCCAAATCACCGTATCCTGTACATGGATGTAATTGTGAACCGGATCTTTAAATACTTTTTCTTCCGTAAGCGGCTGCTGCATGAAGTCAGCTCCTTTATCTTTAACATCGACTTATTCCGATTTATTCTAATAAAAAAGAAGATTTCGTCACATTTTGTCGAAAAAAGTTGAACATTTAGTTTCCATTTCGACATTTTACTTGTACCTCTTAGATAGTTATTATATATATTGAAGTGCAGCCATTCCAGAAACCTTGTCATATCAGAAAATAATTCATCCTCTAAAAAGAGGTTGACTGTTTTGGGAATGGTTGGTATTATATGTACCATAAAACAGAGAAGATTGTCGAATAGTGACACTTTTTGATTATTTGAGAGGAGCAACGATTGTTATGATGAAATCAACAGGCATTGTAAGAAAAGTAGACGAACTGGGACGGGTTGTCATTCCGATCGAGCTGCGCCGTACGTTGGGTATTGGAGAAAAAGATGCTCTTGAGATCTATGTGGACGGTGAGCGGATCATGCTGAAAAAATACGAGCCTGCCTGTATTTTTTGCGGTAATGCCGAGAACGTGACTTACTTTAAAGGAAAAATTGTTTGCCATGAATGCATTTCTGCTATCCCTGCCCCTGTGACAAATTAAATTAAATCGGTTATAATGGAAATAATCAAATTGTTAATTCTAACCTTTTTTATATCTCCTTAGCCTCCCGCGAATGCGGGGGGTATTTTTTTTGTGGGGGACCCCTCCCAAACCCTCCCCAAGCCTATGCTTCCGAAGTGAGTTTTCCTTTGGAAAACTTTCAGGAGGGCCCCAAGGGCTACGCCCTCTGGACACCCGCAATTGTTGGATAGGTGCGGAGAGTTGGCGGGAGGAAGCTGCTTTGGATGGTAGGAGCGGTCCTTCTCGGGCGATTCCTGACGGAATCGGCCTCAGGGCCTTTCATGCGTGCTGACGGTGCTCCGAGTTACGAAGGCGGAGAACACCCGCTCTCCCTTCGGGATTCGCTCACTTCTGCGCTCGGTGCGACTCCGTGGACTGCTGCTTTCGACTCGCTTTCCCGCTCTCCCTTCGGGAATCGCTTTACTTTTGTGCTTCCTTCGACTGGTTCATGCTGCTACTCCGCCGTTCTCTCGCACTCTCCCTTCGGGAATCGCTTCCTTCAGCGCTTGGTGCAGCTACTCCTCCAGCAGCGCGTTATAAATATCGCGCTTGGCGACGCCGCGGTCGGACGCGGCTTTTTTCATGGCGTCCTTGCGGGTGGAACCGGCGGCCTCGTAATAGGCGACATGCTCCTCGATACTGAGCGCGCGCCACCAGGCGGAATCAGCCTCATAAGCTTCCTCTAAGCTTTCTCCCTCAACGACGATGACATATTCCCCAAGCGGCGGGTGTTCTTCAAGCCACTCGGCGCATTCTTCAATGGTCCCTCGCAGGAATTCTTCGTATCGTTTCGTCAGCTCGCGTGCCAGAACGATTCGCCGGTTGCCGAGAGTCTCCCGCAAGTGAACCAGCGTCTTCGCTACCCGGTGCGGCGACTCGTAGAAAAGGAGAGTGCCCTGGGCGGCGCGCAGCGGGGCAAGCACCGCTTGGATGCTTTTACGCTCCCGGGGCAGAAACCCGACGAAAGTAAAAGTGTTCGTCGGGAGACCGGAAGCGATCAACGCGGACAGCGCTGCATTTGCTCCGGGTACAGGAACGACCGGAATTCCTTCACTGACAGCGAGCGCGACCAGGTCGGCGCCCGGGTCGGAAATAGCCGGCAGACCAGCGTCGCTGACCAATGCCAGATTTTTACCTTCTATTATATAGCGTATTAGTTCAGGACCGCTGGCGGCCTTGTTATGCTCATGATAGCTGAACAGCTGGCCGGGAGAAATGTCGAAATGGCTGAGCAGCTTGCGCGTCTGCCGGGTATCCTCGGCGGCGATAATATCGCATTCCTTCAGCGTCCGGACAGCCCGGAACGTCATATCCTCCAAGTTGCCAATCGGTGTCGCTACGAGAAATAAGGTGCCTGTCTTCTGCTGAACATCCGCCTCTTTTTGCTGAAAGCTGCTTTGGCATTGAATAGTCATGATTTTACCTCTTTTGAACCGTAGTAGATATCCAGAATTTCCGGACAATATTCATTGTCTTCAGTATATACAATCAGCGGCGGCTGTACCCGTACCTCCGGCTTTCCATCCCGCGCAGCCTCGATCAATACCATATTGGCCTCCAGATTCGCACGTGGATGCACAAAACGGATCGTCTTCGGCTCCAGTCTATACTTCCGCATCAAGCTTACGATATCGACCAGCCGCTGCGGCTTGTGCACCATACTGACCTTTCCGCCGGTGCGGACAAGCCGGACACAGGCCTGAATGACCTCCTCCAGTGTGCATCCGATTTCATGCCGGGCCATCGCCTGATGAGTGTTCAGCTTCAGATCGCTGCCGTTAAGCGGCATATAGGGCGGATTTACCGTAATGGCATCATATACTCCATATCCCGTCGTAAGATGCAGCGTCCGCAAATCCCCTTCATGAATGGTTATCTTCTCCTGAAGAGCATTCATCGCCACACTGCGGCGGGCCATATCGGCCAAACGGGGCTGAATTTCAATTCCTTCGATAGCCGCTGCCGTGCGGGTGGTCAGAAGCAGCGGGATTACTCCGTTGCCTGTACATAAATCCAGCACCCGGCCCCGCGGAGGTACAGAAGCAAATCTGGCCAGCAGAACGGCATCCATGGAGAAGCTGAATACCTCATCACTCTGAATAATATGCAAATTATGCGTAAGCAGATCATCCACACGCTCCGCAGCAAGCAGTGGGACTTCATTCAAACGGTTGCTCATCACCATTCTCCTATTCCAACATTCCAAGTACAAGCGAACTGTTAATCATTTATTATATTCAAAAAAAACCGTAGGCGGCGTCCTCCTACGGCTGTATATTCTTATTTATTAAGGAATGACAGGCAGAACAGACAGTCGCCTTCCGTACGCAGATGTCCAAAATTCACATTGCAGATATGAAAGCCCTCATGATACAACCGTGCCAGATTATCGTAGCCCTCGCCAACAACTTCATCTGAAGTGCTCTCGCTCTGTGCGGAAGGCTTTCCGACAGCCTCTGTCTTCGAAGATGGACCCGGCGGGGCCTCTCTCTTCAAAATTTTGCGCAGCTGCTCATTTTCCAGCGTCAGGCGCTGATTCACTTCCATTAATTCTTTTACGGTTTGCTTCCAATCTCCAAGATTTAGACGCATCGTTTCCATTTGCGCTTCTATCTCCTGGATGTGTGCAAATATATTTTTCTTTTCCAAGTTTCCACCCCGAAAGTAACCTTAATGGTCTACTTGACGACAACATCATCCATTGGAAGTTCCTTTACTTTACCCACTTCAAACAACTGCACATGAACCGTGCGGTTTCCGGCATGGATGCCAACCACCTTGCCTTCACCAAGCGAAGTGACGACCAGTTTGCCCACTGCAGGCATCTCTTCCTTTACACTTTCGTAGTTATCATGCTCAAATTTCAGGCAACACATTAATCTTCCGCAAAGCCCGGATATTTTGGTCGGATTGAGCGAAAGACTTTGGTCTTTGGCCATCTTGATCGATACCGGCTCGAAATCACCCAGCCACGAAGAACAGCACAGCACCCGGCCGCATGGACCGAGACCACCGAGCATTTTGGCTTCATCTCGAACGCCAATTTGTCGAAGCTCAATGCGGGTGCGGAAAATGCTGGCCAAGTCCTTGACCAATTCCCGGAAATCAACCCGGCCTTCTGCCGTGAAATAAAAAATGATCTTGTTGCGGTCAAACGTAAACTCCACATCCACCAGCTTCATTTTGAGGCCATGATCGCGGATTTTATTTAAACAGGTTGCAAAAGCGTCCTTGGCCGCCTGCTTGTTCTCCTCCACCACGCACGCGTCACTTTCACCGGCGATACGCATGACTTTCTTAAGCGGAAGTACGACATCGGCTTCAGGAACCTCTTTTTTGCCTACTACGACCTTGCCATATTCAATCCCCCGCGCCGTCTCAACAATCACGCATTGATCCTGTTCAATCGGCAAATCCAAAGGATCGAAATAATATATTTTACCCGCCTTTTTGAAGCGGACACCGACTACGCTGTACAACAAAATTACCCTCCTTGTCTGCCGGTGAAGGAACCCCAGCAAGTCCGCTCCATGATGTTTCATGCTTGTTCTTTCCTTAACCGTAACACAAGAAGAAACGGCTGTACCCATTTTATAAAAGCATAGGCTTTATAAGCAGCGATACGGCGTATCGCTTTCAGGCGCTAACAGAAATATCAGGCCAAAAGTTGCTTCTTGAAGGCTGCCCTAACAGGAAGCGTAAACAAACTGTGTCCTTTAGCTTTCCAGACGTATCAAAAACTGCTCCAGACATAGCTGGGCATTGACATTGAAACGCAGCTTCTTCTTGCTCTCGGCGGCAAACTCCATATAAGCTACCCACTGGGAAGAAGTACGCGTTCTGGCGTAATTTGAAATAAAGTCCAACTGATCTATGAAAACGATGCTTTCGTGTTTTCGGTACAGGAAGTACAGCATGTCTTTAAACCACAGGTGGAACATACTGAACAAGGTATCCAAATGCTCACCAAGCCCGGTCTTGAACAGCTTCTGACCCGCGGTCGCCACCGCCGAGCCATTCTTGCCCAAAGACTCCTTCGCTAATTGTAACACTAGGTTTCTCATTTCTGCAAACCAATTCTGCTCCAAAAGCTCTTTGCATCCTTCCAGTCCCGATGTCAAAGATACCGCGCAGCGCGCAAGGGGAGCGGAGACTCCTTCATTCGACAAAACCTGCAGCATCATCTCCGGCGGCAGCGGTGCAAACGGCACGCGCTGGGTTCTCGACTGAATGGTCGGCAGCAGCGATTGGCTGTTGTCCGCAATCAGTACGGCAACTGCAGGCACGGGAGGCTCTTCCAAAAATTTAAGCAGACTGTTGCCTGCCTGAACGGTCATTCTTTCCGCTTGGTCTATAATATATACTTTCGGATTGCCGCCCTCGGCTCGATATGAAAAGACCCGCTGCAATTCGCGGATCTGGTCGATTTTGATGCTGTTTCCTTCCGGCGAAAGAATCTTTAAATCCGGATGGTTGCCATGTTGGACCTTTCGACACTCCAAGCATTCGCCGCAGGCGTCATCCTTGAGGGCCGTACAAAAAATCGCTTGGGCCAACATAAGCGCCGTCTTCATTTGACCGCTGCCCGCCGGACCACTGAACAAATAAGCGTGGCCCAGCGTATCCGTACGCAGCGAATTTTGCAAAATCCGTTTGGCGGTTGTCTGTCCCAATATATCGTCAAAAGGCATAATATCCTCCTATAGCGTTAAAAAGCAAGGTTAATCAGCATTCCGCGAATTTCGCCCACCTTGCCCAGCAGATCAATTCGTCCCTGCTCGCTCTCAAGCAGCTCATCCGCAAGCGTCAGCAAAGCGGCGTCGATTTCCTCCAGAAGCTTATACCTTTTCCCGCGTCCTCTTCGGTCCCAGCCCTTGGTTTCTTTTAGCCTTACACCGCGGCGTGCCGTTTCTTCCAGAAATTTTTTGACCATTACCCGATAAATCGCCAGTTCGCGTATTGTCATCGATTTGGATAGACGTTCACCTTGAACCTGAATCTCCTGGATTTGACGGGTCAACTCATCCCGAGTCGCCTGTTCGCCATGCTGCTGAAACACATCGGAGAACGTTTTTTGCTGAACCAGCTTGTTCGCATTTTCATTTAGGGGCAGTTCATTTTTCAAAGGCCTGAAGCCCGGATTAATCTTCATGGGTCGCCCATCGCCCTTCTTTGCCAATTGATATCATGATTGAAATCAAGCGGGAAGCGGCTGCCGCTTACTGATACGATCAGCCGTTTCTTCCCGCCCATACTTAATAATGCTCGAACCGGTCGACAGGAAGTACAAACACAGTCGCTCCGCCCACTTGAACCTCGACTGGAAGCGGCAAATAAGAATCCGTCGTTCCACTCATAGGCGTTACCGGAGTAACCAACTGTTCACGAACCTTGCAGTTATTGCGGATAACGCCGAGTACGGATTCAACCTGACTGTCTTCAACCCCAATCATGAAGGTGGTATTTCCCGCCCGCAAAAACCCGCCCGTACTTGCCAGCTTGGTTGCCCGGAAATTGGCTTTGACCAGCTCACTGGACAGACGGTTGCTGTCCTTGTCTTGGATAATCGCAACAATCAGTTTCATCTTTGCATCTCCTCTTTTGCGTTATTTTGTGATAGTCCCACAAAGTAAAGAATGGACTTCTAAGCATACCAGATACTATGCGGGGAACCTGAGAACTGATATATCTTTTTAAGAAGAAATGAACGCTTTATATAATATATTAGACAATGAAGTTTAAAAATCCTTTAACAGCCTGTCCTCAAGAGTATTTATAAGCTCTCGCTCCACCACATGCAGCGGCCGACTGGCATCCAGAGTCACGATCCGCTGCGGATTTGCCTCTGCGATCATGCGATAGCCTTCTCTCACCTTTTGATGAAAGGCAAGACTCTCCAGATCAAGCCGGTTAATTTCCCGCTCTCCGTTAGCCGAAATTCTCGCCAGCCCTTCTTCCGGTTCGATATCCAGATAAAAGGTCAGATCGGGCATCCTGCCCCCGGTGGCAAACTGGTTGATCGCCCGTACTTCCTCCATACCCAAACCTCTGGCATAGCCTTGATATACAAGGCTGCTGTCCACAAAACGGTCGCACAGCACGATTAGTCCTTCCTTCAGCGCCGGCTCCACTCTCTCGGCCAAATGCTGACTCCTTGATGCGGCATACAGCAGCGCTTCGGTTCGCGCATCCATTGCTGTATGGGCAGGGTCCAGAATAATGGAACGGATCTTCTCGGCAATCTCAATGCCACCCGGTTCCCGGGTAATTAAATAAGGAAGAGAGCGGTTCTGCAAATAAGCTGCTAGCCTGCCTATAATCGTTGTTTTTCCCGATCCTTCCCCGCCCTCAAGTGTAATAAAAAATCCTTCCCGGCCCAATTACGTCACTCCGCCTTTCTTTAATCCGAAATTCAATAATTCTTTGATGTCCGCATTTCTTTAGTGGCCGCGCAAAGTATTTGAATAGACTCCGCAGCCCAATCACTTTGTGCGGTTGTTTTATACCTCTACCTGAGTTATATATACCTTTATCGTCTGCAAAATCGGGTCGGACACGGACTGAAACTTTGCACCGGCTTCCACCAGGCTGCGCAGCCTGTAACTTATTTCCCCGGTAATAACCTCGCCTGGATACAGCAGCGGTATTCCCGGCGGGTAAGGGATGACCATCTCCGCCGCGACTCTGCCCTCGCTCTCTTCAAGCTTGATGCGTTCTGTCTCTTCCTCCCGTACGGGTCTTAGGGAAAACTGAACCGGCGCCGATAAGGGACTACGTTCAAAATTGTTCCACGTGGAAACATGGGCGGAAGCGGAGGGGAAAGGACCCGGGGGGTATTCCCTGTCAATTTCCCGCAGCGCAGCTAGGAGCGAGACGGCATCTTCAGCCCGCGAACCGAGGCTGAAGAGAAGCACCACGTGCCGCTCGTCGCTCATTTCCGGCACGCAGCCCTTCCTTTCGAGCTGTGCCTGCAGCTCGAATCCGCTCAGGACCCCGGCAGCGTCATAAATGACGACCTTGAAGGGGTCCTGCGTGCTGTAGGCGGCGTCGGTGCTTCGCCGCCCCGAGACCCGGGGGGCGGAAGTCTCCGCTCCGCCCCCGCCGGTATGCCGCTGCGGCGCCTTCGGCCGCAGCGCTGCAAAGCGCGGCAGCTCCGCCAGGCCGCGCCGCAGGGTCTTCACGGCGGCCAGCCCCGCCGTGAAGGCATCGGCGCGCCGCGTGTGGAGCAGCCGGCGCGCCAGATCGAGCGAAGCCATCACGGGGTATGATGGGCTGGAGCTCTGCACCATGGCGAGCCCGCCGCCGCAGGGGCGCGGTCGAGCCGCGGCCCCTGCACATGCAGCATGGCGCCCATGGTCATCGCCGCAAGCATCTTGTGCGTGGACTGCACGACGCCGTCCGCGCCGCAGCTTAAAGCACCCGCAGGCAGCTCCGGGTGCTGCCCGTAGTGCGCCCCATGCGCCTCGTCGACCAGCAGCGGCACGCCGCTGTCGTGACAGGCCCGCGCGAGGGGCGCCAAGTCGGTTCCCATGCCGTAGTAGTTCGGCATGGTCACCAGCAGGCCGGCGGCCTCCGGCCAGGCCGCCAGCGCTTTGCGCACCGTCTCTTCCGCCGGTGCGACCGCAAGGCCGCTGCTTTCATCCAGCAGCGGGTCGAGAAATACCGCACGCGCTCCCGCCAGCATAAGCCCGTGAATCACCGACTTATGCACATTGCGCTGTACCAGCAGCACGGCGCCTGGCTCGGCGCATACCGTCAAGATCAGGGCGAGGTTTCCCGCCGTACTCCCTCCTACGAGAAAAAAACTTTCCTCTGCCCCAAAACAATCCGCAGCGAGTCTCTGCGCTTCCAGAATGACGCCGCCAGGATCATGCAGATCGTCGCTCCCCGAAATTTCGGTAATATCCGCCGTCATGACCTCATCCAGAAAGCCGGCGCTTTGGTCCATCCGATATGCCTGCCCATTCTTATGACCCGGCACATGAAAAGATATCTTTCCTTCCGCTTTGTAGCATTCGAGCATTTCATATAATGGCGCGCTTTTGCGCTCTTCTTCTTTCATCGATCAAAATTCCTTCCACACCGGCCTATCTTTATTTTAACCTATATCCGTTCCCCCGCCTATGCCCTGTATCTGCCGCTTGTGCGCACAACAAAAACGGCCTCACCCTATAATCCTCACCGGGGAAAGCCGTATACCAAAGCTGTGTATAAACGACAACCGCCTCGTACCTTGCAGCATCATCACGACAAAAGAGCTGTACGACGAATGGGGCGGCTTTTAGGCATTCTTTTGCAGTCCGATTTTTTTCATCCGTCCGATAAAAAAGCGGTATTTGGCATCCTCCGCCTCAGTCCTTACCATCTCGGCCTCGCAATCCTCGCAAATAAATTGCGACACGATGCGAATCCCTTCTTCCTTCTCCTGCCCGCATATGATGCAGGTTTCAATTTTAGCATGTTCTTGTTCCATAGAAATCCCACCTTGGTCCTTTTAAGAACAGTATGCTTCACTTCCTATCATTTTAAACCCTTTCATAGTTTTTTCATATCCTTGAATCCCTTATTTTTCAAGCCTGACCGGTCTTGGCCGGTTTAAACCTATAGATTTAATAAATCCATTGAAATTGCCGATAGTAGGGATAAGAGATATGCTGACTTGGAGGATGGGTATGGAACCGACGATTAAAGGAGCTACCTTTTACCAATATAAACTTCTCAAAAAAATGAGCATTCCCCTTTATGCTCTGCGGATCTACGCCGCGTTTCCCATCCTTTTTATCATCCTGGAATCCGTTTTCGTTTCCCCGGCCGGTTTATTCTACTTTCTAATCGCTGTTCCGGTTATTCTTTGGATTCAATATGTCGTTTCCCGGTCCATACTATTAATTGCGGGTTACCCGATTGCAAAAAGATGGCGTAATTCTTTTAGACTGCCCTGGCCCGGTTTTATGCCGGATCAATATATCAGCTGCCGCCTCTTCCGCAGGGTCCAGCTTCATAATTTCTGGATTGGTCTTTCCTTTACAGCACTATTTCTCATTTGGTCGCCGCCTGCTTTTACCCTCTCTTTGGCTTTTATGCATCTATGGCTATTGTTTCCGAGGTTCTACGCTCTGCTGTGGACGGGTTGGAAGAGACAGGATGACATGCTGAAATTTAGTCCTGCCGATGTTTCATGCTATTCGCAGTAGCAATTTTCTTCCTCCCTTAACGAATCATACTCCATATTACATACGTTCGTGTCCGCGAGTAAACAGAAATCGCCATCCTATGGATGGCGATTCTGTTGTCTATTGGCTGCCTATGCTCTGGACAGCCGTTTTCTTATCTTTTGGAATCATCACAATAAAATAACCGTCATGGATAGTCAAGTGAACAACGAGTTGATCTTTCTTGAACACATGCGAACTCGACGCCTTGTCTTCCGTCAGTTCATGCCAGCCCCAATTCTGTATAGCTTTAAAATAAGGTTCCGGGATACTGTCTTTCTCCTTTAACCCTGGCAGCGAATAGCGGACGTAGTCCATAGCCGCGTTTGTTGTCGTCCGATCCGGAGAATTCGCTTCCTTCGGTACAGGAAAGCTTTTTTCGTTAAGAGCTCCCTCAAACGATTCCCAGGACGGTTTCGTCGATCCGCATCCCGCCAGCATCACAGCTGCAATACATAAAATAAGGAGCGCCCACAGCATTCGTGCTCGCTTCATACCTTAAATCCTCCTTACCCTCTTACCCTGCAACTAAAGACACAGGAACAAATTCAACAAATGAATTCTATGAGTAGTTCATTCGTATTAAGGTTATGCTCTAATTTGCACTTTTCCATTATACTTGTAACAAACGCCCTGTCGGTAACAAAAATGTCATCCGGTCTATACCTGTTTCCTCTCCCCTTTACCAACACTTCTATGCAAGATCGGTCTCTTTCACTACTTCTATTTCATTGGAGATCTCAATCAGATTACGATCGGGATCGCGTATATACACCGATTCGATCGGTCCCTGCGCTCCTGTCCGCTTAACAGGCCCTTCCTCCAAGGGCACCCGACAAGTCTCAAAATGGGAGATTACCACCGCGAGCGGTGTAAGAGTAATAAAGCGTAAATCAGCCGAACCGGGGGTTGGGTTCTGTGCCTTCGGCTCAAATTCCTTTCCAAGTTCATGCAGATTGATTTTTTGGCGTCCAAAATGCAGGGCATGACGTCCACTGCCAAATGAAACCACCTTCATTCCGAGTACATTCTCATAGAATGTTATCGTCTTTTGGATATCGCGCACTGTTAACACAAGATGATCCAGACGGTCTATGCTAATGGCTATTCGCTTGTTCATAATCCGCTTCCTCTCTTCGTGTTCACTTTTGTAGAATCGAATAAAACATACAAAAAACCACTGCTGAAATTCAGCAGTGGTTCATGTGCTTGGCGGCGTCCTACTCTCCCAGGACCCTTCGGTCCAAGTACCATCGGCGCTGGAGGGCTTAACGGTCGTGTTCGGGATGGGTACGCGTGGAACCCCTCCGCCATCGCCACCAAACGGGCATTTGCTTGAACAAATGCATACATCAGGTTTTCAGCATCGCCAAATGCTGATAGCAACTTCTGTTTACCGCAACTACTAGAGCTGCATTCAACAGAATCCTTGCTCCCTGAAAACTGGAACCGAAACGAATCTTGCGTTTATTTTTGGATAAGCCCTCGACCGATTAGTATTGGTCAGCTCCATGCATTGCTGCACTTCCACCTCCAACCTATCTACCTCGTCGTCTTCAAGGGGTCTTACTAATTGGGAAATCTCATCTTGAGGGGGGCTTCACGCTTAGATGCTTTCAGCGCTTATCCCGTCCGTACGTAGCTACCCAGCCATGCTCCTGGCGGAACAACTGGTGCACCAGCGGTACGTCCATCCCGGTCCTCTCGTACTAAGGACAGCTCCTCTCAAATTTCCTACGCCCACGACAGATAGGGACCGAACTGTCTCACGACGTTCTGAACCCAGCTCGCGTACCGCTTTAATGGGCGAACAGCCCAACCCTTGGGACCTACTTCAGCCCCAGGATGCGATGAGCCGACATCGAGGTGCCAAACCTCCCCGTCGATGTGGACTCTTGGGGGAGATAAGCCTGTTATCCCCAGGGTAGCTTTTATCCGTTGAGCGATGGCCCTTCCATGCGGTACCACCGGATCACTAAGCCCGACTTTCGTCCCTGCTCGACTTGTTGGTCTCGCAGTCAAGCTCCCTTCTGCCTTTGCACTCTTCGAATGATTTCCAACCATTCTGAGGGAACCTTGGGACGCCTCCGTTACGCTTTAGGAGGCGACCGCCCCAGTCAAACTGCCCGCCTGACACGGTCCCCGCACCCGTTTAGGGTGCCAGGTTAGAACCTAGATACGATCAGGGTGGTATCCCAACGGCGCCTCCACCGAAGCTGGCGCTCCGGCTTCTAAGGCTCCCACCTATCCTGTACAGATCGTACCCAAGTTCAATATCAAGCTGCAGTAAAGCTCCATGGGGTCTTTCCGTCTTGTCGCGGGTAACCTGCATCTTCACAGGTATTAAAATTTCACCGGATCTCTCGTTGAGACAGCGCCCAAGTCGTTACGCCATTCGTGCGGGTCAGAATTTACCTGACAAGGAATTTCGCTACCTTAGGACCGTTATAGTTACGGCCGCCGTTTACTGGGGCTTCGGTTCACAGCTTCGGGTTTAACCCCTAACCGCTCCCCTTAACCTTCCAGCACCGGGCAGGCGTCAGCCCGTATACTTCGCCTTGCGGCTTCGCACAGACCTGTGTTTTTGCTAAACAGTCGCTTGGGCCTTTTCACTGCGGCCCCCTCGGGCTATTCACCCTACCGAGGCACCCCTTCTCCCGAAGTTACGGGGTCATTTTGCCGAGTTCCTTAACGAGAGTTCTTCCGCGCGCCTTAGAATTCTCTTCTCGCCTACCTGTGTCGGTTTGCGGTACGGGCACCTTCTCCTGGCTAGAGGCTTTTCTTGGCAGTGTGAGATCATGACCTTCGCTACTGTAATTTTCGCTCCCCATCACAGCCCAGCCTTAATGGTGTACGGATTTGCCTATACACCAGCCTCGCTGCTTGGACGGACATCCATCAGTCCGCGTCACTACCCTCCTGCGTCCCCCCATCGCTCATAGCGGATTACGGTGGTACAGGAATATCAACCTGTTGTCCTTCGACTACGCCTGTCGGCCTCGCCTTAGGTCCCGACTTACCCTGAGCGGACGAGCCTTCCTCAGGAAACCTTGGGCTTTCGGCGGATCAGATTCTCACTGATCTTTTCGTTACTCATACCGGCATTCTCACTTGTATGCTGTCCAGCTGTCCTTACAGTCAACCTTCAACCCACATACAACGCTCCCCTACCCCTGATGCATACGCATCAAGCCATAGCTTCGGTGGTGTGTTTAGCCCCGTTACATTTTCGGCGCAGAGTCACTCGACCAGTGAGCTATTACGCACTCTTTCAATGGTGGCTGCTTCTAAGCCAACATCCTGGTTGTCTGTGCAACTCCACATCCTTTCCCACTTAACACACACTTGGGGACCTTAGCTGATGGTCTGGGCTGTTTCCCTTTTGACAATGGATCTTAGCACTCACTGTCTGACTCCCGGTGCATCAGTAGCTGGCATTCGGAGTTTGACTGAGCTTGGTAACCCTTGCGGGCCCCGCACCCAATCAGTGCTCTACCTCCAGTACTGTTAATCACCGAGGCTAGCCCTAAAGCTATTTCGGGGAGAACCAGCTATCTCCGAGTTCGATTGGAATTTCTCCGCTACCCCCACCTCATCCCCGCACTTTTCAACGTGCGTGGGTTCGGGCCTCCAGTGCGTGTTACCGCACCTTCACCCTGGACAGGGGTAGATCACACGGTTTCGGGTCTACGCCCACGTACTTAAGTCGCCCTATTCAGACTCGCTTTCGCTGCGGCTCCGGCTTCTCGCCTTAACCTTGCACGTTAAACGTAACTCGCCGGTTCATTCTACAAAAGGCACGCCATCACCCCTATAACGGGCTCTGACTTCTTGTAAGCACACGGTTTCAGGTACTATTTCACTCCCCTTCCGGGGTGCTTTTCACCTTTCCCTCACGGTACTGTTTCACTATCGGTCGCCAGGGAGTATTTAGCCTTGGCAGATGGTCCTGCCGGATTCATACGGGGTTTCACGTGCCCCGCACTACTCGGGATCCGTCTCGGAGGGAACCAAATTTGGGCTACAGGGCTTTTACCTCTATCGCGGGCCTTTCCAGACCTCTTCACCTATCTTGTTCCTTTGTAACTCCATGTGAGACGTCCCACAACCCCAGGGAGCAAGCTCCCTGGTTTAGGCTGTTCCGCGTTCGCTCGCCGCTACTGACGGAATCACTCTTGTTTTCTCTTCCTCAGGGTACTTAGATGTTTCAGTTCCCCTGGTCTGCCTCCACCTACCCTATGAATTCAGGTAGGAGTGACTGTGCATTACCACAGCCGGGTTTCCCCATTCGGACACCCCCGGATCAACGCTTGCTTACAGCTCCCCGAGGCATTTTCGTTGTTCGCCACGTCCTTCATCGGCTCCTGGCGCCTAGGCATCCTCCGTGTGCTCTTAGTAGCTTAACCACATGTTTTCCCGTTAGGGAAAATCATGAACCACTATTCACTTCACTTGATCAATCGCTTGACACAAGTTCAGCTAAAAGATGTTCTAAAACGCAATTTTCGTTTCGGTATCCAGTTTTCAAGGATCAAGATTGAGAGTTTGAGCTCTCAAAACTGAGCAACGAGTGAGCAACAGGCCTAAACCTGAGTTTTGGAAGCTTAGCTTCCGATTTGAATGTTTCCGCTCGGGAAACGATTCTCCATAGAAAGGAGGTGATCCAGCCGCACCTTCCGATACGGCTACCTTGTTACGACTTCACCCCAATCATCTACCCCACCTTCGGCGGCTGGCTCCCTTGCGGGTTACCCCACCGACTTCGGGTGTTGTAAACTCTCGTGGTGTGACGGGCGGTGTGTACAAGACCCGGGAACGTATTCACCGCGGCATGCTGATCCGCGATTACTAGCAATTCCGACTTCATGCAGGCGAGTTGCAGCCTGCAATCCGAACTGAGACCGGCTTTATAAGATTGGCTCCACCTCGCGGTTTCGCTTCCCGTTGTACCGGCCATTGTAGTACGTGTGTAGCCCAGGTCATAAGGGGCATGATGATTTGACGTCATCCCCACCTTCCTCCGGTTTGTCACCGGCAGTCACTCTAGAGTGCCCAGCTTCACCTGCTGGCAACTAAAGTCAAGGGTTGCGCTCGTTGCGGGACTTAACCCAACATCTCACGACACGAGCTGACGACAACCATGCACCACCTGTCTCCTCTGTCCCGAAGGCCGCGCCTATCTCTAGACGATTCAGAGGGATGTCAAGACCTGGTAAGGTTCTTCGCGTTGCTTCGAATTAAACCACATACTCCACTGCTTGTGCGGGTCCCCGTCAATTCCTTTGAGTTTCAGTCTTGCGACCGTACTCCCCAGGCGGAGTGCTTACTGTGTTAACTTCGGCACCAAGGGTATCGAAACCCCTAACACCTAGCACTCATCGTTTACGGCGTGGACTACCAGGGTATCTAATCCTGTTTGCTCCCCACGCTTTCGCGCCTCAGCGTCAGTTACAGCCCAGAAAGTCGCCTTCGCCACTGGTGTTCCTCCACATCTCTACGCATTTCACCGCTACACGTGGAATTCCACTTTCCTCTTCTGCACTCAAGCTGCCCAGTTTCCAGTGCGACCACAGGTTGAGCCCATGGTTTAAACACCAGACTTAAACAGCCGCCTGCGCGCGCTTTACGCCCAATAATTCCGGACAACGCTTGCCCCCTACGTATTACCGCGGCTGCTGGCACGTAGTTAGCCGGGGCTTTCTTCTCAGGTACCGTCACTCTTGTAGCAGTTACTCTACAAGACGTTCTTCCCTGGCAACAGAGCTTTACGATCCGAAAACCTTCATCACTCACGCGGCGTTGCTCCGTCAGGCTTTCGCCCATTGCGGAAGATTCCCTACTGCTGCCTCCCGTAGGAGTCTGGGCCGTGTCTCAGTCCCAGTGTGGCCGTTCACCCTCTCAGGTCGGCTACGCATCGTCGCCTTGGTGAGCCGTTACCCCACCAACTAGCTAATGCGCCGCAGGCCCATCCCCTGGTAGCAGATTGCTCCGCCTTTCCGCCTTCCGGTATGCACCAGAAGGTCTTATCCGGTATTAGCTACCGTTTCCGGTAGTTATCCCAGTCCAAGGGGCAGGTTGCCTACGTGTTACTCACCCGTCCGCCGCTAAGTCCTTTTGAGAGCAAGCTCTCAAAAGGACTCCGCTCGACTTGCATGTATTAGGCACGCCGCCAGCGTTCGTCCTGAGCCAGGATCAAACTCTCCAATAAGGTTTTTTCGTGCGATTATCACCCGAATCACTCCGAGAAAATAACCATCCGAAAAGTTTATCGATAGAGCGATTCGCTCATTTTGAAACATCTGACGAGAATTTGCATTCTCTTCATTTTGGAACTCGCTAAAGCGAATTCCCACTCACTCGTTGTTCAGTTTTCAAAGATCAAACTTGTTTGTCGCCGTTCAACTTAATGTCTCAGCAGCAACTTTTATAATATATCATATCGGGCCGTTTAATGCAAGCTCTTTTTTTTAATTTCTTTTTGAAGCAGAACTCGTATTTCTTGGCCGGAATTAGAATATACCATGTTTGATTTTTTTATGCAACCCTTTTGTTTAAAAAAATAACAAGCGGATCTCTGCCTTAAGATATAATCTCCTTAATATACAGGTTGCGCGAATGTGCCAGATTAATGATCCTACCTTCTACGCTTACCAAAGGACGTGTAGGATTGCTCCGATCCGAGAAGATGATTTCCCCCTGCCGGCCGTCGATTAGGCGTATCTTGGTTCCGTTATGCAATTCTGTCGTCTTATAAACAAAGGTTTGTACAATAGAAGGGTCCAGCTTGCCAAAGCCCTCTTTCTGAATTTCTTCCAGAACCAGATAAGGAGATTGCGCCTTCTTGTATATCCGCTCCAGTGTCATCGCATGAAAAATATCCGCCACGGCGACAATTTTCGCGTATAGATGAATTTGGCTGCCTTGGAGCCGAAGCGGATAACCGGATCCATCAATTTTCTCATGATGCTGCAAAGCCGCAAGCCGAACTCCTTCGTTAATGGCCGTTACATTTCGCAATATCTGATATCCATAAGTCGTATGTCTGCGCACTTCATTTCTTTCGGTAATCGTAAGCGGTTCAGGCTTCTGAAGAATGGAAAAATCGATTTTGGCATTTCCTATATCATGCAGCAAACCGGCAAAGGCCACCTGAAGCCACTCTTTTTGCGGATACCCGCACCATTGGGCAATCTTATAGGAGGTCAGCGCGGAGAGCACAGCGTTATGATAAATATAGTCCTGTTCATTAAGCACCCGTGGAGCAAAATTCAGAACATGGTAGTCCTTGATATGCGCAATCAACCCTTCCAGCGCGCTACGCAGATCATAAATAGGCAGAATCGCAGCGCTGGCGGAGTTATAACAGTTCCTGATCAGCGTCAGCATTTTATCGTATTCTTCGTGCAGATTTGAATTGCTCCGGTTCAGCGAAGAGACTGCACTGGCCGTTCCCGTTTTAGCATCCCCCTTCGAAGGAGTTACGGACGCTTCCAAAGCTTGGGCGTCCTCCTCTGCGCCTTCAATATCCACCTGCCGAATCAAGAATGCTTCCAATATCTCCATATCGCGCGGCAGCAGTATTTTCCCCTTGGTAAACAGAGTTCCCCCCAATGGTGTAATGACGTCTTTACTCACTTTTGAACCCGCTTTTACTTCCGCCACCGATATGCTCGGCATACGCTCAACCCCTTTATTCTGACCGTGCTAAAAATAGGTACTATTTACCTAATTATATTATGGAAATAGGGAAGCGACTAGTATGAAAGTTTTAGTATTATAATTTTTTTAAAAGTTAAAAAAGAGAGCACCCGCCATCACTGGCTACAGGTACTCTCTCTCAATTAATTCATTAAAGCTATTCCAGAGTTTCTCCGCTATCTTCCGGATCGGAATCGGCAGCATCAGATCCATTGACTTCCGGAGCTTCGTTCAGCTCCAGATTGCCGCCCGCTGTCTCATCGGACTGCGCGGTCTCATCTTCCTCTTCCTCACTCTTATCAGTGCGGCAGACGGTCGATACGGCATCCTCTTCGCGGATATTGATCAGTTTCACGCCCTGAGCATAACGTCCCATGGTCGAAATTCCGTCCATACTCATGCGGATCAAGGTTCCGCCCGTCGTGATGATCATCAGATCCTCCTCCTGCTTAACAACCTTGAGGCTGACGACAGGACCGTTCTTTTCCGTAAGATTGATGGTCTTGATCCCCTTGCCTCCGCGTGTCTGCAGACGATAATCCCCGGCAGGCGTACGTTTGCCGTAGCCCTTGGTAGTAACGATGAGCACATCCAAGCTCTGGTCGATGCAATCCATTCCGATAACATGATCCTCTTCGTCCAGGGTGATGCCTTTGACTCCTGTAGCGCTCCGGCCCATTGAACGGACATCCTCCTCGGAGAAGGTAATGGACATTCCGTCCGCCGTGCCCAAAATAAGCTTCTGCTTGCCATCGGTAAGCTTCACATCGATCAGCTCATCTTCTTCACGCAGATTGATTGCGATGAGTCCGCCCTTACGGATATTGTTGTAATCCTCGAGCGGCGTCTTTTTCACAATTCCTTCGCGGGTAGCAAAGAACAGGTATTTATCGCTATCAGTTTCCTCAATCTGGATGACTGCGCTGATCTTTTCTCCCTGCTCGATCTGGAGCAGATTAATAATCGGTGTCCCGCGCGCCGTCCGTCCAAGCTCCGGAATTTCGTAGGCCTTGATCCGGTATACTTTTCCTTTATCGGTAAAGAACATCAGGTAGTTATGGGAATTGCTGACGAAAAGATGCTCCACAAAATCCTCATCCTTCGTGTCCATGCCCACAACGCCGCGACCGCCGCGTTTTTGACTGCGGTAAGTGGTTACCGGAAGCCGCTTAATGTAACCGGTATGCGAAACCGTTATGACGACCTCTTCGCGCGGGATAAGATCTTCATCGAGAATACTCTCTTCTCCGATGGTGATCTCCGTCCGACGCTCGTCGGCATACCGGTCGCGCAGTTCCTGCAGCTCATTGCTGATAATTTCAAGCACCAGCGATTCATCAGCCAGAATGGCCTTGTACTCGGCTATTTTGGCCAGCAGCTCATTATACTCGTTCTCGATCTTATCGCGTTCCAGACCGGTCAGACGCTGCATCCGCATGTCTAGAATCGCCTGTGCCTGCTCGATACTGAGACTAAAGGTCTCAATCAAGCCTTCACGCGCAATATCAACCGTGCGCGAAGCGCGGATCAGAGCGATGACTTCATCCAGGTTGTCCAGCGCGATGCGCAATCCTTCCAGAATATGCGCCCGGGCTTCCGCCTTCTTCAGTTCAAATTCCGTCCGGCGGCGAATAACCTCGATCTGATGCTGCAAATAATGGTACAGCACGTCGCGCAGATTCAGCACCTTCGGCTCATTGCCGACAATGGCCAGCATGTTAATGCCAAAGGTAGACTGCATTGAAGTGTGCTTATACAAGTTATTGAGCACAACATTCGCGTTAACATCCCGTCTGACTTCGATAACGACGCGCATTCCGTTGCGGTCCGACTCATCCCGCAGATCGGTGATGCCTTCAATCCGTTTCTCACGAACCAACTCGGCAATTTTCTCCACCAACCGGGCTTTGTTAACCTGGTAAGGCAGCTCGTTAACAACGATCCGTGCCTTGCCGTTACTCTCCTCTTCAATCAATGCCTTCGCGCGCATCGTGACCGAGCCGCGGCCCGTACGATACGCCTGGCGTATGCCTTCGCGGCCCAAAATATAGCCGGCCGTAGGAAAATCCGGCCCTGTGATATATTCCATAAGTTCCATCGGCGTAATTTCGGGATTACGGATCATGGCCTGTACGCCGTCAATGACCTCACCCAAATTATGCGGCGGAATATTGGTAGCCATCCCTACGGCGATACCGGATACCCCGTTAACCAACAGGTTGGGAAAACGGGAAGGAAGAACAGCCGGTTCATGTTCCTCGCCGTCATAGTTAGGTATAAAATCAACCGTCTCTTTGTTCAAATCGCGCAGCATTTCCATAGCGATCTTGGAAAGTCTGGCTTCGGTATACCGCATTGCCGCAGCCATATCGCCGTCAATCGAGCCGAAATTGCCATGCCCGTCGACTAGCATATAGCGCATGGAGAAATCTTGGGCCATCCGGACCATCGTCTCATAAACGGCAGAGTCGCCGTGAGGATGGTACTTACCGATCACCTCACCGACGATTCTCGCCGATTTCTTGTAAGGCTTATCCGGTGACATTCCAAGCTCCGACATCGCAAACAAAATGCGCCGGTGCACCGGCTTGAGTCCATCCCGTACGTCCGGCAAAGCCCGGCTCACAATGATGCTCATTGCGTAATCCATAAAGGAATCGCGCATTTCCACACCGATGTCCCGATCCCTGATTTGCGGGTTATTTTGTTCAGCCATGAGTTGCTGGACCTCCTTAAGTTAAAAACCGCTACCCTTAATTATATTCCTTTCACAAAAACAGCACAATTAAACGTACTAGCCTATAACCGTCATATAAAAGATTTTCTTGCCCGGATCCCGGGTGTTTGCCCTGTCCGTATATACTCACGGCTCATAGACTGTATGGAGCAGACCGTGCCAAACCGCCCCATGACATCGCATAAAGATATCATCCCATATCCTTCGATTATACCATTGTTTAGAACACTTGTCCTTATATTTCAGAGTGTAAAGGGAGGAGTAACATGAGAATTCAACGGGTTTCCAGCAAATGGGCCAAGACCGAAGTCATCCTGCAGAACCGCTCCTTGGCGCCTTATATTCCCGATACCCGTAAATATGATTATTCGATGCTTAATGAGATGCTCGTCCTGTATGAAACCGTCTATATCAAGCCGGATCGCGGAACCTACGGATGCGGGGTCATGCGAGCGGAGCGGCGGAATCTGATCCTGACACCCAGCGGCGCGAAAAATCCGGAAGCACACGAAGTGGAAAACGCCGAGCCAAGTGTAATGTATATCCTCCGTTACGGTACCAAAGCGAATGCCTTTCAATCGATGGAAGAGCTGCATCAGGCCATCACCGGAAGAATAAAGGAGCGTCCCTATTTGATTCAAAAAGGAATCAACCTTCTGCGTTATAAGAATCTGTCATTCGATTTGCGTGTGCTTGTCCAAAAAAACCTGGAGGGCCGATGGGAAACAACGGGACTTTTGGGCAGAGTGGCGGCGCCGCAAAAAATTGTGACCAATTATCATAACGGAGGACGCATTCAATCGGTTGAGGCGCTGCTTGCCGAGCATATGGTTCCTGCCGATCGCACATCCATGATACTTCGTCTGAAACATCTTGGTGTCCGAATCGGGCGCCAACTGGAGAAGGCTTTCCCGGATATGAAGGAAATCGGCCTGGATGTCGCCATGGACGATCATCATGATTTATGGATTCTTGAAGTCAATACATTGCCTTCGCTCGTAGCATTCAAGCTGTTTGACGACAAATCCATTTACCGTAAAATCCATCGGTATGCAGCCGCCTACGGACGTGCCGGCTTCGGCAACGCGAGTTTATCCTCGCGCCGCAAGCAGCTTACGCGCGGCCGTTAGCGGCCGGATTCCTTTCATCTTGATCTACGCAAAAGCAGCCCCCGGACCGCTTTACTTGGCGGCAACCAGAGGCTGCTGAAGATGGATCATGCCGAATCGAATTCATTAGGCTGGAGCTGATAGCTCATTAAACATCGAGATTCTTGACCGTTTTGGCATGCTCCTGGATAAAATCGCGCCGTGGCTCCACATTATCGCCCATCAGCGTATCGAAAATGCTATCCGCCAGAATGGCGTCTTCGATCGTTACCTGCAGCATACTGCGGCTTTCGGGATCCATTGTCGTTTCCCAGAGCTGCGTGGCATTCATCTCTCCAAGGCCTTTATAGCGCTGAACATTAAATTTGGCGTTGTCTCCGAAGGTGGCGATAATCTCGTCGCGCTCCTTCTCCGAGCCGGCGTAGCGCACCACCTTGTTGCGTTCCACTTTGAACAGCGGCGGCTGGGCGATGTAGATAAAGCCCGCGTCAACGATTTTGCGCATATACCGGTAAAAGAAGGTCAGCAGCAGAGTACGGATATGGGCGCCGTCGACATCCGCATCCGTCATGATGACAACCTTGTGGTAACGCGCCTTCGACAGGTCGAAGTCATCGCCGATTCCCGTTCCCAAGGCGGTAATAATGGCCCGAATCTCTGCATTGGACAAGATGCGGTCCAGACGCGCCTTCTCCACGTTCAGAATTTTACCGCGCAGCGGCAAAATCGCCTGAAAATGCCGGTCACGTCCCTGCTTAGCCGATCCGCCGGCAGAGTCGCCTTCGACGATGAACAACTCGCTGATGGAAGCATCCTTGGACGAGCAGTCGGCCAGCTTGCCCGGCAGCGCACTGACTTCAAGAGCGCTCTTGCGCCGCGTCAGTTCGCGGGCTTTGCGCGCCGCTTCACGCGCCCGGGAAGCCTGCAGCGATTTATCCAGGACGCGCCGGGAAATGGCCGGGTTCTCCTCAAGGAACTCCTGCAGCTTCTCGCCAAACAGCGATTCCACAATCCCGCGAACCTCGCTGTTGCCGAGCTTTGTCTTCGTTTGACCCTCAAACTGCGGCTCGGGAATCTTCACGGAAATGATCGCCGTCAGTCCTTCACGGACATCGTCTCCGGTCAGATTGGAGCTGTTATCCTTGATGATCCCGCTTTTCCGGGCATAATCGTTGATAATCCGCGTCAAGGCACTCTTGAATCCGGATTCATGCGTTCCGCCCTCATGGGTATGAATGTTATTGGCGAAAGAGTAAATATTTTCGGTGTACGAATCGTTGTATTGAAGCGCCACTTCGACTTGAATCATATCACGCGAACCGCCCACATAGATGGGTTCCTCATGCAGCACTTCTTTTTTCTCGTTGAGGAACTTCACGTATTCGATTATGCCGCCATCGTACTTGAACGTGTTCACCGTACCGGTTCGCTCATCCGTGAGAGAGATTTCAATTCCCTTATTCAAGAATGCCAGCTCGCGAATCCGGGTAAGGAGAGTATTATATTCATACACGGTCGTTTCGGTAAAAATCTCCGGGTCCGGGTGGAAAGTCGTCTTAGTCCCCGTCTCTTCGGTATCGCCAATCATCCGAATGTCGTACTGAGGGGCCCCCCGGCGATATTCCTGCTGGTACACATGTCCCTCACGCTTAACCGTGACAACCACTTTTTCCGAGAGGGCATTCACTACCGAAATACCCACCCCATGCAGGCCGCCCGATACTTTATATCCGCCGCCGCCGAATTTGCCCCCTGCATGCAGGACGGTCATGACGACTTCAAGCGTCGATTTCTTCAGCTTCGTGTTCTCTCCGACAGGAATTCCCCGTCCGTTGTCGATTACGGTTATACTGTTGTCCTCATGCACAATAACTTGGATTTTGTCGCAATAACCGGCCAACGCTTCGTCAATACTGTTATCGACAACTTCCCATACGAGATGGTGCAAGCCCTTTACGCTGGTCGAACCGATGTACATGCCCGGACGCTTGCGGACCGCTTCCAGCCCTTCAAGCACCTGAATCTGGCTCTCATCATATGTCGGTTGATTCATTGACATGCCTTCACCTACTTCTTTCAGATTATTACTTTGGCCCTGGACGGGCTTCAACTGTCAAGCAGCATTCTGGATCTTTTTTTGAGTGTGGAAGAAGAAATGGGGGAATAATACACAATGTTCTGCGTAACGACTATGGATTTGGCTTCTTCTTCGCCGATTCGCTCCAATTTCTTGTCATTCAAAGCCGCGGTAACGAACTGTTTGGACAATTTGGAGGATTTCTCGATGGAAATATCGAATATGGCAATCAGTTCCGAAGACCGGATAATCTTTTCCCCGCCCAAATGAATATACATGGTCTTCCTCCGCTCATTTAAGACTCTATGATTCCGCTGTGGACTCGATACTGGATTGCGCCTTTTAATTTATCGGCGTTCAGGCTTTCGATTCCGGTAGCCGTTATGAATGTTTGCACTTTGCTCTGAAAAGTTTCAATCAGCTGCGTTTGACGGTATGGATCAAGTTCCGACAGAACATCGTCAAGCAGCAGGACGGGATATTCCCCGATTTCCCCATGGATAAGTTCAATTTCGGCCAGCTTAAGCGATAGAGCGGTCGTGCGCTGCTGCCCTTGGGAGCCATAAACGGAAGCCTCTCTGCCATTGATAAAAAAAGACAGATCGTCCCGATGGGGACCTGTCAGCGTCATTCCTCGCCGGATTTCCTGTTCACGTGTTTGTGATAACTTTAACATAAATTTGTCCAATAAGACAGCTTCATCTTCCTCTTCCCGCTCTCCGAAAGAAGGAATATAGTGCAATTTCAGCTCTTCACCGCCGTTTGTAATTCCTTTATGAATCTCTTCAGCCCAAACTTGCAGCTTCTTTATGAATTCTTTCCTTTTTTTGACGATTTTAACACCATGCTCTGCAAGCTGTGCATCCCATATTTCCAGCATATCGCCGCCGGCTTCCTTTTTGCCCCACAGCTGCTTTAACAGATTGCCTCTCTGGAGGAGCACCTTCTGGTACTGCTGGAGGTGAAACAGATAGCTTGGCTGAACCTGGCCGATTTCCATATCCAGAAAACGGCGCCGAACTCCCGGTGTCCCTTTGACGATCTCCAGATCCTCGGGAGCGAACATGACGACATTCAGCGAACCGACAAATTCGCTCAGACGCCGCTGCTCAAGACCGTTGATTTTCGCTTTCTTCCCCTGCGGGGACAGCGTCAGCTCAAGTTTCAAATTCCCGTATCTCCGCCGTACCTCCGCCTCGATATAAGCCGCGCCGTCCGGAGCGTCGAAAGAGATCAGCTCGCGGTCCTTTGACGTTCGGTGGCTCTTGGTCATCGCCAGGCAATAAAGGGCCTCGACGAGATTCGTCTTGCCCTGGGCATTTTGTCCAAGGATCAGATTCACATCTCCCAGGCCTTCAAGCTGCAGCGATCCGTAGTTTCGGTAATGCCGCAGGGTGATATTGTGTACAAACACGAAAGCGTTCCTCCCAAGAAGAAACGGCTGCGCTTTCCTCCGTGGGGAAGGCGCCCGCTTCTCGCCGAAACATAAGCCCATAAACAAGCAACTAGCTCATTTATGCTTATATTTCAAGATAGCTCCACAAAGTGGAGCGTTAATTTTACGCACAAACTATGTTTATACTTCTCCGCCGGTTACCTCGAAGATGCCTTCGTCCTTCACTTCGACTTTGTCACCCGGATACAATTTTCTTCCCCGGCGATCCTCTTTTTCTCCGTTCACGAGCACATGGCCCTCCTGCAAAAGAGCCTTCGCCATCCCGCCTGTGGATACGCAGTCCGAGAGCTTTAAAAATTGATCCAGCTTAATATATCCACTGTGGATAACTATTTTTTTCATGATTTCTTTCCTCTCCGCCACTTATCCACAAAGGGGAATTCCGGCGTTAATTGGTCGTACGATAAGGCAAAATAACATACAGAGCCTTGCTTGCATCCAGCGGCTTTAAAATAATCGGGCTCATCATCCCGGTAAAAGCGATCGTCAGCTGTTCGCTGTCGACTATTTTCAGCACATCCAGCATATATTTGGAGTTAAACGATATTTTCAGCGGTTCGCCTTTAAAATCGATCACTTCAAGCTCTTCCCGTACTTTGCCAAGCTCCGAAGAACTGGAGGATATTTCGATCCCCCCCTGTTCCAGCGTCTGCAGGCGGACGATGTTCGTCTTCTCTTCGCGGGACAGCAAATAAGCCCGGTCGATCGATTCGCTTAATTTTTTTGTTTCCAAGGTTAGTTCTGTTTTGTAAACACTCGGAATAATTCTAGAAGTATCCGGGTATACGCCGTCGAGGATGCGGGTGTAGAACAGAACCCGGTCCAATTTGAAAAGCACCTGATTATCGGCCACGACGATATCAACGAGCATGTTCTGGTCGGGAATGATTTTGCTCAGCTCATTGAGCGTTTTGCCGGCAATAACGACATTGGCAAACCGGACATCCTCCGTTCCTTCCAGCTTGGCTGCTCTTGTGGCCAGACGATGGCGGTCGGTTGCGGTAAACTTGAACTCCCCGTCGGACAGATTCCATAGTATACCTGTTAAAATCGGCGTTGTCTCCTGGGTGGAGATGGAAAAAGCCGTTTGTTTGATCATATTTTTCAGTAAATCTCCGGGTAAAGAAATCGTTTCATTGCCTTCAATATTCGGCAGGACAGGAAATTCCTCCGGATCAAGACCGACCATTTGAATTTCCGTTGCTCCGGAAGAAATGTAAGTCTGAAAGCCATCCTTGACCTCCATATGAATTTCTTTGGATGGCAGCTTCTTGATGATTTCAACGAAAAATTTTGCCGGCAGCACTACGCTTCCCGGCTGCTCCACCTTCACAATTTGCTCGCTGTCATTTTCCGCAGGGATAAACGATTGAATGGAAATATCGGTATCGCTAGCGGTAAGCGTAACGCCCTGATAACTGACTTCCAGCTTGATGCCGGTAAGAATAGGAATCGTTGTTCTGCTGGATATCGCCTTGGATACGTGCTGAATGGATTCGTTGAGTTCATTTTTAAGAATGCTGATTTTCATAATTTCACTCCTAGCTGAATATTGGGCGGACTGTTAAGAAGAGTTAGGAAGCTTTGTGCTGGTCCTTCAAAAGAGGCGCAGCCGCTTCATCTTGGATGAAGATAATATATAGATTTTAAATAGTATTAGTAGTAGGGGCGCCGGATATGTGGATAAGCTGCCCAAACTGCATAAAATTAAGCCTACGCACATGTGAATAGATTGTGTATAGGCTTGTTTATTCCTTCTGCTACGAAGGATTTTTTATTTTCTCGGAAATATTGTTTACCACTTTGTACAGTTCTTGATCAACCTTAAGCGACTGGCTTATTTTTTCGTGGGCGTGAATTACGGTCGTATGGTCCCTTCCTCCAAAGGCTTCGCCGATCTTGGGCAGTGAATAATCGGTCAGTTCCCGGGAAAGATACATAGCGATCTGCCTTGGAAAAGCGACGGCTTTCGTCCGTTTACGCGCCTTGAAATCCTCCAGTCTCAAATTGTAATATTCGCCGACCTTTTGTTGAATATCCTGAATGGTGATCATCTTCGGCCGGCTGGACGGAATAATATCCTTCAGCGCTTCGGCTGCCAAGTGGGTCGTTACATCCTGATTGGTCAGCGATGAGTAGGCGACCACCCGAATGAGAGCGCCTTCCAGCTCACGGATGTTCGTATCGATCTGATTAGCTATATACATCATCGCTTCGTTTGGAATGTCAAGGTTCTCGGCTTTGGCCTTTTTGCGCAAAATCGCGATCCGTGTCTCCAGATCCGGCGGCTGGATGTCCGTTATCAGTCCCCACTCGAACCGGGAACGCAGCCGTTCCTCAAGTGTCGGAATTTCCTTCGGCGGCCGGTCGCTGGAGATGATAATCTGCTTGCGTTCCTCATGCAGCGCATTGAACGTATGGAAGAATTCCTCCTGCGTCGATTCTTTGCCGGCGAGGAATTGGATATCGTCAATCAGCAGAATGTCAACATTGCGGTACTTGTTGCGAAAGCTTTCGCCGCGGTTGTCGCGGATGGAGTTGATGAACTCGTTGGTGAATTTCTCGGATGAAATATAAATCACCTTGTTGCTCGGATTATGTTCAAGAATATAATGGCCGATCGCATGCATCAGATGAGTTTTGCCGAGCCCCACCCCTCCGTATAAGAACAAGGGATTGTATGCTTTGGCCGGAGCTTCCGCCACGGCAAGCGACGCCGCATGGGCAAACCGGTTCCCGGAGCCGATGACAAATGTATCGAACGTATACTTGGGATTCAGCATATGCGTCTGGGCTTCTTCACGGGATACAGCGGGCGGTCCGGGGGAAATCTGTACGACAGGCTCCGCAGGCTTGTTCTCTTCTATAACAAACTTGACGTCTACCTGCTTTCCCGTCACTTCGAAAACCGTAGCTCCGACCAGCTTCGTATACCTGCTTTCAAGCCATTCCACGGCGAATGTTGTCGGCGCCGAAATGACGAGCGACTTGGAACTGAATGAGATCGCTTTGGTTGCTTTAAACCAGGTATCATAGCTTGGCTTGCTTAGTTTGGTCTGAATAATCGATAAAATCTGCTGCCATAGTTCGGAAGTATGGCTTTCCAC